>NZ_SHOW01000009.1:0-45350 GCF_011175115.1 Helicobacter pylori | reverse complement strand
TTCAAAAACCTCTTCAAGCGTTTTAAACTCCACCCCCTTAGGCGCTAAGGTTTGGAGCAAGCGCTCTATTTTATGCATTTTGCCCCTCTTCTAACTCTTTGATGATACGATCAAGGCTGTTTCTTAAAGCGCTTTGTTTTTCTACGATTTGAGAAATCTCACCATTGAGCGCTTTAATGTCAATGATCTCTTTAGTGTCTTCTTGCTCCACATAGCGATTCACCGATAGGTTGCAATCGTTTTCTTTGATTTGCTCCATAGTGGCTAGGGCGGAAAAATGCTTGATGGTTTTCCTTTCAGTATAGGTTTGCAAAATCTTTTCTCGGTTGTGTTCTTTGAGCTTGTTTTTCTTGCCTTCTTTGACAAATTCCTTACTCGCATCAATAAAAAGCGTGGTGTCGTCTTGTTTGTTTTTCTTAAGCACTAAAATACAAGTAGCGATACTCGTTCCAAAAAAGAGGTTGTCTGGTAAAGCGATCACGCAGTCAATGAAATTATTTTTGACTAAATATTCTCTGATTTTGCTTTCAGCATTCCCCCTATAAAGCACCCCGGGAAATTCCACGATCGCAGCAGTGCCGCTATTGGATAAATAAGAAAGCATGTGCATGGTGAAAGCGAGATCGGCGGCGTTTTTGGGCGCTAACACACCGGCCGGGCTAAAGCGCTCATCATTGATTAAAAGGGGGTTGCTATCGCCTATCCATTTAGTGGAATAGGGAGGGTTGGAAACGATCGCATCAAAAGGCTCATCGTCTTCATGCTTTGGGTCTAAAAGCGTGTCTCCTAGCGCGATATGGAATTTAGAATAATTGATGTCATGCAAAAACATGTTGATACGGCAGAGGTTGTAAGTGGTCAAATTGATTTCTTGCCCAAAATACCCTTTTGAAACATTTTTATCGCTTAGCACTTTAGAAAATTGTAAGAGTAAGCTCCCGCTCCCACAGCATGGGTCATAAACTTTATTAATACTCTCTTGGTTGTGCAGGGCGATTTTAGCGAGCAGTTCGCTCACTTCTTGGGGGGTGAAAAATTCCCCTCCGCTTTTGCCGGCATTGCTCGCATACATCGCCATTAAATATTCATAAGCGTCGCCAAAAACATCAATCCCGCTTTTTAAATAATCGCCTAATTGCATGCCCCCTATGGCTTGAAGGATTTTAGTCAATTTTTCCACCCTAGTTTTATGAGAGCTCCCTAATTTATTGCTATTGACATCTAAATCCGCAAACAAGCCTTTGACGTTTTCTTCTGATGGAGTGCCTAGGCTGGATTTTTCTATTTCGTTAAAAATATTTTGTAGGGTTACATTGAGATCTTCGTTATTGGGTGCGTTTTTTAACACGTTACAAAATAAAGCGCTTGGCGGGATGAAAAAGCCTTTTTCTTCAATCAGGTGTTCTCTTGCGCGCTCAGCCTCTTCATCGCTTAATGAAGCGTAATCAAAACTCGGATCGCGCTTTCGCTCTTCTTTATTGATGTAATGAGTCATGTTTTCTGAAATGTAGCGGTAAAAAAGAATGCCTAAAACGTATTGCTTAAAATCCCAGCCATCCACTGAGCCTCTCAATTCATTAGCCACTTTCCAAATGGTGTTGTGCAATTCGTTGCGCTCTAATGAAGAAGATGCATGCTCGTTGTTTTTCTCATTCGCTTGAGTGTTTTTGTTTTCCATGATATAAGCCCCTTTTTTGTTTTTTTGATTGGCGGTTTTGTTTGGCGTTTTTAGCACACCCTTTAAAGGTTTCATTATATCAAAGAATATTATTTTTTTATTCCTTGCGTTTTGTGTGCGTTTGTGGGGTAAATAAGCTATAATCGCCTTTTTTAAAGTCATTTTTTAAAAGGGGTTTGAATGGTATTTGACAGAACGATAAGCGTGAGAGAAAAAAAAGCGGCTAAAACGCTTGGGATTATTGGGGTGATCTTTTTTATTTTGTTTGGCATTGTGATAAGCGGGGTGGCTTTGCGTCAAGAGTGGATCCAACAATTGGATTTGTTTTTTATAGATTTGATCCGTAACCCTGCCCCCATTCAAGGGAGTGCGTGGCTTTCTTTCGTGTTTTTTAGCACATGGTTTGCACAAAGCAAGCTCACCACTCCTATAGCCCTACTCATTGGCTTGTGGTTTGGGTTTCAAAAACGCATCGCCTTGGGGGTGTGGTTTTTCTTTAGCATCTTATTGGGTGAATTCACCTTAAAATCCCTTAAGCTTTTAGTGGCACGCCCACGGCCTGCAACCAATGGCGAATTGGTTTTCGCGCATGGCTTTAGTTTCCCCAGCGGGCATGCTTTGGCTTCAGCGCTTTTTTATGGCTCTTTGGCGTTGTTGTTATGCTATTCTAACGCCAACAATCGCACCAAAACTATTGGCGCTATTATCTTGCTTTTTTGGATTGTTTTAATGTCGTATGATAGGGTTTATTTAGGGGTGCATTACCCTAGCGATGTTTTAGGAGGGTTTTTATTAGGGATTGCTTGGTCGTGCTGCTCTTTAGCGCTTTATTTGGGGTTTTTGAAACGCCCTTATGATCAATAAAGGCTTTATTTAACCAAACACTGACAACTAAAATTTTTAGAATTCTATTTTTTGATAAAACTCATTCTCTTAAGGGGATAGGGGGTATTTTGCGATAATACCCCCTTAACCACCTTAAGAAACCCCCTAACCCCCAAGACCGCTTTTTCAATAAGCTATCGCTTGATTAAAATCAAGCTCTTTGCTATTTTTTACAAAAACGCTTGAAGCGTTTTTTAAAATCTCATTTTTTAAAAAGAAAGTTTATGAGTTAGGGTATAGCTCCTCTTTCTTTTTAACCTCATCAAATTCATCTTTATAGCGGTGTTGGTGGTTTGGGTCATAATCCACAACGCTCTTTAAAAAACCGCTGAATTTTGGATTTTTCTCGCTAAGCTCTTGAGCCATAGTGTAATCAATTTTTTCTTTGTATTTAGCGTTCAATAAAATAGCGCTTTTATCCTCATCAGTTCTTAAATCAATCACGCCAATCCCAAAACTCGCATGCAAACGCTTCAACAAATCCATGAGTTGGGGGTTATGCGTATCAATATGATGGCCCACTAAATACCCCTCATTAGCCCACGAGCTGTTAGAAATCGCTTGAAAATAACACTCCCTGCAATTATTCACGCTGATTTCTTTTTTCAATTCAAAGCTCACCAGTTTAACGGGTAAAGTGTCAAATTTCTTAGAAAAAGCGATTAAATTTTCATTAGACAATTCAGCATGCAAAAACCTAACCCCCACCATGTCTGGATAAAGCCACCTGTCCATGCCTTTTGGCGATTTTGAACTCTCTTCATGAAAAATGGTTTTCGTGTAGCATTTCAAATTTTCATTATGAAAAGCCATGTAAGTTAAAAAGGGGTGCAAATCCCTTTCATGCGCGATTTTATTATGCACGATTTTAACGCTTGGAGCGCTTGGCTTTT
The DNA here is from genome assembly GCF_011175115.1 of Helicobacter pylori. Taxonomy (GTDB): domain Bacteria; phylum Campylobacterota; class Campylobacteria; order Campylobacterales; family Helicobacteraceae; genus Helicobacter; species Helicobacter pylori_DF. Next base: position 41,894 of record NZ_SHOW01000009.1, on the reverse strand, counting down.
GAGTATTCAAAACCGGCTCATTCATCGCACTTTTTAAAGCGATTAAAGCTGGCTTTTCTTGCACCTTAAAAAAAGGCAGTTCTTCGCCCTTGTTTAAGGCTGTATAAATAGAAGCGCTAACGCTTCTATCTGGAGTATTGCCCCCATAATCAAACATGTTTGTAATCTCGCCTTTTTCAAAAAGCTCTTTGGCTTTATCATACACTTCAGTAGGGCTAATCGGCCCTGTGATCTCTAAAACGCTTTGAACGATTTCAACGTCTTGCGGTTTCATTTTTTGCTCGCTAAATACTCTTCATAACTGCCTTTAAAATCAATGATTGAAGCGCCTTTAGGGCTTGGGACTAATTCAATGATCCGGTTCGCATACGCATCAATGAGCTCTCTGTCATGGCTTATGCAAATCACTGCCCCATCAAATTTAAAGAGCGCTTCACCTAGTGCGATAATCGCTTCTAAATCTAGGTGGTTGGTTGGCTCATCTAAGACTAAAAAATTCCCCCCCTCTAACATGAGCTTGGATAAAACCATTCGGTGTTTTTCGCCTCCGCTTAAAGCGTTCACGCACTTTTCTTGCTCTTCGCCATTAAAAAGCATCCTCCCTAAAGCGTTTCTCACCTCGGCGCTTTCAATCTTTTTATTGAAATTAAAAAGCCATTGATACAAGGTTTCTTCGCCACTAATTTCTTCGCTCACGTTTTGAGGGAAATAGCCTTTTGAAACGGTCGCTCCCCATTTCACCACGCCCTTATCCGGCTTTAACTCTTCTACTAAAATTTTACAAAGCGTGGATTTACCCACGCCGTTTGGCCCTATGAGAGCGATCTTATCTTTAGGCATCACTTTCAAGCTCACTTGATTTAAAACAATTTGCCCATCATAACTTTTAGAGATGTTTTCGCACTCTAAAGCTTCATTACCAATGGTGCGTTTGGGTTTAAAAATAATGCTAGGATCCCTCCTACTAGATACCGCTAAACTTTGAATGTCTAATTTATCCAATTGTTTTTGGCGGCTTGTGGCTTGCTTGGCTTTAGAAGCGTTAGCGCTAAAACGAGCGATAAATTTTTCTAGCTCTTCTTTTTCTTTGAGTTTTTTATTGCGTTCGGCCTCTTGCTGTTTAGCGATCAAGGTAGAAGCGATATACCAATCGTCATAATTCCCGCTGAATTCGCGCACGCTGTGAAAATCCAAATCCAAAATATGCGTGCATACCGCATTTAAAAAATGCCTGTCATGGCTAATGACTACCATCGTGCCTTCATGGCGTTTGAGGTTGTTTTCTAGCCATTCAATGGCGTTTAAATCCAGGTTGTTCGTAGGCTCATCTAACAGCAAAATATCCGGTTTAGGGAATAAGACTTGAGCGAGAAGGATTTTAAATTTATCGCTGCTTGGCAAGGTTTTCATCAAATCGTTGTGCCTAGAGCTAGGAATGCCTAAATCTTCTAGGATTTTTTCAATCGCCACCTCGCATTCATACATGGGATCTTCTTCCACGCAAATGGTTTCTAACTCCCCTAATCTCGCATTCACTTTATCATCGCTCAAATCGCCTTCGGTGTATAAGCGCTCTTTTTCTTTGATAGCGTCATACAAACGCTTATTGCCTATCAAAACCGCATCTTTAAGGCTCAAATCTTCAAAAGCGTATTGATCCTGCCCTAAAACCCCCATTTTCATCCCACTTGTGATGATGACTTCCCCACTGCTACAATCAATACTCTTGCTTAAAATCTTTAAAAAAGTGGACTTCCCTGCCCCATTAGCCCCAATCAGCCCGTAGCGTTTGTTTTTATCCAGCTTGATATTCACGTTTTCAAACAATTTTTTAGTCGCATAGCGTTGCGTTAAGTTGATGGTTTGCAGCATCTTATGATTTCCTTATTTTTTGTGATTAGAGAAAGTTTATTGTAGCGTTTTCTTTACAATATTGTAACCCTTGCTTATTATGGTTATTCATAAGGCCTTTGACGCCCAAAATTTGATCGAGCCTGTATCATTTTCTCTTGATTTTTTATTCAAATTAAGGTAAAAATAATGTTTCAAAGCAAAAAAGGATCAAGTCATTGAAAGTATTTGATTACGAAGATGTCCAACTCATTCCTAATAAATGCATCGTGAATAGCCGTTCAGAGTGCGATACGACCGTTATTCTAGGCAAACACGCATTTAAAATGCCTATAGTCCCGGCCAACATGCAAACAATCATCAACGAATCGATCGCAGAATTTCTAGCAGAAAATGGCTATTTCTACATCATGCACCGCTTTAATGGATCGACAAGAATCCCGTTTGTCAAAAAAATGAAAAAACGCCAATGGATTAGTTCAATCAGTGTTGGGGTGAAAAAGGAAGAATATCTTTTTATAGAAGAATTAGCCAAACAAGGATTAGCACCAGACTATATCACAATCGATATTGCGCATGGCCATTCAAATTCTGTCATTGAAATGATCCAACACATCAAAACGCATTTGCCAGAAACTTTTGTGATTGCCGGGAATGTTGGCACGCCAGAAGCGGTCCGTGAATTAGAGAACGCTGGTGCTGACGCTACAAAAGTTGGCATCGGGCCTGGGAAGGTGTGTATCACTAAAATCAAAACAGGCTTTGGCACGGGTGGTTGGCAACTGGCAGCTCTTAGGTGGTGCGCCAAAGCAGCAAGAAAACCCATTATTGCAGATGGCGGCATTCGCGTGCATGGGGATATTGCAAAATCCATACGCTTTGGCGCGACAATGGTGATGATTGGCTCGCTTTTTGCAGGGCATGAAGAATCATCTGGAGAAACAAAAATAGAAAATGGTATCGCATACAAAGAATATTTCGGTTCGGCATCAGAGTTTCAAAAAGGTGAAAAGAAAAATATAGAAGGTAAGAAAATTTGGATCCAACATAAAGGATCACTAAAAGACACGCTGATTGAAATGCAACAAGATTTGCAATCTTCAATCTCCTATGCAGGTGGGAGAGATCTTGAAGCGATCCGGAAAGTGGATTATGTCATTGTGAAAAATTCAATTTTCAATGGGGACACGATCTAAAGAAATCCAAAATTAGGGCTAATTTTTATGAGCGAAATGCCTTTCAATGCAATCGCATAAAATGTGGATCATAAGAATGTGCATTTCTTGGATTCGTGGGGTATCATCGCTAGGGACAATCAAAGCCATATCGCTTAAAGGCTTCATTTTCCCCCCATCACGCCCCGCTAAACTAAGCGTTTTCATCCCTAAATCTTTGGCTTTTTCATAAGCTTTTAGGACATTTTTGGAATTACCGCTTGTAGAAATCCCTATCAAAACATCGTTTTTTACCCCCAACGCTTCCACTTGTCTGGCAAACACTTCTTCATAACCATAATCGTTCGCAATGGCGGTAAGGGCTGAGGTATCGGTATTAAGGCTTATCGCGCTCAAGCCTTTCCTTTCTAATTTATAGCGCCCGGTCAATTCAGCGGCAAAATGCTGCGCGTCGCTCGCACTCCCCCCGTTACCGCAAATAAGGATTTTCCCTTGATTTTCTAAAGTTTCTGTCAAAAGATGAACACTTTGTTTTAACGCTTCTTGCAAACTTTCTAAACTTTTTTCTAACGCTTCCTTATGGGCTAAAAATTCTTTTTGAATCAAATCATCAATCACTGCATGTCCTTTTAATTTTTTCTATGATAGCGCTTGTGGAATAACCTTCTCCAAACTCCATCAAATGGGTTTCTTTAGCAAACTCGCTCCCTATGACTTCTTTATTGAGATAGTCCGCTCCCTTGACTAAAATATCAGGCTTTAGGGCTTGAATTAATTTAATTGGCGTGTCTTCTTCAAACACCACAACATAATCCACGCAAGACAAACTCGCTAAAAGAAACGCTCTGTCTTTTTCGCTCACTATGGGGCGTTTATCCCCCTTAAGCCTTTTAATGGAATTATCGCTATTTAACCCCACAATGAGAATATCCCCTAAAGCTTTAGCCTTTTGCAAATAACTCGCATGCCCTTTATGGAGGAGATCAAAACAGCCATTGGTGAAAACGATTTTTTGCTGATGGTGTTCTAAAGTTTCTAACAGCTTTTCTAAAGGGAGGATTTTGGGGTGCGTTTGGTTTAAAATCAAAGCGATTTCTTCTAAACTCGCTAACGCGCTCCCCATTTTACCCACCACCACCGCCGCAGCCGCATTGGCAAACTCGCAAGCATCTTTTAGGCTCATCGATTCTAATAAAGAGAGCGTTAAAGACGCTATCACCGTATCGCCTGCTCCCGTGACATCATAAACTTCTTTAGCGATAGTGGGGCAATTGACTAACTCGTTTTTTTCTAAAAAAGCGATGCCTTGTTCGCTCAAAGTGACTAAAGGCATAGCGATTTGATAAGTTTCTTTTAAGATTTGGAGTGCTTTTGATAAATTCGCATGGCTGTCTAACTTCAAATGGAGCGCTTGCTCTAATTCAGCGCGATTAGGCGTGATCAAACTCGCATGGGAATATTTGCTATAATCTTTCCCTTTAGGGTCGCATAAAATGAGCTTGTGGTGTTGGTTGGCCAGAGTGATGATAGTTTGAGTGAGTTCAAAATCCAACACGCCCTTATTGTAATCTGAAAGGATCGTGCCGTCTATTTCTTGGATTTTTTCTGTGATAAAATCTAAAAGATTCTTTCTTAAATCAGCACTTAAGGGGTCTTTGATTTCCTTATCCACGCGCGCGATTTGCTGGTTTTGCGCGATAATGCGCGTTTTAAGCGTGGTGCAACGGGTTTTATCTATTAAGACGCCTGAAGCGTCAATCCCTCTTGCTTTTAAAGCGCTAATAAAATGCTTGCCCTCTAAATCATCGCCCACTACCCCACATAAAAAGACTTTAGCTTTTAAAGAGATAAGGTTATTAGCCACATTGGCCGCTCCGCCTAAATTCTTGCTCTCTTTTTTGACTTCTAAAACAGGCACAGGGGCTTCAGGAGAAAGGCGTTCGCTCTTCCCCCACAAATAATAATCAGCGATCAGATCGCCTATGACTAAGATTTTTTTCATGCGCGCTGTCCTTTAAAAATCGCATGGATATGGGGCAAATAATCTTTAATGCCACTTTCTAAATCGTATAAAGGGGTGTAATCTAAATCCAAAATAGCAGGCTCAATATGCGCTTGGGTGTGCTTTTGGAAAAAAGCGTAAGGGTTTTTGATATAACTCACTTTAAAATCCCCTAAATGCTCTTTTAAAATGCTAACGATTTCATTATAACTTCTGGCTTGGGAATAACCCACATTATAAACCCCGCTTTTTTGAGCCTTCATCGCTTTCACATTCGCTTGGATCACGTCTTCAATATAGACAAAATCCCTTAATTGCTCGCCAAATTCAAAGAGCTTGACTTCCTTAAACGCCATTGCGCTTAAAGCGAGCTGCAAAACCATAGAAGCGGTTTTTTCTTTATAAAATTCCCTAGGCCCATAGACATTGAAATACCTTAAGCCCACAACGTTATCGCTTGAATGGAATCGGACAAATTCGTCCATGCAAAGCTTGGAAAAGCCATAAACGTTTTCAGGGCTTTCGTTTGAGCCTACCACATTGGGGGCTTTGGTGTTGCCATAAACGCCCGCTGAAGAAGCGTAAATCACTTTAGCTTTTTTGGGGCGAGCGATTTCTAAAAGGTTTAAAAAAGCCTGATAATTGGTTTTCATCACTAATTCTTGATTGAGCATGGTCGTATCAGAAACAGCGGCTTGGTGGAACAAATAATCAAAATGCAACTTTTCTAAACGCCTTAAATCTAAGGGATTATTAATATCAGCTATGATCACTTCGCCCTTAAAACCGATTAAATTCTTAAAATGCCCTAAAGAACTGGGGCGGTTATTACTGAAAAGCGTGTTACTGCGAAACTTATCCAAAATGATTACTTTAGCTTTAGGGTGGTTCTCTTGAAAATAAAAGGCCAGATTACTGCCTACAAAGCCAGCCCCACCGGTGATTAAAATCGTTTGATTTTCTAATCCATCATCAATATAACGCATTACTATCCTTATTTAATCCAATCAATCATCTCTTTAAGATTTTTACATTGTATCCAAGAATGAGGAGTTTTTAAAAAATTTGTAGTCAATAAAAGGTTATTTTTAACTTTAGCGTTCAAGCCGGCTAACATGTCGCTCTCCTTATCGCCTATCATAAAAGATCGCTCCAAGCAAATTTGATGCTCTTTAGCGGCTTGCAAAATCAAAAAGGGCTTTGGCTTCCTGCAAGCGCAATTTTCTTCTGGGGCGTGCCTGCAAAAATAGACGCCATCTAAGTTAAAACCTAATTCTTTAAGCAAGCTTTCTTGGAGGTATTCAGTGAGTTGTTCAAAATCTTTAAGGGTGTAATAGCCCCGATTGATCCCAGATTGGTTAGTGATTAAAAGCAGTTTGTAGCCTAAAGATTTCGCATGCTTTAGCAATTCAAAAATCCCTTTTTGAAACTCAAAATCTTCTTTTTGACTCACATAACCTTTGTCAATATTGATAATGCCGTCTCTGTCCAAAAAAAGGGCTTTGTTAGTGTTCATGCGAATGCACTCCTTTATGATCATGCTGAGTGGTGCTGTTTTGATGATGCATCGCATGAGGCATTTTGTGGCTAATGAGCATGATCCCCATATAAAGGACATAAAGCCCAAAAACCCCCATTAAACCTTTAGACAAAAGATTAAAAAATTTCCTGTAAGAAACGGAAATTTTGCTTAAAAAAATCCCCATTAAAAACAACGGCACGCTAGTGCCAAGCCCAAAAGAAAGGCCTAGCATCGCTCCCATAAACGCACTATGACTGAGAATCACGCTCGCTAAAAACGAATACACCATCATGCAAGGTAAAAATCCATTCAACACACCTAAAAAATACAGCCCTAAAATGTTTTGAGATTGCAAGGTTTTTTTCATCAAAAAAGAGATGAAAGGGATTTGAAAGCTTAATTTTTCCGCTTTAGATCCCAAGAGCGCTAAAAGGATTAAAACAACTCCCATGCTCATCAATAAAACACCCCTAAAACCCATGTTCACGCTAAGACTACGCCCTAAACCCGCCACTATAGCCCCTAAGAGCATGTAAGTGCTGATCCTCCCCACATTATAAAGGGCATGGCAAGTGAGCTGGTAAGAAAAGCTTGTAACTTTAGAAAATCTTATTTGACTAAACGCACTCACAATCCCCCCACACATGCCCACACAATGCCCTAAAGACATGCTCAAAGCGGCTAAAAACATGCCCAAAAAACTCAAATTCTGCATCATTTGCATTCTAGTATCCCTGCTTTTTTAAGAGCGATTTCCATCCCGTCAAAAACCAAACGCTCCTTGCAAACAGAATGGGGTAAAAACGCGCTCAAATACTTCGCATCGCCCCCACAAAGATAGATTTTTTGATCTTTGGCTAAATGCTGGATACAAGAGATGACGCTCAAAACCATGCCGTAATTCACAGCGTCTCTGGTGTTTTTAGGTAAAACTTCTAAAGAATCCAAAGCCTTGAAAGGTTGCTCTAAAATTTTAGCGCTTTTTTTATACGCATGGGTATATTGGGCTAAACCGGGTAAAATACACCCTCCTAAATGCTTGCCCTCTTTAATTAAATCAATCGTAATCGCGCTCCCCGCATCCACTATAACCCCATTAGCCACCGCTAAACACGCCATTTGCCGGTCTATCCCAAGCCCTACATAGTCGGTTTCTAAATGAAAAAATCCTGCAATATTTTTAGCGTTAGGGTAACAATTCAAAAGGGCTTTTTCATTTTCTTCATTCACGCTAATGTAAAAAATTTCCTTTTGAATACCCAAACGCTTTAAATCTTCTTTAGCGCTTGAAAAGAGCTGATAGTTTTGCGCGAAATGGATGCGCGTATTGCCTATATCGCACAAAACCAGGTTTTTCAAATCTGTAAAAGATTGCCTAGCTGGCATAGACTCACTTCTTATTCATTTCTAAAGCTTTTCTTCTTTCTTCAAGCTCTTTTTCATCTCTTTCTTGATGCTCTCTCGCTCTTTGCTCAAATTCTCTCGCTCTTTGTTCGGCTTTGGCTTTTTTCTTTTCTTCTTTCAAGCGGCGTTTTTCTTCTTTAGGGCTGAGTTTTGGCACTTCTTTAAAAGCGTTATTCTCTTTTGAAATAGGAGCGTTTTCTGCGCCTTTTTCGTTACTCTCTTTTGAAGCAGGAGCGTTTTTGTTTTCTTGATTTTCTTTCATGCCTTTTTGGATAGCGTTATTTTGATTGTTAATAGGCTCCATATCGCGCCTTCTGGTTTTAACTTCTTCTTCTTCAAACCCGCTATTTCTTGGCTTAACTTTGTTTTCTTCTAAAGGCTTTTCTTTAGCTTTATGCCTTTCTTGCAAATAAATAGGAGCGTTCCCTTTTTCGCCTTTTTGAGATTTTTTAGATGCCGATTTTTCCACAACGGGATAAAGTTTTGGTTTAAAATCATTATAATCTAAATAGTAACGATCATAATACACCCGATTTTTATCATAAAACACCCCTTTATCCAAACGATTAGATGAAAAAAACTTAAAACTGCCTATAGTTGGCGTTTTATAAACATTATATGAATCAAAATCATTCAAATCCACCTCTATCACATACCCACGCTTTTCTAAAGAATACAATTTATTATGGTTTAATACAATGGTATTGAGCGAAGCAAAGGGCAGTTTCACGCTGTTTAATTCCCTCAAACTCTTATCCATTTGCAAAATCTGCCCGTCTAGCGTGAGCACATATAAAGTCCCCTTATCATAAAGCAAATCCACAATATCCCCATCATAGTTGAACTCTTGACCGCTCACCACTGAAAGGATGCGTTTCCCTGTAGAAGCGATCATGTTATTGCCATCTACGATAAGGTAAGTGATATTGTTAAAAAACTTATCGCTGCTGATAACAATGTTTCTAATAGGCGTAGGGTTTCCATGCACATAATCCACGACCAACAAGCGCCCATCTAGCATAGGGAACACCACGACCGTATCCATAAAAATAGGCATCGCCATTAAAGAATTGATCGTGGTGCTTGGGGAACCTTTTTCGCTAAAAAGCAATTTTTGAGAAGTGATGTCGTATAAATTCGCTGAATTGTCCGCTAACACCACCGCTAAAAGATTCCCTTTAACGCTCGCGCTCAAGGCAAAAGTTTCCAAAGGAATGATGATGGATTGTTGGCTGGCGTTAGGGTTATTGCTAATCAATTCCACTTGATGACAGACTTTATCTTGGACTTCCGCTTCAACGCCCTTTAATTTCAATTCCGTTTCTTCAGTCTTAGCCACCTTTCTTTTGCTTGTTTTTTTATCAATCTTGTTCAAACAATCTTGCGCAAGGATGAAAAACCCCTGACTCTCATTTAAAAAACTGCTTTCATAATTGAAATTCTTACCGATTCTTAGCTGCGTTAAACCTTTATCGCCTATAACCGCCCCATTTTTCAAAATGGCTCCATAACGATTGGATGAAACGATACTTTCTTGCAAATGGTTAGGGAAATACGCTTCGCCTTTAACTTGGTGTTTAGCGGGTTTGAAGTATTTTTTCATGTTACAGCCGCTAAAGACAATTAGGGCTATGAGTGAGATTAAAAATGGTTTATTCATCAAATCAATGCGTTCCTTGAATAGTTTCTTTCTTTAGATTGGTTGGTTTGGAAAGGTTTTGCTGAATATATTCTAACATTCCATAGTGTTTTAAAACAGAAATTATAGCATAGAGTGAAGAACTTAGAGGGATAGTGGATAAAATTTGATGCGCTTTTTTGATCGCGTCTTTAGAATTTTCTCCATACAACAAATTCACTTCTTGTAAAGCGCTCATTTCTTTAAGAATGGGGCTTTTTTCAAGCAGGTTTTTATCTCTAGAGAGCGATGCGTAAGAATACTCTGCAAAAGTTTTAACGATTTCATTAGAAGATTGCGAAAGTTTTTTAAACTCGTTTGCATCGTTTCTTTCACTCGCTCTGGCGAATTGATACAAATCATACAACTCTGGGGCGACTTCTTTCAATCTTTTTTGCAAAGCTATATTATTAGGACTCTCTAGAACTTCGTTATAAATTTGAGTGATCCGCTCTTTAGTTTGCTCACGCTTATAATCTTGTAATTTTGTATCCCCTAAATAAGCGATAAAAGCCACGATAATAAACAATAACACCCATTTGTAGCGTTTGAAAAACTTTTCTAATCTAAACGCCCCCTCTAAAAGCTTTTCATCGCTTTTAAATTCGCTTTTAACCTGCTCTAAATTTTCCTTAATACTCATGCCTTGCTCACTCCCGTGCTGCCAAACCCCCCGCTCCCCCTTGAAGTTTCATCTAATTGCTCGCATTCTATAAATTCGGCTTTATAAGTTTTTTGAACCACCCCTTGAGCAATCCTATCCCCTACTTGAACTTTAAAATCTTTATCGCTCAAATTCGCTAAAATCACCTTAATTTCGCCCCTATAATCATTATCCACCGTGCCAGGGGAATTTAACACCATCACCTGATGATTCAAAGCCAAGCCGCTACGGGTGCGCACCTGCAATTCATACCCCACTTCTAAAGACAAACAAATCCCTATTTTCACCAACCCCACGCTATGAGATTTGATCGTTACTTCTTCTACAGCATGCAAATCAAAACCTGAAGAACCCTCGGTTTGGTATTTAGGGATAAGGGCGTTTGGGTGGATTTTTTGGATTTTAATTTTCATCAAAACAAATCTCTTTATAATAAATGTCTAAAATTTCAAAATCGCTCTCGCCATTGGGTAATTGAATGCTCACCATATCGCCCTTGCTCTTACCGATCAAACTCTTAGCGATCGGCGAACCAAAAGAGATCAACCCTTTAGCCGGATCGCTCTCCACACTCCCTACTATCGTGTAAGAAAACTCTTTATCGTTATCCAAATTAAGGATTTTAATCGTGCTGCCAAAACTCACTTTATTATGGGCTAAAGCGCTCGGATCAATCACTTGAGCGTTAGCGACAATTTCGCTTAAATCCACGATTCTCGCTTCAATGAAGCGTTGTTTTTCTTTAGCGGCATGGTATTCAGCGTTTTCTTTCAAGTCCCCATGCCCTCTAGCAATATCAATTTCTTTCACAATATTAGGCCGTTCCACCTCTTTTAATTGCTTTAATTCCGCACAAATTTTATTGTATCCATGCATGCTCATAGGTTCTTTATTCATTTAATCTCCTAAGCTTATTCAGTAGAGATTATAGTAAAAATTAAGTTAAATTCAGCAAAAAAGCCATTTCATTAGCGACTTTTCTCGTGCTCCCACTGGCTAAATATTCCCTTAATCTCAAACTTTCTTTAAAATAGCGTTCTCTGTCCATTTCTTTATACGCTTTTAACAAACCCTCTACGCTCAAAAAATGCTGGATCAATTCCGGGTGTAATTGGCTCTCCCCAAGCCCTGGAGTCTCATCATTTAAGGCGTTATAAAAGATATTCGCTAAACCTATGTAATGCAAATTGACCAACATTCTAGCGATCAAAAAATCCATCGTTTTAGCCCTATACGCTAACACAAAAGGCGTGCCAATCAAAGCGGCCTCTAAAGTCGCTGTGCCGCTGCAAATGAACGCAAACTCCGCTTCAAACAAACTCTTATGCGCATCATAAGAAATTTCAAATAGTTTAATATCTTCTCCATAAAGGGCTTTCAAATCCAACCCCTTAAAGAAACTCGGCACGACTAACACACGCCTTTTAAACCCTTCGTTTTGTTCTAAAATTTGAGCCGCTTTGACAAACAAAGGGAACATTTTAGCGATTTCGCTTTTTCGACTCCCTGGCATAAACACCAGAGTTTCGCCCTTAATATCTTTTTTATAATATTTAATTTCATCTAGTAAAGGGTGTCCCACATATTGGGCTTTTTTTTGGTAATAGCCCACTTCAAAAGGCAAAATCGCCCCCAAAAAGTCGCAGTATTTTTCAAGGCTTTTAGCACGCCATTTTTTCCATGCCCAAACTTGCGGTAAAATATAATACATGATTTTTTTATGCGGGTCTTGTTTTTTGATTTTTTTGGCTAGGGGGATATTGAAAGAAGAAGAATCCATTAAAAGCACCATATCCGCTTGTTTGGCTAATTGGACCATTTCTTTATGGGCTTTGAGTAAAAACCCCAAACGGCCTATCACATCTCTAAAACCCATGATGGAAAATTCTCTAGGGCTATAGAGCGCGTTTTTCCCTTCAAACACGCCAATGAAACGATAATCTTTAGGCAAATTGTGGCGTAATTCCTCTAAATGAATATTAGAACTCGCTTCTAAAGCGCTCACTAAAATCGTGGGCATTATTTGTCTTTCAAAAGGTTTTGGACTTGATAGAGCTTGATTTCTTTATGCAAATCCCTCAATTCAATTTTGAGCAACGAATTTTCAAAATCTTTTTTAGAGAGATGGTTTTTTAAAAGCCTGTTTTCGCGCAAAACGCTACGGTATTGCAAATAAATCCCTTCACCAAACACGCGCTTGCTTGGTTTTGCCATGATAACCTGATTGTCCTTAGTGTAAACCTCCACTTCTTCAAGGGCTTTAGGGAAAATCACATCCTCTTGTGTATTTTGCGTTTCTTTGTTTGAGCGGGAGTTTTCTTTTTCTGATTTTTTTTGATAGATTTCTTGCTTCAAACCTTTTAAAGCGCTCTTTTTCTTACGCAAGATTTCTTGGACTTGTTTCAATTCCAAACGGATTTTTTTTAAAACCTCTCTAGTGTCTTCAATTTCTTGCTGGTAAGCGTTCAATTCATCTTGCATCGGTTTTTATTCCGCTAACATTTCTAAAGACAACAAACGCATTTCATTGCCTTGAGTGATAATGACATTCTTGCTGTGGCATTTCTCACACACCCCATAATCTAGGGCGTTAGGCTTAAAAACATGCGAACAATCCTTGCATTCCAATTCAACCTTTTCATCTACAATGTCTAAAATAGCGTCTTTACACACCAAAGATTCTTCTCTAAAAGTCTCAAATGCACTCACAAACAAGCTCTTATCCATAGCGCTTCTTTCACCAATACCGACCACAACTCTTTCAATCTTATGGGCTTGATTTTTCTTCGCATGCTCTTCGCAAAGAGCGATTAAAGAAGAAACGACCGAGTATTCATGCATACTAAACCTTAATCTTTAAATTAGCCCCTATTATATTGTATTAGAGTAATCTTTTAGTTTATTGCTTAAGATTCAATAGGGTGTTAAGGATTTGATCGGATGTGGTTACCGCTTTAGAGTTCGCTTGAAACCCCCTTTGAACCACAATCAAATTCGTTAAACTCCGGCTCAAATCCACATTACTAGACTCTAGTTTAGATCCTGAAATTGAACCCCTGCGCCCCGTATTAGCCGCACCGATTAAGGCTTGCCCTGAGTTTCCGGTTTGAGAAAAGACATTCCCGCCCAAAGCCTGCAAGCCCGCATCGTTAGCGAAATTCGCTAAAGCCACTTGAGCGAGCGCTAAAGTCCTGCCATTACTGAACGCTCCTAAAAGCACCCCGTCTGAATCAAAGCGGACATCCATCAAATCGCCCGCCTGATAGCCGTTTTGCTCAATCGCATAAGTTTCAGAAATCTTATCCACGCTTGTCAATCCATCAAAACTCCCTGAGGAACCAAAAGCTAAATTGATGCGTTGGGGGGCATCAGCGCCATTTTTAGGGTCAAATTGCAAAAGAGGCGGGTTCATGCCTGCAAGCGATCCGTCGTTATTAAAATGCAAACGGCCTCCTTCAAACACATTAGGCCTAGCCGCTGACCCCCCTACTAATTCCCCAGGCTCAGGCACGATCACTCTAAAATTCCATTCCGCTCCCCCACTCCTATAAAACTCAATGCGCATGGCGTGTTTAGTGCCTAAGCTGTCTATCACATCAATGCTTGTCGCATGCGTAGCGTGGGTGAATTTAGAACTGCTCGCTGACGCTCCCCCTTCAATCAAAGAAGCGGTATTAAGCCCTTTCATGGCGTTTTTAAACAAAACATTGTTCGTTACGCTGTCTGAAGAATACCCGCTCACAAAGATATTAAGATTTTCTTTAATGACATTTTTATTGTCTTTATTATTGATTTCAAACATGCCGTATTGGTTGATTGTAACCCCTATAGAAGCCGCTGAGTCCTGGTAATTGTCCGCTAAACTAGGATCTTTAACGATATTAGCGTCATGCTGGATTAATGCACGCAAGTCTTCAGTGGTCCTAAACTGCCCAATATCCGCATTAGGGCTGATAGAATGCGTATAACTATATTTGAAAGCCGTTACATCTTTATCGCCGTCTAAAAAGTTAGCGAACGCCCCGGTCCCGGCTTGAGTGACCACAATGTTTTTAAGCTTTTCATCGCCGTCTAATTCATTGGTGTTTTCCAAACGCAATTGCTTGCCGTCCAAATAAGCTTCAATCCCTGTTTGGCTTTTAACCGCATTGATCGCATTTTTAGCCGCCACTAAGCTTGAAGTCCGGCTCACCGCTGAATCGTTCGTGAAAGAAATCTTAACCCCATTCAACTCAAGCGTGCTGTTTTCTGCAGAAGGGAGGATGTCTTTGACCATTTTCGCGCTCTTATAGCTCACCCAAATCCCTTGGTTTTCATTCAATAAAAGAGCGTCGCCATCTTCATTATATAAAGATCCCATGTCCTCGGCGACTTGAGCAAGATTCGTTCCTGAATCATACACCGGATTAATGCCATCTGAAGGGGTTTTGGCTGAAGAATCCAAAGCAAATATCGCCGCTGTTTGATCGGCATGCCTTCCAGCGTTTAAATTCGCCCTCATAGAAATGCGGTTACTCGCTCTGGCTGGCATCACCATTCCAGGATCAATTCTAATGTTTTCTAAAGGGCCGGTGTTATCCACTTTTAAGGCGTCCGTATCGCTCCCTTTATTGCCGGTATCGCTCCCATTTCTCACCCACCCTTGCACCACAAGCCCGCCGGTGGTAACCAAACTCCCTTGCGAGTCAAAAAGGAACTCCCCATCTCTGGTGAAATTGCGCGTGATCCCCCTATCAGGGCTAATGATAAAAAAGCCATCGCCTTGAATCGCTAGATCGGTTTTGACATCCGTGTTTTGGATATTGCCTTGCGAAAAGATTTTAGTCGTCGCATCCACGCCTACCCCAAGCCCCACAGAAAAGTCATTCTGCCCTGCTAACCCGTTTTTATAGGGCGCGGTAGCGATGAGTTTGACTTGAGAGAGCATATCCACAAAAGAAGCCCTAGAATACTTAAAACCAGTGGTATTCACGTTCGCAATATTGTTACTCTCAATATCCAAAGCGATTTGGTGGGCTTGCATCCCATTGACACCAGACCATAAAGACCTAAGCATGGTTATCCTTTAATTTAAAGAAATTCAATCTATGCGAAATAAAGCAAAAGTTGTTCCTAAATGGCTTTTTAGAATGATTGGTTGCGGATTTTAAAGTTTTGTCAATAAAAAAGATCAGTCAAATTCACAAATAAATAGGGGGTTTTGCAACACCACCCCCATAACGCTTTTTAAAGACTATCGCTCAAATTTAAGAACTTAACTCGCTTTAGTGCAAAATCGCGCATTCATGATCTTGAATTTCTTCAGCTGAAGCGCGATTTAAAGTCAATGGGTTAAATTGTGTTGCTAACAAGACAAAGGAGTTATCGCTCTGTTGCACCACCGCTAAGCCATAGTCCCCCATGCGTTTGTGCGCGTTAGGCACTTCTTTATTAAGCATGATGAACGGGCTTTTTTGCGCTAATTCGCTCTCTGTTACCCGACGCGCCAAATATTTATGCCCGTTCAAGCCACCTGATAATGGCGACCAACGGCTGTTGATTTTTTTTAGATGATTGTCCAATTGTTTGCGTGCATCAAGGCTAATGCAAGAGATATGGATGTGAAAATGGTTTTGCGATCGCCCTTTGCTAGAGTTGATCGTCAAAGAAATTGCGCTATCAGGAATGGGTTTGCCGTATTTTTTACTCATAAAATCGCGCGCTTGCCATGACAAGTAAAAAAAGTTAGGCGTAGAAGGATCAAGCAGCAAAGGGTTTTCAATACCGCTAATGTGAGTCGTTGGCATCAACAAATATTGCAACGGGCCGTTAATATCTTTTAAAACCACATAGCCGGCATCGGGTTTGACTTCTATGCATGGCGAAGGATTTTGATTTTTCTCATAATTGGGCAAACATTTCTCAAAAACAATCTTACGCAACACGTTCGGATCTTTGGCGCTTAAACTCACAACAGCGATAGCCATCAGCACCAAAAAAAGAAAGCCCGCTTTTTTCATCTTTTTTGCTCCTTGTTTTTTGGTGGGAATTTTTACAAACCCTCTCGTTATTTTTCTACAATAGTGGTTAAAAGCTTTAATCATTATGGTTATTTTCACGAATTTTAACTTATTAGTAACGTTTAGTAACCTATTTTTAAAAAAGGGCTTTTTGAATACCAACGAGAAAAAATTTAAATTGATAACATTAAAAAAGCTAAAAGAATTTTTTAAAATATTAAATAGCTTGCGCTAAGCAGGCGATAATTTTTCGCCATGCGATCTTAGGGGGTTGATACTTATCAAATTAAAGCGTTTTATAACCTTGCTTTAGATAACATGGTAGCGATAACACCACGATAAGGATAATTATCATGCAAGATTTACCCCCATGCCCTAAATGCGACGACGCCTATACCTACCATGATGGCACGCAGTTCGTTTGCTCTAGCTGTTTGTATGAATGGAATGAAAATGAAGTTAGTAATGAAGGATTGATCGTTAAAGATTGCCATAATAATCTTTTACAAAATGGGGACTCGGTCATTCTCATTAAAGATTTAAAGGTTAAAGGTTCATCTTTGGTGCTTAAAAAAGGCACTAAAATCAAAAATATCAAGCTTGTCAATAGCGATCACAATGTGGATTGTAAAGTGGAAGGGCAGAGCCTGTCTTTAAAATCTGAATTCCTCAAAAAAGCTTAGGAAAATACAAAAAGCTTAAAAATAAAAAAAGCTCGGTGGTTTTTAAGCTTGTAAAAATTATTTTTTAGAAAAAATCAACTTATCCAACTTGAAAAAAATCACCGCTCCAATGGTTTGCCCCAAGAAAAGATTGAGCCACAACGGAAAATTGAAATAATAAAAAACCTCCATAAAAGGCAGCATCACCAACGCGCTCAACATCCATCTAAGCCAATAAACCAAAAACAACTTGGAAGCGTATTCTGTGCCAAGTTTCTTAAAAAATTCTCGCATAAAGACAACCCTTTCAAATCCTTTTTGCAAACCCTCCTAAAAAGGAAAGCTCACCATTAAGGAATATTCCTAAACTTCATGCCTTTAGACAATCGTATAGGACACTCTTTTTTCAAAAAGTTTGCTCTCGTAATTGCCTAAATCCCTACCATCTACAAGGGCAAAGGCATCGCCAAAAGTCGCCAATAAAGCAGAATCTAACTGCATGTCTTTATGACGATTCAATGGGATAAAGACTTCCTTGTGATTATTTTGAAAATCAAACGCTAGAAATGAATCTTTCAAATACACTTCCACTCTAGGGGCGTTTTTCACCACGCTGTTTTGAGCCAATTTCAAGCCTTGCACTTCAGCGCTTTTAATCCCACACGCATGGCATAAGGACACAAACATGCTCTCTTGTGAAATGGTTGCAAACCAAGGCAAACTCTCTTTTTTAGGCAAATTTTCTTTACCCTCTAAAGCCTTCTGTCTCTTAGGCATCTCATGTTTGATGAACGCATAAAAATTACGAACGCTTTCTTTAGGGGTTGCTCCCTTGAGCTGGTTGGCAATGTTAGCCACGCTCGCATCGTCTCTTTCATAACGCCCCATTGCTACAAAATCGCTCGCATCAAACAAACGCTCATTCAATTGATAGCTAGCGATCTCATACGACAAATGAACTCGTTTTTTTTGAGCGCTTTTTAAAAATTCCACTTGCAAATAAGGCACTCCAAAATTGAGCATGCTTTTATAGCTGGCATGATTGCCTTGTAAATACACATTGCTCGCTACAACACTCGGCATGGGAATGAAAAGTGAAGTGTGCTCTGCAGAATCAAAATCAATGCTGTATTGAGCTTCTATTTTATATTTTGCAGCACTCCCTTTGCTTTCTTCTGCCTGCAAAATCTGTGCTCCTAAAACAGCACCTGTAGCGCCTAAAGCAGTCGTTTTAATAAAATCCCTTCGTTTCATAACTATAACTCTTTATTGTAATTTTTAAATCCGTTGAATGAATGAAAAAATAGGACACACCACCAAAGGAATGATGAGTATCCAAAAACCTAAATTTTGAAAGACAAAGCGTTCCTAAAAAATAAGAACGCTTAAAGAAAAGGGTTACTTTTTCTTTTTTGTGTGGTGCATGTCTTTTCCATGCATGTCTTTCATCATTTTTTGGTGTTTTTCAAGAGCTTTTTTAACTCCCTCAGCGTATTTGGGGTCAGCTTTCTTGAAATGCTCCAATTGTTTATCCACAATTTCTTTATGGGTAACATGAGCTAAAGACTCTCCAATAGTGTCATGCAACCTTTCTTTTTCATCAGCTGGCAATGAGCGGTAGTAATCACCTGGTTGGGTGTAGTAATCGCTATCCTCAGCTCTGTAATCCCAATTCCACACTTCAAACTCTTTCTCAATATGAGCTAAGTTGAACTTAGGATCTCTTGCACTCTTATCTTCTTTATAACCTGGCAATGAGCTAGGCGTATAGTTTTGTAAAGAGCCGTAGTATCCGTTTTGCATGTAACCATCTCTACTAGAAGAGTGGAACGGACACCTTGGTTTATTGACCGGTATCTGAGAATAATTAACCCCTAAGCGGTAGCGGTGTGTGTCTCCATAAGAGAACAAGCGAGCTTGTAACATCCTATCAGGGCTATAGCCAATTCCAGGAACGACATTAGCCGGAGTGAATGCCGCTTGCTCCACTTCTGCGAAATAGTTTTCAGGATTTTTATTCAACTCTACAATGCCCACTTCCATCAATGGATAATCTTTGAGATACCAAATTTTAGTTACATCAAACGGATGGAATCGATACTTTTTAGCATCTTCTTCTGGCATCACTTGAATGCTTAATTTCCATTTTGGGAAATCCCCTCTAGCGATCGCATTGAATAAATCCCTTTGATTGGAATCAGGATCATGCTTTCTGATTTCTGCAGCTTCTTCGTTAGTCAAGTGCTTAACGCCTTGCATGGTTTCAAAGTGGAATTTCACCCAAAAGCGTTCGCCTTTCGCGTTGATAAGGCTGAAAGTGTGGCTACCAAAACCATCCATGTGGCGGAAAGATTTAGGAATACCTCTATCGCTCATAACCCATGTTACTTGATACAAACTTTCAGGAACATTACTCCAAAAATCCCATACCATGTCATGATTAGGCAAATTGGTTTGAGGATCTCGTTTTTGAGTGTGGATGAAATCAGGGAATTTGATCCCGTCACGGATAAAGAAAACAGGCGTGTTGTTCCCTACTAAATCCCAGTTACCTTCTTCAGTGTAATACTTCATCGCAAAACCTCTAGGGTCTCTCACCGCATCCGCACTGCCTTTTTCCCCTGCCACAGTAGAAAATCTGAAAAAGCATTCGGTTTTTTTGCCCACTTTAGAGAAAATTTTCGCTTTAGTGTATTTAGTGATGTCTTTAGTCACGGTAAAAGTGCCATAAGCCCCGCTTCCTTTAGCATGCACGACCCTTTCAGGGATTCTTTCTCTGTCAAATGCCGCTAACTTTTCCAAAAACCAAGTGCTTTGTAATAAAACAGGACCTCTAGGGCCGGCCGTAATCACATTGTTGTCATCCCAAACGGGAGCGCCAAAAGCAGTGGTTTGTTTCACATCTTTATTAACCATCTTTTTTCCTTTTATAATCTCAAATCTTCGTAATCCGACACTAGGCCAATTACTTGTGGTGATTATTACATAATTTGTTATACAAAGACTAACAAGATTCAATTTCCTTAAAAAATCTTTTTTTTAAGAATAAAAAACCCCCTTAAGTATTTCTATTCGTAACAATTAATGAAAATAAGAAAGATTAAAAACAAAATTTTATTTTTAATCTGGTTTTAATAATAATTATTATACTATTCTATCTCAATGTTTTAGCGGATTTTGTTTTTTTTTTTTTGATTTTTATTTTTTGAATTTTTAAATTTAAGGAGAGTTGTTGGATGTTTTTAAGATCATACCCAAAGCTTAGATACGCTTTATGTTTACCCCTACTCACTGAGACTTGCTATAGTGAGGAACGCACTTTAAATAAGGTTACCACCCAAGCCAAAAGGATTTTCACTTATAACAATGAATTTAAGGTTACTTCTAAAGAATTGGATCAACGACAAAGCAATGAAGTCAAAGACCTGTTTAGGACTAACCCTGATGTGAATGTGGGCGGAGGGAGCGTGATGGGGCAGAAAATCTATGTGAGAGGCATTGAAGACAGGCTTTTAAGGGTTACGGTGGATGGGGCTGCACAAAATGGCAATATCTACCACCACCAAGGCAACACCGTGATTGACCCTGGCATGCTCAAAAGCGTGGAAGTTACCAAAGGTGCGGCGAATGCGAGTGCAGGGCCAGGAGCGATCGCAGGGGTGATTAAAATGGAGACTAAAGGAGCGGCTGATTTTATCCCTAGGGGGAAAAATTATGCAGCCAGTGGGGCGGTGAGTTTTTATACCAATTTTGGCGATCGAGAAACTTTTAGATCGGCTTATCAAAACGCGCATTTTGATATTATCGCTTACTACACGCACCAAAACATCTTCTATTATAGAAGCGGCGCTACAGCGACAAAAAACCTTTTCAATCCCACACAAGCCGATAAAGAGCCAGGAACTCCTAGCGAGCAAAACAACGCTTTAGTTAAAATGAATGGTTATTTGAGCGACAGAGACACGCTCACTTTCAGCTGGAACATGACACGAGATAACGCTACACGCCCTTTAAGGAGTAACGCTATAGGGTTAGCCTATCCTTGTGAAGCCCCCTTTAGCCCAGATAGCGACCAAGGGTGTCCTAATGTGTTGGATAGTTTCACTAGATACATGTATCACTCCGTCAATACCGCTAACAATCTTTCCTTACAATACAAAAGGGAAGCGGGAAATTCTTTTGGCGACCCACGATTAGATTTTACCCTTTATACAAGCATTAGAAACGCTCAGTTTGATCCTCTATTTGATCCTAATGGCGTTTATGCTAAATTCCCCACTTCTCAAGCGAGTGCATGGGAAAAAGAAAATTACCCATGCGTTGAAGGCGGGTATTGCACCCCAAGCTTTTCAGATGTGGATAAACCAAGCTCACAGCCTAGGAATTTGTTTTTAAACAACACCGGCTTAAACCTTAAAGTCGCGCATGTGATTGATGAAGCCACAGACAGCCTTTTTGAATACGGATTCAACTACCAAAATTTAAGCGTTTTTGACGCTCGCATCCCTAAATCAGAATTATACAGGCCTAATCAAGTTTATACTGATGATAAAGGGCAAAAACAAACCGCTTGCAGTCTTGTGGATAATAACCCCAATGACCCTACGCTATGCCAAAGAGGGAAAGCCAATGGGAATATTTATGGAGGCTATGTGCAAGCGAATTACTCGCCTCATAAAATCATCACTTTTGGAGCCGGGGTAAGGTGGGACGCCTACACGCTTTATGATAAAGACTGGAACCACCGCTACACTCAAGGCTTTAGCCCTAGCGCGGCTCTTGTGATCAGTCCCATTGAGCCTTTATCGTTAAAAATCACTTATTCTCAAGTTACAAGGGGGGTGATGCCAGGAGATGGCGTGTATATGCGCCAAAACGATTTGCGATACGCTAAAAACATCAAGCCTGAAGTGGGCTCTAACGCTGAATTTAATATTGACTATTCAAGCCAGTATTTTAGCGGGAGGGCTGCGGCGTTCTATCAAGCTTTGGATAATTTCATCTCACAATACGCGCAACGCTTGATCGTAACCAATTTGAGTCAAGCGATTAGGATTTATGGCTATGAAGTGGGTGGGACTTTCAGATACAAGGGCGTGAGTTTGAATGTGGGGATCTCGCGCACTTGGCCCACCACTAGGGGGTATTTAATGGCGGACAGCTATGAGCTTGCCGCAAGCACCGGTAATGTTTTTATCATTAAATTGGATTACACCATTCCAAAAACAGGGATCAATCTTGCTTGGCTTAGCCGCTTTGTTACCGGTTTAGATTATTGCGGGTTTGATATTTACTTGCCTGATTACGGGACGGCTGAGAAACCCAAAACCCCTACCGATTTAGCCAAATGCGGATCCCAATTAGGGTTAGTGCATATGCATAAACCGGGCTATGGCGTGAGTAATTTTTATATCAATTGGAGTCCCAAAACCAAAAGCCGCTGGAAAGGTTTGTTGCTTTCAGCCGTGTTTAATAATGTTTTCAACAAATTCTATGTGGATCAGACAAGCCCCTATGTCATGAGCCCGGATATGCCAGGCACTGACGCCATTAAAAGAGCGATCGCAGAGCCTGGTTTTAACGCGCGCTTTGAAGTGGCTTACAAATGGTGATTAGTGGAGCTTTAAGCGTTGCGCATGCGTGATAGCAACGGCTATCGCATCGCTAATATCCAAAGGCTTGATTTCGCTTGTGATGTTAAGCAAGCGTTTGACCATAAAGGCCACTTGCTCTTTAGCGGCTTTCCCGTTACCGGTAAGGGCTTTTTTGACTTGTAAGGGCGTGTATTCGCTAAAATTACCGATCCTTTCTAAAATCTTTAAAGACAACGCCCCCCTGAATTGCGCGAGTTTGATCACGCTTTTTGGGTTATACCCAAAGAAAATATCTTCAATCGCCACTTCATGGACTTCGTAACGATCCAATAAGCAATCTAAGGCTTCTATCAAGTCTAAAATCTGTTCTTGCAAGCGTATTGTGGTGATATTAATGAACCCAGCCGTGATTAAAGAAAGCTTGTTAGAAGCGTGAGAAATGATAGCATACCCGCATTTCCTACTGCCCGGATCTATTCCTAAAATACGCATCAATCATTCCTATTATTTAATTGCAAGGTTTAAAAATGTTATTATTATATCCATGTTTCTTGTTGGCGCAAAATACAAGATTGCATTAAGAATTTTTAAAAAATTTAGCGTATAAATAAGGGAGCAATAAATGAAAGCAAACACAATCATACTAGTGGATTGGGAGAATTTCAGGCGCGATATTAAACAAACAAAATGCGTTAATTACAATATCGCTTTAGATGTGATCGTTACTATCAGAGCTTTTTTACTAGATGATGAATGGATCAGTCGCATTTACTTTTATACCACCCCACCCTTTGATTTTGAACATGCGTTGTGGGATAAAAGGAACGACACCCTCCAAAATGAAAAAAATCCGGGAACAGAAATGAAAATCTTCACCAGCAGCGACATTGAAGAAATCTTACAAAGCAGTGAAGCGACTAAATGGGAGAAGATTTATAGCGATGTGGAAAATTTCCAACACGATCTGGCTTCATTGGATCAAGTGGAATTGAGGTTAGGGAGGACTAAGTTAAACGCAATAAGAGTGGAGTTTGATGGGAGTTATAGGGCGTTATTAGAACAAAAGCAGGTGGATATGCTCATGGGTCTTGACATTCAAAGAATAGCCTTTAAAAAAATAGCTGATAGGATTTTGATATTTTCAAAAGATACGGATCTAATCCCCGCGCTCAAATTAGCCAGAGATGAGGGGTTAAGGGTGGATATTGCCGATTTGTCTAACAGGCTGTCTCTCCTTAGCCAGGATTTGAAATACAATTCTGATAAAGTGAGGAAATTGAGCAGTAACGAAGTCAAAGACAAGCTGTTTTCAATCAGAGAAAATCTCACTAAAACCAACTGGGCTTTAAACTAAACCATAAAAAGGGTTATTTCATTTTTATAGAGTTTAAAAAATCATTTTTTAAAAGCTCAATTATTGACGTTTGATTAGAACAAAGCCAGAATTTTAAAGGGGTTTTTGGGCTTATTTTTCTCATACTCACTGGGTAAGCTCGGGTAGTTCGTTACTTCTTGCTTATTTTTTTGTGGTAGGATTGGGGTTATCAAGGTTTAGGGGATTGGTATCTTTCCCCTTGTAATTTTGTGCTAAAGGCGACTCAATTAGCCCATTCCTTGTTTTATCTGCTTTAAACTTTGTAATAACCCACTCACTCTTTAATCATTCGGTCTTATCCATTATCGTTCTCGCTTTTTCTAGGATTTGGTTATAGCTTTCGCTCGTTTTCATTTCTTGACTCCCTTGACTTATTAAAATTTTTGTTTTACGGTTTCAATGGTAACCCACTCATTGCTTTTTAGCATTTTCAGCTATCCTGCGGAATGAAAGAGTGGATAATGTCCGCCTTGTTCATCTCTGCTTTAACATCGTTTTTTGTTTTTCATTTATTCTCCTTGCGTTCTCTTTGAAAAGATTTAGGTCGTTATTTGGCTTTGCTAGGGTTTTTATGGTAACATTCTTACAGACATCGCTATAGGAACTCAACCTATGGTTGCCCCTTAGAGGGTTTGGTGTCTTGTAACGCTTTTCGTATTATTCTTAAAACTTTAATTTATATATCGTTTTTAAAGCTAATCCACTATTTCTATTTTTTATTGTTTAATGTTTTTGTGCTAATATTATCAAGGCGTGGGCTAGAGAATATTTTCTAACCCATACTAAAAACGCTTTAAGTGTGCCAATAGACCCTGGCACATAAGACGAAAGGGCTTGTGTATGGTCAAGGTGAGGCTTTTTAATCCTTTTCATTTCTCACTCTTTGTGTTTAATTTTTTATGTTAAAGTTCCAACGCATTAGCTTTATCAAATATGTCTAGCACTCAGCTCATAACTGATGGTCAATTGCTATTTTTGAGATTTTGCTAATGTTTTTTATAGATTTATCCTTATCATTTCGTTTTACGCATTTTTTTGCATTGTTTTTAGCATTAGATCATGCTTTTATGCTTGCATTTGTGTTAAGGGGCTTAAATGGGTAGGCTCTTTTGTAAATTCGTTTAAACTTTCTTGTTGTTTTAATAAATCCTCTTGACTTGTTAGCGGTTTTTGTGTAGGATTATTTTCAATAGAGTTTAAGGGTAGAATCTCGCTCTTTGTGATTAGTGGAGATGTATATAAACTTCCGCTACTCTCTGTCTTCTCATATCCTGTTATAATCCAATGATTAGGTAATTTTTCTCCTTTCCAATTATCCTTTAAACCTACTCTTATATTTTGGTATTCAATAGCTACTCTTCCGTTTCGTTCAACCTTAACGCCTTTGTCAATCACTTCCGGTATCGTTTTAATCACGCTTATGGCGTAATCTTTGGCTTCTGTTTCACTCGCTCCCTACTTTATCTTATTAGGCTATCCTACGCTCTATTATGTGCGCTAAACTAAAAACCTTTTTTTAAGAGTGCAGTTGTTGTAAGGCTTCTTTAATCGCTGCTTCTATGCTGAGATTGGGTTTTAGGGTTTTTAAGACTTGGTTGATTTCAGCGCTTTTAAAGCCCAAACTCTCTAGGGCTAAAAAAACCTCATTGCGTGCGGGTCTGTTTTCATCTTGAATGAAAAAGCCAATCAAATCCACCATGATCTTATCAGCGAGCTTTTTCCCTATACCTGGGACTTGCTGGAGTCTTTTGACTTCTTTGGTGGCGATAATGTTTTCAAATTCATTCGGCGAAAAGCTTGAAAGAATGGCTAAAGCGATACGCCCCCCTACCCCATTGATTTTCAAAAGCCTTTCAAAAAGGATTTTTTCGCCCTCTTCTAAAAACCCGTATAAAAGATGCGCATCTTCTTTAATCACTTGTAAGATTTTCAAACGCGCTTTTTGGCCCGCTTGAAGCAAAGCAGCCGTTCGCATAGAAACTTGCACCCCATAAACAACCCCTTGCACTTCTATATGCACTTCTAAAGCGGAGATTTTTTCCACAACCCCTATCAAACCCACTATCATTTTTATCCCTTTTTTATTTCTTGTTCTAGCCTTTTATCGCGCTTTTAGGGACTTTTTTGATTTTATGATCTTCATAGATCACGTTCACGCTTTCATTATGGCTTAACATAGCGCTCAAGTTGCTCACTTTAGGGTAATTGCGATGATAAATCACGATATTTTCTTGCTTGAAAGGGTTTTTAGTCGTAATGTTTGCATGCTGGAAGCTGTTTTCTATACTAATGAGTTTAGCGTAACATTCGTTATTGATTTTTTGCAATTCCAGCATCTGGGCTTTTAAGATTTTCAAACGCTTTAAAGCAAACATAAACTCGCTATAAGCGTCTTTCACGCTTTCTTGTTGCATTAAAGATCGTTTGATTTCTTCAGTGGCGTTTTTAAGCTTTTCCATGATGGCTTGATGGTTTTTAACCAAATGGTTTAAGGACTGGTGCTGAGCGATGATTTTTTTAGATTTTACCCCTAAGGCATTGAGTTTTTGTTTAGCGTTTTTCAATTCTTCTTGGTTTTCTCGCCCCCCAAAAGCGTAAAAAATAAAGCGGTTGCCATTGCCATCCACCTCATCAATCCAACATTGCTTGGAAAAATACAGCTTGTTGTCGCTTTTGAGCTTTTCTAAAGCGATTTCTTTCGCATAGACCACGCTCCCTGCGCTCGCTTCCACTTTAACGCTATTGGCATACACTTTAGCGCGCTCTAAATACTTACACTCAAACTCTTTAGCGTAGCACACGCCCTTATGGTTAGTGATACGCGCTTGATTGGCATAGACATAGCTTTCAGGGTGGATTTGCCCCTCTATAGTGATTTCTTTGGCCACTAAGATCACATTCTTGCCCACATTGCCCTTAACATTAATCGCGCTCGCTTCTAAAATGAGATTAGAATCGATCGCATCGCTCAATTCGTCTTTAGCTTGGATCTCTAAAACTAGCCCGCTCTCCACTCCCCCTAAAAGATTAGGCGTTTCAATGGACTTGATCCCGTTTTTAAAGATAAAATTTTGCTTAGAAACCAAACGTCCCTTTTCCATTTTAACCCCTTGTAAGGCTTTGGAGTAATACACTAAAGCGTTATCTTCTTCTCTTTCTTCAAAAGCGTTTTTGTCATGCCCTATGGGGGTGGGCGAATGAGCAACTTTAGGCAATTCAATATAAAGGCCTTTAAGGTTACGGCCGTCTCTGCCTTGTTTGGGGCAATTCACGCAAGCGACTTTTTGGTTTTCTTTAGCGATATAGTAATTTTCTTTAACAAAAGATTCTTCTTGATCGCTTAAAAAAATGGTATGGGTTGGAAGGTATTCTTCTTCTAGTAAAAAATGCGATTTTTCTTCTGTATTAGGGATAAAAGTTGGAGAAGCGTATAAAATAAAGCGCTTGTTTTGGGCTTCTTTTTGATATTTTCTTAATTCTGTTTTTAAATTTTCATACATTTGTGAAAAATGCCTAAACACTACGCCCTCAAAAGCCAAACGCTCTTTAATATACGCAAACATTTCTTGGTAATGCTCTTCAGTGTCTAGGACAATAAAACACTCGTCTAAAATAATTTCTATTTTGCTTAAATCTTCATCCACTTGCACTTCAAAAAAGCGTTTATAGGCGTTTGATTTGATTTTAATGTCGTGGGTTTGATAGAGGGTTAGCTCTTTTTTTTCATAGTATTCCTCTTCTTCTAATTGCTGCAATTCCCCACCAAAAGCCTCGCTAAAATCGTCTTTAGCGCTGTTTTTGATAAAAATAGAAGTTTTTAAAATCTCAAACCACAGATCTTCTGTTTGTAATTTATTTTCAGCGGCCGCTTTTTTTAATTCTTTTTGAATGTCTTTGCACCGCTCAACTTTTATAGGGGCAAAACGCTCCAAGCTCATTTTTTAATCCTTAAATGGTATAATATAAGAATTTGAAAAAAGAAATATGCTAACAAAAAAACACTGAAAATTAGGTAATAAATACAACTAGTATGCTAAAAAAAATATTTTTAACCAACAGCTTAGGGATTTTATGCTCTAGGATTTTTGGCTTTTTACGGGATTTGATGATGGCCAATATCCTAGGGGCTGGGGTGTATAGCGATATTTTCTTTGTGGCTTTCAAATTGCCTAATTTATTCAGGCGTATTTTTGCGGAGGGCTCTTTTTCTCAAAGCTTTTTACCGAGCTTCATACGGAGTTCCATTAAGGGGGGTTTTGCGAGTTTGGTGGGGCTTATTTTTTGCGGCGTTTTATTCATGTGGTGCTTATTAGTAGCGCTCAATCCCTTATGGCTAACCAAACTCCTAGCTTACGGCTTTGATGAAGAGACGCTCAAACTATGCGCCCCTATTGTAGCGATCAATTTTTGGTATCTTTTATTGGTGTTTATCACCACTTTTTTAGGTGCGCTTCTACAATACAAACACAGCTTTTTTGCCAGCGCTTATAGCGCAAGCTTACTCAATGTATGCATGATTTTAGCCCTTTTCATTTCCAAAGAAAAAACGCATTTAGAAGCGTTGTATTATTTGAGCTATGGCGTGCTTTTAGGGGGCGTGGCTCAAATTTTATTACACTTTTATCCTTTAATGGAATTAGGCTTATGGGATTTATTATCTAAAGGGCTGTTGGGTTTTAAGACTAAAAACGCAAACAAAAAAGAATATCGTTTGAATAGGGTTAAAAGGGATCTGAAAGGGTTTTTCAAGCAGTTTTTCCCCAGCGTTTTAGGCAATTCTAGTGCTCAGATCGCTTCTTTTTTAGACACCACGATCGCCTCTTTTTTAGCGAGCGGGAGCGTGTCTTATTTGTATTATGCTAACAGAGTCTTCCAGCTCCCTTTAGCCTTATTTGCTATCGCTATCTCCACAGCCCTTTTCCCCAGCATTGCGATCGCGCTTAAAAACAATCAGCAGGATTTAATCTTACAGCGCTTGCAAAAGGCGTGGTTTTTTTTGGTGGGGGTTTTGCTCTTTTGCAGCATTGGGGGGATCATGCTAAGTCAAGAAATCACCGAGCTTTTATTTGAAAGGGGGCAGTTTAGCCCTAAAGACACTTTAATCACTTCGCAAGTCTTTTCGCTCTATCTTTTAGGTTTGCTCCCTTTTGGGCTAACTAAACTCTTTTCTTTGTGGCTTTATGCGAAGTTAGAACAAAAAAAAGCGGCTAAAATCTCTTTAATTTCGCTTTTTTTAGGTTTGGTGGCTTCTTTGAGTTTAATGCCTTTGTTAGGGGTTTTAGGTTTAGCGTTAGCGAATAGTTTGAGCGGGCTGTTTTTATTTGTTTTAACGATAAAAGCGTTTGGCTTTCAATTATTCTTGGGTATAATCAAGAATTTAAAATCATGGCTTGTAATCCTTTTCCTCGCTTGCGTGGAAATCTTATTAC
This sequence comes from Helicobacter pylori, assembly GCF_011175115.1. GTDB lineage: Bacteria > Campylobacterota > Campylobacteria > Campylobacterales > Helicobacteraceae > Helicobacter > Helicobacter pylori_DF. The sequence continues at coordinate 12,539 of NZ_SHOW01000009.1, read as the reverse complement.
TCTTAGCGTTCAAATCGTGGGTTACACATTTATATTTATTTTATTATTTTCAAGGTTTTTAAATGTTTATTTATGATACCAAATTAAAGCAAAAAGTCCCTTTTGAGCCTTTAGTTAAAAATAAGGCGAATATTTATGTGTGCGGGCCTACGGTGTATGATGACGCTCATTTAGGGCATGCCAGGAGCGCGATTGCTTTTGATTTGTTGAGGCGCACGCTTGAATTGAGCGGCTATGAAGTGATGCTAGTAAGGAATTTCACGGATATTGACGATAAGATCATCAACAAAGCCTTCAAAGAAAACAAAAGCATTCAGGAATTAAGCAACATTTACATTGAATCTTACACGAGGGATTTGAACGCTTTGAACGTGAAAAAACCCAGCCTAGAGCCTAAAGCGAGCGAGTATTTAGACGCTATGGTGCGCATGATTGAAACGCTTTTAGAAAAAAATTTCGCTTATCAAGTCTCTAATGGGGATATTTATTTAGACACGAGCAAGGATAAAGATTACGGATCTTTGAGCGTGCATAATAGCAGCGTGGAATTTAGCCGTATCGGTTTGGTGCAAGAAAAACGGCTTGAGCAGGATTTTGTGTTGTGGAAAAGCTATAAGGGGGATAATGATGTGGGCTTTGATAGCCCTTTAGGCAAAGGGCGCCCTGGTTGGCATATAGAATGCTCTAGCATGGTTTTTGAAACTTTAGCGCTCGCTAACGCCCCTTATCAAATTGATATTCATGCAGGCGGATCGGATTTGTTATTCCCCCACCATGAAAATGAAGCGTGCCAAACCCGTTGCGCTTTTGGCGTGGAAATCGCCAAATACTGGATGCACAATGGCTTTGTGAATATCAATAACGAAAAAATGTCTAAAAGTTTAGGGAATAGCTTTTTCATTAAAGACGCCTTGAAAAACTATGATGGCGAGATTTTGCGCAATTATTTATTGGGGGTGCATTACCGCTCTGTTTTGAATTTCAATGAAGAAGACTTGTTAATGAGTAAAAAACGCTTGGATAAAATCTATCGCTTGAAACAGCGCGTTTTAGGGACTTTAGGAGGAATAAATCCAAATTTTAAAAAAGAAATTTTAGAATGCATGCAAGATGATTTAAACATTTCTAAAGCGTTGAGCGTTTTAGAAAGCATGCTTTCTTCTACCAACGAAAAACTGGATCAAAACCCCAAAAATAAGGCTTTGAAAGGCGAAATTTTAGCGAATTTGAAATTCATAGAAGAACTGCTTGGCATCGGGTTTAAAGACCCTAGCGCGTATTTCCAATTAGGCGTGAGCGAAAGCGAAAAACAAGAAATTGAAAGCAAGATAGAAGAAAGAAAACGCGCCAAAGAACAGAAAGATTTTTTAAAAGCCGATAGCATCAGAGAAGAGCTTTTAAACCACAAAATCGCTTTGATGGACACCCCACAAGGCACGATTTGGGAGAAGCTTTTTTAAACGCCTCCAATTTTACCTTTTTACACATTCTAACCAAAATTTTCAGTAAGAGAGGCTTTTTAAGCTTTTCAAATTTTACCTATTTACATATTCTAACCACAAATTCTAGCAATATTGCTCTTTAATCTTGTTAAGTTTTATGTTCATTTACTTTAATTTGATAAAAATTGAACAATGGTTGTAGATACTATATATTTATAACCTTAATCGTAAATGCAACAGAAATTTTCTAGTCTAAAGTCGCACCCTTTGTGCAAAAATCGTTTTACAAAAAGAAAGGAAAGAAATGGAAATACAACAAACACACCGCAAAATCAATCGCCCTTTAGTTTCTCTTGTTTTAGCAGGAGCGTTGATTAGTGCCATACCGCAACAAAGTCATGCCGCCTTTTTCACAACCGTGATCATTCCAGCCATTGTTGGGGGTATCGCTACAGGCACCGCTGTAGGAACGGTCTCAGGGCTTCTTGGCTGGGGGCTCAAACAAGCCGAAGAAGCCAATAAAACCCCAGATAAACCCGATAAAGTTTGGCGCATTCAAGCAGGAAAAGGCTTTAATGAATTCCCTAACAAGGAATACGACTTATACCAATCCCTTTTATCCAGTAAGATTGATGGAGGTTGGGACTGGGGGAACGCCGCTAGGCATTATTGGGTCAAAGGCGGGCAGCAGAACAAGCTTGAAGTGGATATGAAAGACGCTGTAGGGACTTATAAACTATCAGGGCTTAGAAACTTTACTGGTGGGGATTTAGACGTGAATATGCAAAAAGCCACTTTACGCTTGGGCCAATTCAATGGCAATTCTTTTACAAGCTATAAGGATAGTGCTGATCGCACCACGAGAGTGGATTTCAACGCTAAAAATATCTCAATTGATAATTTTGTAGAAATCAACAATCGTGTGGGTTCTGGAGCCGGGAGGAAGGCCAGCTCTACGGTTTTGACTTTGCAAGCTTCAGAAGGGATTACTAGCAGTAAAAATGCGGAAATTTCTCTTTATGATGGCGCCACGCTTAATTTGGCTTCAAACAGCGTTAAATTAATGGGTAATGTGTGGATGGGCCGCTTGCAATATGTGGGAGCGTATCTGGCCCCTTCATACAGCACGATAAACACTTCAAAAGTAACAGGGGAAGTGGATTTTAACCATCTCACTGTGGGCGATAAAAACGCCGCTCAAGCGGGCATTATCGCTAGCAATAAGACTCATATTGGCACACTGGATTTGTGGCAAAGCGCCGGGTTAAACATTATCGCCCCTCCAGAAGGCGGCTACAAGGATAAACCTAATAATACCACTCCTCAGAGTGGCGCTAAAAACGACAAACAAGAGAGCAGTCAAAACAATAGTAACACTCAGGTCATTAACCCACCCAATAGCGCGCAAAAAACAGAAATTCAACCCACGCAAGTCATTGATGGGCCTTTTGCTGGCGGCAAAGACACGGTGGTCAATATTGATCGCATAAACACTAAAGCCGATGGCACGATTAGAGTGGGAGGGTATAAAGCTTCTCTTACCACCAATGCGGCTCATTTGCATATCGGCAAAGGCGGTGTCAATATGTCCAATCAAGCGAGCGGGCGTTCTTTATTAGTGGAAAATCTAACTGGGAATATCACCGTTGATGGGCCTTTAAGAGTGAATAATCAAGTGGGTGGTTATGCTTTGGCAGGATCAAGCGCGAATTTTGAGTTTAAGGCTGGTACGGATACCAAAAACGGCACAGCCACTTTTAATAACGATATTAGTTTGGGAAGATTTGTGAATTTAAAGGTGGATGCTCATACAGCTAATTTTAAAGGTATTGATACGGGTAATGGTGGTTTCAACACCTTAGATTTTAGTGGTGTTACAGGTAAGGTCAATATCAACAAGCTCATTACGGCTTCCACTAATGTGGCCGTTAAAAACTTCAACATTAATGAATTGATTGTTAAAACCAATGGGGTGAGTGTGGGGGAATACACTCATTTTAGCGAAGATATAGGCAGTCAATCGCGCATCAATACCGTGCGTTTGGAAACTGGCACTAGGTCAATCTTTTCTGGGGGTGTTAAATTTAAAGGCGGCGAAAAATTGGTTATCAATGAGTTTTATTATAGCCCTTGGAATTATTTTGACGCTAGGAATATTAAAAATGTTGAAATCACCAGAAAATTCGCTTCTTCAACCCCAGAAAACCCTTGGGGCACATCAAAACTTATGTTTAATAATCTAACCCTGGGTCAAAATGCGGTCATGGACTATAGTCAATTTTCAAATTTAACCATTCAGGGGGATTTTATCAACAATCAAGGCACTATCAACTATCTGGTCCGAGGCGGGAAAGTGGCAACCTTAAATGTAGGCAATGCAGCAGCTATGATGTTTAATAATGATATAGACAGCGCGACCGGATTTTACAAACCGCTCATCAAGGTTAACAGCGCTCAAGATCTCATTAAAAATACAGAGCATGTTTTATTGAAAGCGAAAATCATTGGTTATGGTAATGTTTCTACAGGTACCAATGGCATTAGTAATGTTAATCTAGAAGAGCAATTCAAAGAGCGCCTAGCCCTTTATAACAACAATAACCGCATGGATACTTGTGTGGTGCGAAATACTGATGACATTAAAGCATGCGGTATGGCTATCGGCAATCAAAGCATGGTGAACAACCCTGACAATTACAAGTATCTTATCGGTAAGGCATGGAAAAATATAGGCATCAGTAAAACGGCTAACGGCTCTAAAATTTCGGTGTATTATTTAGGCAATTCTACGCCTACTGAGAATGGTGGCAATACCACCAACTTACCCACAAACACCACTAATAATGCGCGTTCTGCTAACTACGCCCTCGTAAAGAACGCTCCTTTCGCTCACAGCGCCACTCCTAATTTAGTCGCTATCAATAAGCATGATTTTGGCACTATTGAAAGCGTGTTTGAATTGGCTAACCGCTCTAAAGATATTGACACGCTCTATACTCATTCAGGCGCGCAAGGCAGGGATCTCTTACAAACCTTATTGATTGATAGCCACAATGCGGGTTATGCCAGACAAATGATCGATAACACAAGCACCGGTGAAATCACCAAGCAATTGAATGCGGCCACTACCGCTTTAAACAACGTAGCCAGTTTAGAGCATAAAACCAGCGGCTTGCAAACTTTGAGCTTGAGCAATGCGATGATTTTAAATTCTCGTTTAGTCAATCTCTCCAGAAGGCACACCAACCATATTGACTCGTTCGCTCAACGCTTACAAACTTTAAAAGACCAAAAATTCGCTTCTTTAGAGAGCGCAGCAGAAGTGTTGTATCAATTTGCCCCCAAATATGAAAAACCCACCAATGTTTGGGCTAACGCTATTGGGGGAGCGAGCTTGAATAATGGCTCCAACGCTTCATTGTATGGCACAAGCGCCGGTGTAGATGCTTACCTTAATGGGGAAGTGGAAGCCATTGTGGGCGGGTTTGGAAGCTATGGTTATAGCTCTTTTAGCAATCAAGCGAACTCTCTTAACTCTGGGGCTAATAACGCTAATTTTGGCGTGTATAGCCGTATTTTTGCCAACCAGCATGAATTTGATTTTGAAGCTCAAGGGGCGCTAGGGAGCGATCAATCAAGCTTGAATTTCAAAAGCGCTCTATTACAAGATTTGAATCAAAGCTATAATTACTTAGCCTATAGTGCCACAACAAGAGCGAGCTATGGTTATGACTTCGCGTTTTTTAGGAACGCTTTAGTGTTAAAACCAAGCGTGGGCGTGGGCTATAACCATTTAGGTTCAACCAACTTTAAAAGCAACAGCCAATCACAAGTGGCTTTAAAAAATGGCGCGAGCAGTCAGCATTTATTCAACGCTAACGCTAACGTGGAAGCGCGTTATTATTATGGGGACACTTCATACTTCTATTTGCATGCGGGAGTTTTACAAGAGTTCGCTCACTTTGGATCGAATGATGTGGCGTCTTTAAACACCTTTAAAATCAATGCCGCTCGCAGTCCTTTAAGCACCTATGCAAGAGCGATGATGGGTGGGGAATTGCGATTAGCTAAAGAAGTGTTTTTGAATTTGGGCGTGGTTTATTTGCACAATTTGATTTCCAACGCAAGCCATTTCGCTTCCAATTTAGGAATGAGGTATAGTTTCTAATACCGATCTAAGTATCGCTCTTAAACCCATGCTCTGGCATGGGGTGCGATAGGTTTAAAAAGTATAATTGGGGGAGCGTATTAGCAAACCAACCCCAAATAAGGGGTTAGCCTTCAAAATGAACTCCACTAACGCAAACAAAAAGACTCTAGCTTTTTAAAAATCTTAAACAAAACGTATTGTATAAGGAATTTTTTATTCAGCTTGGTGTTTAAAAATTCAAAAAAACTCTTTTTGTTGTGGTCATTGAGTTCAGTAAAAGTTTCAATTTTACCCACTAAATTCTCAAAAACCAAAGATTCAAAAGAAGTTTTAAAAGCGACTTGATGCCATTCTTTAGAATACGGGTAGCCAAAATGCTTCCAAGGCTTTTCATCAGCATAAAAATGCAACATGCAAGCGTCAGATTTTTTAGGTATCATTCTTGTCCCAACCATGCGTGGATGGACATTATACTTGCAAGGCATTTCTAAAATACACCCTTGACAAACAAGCACAAATAAATCTTGCTCTGGCAACAACAGCCCTTCATCTCTTGTTTTAAAAAAATCAATCAGCTTTTCTTCCAAATGACTCTCCCTCCACAACGCCAAATTGACCAGCATAAAACCTGCATTAAAAGGGTTTTCATATAGAATTCCCACTTCTTGAAAGCTCAGGCTTTTATGATTGAGTTTGACACCCATTCCCCTAGACCAATTAAGCCGAGATACAAACAAATCATTAGCGCTATGAATGTTAATCAATGAGAGGTCTTCTTTGGTCGCTCCAAAATACGCTCCATCCATAGGGATAAAAAAGCTCTCGCTAATATCGCCCACAAACAAGGTATCCACATCAAACATGATTATTTTTTCGTATTGAGGGAAAATACTCGCCAGCAACAAACGGCATAAAATCATTTTGGAAAAACGCTTTTTAGCGAAAGGATTGAGTCTTAAGAAAAGTTGAGAAACCAATGTAAAAGGGTAAGCGTCATTCTTTGAAATATCACAAAATTCAATACCAGAAAACGCGTTAAAGGGGGCTATAGTCCGCTTTAATTTTTCTGCATTTTCAGCACTCAAACTATCCACTAAACAATGGATTTGATAAAAGAGTTTTACCCCATCTCTTTCTCGCTTCGCGTTAAGAAGCATGGAATATAAACTCACACCCGCAGGGATGCAATAAATATTGTCAAAAGCTACTACTATGGGGATAGTTTGAAATGAGAGGGGGGGGGGGGGGGTAACAGATGCGCTAATTTTCACATAAACTCCTTGAAAATAAAAATAAACGAAATATTATAACTCAAAATCCCCTTTTTTCAACCCCTACAACGCATACACTACAAGCTTATCATCATGCCAGATCGCTTCTAAGGGCGTGTCATAAAGCGCGCTTAAATTGTGTGAAGTCATAGCGATTGGTGTGGAAGCTTGCAAAAAAAGTTTTTTATCTTTGAGCATGACCACATGCGTGGAGTGCCTGGCAACCAAATTGGGATCATGGATATTGACTAAAACGCTCAATTCTCGTTTTTTCATCTCATCTTTAATCGCATCAAAAAAAAGGGCTTGGTTTTTTAAATCTAACGCGCTCGTAGGCTCATCCAGTAATAATAAGGGCGTTCTTTGCAACAAACTCCTGGCTAAAAGCACCATTTGCCTTTGACCGCCGGATAAATCATTGATGCCTTGATCTTTTAAGGACTCTAAATCCAAGCGCTCTAAAACGCTAGTCGCTTCTTTAATGTGCTTAGCTTTAGGCATAGCGAACAGATTCAAATGCGTCGCCTTCCCCATTAAAACAAAATCTAGCACGCTGAAATTGAACGCATAATATTCCACTTGGGGGATATAAGCGATCAATTTGGCTTTTTCATAAGGCTTTAAGGGTAAAATATCTTTGTTACACGCCTTGATTTCGGTTTCTTCTAAAGGTTTCAAAAGCCCTAAAAGGCATTTTAAAAGCGTGGTTTTACCCGAGCCATTAGGCGCTAAAATGCTGGTGATGCTGTTTTTTGGCACGCTAAAACTCAATTTATCCAAAATGAGTTTTTGAGAATATTTAAAGGACAGGTTCTTAACTTCTAAGACCATCACACCCCCCTAGTCCTAAATAAAAGCCACAAGAAGAAAGGCGCTCCTAAAACGCTTGTCGCAATGCCTACCGGCAAATCATAGGGGGTAATGGTTTTAGCCACCACATCCGCTAGAAGCAAGAAAAACGCCCCCATTAACAAAGAGCTTAAAAGCAGTTTTTGCAAATTCGCCCCAAAAAACAACCTCGCCACATGCGGAATGACTAACCCAATCCAGCCAATCGTGCCGGACACGCTCACCGCTAAAGCGCTCGCCACGCTCACACACACCAAACAAAGCGATCGCAACAACACCGGGTTAATCCCCAAGCTCAAACTTTGCGCATCGCTCAAGCTCAATAAATTGATGCGCCACCTTAACAAAAAAAGCGGGATAAAGCCCAAAGATAGCCCTATGAAAGCGATCAAACAATCCTTATAACTGCTCAAAGACAAGCTCCCTAAAAGCCACACGACAATCGCTTGCGCTTTTTGGGGGATCACAAAGAATTTTATCGCCCCGGCAAGTGCGCTTAAAAACGCGCTCAACACCACCCCTGAAAGCACCAACGAAAGGACGGAATTGCCTAAAACCCTATTCATCGCCAAAACAGCAAGACTAGCTAAAATCGCCCCAAAAAACGCTAAAATCGCAATGTTAGACTCCACTACCGCTATCGCCATCGCCACGCCTAGCATCGCCCCGCTAGAAATCCCTAGTAAAAAGGGATCGACTAAGGGGTTTCTAAAAATCGTTTGCATCACCACCCCACTCCCAGACAAACTCGCTCCCACCAGGAGCGCTAAGATCACTCGTGGTAATCGTATTTCTAAAATAATAACACTTAAAGAGCTCAGTTCTTCATTGTGTAAAAAGTGGTTTTTCACATTAAGGCACACTTCTTGCCATTCTTCCAAACTCAAGGACTCCCCTCCAAACAACAGCACCACCACCGCTAAAATCACGCAAGCTAAGGCAATATGATAGGTTTTAAGCATCGTGCTTCCTTTTAAGAACGATTAATCTGAACAAAGAATCATACCAACTACTCGGGAGGATTTGATACAACGCCAACAACAATTGGGTTTTTAAGCCGATCAAATAGCGGGCCTTGATTTTTTGACTCATGCTAAGAAAAACAATTTTTTGCGCCACGGCTTTAGCGCTTAGGGCGTTTTCATACACGCTCGCATAAAAAGTTTTAGCCGCATTCACTTCTAACGCATAAAGGCTATCTTCACTCTCAAAATTCTCAACTGAAAAAGCGGTTTTTTCCCAATTGCTTTTCACCGGGCCTGGCTCAATCAAACACACTTGAACGTTAAAGGGTTTAAGCTCTAAACGCAAAGCATCGCTATAAGCCTCTAAGGCATGCTTACTCGCGCTATAATGACCTAAAAAGAGCATGCTCACACGCCCCGCTATGGAAGAAAGATTAAAAATCTTAGAATAGGGCTTGTTTTTTAGTAAGGGCAAACAAAACTGCACCACTTCACAAAGAGCGAAAAAATTCACGCCAAATTGTTTTTTAACCTCTTCAATAGGCGTGTCTTCTACGCTCCCAAACACCCCATAACCAGCAGAATTGATCAAAACATCGCAATGATCTTCTTTAGCGCTGATGTTTAAAAACACTTCTTTTAAAGCGTTAGAATCGCTCACATCAATATCAACGCTCTCGCATAACGCATGGTTTAACGCTACGCACAAAGTCGCATGCCTAGAGAGTGCATAGACTTTATACCCTTGATCTAACAGCATTAACGCACACTCTAACCCAATCCCAGAACTCGCCCCAGTGATAACCGCCACCTTTTGGCTTTCTTTTTTCTCGCCCATTATCTAACGCTAACCCTCTTATTATTTTTCTAATGCCTCTAATATTCACTTAATATTACTTAATTTTGACTAATATATAGTTCTTGGAATGTTTTTTACAAAAGACATTTTTAACACCAATTTTAATTAAGGAGAAGCAATGCCTCAAATACAATCATCGCATTCTAGTCATTTTGATTTCACTATAGACACAGCGGATCGCACTAAATTATTGATGAGCTATTTAGTCGTGCCTACAACCGCTAATTTCAACAATGTCATGCATGGGGGGGAATTATTGAATTTGTTGGATAAAGTGGCTTATGTGTGTTCGACTCGTTATTGCACTAAAGGAACGGTCACTTTAAGCGTGGATGGGGTTACTTTTAAATACCCCATTCCTGTAGGGAATTTGCTCACTTTTTTAGCCAGCATCAATTATGTGGGGAACACCTCGTGCGAAGTGGGGATTAAGGTTTTGAGCGAAGATATTAAAACTCGTGAAATCACGCACACCAATTCATGCTATTTCACGATGGTGGCTGTGGAAAATGGCAAACCCACCCCCATGCCTAAATACGAGCCTAAAACAGAGGTTGAAATCCGCCGCTATGAAGGGGCTTTGAAGCGCAAGGAAATGCGCACGCGAGGGTATTTAAAAAGCGGCAAACACGAGGGTGTTTAAAAAATAAAAAAGCGTGAGCGGTGTTTTAACCCTAAATTTATCCCTAAAAAGGGAGGGGGTAGTTGGTGAGCGATTCATTTAGGCGTTATGAGTGGTGTGGGCGGTTCAAAACGACTCGCTATGACTGCCTAAGCCATAAAAAAGCGTTATTTTTCACTCTATAAGTGCCAAGAATTTTAAAAATTTGGCTAAACACTAGGATTTCACAATCTCAGTAAAATCGCTAAAGTCCTCTACCTTAAACGCTCTAATATCCCTAACAGACTTTTTAAACCACTCAATTTGAGAGAGTTTATTGATCGCTTTATAGATTTGCGCTAGAGTGTTTTCTTTAGAATAATTAACATAAACGCTCCCTTGAGTCCATTCAAACCCTAATAGCTCTAATTCTTGCCTTAAATCATCATAGGCTTTATTGTAGGGTTCTCCGTATTCTTTTTTTAAAATCTCAATCTTTAAATCAAACGCTAAAGCATACATTTTCAAAACCTTTACTATTTTCTCTTTTTAACTCGTTTGTAAAATCATCTAAACTATCAATTTGAGTGAGATTAACCCCATTTAACGCCTCCCTCAAGTTCTAACTGATTGATCAAGTTAAATTGTGGAGGTCATTAGACCCCACTAACACGCCCAAGCTATTCTTTAGCGAACCATTCAACCAACAACAATCCCAAGATAACAAGCCAGCCCTAACAAGCACGATAGGAACAACGACTAACTATGGCAAGCTAAACTATATTAAGATAGGGCTAAATCAAAACTTTAACGCTAATGTAGGCGCTAATCAAGGCTACCCCTTTTTAACAAGTTTTTTAAAATCTTTTTTGTAAAGGGCATGGTGCTTAATTTTCAGCATTCACTTCTTTATTTGATTTCATTTGCCCATGCAGAAAAATCTTCAATAACCTCTAAGTTTTCGCCATTTAACGCATCTCTTATGGCTTGTTGCGTTTCAATATTTGGGATCTCATGCCCCAAACAACAACCTCTTTTATCATCAAACGCTTGGCTAATTTTTTGCTCTAATTGATTGATGAGATTAAAAAGCTGTTTTTGGCTGTATTTTGTGTAATCTTTTTTGGTGGTGTTAGGCATGCTTATTCCTTTTTTAAAAATATCAGCTCATTATAGCGCAAGCGATTTGGTTTAAGCGTTATAAGGGGTGTGGGTGGATTAAAACAACTCACTATGACTGCCTAACCTTAACAAAATCAGCTCATCATCTTTCACTAAATACACAAGCAAAATGTCGGATTTAATATGGCATTCCCTAAAAGGTTTCCACTTGCCTTTTAGGGCATGATCTTGAAATCGTGGATCTAGCGGTTCTTTTTTTCTTAAGGTTAGAATGACTTCCTTCAAAACGCTATCATCAAACCCATTCAAAAGCAATTTATCAAAATCTTTTTGAAAAGATTTTTTAAGATTGAGCTTCAACACCTAAAGCCTTTTTTCTCTCATTGCTATAACTAGAAAAATCCTCAACGAACAAATCTGTTTCTTTGTTATCCGCATCTCTCATGGCTTGTTGCGTTTGAATGTTTGGGGTTTCATGCCCAAAACAACAATCTCTTTTATCATCAAAAGCTTGGCTGATTTTTTGCAAGAGTTCATTTAATGCGTCTATTTTATCCTTAAAGTTTTGATCCCTTTTTTCCAATTCTTTAGCCATTTTTTCTTTAAAAGAAACTCTATCATTTTGCATCTTTTTGATTTTTCGCTCTAATTGATGGATTAAATTAAAAAGCTGTCTTTGGCTGTATTTTGTGTAGTCTTTTTCTGCGGTGGTGTTTGGCATGCTTTATTCCTTTAAAAATATAAGATGACAAGTTCATTATAGCGCAAGCGATAGAGCAAGATTAAAAAGCTAGAAATCAAAACTTAAAGATTGAAAAGCGGATTGGGAAGTTAATGAAAAGATTAAAGATTAAAAAATTAAAGATCAAAAGATTAAAAAAGAAGCGGATTGAAAAATCAGTGAAAAGATTAAAAGATCTTTTAGTAAAAAATTTTAAAAAAGTTTAAAAGAATAAAAGTTCTGTGAGTGAAAAATAATCGTTTTAGATTTGATTTTATAATAAACTCATTTTATTGAGTTTTATTTTATTTTCTTAAAGAGATAGAAAGTATTTGAAATCATTCTCCCCCTTTTAATCTCCAACTTAAACCCCCTAAAAAAGCGCTTTTTAAAAACTACCGCTTAAATTAGCGACAAGTTTTCCACTAACCAAATCGTCAAAAACGCTAAAAAGGATTTTTCATCAAACCCCCCAAAAAAAGAAAGTTCAAAAAAAGAAAGTTCAAAAAAACAAAGGGTTCAAAAACAAGAAGTTCAAAACAAAGGAATTTAAAAAAAA
>NZ_SHOW01000008.1:54400-54687 GCF_011175115.1 Helicobacter pylori | reverse complement strand
TTTTCCCAAAATTCAGGATTGTTTTTTGATGGGGTGTAACCATTTTTAATTTCAAAAACCTCTTCAAGCGTTTTAAACTCCACCCCCTTAGGTGCTAAGGTTTGGAGCAAGGTTTTTAAGCGTTTGGGGTAGGTTTTTGCACTAATTTTTGCGTCTTTGTGGTTTTGTTTGGTGTCCTTAAAGTCTAAAAGCATGTTTTGGTAATACTGGTATTGCTTTTTTCGCGCTTTTAATTCTGTGTTTAATTCTGTGTTTAATTCTGTGAAGGCGTCCAAAATCTTAACGAT
>NZ_SHOW01000008.1:0-54100 GCF_011175115.1 Helicobacter pylori | reverse complement strand
CAAAAACCTCTTCAAGCGTTTTAAACTCCACCCCCTTAGGCGCTAAGGTTTGGAGCAAGCGCTCTATTTTATGCATTTTGCCCCTCTTCTAAATGGCTAATGATAAATTCAAGGCTTTAAGCCCTCATCGCGCGCATGGAGTTGGCTAAGGCTAAAAGCGTAACCCCCACATCGCCAAAGACCGCCTCCCACAAGCTCGCTACCCCTATAAGCCCTAGCACGATAAAAACCGCCTTAATCCCTAAAGCAAACAAGATATTTTGCCAAATAATGCTTTTAGTTTTTTTAGCGATCGCTAAAACTTTGACTAAAGAGCTTAAGGAGTCATTAGTGATCACAATGTCTGCGCTTTGCTTGCTCAATTCTGAGCCTTTCCCCATGCCAATCCCCACATCAGCGCTCGCTAGAGTCGGAGCGTCATTGATGCCATCGCCTACAAAAATCGCCGGGGCTTTATAGCGTTCTTTAAAGGTTTTAAACACGCTCGTTTTTTCTTCAGGCAACAAGCTCGCATGATATTCACAGCCTAGAGTTTGAGCGATGCTCTCAGTCGCGCTTTTTCTGTCCCCGCTCAAAATGCAAAAATTTTCTATCCCTTGCGCTTTCAAATCCCTTAAGCACTCTATGGCGTCATCTTTAATCTCATCGCTAATGACGATATAGCCGATATAAGTTTGGTTAAAAGCCACATGCACGATCGTGCTGTTTTCTGGGGAAGGGCTGTGCGCGATATGGAATTGATCGAGCATTTTTTCATTCCCTGCGATGATTAAATCCGTATGGCATTGCGCTTTAACCCCCATCCCGCTCAATTCTTCATAATTTTTAATGTCATGCTGGTGCTTATCGTCCTTTAACATTTCTTCGCATGCTTTTTGAATGGATAAAGCGATCGGGTGCGTGGATAAGAGCTGCGAGCAAGAAGCGTAATGCAAAACTTCTTCTTTAGAATGCCCGTTTTGCGGCACAATATCTGTTACTTTAAAAACGCCTTTAGTTAAAGTGCCGGTTTTATCAAAGGCGATGCTTTTAGCCTGGGTAAGCACCTCTAAAACATGCACGCCTTTCATTAAAATGCCCTTTCTGCTCGCCGCTCCCACGCCTCCAAAATACCCTAAAGGCACAGAAATCACTAACGCGCAAGGACAGCTCACCATTAAAGCCACAAGCCCCCTATAAATCCACTCATCAAAGCTCCCCATAGAAAACAAGGGCGGTAATACAGCGATCATTAAGGCGATGAATAAAACGCTTGGGGTGTAATAGCGTGAAAATTTAGTGATAAATTTCTCTGTTTCGCTCTTTTCATTCGTGGCTTGTTGGACTAAATCCACCACTTTAGCGATAGAAGAATTTTTATATATTTTTTCCACTTGAATTTCAAGGACCGCTTTTAAATTCAAGCTCCCCCCTAAAACTTTAGAGCGTTCGCTGACATTAATGGGCATGGACTCCCCACTCAACGCCCTTTCATCTAGCAAACTTTCGCCCTTAACTACCACGCCATCAACAGGCACTTTTTCGCCGACTTTCACCACCACGATGTCATTAACTCTTAAATCTTCAGGAGCAACACTCACTAGATCATCGCCCTTTTTCAAATAAGCCAGATTAGGAGCGACATCCACTAAAGCCTTAAGGGATTTTTTAGAGCGAGCGATAGCGAGTTTTTGCAAAAATTCGCCCGCTGAATAAAACACCATAATAGACACACTCTCTTCATAAGCCCCCACGCAAAAAGCCGCAATAGTCGCAATGAGCATCAAAGCGTTTTCATCAAAAAATTGCCCTTTCCTAAGCCCACGAAACGCTCCTAAAATCACATCTTTACCGCTCACTAGATACACTAAGGCTAGCACCACAAACACCGCTTTTTCAATGAAAGGGCTAGGTTCAAGGTGTAAGATTAAAATCGCGCCCAAAAAGACAGCGATCGTAATGATGAGCGGGGTAAAACTCAAGGGCTTTTCTGCAGCCTCTTTAAAAGACAGGCTCAAATGCGGTTCGTTTTGCTTGATGAAAGCCTTAACTTTTTCAAAATCGCTCGTGTCCAAAAACAGCTTACTGGTGCTGAAATTGATTTGAGCCTTTTTCACATAGTCTAATTTGTTTAAATCCCTTTCTAATTTAGACGCACAATCAGGACAATCCAAATTGTGAATGTGGTATTCTTGCATTTTCTCTCCCTTATAAAAATCCTTTTAAGAAATCTTTCTAAAACTCAGCGCTTTAAGCATGTGAGATTTTTCTATATTCTCGCAAGCGTTTAAATCCGCAATCGTCCTAGCGACTTTTTTGACCTTATTGACAGAGCGCATGGACAGATTAAACCTTTCAACCGCCTGCTCTAACAACTTTTGCGCTTCAAAATTTAAAGGGCAAAATCGTTCTATCTGCTCTTCATTAAGCTTACCATTAAAAGCACTCTGTTTCCTTAACTTTTGCTGTTTGAAAGCTAATAATACCAATTCATGCATCTCTTTTGAAGTCCAAGAATGCGACGGCGTGTCTTTATAATTCCCCTCTTCCATTTGCACGAACAAATCAATCCTGTCTAAAAAAGGCTCGCTCAAGCGGTTTTTATACTGCGTGATTTCTCTGTCTTGGCAACGGCATGCTTTGGTGGCGCTGAGTAAATTCCCGCACAAGCAAGGGTTTTGAGCCCCCACAAATAAAAAAGAGGTTTCGTATTCAATTTTGCTGTGTACTCGTGAGATCACTAATTTATTGTTTTCTAAAGGCTCTCTCAAAGCTTCCAAAATATCCTTTTTAAAATGGGGCAATTCATCAAAAAAAAGCATGCCGTTATGCGCTAAGGCGATTTCGCCAGGTTTTGGCTCTCTTAAAGAGCTTGAGCCTAAAATGCTGGATTTTGAAGCGCTTTGGTGAGGGTTTCTAAAACTCCTTAAGGGGTAATAGGCGCTGTCTTGCTCGCTTAAAATGCGCAATTTTGTCGCTTCTAGGATTTCATTCAGGCTCAATGGAGGCAAAATATAACGCATGCGATTAATAATCATGCTTTTCCCACAACCTGGACTTCCCTCTAAAATCAAGTTATGAAACCCAGCGCTAGCGATCAAAGCGGCCTCTTTAGCGACAGCTTGCCCCTTAACTTCTTTAAAATCTAAGGCATAGGCGTCTGAAAAATAATACTCTTTATCGTTCAATTCTATCGTTTTAAAGGGTAGTTTTTTCGTGTGGGTGTCTGCTTTGATTTCAGGGTTTTGCAAGATTTCTAACGCTTCTTTAAAATGCTCCACAAAAAAGCATTGCAAATTAGGAATGAGCGAAAAAAGCTCTTCATTAGCCTTAGGCGCAATGATTTTAGCATGGGGGTGTTTAATGGCAATGTCTAAAAGCATGGGGAAAATGTTAGAATTGGGTTTGATCTTGCCATCAAGCCCCAACTCCCCAAAAGCAAACCACTCTTTAAAAGCTAACTCTTGTTTTTGCAAAGCGATTAAAAGAGCGATAGGCAAATCAAAATGGCTCCCGGATTTAGGCAAATCTGAGGGGGAAAGGTTGATGGTGATTTTTAAAGGCGGGAAAGTGAAATCGTTATTTTGTAAAGCCGATTGGACCCGCTGTTTGGCTTCTTGAATAGAGTTATTAGCCAAGCCTGAAATCACAAACGCCGGCAAAGCCCTTGTGAAAGTCGCTTCCACAGCCACGATTTCTGCCACCCCCCTTTGCATGGTCGCGCAAAATATCGTGTTGATCATGGTTGTTACTCGCGTTTTTGTTTTTTTTGCAACTCTTTGAGTTCTTTTTCAAATTTCTTACGCTTCAAAATGGATAATTTATCCACGAATAACACGCCATTGAGGTGATCGATCTCATGCTGAATGGCTACCGCTAAAAGTTCGCTCGCTTCTAAAATTTTCACTTCAGCGAAGCGGTTTTGATACTCTATCTTAACCTTTTCAAAACGCTCCACTTCTTCGTAAAATCCCGGCACAGACAAGCACCCTTCTTTATACATCATTGACCCCTTAGTTTCTATCCATTTAGGGTTAATGATTTCCAAGCAGTCTTCTTTATGTTGCACGCCGTCTTCTTGTGGGAGGTTGATAATGAGCATCCTTAAAGGCAAGCCCACTTGAATAGCGGCTAACCCTATCCCCTCACTAGCGATCATGGTTTCATGCATGTCGTCTAATTGCTGGTGGAGTTTTGAATCAAAAGAAACGACTTCTTTAGAAATCGTTCTTAAGATTTTAGAAGGGTAATGGATAATCTCTAATAACGCCATGCAATCACTTCACATTTTTCTGCAACACTTTATCAATCAAGCCATACTCTTTAGCTTCTTTAGCGCTCATGTAAAAATCCCTATCCGTGTCTTTAGCGATTTGTTCCAAACTCTGCCCTGAGTTTTGAGCCAGAATAGAATTCATCAAACCCTTAAGCCTGAGAATTTCGTTAGAAATGATTTCAATATCGCTCGCTTGCCCTTGAGCCCCCCCTAAAGGCTGGTGGATCATAATCCTTGAATGAGGCAATGAAAAGCGCTTGCCCTTAGCCCCACAGCTCAGTAAAAACGCCCCCATAGAAGCCGCTTGGCCGATGCAAATCGTGGAAACATCAGGGCGGATAAAATTCATGGTGTCATAAATGCTAAGACCGCTTGTTATCACCCCACCGGGAGAATTGATATACAAGCCAATGTCTTTTTCAGGGTCTTCAGCTTCCAAAAACAAGAGTTGGGCCACAATAGAAGACGCCACGCTATCGTTAATTTCACCGCTCAATAAAACAATACGATCCTTTAAAAGGCGTGAGTAAATATCATAACTGCGTTCGCCACGCTCTGTATTTTCTATTACATAAGGAATGTATCCCATCATTTTTCCCTTTTAATCGTTTAACCCACTTGAGTTTTTTGAGCGTTAGGCCTCATTTTTTCCAAAATTTCTTGCTGCTCTTTAGGCAGGTTTTTATCTAACAAATAAGTCAGCACCCGATCTTCAATCATCGCCATTTTCACCGCCGCCAACATGTTATTTTTGCGGTATTGTTCAATGAGATTTTCTGGGTTTTGCCCTGTCATCATCGCTTCATAATACAAGGTTTGAAAGACTTCATTATCATGCACGCCAATCTTTTCTTCCTTCGCTAGAGCGTCAATGATAAAAGTGATTTTCACGCTTTTTGTCGCATCGTTCCTAAAGCTCTCACGCTTTTCTTTGGCTTTTTCTTGACTTTCTTGTAAGGATTTGACTTCTTCAGCTTGCATGGAATAAAGAGCGTTCCTGAACAACAAATCCATTTCTTGCTCTATGATCGTTTTAGGCAAATCAAAAAGGATCTTTTCGTCTAAATTTTCAATCAATTTTTCTTTCAGCTCTTCATTATAAAGCCTGGCTTTATTTTCTAAAAACAGCTGCCCTTCAACCCTTTCTTTTAAAAGCTTTAAAGTCGCATTCTCTTCATTAGCTAGCACGATTTTAGCGAGTTCGTCATTGATTTCTAACACTTCACGCGCTTGAATCTGGTGCAATTTCACTTTAAAAAGGGCTTCTTTGCCGGCTAAATGCTCTGCGTGGTATTCGCTAGGGAAAGTCAAAGGGAATTCTTTTTCTTCGCCCGCTTGCATGCCTAAAAGAGCCTTTTCAAAATCTTCTAGCATTTGCTTACTGCCTAAAATCAAACTGAAATTCTCAGCCTTGCCCCCTTCAAAAGGCGCATTATCTATAAAGCCTTCAAAATCAATCGTTAATTTATCGTCGTTTTGAGCTTTTCTTTGAGTGTTAGTATCCACAAATTTCGCATAGTCTTTAGCGAGCTGTTTCAAACGCTCATCAATTTTTTCTTCATTGGGAATTTCCACTCCCACGCTAGGCACGCACTCTTTGATCTTGTCTAAAACAATCGTGGGTTTTAAGCCGATGTCCGCTTCTATTTCAAAATGCGTGTCTTTTTTTTCAAATTTAGTGAGATTGGGGCTGCCGATGAGATCCTTATTTTCAATCCCTAATTCCTTAAAAGCGTTTTTCAAAACCTCTTGAATCATCTCTTCTTGAGCGTCTTGTTCAATTTGGGCTTGATAACGGGTTTTCACTAAGCTAAGGGGGACTTTACCTCTTCTAAAGCCATCAATTTTAACTTTTTGGGCGATTTTTTGAGCGATTTTATCATAACGCTTTTCTAAATTTTCAATGGAAGGTTTAGCGCTCAAACGGGCGTTAGCGGTGTCAATCTTTTTCACTTCAAGATTCATTTTTTTCCTTAAAAAATTAAAAGTTTTATGGGCATTATAGCTTAATTTGTTTTAATTCCGGTTGATAAAAAGCGGTTTTAATTCTGGTTTTCAAAAATTTAAAAAACTAAAAATCATAAGTTGAAGTGAGATAGACAGAAATATTGCGCTTGAAATGAAGGGTGTATAAAGGGGTTTTAAAATAATCGTTAATTAAAAAGGGGATGCGCGCGCCCAATTCTATCGCCCAATTCTTATACCTTGAAAAGCGGTAACGATACCCCACATTCAACATCACTTGAAACATGTAAGGGTGATAAACGCTCAAAGGATCTTTGGCCCACTTTTTAAAAATCTTTGTTTCATAAAACCAGGTTTCTCCCACAAGATTCATCCCTAAAATCAGCGTCCCAAAAGCGCGTTTGTATAAAAAGTCAGCTCCCGCGCCATAAAAAATAGCGTTGATAAAAGTCTCTTTTCTTTGCAATTTTTCTCTATAGCTTTTAGGGATTTGCGAACTCTCTCTCAAACTATCGCCCAATACGCCCTTATTTTTAAGAAAAAACCCATAAGCATAATCCAAAGAAATATAAAAGCGGAAACCATAGTGCTCTTTTTTAGGAAAAAATTGTTTATAGCCATAAATCAAACTGACTTCAGCAAAAGGAATGTCTCGGTATTTTGAATGGTTTTCAAATTTTTCCCTGCTCTGTAGCCATGACATTTGCACCACGCTTGTGCCATAATAGTGGGAGCTTTTGTCTATGTTAAAAAGTTTTCTTTTAGGCTTTTTAGACTCAGCAAAACATGGAGGGTGGGTTTTACCCCTTAAACACTTCTTGGCTAAAAACCGCTGAAATCCTAGATCTTCTTTTTTGATGATGGTGTAAGTAACCAGATCATCAGCCCTTAAATACACGCTTAAAAAGAACGCTAAAAACCCCTTTTTAAGCAGTTTGTTCAAGCGTTCTTTATCTTATGCGTTATTTGTTTTTATCGGTTTCTTTTGCCTTTTAATTCCTTGGCGTCTTTTTGATAAGATTCTAAATTCTTTTGAGTGAGCTTTTTGTCTATTTCTTGCATGATATTTGCAAAAATCTTGTTCAAAGCGCTCTTGATCGCGTCATTAGAATTATCCGTTCCCTTAACCATAGTGCTAACTAACCCTCCGCTATGGCTTGAATGGGTGGTTTTTAAGAATTTTTCTTGGATGTCCAACTCGCTCAAATCCATCGTAAAGGAATCTAAAGATTCCCCACTCATAGGCTCTAGTATGGTAACCTTAATAAACCCGGCCGGGATTAAAACCCCTTCCATTTTATCCAAACCGGTAGAGAATAATAACCCGGGTTCTGATTTTTTCTGTATGGTTCTTTTAGGATCGGGGCGTAAAACAATTTCGCCATTCATAGCGACAGCCAAATACCCTTCTTTTTTTTGCGCAAAAGAAAAATCGTCTTTATCGCTACTATCCACATTGATAACCTTGTAGCCCTGATTTTGCAAGATCTCTTCAACTTTAAGCGTGGTTTGATTCTTAAATTTGTTTTCATACTCTTTAGCAATATTATCGCTGTATTGGAAAGCTGGCTTTAAAAGTAAAATCTTTTCATCTAACGCTTGAACCTTCTCGCTAGCTGGATGGTAATTCAATTTCAAAGCGACTTCATTGGTTTCAATAATATGCGGGCTACACCCCACTAATAAAGCCACCACGCTCGCGCCTAAAAGGTATTTTTTCCATGCAAAATCCTTAAAATGACCATTTGTTTTCATCGTTCTATCCTTGATTGTAATATTTCAGACTTCTATAACAACAAATACGAAGCAACCAACACGCTTTTGTTGTCAAAATGTTATTTTACCCTAACATCTTTAGATTATCAGTCTTTTTCTATTTTTTAGCGTTGTAATCCCCACTTTTGCCTCCACTTTTATGCTCCAACATCACACCGCTAATTGTCATGCTCTTATCAATGGCTTTCACCATGTCATAAATGGTTAAAAGCCCTACGCTCACACTCATTAGCGCTTCCATTTCCACGCCCGTTTTAGCTTGAGTTTTGACTCTCGCATAGAGTTTAAAACTGCAAGTCTCTTTTTCTTCTAAAATATCAATATCCACCCCATTGAGCATGATTGGATGGCACATGGGAATGAGCTCGCTTGTCTTTTTAGCCCCCATAATCCCAGCAATAATAGCAGTCTGTAACACCGGACCCTTTTTGACGCCATGATTGATAATAGCGTCATAAGCCTCTTTATTCATGCTGATACGACCGCTTGCTAGAGCGATTCTTTCAGTGGTTTCCTTATCCCCTATATCCACCATTTTAGGCTGATTTTCTTCATTCAAATGAGTGAGCGGCATTTTTTACCTTATTGTTTGGGGCGAAACGCTTGAATGTTTTTTTCATTCACTTGCATGTAATTCCCTAAAATCAAATCCACGCAATAAGGAACCGCTGGAAAAACCGCTTCTAAACACTCTCTAATGCTTTTTGGCTTACCAGGAAGATTGATGATCAAACTCTTATTCCTGATGCCAGCGCTCTGGCGCGATAGGATCGCTGTAGGCACGTATTTTAAGCTAGTCATTCGCATAAGCTCTCCAAAACCAGGAAGCATTTTTTGGCACACTTTTTCTGTGGCTTCTGGGGTTATGTCTCTTAAAGCAGGGCCTGTGCCTCCTGTGGTAACGACTAGATCGCATTGGTATTCATCGCACATTTTAATCAGCGATTTTTCAATCAAATCCCTTTCATCAGCGACAATTTCATAATGGAATTCTAAAGGATTGAGCAGGTATTCGCTCATCACTTCTTGTATCGCTTTCCCGCTTAAATCTTCATAAATCCCTTTTGACGCTCTATCGCTCGCGCTCAAAACGCCTATATGAATCGTTTGCATTTTAACTCCTTTTCAAGCTAAAAGCCCACTCCCTTTTAAAGGGTGGCTTCTTTCTTTAGCGTAAATGCGTTCATTATCAATCAAATCGTATTTCCAAATAGGAGCGTTACGCTTAAAATCTTCAATAAAATCTTGGTATAGTTCTAAGGCATTTTTTCTATTCTTTCCCATTAAAACGCATAAAAATGAGCTTTGTCCTATCAAAACATCGCCCACGCTGTGTGCCATTTTTAACACCACGCCCAAATCTTTGGCTTTATGGTGCCATTTTTCAAACCAAGTCTTTAATAGCGCTTCATAAATATCAAAACTCAAGCCTTGAATGTTATCCTCTTTTCTCACAATCCCCACAAACACACAAAACGCTCCAAAGTTTTTAATGCAAGCTTCCTCTTGATAGGCTTTCAAAAGCTTGTCAGTATCCAATGCCCCTTGAATGATTTTTAACACCTAGCCCCCACAAACCGGTGGCAACAAACTTACCACATCGCCATCTTTTAAAGGCGTGTTTAAATTGTCTATTAAGTGATCATTAAGGGCTATCGCGCAAACGCCCAACCACTCTTTTAGGCCCTCTTTTTCCTGTAAAATCGCTCTTAATTCTTTCAAATCATTCGCTTTGATGAAAAAATTTTCTTCTTTTATGGGTCCAAAAAATCGCACTTCTACCATCATTTACCCTTATATTCAATCTTTTAAAGCATGATTTTAATATTTTTAAAACCTCTTTAAAGCGCTCATAATTTTCACAATAAATGCCCCATTTTGAGCTTTTTAACTTCCAAATACCCTTGATTGTGTTCGTTAGCGCACACGATCAAGCTCTCTCTTGTTACTTCAGCGTATTTTTCTAAAGCGGCGATTTTTTTAGGGTTGTTTGTGAGTAAGCGCATTTTTTTAATGCCGTAATATTCTAAAATTTCACCCGCAACACTATAATCCCTTTCATCGTCTTTAAACCCTATCATTTCATTGGCTTGAATGGTATCATAGCCTTTATCCTGTAAAGCGTAGGCATTGACTTTGTTAAATAGCCCTATCCCACGCCCTTCTTGGCGCAAATAAATCACTAGCCCCCCTTCTTTAGAAATCCTTTCTAACGCCATTTGCAACGCCCCCCCGCAATCGCATTTTTGAGAGCCTAGAGCATCACCCGTTAAGCATTCTGAATGCAAACGCACTAAAGGGTTTTGAGAAAAATTAGGGGTGAAAATGACTAAATGATCTTTAGATCCATTAGAACCCTTTTCTCTAAAACACTGGATACAAAACTCCCCAAATTGAGTGGGTAATTTGGCTTGGTTAGAGACTTCTAATCGTTTCAAGGATACTCCTAAAATTAGTTTTAAAACGCGTCTTTTAAAAAAAGGTATTCTATCAAAACTCTTTATAATTTTCTTAAATTTTAAATTCTTAAAATTTGTAAGTCAAATTCAAACCATTAGGGCTTAAATTAGAACGGATTTCATGTTTATTATAAATCCCTAAAGCTTCCCCAAGCCCTAAATCCCTAATGATAAAACCGATAGGATCCATAAGAGCGATAACTAAACGCCCTAAAAATAAAGAGCCAAAAAGCTTGCCTTCGTTGCGTTGGATGTAGCGCGTGAGCTGGTAAAACCCTTCCCCTAAAATGGAGCCTAATAAAGGCGTGATCACTAGATCCTGCCAGCTAGGCACCTCCACAAACGCTTCCAAGCCATATTCCCAAAAAAGCGTGGAAGTGATAAAAGAAAAAAACGCTGATGCCATCCAACCAAACCCAGCCATGCGCGGTTGCATGTAATACATAGCCCCAAAATAAGGGTGCAAAATTTCATTAAAAATAAAACTATCGTTGTCTAGTTTTGGCCCCATGCGGACATTTTCAAACCAACTTTTGATCCCAAACTTTTCTCTATCCCAATTCGTTACGCTCTCTGGCATGAGATACAACCCCACAATCCCTATCACCAACGACACGCCCAAAATCCCTATACTTGTGCCTAAATATTTCCAACGGCTATTTGGGGCATAAGGGATCGTATTGCTCTTTTTAAACTTCTTTTTAAAGTGTTGCCAAATAAGATTTTTAGGACTTCGTCTGAGCGTTTCTTCTAATTGAATGCTGTTAGCGTTTAAAAAACTACAGCCTAACCCCCAAATAATAACGCAAACTACCCAAATCTTTTGGAAAGTTTTTAGGAATATTTTCAATAATATTTTTAGGAATGTTTTTAATGAAATCAGCATAAACTCTATTATTACTCTCATCAGGTTGCAAACTTTATTGCTTGACTTAAAAAGAGTTTATTATATCTTAAAAACATTACAACACATTCAATAAAACTTAACAAGCCTTTTAAAGGCTAATCGTTTCTACAAGCTTAAGCCCAAACCCGCTCAAAGCCTTATACTGCCTGTCTTCACAAGAGCTTAAGAGCCTGAAATCCTTTACCCCCAAATTTTTTAACACTAACGCCCCGATCCCAAAATCTTTAACGATATTGTTTTGTTCAGAATGGGTGTTCATAAAGATCAAATAGCCCCCTTCGCGCTTTAAATATTCTAACGCTTTAAAAAACACTTCAAACGCATCAGTCGTTAAAAAATCAAAATCCTCTTTGATAGGGTGGAAACGCACTAAAGGGGCTAAATCATGGGTTTTTGCGCCTTTAAATTTAAAAGCGTAATGGTTTTTTTGCTGGTGATCTAAAAAAGTGTAGCATTGCGTTTGGTGTTTTAAAAATTCCCTTTCTTCTTGGCAAAACATTTTCAATAAACTTTCATTTTCCAAACGATAGCTAATCAAATCAGAGACATAAAGGGTTTTAAGGTTGTGCTTAAGGGCAAAGTCGCTCAAAAATTTATCCCCTCTCCTCGCCATAGAGCCGTCTTCTTTCATGATTTCACAAATCACGCTCACCGGCTTTAATCCAGCTAATTTGCACAAATCCACGCTCGCTTCAGTATGACCGGTGCGCGCTAGCACGCCTCCATCTTTTGCAATCAAAGGGAAAATATGCCCCGGGCGCACAAAATCGCTCGGTTTGGTGGTGTCTTTACATAATAATTCAATCGTTAGATGCCTTTCAAAAGCAGAAATCCCAGTTCTGGCTTCTTTAGCGTCAATGGACACCGTGAAAGCGGTCTCATGGTTAGAATCATTCACGCTAACCATAGGGGGTAATTCAAATTTTTTCGCTAAATCTTTAGTCAAAGACACGCAAATCAACCCCCTAGCATGCGTAGCCATGAAATTGATTTTCTCAGGGGTAGAAAAAATCCCGGCTAAAACCAAATCCCCTTCATTTTCTCTGTCTTCATCATCCATAACAATAAGCATTTCGCCATTTTTATACGCTTCTAAAGCTTCAGTAACTCTTCTTAAGATCATTCTAACTCCCTAAAGTCTCATTCCCCCTAGTCTAATTCAAATTAAAACTTAATTTAGATTATAAAAACAAGAAATATAGCATGTTTAATAACGATTATCACTTGATTATATGATTAGGAAAAAACGATTTCAAAATATTCCATTGTTGAATCGCGCTTTTGTGTAAAAAACGGCCAATCCTAATGCTTAAAGGTAATTTTTTAGGCCTTTGTTTTTCTGTGTTGGAGTTTTGAGCGTTCATCTCATCGCAAGTGATCGCAAATTCTTCTAACACATAATTTTTGACCCCATGCCAATAATGCCTATCCATCACGCAATCTATAGGCATCACCCATTCTTTCGCGCTGTATTTCAACAATTTTTGCGCGGCTTTTGGGGCTAAAACATACCCTTGAGTGCCAATGCCATCTTTAAAATTTAAGATTTGAGAAACCCCTTTAACGGGAGTTTTTTGTTTAGCCACATTTTCTTCTAAATGCATCAAGCGGATATAGCCTAACTCGTTGATGTGCTGGCGGCAAAATTCCAAACTCTCTTTAAAATGTTCTTTTACAATAATATCGTCTTCTAAAATACAGATCGCTTCATTGAGCTCTATGCATTTTTGCCACAAGGAATAATGGCTCGCATAGCACCCAAGCTCCCCAAACCCCATCCTCTTCCCGCAATGCTTGAGCGCGTAAAAGAAATTTTTTAACGCGCAAGGGGGGTGTTTTTCATTCTTACAAAAAGCCCATAAATCTTCAACCATAAAAGAAGGGTGCAAATGCTCTAAAATCAAGGGGTGTAATTGAGTGGGAGAGATTTTAGAATAGATTGCATCAAAAATTTCATAAGAGATCCCTTGAAGTTTAAGGTTCTCTAAAAGGGGGGTTATATGAGTTTCTTTTAAAGAAAAATTTTGACAGGTTTTTGGGCTTAAATGAATAATAAAAACACGCATGTTAGCCTTAATTCTTAATGCAAATAAAATCAATATTAAACAGACTCACATTCTAGCGCAAATTTTAGTAAAATACGCATTATGTTAGATGATATTCCTATTACCATTCAAAAAAGTAAAAAGATCAAAACCCTAAGCTTGAATATCACGCCCTCTTTAGAAGTGATTCTAAAAATGCCTGATTCTTGCTCTCAAAATAGAGCGCATGCTTTTTTAAAAGAACAGAAAGCTTGGCTACAAAAAACCCTTTCAGCCATGCAAGAAAAATACTCCCTTTTACACTCGCACCTAGAAACCTATCAAAACAAAATCCTTGTGTTTGATGAGGAAAAAAACGCCAACGATTACACCCTAACAGAGCTTAAAAAAATCTTAAAAACTTATTTGGAGCAACAACTCCCCTTGATCGCTCAAAAAATGCGAACTTCCTATACCGGTTTTAGTGTTAGGAACAACGCCAAAGTTTTAGGGAGCTGCTCTTATCATAACCGCTTGAGTTTCGCTCTTTTATTGGTTTGCGCCCCAAAAGAAGCGATTGATTACGTCATCATCCATGAGCTCGCCCACACGATCCACAAAAACCATTCCAAAAATTTCTGGCGTTGCGTTCAAACCTTTTGCCCTAATTACCGCGCTCTAAGAGATCATTTAAAACAAAAGGTTGTTTTTTATACCCAACTGCTCAAGCCATTACAGCCATAAACGTTAAGCCTTAAAAATGATAGCTCACATACGCTGTGATGCTTCTGGGAGGCGCGGCTTCTTTCCCGTTAGGGCTAGTGCCTATCCCGCTAAACCAATATTTCATGTTAAAAATGTTATTGATTTGCAAGCTCGCATTGACGCTTTGATTTTTGCGTTCCCACAAAGCGCTAGAAATTTGCAAATTCCACACCCAATACCACGGCGTCATGCCCGCTGTTCTTGTAGTGATAGCCCCGTTTTTAATCGTGGGCACGTATTGAATGAAAGGCACGGTGTTTAACACATCTGTATAAGCGCGGCTATAAAAGAAAGAGCTCAACCCAATCGTGGTTTTAGCGTAAGTGTAACTCGCGTCTAAAATGAATTGGTGCGGGCTTACAAAAGGGAGCTTTTTGCCAAAAATATCTTTTTTAGGCCCTTTAGGATTAGCAGGGTTAGTAACCATTGTGTGGCTGGTGATATTAGCGTCTATGAAAGTGTAAGCCGCATGGAAATTAAGCCCCCTAATTGGCGTGTAATACAATTCCAGCTCCACGCCTTGCGATCTCGCATTGACCGGCTCTTTATTATCCCCATAGCGCCCGGTAAAATAATTATTCGCAAAAATCACAAAATAATTCGCGTTAAAACTCACTTGGTTGTTAAAATAATATCTTGAGCCGCCTTCCATGACATTAAAGATTTGAAAATAATCCGTGCTTGTGCCTACAAAACTACCGATATTGCTGAATTGGGGCGGGATATAGCTTCTTTGATAGTTGAAATAAAACAACCAATCCTTAATGGGTTTATAGCCGATATTCAGCGCCGGATTCCATTGGTTATAACGATCTTTAATAGTTTTTCCTGTTTGACCTTCTTTAAAAGGGGGAGCGTCTTTTTTTTCGTAATTTAAAAAAGTGTATCTCAAGCCCGGCGTGATCGTTAGCATGCCGTCATTGAAATTGATTTCATCGCTGGCATACACAGCGGTATAATTGTTGAAATTATTGAGTGAAGTTCCTGCATCAAACCCACTCCCATTATTAGGCACGCTAGGGTTTTTCCTGGTGGTGGATCGGCGGTATAAATCTTCGGTTAAAAACCGCATCCCCATATTAAAAGTTTGCTTGACTTTACCGGTATTGACAACGAGATTGAGTTTTGGCTCAAAGGCATTCACTACGAATCGGCGGATATTGTCAAAAAATTGCCAACAAGGGCTATTCGTGTCGCTATAAGAATACAAACCGCAATTAGGGTTAGTCGTGCTGATTTCTCCCTTTCCCTTAAAAGGTAAAATCTTGTTTTGACTGCTCATATACACGCTTTGGTATTGGTTAGAAAACCCAAAATCCCTGCTCATGTCATGCGTGAAATAAGTGAATTTAAAATCGCCCCCCACTTTCCTATCCGGATCGCCAAAGTAGTTTTGATACACGATCCCAAAGCGCTTGGCTCGCCCTCCATCTTGATTGTCAGGGCGTTCGTTCATGAAGCGGTTATAGGCGTAATCTTGCGCGCTCAAAGTGCCTGGATGGTAAGAATTGTATTGATAATACTGGTAATAAGCTTTAAAAGTATTGGTCGCATTAATCTTATAAACCGCATCCAACAAGTAGTTTTGCACCTTTGTGGGGCTGTTTTGCCTAAAACCTTGCCCATTAATCCAATTGCCTTGGGCGCTAATGCCTATATACTTACCCAACATTCCAGCCGTTCGCCCATAAGTGTTAAACAGCATCTGATTGCCTAAAGTTTGGGCTAAAGGCTTGCCTTTTTCCTCGGGATCGACAAAATTCCCATTAGAGGATCGCCCCCAAAAAGTGATCCTTTCAGCCGCTTGATTTTCCCACTCTTTTGGGATTTCTTTAGTAATGACATTCACCACGCCTCCAAAAGTGTTAGGGCCGTATTGGACGCTCGTTCCCCCCTTAATCACATCAATCCTATCCACTGACTGGAAAGTTACAGGGAAAATCGCCAATTCAATATTGGAATACGGCGCGCCATAAATGGGGATACCATTGACTAAAATCATGCCCGTATTGCTATGCCCGTTACCGCCCCCACCAAAACCGCGCACTGAAATTTTAGGCAACACGCCCGTGCCTGTAGCGTCTCTGATTTGAATCCCTGGCACATTTTGCAAAGCGTTTTCAATATTCAAATTACCCGTTTTTTTGAGTTCCTTGTTGGAAATCACCGTGCGAGAGCTTGTGGAATTACGCACCTCTTCGCTTTGCCATGAAAGCGGGGCGCTGGAATTGAATTTTTGCTCGGTGGTTGTAACTTTTTTTAAAAAATGGTGCTTATCTTTTGCGATCATAAAAGAATTAAAAGTCCAAAAAGTCAAAGCACCCAATATTAAAAAATAAGGGGTTTTTACCCTCAAATAACCATTCATTATGATAACCTTTCTCATTTAATTCAAACCGATGCATATTATAAAAATAATTATTATAATTAGCTTAAATTTTGAAGTTTGATTTTTTTTATTTGCAATTTGTTATCAAAACGATTTGAAAAAGGTTTTTAGTGTTTTTTATTTTTTTGCAAACAGCTGTTAAGCGCTTTTTAAAAACAGAATGTTACGGGAATTTTAGAATGCGTTATTTATAAATTTGACGAAGAAACCATTACAACCGCTATCGCAAAACCAGCGTCATGGCTGATGCTCGCACTCAAGCTTTGGATGTTGAAATAATCCATTTTTTCTTTAGAAAGGGTGATTAAGGGGGCGTTTTTAGGGCTTTTAGAGATTTTTATATCCAAAAAGCTCAATTCCTTACCAATACCCACTTGAAGGGCTTTAGAGCAAGCCTCTTTAAGTGCGAAAAACCCGGCGATACTACTGGATTTATCCTTGCATAAAATAATCTCACTTGGCGATAAAAAACGCTCTAAAAACTTCATTTTAAAGCGTTTTACGCACTTTTCTACCCTAGCAATAGAAACAATATCTATGCCAATCATTTAAAATTATTGGATGATAAAATCAGTGAAAAAGACATTTTTAATAAAACCATCAATCAAAAACGAATTCAAATGGCTCTTAATCTCGTCTTTAAGCTTGTTTTTGCCTTTGTTAGTAACCACTTCTTCCACGCTTTTAGACGACAGAATTTCTATAATCGTGTCTTTAATCGCTGTGTCCTTAACCTTGACTTCATTCAAAAGCTTTTCATTACTCAATTCTAACGAAATAGAAGCCTTAAGGTAGCGTCTGCCATTTTGAGAGACCAAATTCACCGCAAAAGGCGCATCAATCGCATACAAAGGCCCAAGCACTAGGTATTGCTGGATATTAGAGCCTTCTTTAGCTTCTTGATTTTTGTTCGCCATAGGATTAGCTTGAACTTCTTGGGTGTTTTTAGAAGCGTTTTCTTTAGATTCTTCCTTATTCCCCATAAGCAGCATGATAATCACTCCCACCAATAAAAGCATCACTAACACGCTTCCAATAATGACAAATAAAAGGGCTTTGCTTTTTTTTTGGGGTTGTTGTGCGGTATTTTCTTGTTCTTCTGCCATGCCTATTCCTATTGAAAATAAGTTAAAGTGGTTTTCCCGAATTTTTTCTGTTTGATTATAGCTAAAGTTACAAGACTTTTAGGCATTTCATGCATGCTTTCATGCTCAAAAACCACTAAAAGATTTTTTGGATTAAAGCGTTTCAATAACCTTTCTAAAGCTTGAAAACACTTTTCATAAATCCCTAAAAATCCGCTTGTTTCAAAAGGAGGATCTAAATAAATAATATTCAAAACGCCATTTTTTAAGCGCAGCATGGGCAAAAGCTTGAAAGCGTCATCTAAAAAGGTTTGAATTTCCATTTCTTTTTTTAAACGGTTTTTAAAGAGGGAAATATTTTCTAAAAGCGTGGCATAAGCGCTTTTATTTTGCTCAAAAAACACCGCGCTTGTTGCCCCCCTACTCAAAGCCTCTAAACCCATAGAAGCGCTGCCTGAAAACACTTCTATAAAATGCGCTCCCCTAATTTCTGCTTGCAAGGTGTTAAAAAACGACTCTCTTACGATCGCTTTGGTGGGGCGCGTGCTAGAAATGTTAGGCAAATTCAAGCCTAATCCCTTACAAGCCCCCCCAATGATCTTAAATTTTTTTACTGGCTGATGATTTGGCATAATTTTTGAGTGTATTCTTCTAGCAATTGCTGAATCTTTTGCTCTTTAGAAAATTGGATTTCTTCGCAAGGTTTTTCGCTCGTCTTTAAAGCGTGATAAAAATTTTTTATATCTTCTTTCACGCTCTGTTTAGTGAAAGGCTTTCTTAAGCACTCTTCTATAAAGCATAGGGGCTTATTGGTTTCTAGCTTTTCATTATCGCTTAAAACAAGATCGCAAACTTCCATAGGAGAAAGACAATCGCTCAAATAAAATTCCAAACTCCTTTGGATCAACAAAGACTTGCAAGAAAGAAAAATTTTCAAAAAACCCCTTTTATCCCATCAATAGATTTAAATTGTTTTAAATTATAGCAATTCTTTCTTTTTAATACCAATCTTAAATAAATACGATCAAAAATTGTTTCATTTTAAAAAAGTCAAAAAGAATGTTAAAAATAAAGTTCAAATAACATCGTTTTTTTTTTTTTTTGGTATAATGCTCGGCGAAGGTAAGAGCAAAAGGCGAAAATATTCCTTCCTTCTTTACTATAACTTATAATAAACTTTTTCATTAAAATGTCCTGATGCTCTTACCTTTCCCCCTTTAAAAATACACAAACTCTTTATTATTATTATTAATTATTATTAGATTGTCAAAATGCTTTTAATTTATATTTTATTTTTTTTCACAAACTCTAACGCTTTGAAACGCTCCCCCAAACCCCCAGGGCTAATTAGGGGCTTGATTTTAGCCGCTTCTTTTAAATACCTTTCATAACTCACGCTCTTTGAAAATACCTCCAACAATCCCATAAGCCCCATATCCAGCAAAGCGTTAGCCTGCGATTTGAAGAATGAAAATTGCGCGTGGTGTTTTTCAAACAAAAAGCGCACCAAAGAAAAATTGACATCATAGGTCAAATCGCTTTGCTGATACAAAGAAGCTAAATTGTTTAAAATATCTTTAAAATCTAGTGCTTGGTGGTTTTTAAAAGCCCTTAAATGCAGGTCCTTTCGCTCTACTTCATCGCCATAATCAAAGCTCAAAAACACCCAAGAAGAAGCCTCATTCAATTTTTCTAACAAATCCTTAATAAAAGCCTCTAAAAACAACGGCGCGCACCCTTGTTTTAAATTCAAATTTTTAAGAAGTTCTTTAGTGGGTTCATCAATATTGCCCCAAACGCCCTGATGATCATGGGTAATAAAAAGCATTTGATTGTCTTTAATGATCTCGCAAGCGAACGCGTCAAACAATTCATTAGAGATAACAAACGCATTTTCATGCCCCTTGAAATCTAGATCTTTCAGATCGCAGATCATCAAATCCAATTGCGTGGCTTGTTTGAAAATGGTTCGTTGGAGTTTTTGCAATTCCCTTAAAGGCTCACAGCTGACAAACTCGCATTTTTCCATTACGCCCACGCTCAAAGCGTTTAAAAAACTGGCTATATCGCTCAAAAAATGCCCATGATGAGAGCCAATTTCTACAATCTTTAAAGGCAAAAATAATTTTTCTTCTTCTAAAAGCTTGATGATATAAAACGCCATAGCACCCCCAAAAAACTTACTCAAAGACACCGAAGTGTAAAAATCCCCTTTTGGACCGATTAGCGCCTTTCTGTAATACCCTTTTTCGCCATAAAGCCACTCTTGCATGTAATTCCCAAACGAACGCACGATTTTCCTTTCATTCAAACTCATCTTAACCAACAATAATAGAAGCGCTATTCTAGTCAAAATCGCCTTATTTTTGCGCTATGATATTCAATAATAAAGACTTTTTAAGCTAATTTAGTAGGGAGTTAGTAGTGTGGAAATTTTAAGGCGAGAATGTGGGGCGGTGGAAGAAAACGCTTATATTGTGAAGCTTTCTAGTGGGGTGGATTTTATTATTGATCCCGGATTTTCTAGCAGTGAATGGGTGTTAAAAAACGCCAAGAACCCTAAGGCGATTTTAATCACGCATGGGCATTATGATCATGTGTGGGATAGCGCTCAATTGTCAAAAGCCCTTAAAGACACCCCCATTTACGCCCCAAAAGACGATGTGTTCATGCTAGAAAATGATATTTTCCATTTAGGCATGCCGGTTTTTAGCCCCAATTTTAGCGTGCCTTGCAATAAGGGTTGCACCACTTTAGAGATAGCAAACACTACCATTAAATACTGGCATTTTCCCGGACACACGCCCGGTTGCTCTATCATAGAAATAGAAGGGGTGATTTTTAGCGGGGATTTTATTTTTTATCGCAGCATTGGCCGTTATGATTTCCCTTATTCTAATGAAAAAGACATGAAAGAGTCCCTATTAAGGTTTCAAAATTTAGATTTCCCTAAAGACATAGAGATTTATCCAGGGCATGGGGATAAAACAAGTTTTTTTGCCGAAAGAGAGCATTCTAAAATTTGGGTTTCAAGGATGGCTTAATTGTTAAGCCGGCTAGACAAAGAGCGTTATTTGCGCCATATCATGCTAGAAGATGTGGGCGAAGAAGGCCAATTGAAGCTTTTAAAATCTAGCGTTTTAGTCATTGGAGCCGGAGGGCTTGGATCAGCGGTTTTGATGTATTTGTGTGCCGCTGGGGTAGGAAAAATAGGCATTGTGGATTTTGATGTGGTGGGTATGAGTAATTTGCAACGCCAAATCATCCATTCACAGGATTTTTTAAACCATTCTAAAACCTCTAGCGCGAAAGCGCGCTTAAAACAACTCAATGCGGGTATTGAAATAGAAACCTTTGAAGAACGCTTTAAGGCTCATAACGCTCTTCCTCTCATAGAGCCTTATGATTTTATCATAGACGCCACGGACAATTTTAACGCTAAATTTTTGATCAATGACGCTTGCGTGTTGGCCCAAAAACCCTATTCGCATGCCGGGGTTTTAAAATACAGGGGGCAAAGCATGAGCGTTTTACCTAATAGCGCATGCTTAGCGTGTATTTTTGATAAGCCTCCTAAAAAAGGATTAAATCCTCTTTCAGGGCTTTTTGGGGTTTTGCCCGGGGTTTTAGGGTGTATCCAAGCGAGCGAATGCCTTAAATATTTTTTAGGGTTTGAAACTTTACTTATAAATACTTTACTTATAGCCGATATTAAAACGATGGATTTTAAAAAAATTCAAGCACCTAAAAACCCTGAATGTAGGGTTTGTGGCACGCATAAAATCACGCATTTACAAGATTATGAAATTTAGATTAAGGGGTAAGTTTTGGATCTATCAACCATACTAGGCTTGGTATTGGCGGTCGCTTCTATTTCGTTAGGCGATATTTTAGAAGATGGCAACCCGTTGCACATTATCCATTTGAGTTCAGTCATTATCATCGTGCCTACTTCGCTTTTTGCCGCCATGACAGGCACGCATGCTCGTTACGTGAAAGCCGCTTACAAAGAGATAAAAATTGTTTTTTTAAACCCTAAAATCAATTTGAACGAAACCATTAAAAATTTAGTGGAATTAGCCACTTTAGCTAGAAAAGATGGGGTATTGAGTTTAGAGGGGCGAGTGGCGCAAATTGAAGACGATTTCACCCGTAACGGCTTGTCTATGATCATAGATGGCAAGGATTTAAAATCCGTTAAGGAAAGTTTAGAAATCAGCATTGAAGAAATGGAAGAGTATTACCACGGCGCCGCTCATTATTGGGAGACTGCCGGTGAGACCGCTCCTACTATGGGGTTAGTGGGGGCGGTTATGGGGCTTATGTTGGCCTTGCAAAAACTAGACAACCCGGCTGAAATGGCAGCAGGGATCGCTGGGGCATTTACGGCTACTGTTACAGGGATTATGTGTTCTTATGCGATTTTTGGCCCTTTTGGGCATAAGCTCAAGGCTAAGTCTAAAGACATTATTAAAGAAAAAACCGTTCTTTTAGAGGGGATTTTAGGCATCGCTAATGGGGAAAACCCAAGGGATTTAGAAAACAAACTCTTAAACTATATCGCTCCCGGTGAGCCTAAAAAATCTCAATTTGAGGGCTAAACATGGCTAAGAAAAACAAACCCACCGAATGCCCCGCTGGCGAAAAATGGGCGGTTCCTTATGCGGACTTTTTGTCGTTGTTGCTCGCGCTTTTTATCGCTCTTTATGCCATTTCAGCGGTCAATAAATCCAAAGTGGAAGCCTTAAAAACCGAATTTATTAAGATTTTTAATTACGCTCCCAAGCCAGAGGCGATGCAGCCGGTTGTAGTGATCCCGCCTGATTCAGGGAAAGAAGAAGAGCAAATGGCGAGCGAAAGCTCCAAGCCGGCTTCGCAAAATACCGAAACAAAAGCTACTATCGCTCGCAAAGGCGAAGGCAGTGTTTTAGAGCAAATTGATCAAGGCTCTGTTTTAAAACTCCCCTCTAGTTTGTTGTTTGAAAACGCTACATCAGACGCTATCAATCAAGACATGATGCTCTATATTGAACGGATCGCTAAAATCATTCAAAAACTCCCTAAAAGGGTGCATATCAATGTGAGAGGTTTTACGGATAATACGCCTTTAACTAAAACCCGTTTTAAAAACCACTATGAATTAGCCGCCAATCGCGCTTATAGGGTGATGAAAGTCCTTATACAATACGGCGTGGATCCTAACCAATTGTCTTTTTCTTCTTATGGCTCTACCAACCCTATCGCGCCTAATGACTCCCTAGAAAACAGAATGAAAAACAATCGTGTGGAAATCTTTTTTTCAACCGATGCGAACGATTTGAGTAAGATCCATTCTATTTTAGATGAAGAATTCAATCCCCACAAACAGCAAGAATGAATCGCATGAATAAAAATTATCTTTTAATCTTTTTGTTGTTAGCGAGCCTTATTGCTAGAGAAAAGGACGCTTCTTCAAACCTTTTTGATTTGATTGATAAGGGGATCAACAGAGAACAAGAACTAAAAGAGCAGGAGCAAAAAACGCGCTTAAAACTGGCTCAAAGCCCTTTAGTGGCTTTAGAGATTGTCCCCCAAGAAACGCCCTATTTAGAATGGCAAGGGGCTAGGGAGTCGTATTATTTGAAGGTGAGCGCTGTGGTGGAGAGCGTGGTTATTTTAAAAATTGACATCAATCAAGGGCGTTCTTGCTCGCTCTACCCCACGCCTAAAAGCGTTTCTTTAGTGAGGAATCAAAGCGTAGCCTATGAAATTTTATGCGAAAACCAGCCACTATGGATAGAAGTAAGCACCAATTTAGGCAAACGCACCTTTCAGTTTTAACCTGCAACCACATTAAAGAATGCCTTTAGCGTTTTAAAACCCCTTTATTCAAATAAGTTTGGTTATAATGCCAAACATGGGCGTTTTTAAACAATTGATCAAAGAATTGTATGATTGGTTGCTCCATTCTGTAGGTATGGTTATCCAGCATTTGGTTGCCATGGCGTTAAAAATAAGCGTGGTAAAATATTTGATAAAAGAATTTCATAATCGCTTCATTTACTTTATAGATTTGATCGCGCAGCATTTTATCATCGTTGCGCTTTCTAGTCTTATCGTGCTGGTGTTTGGGGTTTTGATTGGGGTTTTTGTGTTTTATAATTCAAAGGCCAGGGCGTTCTTGCTCCCTGTGGTGAATTTCCTCTACACCATCCCATCGCTTGCGTTATTCGCGTTATTCATTCCTGTGATTGGGGTGGGGTTAAAAAACGCGCTTTTAGTGTTGGTCTTATACGGCTTATTACCCATTGTCCATAGCACTTATAACGCTTTAAAAGAGGTGAGAGAAGAGGTGATTAAGGCCGCTATTGGGCTAGGGTGTAACCCCAAAGAGTTGTTTTTTAAAGTGCGATTCTTGCTCGCTATCCCCCAAATTTTAGTGGGTTTAAGGATTGCGGTGGTGATGTTAGTGGCGATGGCTGGGATTGGAGCGCTCATTGGGGCTGGAGGCTTAGGGCAGGCGATTTTTAGAGGGCTAAACACGCAAAACACCACGCTTTTAGTGGCTGGCAGCTTGATTATTGCTCTTTTTAGCGTTTTAGCGGATAAATTTGTGAGCGTCTTTCAGCATGAAAACGCCTTGCAACGCCTATTTTCTCAAAACGCCACCCAAAAACATAAAAGAAGAGTTTATATTAATTTAGCGGTGTTTCTTTTGTTATTGCTAGCGAGCGCTTTATGGCTCATTCCTAGAAACGCCATAGAAGAAAAACCCTTAGTCGTGGCTACAAAACCTAGCAGCGAGCAGTATATTTTGGGCGAGATTTTAAGCCTTTTGTTAGAAAAACACCATATCCCTATCAAGCGAGCGTTTGGCATTGGTGGGGGGACGATGAATATCCATCCGGCATTAATTAGGGGCGATTTTGATTTGTATGTGGAATATACCGGCACCGCTTGGGTGAACACGCTCAAAAACCCTTTGACTCAAAAAGTGGATTTTAAAACGATTAAAAAGCGTTATGAGAAGGAATTTAATCTTTTGTGGGTGGGGCTTTTGGGCTTTAATAACACCTATTCTTTAGCGATTTCTAAAGAAGACGCTCAAAAATACGCGATTGAAACTTTCAGCGATTTAGCCTTTCATAGCCCCAATTTTGATTTTGGAGCGGAGTTTGACTTTTTTGAAAGAGAGGACGCTTTTAAGGGCTTAGTGAAAGCTTATCGCTTTCATTTTAGAAGTTTGCATGAAATGGATATTAATTTGCGTTATAAAAGTTTTGAATCCCATAAAATCAACGCTTTAGATGTCTTCACCACAGACGCTCAAATCAAAGAGTTGGATTTAAAGGTGCTTAAGGACGATGAAGGGTTTTTCCCTAATTATCAGGCCGGTATTGTTATAAGAAAAGAAATAGTAAAAAAGTATCCTGAAGCACTAGAAATCTTAGAAAAATTGGATTCAAAAATTAACGATGAGACGATGCAGGATTTAAACTATCAGGTGGAAGTGTTGAAAAAAAGCCCTCAAATCGTAGCTAAAGATTTTTTAGAAAGCTTGGGGTTATAGCATGAAAGAAATCGTTACAATAGAGAATGTGTCTTTTAACTACCACAATCGCGCTGTTTTTAAGGATTTCAATTTAAGCATTGAAAAAGGGGATTTTTTATGCGTTTTAGGGGAGAGCGGGAGCGGTAAAAGCACGCTTTTGGGCTTGATTTTAGGGCTTTTAAAACCCAGTTTGGGGAGCGTTAAAATCTTTAATGAGACCCTTTCAAATAACGCTTTTTTACGCCAAAAAATAGGCTATATCGCTCAAGGCAATTCCTTATTTTCTCATTTAAACGCTCTACAAAACATGACCTTTTGCCTTAATTTACAAGGCATAAACAAACAAGTCGCTCAAAAAGAGGCCAAAGCCTTAGCGTTAAAAATGGGGTTAGATGAGAGCCTTATGGATAAATTCCCTAATGAATTGAGTGGGGGGCAAGCCCAAAGAGTGGGCATTATTAGGGGGATTATCCACAGACCAGAACTCATTTTATTAGATGAGCCTTTTAGCGCTTTAGATAGTTTAAATCGTAAGAATTTACAGGATCTCATCAAAGAGATACACCAAAATTCTTGTGCTACTTTCATTATGGTAACGCATGATGAGAAAGAAGCGCAAAAGTTAGCCACAAAAACCCTAGAAATCAAAGCCCTTAAATAAGAGCAATGATTTTAAGGCTCGTTTAAAAATTCTGGCGTGGTGTTATTGGTGGGCGTTTGCATAGAAGAATTAGAGCTGTTTGAAGTTTTTTTAGCGGGTTTTTCATTGAATGGGGGGGCTTTATAGCCGCAAGCTTGAATCGTTATTGCCACAAGCGTTAAAAAGCATGTTAAGATCAGTTTATGGAACAAAATATTTTCTCCTTACTCATTCAAAAAAAGTCTTATAAAAAGCTTGAAACTCTTTTGAAACTCAAAAAGCTTAAGGTTTTTATGCCTTTAAGTTTACAAGAAAATTTGCTTTTTATCTTTATAAAAGACTCTAAATTGCTTTTTGCGTTTAAAGATCTTTGGGCTTCTAAAGAATTTAACCAGCGATTCGCTAAAGAAATCAGCCATTTTTTGAACACGCAAGGGCATGCTTATGGGTTTGACGGGTTGAATGGGTTAGAAATTTTAGGTTATGTGCCTAAAGACGCGCTAAAAAAAGCCAATTTTTATGCCCCCATTAAAAAACAAGCCCGTTTTTTTCGCCCTAGCGCTTTAGGGTTGTTCCATAACCCCATTAAAGACGCTCGTTTGCATGAATGTTTTGAAAAAGCGCGCGCTTTGATCCACTACCAACGAAGTTTTTTTGAGGAATGAATGGCTGATTTATTGTCCAGTTTGAAAAACCTTCCTAATAGCAGTGGCGTGTATCAATATTTTGATAAAAACCGCCAATTACTCTATATCGGTAAAGCGAAAAACTTAAAAAAACGCATCAAAAGCTATTTTTCTATCCGCAATAATGAAATCACGCCCAATCATCGCATAAGCTTACGCATCCAAATGATGGTCAAACAAATCGCTTTTTTAGAAACCATTTTAGTGGAAAACGAGCAAGACGCTTTGATTTTAGAAAATTCTTTAATCAAGCAGCTCAAGCCCAAATACAACATTCTTTTAAGAGACGATAAAACTTACCCTTATATTTACATGGATTTTTCCACTGATTTCCCTATCCCTTTAATCACACGAAAAATTTTAAAACAGCCTGGCGTTAAATATTTTGGCCCTTTTACGAGCGGGGCTAAGGATATTTTGGACAGCTTGTATGAATTGCTCCCGTTGGTTCAAAAGAAAAATTGCATCAAAGATAAAAAGGCGTGCATGTTTTATCAAATAGAGCGTTGTAAAGCCCCATGCGAGGATAAAATCACCAAAGAAGAGTATTTAAAAATCGCTAAAAAATGTTTAGAAATGATTGAAAATAAAGACAGACTCATCAAGGAGCTTGAATTAAAAATGGAGCGCCTTTCTAGTAACTTGCGTTTTGAAGAAGCTCTCATTTACAGGGACAGGATAGCTAAAATCCAAAAAATCGCCCCTTTCACTTGCATGGATTTGGCCAAACTCTATGATTTGGATATTTTTGCTTTTTATGACGCAAGCAATAAGGCGGTGTTGGTGAAAATGTTTATGCGTGGGGGTAAAATCATTTCTTCAGCGTTTGAAAAAATCCACTCTCTTAATGGGTTTGACACTGATGAAGCGATGAAACAAGCCATTATCAATCATTACCAATCGCATTTGCCTTTAATGCCTGAACAGATCTTATTGAGCGCTTGCTCTAATGAAACGCTTAAAGAATTGCAAGAATTTATCTCTCATCAATATTCTAAAAAAATCGCTCTTAATATCCCTAAAAAAGGCGATAAGCTCGCTTTAATAGAAATCGCTATGAAAAACGCTCAAGAGATTTTTAGCCAAGAAAAAACCTCTAATGAAGATCGGATTTTAGAAGAGGTGCGCTCGCTTTTCAATTTAGAGTGCGTGCCTTATAGGGTGGAAATCTTTGACACAAGCCACCATGCCAACAGCCAATGCGTGGGAGGAATGGTCGTGTATGAAAATAACGCCTTTCAAAAAAACTCTTACCGGCGCTACCATTTAAAAGGCTCTAACGAATACACTCAAATGAGCGAGTTGCTCACCAGAAGAGCCTTAGACTTTGCTAAAGAGCCACCGCCTAATTTGTGGGTGATAGATGGAGGGAGGGCGCAATTAAACATCGCTTTAGAAATCTTAAAAAGCAGCGGGAGTTTTGTAGAAGTGATCGCTATTTCTAAAGAAAAAAGGGATTCTAAGGCTTATCGTTCTAAAGGGGGCGCTAAAGACATTATCCATACGATTAGTAATACTTTTAAATTGCTCCCTAGCGACAAACGCTTGCAATGGGTGCAAAAATTGCGCGATGAAAGCCACCGGTATGCGATAAACTTCCACAGATCCACTAAACTTAAAAACATGAAACAAATCGCTCTTTTAAAAGAAAAGGGTATAGGAGAAGCCAGCGTGAAAAAATTGTTGGATTATTTTGGGAGTTTTGAAGCGATAGAAAAAGCGAGCGAGCAAGAAAAAAACGCCGTTTTAAGAAAACGAAAATAAAGGAAAAAGCATGAAAAAAAGATTGAATATAGGGCTTGTGGGTTTAGGGTGTGTGGGGAGCGCGGTCGCTAAAATCTTACAAGAAAATCAAGAAATCATCAAAGACAGGGCCGGCGTGGAAATTAAAATTAAAAAAGCGG
Organism: Helicobacter pylori; assembly: GCF_011175115.1. Lineage (GTDB taxonomy): Bacteria > Campylobacterota > Campylobacteria > Campylobacterales > Helicobacteraceae > Helicobacter > Helicobacter pylori_DF. Next base: position 25,714 of record NZ_SHOW01000008.1, on the reverse strand, counting down.
TGGTGCGAGACGTGAAAAAGCACAAAGGCTATGCTTTTGAAATCAGTGATGATTTAGAAAGCCTAATAGAAGATAAAGAAATTGATATTGTCGTGGAGCTTATGGGTGGGGTGGAAGCGCCTTATCTTTTAGCTAAAAAAACTTTAGCCAAACAAAAAGCCTTCGTTACAGCCAATAAAGCCATGTTAGCGTACCACCGCTATGAATTAGAACAAATCGCTAAAAACACCCCCATAGGCTTTGAAGCGAGCGTGTGTGGGGGTATCCCTATTATCAAGGCTTTAAAAGACGGCTTGAGCGCTAATCACATCCTTTCTTTTAAAGGGATTTTAAACGGCACGAGCAATTATATTTTAAGCCAGATGTTTAAAAATCAAGCGAGCTTTAAGGACGCTTTGAAAGACGCGCAGCATTTAGGCTATGCGGAATTGAACCCTGAATTTGACATTAAGGGCATTGATGCGGCGCACAAATTATTGATTTTAGCGTCTTTAGCGTATGGCATTGACGCGAAATTAGAAGAAATCTTGATTGAAGGCATTGAAAAAATAGAGCCAGACGACATGGAGTTTGCTAAAGAGTTTGGTTATAGCATCAAACTTTTAGGCATCGCTAAAAAACACCAGGATTGCATTGAATTAAGAGTGCATCCAAGCATGATTAAAAACGAATGCATGCTCTCTAAAGTGGATGGGGTGATGAACGCTATCAGCGTTATAGGGGATAAGGTGGGCGAGACTTTGTATTATGGAGCTGGGGCTGGGGGAGAGCCTACCGCAAGCGCGGTCATTAGCGATATTATAGAAATCGCAAGGAAAAAAAGCTCTCTAATGCTGGGCTTTGAAACCCCTCAAAAACTCCCCCTAAAACCCAAAGAAGAAATCCAATGCGCTTACTATGCGCGCTTGTTAGTGAGCGATGAAAAAGGGGTTTTTTCTCAAATCAGCGCGATTTTAGCCCAAAATGATATTTCGCTCAACAATGTTTTGCAAAAAGAAATCCCGCAATCCAACAAGGCTAAAATCTTATTTTCCACGCACACCACCAACGAAAAATCTATGCTGAACGCCCTTAAAGAGCTTGAAAATTTACAAAGCGTGTTGGATACCCCTAAAATGATCCGTTTGGAAAATTGAATGCGTTTTTTGAATAACAAACACAGAGAAAAGGGCTTAAAGGCTGAAGAAGAAGCTTGTGGGTTTTTAAAAACGCTGGGTTTTGAAATGGTGGAGAGGAACTTTTTTTCACAATTTGGCGAAATTGATATTATCGCTTTGAAAAAAGGGGTTTTGCATTTCATTGAAGTCAAAAGTGGGGAAAATTTTGATCCCATTTATGCGATCACGCCGAACAAATTAAAAAAGATGATTAAAACGATCCACTGTTATTTGTCTCAAAAAGATCCCAATAGCGATTTTTGCATTGACGCCCTTATTGTGAAAAATGGTAAATTTGAGCTTTTAGAAAATATCACTTTTTAGATTTTTATCCAAAATCAATACGATTTCATTAACATTCTTAAGATAATATAATTCTCGTTAATCAAAATCATAGAATATTTAGGAGTAACCAATGAGTCACTATATTGAATTAACTGAAGAAAATTTTGAAAGCACCATTAAAAAAGGGGTTGCGTTAGTAGATTTTTGGGCACCATGGTGTGGTCCTTGTAAAATGCTATCCCCTGTGATTGATGAATTAGCTAGCGAATATCAAGGTAAGGCTAAGATTTGCAAAGTCAATACCGATGAGCAAGAAGAATTGAGTGCGAAATTTGGTATTAGGAGCATTCCTACGCTTTTATTCACAAAAGATGGCGAAGTTGTCCATCAGTTGGTGGGCGTGCAAACTAAAGTCGCTTTAAAAGAGCAATTGAACAAACTTCTAGGCTAGTAGCCATGATAGATTGCGCGATTATTGGAGGTGGTCCTGCGGGTTTGAGTGCGGGGCTTTACGCCACTAGAGGCGGTGTCAAAAACGCCGTTTTATTTGAGAAAGGAATGCCTGGAGGGCAAATCACTGGCAGTAGTGAGATTGAAAACTATCCGGGCGTTAAGGAAGTGGTGAGCGGATTGGATTTCATGCAACCATGGCAAGAACAGTGCTTTCGCTTTGGTTTGAAGCATGAAATGGCCGCTATTCAAAGGGTTTCTAAAAAAGGTTCTCATTTTGTTATCTTGGCAGAAGATGGCAAGACTTTTGAAGCTAAAAGCGTGATTATCGCTACCGGTGGTAGCCCTAAACGCACAGGCATCAAGGGCGAGTCAGAATATTGGGGTAAAGGCGTGAGCACTTGTGCGACATGCGATGGCTTCTTTTACAAAAATAAAGAAGTAGCGGTGCTTGGTGGGGGCGATACCGCCGTAGAAGAGGCGATTTATTTAGCCAACATCTGCAAAAAAGTCTATCTCATTCACAGAAGAGATGGTTTTAGGTGTGCGCCTATCACTTTAGAGCATGCTAAAAACAATGATAAGATTGAGTTTTTAACCCCTTATGTGGTGGAAGAAATCAAGGGCGATGCTTCTGGCGTGTCTTCTTTAAGCATTAAAAACACAGCCACTAATGAAAAAAGAGAATTGGTCGTGCCAGGGCTTTTTATTTTTGTGGGTTATGACGTGAATAACGCCGTGTTGAAGCAAGAAGATAACTCCATGCTATGCGAATGCGATGAATACGGCTCTATTGTCGTGGATTTTTCCATGAAAACGAACGTTCAGGGCTTGTTTGCTGCAGGAGATATTCGCATTTTTGCCCCCAAGCAAGTGGTTTGCGCTGCAAGCGATGGCGCTACGGCAGCCTTAAGCGTGATTTCTTATTTAGAACACCATTAAATCAAGCTTATAGCCCTAGATTTTAGGGTTATGAGCTCTCGCTTCAAACATTCATTGGATTTCAAAACTTGTAATGTATTTTAGGTTTCTTGTTATTTTAATCTTATTTTAGCCACAATGTCATTTCGTTCTCTTGCTATTGGTTTTTAGTTGGGTATTGATCGCAGCATTTAAAAAATCGCTTGTTAAAATAAATATAGAAAGCTTGCAAAAAGCAAGCGGTAGTTTCTAAAAAAAGCGGTTTTTGGGGGTTAGTGGGATCTTATAAGGGGGAGGGTTGTTTCAAAATACCCCCTATCCCTTTAAGAGTTTTATGATAAACAGAGCCTAAAAACGATATACTTTATTAAAAATTATGGGAGTCTAAGCTTTGCGTGTTTTTATCATTTCTTTAAATCAAAAAGTGTGCGATAAATTTGGTTTGGTTTTTAGAGACACCACGACTTTACTCAATAATATCAACGCCACCCACCACCAAGCGCAAATTTTTGATGCGATTTATTCCAAGACTTTTGAAGGCGGGTTGCACCCCCTAGTGAAAAAGCATTTACACCCTTATTTCATCACGCAAAACATCAAAGGCATGGGGATTGCAACCAATCTCATCAGTGAGGTTTCTAAGTTTTATTACGCTTTAAAATACCATGCGAAGTTTATGAGCTTGGGGGAACTTGGGTGCTATGCGAGCCATTATTCCTTGTGGGAAAAATGCATAGAGCTTAATGAAGCGATCTGTATTTTAGAAGACGATATAACCTTGAAAGAGGATTTTAAAGAGGGCTTGAATTTTTTAGAAAAACACATCCAAGAGTTAGGCTATATCCGCTTGATGCATTTGTTGTATGATGCCAGCGTGAAAAGTGAGCCTTTGATTCATAAAAACCAAGAGATACAAGAGCGTGTGGGAATCATTAAGGCTTATAGCCATGGGGTGGGGACGCAAGGCTATGTGATCACGCCCAAGATCGCCAAAGTTTTTTTGAAACACAGCCGAAAATGGGTTGTTCCTGTGGATACGATAATGGACGCTACTTTTATCCATGGCGTGAAAAATCTGGTGTTACAACCTTTTGTGATCGCTGATGATGAGCAAATCTCTACGATAGCGCGAAAAGAAGAACCCTATAGCCCTAAAATCGCTCTAATGAGAGAACTCCATTTTAAATTTTTGAAATGGTGGCAGTTTGTATAAATAAAAATTGTAAAAAATACTAACGAGCGTTTTAAAGTTGTCCCTATTTGATTGGAACAAAACCAGTTTTTAACCGCTTTTAAGAATGGATTGAATTTTTAAATGGATTTCAAAAGAGTTTGTAGCCTCTTTTAGCTTCTATGCACAATCCAGACAAGACGCATTAAGAGAATGGAGCGCATTAGAAAACTATTTTCTAATTTTCTAATGCTTTAAGATTAAGACTTTTTAGGATTGGCTTCGGTTACCCTAATCGTTCTGCCCATAAAATCCGTATTGTCCAATTTAGCAATCGCTTCCCTAACGCCCTCTTCTTGCATTTCTACAAAGCCAAAACCTTTAGGTTTCTTCGTTTCTCTGTCATAAATCAGTTTGACATTAAAAACTTTGCCAAATTGACTGAAAAGCTCCTTAACTTGCTCACTAGTAGCGCTATAAACCAAATTCCCTACATAAATGTTTTTCAAGATAAAATTCTCCGGTAAAAAAATGACAACATACCCATAAGAATATGAAAAAGTTATAAAAAAGTAACACTTCTAAAACCCAAACACATCCAAAACAGAAGTATGGTGGATTTTATCTAATGATTGCTTAAAAAATTATAAAAGCTATTAAAATTGGGTATTGATAATAAAATACGAAAGAGCTTACACGTGCAAGCGGTAATTTTAAAAAGCGTTATTAAAGGATATGGGGAGCATGGTTTCAAAATCACCCCCTATCCTTTTAAAAACTTTACCATGAAGCAAAGTTTAAAACACCATATCAAAGCCAAACAAGGACGCTTTATTTAATGCCCTTCATCGGTTAAAACAGCCCCTGCCAGATACACATAAGTGAGGATCATAAAAACAAAAGCTTGTAAAATCCCCATAAAAAACAACACCATAAAGGGCGCTACAGGAACCGCCCAAGGCACTAATAAAAGCATGATGAGCAAGAACATGTCATCGCCCTTGATATTCCCAAACAAACGAAACGATAAAGACACGATCCTAGAAAAATGCGAGATGATCTCAATAGGAAACATGAAAGGGGCGAGCCATTTCACAGGGCCTGCAAAATGAGCGAAATACTTAAAAAAGCCCTGCACTCTAATGCCTTCAAAATGGTAATAAAAAAACACAATCAGTGCCAAAACCAGCGTAAAGCTCCAGCTAGCCGTAGGGGATTCAAAGCCAGGAATGATGCCTATCATGTTAGAAAAAAAGACATACAAAGCGATCGTGCCTGCTAGTGGGAAGTATTTGCGAGCCAATTCTTCGCCTATAATATCCTTAGCCACGCTCAAAATCGCGCTAATGATGCTCTCATACACATTCTGCAAACCCATAGGCACCATCTGCATTTTGCGCGACGCGCCAAGCGAAATGAAAAACATCAAAACCGCTGTCAAAACGACAAAAAACCCAGTGATAAAATCATGATTGGAGCTAAAAAAATTAGCAATAGTAAATACTCTGTGTTCCATGAAAAAGTTTCTCTAAGCCTTATTGAAAATTTCCTTAATTGTAGCAATTAAGTTTTAAAAACTCATTAAACCAAGCTTTTTAACGAGTTTTTTAACGATTTGTCTTGTTTTCTTTTAAAATTCACCCATAATAATTAGGGGCTTCTTTAGTAATATCCACGCCATGCACATGGCTTTCTTTTAACCCTGCGCTAGTGATTTCTACAAATTCAGCGTTTTGATACAATTCCAAAATATTTTTCGCCCCCTGATACCCCATAGAAGAGCGCACGCCCCCTACTAATTGGAAAATCATATCCGAAACCCTACCACGATAAGGCACACGCCCCTCAATGCCTTCTGGGACTAGCTTTTCACTCGCCACGCCCTCTTGAAAATACCTATCAGAGCTCCCTTTAGTCATAGCCCCAATGCTACCCATGCCCCTATAACTTTTATATTGTCTCCCTTGATAGATCATAAAATCCCCAGGAGATTCTTCTGTGCCAGCGAGTAAAGAGCCTATCATCACGCTTGATGCCCCTAAAGCTAAAGCCTTAGCCACATCGCCTGAATAGCGGATCCCTCCATCTGCAATCACAGGAATATCAAATTTAGACGCCACTTCCACGCAATTATCAATCGCGCTCACTTGGGGCATTCCCACCCCGGCCACAATCCTAGTGGTGCAAATGCTTCCTGGTCCAATACCCACTTTAATAGCGTCCGCTCCCGCGCTAATCAAATCGCTTGTGGCCTCTTTAGTCACCACATTCCCCACAATCACATCCACTACCAAGCTTTTTTTAATCTCTTCTAAAGTGTGTAAAATGTTCGCCGAATGCCCATGCGCGCTGTCTAGCACCAACGCATCCACCCCCGCTTTAACTAACATTTCAGCCCTATCCAACTGCCCCACTCCAATAGCCGCCCCCACTCTCAACCTCCCAAAATCATCTTTATTAGCCTCAGGGTATTCAATGCGTTTTTGAATGTCTTTGATCGTGATCAAGCCTTTTAGGACATTATCTTTATCCACAATAGGCAATTTTTCAATCTTATGCTTGTGCATCAAATCGCTCGCTTCATCCAAGCTAATACCCACATGAGCGGTAACTAAAGGCATTTTAGTCATCACATCGCCCACTTTTTTACTCAAATCGGTTTCAAAGCGCACATCTCTGTTGGTTAAAATCCCAATCAACAACCCCCTATCATCTACCACAGGCACGCCTGAAATCTTGTAATTATCCGTTATGACTTTAGCGTCCGCTAGCGTCCTGTGCGCATGGATAAAAATAGGATCATTAATCACCCCGCTCTCGCTTTTTTTAACCTTAGTGATTTCTTTAACTTGCGTTTGAATATCCATGTTTTTATGCACGATGCCAATACCCCCAAGGCGCGCCATAGCGATAGCGGTTTTATGCTCTGTAACCGTATCCATAGCCGCGCTGATAAAGGGGATATTCAAACTAATGTTTTTGGTCAGGCGAGACTTTAAGCTCACATCTTTAGGTAAAACGCTGGATTTTCTAGGCACCATCAACACGTCTTCAAAAGTCAAAGCCCTTTGTACAATTCTCATTTTCTATCCTTAATCTAATTTTAAATCTAATTCTTGCTCTAAAGCGTAAGAAACGTCTAAAAGGCTTTGCTCATCAAAAGCCTTAGCAATGAATTGCATCCCTATGGGCAAGCCTAAAGGATCTTTAGCGACCGGCAAAGAAAGCGCTGGCAAACCGCTCAAATTCGCCCCGATCGTGTAAATATCGCTCAAATACATTTCCAAAGGGCTTGCATGGTAGTTGAATAAATGAGCACTCGTGGGAGCTACAGGGGTGAAAATCAAATCCACTTCTTCAAAAATCTTGTTGTATTGCTCTTTGATCATCAAACGCATTTGCTGGGCTTTCAAATAATAAGCGTCATAATACCCACTGCTTAAGACAAAATTCCCTAACATGATGCGCCGTTTCACCTCATCGCCAAAACCCTCACTGCGGCTTTTGAGATACAATTCTTTCAAATCTTTAATATTTTGAGCCCTCCTCCCATAACGCACCCCATCAAATCTGGCCAGATTCGAACTCGCTTCAGCCATGCTGATAATATAATAAATAGAGATTTGATAATGCGAATCCAACATCTTTTTTTCCACAATCTCATGCCCCATTTCTTTCAAGGCTTTAATAGTGTTTTCATAAGCGAGTTGCACTTCATTGCTCGCGTCTTTAATGTGATCCCTTAAGATAGCGATTTTAAAGCGTTTGTCTCTGTTAAGGTTTTTAAAGGTTTGCGTGGGTTTGAGATTCGCACTCGTGGAATCCTTGCTATCATACCCACTAATTGCGTCAAATAAAATAGAAGCGTCTTCTACATTTTGCGTGATAGGCCCGATTTGATCAAAACTAGAACAATACGCGATCAAACCATAACGGCTCACCCTCCCATAAGTGGGCTTTAACCCCACACACCCGCAATAGCTCGCCGGCTGCCTGATAGACCCGCCCGTATCGCTCCCTAAAGCCGCCACCGCCAAGCCCCCAGCCACGGCTGCCGCGCTCCCCCCACTGCTCCCCCCAGGCACTCTGTTTTTGTCTCGTGGGTTTTTAGTGATCCCATAGCAACTAGACTCTGTGGTGCTTCCCATCGCAAACTCGTCCATGTTAGAAAGCCCAAACCCTGCCATGCCGTTTTGGTGCAAGTTTTCCATCACGCTCGCATGATAAGGGGCAACATAGCCTTCTAAAATCTTACTGGAGCAAGTGATTTCCCACCCCTTAACGCTGATATTGTCTTTAATAAGGATCGGCACCCCTTTAGCGCTAGCGCCATTAAGACTAGGGGCTTTAATGTAAGCGTTCAAATCTGAAGCTCTAACCTTAGCGTCAATTTCGTTTTTAAGGGTTTCTAATTCATCTTGGGATAAAGAAAGGGCTTGTTTTAAAGTGATCATGTTTTTAGCCTTACAAAAAATTTAATAGTAGTTTAACATGCTTACATATAAAACGAGCTTATAAGAGCGTTTTTAAAAAGCGTTCAACTTGCTTATTTAAATCTTTTAAACTAGAGCTGTTGTTTATAATGTAATCGCTCATGGCGCGTTTTTGCTCTATATCCATTTGACAAGCTAAGCGCTGCAAAATTTCAGCTTCTTTGAGTTTGTCTCGCTCTAAAAGGCGCTCAATTTGTAAGGCCCTGGGCGCATAGATTAAAACCACTTTACTCACAGGGTAGCGCTCTTTTCCCCCCACTTCAAAAAACAAAGGGATGTCTAAAAAATACGCTTGATGATTTTTCTCTAATTCACAGGCTTTTTTAAGCATGCACTCACGGATTAAAGGGTGCAAAAAATCCTCTAGCCATTTTAACTCATTAGCATTTTGAAACACGATCGCGCCAAGTTTTTTTCTGTTTAAAATACCTTTTTCTAAAATATCTGATCCAAAATGTTGGGCGATTTCTAACCGATGCTCTTGCAATAATTGGTGGGCGATCTTATCCGCATCTAAAATCTCATAGCCTTGCGATTCTAATATTTTAAGGGTGGTGCTTTTACCGGTGCCTATCCCCCCTGTGAGAGCGATAGCGTTTTTTAAGATCATTTTAAGATTTGATATTGTCTTTAAAGACTTCTTGTAAATTTTTAGGCAAAGCGAATGCGGCCCTATGGATGTCTTCGTTATAGTATCTCACGCTTGTTAGCGCTTCTATTTTTGGCACCATTAAATCTTTTAAGGGGTGGTTTTTAAAAGAAGCGTAAATATAACCCTTATTGCTCAAAATCCTTAAAGGCGCTACAAAAGGCATGGCAATAGCAAAAAAGTCGCCCAAGTTTTTAAGGGCGTTTTGCATGCTCACATGCTCTAATAGCGGGTGTTTGGCTACCGAAATAAACACCCCATCTTCTTTAAGCATTCTTTTTAAACCATCTATTTTATGAATATCCGGCTCTTGCAAGCAAAGGATCAAATCGTATTTTTTAATGTCTAAATCTAAGAGTTGTTTAGCGTGCGTGAAATTCTTATTATTTTTCACTTCATGGAAATGGGGGAAAAAACTAATGAAGCTGTCTAAAATCTTTTCATCCGCTTGCACAAAATCTATATGCGTGTCGTATTTAAAAAGCTGGTGGGCTAATTCCAAATCAAACCCATCCACAATCAAAACTTCTTTAAGCTCTTTCTTGGTGCAACCCCCCATATGAGCGAGCAACTCGCTTTCAATGTGCAAAAAATTCTTGAACAACAACTGGCGGTTAAGCATCGCAATTTCACCAAAATCCTTAGATTTAAAAATCTCTAAGATATTATGCTCGCTTCTAACATCTAATAATTTCGCTTCTATGGTGTATTCTTTACGCAAATACGGCGTGATTTCTTGGGTGATCCACATAAACACTCCTTACTTTTTAATAATATCCATGCCTTTGAAACGCTAACATGCTACCCAAAAAAATCTAAATTGTCGTAATAAACGCCCTAACTTTGGCATTCTAAAAAAAGTTCCGTATCGCTCTTAAAGCGCTCTTTTTTAAAATCCAAATCAATACTGATGGCTTTATGCTGGCTGTCTAATTTATCGGTTGAATGCTTTTTTAACACCATTTGACACTTTGAAATCTCAATGGCGTCTAAAGCCTTATCCCCTATCGCCCCTATCGTATAAAAATCATCGCTCTTTTTTTCTAAGAGAAAGGATTCATAAAAAGGCCTCAAACTCAAATCGCTGTCATTGGTGGTATAAACATACGAAGAAATTTTGCCCTTAAATTGCGCAATTTGCGTTTTAGTGTCATTAAAAGTGAAAGTTTGGATCTGGCGATCTTTATCGTTTTGATCTTTTAAAAAACGCTTCAAGGCTTTGGATTGGATTTCTACCAACCATTGATCCCCTTCTTTACTCATCACAATATCCCCATCCTTTAGGGGGTAGAAATCTTGTTGGGAATATTCAATGAGTTTTGGATTTTTTGTTTTTCTTTTTGGTTTGTAAAGGAACGGGCTTTTTATATCGTTATTGGCAGTGTTGTTATGGGGATCATTTGGGTATAAGGGCGGGTTTTTTTCATTATTATCGCTTGGCTCATTCAATAAAATCACAGAAATTTCAGGGTTAAAAGAATCATCTTCATCTTTAGTCAGTTGGAAAAAAGCGTTTCTTTCCTCTATAGGCTGATACACCATGTTTTGTAAAAAAATCGTTTCGCTAAAGACTTCATAATCCGAATCCACATAGCTAGGGCGTTGAGAGCCGTCATTTTCTTGTTCTTGGGCTTTTTTTTGCAATTTAATAAACCTCTCTTGCGAGCAAGCTAAAAAGCATATTAAAATCATTATTACCACGCCTATTTTTTTGACTAAAAACAATACTAGACCCTTATTTAAGCTTTAAATAACTATAATATTGTAATATAATTTTGATTAAATTGAAGCGATAAAAAAGATGAATACAAGCCATAAAACTTTAAAAACCATTGCGATTTTAGGCCAGCCTAATGTGGGGAAAAGCTCACTATTTAACCGCTTGGCTAGAGAAAGGATCGCTATCACTTCAGATTTTGCAGGCACTACACGAGACATTAACAAACGAAAAATCGCATTGAATGGCCATGAAGTGGAGCTATTAGACACAGGGGGTATGGCTAAAGACGCTCTTTTGTCTAAAGAAATCAAAGCCCTTAATTTAAAAGCCGCTCAAATGAGCGATTTGATTTTATACGTTGTGGATGGCAAGTCTATCCCTAGCGATGAAGATCTTAAGCTTTTTAGAGAGGTTTTTAAAACCAACCCTAACTGCTTTTTAGTGATCAATAAAATTGATAACGACAAAGAAAAAGAGCGATCTTATGCGTTTTCTTCTTTTGGCGCGCCAAAAAGTTTTAACATCTCCGTTTCGCACAATAGGGGCATTAGCGCATTAATTGATGCGGTATTGAACGCATTGAATTTAAACCAAATCATAGAGCAAGATTTGGATGCGGATATTTTAGAAAGCCTAGAAACCCCTAATAACGCTTTAGAAGAAAATAAAGAAGAAGAGATCATTCAAGTAGGCATCATTGGGAGGGTGAATGTGGGCAAAAGCTCGCTCTTAAACGCACTCACGAAAAAAGAAAGGAGCCTTGTTTCTAGCGTGGCTGGCACGACCATTGACCCCATAGATGAAACCATTCTCATAGGCGATCAAAAAATCTGCTTTGTGGATACCGCTGGCATCAGGCATAGGGGTAAAATCTTAGGCATTGAAAAATACGCGCTAGAACGCACGCAAAAAGCCTTAGAAAAATCCCACATTGCACTTTTAGTGTTAGACGTGAGCGCTCCTTTTGTGGAATTAGACGAAAAGATCAGCTCTTTAGTGGATAAACACTCTTTAGGCATCATTCTTATTTTAAACAAATGGGACATCCGCTACGCCCCTTATGAAGAGATCATGGCAACCTTAAAAAGGAAATTCCGCTTTTTAGAATACGCCCCTGTGATCACAACCAGCTGCTTAAAAGCGCGCCATATAGATGAAATCAAGCATAAAATCATAGAAGTCTATGAGTGTTTTTCCAAACGCATTCCCACAAGCTCACTCAATAGCGTGATTTTTCAAGCCACCCAAAAACACCCCTTGCCAAGCGATGGCGGGAAATTAGTGAAAGTGTATTACGCCACGCAATTTGCCACCAAACCCCCTCAAATCTCTCTTGTAATGAATCGCCCTAAAGCCTTGCATTTCAGTTACAAACGCTATTTGATCAACACCTTAAGGAAAGAATTTAATTTTTTAGGCACGCCTTTAATCCTTAACGCTAAAGATAAAAAGAGAACCCAACAAAATTAAATTTTTTATGCGTTAAACCCCCTTAAAAAAGCGTTTTTGCTTGATTTATCTTTAGGATTTGATTATAATTACCGCTCAATCAGTCAGGCTAAGCACTAAATCGCTTGGTTTTGGCATCTATTAGAAAAGGGGTTATCCACATGAACAAAGCGGAATTTATTGATTTGGTTAAAGAAGCGGGTAAATACAACAGCAAAAGAGAAGCTGAAGAAGCGATCAACGCCTTTACTCTAGCGGTAGAAACAGCTTTAAGCAAGGGTGAGAGTGTGGAGTTGGTTGGTTTTGGCAAATTTGAAACCGCAGAGCAAAAAGGCAAAGAGGGTAAAGTTCCAGGAAGCGATAAAACTTATAAAACCGAAGACAAACGAGTGCCTAAATTCAAGCCCGGCAAAATCCTTAAACAAAAAGTTGAAGAAGGCAAGTAAATTTGATCCACTCAGCAAGGGGTTTATCAATAGAGTTTCTTGCTTTCTTATAAAATGTCCTTGTAGCTCAGCTGGATAGAGCGTATGATTCCTAATCGTAAGGTCGTGGGTTCGAATCCCGCCAAGGACACCACTCGCATTATTTTTACTATCATAGGGATTTAAAATAGTCGTTGTTGGTGTTGTTGATGAAAAAGGTAATTAAAAGAAATTAAAAATTTAATCTTATCCTTAAAAAGCACTCAAAAAAATATTTTATTTCTCATCTTATTTAAAAAATATTCAAAGCATTTTTTACGATTAAAAAGATCTTTCACAAATCAAGCCATAACCTCTTAAAAAGCGCTCTTTAAGGGGTTTTTAGTTGTGGGTTGTAGGGGAGGATTTTTCAAAATGCCTCCTACCCCCTTAAGAAAATGAATTTAAAAATCAAACTTAAAAAATGGGTTTTATCATCAAATAAAATCTTAAAACGATACAATCAAGCCATTAAATCCCCCTTTTTAAAAAATTGAGTTATCCCTGTTAAAAATTTAAGGAAAGCCAAAATAAGTCATAATCCCCTAGACTTTAAACTTAAACCCACTAGCCTTATAAGCTTAATAAGAATATCCGCATGACAAATCCATTCAAAAAATGATATAATACCCCCTAATGAATTCATTTTAAGGAAAATGCCCATGCGTTTGCACTCTGCCTTTTTTGGTATTAATTCGTTACTTGTCGCCACTCTTTTGATAAGCGGTTGCAGTCTCTTTAAAAAGCGTAACACTAACGCCCAGCTAATCCCCCCTTCAGCTAATGGCTTGCAAGCCCCCATTTATCCTCCAACCAATTTCACCCCCAGAAAGAGCATTCAGCCTCTCCCAAGCCCTCGCCTTGAGAATAACAATCAGCCCATCATTAGCTCTAACCCCACTAACGCTATCCCTAACACCCCCATTCTCACGCCTAATAATGTCATTGAATTGAACGCAGTGGGCATGGGTGTGGCTCCAGAATCCACCATTTCGCCCTCTCAAGCCTTGGCTTTGGCCAAGCGAGCGGCTATTGTTGATGGCTACCGCCAATTGGGTGAAAAAATGTATGGCATCAGGGTGAACGCTCAAGACACCGTCAAAGACATGGTTTTACAAAATTCCGTGATTAAAACGAGAGTCAATGCTCTCATTCGTAACGCTGAAATCACTGAGACCATCTATAAAGACGGTTTGTGTCAAGTGAGCATGGAGCTTAAATTAGACGGCAGGATTTGGTATCGTATTTTGAGCGGAGCGAGAGGATAAACCCTCTCACTCTATAATCATGCGGTATTTTAGAAGCGCTTTTTTATTATTTTTCATGACGCTTTTTTTTGTCTCTTGCTCTAAGCACCCTTTTTCTAAGCAAACCCCCAAAACTAGGGAGCAAATCAGACAAGAAGAAGCCAATAAAAAAAGAGAAGAGACTTTAAATGCCTTGCGCCAATTCAGACTCATTTACATCAACACGCCGGTTTTTCGCTTTTATGATTACGGCACGATCAAAACCGATAAAGACCACAATACTGAAGTAACCCTTTATAAGCTCAGCCAAAAAGTGGGCGATATTTACATGACTAAACGGAGCATTTGTTTTAGCCAAAAATGTTCGGCCAAATGGATTGCTGCAAGGGATTTGTTTGGCAAGGTTAGCTATGGGGATTTGTTTGATGACATTGTTTTAGGGAGGGATATTTTTAAAGGTTTAGGGAAACGCCACCTAACCCCTGAATACGTGATCCAAAGGTTTCAAAAAAGCGGGGAAATTATCCTTTATGAAAGAAAAAATGGTTTGATTTCTTTCCAAAACTTGACGCAAAAAATTGCTATTAGGATTGAACCCTATGAGCCTTCTTTGCAAGATTTAGAAGACAATGAAAACGCTGATAGCGAGCTTCAATGAAAAACTTTTCCCCACTTTGTTGTTTTAAAAAGCTCAAAAAACGCCATTTAATCGCTTTGAGCTTGCCTTTGCTTTCTTATGCCAATGGCTTTAAAATCCAAGAGCAAAGCCTAAATGGCACGGCTTTAGGCTCGGCGTATGTCGCTGGGGCTAGGGGGGCTGATGCTTCCTTTTATAACCCGGCGAATATGGGCTTTACTAACGATTGGGGTGAAAACAGAAGCGAATTTGAAATGACCACCACCGTGATCAATATCCCGGCCTTTAGCTTTAAAGTCCCTACGACCAATCAAGGCTTGTATTCGGTTACGAGTTTAGAAATTGATAAAAGCCAACAAAATATTTTAGGCATCATCAACACTATAGGGTTAGGCAATATCCTTAAAGCGCTTGGCAATGCGGCCGCTACCAACGGCTTATCACAAGCTATCAATCGTGTTCAAGGGCTTATGAATCTAACCAATCAAAAAGTCGTAACCCTCGCTTCAAAACCTGACACTCAAATCGTGAATGGCTGGACGGGCACGACTAATTTTGTTTTACCCAAATTCTTTTATAAAACGCGCACGCATAACGGCTTCACTTTTGGGGGGAGTTTCACCGCTCCTAGCGGACTAGGCATGAAATGGAATGGTAAGGGGGGGGAATTTTTGCATGACGTGTTTATCATGATGGTAGAGCTTGCCCCTAGCATGAGTTACACTATTAATAAGCGCTTTTCTGTGGGGGTGGGCTTAAGAGGGCTTTATGCAACCGGGAGCTTTAATAACACCGTTTATGTGCCTTTAGAGGGCGCTTCGGTTTTGAGCGCGGAACAGATTTTAAATTTACCCAACAATGTTTTTGCCGATCAAGTGCCAAGTAATATGATGACTTTATTAGGCAATATTGGCTATCAGCCAGCGCTTAATTGCCAAAAAGCCGGTGGGGATATGAGCGATCAGAGCTGTCAAGAGTTTTATAACGGCTTGAAAAAAATCATGGGTTATAGCGGTTTAATCAAAGCGAGTGCGAATCTTTATGGCACGACTCAAGTCGTGCAAAAATCTAACGGGCAAGGCGTATCGGGGGGCTATAGAGTGGGTTCGAGTTTGCGTGTGTTTGATCATGGCATGTTTTCTGTGGTGTATAATTCTTCAGTTACATTCAACATGAAAGGCGGTTTAGTGGCTATCACAGAGCTTGGCCCTTCTTTAGGGAGCGTTTTGACTAAAGGCAGCTTGAATATCAATGTTTCACTCCCCCAAACCCTAAGCCTAGCCTACGCCCACCAATTTTTTAAAGACCATTTAAGAATAGAGGGGGTGTTTGAGCGCACCTTTTGGAGTCAAGGGAATAAATTTTTAGTAACCCCTGATTTTGCGAACGCCACTTACAAGGGCTTAAGCGGGACGGTGGCTTCACTAGACTCTGAAACGCTTAAAAAAATGGTAGGCCTAGCGAATTTTAAAAGCGTGATGAACATGGGGGCTGGCTGGAGGGACACCAACACCTTTAGATTAGGGGTAACTTACATGGGCAAAAGCTTGCGTTTAATGGGTGCTATTGATTATGATCAAGCTCCAAGCCCCCAAGATGCGATAGGCATTCCGGATTCTAATGGCTATACCGTAGCTTTTGGGACTAAATACAATTTTAGGGGCTTTGATTTGGGCGTAGCGGGGAGTTTCACTTTTAAAAGCAACCGCTCCAGTTTGTATCAATCCCCAACCATTGGGCAATTGAGAATCTTTAGCGCTTCCTTAGGCTATCGCTGGTAAAACATGCCAAATCATCAAAACATGCTAGATAACCAAACGATTTTAATCACCGGAGGCACTGGGAGTTTTGGCAAACGCTTTGTGCGTAAAGTTTTAGACACCACCAACGCTAAAAAAATCATCGTTTATAGCCGAGACGAATTAAAACAAAGCGAAATGGCCATGGAATTTAACGATCCTAGGATGCGTTTTTTTATCGGCGATGTCAGGGATTTAGAACGCTTGAATTACGCTTTAGAGGGCGTGGATATTTGTATCCATGCAGCCGCGCTCAAGCATGTCCCTATCGCTGAATACAACCCCTTAGAATGCATTAAAACCAATATCATGGGAGCGAGCAACGTGATTAACGCATGCTTAAAAAACGCTATCAGCCAGGTCATCGCCCTAAGCACCGATAAAGCCGCTAACCCCATTAACCTCTACGGCGCAACCAAATTGTGTAGCGACAAGCTCTTTGTGAGCGCAAACAATTTTAAAGGCTCTTCTCAAACGCAATTTAGCGTGGTGCGTTATGGTAATGTGGTGGGGAGCCGTGGGAGCGTGGTGCCGTTTTTTAAGAAATTAGTCCAAAACAAAGCGAGTGAAATCCCTATCACCGATATTCGCATGACACGATTTTGGATCACCTTAGATGAGGGGGTTTCTTTTGTGCTTAAAAGCTTGAAAAGAATGCATGGGGGGGAAATTTTTGTACCTAAAATCCCCAGCATGAAAATGACCGATCTCGCTAAAGCCCTAGCCCCTAATACCCCTACTAAAATCATAGGGATTCGCCCGGGCGAAAAACTCCATGAAGTGATGATCCCTAAAGATGAAAGCCATTTGGCCCTAGAATTTGAAGACTTTTTTATCATTCAGCCCACTATAAGCTTCCAAACGCCTAAAGATTACACGCTCACCAAACTCCACGAAAAAGGCCAAAAAGTCGCCCCTGATTTTGAATACAGCAGCCATACTAACAACCAATGGCTAGAGCCTGATGATTTGTTAAAATTACTATGAATTTTTTAGAAGATTTGTTTTACCCCTTAAGATTGTTAGAAAACAAGCGTGTTTTATTGCTTGTGAGCGGATCTATTGCAGCGTATAAATCCCTAGAATTAGTGCGTTTGTTGTTTAAAAGCGGGGCTAGTATCCAAGTGGTGATGAGTAAGGGCGCAAAAAAATTTGTTACGCCCTTAAGCTTTGAAGCTTTGAGCCACCATAAAGTCTTGCATGATCATAATGAAAAATGGTATTACAACCACCAAAACAAATTGCACCATAACCACATCGCATGCGCTGCTAATGCTGATTTACTCATCTTTGCCCCTTTAAGCGCTAACAGCCTGTCTAAAATCGCTCACGCTTTAGCGGATAATATCGTAAGCGCGACTTTTTTAGCTTGCGCTTCCCCTAAAATCCTAGCCCCCAGCATGAACACCAACATGCTCAATTCCCCTATCATTCAAAGCCATTTAAAACGCTTGAAAGATTTCAATCATATTATTTTAGACACCCAAAACGGCCTTTTAGCATGCGATACTAAAGGCGATGGGGCGATGGCTGAGCCTTTAGAAATCCTTTTTAAAGCCGCTCAAACGCTCTTAAAAGACGCTTATTTTGAAAACAGAGAAGTCATAGTCATGGGCGGCGCGAGCATGGAAAAGATTGACAGCGTTAGAGTCATTAGCAATCTTTCTAGCGGGATTCAAGCGAGCGCATTAGCCCTAGCGTTATATTTTAAGGGAGCCAAAGTAACTTTGATCGCATCAAACTTCCCTATCCCTTTGCCTAAAGAAATCGCAAGCGTTTTAGTTAGCGACACCGCTTCTTATGAAAACGCCTTAAATAACGCCGCTAAAAACTTGCAAAAGCATGCCTTAAAACCCTTACTCTTCAATTTAGCCGCCATTAGCGATTATTTGCCTAAAACTTCTTTTAACCATAAGCTTAAAAAAAGCGAACTGGGCGAAACCCTAAACATTGAATGCGTTCAAAATAAGGATTTACTGGCTTCTGTCAATCCTAATCAATTCGTTAAAATCGGTTTTAAAGCCGAAGACGATCAACAAAACGCTATCAAAAACGCACAAAATCTTTTAAAACCTTCTCAAGATAACGGCAAGGATTGCTCCATGGTTGCTTTGAATCTCATTAAAGATTCACGCCCTTTTGGCTCATTAGAGAATGAATTGTGGCTCTTTAGCCATAAAAAAACCCAAAAAATCCCTTCTATGAACAAATTAGAAGCGAGTTTTAAAATCCTTGATTTTATCAAAGACAACGCCCTTTAATGCTAGAAGCCCTAAACGCCCTAAACCAGCTTAACGCTCTTCATTCCAAAAACGCCACGCACCATTTTAACGCTACTTTACCCATTCTTTTAAAAGTGCTAGAAAAACAAGATAAAAATCTTTTTCTTTTGCAAGTGGGTAATAGGATTATCCCCACCAAAAGCGAACAGGAATTAAAAATCAATCAGCCTTATTTTGCGATCATGCAAAGAGATCGGTTGGGCGATATTGTGCTTAAAAATTTAGTGCCTGCCCCAAAAATCTTAGACGCATTGGACGATTTGCCCGCTATTGAAATGAATAAAATCAAAGAAATATTGAGTGCCAAAGACAACACCCCCCTAAAAGAATACAAAGAACTTTTGAGCGAAAAATTAGTCCATGCTAAAAGCTCGCAAGAGTTTTTGAATACAGCCAACATGCTTTTAAGCTTGCAATCGCAAGTTTTAAGCTTTGTGGTTGAAAACGAACGCAAAAAAGCTTTTTTACAGATGAAAGCCAAAAAACAAAGCGTTGATTTTTACGCTCTGTATCCTAACTTGGGCGAAATTGGCGGCGTTATTTATTTGAAAGAAAAAGAAAAACAACTTTTTTTAAAAACCACCCTCCAAAGGACTAAAGAGGTTTTAAAAGAGGCTCAAAACACCCTTTTAGGCTTTTCTTTTGTGGAAATTGTGTGCGAAAAAACCCCCATGCTTTTCGCCTTTGAAGAGCGCTTATTGGACACGATAGGGTAGAAAAATTTTCGTTGTGGGATTTTAGATTCCTCACGCATTGTTTAAAAGTTTTCCAACCGCTAAGGCTTTATCTTTGGCTTGCGCAATCGCGCTAATGACTGCAATACCCCCATATTCGCGCAATTTTGAAGCGTTATGCGTCGTGATACCCCCAATCGCTATGAGGGGTTTTTTTATCCCGCTATCTTTTATTTTTTTTAAAAGCTCCACGCCTACAACTTGTTTGTCTTTTTTAGATTGTGTGGGAAAAATAGGGCCTACCCCAAAATAGGCTACGCCGTCTAAATGGCGCGCTTTTATAGCTTGCTCTAAAGTATTGACGCTCAAACCTATAAAAAGGCGCTTTTTGCATAAAGTCATTACCTCTTCTATAGCCATGTCTTCTTGCCCCACATGCACGCCATCAGCCTTTAATTCTAGCGCGAGTTTTGCCTCATCATTGACAATAAAAGGCACGCCGTATTTTTGGCATAATTTTTGACACTTTAGGGCTAATTGTTTGATTTCAATAGGATCTTGTAGGGCTAAATCGCCTTTTTGGCGGAATTGAAACGCTGTGATTTTAGATTGTAAAACTAGTTCTAAAGCGTCTAAAAGCGCGTTTATCCTATCGTTTTTGCCGCCCTTTATGTGGTAGAAGTCTTGTGATCCAGCCACAAACATGAGCTTCAAACAATTCGCATCAAACAAGCTCTTTAACGCTCCATAAATTCAAAGGCCCATGCCCATGCCCAATGTTTAAAGGGTTTTGAATGATGATAGTTAAAAGCTCTTTAGCCTTTGAAATAGCGTTTTTCAAATCCAACCCTTGAGCGAGTAAGCCCACTATCAAGCTAGACAGAACACAACCTGTGCCATGCGTGTTTTTCGTGTTGAATCGCTTGGCGTTTAGGATAAATTCAATATCTTCTAAAAACACCCAGTCGTTGCTAAATTCTCCTTGAAAACGCTCTGTATGCCCCCCCTTAATCACAGCGTTTTTAACGCCTAAATCCCTTAAAATACCCATCGCTTTTGAAGCGCTTTTATCATCTCGCACTTGAACGCCTGTGAGCGCATAGACTTCAGGGAGGTTAGGGGTTAGTAAATTGGCTTTAGGTAAAAGGCGTTTTTTTAAGCTTAAAATCGCCTCTTCTTCTAAAAGCAAAGCCCCATTCTTTGCCACCATCACCGGATCTAAAACGCACAACCCAAAATCACAAGTTTCTAAAGTGTCCGCCACGCATTCAATGATTTGATTATTGCATAACGCTCCCATTTTGAACGCTTTGATAGAAAAATCATCTCTAATGGCTAAGATTTGCGCTTTTACGCTCTCAACGCTCAACGGATAAACCCCATGCACGCCCTGTGTGTTTTGCGCGGTGATGCAAGTGATCACGCTTGTCCCAAACACGCCCAAAGTTTGGAACGCTTTCAAATCAGCTTGTATCCCAGCGCCCCCACCGCTATCGCTGCCAGCAATGCTTAAAACTTGCGGATAAACTTTCACAACTCTTCCTTAATAAGGCTATTTTCTAACTCTATGGGCAAACTTAGAGCGTCTAAAAAATAAAACAAGAACGAACCATTAGAGCCGTTATTTTCCAACGCTTTTTTTTGCGCATTAAAAGCGGCTTGTTTATAGAAAGCGCAAAGTTGCGCCATAGAATCTAGGGGGTCTTTTTTCAAACTTAAAAAGCTCGCACACGCCGCCGCATGCAAACACCCAGCCCCTGTAATTGCAGTCAAATACTCGCTCCCCCCAGTAATACTCAAAACTTTTTCCCCATCGCTCACGTAATCTATTTTACCCGTCATCACCGCTATCACGGAATATTTTTGAGCCGCTCGTTTGATTATTTCTACAGGCGTATTGGAATGGTGAGAGTCTAGCCCCTTACTTTCACAAGAAATACCCACTAAAGAGCCTAATTCGGCAGCATTGCCCCTAAGCGCGCTAACCCCTTTGCTTTCTAAAAACTCTAAACTTGTGTTATAGCGCAAAGCGCTCGCTGAACACCCCACAGGATCTAACACAATGGGTTTATTCAAAGCCTTGTAACATTTGATCGCCTCTTTAGCGCATAAAATGGTGCGATCATTAAGGGTGCCAATATTAATAGCGAGTGCGTCAGAAATTTTCGCTAAATCTTGCATCTCATCAATCGCATCACTCATTAAAGGCGATGCCCCTAAGGCTAACAAACCATTAGCCACAAATTGCGCCACCACATAATTGGTGATATTATGCACTAAAGGGCGTTTTTGTCGTAATTCTTTCAACACCACAAGCCTCCTAAAATTTCTTTTATTTTACAAAAATCCATTAAACGGTGCTTTTTTTGAGTTTTAATACAAAAGCGTTCATGAACTATTTTTCATTAACCTCATCTTTTTTAACCCCATTTTTCTTAAATATAGCGCTAGTGAGATCATAAAAGCGGTGGAAAAAATTAGAAAGGCTTGCAGCGACTTTTTCTTTCACCTCTTGATAGCGCGAATTTTTGTCAAACCTGGAGGGTTTTTCTTCAATGATTTCAGGGAATTTTGTCCCGCTGAAATTGATTTCACCTCCTTTAAAGGCATGCTGCATGAACGAATAGGCTTTTTCTTCATTCAAGCGGTTTTCTTCTATGATCTTTTGGAATTCCTCTTCTCTTTTTTGGTGGATATAGTCTTGAAAATACGCATGGACTTCTTGGTCTTTGTTGTATTTGTCAATGAAACCCATGATCAAATCTTTTTTATTCCTTAACTCTATGCTGGAGTTGATGATTGGCTCTATTTTGGTTTTAACGCCTTGAATTTCTAAATCATCCTCTTTAGCGAACTCTTCAATCAAATTCAAAATATAGTCAATATTGACTTCCACTTGCTTAATGAGTTCAATTTCAAAAATCAAATCATCATTAATCTCTTCTTTATCCCTCCCTTTTTCTGGCCTCATTTCATCGTAAAAATCAAGGTATTTGCTTTGATAATCTTGAAAATCCCTCGGGTTGATGTAATCGTCTTTGTTGAAATTTTCAAAGCTGTTTAAAATATTTTCCAATTTCAAAATCTTGCCAAAAAGCTTGATGAAATCCTTTTTCTGGCTTTCTGAAATGATGGGCTCTTTTAACGGGAATTCGGTTAAAAGCCTTCCAATCAAACCCTCATAGCCCTCGTATTCTTTATGATTATCCGTGTAGCCTTTCAAATAATCTTCATATTTTCTTAATAGCGCAATAGTTTGAGCGTCCTTGTTGCCAAAAAGCATGAGCGCGTCATTTAGATCCTGCTCTAAATCCCTAAAACACACGATATTCCCATGCGTTTTAACGCTATCTAGAATGCGGTTTGCGCGTGAAAAAGCTTGAATTAGCCCATGGTATTTGAGATTTTTATCCACCCAAAGGGTATTAAGCCTTGTAGCGTCAAACCCGGTCAAAAACATATTCACCACCAGTAAAAGATCGATTTCACGATTTTTCATTTTTTGAGAAAGATCCTTATAATAGCTTTGGAATTTTTGATCCGAAGTGTCAAAAGAAGTTTTAAACATCCCGTTATAATCCGCAATCGCGCCCTCTAAAAAATCCCTTGAGCTTTTGTCTAGCCCGCTAGCGCTTTCATTGTTTTCATCTTCTAGCGCTTCAATTTCTTCATTAGCGCTATAGCTAAAAATGGCAGCGATTTTAAGGTCGTGTTTTTCTTCTTTAAAAGCTTGGTAGTATTTTTTCAGCGCTTCTATGCTAGAGCATGCCAGAATGGAATTGAATTTTTTATTTTTAGTGGCTTGATTAAAACGCTCTAAAATGCATTTAGTAATTTCTTTGATCCTTCTGGTATCCAAAAGGGCGTTTTTTTCATCAACCGCTCTAACTTTATTATCTATAATGCCCTCTTTAGCTTTAATGGTGTTGTGGTATTCCACTCTAAAGGGCAAAACGTTTTTATCCCTGATCGCATCAATAATGGTGTATTGGTGGAGGCATTTCCCAAACTTTTGCTCTGTCGTGCCTAACGGGTTGTTTTTATCGCAATTAGCTGCAAAAATGGGCGTGCCAGTAAAGCCAAAAAGGTGGTATTTTTTAAACGCTTTAGTGATGGCTTGATGCATGGAGCCTAACTGACTCCTGTGGCATTCATCAAAAATCATCACAACCTCTTCATTAAAAATCGCATGCCCTTTAAGGTGGGATTTAACGAATTTGTCTAATTTTTGGATCGTGGTGATAATGATTTTAGCATTAGGGTTTTCAAGCTGTTGTTTTAAAATCTTAGTGCTTGTGTTGGAATTAGCGCAATCTTTTTGGAATTTATCGTATTCTTTCATGGTTTGATAGTCTAAATCCTTCCTGTCCACCACAAACAAAACCTTTGAAACGCTCTCTAATTCTTTAGCTAAAGTGGCGCTTTTAAAGCTCGTTAAGGTTTTACCGCTCCCTGTGGTGTGCCAGATATAGCCTCCATTTTGACTTTTCCCATAAGTTTTACTATTTTGCGCGGTTTTGATTTTTTCCAAAATCCTTTCGGCCGCCACGATTTGATAAGGCCGCATCACCAATAAAACCTCATCGCTTGTGAAAACGCAATAGCGCGTTAAAACGTTCAAAAGGCTGCGCTTTGCAAAAAACGACTGGGCAAAATCCATTAAATCCTCAATATTGTGATTCTTGCTGTCCGCCCAGTAATTCGTGAATTCAAAAGTATCGGCTTTATGGTTTTTTTCCAGTTGGGCTATTCTGGTGGTGTTTGAATAGTATTTACTACTCGTGCCGTTACTGATAACAAAAATCTGCACGAAATCAAAAAGCCCGTCTTCAGCGCTAAAACTATCCCTTTTGTAGCGCTTGATTTGATTGAACGCCTCTCTAATCGCCACGCCTCTTCTTTTCAATTCCACATGCACTAAAGGCAAGCCATTCACAAGGACGCTCACGTCATAGCGGTTTTGATATTTCCCCCCTTTATTGCTGTATTGGTGGATCACTTGCAAGGCGTTTCTATGGATATTTTTCTTATCAATGATTTTAACGTTTTTGGTTTTCCCATTCTCAAGGGTTAAATTAAAAATCGGATCTTCTTGGATTTTTTTTGTTTTAGCCTTATAATCTTCGTTTTTATTAGCGATGAATTGAAAATAAAGAGCGTCCCATTCTTTGGGCGTGAAATAATGATCGTTAAGCTTTTCTAACTGCTCTTTTAAATTGTCTTTTAATTCTTTTTCGTTGTGGATTTTTTTGAATTCATAGCCTTGTTTTTCTAAAAGCTTAATAAACGCCCTTTCTAGCTCTGCTTCGCTCTCATAAGCGCTTTTCTTTTCATTATCGCTATGATACTCGGCCATCACGGTGCTTTCATTGCTTTCTGCGATAATCTCATAATTCATGTCATTCCTTTTAAAAAATATTTCAAATTCTTTTTATAAGGGGATAGGGGGGTATTTTGAAATAATTCTCCCCCTTAACCCCCTTAAGATCCCCCTAACCCCCCAAGACCGCTTTTTTCAAGAGGCTATCGCTTGCTTACGCAAGCTCTTTGCTATTTAGTGGGGTTAGGGGTTTGAAAGTCAGTAATTTTTCTCGGTAATATTCGTATTGCTTTTTTCGGGCTTTTATTTCAGCGGGGATACCGGCTAATAAATCGGTGGTTAAAAGTGAAAATTGATCCAAAATCTTAACGATCCCTTGTTGGATCTCTAGGGGCGGGATGGGGACTTCTAATTGTGAATAGCGAGAAATCCAATGCCTTGCATGTTCCCCACCGATATTATAAGGAATAGTTTGCATGTAAAAAAAGATAAATCTGATGTTGATTATAGGATTTTTTGGGAATAAGATTTTCATAGCGCTTGATTTTACTTTAAAAGGGAAATCAACCCATTGGGTCGCTGTTGTGAAATCGTCAAAGATGATAACCGGAGCGTTTTTACTCGCTTGATAAATATTGTCTTTTTCGTTTGTATAACCTAAAATAAAGGTTTTTCCTGCGGTTAAAACGGGGGTAGGATAACTTTTATCAAATTCTTTACTCGTTACACAATATTGATTGGGTTGATCGTATTCTAGCACCTCCCCCAACTTTCTAAACTCCACCCCCTTAGGCGCTAAGGTTTGGAGTAAGGTTTTTAAGCGTTTAGGGTAGGTTTTTGCGCTAATGTTTGCGTCTTTGTGGCTTTGTTTGATGTCCTTAAAGTCTAAAAGCATGTTTTGATAATATTGGTATTGCTTTTTTCGCGCTTTTAATTCTGTGTTTAATTCTGTGTTTAATTCTGTGAAGGCGTCCAAAATCTTAACGATCTCGTGTT
>NZ_SHOW01000007.1:0-78760 GCF_011175115.1 Helicobacter pylori | reverse complement strand
GTGTGGAGCGATGTGGACGTTATCTTTTGCAATGAATTTAGCGCTGATTTCTTAAACATTAAAGAAGATGATGAGAATTATTTTTATGGGGTTTATGACAAAATATACCCGTATGAAGGCTTTTTTTATTGCAACTTAACTTATCAGCGAAAAAATCAATTTTGTAAAAAAATATTAGAAACCATACGCATGCAAAAAATAGATAAAGAACCGCAATTGACAGAATTTTGTCGTTCAAAGATCGCGCCATTAAAAATAGAGTATTGTATCTTCCCACACTATTATAGCCTTTCTGAAGAGCATTTAAAGGGCGTGGCTAATGCAATTTATCATGACACCATTAAACAAGCCCTAAGAGAACCTATCGTTATACAATACGACTCTCATCCTTATTTTCAAATCAAACCTTGGGACTATCCTTTTGGTTTGAAAGCGGATTTGTGGCTGAACGCTTTGGCTAAAACCCCCTTTATGAGCGATTGGTCTTATTTGATCACAGGGGGTGGGGGGATAGGTGGAGAAAAATGGCATTACTACCATAGCATTGCCGCTTATCATTACTACTTTCCTTTATGGAAAGCAGAAGAACAGATTGCCCATGACGCTTTTAAGACGTTTTTAAAACATTATTTTTTACACATTCATGAGATTCCCCAAAACGCAAGGCGAAGACTATTCAAATACTGCATTTCAATACCGCTCAAGAGCTCTATTAGTAAAACCCTTAAATTTCTAAAACTCCATGTGCTAACCAAAAAAATCCTAATCCAACTCAAGCTCTTAAAAAAGAACTAGAGCCAAAACTTTTAATCAAACGATTTTTTCATGTCAATCACATAGCGGAATTTCGCTTTTCCATGGGTTAGGTTGTGATAAGCCGTGTCAATATCCTTGCCTAAAATCAAATCCACTTCAGGGTAAATATTGTGTTTGATAGAAAAATCCATCATCTCTTGGGTTTCTTTAATGCCCCCAATCAATGAGCCATAAACCTTGCGATTGCCCAAATGGATAAATTCAAAAACATTGAGTGCTGGAGCGACTTCTACAGGAGGGAGTCCCACAAGGGCTAATTCGCCGCTATAAGTTAAGAGCTTGAGATAGTCTTTTAAATCGTAATGGGTAGGAATGGTTGAAATGATAAAATCCAATTCTTCTTTTTCTTCTTTGCATTGTTTAGGGTCTGTATAGAAATGTTTAACCCCCATATTTAAAGCGTCTTGCTTTTTGTGTTCGTTTCTTGCAAAAACGCTCACTTCAGCCCCCATAGCCACAGCGTATTTGACCGCCATGCTTCCTAGCCCGCCAAACCCAGCGACGCCCACTTTTGTGCCTTTAGTAACCTTAGAAAATTTTAAAGGCGAATAAGTGGTGATGCCTGCGCAAAGCAAGGGGGCTACTTTTTCTAAAGGAGCGTTTTTATCCACGCTAATCACATAGTTTTCATCCACGACAATATTATTAGAGTATCCGCCCATGTGGGGTTCATTGTCATGGAAATAATCCAAACAATCATAAGTGAACACCGTTTTATGGTTGGCGCAAAATTGCTCTTGGTGTTCTTTACAGGGCTTACATGTTTTGCATGAATTGACAAAACAGCCCACGCCCACCACATCGCCAACTTTAAATTTCTTAACTTCCTTACCCACTTCTTTGATGACCCCAGCAATTTCATGTCCAGGAATCATAGGATAAATGCCTTCTTTCCATTCGCTATAAGCGCTATGAATATCGCTATGGCAAATCCCTGCATAAAGAATGTCAATCAACACATCTTTAGGGCCTACAGCATGGCGGCTAAAATCATGGGGTTTGAAATGCCCGTCTTTAGAAAAAATAGCAAAACCTTTAGATTGAACTCTCATTAAAACTCCTTGTTTGATTAAAATACCGCTATTGTATCGTTTTTATGGTTTGCTTATGTTTCTATAGGTTTAACTAATTTTGTAGCTGTTGGTTATATGGTATCGTTGCTTGGCGCGCTCAAACGCACCCCTTGCGCTAATCGCTTTTATCTTAAAGCGCTACTATTTGCTAAATTCTATCATGCAGTAAATAATTCTCTAACGCAATGCCCGCCCCATCAAGTCCCGGGGTTTTTTTCAGCACGACATGCACAGGGATAGAAGCGAGAAACGCTCCCATGCGCCCTTTCGTTTCAAAACGCGCTCTAAAGGGCGAAGTTTTAAAATAATCAATGAATCGTGGGATAATCCCCCCACACAAATACACGCCCCCTCTAGCCCCCAAAGTGAGAGCCACATCAGCAGCAAGCGTGCCTAGCATGGAACAAAAAGTATCCAAAGTCAATCGGCATATAGGGTAATCCCCATTCAAAGCGCGTTCGCTAATGATTTGTGGGGTCAATTCAGCCTTGCTCAATTTCGCCACTTTTTCTAAGCCTTTTCGTTTGGATAAAGCTTCATAAATCAGCACCAAGCCGCTCCCGCTCAAAAACCTTTCCGCGCTCACATGGTTGAATTTAGAGCGGGCGTATTGCCACACTAAAATTTCTAAATCATCAAAAGGGGCAAAGCTCACATGCCCTCCTTCACCGGGTAAGACTTTCAAAGAGCCATCGCTGTTTTGGATAAGAGTGCTTACCCCAAGCCCCGTTCCTGGCCCTAAAATCGCTTTAGGGGCGTTGATTTCGCACTTAATCCCGCCTATTTGGGCCAGATCGTTTTCTTGCATCGCGCTAATGGCATAGGCTTGCGCGACAAAATCATTGATGACAAGCAATTTTTGTAAAGTCAAACATTGCCGTGTCGTTTCAATAGAAAAAGTCCAGTGGTTGTTAGTCATTTGGACAAAATCCCCCATAATGGGCGTAGCCACAGCAAAAGAGCCATAAATAGGGCGCAGTTTAAGGCTTTCTTTGCATTTAGAAAGGTAAAATCGCACCGCATCGCTCAAGCTTTCAAAATCTTCGCACCTCAAGACTTCAACGCATTCAATCTGTCGTGGGGCGACTTCCAAACCAAAGCGTGCGTTCGTGCCGCCAATATCGGCTAAGAGTCTTGGGTAAGTTTCAGTTTTTGGCATAAAACACCTCCGTGGTAACTTTTTTAGAATGTAAAATCCGAGCAATCGGCAGAGAATAGGGGGCGTTTTCTTTTAAAGCTTTTTCTAAAACCTCCCTTTTTTCTACCCCACTAATGCTTAAGAAAAGTTTTTCGCAATTTTCTAAGGCGTTGATAGACATGCTTAAGCGCTCATAAGGAGCGTTAGCGGGCTTAGTCAAAACGATATTTTCTTTTTCTTCGTTTAAAAAAGCGCTCGTTTCAGGAAAAAGGCTAGCCGTATGCCCGTCAGTCCCCATGCCCAAAATGGCTAAATGGGGCTGTTTGAAATGCTGGTTAGCAAAATCTAAAAGTTCGTTTGTATCGCTAGAAATCTTTTTGGGCAAAAGCGGGGTGAAAGAAGCTTTTAAGGCGTTATTTTGCAACAAGTAGTCATGCAATAATTTGGTGTTGCTATCCTTGTGGCTTGTGTCTATAATGCGTTCATCTACTAAACTGACTAAACACTCATGCCATTTGAGATCTAAAACGCTCAATTTTTGCAACAAGCTAATGGGCGAACGGCCCCCAGAAAAAGCGACAGAAACTTGATGATACTTTTTTAAGGCGTTGTTAAAAAATTCTTTAAAACGCTCTATTAAAGCCCTGTGGCAATCTTCTAAATTTTCAAATTCAAACAATTGATAACCCATGAAATCCCTTTATTGATAGAGTGGTTTTAAAAATTCTGATTCGTTGAGATTGTGGCTTTCATAGGAATATAAGGGCGTGGCGTTATTGATAAAACCCTCTATGAGCGTGTCAATAAAAACCCATGACGCTTCTAATTCCAACTGGTGGGCGAAATTATTGTGGTTATTTTGTATCGCATCATAGAGCAATTTAGCGTAGGGCTGTAAAAATTCTTGTTTGTTGTGGGTTTCTAAAATAAGGGGGTTTTGATGATCTTGTAGGGTGAGGGTGATTTTATCTTGAGAGAGGAAAAATTCCAGCGTATTGACTGCATTAAAATGGATTTTCACGCTCGCTTGGTTGTGGGGCATTTTTTTAGCGTGCTTAAGGTAGAAAGGCACGCCTTTAAATTTAGGCGTATCCAAAAAGGCTTTAATAGCGACAAAAGTCTCTGTCTGGCTCTCTTTATTGACCTTATTTTCACTCTTATAGCCTTGATACTGGGCCCGAATAACCTGTTTTTTAAAATCTTTGGGGGGTTGTAAGGTTTTTAAAACTTTGATTTTTTCTTTTCTCAAGTCTTTTAAATCGTTGGGTAAATCTGTAGCGATAAGGGATAAAACTTGCAAGAGATGGTTTTGAACCATATCCCTTAAAGCCCCGATTTTATCGTAAAATTCGCCCCTTTCTTCCACCCCCAAAGTCTCATACACGCAGATTTCAACCGCGCTGATTTGATCCCATAAAATGTTTAAGATAGGGTTATTCAGGCGCAATTCAAGGATATTTTGAACGCCCTTTTTCCCTAAATAATGATCGATTCTAAAGATTTGTTCTTCTTTAAAAAAAGCGCTAATGCTTTGGAAAATCTCTTTGCAAGTCTTTAAGTTATGCCCTAAAGGTTTTTCTAAAATCAAACGAGTGTTAGCGTGATTGAGCGCATTTTGGGCTAAATTTTGAGCGGTCGTTGCAAAAAAACTAGGGGAGATAGAAAAGTAGAAAATCAAGGGCTTATTTTTTGTAGCGATTTTACTCAATTCTTCAAAGTCTTTAGGGTTATCCAAACGGACGTGCAAATAACTGATATGGGCTAAAAATCCCTCACCCTTTTCTCTTGAATGCAGTTGTGTCTTTTCACAAAGGAGCGCTAAAAACTCTTCATTGGATAGCTCCTTACGCCCCGATGCGATAATCCTAGAATCGTTTTTAAAACCATAATGGGTATAAATTTCATAGAGCGAAACAAAGAGCTTTCGCATGGCTAAATCCCCAGTCGCGCCAAAAAGAACCAAATCAAAATCCAGCATCAATAACCCTTTTAGAGTGTTTTTAAGTTATTATTATATATTAAATCTTAATTGAAGGGGTGTTCATGCCTAAGCATTCTTTAGAACAAATCAAAGAAAAAATTACAGAGCGTAGCAAAAAAACCAGAGAGCTTTATTTAGAAAATATCTTTAACCCTAAAAACCAGCCCAAGATTGAGAGCTTGGGTTGCGCGAATATTGCGCATGTTACGGCGAGCATGCCAGAGCATTTAAAAATGCCTTTAGGTTCGCATAAAAGAAAGCATTTTGCGATTATCACCGCTTATAATGACATGCTTTCAGCCCACCAACCTTTTAAAAATTACCCTGATTTGATTAAAAAAGAGTTGCAAGAGCATAACGCTTATGCGAGCGTCGCTAGTGGCGTGCCAGCGATGTGTGATGGTATCACGCAAGGTTATGAGGGAATGGAATTGAGCTTGTTCAGCAGAGATGTGATCGCATTAAGCACCGCCGTAGGGTTAAGCCATAATGTTTTTGACGGGGCGTTTTTTTTGGGCGTGTGCGATAAAATCGTGCCAGGCTTGCTCATAGGAGCGTTAAGCTTTGGGAATTTAGCGAGCGTGTTTGTGCCAAGCGGGCCTATGGTGAGCGGGATAGAAAATTATAAAAAAGCCAAAGCGCGCCAGGATTTTGCAATGGGAAAGATCAACAGAGAAGAGCTTTTAAAAGTGGAAATGCAAAGCTATCATGATGTGGGCACTTGCACTTTTTATGGCACGGCTAATTCCAACCAAATGATGATGGAGTTTATGGGGTTGCATGTGGCTAATTCTAGTTTTATCAACCCTAACAACCCCTTAAGAAAGGTTTTAGTAGAAGAGAGTGCCAAAAGATTAGCGAGCGGGAAAGTCCTGCCCTTAGCCAAACTCATTGATGAAAAAAGCATTCTTAACGCTCTTATAGGTTTAATGGCAACAGGAGGTTCTACTAACCACACTTTACATTTGATCGCTATCGCTAGATCTTGTGGGGTGATCCTCAATTGGGACGATTTTGACGCAGTTTCTAACCTCATACCCCTTTTAGCTAAAGTCTATCCTAACGGATCAGCGGATGTGAACGCTTTTGAAGCCTGTGGGGGCTTAGCGTTTGTGATCAAAGAATTGTTAAAAGAGGGGCTTTTATTTGAAGACACTCATACCATTATGGATACAGAAACGCAAAAAGGCATGCAAAATTACACCAAAACCCCCTTTTTAGAAAACGACCACTTGGTGTATAAAGACGCTGTTAGTCATAGCCTGAATACGGATATTTTACGCCCTGTTAGTGAGCCTTTTGCCGCTAATGGGGGGCTTAAAATTTTAAAGGGTAATTTGGGGCGGGCCGTGATTAAAATCTCAGCCATTAAAGATGAGCATAGGAAAGTTAAGGCCAGAGCGATTGTTTTTAAAACCCAAAGCGAGTTTTTAGAACGCTTTAAAAATAAAGAATTAGAAAGGGATTTTGTCGCTGTCTTGCCTTTCCAAGGGCCTAAATCTAACGGCATGCCAGAATTGCACAAACTCACCACGAATTTAGGGGCTTTGCAGGATATGGGCTATAAGGTCGCGCTTGTTACGGATGGGCGCATGAGCGGGGCGAGCGGGAAAGTGCCTAGTGCGATCCATTTAAGCCCTGAGGGAGCGTTAAATGGGGCGATCATTAAGATTAAAGATGGCGATTGGATAGAATTAGATGCTCCTAATAACGCCTTGAATGTGCTTGAAAAGGATTTTGAAAATAGGGGCATCAACCCCTTGTTTTTAGAAACCTTAGAAAATTTAGAAAAGCCTACTTTTGGGCTGGGTAGGGAATTGTTTACAAGCTTGAGATTGAATGTTAATACGGCTGAAGAGGGCGGCATGAGTTTTGGCATAAAGGTATAAAAATATAAAGGAGATAAAATGCAAGATAAAATAATAGAGGTTTTACAAATCAGCCCCATTGTCCCTGTGGTGGTGATTGAAAATATAAAAGACGCTGTGCCTTTAGCGCAAAGCCTGATAGAGGGGGGTATTCCAATCATAGAAGTAACTTTGCGCTCCAGTTGCGCTTTAGAAGCCATAGAGCTTATCGCTAAGAATGTGCCAAAAATGCATGTGGGCGCTGGCACGATTTTAAATCTTACTCAATTAGAGCAGGCTCAAAATAGGGGGGCAGAGTTTTTGATTAGCCCGGGTCTTACGATAAAGCTTTTAGAACACGCAAAGAAAAAAGACATGCCCCTAATACCCGGGGTTTCTAGCAGCAGTGAAGTCATGCAAGCTTTAGAATTGGGCTATAACGCTTTGAAATTTTTCCCGGCGGAGTATTGCGGGGGCGTTAAACTTTTAAACGCTTTTAACGGCCCTTTTAAAGGGGTAAAATTTTGCCCCACTGGGGGGATTAGCGCAGATAACATGCGTTCTTATTTGAATTTAGAAAATGTTTTGTGCGTGGGGGGGAGCTGGCTTACCCCTAAAGATTTAATTCAAAACAAAGAGTGGGATAAGATCACAGAAATTTGTAAGAGGGCGTTAGCTTTAAGATAATAAAGAGATCATGGCACTTTGTATTTGCTTAATAACACTATAATAAAATTTTTAATAAGGAGATACATCATGTTAGAAAATGTCAAAAAATCCCTTTTTAGGGTTTTGTGTTTGGGTGCGTTGTGTTTAGGGGGGCTAATGGCAGAGCAAGACCCTAAAGAGCTTGTGGGTTTGGGGGCAAAGAGCTACAAAGAGCAAGATTTCACTCAAGCTAAGAAATATTTTGAAAAAGCGTGCGATTTGAAAGAAAATAGCGGGTGTTTTAATTTAGGGGTGCTTTATTATCAAGGGCAAGGGGTGGAAAAGAACTTGAAAAAAGCCGCTTCATTTTACGCTAAAGCTTGCGATTTGGATTACAGCAATGGGTGTCATTTGCTAGGGAATTTATATTACAGCGGGCAAGGCGTGTCCCAAAACACCAATAAAGCCCTACAATACTATTCTAAAGCGTGCGATTTGAAATACGCTGAAGGGTGCGCGAGCTTAGGGGGGATTTATCATGATGGTAAAGTGGTAACTAGGGATTTTAAAAAAGCGGTAGAATATTTTACTAAAGCTTGCGATTTAAACGATGGCGATGGTTGCACAATACTAGGGAGCTTGTATGATGCAGGCAGAGGCGCACCTAAAGATTTGAAAAAGGCACTCGCTTCGTATGACAAAGCTTGCGGGTTAAAAGACAGCCCGGGGTGCTTTAACGCAGGGAATATGTATCATCATGGCGATGGCGTGGCGAAGAATTTTAAAGAGGCACTCGATCGTTATTCTAAAGCATGCGAGATGCAAAATGGCGGAGGGTGTTTCAATTTAGGGGCCATGCAATACAATGGCGAAGGCGTAACAAGGAATGAAAAGCAAGCCATAGAGAACTTTAAAAAAGGCTGTAAATTAGGCGCTAAAGGGGCATGCGATCTTCTCAAGCAGCTTAAGATCAAAGCTTAGTTTGAATAAGGCTTGATCAAATAGCTTTAAAAAGCGGTCTTTTGGGGGATTGGGGGGATTTTAGGGAGGATTGTTTCAAAACACTTCTTATTCTCTTAAGATAATAAGTCTAAAATAAAGTAGCCAAAATCCTTTTTTTGAAGATAAGTTAAAAGTTGTTAAAGTTTAAATTTATTTAAAACCCCTTAAGGGTTTTTATGGGTGGGTAGGGGAGCGAAAGTTTGGCTTATGGGCATGATTTCTATGCGGTTGATATTGACATGCAAGGGTTGTTCGTAAATCCATAGCACGATGTTGGCAATATCTTGTGGTTTGAGGTAAATGGTGTTTTCATAGACAGATTGGGCTTTTATTTTATCGCCTTTAAAGCGCACCATACTGAATTCGGTTTCGCCGCACAAGCCGGGTTCAACATTACTCACTCTAATGTTAGTGCCAGCCAAATCCGCTCGCAAATTTAAAGAAAATTGCTTCACAAACGCCTTGCTCGCTCCATAGACATTCCCTCCAGGATAGGCGTAAGTGCCAGCGATAGAACCAAGATTGATGATGGTCCCTTGGTCATGCTCTATCATAGAGGGCAAGATCAAACGAGTGAGATACAACAACCCCTTGATATTCGTATCTATCATGATTTCCCAGTCGTCTAACTCGCATTCATAAGCCTTGTTCAAGCCTAGCGCTAAGCCGGCGTTATTGATTAGAGCGTCAATGCGATCCGTCATAGAAAAAATAGTTTCTAGCGCTCGCTTAGTTTCAAGCTTGTTTCTAAGATCAAAACACAAGGGAATGAAACGCTTGGGATAAGCGAGTTGCAATTTTTGTAAATTCTCTTTTCGCCTCCCTGTGCCAAAAACCACATGGTTTTTTTGTAAAAACGCTTTAGCGATTTCTAGCCCAAACCCTGAAGTCGCTCCGCTAACTAAAATGTGTGCCATTTCTATCCTTTAAAATTTTAAAAAAGCCCCTTAAGCCCTTTTTCAAGCTTTTTTTTGAGCTTATCATCTTTAAGCAAATGATCTAAACCTTTTTTAAGGGTGTCGTTTTTAAGGATTTCTTTCAAGCCTTGTTGCAGGTTTTGCTGAATGGCTTTTTCGTTTAAAATGAGAGAAAATTTTGGCTGGTGCATGTTACCTTGAAGTTTCATTTTAAAAATGAATTTTAAAATTTCCGCATCCATGAGCATGTCCATTTGTTTGGTGTTTAAATCCAATAAGCCGTTATGGATTTTCAATTGGGTTTTGGGGCTTTTTAAACTCAAATCAGAGAGCAGGCGTTGCTGGTTGATTTGGCTTACCAGATTGGCATCGTTATAGATTTCTTTAGTAATATCAAATTGAGAAATGGAGTAGAGGAAATCGCTGAATGCACTTTTGAGGAATCTTGCGTTTTTGAGATTGGCTTTCAATACGCCTTGCTTAGCGCTAAGGTCATAATCCAAATTAGCGTCTGCAATGGATTGGAAAAACTTAGGGTAATTGAATAAATCTAAAGCTTTTAAAGTGGAAATATTGGAAAAACGGGCTTTCAAATCTTTATTTAAAAGCGTGAAATCCAATGCACCGTCCAATAAATTTGAATGGCCGCTGACTTTTAAGAGCTTGGGGCTTTGCTCTATAGTGCCTTTTAAAGTCAAACTCCCTTTTAGGGGGTGGTTGGTAATGTTTGGGAGTTTGGCCAGGTTGGGTATTTCTAAAGTGTAGGGGGCGTTGAGTTTTAAAGCAGAGAAAAGATATTCGCTTTTTAGGGCTGTAAAATTGGCTAAAGGGCCAGTTAGGGTGGTATCGCTGATGGCTTTGTTCTCTTTAAAATCGCTTGAATGCGAGAGGTTGAAAACAAGCGCGTCTTTAAGGTTTAAATGAAAAATTTGATTGATTAGGGCGTTATTGATTAAAGCGTTATTGGCTGTTAGGATCAAATGCCCTTCTAAAGGCTTTAGAGAGTTAAAATCCGCTTGTAAGGACGCTCTTGCGTTCGCATAAGCGGGGCGATTGATTAAATAAAGCAAATCTTCTAAATTGGCGTCTTTTGCGTTCAAACTTAAGTGAGAAAGCTTGAAATCATCTAAAAGGGCGTTGTAGGTAGTGTGGGATTGAGCGACATTAGAGACGCCTTGAATCACCAGGGCTTTTCTATGCCCTTTAATATTCCCAGAAGTCATAACAGCCCCCCTTAAAGGGTAGGGTATCCATTCTTTGAAAGAGCGTAAATTTTTAATATCTATATGGTAATTCAAATCCACGCTTTGCTTTAAAAGTGAAAGATCCCCCTTAAGAATGAGCGTGGAATCATCGTTAGCTTGAGCTTTAAAATCCAAAGAGTTGAACCTCAATTTAAAGGTTTTAACGCTCAAGTAGCGCTCGTTTGGGTTGATTTTTTTCTCTATATACGAAGCGATGATTTTATTCCCCCATTCTGTAAAAAGGATGAGGTAGGTTGTTAAAAGGCCGATTAAAGGAAGCGCAAGTAGGGTATAAAGAAATTTTTTCATGTTTGTTTGTCCTTGAAATAAATTGAATGGAATATATTAGCTTGTTTTGTAAGGGTTTCTAACATTTTTTATAAAGCCTTAACGAAAGGCTTGAATTGGGACAATAAAGAAAGAATGAAGCGCTCAAAACCCACAATTTAGTAACAACACGCTTGAAATTATTGAAAGAGTCAATAGCGGCGTTAAGCTTAGGTTAGTGGTAGATGATTTAAACAATGGAAATAAGATTTTTGATTTTTATAGCGATAGGAACTTTACAGATTTTAGGGATGCTAGACCACTACCTAGCACTCTTATTTAAAGAGATACTATCTCAAAAAGATTTAACAAGTCAAGAGGTTTTATTAAAAAGAACAGAAAATTTAAACGAATTGACCAAAGAGCCTACACATTTAAGCCCCCTAAAGTGAGCCAAAGCCAAAAAGCTTGCGAAATTACAAAGCGAACAAGATTTTTAAAATATACAAGGCAAACAAAAATCTAAAAAACTCAATCCAACTTGATCTTTGAATTTTAATTAAAAAGACTTGCGGTGTTAAAAAGGATAATCTAATCGCTCAAGAATTTCCCAAACAAACATGATTAACACGATTGATGAAAAGAGTTGTATCAAAAAAGAGAAATACAATGGTGGAGAATAGCGGGATCGAACCGCTGACCTCCTGCGTGCAAAGCAGGCGCTCTCCCAGCTGAGCTAATTCCCCAAAGGTTGTAAAAAATGGTGGGCTTAGGAGGAGTTGAACCTCCGACCTCACCCTTATCAGGGGTGCGCTCTAACCACCTGAGCTATAAGCCCTTTAAAGCCAATAAAGATGAAATTATAGGTTAAACTTTCTTAAAAAATCCTTAAACAATAAATGGGATTAAGATGTTATAATACTTGTTATTTTTTCATTTCAAAAGGGGTTTTATGGCATTATTATTCACAGGGGCGTGCGGGTATATAGGCTCGCATACCGCAAGGGCGTTTTTAGAAAAAACTAAAGAAAACATCGTTATTGTAGATGATCTTAGCACCGGTTTTTTAGAGCATCTCAAAGCGTTAGAGCGTTACTACCCTAATAGGGTTGTGTTTGTTCAAGCCAATTTGAATGAAACGCAAAAATTGGACGCCTTTTTGAATAAGCAACAATTAAAAGATCCCATTGAAGCCATCTTGCACTTTGGGGCTAAAATCTCAGTAGAAGAATCCACGCACTTGCCTTTAGAATACTACACCAACAACACGCTCAACACTTTAGAGCTTGTCAAACTTTGTTTAAAACATGCGATCAAGCGTTTTATTTTTTCTTCTACGGCCGTGGTTTATGGCGAGTCTGATTCTAGCTTGAATGAAGAAAGCCCCTTAAACCCCATTAATCCTTATGGAGCGTCTAAAATGATGAGTGAAAGGATCTTGTTAGACGCTTCTAAAGTATCGGATTTTAAATGCGTTATTTTGCGCTATTTCAATGTGGCTGGAGCATGCATGCACAATGATTATACTACCCCTTACACTTTAGGCCAGCGCACGCTCAACGCCACGCATTTGATCAAAATTGCATGCGAATGCGCGGTGGGGAAAAGGAAAAAAATGGGGATTTTTGGCACTAACTACCCCACTAGAGATGGCACTTGCATTAGGGATTATATCCATGTAGATGATTTGGCTAACGCGCATTTAGCGAGCTATCAAACCCTTTTAGAAAAAAATAAGAGCGAGATTTATAATGTTGGCTACAATCAAGGCCATAGCGTGAAAGAAGTGATAGAAAAGGTTAAAGAAATCTCAAACAACGATTTTTTAGTGGAAATTTTAGACAAACGACAGGGCGATCCGGCAAGCCTTATTGCCAATAACGCTAAAATCTTACAAAACACCCCTTTCAAACCCCTTTATAACAACCTAGACACCATTATCAAAAGCGCTCTAGATTGGGAAGAACACCTTTTGAGATTTCAATAATACACCCTGTGCAAATACAAGCCATTAGCCATTATGGGCGTTCTTATAGTGGCTTTGATGTTGTGGATTTGCGCTTGAATTTCAGCGAGCGTGATTTTTTCTAAGGAGTATTGAAC
Organism: Helicobacter pylori; assembly: GCF_011175115.1. Lineage (GTDB taxonomy): Bacteria > Campylobacterota > Campylobacteria > Campylobacterales > Helicobacteraceae > Helicobacter > Helicobacter pylori_DF. Next base: position 65,724 of record NZ_SHOW01000007.1, on the reverse strand, counting down.
GCACGCTTGAATGATTAAACGCACGCTAGAGCGTAAAAACGCATCGCCAATGATTTTAAACACCACGCACTCATGCCCTATGATAAAGGTTTTATAAGCCAAAGCGTTAAAGATGATGCGATTAGGGTTGGTTGTAGCGCCGCCTTCTTTTTTAAACATGGAAAAATCATGCTTACCTATAAATTGCTTTAAAGCAATGTTTAGCGCATCTAGTGAGCCATAATCCCCGCAAGCGATATAGGGTGCTAAAAAAGGCGTTTTTAAATTCTTCGTCAAAAGGTAACGATACGCTCTTTTTTGAGCGTCAAAACGCGCATGGAAGTTTTTTTCTTCTAGTTTTTTTAAGACAATATGCGGGGCGAGTTTGGGGGCTAGATAATGAAATAATTTATCAGCGCTCCAGTGTTTTGGAGCGTGAAAAGACAGCGCTTGGTTGTTCGCATGCACGCCTTTATCCGTGCGCCCAGCCGCAACCACAACGCTTTTAATCCCTAGCGCGTTTAAAGCGCTTTCTATTTTATCCTGAACGCCAAGTTTGTTAGGCTGTTTGGCATAGCCTAAAAAATACGCCCCATCATAAGCGATAGTAGCCTTAAAACACCGCATTTAATAACGCTTTAAAATGAATTTTCTAAACAACAAATAAGAGGCAAACGCCCAAATAAAGGGGAAGAAAAAGGTCATCAAAAACAAATCCGTAGAAATCACATGCACCATTAAAAAATAAACCCCAACCGCTCCAAGGACATAGAAATAACTCCAATTCGTTTTGAATCGTGGGTTGGCGATGCCAAATAAGGGGATCAAAAACACGCTCGCTAAAGGGAATAAGGAAACTAAAATCGCTTGAGAAAAACGGCGTTTTTGATTTTTATTAGCGTTTTTGCCAAAGGCTTTTTTCCAATAGCCCAAATAATCCGTGCCTTGCAAATAAGCCGCATCATTAGAATTGAAAGACTTGAGCTTGTTGCGCAAATGCAATTCTTCAAAATCAACCTTACGCATTTTATCGCCTTGAGTGAAATACGCATGCCCGTTATACAAATTCAATTCAAACACGCCGTTTTGATTGTTAATATTGCCTTTTTGGGCCAGAATGAAGCTTTCTTGAGAAAGGCTTTTATTAGAAAAAAGCACTAAATTATCATAGGAATTGTTCTCAGCTTTATCCACATACACGAGCCAATCGCCTAATTTTTGCCCGAATTCACCCGCTCTGATGTTAATGTCAATCTTGTCCTTTTTTTGACGCAAAAACCCGTAATAAGCGCTCTTAGAGGTGGGGATTAAAATGAGGGAAAACGCTAATAAAATCGCGCTCACTAACAAACTTAAAGGCACAAACACTTTAGTCATTGTTTTGGGCGAAACCCCTAAAGAGAAAAACACCAACAATTCATGGTCATAGCTAAGCCTTGAAAGCCCTAAAGCGCAAGCCGCAAAAAAAGTGATCGGCAAAATAAAGAAAATGGTTCCTGGCAAGGAATACAAAAAGAGTTGCACCAGATCCAAAAAGCTCACTTTAATCACGAGCGTTACGCTTGCGATACTGATTAATAGCACAATGGAGGAGATAAAAAACAGCACTAAAAAGAAGGAGAAAAAGACCTGCGAAACCGCCATGAAAAGATAGTGTTTAACCATGCCTTAATCTTTTTTCATTCTTTATTGCACCCCATCTACAACAGGCACAAACAAGCATTTTTCTAGCACTTTTTGGACGCGCAAGGCGTTATTTTGTTTCACAAAGCGTTTGATCACTTGCTCGTTGTTTTCTTGAATGGGCGCAACTAATATCCCGCCTTCTTCAAGCTGATCAATAAGCGCTTGAGGGATATTTTTAGCGCAAGCAGAGAACAAAATCCTATCATAGGGGGCGTATTGCTCCCAGCCCTTGTTCCCATCAGCGAATTTAACATGAACGTTGTCTAAACCGAGGTTTTTAAGGCGTAAACGCGCTTCTAAATACAGGCTTTCAATCCTTTCAATGCTAAAAACGCGCCTGAAAATTTGAGACAGCACCGCCGCTTGATAGCCGCTCCCGCAGCCAATTTCTAGCACGCTATCCACATGATCGATTTCTAAATATTGCGTCATTTTGGCCACGGTTAGGGGCGAAGAAATGTATTGTTGCGCTTGCATAGAAAGCGCGTTTAAAGTGTAGGCAAAATGTTTAAAAGGGGCTGGAACAAAAATTTCCCTTTCAATGCTTTCCATAGCCTTTCTCACTTTAGGGTGCAAACTGAAACGCTTATGGATTTCTTCACACATCAAATGGTTTTTGATACTATTCAAACAAGCCCCTTAAAAATCATCAAAACTCACGCTCCCTTTAGCGTAATTGCTCACCCTAGCTTCAAAGAAATTAGAGCGCTGTTCATTGAAACTTGAAAAGCTTTCTACCCATTTAATGGGGTGTTGGACGCCATAAACTTTAGCGATACCCACCTTACTCAAACGGCTATCCGCTAAAAACTGGATGTATTGCTCAATCAAGCTTGAAGTGAGCCCTAAAATCTTGCCTTGCGTGATATAATCCCCCCATGAGGCTTCAATTTCTACCGCTTTTTTAAACATTTCTATGACTTCATTAATCAATTTTGGCGTGAATAGATCCGCTCTTTCATTCCTTAAAGCGTTGATCATGTTTTGGAATAAAATCAAATGCGTTACTTCATCTCTTTGGATAAAACGAATCATTTGCGCTGATCCTAGCATTTTACCGCTCCTAGCCAAAGTGTAAAAATAGCTAAACCCGCTATAAAAATAAATCCCCTCTAAAATCTGGTTAGCAAAAAGCGCTTTGAGAATGTTTTCTTCTGTGGGGTTTTTGGCTAATTCCATATACACTTGCGCGATATAATCGTTCTTGCTTTTTAATTGCATATCGTTACGCCACATGTCATAAATCTCTTCAGTATTGGCGCTAATGCTTTCTACCATCACCGCATACGCATGGCTGTGTAAGGCTTCTTCATAAGCTTGACGCACCAAACACAAATTGATTTCGGGGCTGGTGATAAAAGGATTGATATTGTCAATTAAATTATTGGTTTGCAAGCTGTCCATAAAAATGAGTTGCGCTAAAGCTCTGTCATAGCCGATCTTTTCTTCTGCACTTAATTTCAAATAATCCCTTTTGTCATCATTCATGCTCACTTCTTCAGCAAACCAGGTGTTAGCGAGCATCGTTTTCCACAAATGATCCGCCCATTGATACTTGATTTTATTCAAATCAAACATGCTTGTAGGATTGCCCCCAAAAATCTTTCTTTCATTCACACTTTCTGTAGAATTGGGGTTGTAAATTTTCTTGCGTGAAACTTCCATTGTGTTCCTTAATTTCCTTAAAACTATCTCAATGATATAGTTTCGTTAGAATACCTTAAAAGAATTTAAAACCCCCTAAAGCCAGAAAAAACTCCAAAATTTTAAAAAGCTTCAATTTTTCAGTATTTTTAAAGGATTAAACAGCTAAAATACTGCTTCTTTATTTTCTACTCTTATGTGCATGCGATGGCGTGCGGTGCGCGGAAGTGGCGAAATTGGTAGACGCACTAGACTTAGGATCTAGCGCCGCAAGGCATGAAGGTTCGATTCCTTTCTTCCGCACCATTCTTAGTGATTAAGACTTGAAGCCCTAAATGGAACTTATTCTATTAAAACTTTCAAAAGTTTTTAAAACGCCATGAGCGATCGCTTTGGCGTTCTCTAAATTTAAATTCGCATGACAAGGCAAGGAAATTTCAGCGTTATAAAAATCTTCTGTGCTTTTTAATGGGGCTGTATTGAAGAGCTGTTGATACAATTGGTATTGATAAATGGGCTTGTAATGCACTTGGGCTAAAATGCCAAGCTTGTGCAAATTTTCTAAAATGAGTTTTTTAAATATAAAAAATTTTTGGCGCATTAAAATAGGGTAAAGGTGGTTAGAGCTTTGATGTTTTAACAAGGGGTGTAAAGGGGTGAAATAAGGGTTATTTTTAAAAATTCTGTCATAAACTAGAGCGATTTCTTCTCTTTTTTGCATTAAAAGGGGGGCTTTTTTAAGCTGGCTCAAACCCAAAGCGCTTTGGATTTCATTCAAGCGGAAATTATGCCCTATGCTTTTGACTTCGCCTTCAAAAAAATCTTTTTTGAGCATGCCATGAGAGCGAAACGATTTCATTTTTTCATACAATTCGCTATCGTTAGTAACGACCGCTCCCCCCTCGGCCGTAGTGATAGGCTTAATGGCATGGAAACTAAACACGCTCGCTAACGCAAAGCCTCCTACTTTTTTGTTTTGATACTCGCTCCCTAAAGCATGCGAGCTGTCAGAAAGAAAACTCAAAGAATGCTTTTTGCAAAGCTTTTGAATGCTTCCTACTTCCACGCTTTTACCGGCATAATCCACGCTCACTATGGCTTTGGTTTTTTTAGTAATAAGCTTTTCTAGGGCCAATTCATCTATATTGCCATCGTTTTTGACTTCGGCAAATACGGGTTTATAACCGCTCTCTAAGAGCATGTTGGCCGTCGCTACAAAGCTTATAGGGGTGGTGATTATTTCATTACGATCAGCGTTAAAATCGCTAAAATTCCTATAGAGCGTTAAAAGGGCTGAAGTTGCGCTATTAAACGCTAACGCATGCTTAACGCCCAAAAACTCGCACAAAGCTTCTTCAAACAAAAGAGAGCGTTTGCCTTGCGTGAGCTGTTTGGAATTTAAAACCTCTAAAACAGCCTTTTTATCTTCTTCGTCTAAACAAGGCTCGCTATAAGCAAACTCTTTCAAGCGAGCAAGTCTTGCAAGCGAGATGGGGTGATCTTGCTTGTGTCATGGACATCTTGGAATTTTTGAGCGTTCAATCTTGTTTTATCTAAGGTATTATATTCCTTGTTTAAATGATTCGTTTCAGCGAGCTGTTTTTTCCACTGGTGCAAAGAGTTTTGAATGTTTTCTTTCTCACTTTCTAATGATTTTGAAAATTTTTCCAAAGCTTTCGTGTCGTCAATGTCAATATTGTTAGGGAGTTTCAAACTATCATTGCCTGATTTTTGGTTGAAAGAATCAATCGCTTTATCCAAACGGCTTTTAAAACGCTCAAAATCGCTTCGATCTTTTTCATTGTTATGAGCGTAAGATTTAGAAATCCCCACCAATTCCTTAGCGTCTTTATCCATGCCTTTTAAGCTTTTGAGACGGCTTTCTAAATCCCCTATGGCTAGGTTATCCTGCTTAGCTTGTTTGGCCAATTTGATCTTTTCATCATTCTCTGAAAGATTTTGAATTTCCTTATTTTCTTCTTTTCTCGCGTGCGAACCAACCCTTTGGGTGTGGTAATCTCTCATCATCAAAGACGGGTTATAGTGATTTGAAATCTTAGACATCCTATCCTCCACTTCATTTTATTTCTTAAAGATAAGATAAGCAAACTTTATTCCTAAAAACATTTTGATCCACTCAATTCTATCTAAAAATATTAATCTAACTCTAAAACCCTCTCTAACTCTTTGATGAGGTTTGTAATTTCTTTCAATTCTTTAAGATTGAGAGTGAGCTTATAATTGACTTGATTATCAGGATTCATTGGTACCAATTGCTTTTTAAATTCATTTTGTTTCATAAAGTATTTTCTTTCTTTATGAACGTAATGGATTTCATCTTTTTTAAAAATTCTATAAAGCAATTGGTCTTCGCACACTCCTAAGCAAATCAAAAAATCATAGTTGTATCGTGGGTTTATACCATTGAACTAAAAAAGTGTTGTTGGTTCTGCCTTTTTGCACTGTTTTGACTTCAAAGGACACACCGCTTTTTGTCATAATATCGTATTCATCATGAATAATGCCATCGTTAATTACTCCATCTATAGCGTTAAGCACGCTTTTTAAAAACTCTTCACCAATCTGCCCTATAGCGTTGGCTTCAAAATCTCTAATTTTTGAAAAAATAGCGTTGTAATCTTGCCCTAAATTCAATTCTTTATGTTTTTTTCAATAATTTTTAAAAAAGTTTGTTCTAAGTCCATCAATTATCCTTTAAACTATCCAAATGATCATGTAGGGCTTGAAAAATATGGCTTTTTCCTAAATGATAGCAAGAATTAGTCGCTAAACTTGCGTATTTTGTCCAATCAATCTCTTGGAATAGTTTTTTTAATTTTAGCGTTTAAAACCTTGTCAGCGCTAGTAAATACCACAGCAATACCAGATTGATACTTAACTTCCTCAAAGTTCTCTACAATTTGTGTGCTTTTATAAAAAGTTGATGAAATGTAAAAAGACGCTTTTTGATTAAAAATCCACTCTTTACCGCATTCTCTGTTTTTAGCCAATGAAACCGTGAAAACCTTGATATATTCGCCAAAGGGTTCTTTATGGCGATTCTTATACCAAGAAAATTCACTTTTCTTATTTTGATACTTTTTGCTCCAAATTTGAAACACGCAATGCACATCCACTTCTTTATTTTTAAAGTCTATAAACGCATTTTTTTCTAAGCGTTCGCTATAAAGTAGATTCAAACCTTTCACACGATACTTAATAGAGCCTTTTCCTTGACTTTCAAAGAACATGGGTAGGATAAAACACACAAAATCACAATTTCTAGCATGGTTGATAAATTCTAACGCCATAACCCCACGATGCCCAAAAGGAGGGTTGCCCAAGCAAATCACTTTTTGATGCGTGGGCAATTTATAATTTAAAAAATCGCATTGAATAAAACCATCTCTTTTAGGTTCAATGTCTATGCCAATGCGTCTATTTTTAGGGAATAAGTCATAAAACACCCCATCGCCCGCGCTTGGCTCTAAAAAAATAAAGTCATCTGGATTTTCGTATTTTTTAATCACTTCACAAGCTTTTTGGAAGCATTTTAAAGCCACACTAGGTTTAGTGAAATACTGATCTAGAACATTGCTAGAATTTTCTTTCATCTCATTGCCATTGACATAGCGTTTAGGGGTAATTTCTTTAAACAAGGTTTGCATGAAAAAACTTTACTATAAAACCATAAAACTTAATGCTGACTTTTTCTGATCGCTTAAAATCCTTAAATCATGCTTAAGAAAATCCTTAAAACTTAAAAATTTTCTTCTAAATATTTCGTGTGGATTTTTGCTTGCCTGAAATCCGCATTTTCAAGCATTTCAAGGTGGAAAGGAATGGTCGTTTTAATGCCTTCTACTTTAAATTCCTTTAAAGCCCTTTTCATCTTAGCGATCGCTCTTTCTCTGTTTTCACCCCACACAATGAGCTTGCCAATCATAGAGTCATAGTGCGTAGGCACGACATAATTGGCATGTGCATGCGAATCAAGGCGCACATTCACCCCACCAGGGGCGATCCATTCGGTGATTTTACCCGGGCTTGGGTAGAATTTTTTAGGATCTTCTGCAGTGATTCGGCATTCTATCGCATGCCCTTTGAGAGAAAAGCTTTCTTGCTTAGGCAATTTTTCGCCTTGAGCGATTTTAATCATCCACTCAATGAGGTTTAACCCACTCACCATTTCGCTAATGGTGTGTTCCACTTGCAAACGAGTGTTCATCTCCATGAAATAAAAATCTTTCATGTTAGAATCCAACAAAAATTCAAAAGTCCCCGCCCCCACATAGCCGATATATTTAGCGGCCTTGATCGCTGTTTCTAGCAAACGCTTACGAATGCCCTCTTCTAAAACCACCGCCGGGGTTTCTTCAATGAGTTTTTGCTGGCGTCTTTGCACCGAGCAATCCCTTTCGCCCACATGAATGACATTACCATGCTTATCGGCTAGAATTTGGACTTCAATGTGCTTAGGCTTGTTGATGAATTTTTCTAAATACACGCTCCCATCGCCAAACGCGCTCAAAGCTTCCGTTTCGGCGGCTAAATAAAGGTTTTTAAGCTTGGATTTATCTCCTACGACGCGCATGCCTCTCCCGCCCCCACCAGCAGCCGCTTTAATGATGACAGGATAACCGATTTTATCAGCGATTTCTTCAGCTTCTTGATAGCTTTTAAGCAACCCTTCACTGCCCTCAATCACAGGCATGCCGGCTTCTTTCATCACGCTTTTGGCTTTGGATTTATCGCTCATTAAAGCCATGACTTTTGCGCTCGGACCAATAAATTCCAAAGAATGGTGCGAGCAAATCTCTACAAAATTCTGATTCTCGCTCAAAAACCCATACCCGGGGAAAATTGCATCCGCTTCAAACAATTCCGCCGCACTGATGATCGCAGGGATATTCAAGTAACTCTCGCTGGATTTGGCCCCCCCTATACACACTTTTGCGTTAGCCGTATTGAGGTAGTGGGCGTCCTTATCAGCGATCGAATAAATGGCTATGGATTCTTTACCCATTTCTTGAATGGTTTGGATCGCTCTTAAAGCGATCTCGCCTCTATTAGCGATCAAAATGCGTGAAAGCTCTTTTTTTTCCACCTTTTTGTTTTCTTTATTCATGGATTTTAAAGCTTTTCAACTTTGATGAGTTTCGTGCCGTATTCTACCGGCTGAGCGTCTCCCACTTCAACAGAAACCACCTTGCAAGGGTATTCCACTTCAATTTCATTCATGATTTTCATCGCTTCTACAATGCCCACGATTTGCCCTTTTTTAAGCGTATCGCCCGCTTTGACATAAGGCTCAGCCCCAGGGGAGGGCGCATGATAAAAAGTGCCTACCATAGGCGAAAGCACGAAATCTTCTTTTTTATCTACAATAGGGGTGCATACCATAGGCACAGGGGCTTGAGCGCTTGGCATGCTCGCTTCTACCATAATGGGGGCTGGAGAATGGGCGGAATTTAACGCATTTTTTTTCGCATAAGCGGATTCTTTATCCAAAACCAACTCAAAATGCTCATGCTTTAATTTCAAATGCCCCAAATCAGAAGCTTTAAATTCTTTGATCAACTCTTCAATTTCAGAAAGGTTCATAACGATTTATTCCTTATATTATTTTAAAATATGCTACAAACGCATAATCTTACTAACCATAAGCGTTTTTAGCAAAAAATTATTGTTATAATAACATAATTATTAACAAACTTTAAAGGCTTTGTGCGTATGGGATTGAAAGCGGATTCTTGGATTAAAAAAATGAGTTTAGAGCATGGCATGATTAGCCCTTTTTGTGAAAAGCAAGTCGGTAAGAATGTGATCAGCTATGGTTTGAGCAGTTACGGGTATGATATTAGAGTGGGGAGTGAGTTCATGCTCTTTGATAACAAAAACGCTTTGATTGACCCTAAAAACTTTGACCCCAACAACGCAACCAAAATTGATGCGAGTAAAGAAGGGTATTTTATCTTGCCCGCTAACGCGTTCGCTCTAGCCCATACGATAGAGTATTTTAAAATGCCTAAAGACACTTTAGCGATTTGTTTAGGCAAAAGCACTTACGCCAGGTGTGGGATCATTGTGAATGTTACGCCTTTTGAGCCGGAATTTGAAGGCTATATCACGATTGAAATTTCTAACACTACTAATTTACCGGCTAAAGTCTATGCCAATGAGGGGATTGCGCAAGTGGTGTTTTTGCAAGGCGATGAAGTGTGCGAGCAAAGCTATAAAGACAGAGGCGGTAAGTATCAAGGGCAAGTGGGCATCACTTTGCCTAAAATTTTAAAGTGATTTAAAGAAAGATAAAAGCATTTATCCTTTGGGCGTTGTTTATTTTTAAATACAAACAATACCGCAATTTCTCAAAAATGTATTATAATACGAAACTTCAGTTTGATTGAGTTACACACTCTTTGAGAACAAAACGCTAAACCATTTAGGAAATTACCATGCTAAAACTCGTTAGCAGAACGATTTGTTTGTCTTTAATCGGCTTATTCAACCCTTTAGAAGCCTTTCAAAAACACCAAAAAGACGGCTTTTTTATAGAAGCTGGGTTTGAAACTGGGTTATTAGAAGGAACGCAAACTAAAGAAGAAGTCATAACCACCCAAAAAATCTATGAAAACCCCCTAACCCACCCCCAAACTAAAGAACAGCCTAAAGAACAAAACAAAAGCGATACAGCCACCCCACAAAGCGTCTATGGGAGATACTACATCCTCCAAAGCACCATTTTAGAAAAAGCGACCGAACTATTCACCACGGACAATATAGAGAATGGCTTAACTTTTTATTCTCAAAGCCCTGTGTATGCGAATATGGTTAATGGGAGCGTAACCATACAAAACTTTCTGCCTTACAATTTAAACAATGTTGAGCTGAGTTATACAGACGCTCAAGGCAAGGTAGTCAATTTAGGCGTGATAGAGACTATCCCTAAGGATTCTCAAATCATTCTGCCTGCAAGCTTGTTTAATGATTCAGAATTTGAACAAGCTGATAGCTTTAATTACCAACAACTTCAAGCCACTGCCACACAATTTTCTGACGCTAACACGCAAAGTTTGTTTGAAAAGCTCAGCAAGATCACAACCAATGTAACGATGAGTTATGAAAACGCCGATACCAACAATTTTAAAGGTAATTGCAATGATTGTGTGTCAGATTTCACCCCACAAACCGCAGAAGAATTGACCAATTTAATGCTAGATATGATAGCGGTGTTTGACTCTAAATCGTGGGAAGAAGCCGTTTTAAACGCTCCTTTCCAATTTTCTAACAGCCCATCAGAGTGCGGCTCTGACTTTCCTAAGTGCGTGAATCCTTTCAATAACGGGCGTGTCGCTCCCATCTATGAAAAATACGTGCTAACCCCACAATCCGTTATAAATGCGTTTAGAAGAGCGATCAATCTTGAAGTGAATATCCTAAAATCAGGGTTTGTAGGGCTAGGGTATGAACTTGATGATAATGATGGTAATCTGGGGATAGAAGCTTCTGCCTTAAATCCCGAAAAATTGTTTGGTAAAACTTTGAACAAAGTTGATATTGTGGAATTAAGAGACATTATCCATGAATTTAGCCACACTAAAGGCTATACGCATAATGGGAACATGACTTATCAAAGGGTGCGCTTGTGTCAAGAAAACGGCGGAGCTATACAAGAATGTGAGGGTGGGAAAGAAGAATTGGTCAATGGAAAAGAAGAACTAAAATTTACAAACGGAAAAGAAGTAAAAGATCAGGATGGTTACACCTATAATGTATGTTCTTTTTATAAGGACAACCACCAAGTCTATACAGCGGGCAATTACCCCAATTCCATCTACACCAATTGCGCTCAAGTCCCCGCTGGGCTTATAGGCGTTACCACCGCTGTCTGGCAACAGCTCATCAATCAAAACGCCCTCCCCATTAATTTCGCTAATTTAAATAGCCAAGCCAACTATTTAGACGCCAGTTTGAACGCAAAAGCTTTTGTTGGCTCTGTGTTTAACGCATTCAATCAAAGTTTTTTAACTTCTAGTGCCCAACAATCTTTTAGAAGCCCTATTTTAGGCGCTAATATTAAAATAGGCTACCAACATTATTTCAACGACTACATAGGGTTAGCCTATTACGGCATCATTAAATACAACTACGCTCAAGCTAACGATGAAAAAATCCAACAATTAAGCTATGGTGGGGGAATGGATGTGTTGTTTGATTTCATCACCACTTATACCAATAAAAAGCAAAACAATCCCACTAAAAAAGTTTTTGCTTCCTCTTTTGGGGTGTTTGGGGGGTTAAGGGGCTTATACAATAGCTACTATGTTTTCAACCAGGTCAAAGGAAGCGGTAATTTAGATATAGTTACTGGGTTTAATTACCGCTACAAGCATTCTAAATATTCTGTAGGCATTAGCGTTCCTTTAATCCAAAGCGATATTAAAATCGCTTCTAATAATGGCATCTATGCGAACTCTGTTGTTTTGAATGAGGGGGGCAGTCATTTTAAAGTGTTTTTTAATTACGGATGGATTTTCTAGGATTTAAAATCCCCAATAACCCCCTAAATTTGCGCGATACTCGCCACAAACACGCATGCACTCTCAGACTTTAGCACCATATCTAACGGGATGCGATAAATTTCACGCTCTTTAAAATATTCTCTTTCTGGTTCGCTAAAGCCCCCTTCAGGCCCTATGATAACGCCTTTTTCAAAACCCATGCTTGTGGGCAAAGTTTCGCCCTTAAAATCCAAAACGCTCGCTTTTGGGTAGGCGTTTAACACCTCTTTGGTGTTTGAAAACGCTTCCAATTCCATTAAAGCGCTGCGGCCGCATTGCTCGCAAGAATGGATCAAAATCTTTTGAAAACGCTCTAATTTGGCGCTGTCTATCTTTTCATTGCGTTGGCTAAAATCCGCATAGAATAAACTCAACTTGCTCACGCCTAACTGATTTAAAAAGGGTAGGATTTTTTCAATGCTTTTGATTTCAATCACGCTTAAAATCAAATGCGTTTTTTTATTAGCCATAATCTCTAATGGTTGCGCGCCCACTAGCCTTAAAAGGGCGTGTTTTTTAGTGATTTCTGCATGCTCATAGGTGTATAAAAATCCGTCTTTTAAATTTCTTAAATCCAAACGACTCGCGCTTTTGATACGCCTTGAGCGGTATAAATGGATATAACTCTCGCCTTCTATTTTTAAAACAGGCTCTTTGGCTAAAGGGTGGTAGACAAAACGCATTCAAAGGCCCATTAACACAACAATAAGAATCGTTTCTAAAAAATACAGGATTTTAGCCTTTTTGATATACGCTTCCATCCTTTCTTTTTTAGTGATAGCGAATTTCACGCTTTTATGGCGTTTGATTTCTGCGATAAGCATCAACAATAACCCTAAAAGCATGATAACAGCGCTAAAAGAAAATTCAAATTGCTGCATCGCCCAAATAAAAACCCCGCTCAAGAAAGCGATGCTTAAAAGAATGTAAATCGCTGGCATGACAAGATAGATTTTTTTGTTCAATTGGATAAAATTCTTTTCTTTAAAAAGGGTGTAAAGATTGATCATAAAGGCTAGGGAAAGCAAAGCGGCAAAAAAGGCATGGACAAGCAAGGATTGAGCCATCACAGAAGAATCTTGTGTATTTAATGCTTGCAAACTCATCTCTAACATTAACTTCTTTCTAACGATTTATTTTTTATTAATCGTTTTATTTTAGCATGTGCTAATGAATTTAATCAATGAAAAGCTTAATAATTTAAAAAATAACGCCATAAAATCCCCTAAAGAAGCGGTCATTCTTTTGAATATGGGAGGGCCTAACAGCCTTTATGAAGTGGGGGTGTTTTTAAAAAACATGTTTGATGACCCCTTTATCCTTACCATTAAAAATAATTTCATGCGTAAAATGGTGGGTAAAATGATTGTCAATAGCCGCATAGAAAAATCCAAAAAAATCTATGAAAAATTAGGAGGCAAATCCCCTTTAACGCCTATCACATTCGCCCTTACAGAGCGTTTGAATGAATTAGATCCTTCTCGTTTTTACACTTATGCGATGCGTTATACCCCCCCTTATGCGTCTATGGTCTTGCAAGATTTAGCCTTAAAAGAGGTAGAAAGCTTGGTGTTTTTTTCCATGTATCCGCAATATTCTAGCACCACCACGCTTTCTAGTTTCAATGACGCTTTTAGCGCTCTCAAATCTTTAGAAACTTTCCGCCCCAAAGTGCGACTAATAGAGCGTTTTTATGCCAGCACAAAGCTTAATGAAATCATTTTAAACACGATTTTAAGCACCCTAAACAACCGCAAAAGCCAGGATTTTGTCTTAATCTTTTCCGTCCATGGATTACCTAAAAGCGTTATTGATGCCGGCGATACTTACCAGCAAGAATGCGAACACCATGTGAGCTTGTTAAAAGAGTTGATGCAACAAAAAAATATCCCTTTTAAAGAAGTTTTACTCTCTTATCAATCCAAGCTAGGGCCTATGAAATGGCTAGAGCCAAGCACTGAAGAGCTGATAGAAAAGCACCGCAAGTCTAATATCATTATCTACCCTTTAGCTTTCACGATTGATAATTCTGAAACGATCTATGAATTAGACATGCAATACCGCTTGATGGCAGAGCGCTTGGCGGTTAAAGAATATTTAGTTTGCCCATGCTTAAACGATTCTATAGAGTTTGCAAAATTTATCATTGGATTAGTTAAAAACCTTAAAAGTGAGTGAAATTTGCATAAAAAACGATTATTATAGTAAAATACCGAGTTTTCAAATCTATTAAAAAATAAAGGTTATTACATGTTTTCACTTTCTTATGTTTCCAAGAAATTTTTAAGCGTTTTATTATTGATTTCGCTGTTTTTAAGCGCTTGCAAATCCAACAATAAAGAAAAGTTAGATGAAAATCTTTTAAGCTCTGGCTCTCAAAGCTCCAAAGAATTGAACGATGAGCGAGACAATATAGACAAAAAGAGTTACGCCGGTTTAGAAGATGTTTTTTTAGACAATAAGTCTATTAGCCCCAATGACAAATACATGCTTTTAGTTTTTGGGCGTAATGGTTGCTCCTATTGCGAAAGGCTTAAAAAAGATCTCAAAAATGTCAAAGAATTGCGCGACTATGTTAAAGAGCATTTTAGTGCTTACTATGTCAATATCAGCTATTCTAAAGAGCATGATTTTAAAGTCGGCGATAAGGATAAAAATGATGAAAAAGAAATCAAAATGTCTACAGAAGAATTAGCGCAAATTTATGCCGTCCAATCCACCCCTACGGTTGTTTTATCCGATAAAACCGGTAAAACCATCTATGAATTGCCCGGCTATATGCCCTCTACGCAATTTTTAGCCGTGTTAGAATTTATCGGCGGTGGGAAGTATCAAGACACAAAAAACGATGAGGATCTCACTAAAAAATTAAAGGCTTACATCAAGTATAAAACCAACCTTTCTAAAAGCAAATCCAGCTAGGAAAGTCTAATGAAGAATCTCAAAAGCCTGCTTTCTTTTTTGCTGGCTTCTTTTTGGGTCGCTATCCCTTTAATCGCGCTCTATGCCTTAGCGTGCGCGATAGCCACTTTTATAGAAAACGATTACGGCACGAGCGCGAGTAAGGCGATTGTGTATAACGCCCCTTGGTTTAATTTCTTGCATGCGTATTTGTTGGTGGTTTTAATAGGCACATTCATTAGCTCTAAAGCTTTGAAGCGCAAAAGATACGCCAGCCTTTTTTTCCACAGCTCCTTGATTTTAATCATTTTGGGGGCAGCCATCACGCGCTTTTTTGGCGTGGAAGGGCTTATGCATGTGCGAGAAAATAGCGCGCAAAGCTCTTTTGAAAGCGCGGACACTTACCTTAATATCACTCTTAATGACACCACTAAACTTTCTTTAAAAACGCCTTTAACTTTTTATTATTCCAAACGATTAAGACCCATTCATGCCACTTTAAATCACAAGCCTCTGATTTTAGAACCTTTAGAGATTTACAAGCAAAACGCCATTAAAAAAGATGACGCTACCATTTTAGTGTTAAAAGCGACCTATAACGGCGTGAGCCGCAAATTCAACCTCATTAAAAACAACAGGAATGAAGGCATAGAAGAAAGCGAGATGTTTAAAGACGACAAGCTCTCTTTAAGTTTTGGATCCGCTTACATTGGATTGCCCTTTCAAATCAAACTGAAGCGTTTTGAATTAGAGCGCTACGCCGGCTCTATGAGCCCTTCATCTTACGCTTCAGAAGTGGAAGTGTTGAAACTGGATAACACTTTAATCAAGCCTTATAGGATTTTTATGAACCATGTTTTAGATTATGAAGGTTATCGCTTTTTCCAATCTTCTTATGACATGGATGAAAAAGGCACGATCCTTTCTGTCAATAAAGACCCGGGTAAAATCCCCACTTATTTAGGGTATGCGATGCTTATTTTGGGGGCTTTGTGGTTGCTTTTGGATAAAAATGGGCGTTTTTTAAAGCTTTCACGCTTTTTAAAATCCCAACAAGTTGCTACTTTCTTATTCGCTTTAATTCTAATCAGCCCTTTTACTTCTTCGTTCGCCAATGAAGGCCAAATTGACATGCATGGGGGTAAAAGCGCTAAAATAGAACGACAGAATGTAGAAAATCCCGCCAATAAAGAGGATTCTAAAAGCACGATTTTAGAGCGTTTGAAACATTTAAGAGAGTATTCCAAAGACCACTTAAAAGCCTTTCAAAGACTTCAAGTTCAGGATTTTGACGGGCGTATCAAACCTTTAGACACCATTAGCATTGAATATATCCATAAGATTTTAAAAAAAGATGATTTTCAAGGGCTAAACGCCATGCAAGTGCTTTTAGGAATCATGTTTTTCCCCAATGATTGGCGCAGTATTAAGATGATTTACACTTCCACTAAAGCCTTAAGAAAGCTTATCGGCACGCCTTTAGACGAAAGCCGTATCGCTTTTAGAGATGTTTTTGATAGCCGTGGGTATAAATTAAAAAATCTGGTTGAAGAAGTCAATCAAAAATCCCCTAACGCGCGCAACGAGTTGGATAAAGATGTCTTAAAAGTAGATGAACGCATCAATTTAGTTTATACGCTTTTTAGCGCTCAATTTTTACGCATTTTCCCTAGCGATAAAACCAGCGCTTGGCTCTCGCCCATTGAAGCGATCAACAGCCCCAATAAAGAAATTTCAAGCGTGGCAACGGAGTTTTTAAAAAATATTTTTAGCGGGTTTGATGACGCTTTGAAAACCAACCAATGGGATAAAGTAGAAAAAACCCTAAAAGATTTGAGCGTCTATCAGCAAGAGCATGCCAAAAATCTCTATTTATCTTCTTCTAAAGTGGATTCTGAAATTTTTTTAAACCACACCAATTTTTTTAACAGCCTGACCTTGCCTTATATCCTTCTTGGGTTATTGCTTTTTATCGTTGTGATCAGCTCTTTGGTTAAAAACACGATTCCAAATATTTGGCTCACTAAAATCCTTTATATCGCTATTTTGCTTTGCGCGATCGCTCATTCTATGGGGCTTGTTTTGCGCTGGTATGTGAGCGGGCATTCGCCTTGGAGCAACGCTTATGAGTCCATGCTTTATATCGCATGGGCTTCTGTTATTGCAGGGTTTGTTTTACGCTCCAAACTCGCGCTATCGGCCTCTAGCTTTTTAGCCGGTATCGCGCTCTTTGTGGCCCATTTAGGCTTTATGGACCCTCAAATTGGCCATTTAGTGCCGGTGTTAAAATCCTATTGGCTCAATATCCATGTTTCTATTATCACCGCTAGTTATGGCTTTTTGGGCTTGTGTTTTGTGCTAGGGATTTTGAGTTTGGTTTTGTTTATTTTGCGCAAACAAGGGCGTTTCAATTTGGACAAAACCATTCTCTCCATTAGCGCTATCAATGAAATGAGCATGATTTTAGGCCTGTTCATGCTCACAGCCGGGAATTTCTTAGGTGGGGTGTGGGCGAATGAATCTTGGGGGCGCTATTGGGGGTGGGACCCTAAAGAAACTTGGGCGTTGATTTCTATTTGCGTCTATGCTTTAATCTTGCATTTGCGTTTTCTAGGCTCTCAAAATTGGCCCTTTATTTTAGCGAGTAGCAGCGTTTTAGGGTTTTATTCGGTTTTGATGACTTATTTTGGCGTGAATTACTACCTTTCTGGCTTGCACAGCTATGCCGCAGGCGATCCCTTGCCTATCCCTACTTTCTTATACTTTTTGGTAGCGATACCTTTTGCTCTCGTGATCTTGGCGTCTTTCAAACGCCATTTGAGTTTGCCTAAATTAATTTAAAGGATAAGAATGTTTCAACCTTTACTAGACGCTTATACAGACAGCACCCATTTAGATGAAACAACCCATAAACCCCCATTAAATATAGCCCTAGCCAATTGGTGGCCATTAAAGAATAGCGAAAAAAAGGATTCAGAGACTTCATTTTACATGTCATCCTAAAACAACGCTATAAAATCATTCTCCACCAAAACCCCAACGAACCTTCAGATCTAGTCTTTGGCAATCCTTTGGAACAAGCCAGAAAAATCTTATCGTATCAAAACACCAAAAGAGTGTTTTATACTGGCGAGAATGAAGCGCCTAATTTCAACCTCTTTGATTACGCCATAGGCTTTGATGAATTAAATTTCAACGATCGTTATTTGAGAATGCCTTTGTATTATGCCTATTTGCATTATAAAGCCGAGATTGTTAATGACACCACTTCACCCTATAAACTCAAAGCTGACAGCCTTTATACCTTAAAAAAACCCTCCCATAAATTTAAAGAAAACCACCCACATTTATGCGCGCTAATCAATAATGAAAGCGATCCTTTGAAAAGAGGGTTTGCCAGTTTTGTAGCGAGCAACGCTAACGCTCCTGTTAGGAACGCTTTCTATGAGGCTTTAAATTCTATTGAGCCAGTGGCTAGTGGAGGGAGCGTGAAAAACACTTTAGGCTATAATGTCAAAAACAAAAACGAATTTTTAAGCCAATACAAGTTCAATCTCTGTTTTGAAAACTCACAAGGCTATGGTTATGTAACCGAAAAAATCCTTGATGCGTATTTTAGCCATACTATCCCTATTTATTGGGGGAGTCCCAGCGTAACGAAAGATTTTAACCCTAAAAGTTTTGTGAATGTGCATGATTTCAACAACTTTGATGAAGCGATAGATTATATCAGATACTTGCACACGCACCAAAACGCTTATTTAGACATGCTCTATGAAAACCCTTTAAACACCATTGATGGGAAAGCTGGCTTTTACCAAAATTTGAGTTTTGAAAAGATCTTAGATTTTTTTAAAACGATTTTAGAAAACGATACGATTTATCATTGCGATGGCTCTTCTTATTCTGCTTTGCATCGTGATTTGAATGAGCCGTTAGTTTCCATTGATAATTTGAGAAGAGATCATGATAATTTGAGAAGAGATCATGATAATTTGAGGGTTAATTATGATGATTTGAGGGTTAATTATGATGATTTGAGGGTTAATTATGATGATTTGAGGGTTAATTATGATGATTTGAGAAGAGATCATGAACGCCTCTTATCAAAGGCTACCCCTTTATTGGAATTATCCCAAAACACCTCTTTTAAAATCTATCGCAAAGCTTATCAAAAATCCTTGCCTTTGTTGCGCGCTGTAAGGAGATGGGTTAAAAAATTGGGTTTGTAAAATTGGGGGTAATCAAACCCCTTGCGCTATCATCGCAGACGCCACTTTTCTAAAACCAGCGATATTAGCCCCTAAAACAAAATTAGTAGGGTCTTTAAACTCTTTAGCGGTTTGAGAAACATTCTTATAAATCTCTTTCATGATGTGGTGTAATTTCGCATCCACCACTTCAAAACTCCAAGGGTGCATGCTCGCGTTTTGCGCCATTTCCAAGCCGCTCACGCTCACCCCCCCAGCATTAGCCGCCTTGCCTATACCATAAGAAATCTTAGCCTGTAAGAACAATTCAATCGCTTCATTGCTTGAGGGCATGTTCGCCCCTTCAGCCACGCATTTACACCCGTTAGAAAGGAGGGTTTTAGCGTCTAAAACGCTCAATTCATTCTCAGTCGCGCTAGGAAAAGCCGCAAAACAGGGCACATGCCACACCGCATTCCCCCCTTTGGGGTAATTTTCTGTTGGGGTGTATTTCGCGCTAGTTTTTTCTAAAGCGTATTCTTTGATCCTCCCACGACGCGCCTCTTTAATCTCTTTTAAAAGCTCTAAATCAATGCCGTCTTTATCATAAATCATGCCATTAGAATCGCTCGCCGTTACCGGTTTGGCTCCTATTTGAAGCAATTTTTCAATGGTATAAATAGCGACATTACCGCTCCCAGAAACGCTGCAAACCTTACCCTCTAAAGAGCTGTTCCTTTCTTGCAACATTTCTTCAGCAAAATACACGCACCCATAGCCGGTAGCTTCTTTTCTGCACAAGCTCCCCCCATAAGTGAGCCCTTTACCGGTCAATACGCCCTCAAAACGATTGACTAATTTTTTATATTGCCCAAACAGATAGCCAATCTCTCTTTCGCCCACTCCAATATCCCCGGCTGGCACATCAGTCGTGGCTCCAATATGGCGGTATAATTCGTTCATGAACGCCTGGCAAAAACGCATGATCTCATGCTCGCTCTTCCCTTTAGGGTCAAAATCGCTCCCCCCCTTAGCGCCCCCCATAGCCAAAGTGGTGAGCGAATTTTTCAACACTTGCTCAAAGCCTAAAAACTTGATCACGCTTTCATTCACGCTAGGGTGGAATCTCAAGCCCCCCTTATAAGGGCCAATAGCTGAATTGAATTCAACCCTACACCCCCGATTGACTTGGATTTGATGGTTATCATCTAGCCAACACACCCTAAAAAAAATCTCCCTTTCAGGCTCAATCAAACGCTCTAAAATCGCATGCTTTTCATAGCTTTTATCGCTGTCTAAAAGGGGTTTTAAGGAAGTGATAGCTTCATAGACAGCTTGATGGAACTCTTTTTGATAAGGGTATTTTTTCTGTAAAGACTGGAGGATTTTTTCAACATACATGAGCGGCATCCTTTATTGTTTTAAGTGTTTTTATTGTAACATTAAAAGGGTAATTAAATTTTAACTTTATCTTAAAAAACTTTTTAAAACGCCTATAAACCCTCTATCAAAGCCGCTCAAATCCTTGTAAAACTCTGCATCATAACCGCAAAATTCCAAGCATTCTTTCAGGCTTTTTAACTGATCATGCCCCATTTCACAAGCCAAAAAAGGGATTTTTAATGCAGCGGCTAAAAAGATGATTTCTTTTAAGATTTCATCGCCTTTAACCCCCCCAAAAAGGGCTTCATGCGGTTCTTTGAGAACGGATTTTTCCAAAGGATAACCTCTAGCGATATAGGGCGGGTTAGAGACAAGCATTTGTATCGTTGGCATGCGATCCCAAAGATGCGTTTTTTTTAAGAAAACACGCTCTTTTAAATTAAAGCGTTCAATATTTTTGGACGCCACTTCTAAAGCTTTTAATGAAATATCGCTCGCATGAATGGAAATTTTGGGGTTTTCTAAAGCCAAACTGACAGACACGCAAGCGCTCCCTATGCCTATTTCGCCTATCTCTTTTAAATGGTATTGAGAAATAACATCAAGGGCTTTTTTGACTAAAATCTCCGTTTCAGGCCGTGGGATTAAAACATGCTCATTCACAAAAAAAGAGCGCCCATAAAAATCACAGCTTTCTAATAAATACTCTATGGGGCAGTCATTCAAACGCTTTTCTACCAATTCAAAAAAGCATGCCTCTTCTTCGTGGTTTAACTCTAAATAAGCATGCGTGTGCAAAAAAACCCTTTCTTTTTGCAAGACAAAGCCTAATAAAATTTCAGACTCTAATCCCCCCCTAAAACCTTTTTGCGACAATCCTTTTTTGGCTTTGTTTAGGGCTTGTGAAAGGGTCATTCAATTTCATAATCCAAAGCTTTCAAGCGCTCTAATAAGGGCGGGTGCGTGAAATGCAAGAAAACATAAAAAGGGTGCGAATGGGGGAACGCTTTATTTTCGCTCACAATAGACACTAACGCTTTGGCTAAAACCTCTTTGGAGCTTAAACTCGCTCCAAATTTGTCCGCATTGTATTCATTCTTTCGGCTAAAAAACCCGATCAAAGGCATAGCGTAAAAAGAAAATACCGGCAAAAACAAGAGTAAAATCGCAATCAAACTCGCTGGCGTTTGTGAAACATTAAAGCCTTCAAAAACGATCGGTGGCAAATGAGCGATCAAAGCAAAAACAAGAGCGAGCAACCCTCCCATAATCCCTAAACTTTTCAGTAAATCCTTATTTTTAAAATGCCCTAATTCATGCCCTAAAATGGCTAAAAGCCCTTCTGTCCCAACTTTAGAGATTAAAGTGTCAAACAACACCACCCGCTTGTTTTTACCCAAGCCCCCAAAATACGCATTCAAACGCCCGTTCCTCTTGCTAGCGTCCATCACAAAGATGCCTTCGGATTTAAAACCCACCTTATCCATCATGCTCTCAATTTGACTCTCCAAATCCCTATTATTCAAGGGGGTGAATTGGTTGAAAAGCTGGGCGATTTTAGGGTAAAAAAGATTAGCCAAGATCATAAAAACAAACACGACAAAAAACGAGCTAATCTCCCAATGTTCCACATGTTCAATGATCATAATAAGAGTGTAAATCAACAACAATCCCACGCTCAAAGTGAGCAATAACCCTTTGAAAAAATCCTTAAAAAACAACGACAAGCTCACCTTAGAAAAGCCAAATTCCTTATCCAAATGCATGGTGGTGTAGTAGCTAATGGGTAAGGATAAAACGCTTTGAATCGCTAAAAACAACAAGGCAAACACCAAGTAACCTAGCGTTTCAGAAAGGTTTAAATAATGCGTGAGATCTTCTAAATGCGTCAAACCAAAAAAGACCCAACCAGCAAAGATTATCCCGTCTAAAATTTGAGAAATAATGGATAATTGCATTTTCCTAATGGCATAATTTCCCGCTTCTTCATAATCCTTTTGTGGGAGTAAAACAGGCTTCTCGCAGAGCTTTTGACGGATAAATTTCAATTGCAAAATATCGCCTACAATGTAAGGAGTCGTAAAAAAGAGCAAATAAAAAATACAAATTATCATATCTATCCATATGTCAAGCATGTTCTAAACTCCTTTCTCCATTAAATTTACCAATAAAAGTGTAGGAATTATAACAATTTTTCAAAAATTTACCATAAAATTAAATAAATATGGTAGAAAAAAGAGGCTGTTTTTGAGCGTTTTTAATCCAATCATAAAAAAGCCGTGTTATCCAACCCGCTATCAATAAAAAGGTCTGTCATGCCCTATTCTTTTAAAAAGCGTTTTTTAATCGTTTATACCCTTTCTACCTTGCTTTTAGTGGGGGTTTTGTTAGCGTTATTTTTCTTTTATGCGAAAAATAACCTATTAGAAAACACCCAAATACGCATGCAATACACCGCTGATGCGATCGCTAAAAGCCTTTTAGAATTAAATAATGTCTCTTCTTTAGAGCCTTTAAAAATCTTAGAAGAACGATTCAAAAACACCCCCTTTGTCTTATTAGACGCGGATAACAAAGTCAAGTTTTCTAATATCGGGGCGTTTGTGGCCTCTTTTAAAAATGACGCTTTGATCAAAACCCCTTATTTTGCACTTAAAAAACAGGGCTTTTATCTCACAGACAGCGCCCCAACTAACCGCTTAGGGGTTTCTAAAATCATTATTGCAGAAGAAGAAATTCAAAAAAATTTTATCCCCCTTTATAAAATGATAGGCTATGCGTTTTTGGGCGTGAGTTTGTTTGTCGCGCTAATAGCCGTGTGGCTTTATAAAGTCCAATAAAACTATTTTTCCACCAACACAGGCTTATTTTTAAAGCTTTTAGTTGCATTTTCAAGCTGTTTTAGGGCTTCTTCTTTCGTTTTATAAGGGCCAATCAAATAATGCGTGAGGGAGTCTTTTTTCTTTATTTGGTAAGGGAAAGTTTTGAGCGTTTGCAAAAAATCCTTACTGGGCGCGTTCAAAAAAGCCCCAATTTGCAAGTAATACCCTTTAGGGACACTCGCATCTTTTAAGCTAGGTTTTACTAAGCTCTTTTTATTCTCGCTTTTAGGCGGTTCTTTTTTTAAGGGCTGGGATTGCTTAATAGCAACCTCTTGCTTATGGGCTTTCTTGATTTTTCTTTTCACCTTTTTGCTCTCTATATAAAAATCATATAAATCATGGATTCTTTGCTTCACATAAGCTTCATAGCAATTCTTATAAATCGGGCTATTTTCAATAGAAGCCTTAGGGCTTATTAGCATGACCAACGCCACGCATTCTTCATGGGCGACTTTGAGCCATTCTTCTTCGCTTTGCTCTAGGATTTCTTTGATCTTAGGGAATTCATACTGCGTGCTTTTTCCCATATTGTCTAACATTTTAATCAGATCTTCATGGGCTTGGTCAAGCCTTAATTGGATAGGGGGTAAATTTTTGGGCGTATTTTGAACGCTTTTAGGATCGGCTTTTTTATCCTCTAAACCAACAGCGTTTCTTAAAAAGAGGAAAACCAACAACAGAGTCATTTTTAATATACTTTTTTGCATTTACCACTCCCATGTCAAGCTTTCTATCTTGTTACTTTATGGTAATCAAAAATACCAAATACCGCCATAAGAATGGTTTAAAACATGGGGTTTTAGTTACTTTATTTTATGCTAAAAGCCATTACCTTAAGGGGATAGGGGTATTTTGCGATAATTCAATAGCTTTGATATAATAACTTTTAAAAACCATGAAAGGCTTACTATGCAATCTTTAAGTTTATTAAACCAATTGGGCGCTAAAATTGATGAATTGATTGAAAAAATCCAAAAACAAGAAGAAGAGTTGAACGCTTTACGCCAAGCAAACACCACCTTGAATGCACAAAATGAAGAAAAAGACATTCAAATCGCTATTTTATACGATGAATTGAGCGCTAAAGATAAGGGCATTCAAGGTCTTTATGACAAAATCTCTGATTTATTGTCATAAACCATTAAAAACATGTCTTTAGAAAACGATAGCTTAGAAATCACTTATTTAGGCAAACGCTATAAAATCTTTCTCAATAACACCTTTAGCGATGAGATGAAACGCACCCTAAAGGAGCGTTTCCATAACCAAGAATTAAACGCCTTAGAGCTTTTAAAGGACTATTTGCATGAAAGTTGCCAGAACGAGTATTTGCACAATGAACTCCAAAAGCTTTTAGAAAAAATCTCATCATGTTCTATTACTTGATCGCTCCTTTAAAAAATAAAACCCCCCCTTTAACTTACTTTTCTAAAGAGCGACATAAAAAAGGAGCGTTAGTCAATATCCCCTTAAGGAATAAAACGCTTTTGGGCGTCGTTCTTGAAGAAGTTTCAAAACCCTCTTTTGAATGCCTAGGGTTAGAAAAAACCCCTTATTTTTTACTCCCCTTTCAAATAGAGCTCGCTATTTTTATCGCCCAATATTACTCGGCTAATCTTTCTTCAGTCTTAAGCCTTTTCACCCCTTTTAAAGAATGCGATTTAGTGGGATTAGAAAAAATTGAGCCTACCCTCAATGTTTTAAGCCAAACGCAAACCAACGCCTTAAAAGAATTGCAAAAGCATTCAGCAAGCTTGCTTTTTGGCGATACGGGTAGCGGGAAAACCGAGATCTATATGCATGCAATCGCTCAGGCTTTAGAGCAAAAAAAAAGCGCTTTGTTGTTAGTGCCAGAAATCGCCCTCACCCCTCAAATGCAACAACGCCTTAAAAGGGTCTTTAAAGAAAATTTAGGCTTGTGGCATAGCAAACTCTCTCAAAATCAAAAAAAACAATTTTTAGAAAAGCTTTATTCGCAAGAAATCAAATTAGTTGTAGGCACACGAAGTGCGTTGTTTTTACCCCTTAAGGAGTTGGGTTTAATCGTTGTAGATGAAGAGCATGACTTTTCTTATAAATCCCATCAAAGCCCTATGTATAACGCTAGGGATTTATGCTTGTATTTATCCCATAAATTCCCTATTCAAGTGATCTTAGGCTCTGCTACGCCAAGTTTGAATAGTTACAAACGCTTCAAAGATAAGGCTTTAGTGCGCTTAAAGGGACGCTACACCCCCACGCAAAAAAACATTATTTTTGAAAAAACGGAGCGTTTTATCACGCCCAAACTCCTAGAAACGCTGCAACAAGTGATAGACAAAAACGAGCAAGCCATTATTTTTGTGCCTACAAGGGCTAATTTCAAAACCTTGCTGTGCCAAAATTGCTACAAAAGCGTTCAATGCCCTTTTTGCAGCGTGAATATGAGTTTGCATTTAAAAACCAACAAACTCATGTGCCATTATTGCCATTTTTCAAGCCCTATCCCTAAAATTTGCAACACGTGTCAAAGCGAAGTTTTAGTGGGTAAAAGGATAGGCACCATGCAAGTGCTAAAGGAATTAGAGAGCCTTTTAGAGGGGGCTAAAATAGCGATTTTAGATAAAGATCACACCAGCACGCCAAAAAAACTCCACAATATTTTAAACGATTTCAACGCTCAAAAAACGAATATCTTAATCGGCACTCAAATGATAAGCAAAGGGCATGATTACGCCAAAGTGAGTTTGGCGGTTGTTTTAGGCATAGATAATATCATTAAATCTAATAGTTACAGGGCTTTAGAAGAAGGCGTGTCGTTACTTTATCAAATCGCTGGGAGGAGTGCTAGGCAAATTTCTGGCCAAGTGTTCATTCAAAGCACCGAAACGGATCTATTAGAAAATTTCTTAGAAGATTATGAAGATTTTTTACAATACGAATTGCAAGAAAGGTGCGAACTTTATCCGCCTTTTTCAAGGCTGTGTTTGTTGGAGTTTAAGCATAAAAACGAAGAAAAAGCCCAACAATTGAGCTTAAAAGCCTCCCAAACCCTTTCTTTGTGTTTAGAAAAGGGCGTAACGCTCTCTAGCTTTAAAGCCCCCATTGAAAAAATCGCCTCTTCTTACCGCTACCTGATTTTATTGCGTTCTAAAAACCCTTTAAGCCTAATCAAAAGCGTGCATGCGTTTTTAAAAACCGCCCCTAGTATCCCTTGCAGCGTGAACATGGATCCTGTGGATATTTTTTAAAAAACTTTGTATATTATTTCAAAAAACTCATGTTTTTCTGGCGATCAACAGCGTGAAATTCACCCATTTAAACAGCGCTTCCACATGCTTAAACCCCACGCTTTCTAAAAGAGCGATATTTTCTTTTAAACTATAAGGCACAAGCACATTTTCTAACGCTTCCCTTTTGAAAGCGATTTCATTGTGGCTGTAGCCTTGATTTTGTTTATAAAGGTAGTATAGCTCTATCATTTGCTTGTCTAATATCCGATCTTCGCTCATGATCTTTTCGCCCACCAATAAAACCCCATTCAACGCAAGGCTGTTATAAATCTTTTTGAGCAACACCTCTCTTTGCATGGGGCGGACAAATTGCAACACAAAAAGCAATGAAAACGCGCTCGCTTCTTTAAACTCAACCTCTAAAAAATCCATGCATTCAAAACGGGCATTGTTAAAATCTTTTAATTTTTCTTGCGCTTTTTTAAGCATGGGCATGGAATTGTCAATCCCTACAAGCTCAATCTCTTGTTGGATTTGCCGGTTAAGCGCGATAAAAAAGTTCCCGGTAGAACAGCCCAAATCATAAATCAAGGGATTAGGATTGAGATTTTCTTTTAAGTTTTGAGCGATAAAATACGCCCCCAAATCCAACATTTCATAATAATAGGGGATGGAGCGCTCCAGCATGTCATCAAAAACATGGGCGACTTTCTCATCAAAGCAAAAGCGTTTGTTTAGGGATTGATTAAACAGAGTGTCTTTCATTCAAAAAAGAAGCGTGGTTTAAAAATCTTTAAACCACAATAGCCGTAACGCTTAAGCTTTTTTATGCACCAACTCATTGATGTAATAATCCACTGAGCCTAAGCCTTCTTTTTTCGCCCACTCATAGCATTGAGAAACGAAATGCCAATTGATATGCCCATAGAATTTTTCCAAATACACAGGGCGCGCGTTTTTGTGGTCAATATAATAAGCATGCTCCCACACATCCACCACTAAAAGCGGCACTTTTTTATCCGTAACCGGGGTTTGAGCGTTGCTCGTTTGAATGATTTCAATTTTTTGAGTGTCTAAATTATACGCTGCCCAATTCCAACCAGAGCCAAACAAAGTGGTCGCGCTCTTAATGAAGTCTTCTTTAAATTTTTCCAACGATCCGAAATCTTTTTCTAAAGCCCCTTTTAACTCATCGCTTAAAGCAGTCGCTTTGGGGCTTAGGCAATCCCAATAAAAATCGTGGTTATAAATTTGAGCGGCGTTATTAAACACGCCTCCGCTAGACTTCGTCAAAATAGCGAACAAAGAACTTTTCTCAAAATCCGTACCTTTGATGAGATTGTTCAAATTATTCACATAAGTTTGATGGTGTTTCCCATGGTGGAAATCAAACGCTACAGGGCTTAAAAAATCCCCCATGCTGTCTTTAGCAAAAGGCAATTCTCGTAATGTAAACATGTTTTCTCCTTGTGATTAGGTGGGACTATTGTAATCATTTTTTAACACTTTTTGGTAAATCTTTTCTTAAAAATTAAATCGTTATGCAAATTTTGTAGATTTTAAGGGGTTTTTTAAAATGAAAACAACTTTTTAAACAAATTCTTTTTAAATTTTTTAAAAGTTAATCTTAATTGACTATTATTCTAACGCAATATAGCAATTCATTAGAAAGGATTTAACCATGCAAAAAGTTACTTTTAAAGAAGAAACATACCAATTAGAAGGGAAAACCTTAAAAGTGGGCGATAAAGCCCCTGATGTGAAATTGGTGAATGGCGATTTGCAAGAAGTCAGTTTATTGAAGCCAGGCGTGCGTTTTCAAGTCATTAGCTCGCTCCCTAGCTTAACCGGATCGGTTTGCTTGCTCCAAGCCAAGCACTTCAATGAGCAAGCCGGCAAACTGCCTTCTGTGAGTTTTAGCGTTATTTCTATGGACTTGCCTTTTTCTCAAGGGCAAATTTGTGGTGCTGAAGGCATTAAGGACTTAAGAATCTTAAGCGATTTTAGGTATAAGGCTTTTGGGGAAAATTACGGCGTGCTGTTGGGCAAAGGCTCTTTTCAAGGCTTACTCGCTCGATCGGTGTTTGTTCTTGATGATAAGGGAGTGGTTATCTATAAAGAAATCGTTCAAAACATTTTAGAAGAGCCCAATTATGAAGCGCTTTTAAAAGCGTTGAAATAGGAAATCCTTAAAAGGAGGGGGCTACAATTTAGTGAATCTCAATGCAAAAAGCCCCACTTGTTAAAAAGCGTTGGCGATAAAAACTAAAAAATGAGAAGTTCTCTTTAATCCACTTAAAAAATTTTCACGCTATTTTTAAAAGAAAAGATTGAAAAAGACTCTATTTTCAATCAAACACTACCGCTTGATTTTAATCAAGCTTTTAATGGGGTAGGTCTTTCTCAAAACCCATAAGGGTTTGATAGAAAAGGTTTTAAAAGTCTTTTTTTAAGATTTCTTCCACTCTTAAAATGGTTACGAGTCTGTCGTTTTGTTTCCCAATGCCATAAGTTAAATTATTATTATCGCTCAAAGTCTCTGGCACTGGGTCAATATCCGTTTGCTTGATGCGAATGGCTTCAGTTAAGCGATCAATGAAAAACCCAGCGATCTGATCGTTATGGCGCACCACCAAATAACGAGTGTCTTTGTTTTGTTTTTCAGCTTTCAAGCCAAATTTTAAACGCAAGCTAATCAATGGGAAGACATTACCCCTTAAATTGAACACGCCAAGCACATAGTTTGGGGTCTCAGGGACTCGTGTGTAACCAATGGGTTTGACGATTTCTAAAATGTTCAAAATAGGAATGGCGTATTCTTCATCGCCAATGATAAAGCCGATGAATTGCAAAATTTCTTCATTGTCTTCTGGTTTAGAGCCTGCACTAGCTTCTTTTTGTCTTTCAAATAAATCTTTTAATTGATTGCTCACGATTCGCCTCCTTCTAATTTAATACTGCGCTTCACTACGGTGGTTAAATATTCACCGCTATAAGGTTTGGTGATGTATTCAGTCATGCCGGATTCAACGCCACGCATTCTGTCCGTTTTAGTCACCCGACTGGTAACGGCGATCAAGGGCAAGTTTTTGAATTTATTGTATTTACGCACTTCAGAGGCGAAAGTGTAACCATCCATTTTAGGCATTTCAATATCCACTAAAATAGCGTCCGGAATCTTATCGCCATTTTTAAGCATTTCTAAGCCCTCTAACCCATTAGTGGCCTCTAAAAGCGTGATGCCTAATGGTTTTAAACATTTGCGGATAATCGCTCTATCCGTGCTGCTGTCATCAATCGCTAAGACAATATAATCGCTAGGGGAATTTTTGCTCTTCGTGTTTTCGGATTCGTTCATTAAGGTAGTGATATTGACCTTGATGCTTTTTGCCATATCCATCATCGCCCCCACATCTACAATAAGGGTGATTTTCCCATCGCCTCTCACCGTAGCGCCAGCAATGCCTCTAGTGTTTTTAAGATAGTAACCTAAAGATTTAATGACCACTTCTTCTTGACCGATCAAATAATCCACAATCACGCCAATTTTTTGATCAGCCAAGCCAATGATGACCACATACACATCAGAGTTGGATTCTAAAATAGCATCCACTTTAAAAATATCAGAAAGGCGTACCAAAGAAAGCACCTCATCTCTCAAACGCAACACGCTCTTGCCATCAACGGTGTAAATTTCATCCTGGCTGATGCGCACGGTTTCTAAAACTGAAGAAAGCGGGATAGCGTAATATTCTTCTTGAACGCCCACGAGTAAAGCTTGAATGATAGCTAAAGTGAGAGGGATTTTAAGCTTTTGAGTCGTGCCTACCCCCACTTCTGAATCGATTTCAATGATCCCATTAAGCTTTTCAATATTGGTTTTCACCACATCCATGCCCACGCCTCTGCCTGAAACATTGGAAACGACTTTTGCGGTAGAAAAGCCTGGCTTGAAAATGAGGTTAAACGCTTCCCTATCGCTCATGCCTTCAGCGTCTCTTTCGCTAATCACCCCTTTTTCAATCGCTTTTTCTTTAAGCATCACAGGGTCTAACCCCTTGCCATCATCAGAGATTTTGATCACAATGTGATTGCCCTCATTATACGCGCTCAATTGCACCTTACCGGTTTCAGGCTTGTTAAGCCTTCGTCTTTCTTCTAAAGGCTCAATCCCATGATCGCATGAGTTGCGGATAATGTGGATGAGTGGATCGCCAATCTCTTCTACAATGGATTTATCAAGCTCGGTTTCTTCGCCCTCAATAATCAATTCAATGCTTTTGCCTAATTCCCGGCTCAAATCCCTCACCATGCGAGGGAATTTATTGAACACTTTGCCCACTGGTTGCATCCGGGTTTTCATCACCGCAAGCTGCAAGTCTGTCGTTACCGCTGAAATAGAAGAAACCACCTGGTTTAATTCCTCTAAAAACTTTTCCCCATCATAGCGTTCTTCCACATCGCCATAAATTCTAATCAAGCGATTCTTCCCTAACACAAGTTCGCCGATTAGATTCATCAAGTGATCCAAGCGGCGCACATCCACCCTAACGGTTTGCTCCACGCCAATAGAAGGGGCTTTATTTTCTTCGGTATCGGCTTTAGCCTTAGCTTTAGTTTCGGTTTTAGGGGCTTTGGGGGTTTCTGTTTTGGGGGGTTCTTTTGTTGGGGTAACTTCTTGTTTGGCTTCTTGTTTTTTTTGGGCTCTTCGTTCTTTATCGGCCTCTTGGCGTTTGTTAAGCAGGCGTTCAATTTCCGCTTCCACTTCTTCAGCGCTCATGTTAGCATAATCCAAATCCGGCTCATCGGCTAGCGGGTTATCGCTTGCGGTGTTTTCTGCAGTAGGGGCTTTTGCCTTGTTTTCTTTATTTTCTTCTTTTGCTTCTTCTTTATTTTCTTTTTGGGGGGTTTCTTTAGTCCCTGAAGTTTCTTTAGCACTCTCTAAATTTTGACTCGTAATGGCTTGAAGCTGTTTGACCGCTTCTTCAATCTCGTTTTCCTTGCCGTTATTGGTATCCGATCCGGTGTCTCTAATCGTTACGAGCAAGGTTTTCATCAAATCAATGGAGCGCAACACGACATCCATAATATCCGGCGTGATTTTAATTTCGCCCTTTCTGGCGCGATTTAAGACATCTTCCATGTTGTGCGTGAGGTGCGTAAGGATATTAAGATTCAAAAATGAGCTAGAGCCTTTAATGGTGTGAGCGACTCTAAAAATGCGATTGAGCAAGTCCAAATCTTCAGGGTTATGCTCTAATTCCACTAAATCCTGATCCAACTGCTCGTTCATTTCAAAGGCTTCAATCAAAAAGTCTTCCATTATTTCTTGCAAATCATCCATTTAAAACCCTTTTTAGCGTTTGAGATAAGAGTATTTTACAATTTTATAAAAAGAATTATGCATTCTTGTCTAAAATCTTAGAAATTTCTTCGGTGAATTTTTCTGCGTCAAACTTGACTAAATACGCTACAGCCCCCATTTCTTTAGCCCTTTCAGCACTATAATTATCGCAAATAGAAGAATTAAAAATCACAGGAATATAAGCGAACCTGGGGTCTTTTTGGAGCTTGAATAAGAAATGATAGCCATCCATTTTAGGCATTTCAACATCTGAAATAATGAATTTCAAATGTTTCCTCAAATCGTCCCCGTATTTTTTGAATAACATTTCTAATTTGTTCAACCCGTCTTCCCCATCCACAGCTTCCGTGATGCTAAAACCCAATTTGCTCAAATGGTTTTTTAAGGTTTTCCTCGCCGTTCTGCTATCGTCTAAAAATAACACTTCGCCTTCAAAACGCTCTTTAGGGGTGTCTTTGGTGTTTTTAGCGTCTTCATTAAGTTTTAAATCGTCTAAAATGCTTTCTAAATCCAAAATAAGCAGGGTTTTGTCGTTTTCAATGCGTGTCGTGCCGGTGATATTTTCTTTATTGATGCTATTAGAGGCGCTAAAGGATGCAGGCTCCACATCTTTCCAGCTAATGTGCCTGATACGCCTAGCGGAATGGACCAAAAAGCCCATTTTAACGTTGTTAAATTCAGTGATGATGACGATTCTTTCATTTTCCTTGCTTTTATCCGGGACAATCCCTATCCATTTGGCCAAGTCTATAAGCGGAATGATCGTGGAGCGCAAATCAAACACGCCGATAATGTAATCCAGATTAGTGGGGTATTCAAAAAGGGTAGGCATGGGGATGATTTCTTGGACTTTAGCCACATTGATGCCATAAATCCCCTCATAAGGGACGCCCTCTTGCATGCCATAAATACGAAAATCCACGAGTTCTATCTCGCTTAGTTTTAAATCGTTAGCTGTTTTTTCTGCCATGTTAGGCGTCCTTATTTTGAGATGGTTCTAAAACGCTTGATGATACCTTAAAAAGGCTTTGTTCGTAATAAAAGGAAGGCAGTGGGCAGTAAATAGGCGCGCTTAAGGGGATTTTTGCGTTGCTTTTGAGGTGAAAATGCCCCTCTATAATGCCGTCAATGCTATCAATGTTAAGATCTTTAATGTAGTTTTGATAGGCTTTTAGGCGCTTTTCAATAAAGGCTTTTAATTCTTTTGGCTCTAATTCCCAAAGACGGATGGGTTTTTGATAGATGCGTTTTTTCAAAAAAGGGTATAAGGTTTTAAAACTTAATAAATTTAAAAAAGTTAAAAAAAATCTAGCCCAAGTGGAAGTGAGCTGCGTGATGTAAAATTCATACGCTTTAGTAATGAATAAATCCCCATGGGCTAGTAAAAAGCGTTTGTTATCGTATTGGAATAATACGGGCTGGTTTTGGCGCTCAAAAACCATTACTTTGGAATCGAATACAAAACGCATGGAAAAATCATGGTTGCCTTCAAAATAAAAGACTTGTGAAATTTCGCTTAACGCATGGATTAAATCAATGATTTTTTGCTGCTCTCTATCTAGGGGTAAATAGCCCACAAGCACATGGAAAATATCGCCCATGAAAAAGACTTGTGGGGGTTTGGCGCTTAAAAGTTCTTGAAGCGTATGGATTAAATGAGGGCTTTTAGGCAAAAAATGCGCATCAGAGATAAAAACAGCCCCATTTTTAAGCGCATAAGTTTCTAGCATCTTACTCTTTGAACAAAAAAGAGCCAATCCTTAAAAGATTCGCCCCGCAAGCAATCGCTAATTCAAAATCATCACTCATGCCCATTGAAAGAACGCTCGCATTCTTTATTTGGTCAAAAAGCTTTTTGGTGGTGATAAAGGATTTTTCAATTTCCTTTTCATCATCGGTGTGTGCCCCTATACACATAAGCCCCTTAAGCTTGAGGCACTTGCAAGTTTCACTGATTTGAGAATAAATTTCTAGCGCTTCTTCAGGCACCACCCCGCTCTTACTTTTCTCATACGCGCTATTAACCTGTAAAAGAGCGTTTAAATTGACGCCCAATATTTCGCAACGCTTTTCTATTTTCAAAGCGAGTTTTAAAGAGTCTAAAGAATGCAAAAGGGCGGGTTTTAAATTCAAAAGCGCATTGATTTTATTTTCTTGTAAAGAGCCTATCATGTGCCATTCAAGGGGTAAATGCTCTAAAGAGTGCATTTTAATCTTTAAATCTTGAACTCTATTTTCTCCAAAAGCCCTTTGAGAGCAGTTGTAGTAATGTTGGATAGCTTCTGGGGAAGCGTTTTTTGAAACAGCCACGATTTTGACAATATGGTGCCTTGAATAGGCGGTGCGAGCCTTTTCTATTTTGGTGATGAGAGTATCAATCTTTTGGCGGTAATCTAACATAATCCTTCTTTATGGCTTCTTCTTTATAGATCTTCTTTGTGCGTGCTGAAAGAATGCGTGAGATGGAATTTTTGATTTAAAGTTTCAAAATCTTTTAAAAGCCCTTTCTTTTTCAAATTTTCTATGACTTCCATGGAGCAATTGGTTTCGGTGGGCCATTCTCTAAAATGTTTATCCATAACGCCCTTATTGGTAGCGTCTATAAAAAAACAATGTTTAGAGGTGAGAATATCACGCTGCGCATCAATATTATTAACGATGCGCCATAACAGCATGTAAGGGTTGTTCAAATCGTTGCTGGTATGCTCTACAAAGATGACAATGCGTAAATGCTCTTCAAAACCGAGCAAGTTTTTAGCCAATTCAATGACGCTTTTGTCTTTCTTTTCCACGCTAATGACGCAAATGGGGTTACGAGTGTGCGGGTAATATTGCTTCAAAAGAACGATATTTTGCATTTTATCTTGTAAAAGCGCTAGTAGGGCGTTATCGTTTAAAAGCGTGGGGTGGGGGGTATTGCTTTTAGAGGTCGCATCAATACCGAGTTTCCCCCCCATAGCGTATTCAGGGCTTGCATGATCTAAAGCGTCGCATACGCCTTGAGAGATGAGCGCGTTTTCTTTAGAAAAATTTTCCAGTATATACTCAATGATAGCGTTGGTGTCTCTTAGATTAGGAGCGTCTTCATTGACAAAAATTGCATGTTTGACAAAGCTCATCTGCCCCACACCCCAAAAAGCGTGCATGACTTGTTTGGCATGAGCGTTATAGCGCGTGTGTATTTTAGCTAAAATCAAATTATGAAACACCCCATTTTCTGGCATGTAATAATCTATGAGATTGGGGGCGTTCATTTGAAGTAAAGGCAAGAACAAGCGTTCAGTCAAATACCCCATGTATTTATCTTCTAAAGGAGGCTTACCCACCACAGTGGCTAAGTAAATGGAATCTTTTTTATAGCTAATGGTTTTGACTTCTAAAACAGGGTAAGGCTCAATGGGGGTATAATAGCCAGTGTGATCCCCAAAAGGCCCTTCAAGCTCTAGCTTTTCGCAATCCACAAACCCTTCTATCACAATATCGCAATCGCTTGGCACGCTCAAAGGATTGCTCAAGCATGGCATTACGCGTGCTTTTTTTCCTCTCATAAACCCATAGAGCATGAGTTCATAAATCCCATAAGGTAAGGGGGCTGTCGCGCACCATGTGTAGAGCAAATCCCCGCCAATAGCGATACTGACAGGCATTTTGACTTTAGCCTTAGCGTATTCATGGAAAAAGAGTTGGGAGTCTTTATGGATTTGCCAGTGCAAGCCTAAATGGTTTTTATCATAAACTTGCAAGCGGTACATGCCTAAATTCTTTTTTTTATGATCTAGGCTTTGGGTATAGACTTGCCCCATAGTGATAAAAGCCCCGCCATCTTTTTCCCAAGTTTTTAAAACGGGCAGATCCAACAAATTGACTTCTTTATCTTGCTTGGTGATGAGATCTTTGGGGCGAGCGGTTTTTTTAGGGAAAACGTGTCTTAAATCCCATAAATCTTTTAAAGCTTTCAAACCCTCAGTGAAATTTTTAGGAGCACTAAAGTGCAAGAACGCTTGCATGCGTTGTTGTAAATCCTCTATAGGGGTTTTTAACAAAAGATCCAAGCGTTTGAAAGAGCCAAAAGCGTTCATCAAAACAGGCATGCCAAAGGTTTTGATCTGGTCATGCTCTTTTCTTATGGGTTGCGTGAATAAAAGGGCTTTGCCTCCATCAGGCTTTTTCGCTTCTATATACGCCAGATGAGCGATTTCTAAATCCACTTCAAGGGGGGTGTCAATGACTTCTAATTCATTATGTTTTTTTAAAAGCTTTAAAAAATCTCGCATCCAACTACCTTAAATAACCACATAATGAACGCTTAAGCATGCAGGAATGTTTTTAAGCTCTTCTAAAACTTCCAAAGAAACTTCTTCATCTACAATAATGAGCGCTAAGGCTTCTTTTTGCGTGTTGCGCCCCAAACGAAAATCAGCGATGTTAATCCCATGCCTAGCGAACGCATTCCCCACACTCCCAATAACGCCTGGAATATCCGTATTCCTGAATAAAAGCATTTTACCCTTTGGCTCTATATCAATATGAAACCCATCAATCTCGGTGAGTTTTAAAATATCTTCTTCAAACACCGTGCCGCTCACGCTGATTGCGCCATTAGCCGCATTGAGAGTTAAAGAGAGCATGTTTTTATAGGGCGAAGCGCTTTCTTTAAGGCTAACCTTGATTTCAATGCCTCTTTCTTTGGCCACAAAGGGGGCGTTAATGTAATTGATCTTATCCCCTACAACGGGTTTTAACACCCCTACTAGCGTAAAAGCGACAAGGGCGTCTTTGAATTGGTTGATCTCCCCACAAAGACTGAGTTCAATTTTTTGGCACACGCCCTTATGGATTTGACTGGAAAAATAACCCAGTTTTTGCGCTAAATTCAAGTAGGCTTTAGCGCTTGCATCAAAAGCTTGCATGGGTAAATTTAGAGCATGCGGGTGGCTTGAACCCCTTAAAGATTCCATAACCCCTTGAGCGGCTTGTTTGGAAATTTCTTCTTGGGACTCTAAAGTGTTCGCGCCAATATGGGGGGTCGCATACACATTAGGCAAGTCTAAAAGTTTGTTATGAATGCCAGGCTCTTTAGAAAAGACATCAATGCCAAGCCAACGCACTTTTTTGGTTTCTAAGGCTTCATAAAGAGCGTCTTCATTATAAAGCCCCCCTCTAGCGCAATTGATCAAAATAACCCCTTTTTTCATGCGTTCAATCTCTTTAGCGCCTATCATGTTAATGGTTTCTTTGTTTTTAGGGGTGTGGATAGTGATCATATCGCATTGCAAAATGTCTTCAAAATTTTTTGTGTAAATGACCCCTAAATCAGTGGCTTTTGAAGAAGGGATATAAGGATCATAGGCTAGAACCTCCATTTCAAAAGCTTTAGCCCTAATGCCCACCCTAGAGCCAATATTCCCAAAACCAATGATGCCCAGCTTTTTATTTTTCAATTCCGTGCCATACCAATCTTCTCTTTTCCATAACCTTTGGTGTTTGATTTGATCATTTGCGCAAGGGAATGAACGCACCGCATTGATCAAATGCGCCATGGTCAATTCCACAGCGGCAATCGTGTTAGCGGTAGGGATATTCATCACCACAATCCCTTTTTGAGAGCAGCTTTCTAAATCAATATTATCCACTCCCACGCCCGCTCTCACAATGGATTTTAAGTGGGTTAAGGGCTTTAAAAAATCGCTTGTGATAGGGGTCATGCTGCGAGTGATGAGCGCATCCATAGGAGTGAGTTTTTCTAAAAGCTCCTTTTTGGGGCATTTGGAATAATCATGCAAGACAATGTCTTTTTGAGCTTCTAAGATTTGAATGCCTTTAGCATGGATGGGGTCGCAAATGGCTACTTGATACATTTTTATCCTTTGAATTTAAAAAACAGCATGATAGCGTATTTTATAATAGTCTAAATCAGCTAAAAAGCGTTCTTTTTTATTTTCATCTAAATAGATGATGAGGTTAGGTTGGTTTTTGGTGCTATCGTAAGCGTAATCAATTTGTTCTTTTTTAAGGATTTCTTTTAAACACCACCATTGATAGTCCTTTAAATCCTTAATGATAAGCTTTGAATACTCCCTTTTTTTTTCTTCAAAAGGGATTTCAAAATGATGCTCTATAACGGGGTAATTGATAGATTCTTGAGCATCAAGATTTTGAGAAAGGGCGTTATTGCGATCTTCTTCGTTATGGGAGGCTTTTTCATCGTTAGGGGTATTAGGATTATTGGGGCTTTCTTCTAGGTTGATTTCATGGCTTTTTGCATCTGTTTGAGAGAGGCCTTCATTGGTTTGAGAGATCGCATGAGAAGTAGCGGGCATTTCTTTTTTAACGCTTAAAAACAAATAGGCTAAAACGCCAAGAGCGACAGCTAGGGAAATAAAAGCAACAACACCCTTAAATCTCATGCCATTCTCATGTTTTTAAAATCGCTCTTTAGAGTTTTTCTTTAAGAATATCCCCTAAAGTCATTTTATCATCGCTCGTATTAAAGGCTTGCAATTCTTCTTTTTCTTTTTTGCGCTCTAACCTGTGCACAGAAGCGCGCACCTTGTTGTTAGACTTTTCAATCGCAACAACCACGCAAGTGATTTCTTGCCCTATTTTGATTTCATCTTTTTTCAAGGGGTTCAAATCTTCATTTTTGATCAGCACATCAATGCCATCAGCATGAATGAAAACGCCAAAATCCTTGATACTCACCACTTTGCCTTGAATCACGCTGTCTGTTTTATGCTTTTGAGCGAATTCTTCTGTAGGGGAAGTAACCAAGTGCTTCGCACTCAAAGAAATCTTTTTATCTTTTTTGTTGATTTTAAGGATTTTGACTTTGATCACATCGCCAATTTTATAGTGGTCTTTGCATTTTTTATCTTTATCCCAAAAAGCGTCGTGATTGTGGAGCAAGCCATCCACCCCACCCAGATTCAAAAACGCCCCAAAATCCGTTAAAGTCGCCACTTTGCCCTCTACAATATCCCCCACTTGGTGTTTGGATTCAAAAACATCAAAAGGCCTGTTAGTGAGTTGTTTTAAAGAAACCCTTAAGCGGCGGTTTTTAGGATCAATGTCAATGATCTTCACATCAATCTCTTGCCCCACGCTCAAGTAATGGTTAGGGTGGCTGACATTTTTATCCCAAGAGATTTCAGAAACATGCAAAAAGCCTTCAATATCATTACCAATATCCACAAACACCCCATAATGTTCAATATTGCTCACCACCACCTTAATGGCGTATCCGGGTTTTAGCTTGTCTTGGATCTCTTCCCATGGGTCTTCTATGGTCGCTTTTATGGAGAGTGAAAGGCGTCTTTTTTCTTCATCATAAGCGATAGCTTTGACATAGACTTCATCGCCCTCTTTGTAGTATTTTTCAGGGTTTACTGGTCCTTTATGGCTGATTTCAGAATAATGGACCAAGCCCTCAATCCCCTTAACTTCTACAAAAATACCAAAAGGGGTGATCTGGCGCACGACCCCTAACACCGGCTCTGTGGCTTCTAACAATTCTTTAGAAATCTCAAGCTGTCGTTTGTCATTGACTTCAAAGAACCGTTTGCGAGAAATATTGATAGAATGGTTTTCCTTATCCACACGAATGATGCACGCTTTAATGCGTTTGCCGATATGGTTTGCGTCATTCTTTAAAGAAGAGTGCGAGCGGGAGAGGAAATACTCCACGCCTTGAGACTCCACGATATAGCCTCCTTTATTCTTACCTACAATCTTGCCCTCAATAATGGCGTTTTCATAGTTTTCGCCCAATTCTTCAATTTTAGCTTGAATCTTTTGTTGGGAGATGGCCTTTTTGTAAGAAACGCTAGGGTGCTCGCCTTTTTCGGACACATGCACGACAATGGGGTCATTTTTTTGATACATCAATTGCCCCTTTTCATCGGTGATCTCATTCAAAGCCAAACGGCCTTCTGTCTTACCGCCCACGCTCACCATGGCATACCCATCATTCTCATTGATGGAAACGATTAGCCCTTCTTTAATAGTGCCTTTTTCTAGAGTTTCTTCTTTTTCTAAGAGTTTTGCGAAGTCTTCCTCCTCGTCATTAAAATACTGATCATCTGCTATCTTGCTCATTGACTGCCTTACTATAAAATAAATATAAAATCCTTAAGGGCATTGTATCCTTTTTTGGCTTACAAAATCGTTTAAAAACTAACAATTAGCGGTTTTTTTAAAGAAAATTTTCAAAATGTGTTAAATCGTGCTGATTTTTTGCTTGACATTTTCTATAATCCAGTCCGGCGTGGAAGCCCCAGCGGTAATCCCGCACAATTTTTTATCCTTAAACCACGCTAACTCTAATTCGTTTTCATCTTCTACCAAGTAGCTGTCTTTACAATGCTGTTTGGCGATGCTTAAGAGCTGTTTGGTGTTTGAAGAAGTTTTACCGCCCACGACTATCATAATATCCACTTCCTTACTCAAATCCAAAGCGGCTTTTTGGTTGTAGGAAGTGGCGTTACAAATCGTGTTAAAAATACGCACTTCAGTGCATCTTTCCACCAAATAGGAAGCGATTTGCAAGAGTTTTGGGGTTTGTTTGGTGGTTTGAGAAACTAAAGCCACTTTTCGTTGCAATTTTTTTTCTTGCAATTCTTCTAACGAATTGACGACCAAAGCCTGGTTAGTGGCATAGCTGATCACGCCCTTGACTTCAGGGTGGTTAATATCCCCAAAAAGCACGATTTGATACCCTTCTTTACTCATGGATTCCACAATTTGTTGAGGTTTGATCACATACGGGCAAGTCGCATCAGTGATTTTAACCCCCTTATTTTTCAAGTATTCTAAATCCTGCTTAGGAATGCCATGGGTTCTTATGATCACGCTCTTATTTTTAGGGATTTTTTTGGGATCTTCTTCAATTTTCACATTGAAATTTTTTTCCAAACGATTGATTTCTTTAGCGTTATGAATGAGCGAGCCAAAAATCAAGCTGTTTTGATTTTTTTCAGCGATTTGTATCGCTCTTTTGACGCCAAAGCAAAAACCATAATCCTTAGCCATTTTAATTTCCATTAAAACTCCCTTTTTTGAATAGATTGAGTAAGCGTTTGAATTGCGGGAAAGAAATGTTTGCACATTCTAAATTATCAATTTCTAAAGGCAACGCTAAAGTTAAAACAGCAAAACTCATCGCAATCCTGTGATCATTGAAGCTTTTGATAAGGGGGGGTTTAATCCTAGAAAAATGCTGTTTTAATGGGCTTATATCTTCTAATCCCTCTATGTAAAACCCGTCTTCAAACTCTTCGCACTCAATCCCTAAAGCTTTGAAATTAGAAACAACCGCTTTAATCCTATCGCTTTCTTTAGCCCGTAAATCTTTAGCGTTTCTCACCATGCTTTTGCCTTTTGCAAAAAGCATAGCGATGCTTAAAGCGGGGATTTCATCAATAAGGCTGGCGGTATTTTGATCAATACTGATCGCTTTTAAAGGGGCATGCTCTATATAAATATCGCCAATGATTTCTAAATCTTTAGATTGGATAACATACTCTATATGAGCGCCCATTTTTTTCAAAACTTCAAAAGCTTCTATGCGAGTGGGGTTGAGCAAGACATTTTTTAAAAGAAGGCGGCTTTTTGGCGTAATCGTGCAAGAAAGGGCGAAAAAAAACGCGCTAGACGGATCATTGGCTATGGTAAAGTCAAAGGATTCTAGAGGTTTTTCTAGGGGTGAAATCGTTAAAATGCCGTCTTGATTTTGAATATCAGCTCCCAAGCTTTTAAGCATGATTTCTGTGTGGTTACGGCTAAGCTCATTTTCTTTATAGGTGCTTGAGTCTTGAGCTTGTAGGGCGCTTAAAATAAAAGCGCTTTTGACTTGAGCTGAAGCGATAGGGCTTTCATAATCGCAAGCTTTTAAAGGACTCCCTAAGATCACTAAGGGGGCGAAATGGTTATCCTCTCTCCCTAAAATCTTTGCCCCAAAAGCTTTCAAAGGCTCAATGATTCTTTTCATGGGGCGCGCGTTTAAGGAATTGTCCCCGCTTAAAACAAAAAGGCCTTTTTGAGCGCTTAAAAGCCCGCTGTATAAACGCATGCTAGTGCCAGAATTGTTGCAATTTAAAATCTTGTTAGGCTCTTTTATAGCCGTTGGGGGCGTGATTTTAAAAGAATTTTTGGCGGTATTTTCCACTTTAGCCCCTAAATTTTGAGCGATTTCCAAAGAACTTAAACAATCTTCTCCCATTAAAAAATTCCGCACGAAACAAGGCTTTTGAGCGAGTAGGCTAAAAATAACGGCTCTGTGCGAGAGCGATTTATCGCTAGCGTTAATGTCAAGCTCTATCACGTATTATCCTTTGCTATCTTTTATCCTTTAAGGCGGGCGTTAAATTCTTTTTCTAAAATTTCAAGCGCTTTTTGCACGGCTGAATTGACCTCTTCATCATTTAAGGTTTTTTCTAAAGAATGGATCACACAACGCACGCTTAAGGCTATGGAATTATGACTTTCTTTAAAAATATCAAGGGGTAGAATCTCGCTTAAATTAGGGATTTGAGCGTCTTTTAGGGCTTTTTTAATCCCACTAAAAGCGGTATTTTCATCAATGATGAGAGTCAAATCCCTAACAC
Organism: Helicobacter pylori; assembly: GCF_011175115.1. Taxonomy (GTDB): domain Bacteria; phylum Campylobacterota; class Campylobacteria; order Campylobacterales; family Helicobacteraceae; genus Helicobacter; species Helicobacter pylori_DF. The sequence goes on along the minus strand of NZ_SHOW01000007.1, from coordinate 23,317 downwards.
TGCTAGGGTAAATGCTAAAGGGTTTTAATAGCATAGCAGGGCGTTTGAGTTTAGAAGCGTCTATCTCAGCGTAATAGCTTTCAAACAAATCTAATTCCTGGATCACTTTGGGGTGGATTTTAGCGATTACGCCTATGATTTCATTGTTTTGAATGATTTTAGCGCTCTGGTAGGGGTGGTTAATGGGGGTTTGAATGGTTAGTTTTTCTAGGCTAAAATCCCCTATAATTCTTGAAACGCATTCAGCGAAAGAGTAAAAATCCCAAGCCTTGCCCTTAGCGTAAGGGTAGCTCTCTTTCTTTTGTAAGCCGCTTATTAAAAAGCCTAGTTTTTGGATCTCTTCTCTTTTAGAGTTATACACGCTCCCTTTTTCATAAAGGGCGATGCTTTTAAACCCTAAATTTTTATTCCTTAAGCTGGCGTCTAAAAGCCCGCAAATAAGACTCGTTCTTAGGGTGTTTAATTCCGTTGTGATAGGGTTTTGCAATTCTAGGGGATCTTCTAAAACTTCAAAGCCCAGTTTTTGCTGTTTTTCTTTAGAGTAAAACACATAATGAATGACTTCTTTAAAACCGCAAGCGAGAGCCTTGTGTTTAAGGTTTTCAAAAAAGCGGTGCGTGTCATAATGGGGGTTTGAATTTTTGCTACTGACGCAATTAAGGGGCTTTGAGATCAAATTATCAATCCCTACAAAGCGCAAGATTTCTTCAGCAATATCTTGGATCGTTTTAATGTCATGCCTGAAATTGGGAACGATAACCTCTAAAATTTGGGGTTTTGAGTTTGGCTCTTTTGCACTAACTTTAAAACCTAAATTTTTTAAAATGCCTTGAATTTTTTCTGCTTCTATAACAAGCCCCAAAATTTCGGTGATGTCTTCAAGTTGGAATTTAAGGGTGCGATCTTTTAAAGAATGCTTGGTTTGTTTGCTTTCTAAAATCGTGGCTTTTAAATGAGCGCTTAAAAAATTCAAGCCGTCTGATAAATTAGGGTTACTCCCCCTAGCGCTCCTATAAACAAGGGCGTTGTTTTTTTGAAGCGTTTTATCTTTTAGGGCGTGTAATTTTAAAGACAGGCTTATCGGATCAATATAGCTTGCTTCTAAAAGCAAATGCTCGCTCAAATCTTTTTGAACTTGATGCTTGATAGCGATCGTGGAGCGTTTTTGATGGTTGATATAAACGCTTTCAAGGTTGTTTTCATCGTTTTTGACGATCAAATCCATAGGGGTTTTATTCAGGCTATAAGCGTTCATTATTACCCCACTAAAATGCATGCCAAATTCTATGAAATTGTTCAGGTCGTTCTCGCTTAAGGCGTTATTGTGAGCGAGCGAAAGCTTGATATTTAAAGGGGTTTTTAAAGAATGATTATAAATCAAATAATAAGCCAGATGCGATTCAATATTTTCACCCGTAATAAGCGTGATCAAATCGCTTTTTGGCGTCAAATTTAAAGCCTTGATAGGTTTTAGGGGCGTGTGATAAAAGGCGCTAATTTCTCTGGCAATACCTAAAACGCTCAAGCAATCCCCACGATTGGGAGTCAATGAAATTTCTAAAACATGCGTGTTGAAAGGGGCGTATTCATTTAATTCTTTCCCTAAAACCAACTCCCCAACGCTCTCATCTAATTCCAAGATGCCATCATTGATTTTAGGGAAGCCTAATTCGCTGCTAGAGCAAATCATGCCATGGCTTTCAACCCCCCTAAGCTCCGTTTTAGCGATGGTGGTTGAGCCTATGATCGCTCCTTTGAGGGCGACTGGCACAAATTGGTTTGGGGCGACATTTTTAGCCCCGCACACGATTTGCAACACTTCTTTACCCACATCCACTTGACACACGCTGAGTTTTTCGGCGTTTTTATGGGGGGCTTTTTCTAAAACCTTACCCACAACCACATTTTTAGGAGCGACACAAGGGATACAGCTTTCCACTTCTAAACCTAAGCAGCTCAAATTTTCACAAAGTTTAACTATATCTTTAGGCGTATTGACAAAAACATTCAAATCATTAACGCTCAGTTTCATTAAAAGCTCTCCAACACCCTCAAATCAGTTTCAAAGAAACTGCGCAAATCATTGATTTGGCAAGTCAGCATGGCTAATCTTTCAATCCCCATGCCAAAAGCAAACCCGCTCACATTTTCATACCCTATGGCTTCAAACACCGCATTATTGACCATGCCACAACCCAACACTTCCAGCCAGCCTGTGTGCGAGCAAACCCTACAGCCTTCTTGCTTGCAAAACACGCAACTAATATCCACTTCAGCGCTTGGCTCTGTGAAAGGGAAAAAGCTAGAGCGCCATCTTAATTTCACGCCCCCAAAGAAATAATGCAAAAAGTCTTCGATCACGCCCTTTAAGTGCGTGAAACGGATATTCCCTTTTTGATCCACGACAAGCCCTTCAATTTGGTGGAACATGGGCGTGTGGGTCAAGTCATAATCGCGCCTAAAGGTTTCGCCTAAACAAATCATTTTAATGGGTGGGGTTTGTTCTTGCATGGTGTGGATTTGCACGGGCGAAGTGTGGGTCCTTAAAAGCTTGTGATCTTTAAAATAAAAAGTGTCTTGCATGTCTCTTGCAGGATGGTAAGGGGGCAAGTTTAAAGCACTGAAATTATGGAAATCATCTTCCACTAAAGAGCCGATTTCAAGCTTGTATCCTAATGGGGTGAAAAATTCAATGATTTTATTTTTAGTATAATTCAAAGGGTGAGAAGAGCTTGTTTTGATAGCGTTAAACAAACTCACATCAATTTTTTCTTTTTTCAAGCGTTCTTCTAATTCAAGCTCCAAAATAGCCTTTTTTTTCAATTCAAAGGCTTTTTCAAACGCTTGCTTATAATGGTGGATTTCTTTAGCAAAGGCGTTTTTTTCTTCGCCGTTTAGATTTTTGAGTTGGTTGAATTTATCCGCAAAAACCCCTTTTTTACCCAAAGCGTTCAAGCGCGCTTCTTCTAATTCTTTGCTGTTAGTAACCTTTTCTAAGCGTTCTATTAAGGTGTGCAATAACGATCCTTATATTTTTTATTTTTAAAAAGCTATAATACAACTTTAATAAAAGAAAAACCTTAAAAGGGAGCAAAAAGAGCATGAATGTGTTTGAAAAAATAATCCAAGGCGAAATCCCTTGTTCTAAGATTTTAGAAAACGAGCGTTTTTTATCCTTTTATGACATTAACCCTAAAGCCAAAGTGCATGCGTTAGTGATCCCTAAGCAAAGCATTCAGGATTTTAATGGCATCACCCCAGAGCTTATGGCGCAAATGACAAGTTTTATTTTTGAAGTGGTGGAAAAATTAGGCATCAAAGAAAAGGGATACAAGCTTTTAACGAATGTGGGTAAAAACGCAGGGCAAGAGGTGATGCATTTGCATTTTCATATTTTAAGCGGAGACAAACATTAAAAGCGTTGGTGGTATTTCGTGCAAGCGTTTTTAAACAGGAGTTTTGCTCCCTTACTCAACCCTAACGAGAGTCCTTTAGAGCAAGTTAAATCCAGTATTATCTTAAAAAAAGGGGTGTCTTATTTTGACTGGGGGGCTTCAGGTTTAGCGAGCACTTTAGTGGAAAAGCGCGTGAAATCCTTACTGCCTTATTACGCGAACGCTCATTCTGTCGCTTCTAAACATGCGATTTTAATGGGCATGCTTTTAAAAGAGTGCCAAGAAAAGTTGAAGCGTTCTTTAAATTTGAGCGATGGTTATTGCGTCTTGAGCACGGGGTATGGGGCGAGTTCAGCGATTAAGAAATTTCAAGAAATTTTAGGGGTGTGCATCCCTTCAAAAACGAAGAAAAATTTAGAGCCGTATTTGAAAGATATGGCTTTAAAGCGTGTGATTGTAGGGCCTTATGAGCATCATTCTAATGAAATCAGCTGGCGTGAAGGCTTGTGTGAAGTGGTGCGTATCCCTTTAAATGAACATGGTTTATTGGATTTAGAAATTTTAGAGCAAACTTTAAAAAAATCCCCTAACAGCTTGGTTTCTGTGAGCGCGGCTTCTAATGTGACCGGAATTCTTACGCCTTTAAAAGAAGTTTCATCATTGTGTAAGAAATATAAGGCCGATTTGGCTTTGGATTTAGCGAATTTTAGCACGCATGCTAACCCTAAAGATTGCGAATACCAAACCGGTTTTTATGCACCTCATAAGCTTTTAGGGGGTATTGGAGGGTGCGGTCTTTTAGGCATTGCTAAAGATTTGATTGACACGCAGATCGCCCCGAGTTTTAGCGCAGGGGGCGTGATTAAATACGCTAATTGCACACGGCATGAATTTATTGATGAATTGCCTTTAAGAGAAGAGTTTGGCACGCCAGGATTGTTGCAATTTTACAGGAGCGCTCTAGCGTATCAATTGAGAGATGAATGCGGTTTGGATTTTATCCATAAAAAAGAAAACAACCTTTTAAGAGTGCTAATGCATGGCTTAAAAGACTTGCCCGCTATTAATATTTATGGGAATTTAACAGCGAGTCGTGTGGGGGTAGTGGCTTTTAATATTGGGGGGATTTCGCCCTATGATTTAGCGAGAGTTTTAAGCTATGAATACGCTATTGAGACCCGAGCAGGTTGCTCTTGCGCGGGGCCTTATGGGCATGATTTATTGAATCTTAACGCTCAAAAGTCAAGCGATTTTAACGATAAACCCGGATGGCTTAGAGTGAGCTTGCACTTCACGCACTCCATAAACGATATTGATTATTTGCTAGACAGCTTGAAAAAAGCGGTTAAAAAATTGCGTTAAGCTAAAACTATTTTTAAGGAAAGATTTGGATATTTTAGATTTGAACAAAGCGCAAGCGGTGCAACAAAATGAACAAGAGGTAGAGAATAAAGAAAAAGAGTCTAAAGAGCCGGTGGTTTTAGAAGATTTGAGTGCTTTAGCATGGCTTGAATTAGAAGAGTTTAGCCGCCTTTCAGGGATTCCTAAAGAAAGGATCTTAGAATTAGTGAATCTTGGTAAGATTAAAAGCAAAATAAGCCACAACAAGCTTTTAATTGACGCGAGCAGCGGGACAAACGCTTTAATCAAAAAGGTAGAAAATAATTTGATTTCTATGGATATGAACGGGCGTTCTTTAGAGCCTGTGTTTGTGGAAAAGACCATTAACACGATTTTAAACTTGCATGATAAGGTCATTGGCGCTAAAGACGAAACGATTTCAGCCTTTAAAAATGAAAACATGTTTTTAAAAGACGCTTTAATCTCTATGCAAGAAGTCTATGAAGAAGATAAAAAAACCATCGATCTTTTGCGCGATGAACTCAATCAAGCGAGAGAAGAAATTGAATTTATGAAGAGGAAATACCGCTTGATGTGGGGGAAAGTCGCTGACATGAGCAGCGTGAATAAAAAGTAGTTTTAAATTAACGCCCATGCTTTGAGGGATCATTAGCGGTAATTTTAGGTGAATACATGTTAGAATTTGGGGTGTTTTAACAGAATGCAAGCTTGAAGGAGAACCATGTCCATTTCACGCAGAAGTATCCTAACAAAAATCCCAATCGCGCTCGCTAGCGCTAATGTTTTAAAAGCTGTTGGTGTTTTTGAAAAAGTAGAATCCATTCCGCATGCAACGCATTTTGGCCCTTTTATCGCAAAGGTTCAAAATGGAGTGATTAAAGATATTGTCCCCCAAAAGAGCGATTATAACCCTACCATGATGTTAAAAGCGATGGCAGATAGGGTGTATTCAGATAGTAGGGTGAAGTATCCTTGCGTGCGTAAGAGCTTCTTAGAAAACAAAAAAAACCACAAAGAATTGCGCGGGAGAGAAGAGTTTGTGCGCGTGAGTTGGGATGTGGCGTTGGATTTAGCGGTTAAAAAGCTTAAAGAAATCCCTAAAGAAAACATTTATAATGCCAGTTATGGTGGTTGTGGGCATGCGGGCAGCTTGCATCGTTGCCATCATTTAGCATGGCGTTTTTTTAATACGACTTTAGGGGGGGCTATTGGCACTGATGGGGAATATAGTAATGGCGCGGCCGCAAGAATAAACCCTATGATTGTAGGGGATATGGAAGTTTATTCGCAACAAACCACGCATGAAGAGATGATTAAAAATTGTAAGGTGTATGTCATGTGGGGGGCGGATTTATTCAAGTGCAACCGCATTGATTATTTTGTGCCAAACCATGTCAATGACAGCTACTACCCTAAGTATAAAAGAGCCGGTATTAAATTCATTAGTATTGATCCCATTTATACCGAAACCGCTCAAGCCTTTAACGCTGAATGGATACCCATTCGCCCTAACACTGATGTAGCGTTAATGCTAGGCATGATGCATTATCTTTATACAAGCAATCAATACGATAAAGCGTTTATCGCTAAATACACTGATGGTTTTGATAAATTTTTACCCTATTTGCTAGGAGAGAGCGATAATGCGCCTAAAACTTTAGAATGGGCGTCTCAAATCACTGGAGTGAGTGCAGAAAAAATCAAAGAATTAGCGGATTTATTTGTCTCTAAGCGCACTTTTTTAGCGGGTAATTGGGCCATGCAAAGAGCTCAGCATGGCGAGCAACCGGATTGGGCGTTAATTGTTTTAGCCAGCATGATTGGTCAAGTGGGCTTATCGGGTGGGGGCTTTGGCTTTTCTATGCATTATGGAGGAAACGCTCAAGCGAGCTCAGGGGCAAGAATTGTTCCTATGATTTCGCAAGGGCATAATTCTGTAAAAAGCGTTATTCCAGCATCTAGGGTTTCTGAAGCGATTTTAAATCCGGATAAAGAAATTGATTTTATGGGTAAAAAACTCAAATTACCTAAAATCAAAATGATTTATAATTGTGGGGCGGATTTGTTAGGGCATGAAGCTGATACAAACGAGCTGATTCGCGCTTTAAGGACCTTAGATTGCGTGATCGTGCATGAGCCTTGGTGGACGCCTACGGCAAAATTTGCTGATATTGTCTTTGCTTCTACTAGCACTATGGAAAGAGATGATATTACTTTTGGAGAGAGTTATTCTAAGAACGTGGTTTATGCCATGCGTAAAGTGGTAGAGCCTGTTTATGAATCCAAAGACGATTATGAGATTTTCAGACAGCTTGCTTTACGCATTGGGGGCAATGAAACAGAGCAGAAATTCACTGAATCTAAGAGTTACATGGAATGGATTAAGGGCCTTTATGAAAAAAGCGATGGCCCTACTTTGAAATCGTTTGATCAATTTTGGAGGGATGGCTTTGTGGAGTTTGAAATCCCTGAAAATGCGAGAAAGTTTGTGCGTCATGCGAAATTCAGGCAAGACCCTATTAATAATAAGCTGGATACAGAGAGCGGGAAAATTCAAATTTTTTCTCAAAAATGCGCGGATTTTAAACTGGCTGATTTTAAAGGGCATCCTGCTTGGTTTGAGCCAGCTGAGTGGCTAGGCTCTAAAATGGCTGAGGCTTATCCGTTTCATTTAATTTCTCCGCACCCAAAATACCGTGTCAATTCACAGCTTGATAACACTTGGGTTAGAAATGTGTATAAAATTCAAGGCAGAGAGCCTGTAATGATCAACGAACTAGACGCTAATAAATTAGGCATTAGGCATGGTGAAATTGTAGAAGTGTTTAACGCTAGGGGGAGGTTGTTAGCAGGGGCGTTTGTAACTAAGAATATCCGTCAAGGGGTTTTGAGTATCCAAAAAGGGGCGTGGTATGACCCAGAAGATGAGAGGGTTAGAAACCCACGATGCAATGCAGGGCATGTGAATACGCTCACTTCTTTACGCCCCACAAGCAGCATGACGCAAGCCATTTCAGCCAATACCGCTTTAGTCAATATCAGAAGACTTAGAAGGTATGAATTAGTCAAACCCTATCATTCTATTTCAACACCAAGCATCATTGGGGCTTAAACGGAGTGAAAATACTAGCATGAGAGTGTTTTAGAAAGACTTAAGCGCTAAAGACTTGAGCACTAGCCAAGCTAAAGCGTAATTCTCAATTTTTATATTATAATACCCAATCAATGCGTTTAATTTCTGTTTTCAATATTGACACTTAAAGGATAAAAGATGAATATTTTTCAAACGAGTTTGAAATGTTGCGTGGGGTTGGTTTTATTTATAGGGGTCTTATTAGGGGATTCTAAAGCTTTTAAGGTTAGGGTGGATAAAAGTTTGACTCCGCCCTTTTTGAATGTGCTTTCATTAGCTTTTAAACAAGACATGAAAAAAGAGATCATTTTTGTGGTTACCAAAAGCAACAAATTGAGTAAAAAAGTGCTTTGTGATTTTGACGCTTTTTTATTGCCTGAGACTCTGATGAGTGGCATGCCTAAAAAAGCGCTATTCCATAAGGAGTTTTTATTCCAATCTAAAGAAAATAAGACGCTCTATGTGTTTTCGCTGATTGATTCTCAATATTGCTCAAAAGGTGGAAATTACAGATACGAACTAGAAAAATTAGAACGCTGGTTTGTGCAAAAAGCGCCTGAGTTGGCTGAAAGCTATAGGGTGAATTACAAAAATCAATACAATAAAACACAGATCCCACAAAAATAAAGAATGAGCGATGATTTTAGTATTAGATTTTGGGAGCCAATACACACAGCTGATTGCTAGAAGATTGAGAGAGAGCGGGATTTATGCAGAGATAGTCCCTTTTTTTGAAAGCGTAGAAAATGTTCAAAAAAAAGCCCCTAAGGGATTGATTTTGAGCGGGGGGCCAGCGAGCGTGTACGCTAAAGACGCTTACAAGCCCAATGAAAAAATCTTTGATTTGAATTTACCGATTTTAGGGATTTGCTACGGCATGCAGTATCTGGTGGATTTTTTTGGGGGGGTAGTGGCCTATGCGAATGAGCAAGAATTTGGTAAGGCTGTTTTAGAAATCACTCAAAATTCTGTGATTTTTGAAGGCGTGAAGATTAAAAGCCTTGTGTGGATGAGCCACATGGATAAAGTCATAGAATTGCCAAAAGGCTTTACTACCCTTGCAAAAAGCCCTAATTCGCCCTATTGCGCGATTGAAAGCGATAAGATTTTTGGCTTGCAATTCCACCCAGAGGTCGTTCAAAGCGAAGAAGGAGGCAAGATTTTAGAAAATTTTGCCCTTTTGGTTTGCGGCTGTGAAAAAACTTGGGGGATGCAGCATTTCGCTCAAAGAGAAATTGTGAAACTGAAAGAAAAAATCGCTAACGCTAAGGTTTTGTGTGCGGTGAGTGGGGGAGTGGATTCTACGGTGGTCGCTACGCTATTACACAGAGCCATTAAGGATAATTTGATCGTTGTTTTTGTGGATCATGGCTTGTTGCGTAAAAATGAAAAAGAAAGGGTGCAAGCGATGTTTAAAGACTTGCAAATCCCTTTAAACACGATAGATGCTAAAGAAATCTTTTTGTCTAAATTAAAGGGCGTGAGCGAGCCTGAATTGAAGCGAAAAATCATCGGCGAAACCTTTATTGAAGTGTTTGAAAAAGAAGCCAAAAAGCACCATTTAAAAGGCAAAATTGAATTTTTAGCCCAAGGCACTTTATACCCTGATGTGATTGAATCTGTGAGCGTTAAAGGGCCTTCAAAAGTGATCAAAACCCATCATAATGTGGGCGGACTGCCTGAATGGATGGACTTTAAACTCATAGAGCCTTTAAGGGAGTTGTTTAAAGATGAGGTGCGTTTGTTGGGTAAGGAATTGGGCGTTAGCCAGGATTTTTTAATGCGCCACCCCTTTCCAGGGCCTGGGCTTGCTGTAAGGATTTTAGGCGAAATCAGTGAGAGTAAGATCAAACGCTTGCAAGAGGCGGATTTTATTTTTATAGAGGAGCTTAAAAAAGCTAATTTGTATGACAAGGTTTGGCAAGCCTTTTGCGTGCTGTTGAATGTCAATTCTGTGGGGGTGATGGGGGATAATCGCACTTATGAAAACGCTATTTGCTTAAGGGCAGTAAATGCGAGCGATGGCATGACGGCGAGCTTTTCATTTTTAGAGCATTCTTTTTTAGAAAAGGTTTCTAACCGCATCACTAATGAAGTGAATGGTATTAATAGGGTGGTGTATGATATTACTTCTAAGCCACCAGGGACGATTGAATGGGAATGATTATCTTAAAAATAGCGCTAAAAGTGGGATTTTTTGGGTAAGATTAGGAATTGATTTTAAAGAAAAAGAAAGAAAGGAATTTAATGAAAAAAGGTAGTTTGGCAATCGTTTTAGGATCGTTATTAGCGAGTGGGGCGTTTTATACGGCTTTAGCTGATGGAATGCCTGCAAAGCAGCAGCACAATAATACGGGCGAGTCCGTGGATTTGCATTTCCACTATCCTATTAAAGGCAAGCAAGAGCCTAAAAATGGCCATTTAGTTGTCTTAATCGATCCTAAGATAGAGGCTAATAAAGTTATCCCTGAAAATTATCAAAAAGAGTTTGAGAAGTCTTTATTCCTCCAATTGAGTAGTTTTTTAGAGAGAAAAGGCTATAGCGTTTCGCAATTTAAAGATGTTAGTGAAATCCCTCAAGACATCAAAGAAAAAGCGTTGCTCGTTTTACGCATGGATGGGAATGTGGCTATCTTAGAAGATATTGTAGAAGAGAGCGATGCGCTTAGCGAAGAAAGAGTGATAGACATGTCTTCAGGGTATTTGAACTTGAATTTTGTTGAGCCAAAAAGTGAAGACATTATCCATAGTTTTGGTATTGATGTTTCAAAGATTAAGGCCGTGATTGAAAGAGTGGAATTGCGGCGCACCAATTCTGGAGGTTTTGTCCCCAAAACTTTTGTGCATAGGATCAAGGAAACCGACCATGATCAAGCCATTAAAAAAATCATGAATCAAGCCTATCACAAAGTGATGGCGAATATCACCAAAGAGTTAAGCAAAAAACACATGGAACATTATGAAAAAGTTTCTAGTGAAATGAAAAAGCGAAAGTAGTTTTTTAGAAACGAAAAGCTTAGAATCATTTAGAGCTGTTTTTAAAAAAAAGTAGCTTTTTAAAAGGGTGGGGGAGTTGGATTAATATAATTTTTGAGTGCCGCTTCTGATTTTAGCGGTATTTTTGAAAAATTACGCTCAAAAATTAGAAAATTCAGTTATAATAACGCTTCATGTGAAAATTTCGGGGCGTAGCGCAGTCTGGTTAGCGCACTTGGTTTGGGACCAAGGGGTCGAAGGTTCGAATCCTTTCGCCCCGACCACTTTTTGCGTAATTTGTTGTTCTGTTTAAAATTCTTTGGTAAAATATCGCTTCCTTTCATTGAATGGTGGGAGTAGCTCAGTCGGTTAGAGCATCAGATTGTGGTCCTGAGGGTCGTGGGTTCGATTCCCATCTTCCACCCCATCTCATAAAATAAGCGTTTTACCGAGTTTATGTTAGTTATTCCTTTATTTGAATTGTAAGCGTTCGTAGCTCAATTGGATAGAGCACCAGACTTCGGATCTGGGGGTTAGGGGTTCGACTCCCTTCGGGCGCACCACCTAACGCCAGTATCATGCGCTTGTAGCTCAGCTGGATAGAGCAACAGCCTTCTAAGCCGTAGGTCGCAGGTTCGAGTCCTGCCAAGCGCACCACTTTTGACATTCTTTAAAGAGGAGTTATGGATTCTTTAGAGTGGGGATTACTCATTTTCTTAATTCTTGTTTTTCTTATAGGCATAGGATACTACATTTTTATGGTTTTTTCTTCTAAAGATTGATCATTAAAATAGTCCAATCACAAGAAGGTAAGGTTGGAAATCTCTAAAACATAGATCTTACATGAAAACATTAATAAAATATAAAAATATTAAATAAAGCAAGACTTGTTAAAAATTAAGGCTCTGTTTTTAATTGAACTTCAATCATAAAATTAAAAAATACTCAAAGCCATCAAGCAGTATAGCGATCTGAAAAGAGACTCACAATTGGGATAAAGCCCGCTTTTTAGGGATAAATAAAAAGCGCTTTCAAATTGCATGGGCAACTTTATGGGGTGAAGCGTTTCTAATTTTTGGTATAATCGCTAGAAATTGTGAGAAAGATTTTATCTTGTTTTAGTGGGGTTTTGCATGCGTTTATTGTTGTGGTGGGTATTGGTATTATTATTGTTTTTAAATCCTTTGAGAGCGCTTGAAGAGCATGAAACAGATGCGATTGATTTGTTTTTGATTTTCAATCAAATCAACCAACTCAATCAGGTCATTGAAACTTACAAGAAAAACCCTGAAAGAAGCGCTGAAATCTCTCTGTATAACACCCAAAAGAATGACTTGATTAAAAGTTTGACTTCTAAAGTGTTGAATGAAAGGGATAAAATTGGCATTGACATCAATCAAAACTTAAAAGAGCAAGAGAAAATCAAAAAGCGTTTGTCTAAAAGCATTAAGGGCGATGATTTCTACACTTTCATGAAAGATAGATTGTCTTTAGATATTTTGTTGATAGATGAAATTTTGTATCGTTTTATAGATAAAATTAGGAGCAGTATTGATATTTTTAGCGAACAAAAAGACGTGGAAAGTATCAGCGATGCTTTTCTTTTGCGTTTAGGGCAATTCAAACTCTACACTTTCCCTAAAAATTTAGGCAATGTCAAAATGCATGAATTAGAGCAGATGTTTAGCGATTATGAATTGCGTTTGAACACTTACACTGAAGTCTTGCGTTACATTAAAAACCACCCTAAAGAAGTGCTTCCTAAAAACCTGATCATGGAAGTGAATATGGATTTTGTGTTAAACAAAATCAGCAAGTTTTTGCCTTTCACAGCCCATAGCTTGCAAGTGAGTAAGATCGCGCTGGCTTTGATGATTTTAGCCTTATTGTTGGGCTTAAGGAAGTTGATCACTTGGCTTTTAGCTTTATTGCTGGATTGGATTTTTGAAATCATGCAACGCAATAAAAAAATGCATGTCAATGTGCAAAAAAGCATTGTTTCGCCGGTTTCTGTCTTTTTAGCCCTGTTTAGTTGCGATGTGGCTTTAGATATTTTCTACTACCCTAACGCATCGCCCCCTAAAGTTTCTATGTGGGTGGGCGCGGTGTATATCATGCTTTTAGCATGGTTAGTGATAGCGCTTTTTAAAGGCTATGGGGAAGCGTTAGTTACGAATGTGGCTACCAAAAGCACGCACAATTTTAGAAAAGAAGTGATCAACTTGATCTTAAAAGTCGTGTATTTTTTGATCTTTATTGTCGCGCTTTTAGGGGTTTTGAAACAACTGGGGTTTAATGTTTCAGCCATCATCGCTTCTTTAGGGATTGGGGGGTTAGCGGTGGCTTTGGCGGTTAAAGATGTGTTGGCGAATTTTTTTGCTTCTGTCATTTTATTATTAGACAATTCGTTTTCTCAAGGGGATTGGATCGTGTGCGGTGAAGTGGAGGGCACGGTGGTGGAAATGGGGTTAAGACGCACCACGATCAGAGCCTTTGACAACGCTCTTTTGTCCGTGCCTAATTCAGAATTAGCCGGAAAACCCATCAGGAATTGGAGCCGTCGTAAAGTGGGAAGGCGTATTAAAATGGAAATAGGTTTAACTTATAGCTCCAGTCAAAGTGCTTTACAGCTTTGCGTGAAAGACATTAAAGAAATGTTAGAAAATCACCCTAAAATCGCCAATGGAGCCGATAGCGCTTTGCAAAACGCGAGCGATTACCGCTACATGTTTAAAAAGGATATTGTTTCTATTGATGATTTTTTAGGGTATAAAAACAATCTGTTTGTCTTTTTAGACCAGTTTGCGGACAGCTCTATTAATATTTTAGTGTATTGCTTTTCTAAAACAGTGGTTTGGGAAGAGTGGCTAGAAGTCAAAGAAGATGTGATGCTAAAAATCATGGGGATTGTGGAAAAGCACCATTTGAGTTTTGCTTTCCCATCACAGAGTTTGTATGTGGAGAGTTTGCCAGAAGTTAGCCTGAAAGAAAGGGCTAAAATCTAAAATTATTGGTAGATGTATTCTTTGGTTAAGGGGAAAGTGTTATCCACGCTGTTGGTTAAAAGCAATTGGAATAAATCCGCACTCCCCACCCTAAAGGCGGACGCGCAAGTCCTTAAATACAGATCCCACATGCGGATAAAGCGTTCGTCATAGCCGAGTTTTTTCACTTGATCTAGATTGTGGTTGAAGTTGTTTCGCCAAATGTCTAAAGTCTTAGCGTAATGGATGCGTAAGCTTTCAGCCATGAGCAAGTGGAAGTCGCATTCGCTCATCACGCTCATCACTTCCCTTAAAGAGGGCAAGTAGCCACCCGGAAAGATGTATTTATCCACCCATGCGTTAGTCTTGCCTTCAAAACAGCATAAAATGGAGTGGAGCAAAAACATCCCGCCTCTCTTTAACACTTCTTTAACTTTTTTGAAATAAAAGGGCAAATTATCCTTACCCACATGCTCAAACATGCCCACGCTCACCACTTTATCAAAGCGGTACAAACGCCCGTCTAAATCCTGGTAATTCAATAACTTGATCGTTACCCTATCTTCTAAGCCTAGCTCTTGGACTCGTTTGTTGGCCTGTTTGTATTGCTCGCTAGAAATGGTGATCCCCATCACTTCCGCCCCGTATTCTTGCGCGGCTTTTACAGAGAGATAGCCCCAACCACAGCCTATATCCAGCAGTTTTTCGCCAGGCTTTAAATGGAGCTTTTTTAAAGTGTGATCTAATTTTTGGAGCTGGGCGGCATGGAGGGTGTCATCGTCTTTTTTGAAATACGCGCATGAATAGCTTAAGGTTTCATCCAGCCAGATAGAATAAAAGTCATTCCCTAGATCGTAATGTTTAGAAATGTTGGAGCTTTCTTTGATGGGTTTTTGGATAGCTTTAGCATTGTCATGTTTGTGCAAATGCTCATAATTGGTTTGCAAATACAAAGAATGCATCACCTCATCCATAGAGCCTTCAATATCAATCACGCCGTCCATATAAGCCTCAGCGATCGTCAAAGACATGTCTTTTTTAATATCGCTAAATTTTAGGGGGCGATGGATTTTAAGGGTGAATTTAGGCGAATGTTCGCCATTCCTATAAACGCTATTATCCCAAAAAACGACCTGATAATCGCCGTTTTTCCACTGCTTGAACATGCTTTTGAGCAAAAATTTTGAAATCATCTGTCTATTCCTTAACTCATTTTTCAATTTTTTGAGCGTTAATTATAATGAATTTTAAGCTAAAAACACCCCACAAATAAGCATAAATGCAATCTCTATTCTCTAAATTTTTAAAAGCATGTTAAAATTAAGAGATTTAAACAAATTTAAGGTAACACGATTATAAAGATGCAAAAATCACTGATCACAACCCCCATTTATTATGTGAATGATGTCCCTCATATTGGCCATGCTTATACGACTTTGATTGCGGATACTTTAAAGAAGTATTACACGCTTCAAGGCGAAGAAGTCTTTTTTTTAACCGGCACCGATGAGCATGGGCAAAAGATCGAACAAAGTGCGAGATTGAGAAATCAAAGTCCTAGAGCTTACGCCGATAGCATTAGCGCGATTTTTAAAGACCAATGGGATTTTTTCAATTTAGATTATGATGGTTTTATCCGCACCACAGACAGCGAGCATCAAAAATGCGTGCAAAACGCCTTTGAAATCATGTTTGAAAAAGGGGATATTTATAAAGGCGCTTATAGCGGGTATTATTGCGTGAGCTGTGAGAGTTATTGCGCGGCTTCTAAAATGGACAATACGAACGATAAAGTCTTATGCCCTGATTGCTTGAGAGAAACCACGCTTTTAGAAGAAGAGAGTTATTTTTTCAGATTGAGCGCGTATGAGAAGCCTTTATTGGATTTTTACGCTAAAAATCCTGAAGCGATTTTGCCCATTTATCGTAAAAATGAGGTAACTTCTTTCATTGAGCAGGGTTTATTGGATTTATCTATCACGCGCACGAGCTTTGAATGGGGCATTCCTTTGCCTAAAAAAATGAACGATCCCAAACATGTGGTGTATGTTTGGCTGGACGCTTTATTGAATTATGCGAGTGCGCTAGGGTATTTGAATGGTTTAGACAATAAAATGGTGCATTTTGAACGCGCTAGGCATATTGTGGGTAAGGATATTTTGCGCTTCCATGCCATTTATTGGCCAGCTTTTTTGATGAGTTTGAATCTGCCCTTATTCAAACAGCTTTGCGTGCATGGGTGGTGGACGATAGAGGGCGTGAAAATGAGTAAGAGCTTGGGTAATGTTTTAGACGCTCAAAAAATCGCTATGGAGTATGGGATTGAAGAATTACGCTATTTTTTATTGCGTGAGGTGCCTTTTGGGCAAGATGGGGATTTTTCTAAAAAAGCGTTAATAGAACGGATTAATGCGAATTTGAATAACGATTTGGGGAATTTGTTGAATCGTTTGTTAGGCATGGCTAAAAAATATTTTAACTATTCTTTAAAAAGCACCAAAATCACCGCATATTATTCTAAAGAGCTAGAAAAAGTGCATCAAATCTTAGATAACGCTAATTCTTTTGTGCCTAAAATGCAGTTGCATAAAGCTTTAGAGGAATTGTTTAACGTTTATGATTTTTTGAACAAACTCATCGCTAAAGAAGAGCCGTGGGTTTTGCACAAAAACAACGAATCAGAAAAATTAGAAGCCTTATTGAGCTTGATCGCAAACGCGCTGTTGCAATCAAGTTTCTTGCTCTATGCGTTCATGCCAAAGAGCGCTATGAAATTAGCGAGCGCTTTTCGTGCAGAAATCACGCCCAATAATTACGAACGCTTTTTTAAAGCTAAAAAATTACAAGATATGGTTTTACAAGACACCGAGCCTTTATTTTCCAAAATGGAGAAAATTGAAAGGACTGAAAAAGCGGGAGAAGTCCCACCAGAAAAAAACGAAAAAGAAAAAAAAGATACAAAAGAAAAAGCCCCACCAACACAAGAAAATTATATCAGTATTGAGGATTTCAAGAAAGTAGAGATTAAAGTGGGGCTTATCAAAGAAGCTCAAAGGATTGAAAAATCCAATAAATTACTGCGCTTAAAAGTGGATTTAGGCGAAAATCGTTTGAGGCAGATCATCTCAGGGATCGCTTTGGATTATGAGCCTGAAAGCTTGGTGGGTCAAATGGTGTGCGTGGTGGCTAATTTAAAACCTGCAAAGCTTATGGGCGAAATGAGTGAGGGCATGATTTTAGCGGTGCGAGATAATGATAATCTGGCTTTAATCAGCCCCACCAAAGAAAAAATCGCAGGAAGTTTGATCAGCTAAATGCGATTAGGGGTGAATGAAGCCGTAGAGTTGAGTTTGGGCGAATTGCAAAACACGCCCTCAATCAGCTATTTTAATTCTATTGTTTTGTCTTTAAATAAAGTCCAAAAAGGCTCTTTATTTGTAGCCAAAGATCATGCACTCATTCCTAAAGCTTTAGAGTTAGGGGCTTATGGGATTTTATACACAGGAGAATATCCTTTAAGCGATAAGGATGTGGCATGGATCAAGCTTAAAGATATAGAGCATTCTTTGAACCATTTGTTTAAATTTTGCTTGTTGAACGAGCGCGTGGTCGGAGCGTTATTAAGCCCCATAGAATTAGAGATCGCTTCTAAAATCATCGTGAGCGGATTTGTGTGGTGCTTGAAAGAGAGCCTTGAAGATTTATTCATTATGGAGGGGTGTAAAATAGCCTTTTTTGATAAATTGGAGTGGTTTCATTTGTTTTATAAGCAAGAGCGCTTGAAAGAAGATTTAAAAGAAAGCCGTTTAATCATTCTCAACCAATCGTTTTTTTGCAGCACTTTAGTCTATGAAAAACAAGAATACGAATTAAAAATGCCATGCATCTTTTTAGAGCCTTTAAAAAGGGTGATTCAATTGTGCGAGAAATTACAAATTGAGTTTGATTTGAATCTTTTGGGCAAAAAAGAATACCCTTTAGATCATTGCAAGCCCTTTTTTGTGAATAAGAATCTAGAAATAGCCCCTTATGGCGCAACGGCAAGGGTGGTTGTTGCTGAGACTTCAAAAGAATTGTTTGAAATGATGCTTCAAAAAGCCTTTGAGACTTTATCGTGGGGGAAAATTGTCGTGTTTTGTCATAAAAACAGCGCGGCTTTCTTTAAAAAAACCAACCCTTATTTTTACACCACCCAAAACAACTTAAAAGAGCAATTAAAAAATTTAGCGTTTAATTTCGCTTTTATTTATGGGATTAGCTCTCATCATTTAGAATCCCTTTTAAACCCCCCCCTTTTTAAAAAAACCCCCACGCTATGGTAAGTCATGCTGATTTGTAACGATAAATTCAATCCAAAAACCCTTTTAGAAGAAATCATGGCGTTAAGGCCATGGCGTAAAGGCCCTTTTGAAATTTCTCAAATCAAGATTGATAGCGAATGGGATAGCTCTATTAAATGGGATCTAGTCAAAAACGCCACTCCTTTAAAAGATAAGGTTGTGGCTGATGTGGGTTGCAATAACGGCTATTACTTGTTTAAGATGCTAGAACATGGGCCTAAAAGTTTGGTGGGGTTTGATCCGGGCGTTTTAGTCAAAAAACAATTTGAATTTTTAGCCCCCTTTTTTGATAAAGAAAAAAAAATCATTTATGAGTCTTTGGGGGTAGAGGATTTGCATGAAAAATACTCTAACGCTTTTGATGTCATTTTTTGCTTAGGAGTGCTATACCACAGAAAAAGCCCGCTAGAGACTTTAAAAGCCTTATATCATGCTTTAAAGATAAAAGGGGAGCTGGTGTTGGATACCTTAATCATTGATTCGCCCCTAGACATCGCCCTTTGCCCTAAAAAAACTTATGCTAAAATGAAAAACGTTTATTTTATCCCTAGCGTTAGCGCGCTAAAAGGGTGGTGCGAAAGGGTAGGGTTTGAAAATTTTGAGGTTCTTAGCGTTTTAAAGACCACGCCTAAAGAACAGCGTAAAACGGATTTTATTTTGGGGCAAAGTTTAGAAGATTTTTTGGATAAAACGGATCCCTCTAAAACTTTAGAGGGGTATGACGCTCCTTTAAGGGGGTATTTTAAGATGCTCAAACCAAGCAAGCTTTCAATAAAGGATTAAATAGTGCAAGAATCAGTCGTTCGTGTGGATTATGACTCTTTAGAGACTTGTAAGAATTTCAAACCAAGCGTTGGCACTGAATTGGTCGTTTTAGAAAAAGATATAGCCCATGCGCGTTTCAAGGGCAATGAAAGCATGGTGTATGAAGAAAATTTTGTGCATGCCGGGTTTGTGCTTATTGCGTGCAATTATGCGGCCTTGTGCGCGTTGAATAAAAGACACAGCGTAGTAGTTTCTAATAACATCAATTTTTACGCCCCCCTAGAATTGAATCAAGAAGCGCTCATTAAAGCGCAAGTCATTCAAGATGGCGTGAAAAAAGCTGAAATAAAAATAGAGGCGTTTGTGTTAGACATTCAGGTTTTAGAGGGAATGGTAGAAATCGTGGTGTTTGATAAAAAGCCTTTTAAATTCAATTTTAAAGAAGAGTAGTTAAATGGTTATTGTTTTAGTCGTGGATAGCTTTAAAGACACCAGTAATGGCACTTCTATGACAGCGTTTCGTTTTTTTGAAGCGCTGAAAAAAAGAGGGCATGTGATGAGAGTGGTTGCCCCTCATGTGGATAATTTAGGGAGTGAAGAAGAGGGGTATTACAACCTTAAAGAGCGCTATATCCCCCTAGTTACAGAAATTTCACACAAACAACACATTCTTTTTGCCAAACCGGATGAAAAAATCTTAAAGAAGGCTTTTAAGGGAGCGGACATGATCCATACTTATTTGCCTTTTTTACTAGAAAAAACAGCCGTAAAAATCGCGCGAGAAATGCAAGTGCCTTATATTGGCTCTTTCCATTTACAGCCAGAGCATATTTCTTATAACATGAAATTGGGGCAATTTTCTTGGTTTAACACCATGCTTTTTTCGTGGTTTAAATCTTCGCATTACCGCTATATCCACCATATCCATTGCCCGTCAAAATTCATTGTAGAAGAATTAGAAAAATACAACTATGGAGGGAAAAAATACGCCATTTCTAACGGCTTTGATCCCATGTTTAGATTTGAACACCCGCAAAAAAGCCTTTTTGACACCACACCCTTTAAAATCGCTATGGTAGGGCGCTATTCTAATGAAAAAAATCAAAGCGTTTTAATCAAAGCGGTTGCTTTAAGCCGATACAAACAAGACATTGTGCTATTACTCAAAGGCAAGGGGCCTGATGAGAAAAAAATCAAACTTCTAGCCCAGAAACTAGGCGTAAAAACGGAGTTTGGGTTTGTCAATTCCCATGAATTGTTAGAGATTTTAAAAACTTGCACCCTTTATGCGCACACGGCCAATGTGGAAAGCGAAGCGATTGCGTGTTTAGAAGCCATTAGCGTGGGGATTGTGCCTGTTATCGCTAATAGCCCTTTAAGCGCGACCAGGCAATTCGCGCTAGATGAACGATCGTTATTTGAGCCTAATAACGCTAAAGATTTGAGCGCTAAAATAGACTGGTGGTTAGAAAACAAGCTTGAAAGAGAAAGAATGCAAAATAAATACGCTAAAAGCGCTTTAAACTACACTTTAGAAAATTCAGTCATTCAAATTGAAAAGGTTTATGAAGAAGCGATCAAAGATTTTAAAAATAACCCCCATCTCTTTAAAACCTTATCGTAACAAAAGGATAAAAAATGCAAGAAGTCCATGATTATGGGATTAAATTTTGGAGCAATAACGAATTTAAGATAGAAAAAGGCTTGGTTAAAGTTTGCCATGGCAAAAACCCCTCGCTTTTAGAAATCGTTCAAAGCGTGCGCGATAAGGGCTATAGAGGGCCTTTGTTGGTGCGATTCCCCCATTTGGTGCAAAAACAAATCAAAAGCCTGTTTGATGCGTTTTCTTCAGCGATTAAAGAGTATCAATACAGCGGGGCTTTTAAGGCGGTTTTCCCTTTAAAGGTCAATCAAATGCCCTCGTTTGTTTTGCCTTTAGTACAAGGGGCTAAGGGTTTGGATTATGGTTTAGAGGCCGGGAGTAAATCCGAACTCATCATTGCGATGAGCTACACGAACCCCACAGCCCCTATCACCGTGAATGGCTTTAAAGACAAGGAGATGATTGAGCTTGGTTTTATCGCTAAAAGCATGCAGCATGAGATCACTTTAACGATTGAGGGTTTGAATGAATTGAAAACCATTATCGCTGTGGCTAAACAAAACGATTTTGTAGCCTGCCCTAAAATTGGTATTCGCATCCGTTTGCACAGCGCTGGCACCGGTGTTTGGGCAAAGAGTGGGGGGATCAATTCTAAATTTGGCCTTAGCAGCACGGAAGTTTTAGAAGCGATGCGCCTTTTAGAAGAAAACGACTTACTAGAGCATTTCCACATGATACATTTCCACATAGGCTCTCAAATCAGCGATATTTCGCCCTTAAAAAAGGCTTTAAGAGAAGCGGGCAACTTGTATGCAGAATTGCGTAAAATGGGCGCTAAAAATCTCAATAGCGTGAATATTGGAGGGGGGTTAGCCGTAGAATACACCCAACACAAACACCACCAAGATAAAAACTACACTTTAGAGGAATTCAGCGCTGATGTGGTGTTTTTATTGAGGGAAATTGTGAAAAACAAGCAGGAAATAGAGCCGGACATTTTCATTGAATCAGGCCGTTATATTTCCGCTAACCATGCCGTTTTAGTGGCCCCGGTGTTAGAATTGTTTTCGCATGAATACAATGAAAAATCCCTAAAAATTAAAGAAAATAATAACCCCCCCTTGATTGATGAAATGCTAGACTTGCTCGCTAATATCAATGAAAAAAACGCCATTGAATACTTGCATGATAGTTTTGATCACACCGAGTCGCTATTCACGCTTTTTGATCTGGGCTATATTGATTTGATTGACAGGAGCAACACTGAAGTTTTAGCCCATTTGATCGTCAAAAAAGCGGTGCAATTGCTTTATGTTAAGGATCATAACGATATTTTACGCATTCAAGAGCAGGTCCAAGAGCGCTATTTATTGAATTGCTCGTTTTTCCAAAGCTTGCCGGATTATTGGGGTTTGAGACAGAATTTCCCGGTCATGCCCTTGAATAAATTAGATGAAAAGCCCACCAGGAGCGCGAGCTTGTGGGATATTACTTGCGATAGCGATGGGGAAATCGCTTTTGATTCCACGAAGCCCTTGTTTTTGCATGATATAGACATAGATGAAGAAGAATACTTTTTAGCGTTCTTTTTAGTGGGAGCGTATCAAGAAGTTTTAGGCATGAAGCACAATTTATTCACGCACCCTACGGAATTTAGCGTGGTTTTTGATGAAAAAGGCGATTATGAGGTGGAAGATATTTGCGAAGCCCAAACGATTTTAGATGTGCTAGACGATTTAGACTATGACACTAAAGAAATTGAGCGCCTTTTAAAACAAAAAATTGAAGACAACAACCAACTGGACATGGAAGAAAAGAAAGAAATCATGGGGCGCTTGTATGTCATGCTGAGCGAAAACGGGTATTTGCGCACGATTTCTTAAGAGAATGCTTATAAATGGATTTAAACGCTTTTTTAACTTTAATCAAAAAACATTGACTAATCAATAAAAGAGCGTTAAAACTAAAATAAGCAAGCAAA
The DNA here is from genome assembly GCF_011175115.1 of Helicobacter pylori. GTDB lineage: Bacteria > Campylobacterota > Campylobacteria > Campylobacterales > Helicobacteraceae > Helicobacter > Helicobacter pylori_DF. Next base: position 778 of record NZ_SHOW01000007.1, on the reverse strand, counting down.
TTGAAAAATAAAGATACAAGAAAAAAAAGAGAGATTAAAAAAAAGAGACCCCACAAGGGGGGGTTTTATTCTACATTACCCTCCGCATTATTTAACTCCTCGCCAGTGATAATGTCCCTCTCCCTAATCACATTCCCCTCCTCATCATAATCCTCATCTCTAAAACCATAAGACCAAAGATTATCAGCTAAAACTCCAGGAGTTAAGCCTACGCATGTTAAATCGTATTTATTGATACCACCATCGCATAAGAGTTGAGCTACAAATTTTGCCTCTTCTTTATTTCTCGGTAAAAACCTCGCCCACTCTTCCAAAGTTACCCCACTACTCTTACCATCAGGCCTTTTTAAGTTTTTCGCATAAGTTTCAATCACTTTACAGAATAGAGTAACATCACCCATCAGCATATCATCAAAAGTGTCAAAGAAACACTCATCAGTATTTCTGTTTTCAATCATAGCATTCCATTCCGCATCGCTATGATGCTTTAAATCAGCCATAAAAGAAAGCGAATGAATGATAATCAAACTCGCTTGAAACCCCATTCCACCATAACTCATCGGCGAGAATAACAAACCAAGTCTTTTGCTTCTTTTTTCGTTAGCGTAAGTGTTAGCAAACACCATAAAAGGGCTAGTAGTATCATCAGGGAAATCAAAGTCCAATTTAAATCTGCTTTCTTTTTCTTTAGGAGTAGAAGTCCTTTCCTTAACACTCGGTCCGCTAGTTACAATTTTAAGACCTTTCAACAAATCATCAGCGTTATCTTTTTTGTTTT
>NZ_SHOW01000006.1:58632-95906 GCF_011175115.1 Helicobacter pylori | reverse complement strand
TTCATGTTTTTTCTCCTTTTTTGAAACGAGTGTTTTAATGTATTAAACATGGGGCGTATTATAGCATGAAAGCGTTTTTTTTTTGTCATTTTCTTAAAAATTTTGTCATTTTTTTGATTTTGACGCTTTTTGTTTCGTTTGGTGGTGTTAAATCTATGGTTAGGCTTTTTTCTTAAGTTGGTGTCTTAAGGGAAATTCGTTTTCTTCATTTGAAAATCGTTTTCTTCATTTGAAAATCGTTTTCTTCATTTGAAAATCGTTTTTTTAAGGGGATAGGGGGGGTATTTCATTAAGATTGGTTGCGGAGAATGGATTTGAACCACTGACCTTTGGGTTATGAGCCCAACGAGCTACCGGACTGCTCTACTCCGCGATATAAGAACATGCTAAAAGGAAAAATGGCTGGGGTGCAAGGATTCGAACCTCGGAATGCCAGGACCAAAACCTGGTGCCTTACCGCTTGGCGACACCCCAACGAATAAAAGAAGCATTATACAAAAGCTTTTTAAAAAAGTCAAGCTAAAACGCTATAATTCCATCATGGAAAATGGATTTGACCCTCTCATTTATAAACGCTATCTAAAAAAGAAAGAAACCTTTTTGCTCTTTAAAAAGATTGGCCAAATGTCTGCGTTTAGAAATCTAAAGCTCCAGATCAAGCGAAGAGAAGTGATCAATCGTTATGTCGCTGGAATTTTAGGGGATTTAAAGCATGGGTTTAGATACGCTAAAGTAGAACACCAAATCCTAAAAATCTATTTCACACACCCTAGCTATTTGAAAGCCTTTAAGATAGAAGAATATTATTACACCAACCGCCTGAAAGCCCATTTTTTAGAAACGCAAAAAACCCTAAAAGCCCTAAATTACCCCTTTGATTTTGATACTATCCAAGCGAGTATTAGGAAAAGACCTTACCACAAACCGGTTGTCAAAAAAGAAAACCCCCCTAAAAAACCGGTTAGCGTGGATGTCAATTGCGAAGGTTTGAGCGATTTCACTAAAAAGCAATTTTTAAAGCTCAAACGCGCTTGTAACGATAATACGCCGCGCACGCCCCCTCAGAGCTGACCATGCAACTGCCGATCGGGTTTTGCGGGGTGCAAGTTGTGGCGAATAACGAGCAGTCTAGGGGCTTAGCAATGCCTTTTAAAATTTCCCCACACTTGCATGCTTTGTTTTCTTTAGAGGTTTTGTGGCTTAAATATTCTTTAAAGACTTTTTCAGCGTCATAAGAGGCAAATGTTTCTTTGAGTTTGAGAGCGGAATGTTTGATATTCCCCAAACCTCTCCATTCAAAATTTTCTCTCACTTCCATGCATGCACTGACTAACTCTTGCGCTTTCACATTCCCTCCATAGCTCACCGCTCTTTTGTATTGGATTTCTAGCTTGGCTTCTTTGTTTAGGGCTTGTTTGATAAGCATCAGCACGCTTTCTAATATATCCACCGGCTCAAAACCGCTCACAATAATGGGGATTTGAAAGCGATCCACTAAAGGAGAATAGATTTGAGCGCCGCTTATCACGCTCACATGGCTAGGGGCTAAAAGAGCGTTGATCTGGCATGCCGGATCTTTTAAAATCGCGCTCACGCTCGGAGGCACTAAAATGTGGTTGATGTGGAAAAAAAGATTTTTTAATTTTTCTTTTTTGGCATTGAGTAAAACGCTAGCCGTCATCGGCGTGGTGGTTTCAAAACCGATCGCAATATAAATGACTTTTTTATGCGGGTTTTCTTTAGCGATCTCTAAAGCTTGCATGGGCGAATACAAAAAGCGCGCATCTAACCCCTTTTCTCTGGCTTGTATCAAACTCCCATAGCTCCCTGGGACTCTCATCATATCCCCTAAACTCAAAACAATGCTATCTTTCATGCTAGCGAGTTCGTAAGCTTCATCAAGGCGCGCTCTTGGCATCACGCACACCGGACACCCCGGCCCATGCGCAAACTCTAAATTGTTAGGCATCAAGTCTAAAAGCCCGTATTTCATGAGAGAATGCGTATGCCCTCCGCACACTTCCATGATGACTAATTTTTTAGTGAGTTTGGAAGCGAGTTTTTTAATCTCATTAGAGAGCGCTAAAATAACTCGCTTGTCTCTAAAGGGCGAAATGAGGTGATCAACGCTCATTGTTATTATTGCGTTTATTCATGCGTTTCGTTCATTTTGGCGATCATTTCTTGATAAAGCTCAATGGATTCTAGGGCTTCTTTTTCATCAATCTTACTCATCACATAGCCGATGTGGAGCAACACATAATCGCCCACTTTAACGGACTCGCCCATTAAATCCAAGCTCGCCTCTCTTTGAACGCCCAAAGTCTCCAAAATAGCCACATTATCGTTAATGGCTATGACTTTAGAGGGGATCGCTAAACACATTAAAACGAATGCGTGGATTGGTAATTTTCACGCTTTTTTTCTAAAAGGAAGTTTTTAAAATCTTCCAAACTTTTAGGGTCTTTGGAGCTCATTAAAAAAATAGGCGCTTCAGGCTTTAATTTTTGCATGTCTTCTTTGACTTGAGAAACCCTGAAATTAAACACCTCAATCATATCCGCTTTACTGATAATGACCGCATCCGCGCACATGAACATCGTAGGGTATTTTAGCACCTTATCATCGCCCTCTGGGACAGAGAGTAAAACGATATTCATCGCCGCCCCTAGATTATAGCTTGAGGGGCAAACCAAATTCCCCACATTTTCAATGATTAAAAAATCGCTTTTTTCTAACGCCCCCTCATCTTTTAATAAATCAAACGCCCCCTCAATCATGCTCGCTTCCAAATGGCACGCTTCGCCGGTGGTGATCTGATGCGCGCTCACGCCTTTTTTACGCAATCTGTCCGCATCTCTATTGGTTTGCAAATCGCCCTCTACCACGCAAAACTTAAAGTCTTTAAAATCCGCTAGATTTTCTAGCATCGTGGTTTTACCGCTGCCGGGAGAACTCATGAAATTCAACACATACAGCCCTTCTTGTAGGTAGCGCTCTTTCATTTCAGCGGCTTTAATGTCGTTCTTGCTCAAAATCTTTTCCACGATTTTGACGTCTTTTTTACTCAAATTAGGGTTATTTTGTAAAGATTCTTTTCGTTGCTCGCTCATTTCTTTTCCTTGTCTTTTAAAATTTTCGTATTGTAGCGTGCTTAATTAAACGACTATCATTAAACGACTTCTTTTATCCTCTTAGCTCATCTTTTTAGATCAAAAACGCGCTTTTACCCTAACCCCTTATCGTCGCTGTCGTTTTTATCTTTTAACACTAATTTAATGATCCTCCATATGATGATTAATAAAATGATCGTTAAAAGCAAATACCAAACATTGATAAAAACGGCTTTCATCATTTGATTTTCCTTATTTTTTACTTAAAGATAGCCTTATAACGCTATTTTCTAAAGCGTCCAAACGATGCGAAACTTGCGCTTCTAGGCTGATTAACGCTCCCTTTGGCATTTCTATTTTTTCATCTCCCACTTCAAAAACGATTTTGCCCTCTAAAACCTGCACGCTGATAGCTCCCGGGGCCTTGTGCTTGTCCATGATCGCTCCTTTGGGCATGCAAATGCGCATTTCTTTATTGGAAGAATTTTCACTCAACGCTTCAATGTGGAGCTTTTCAAAATGAACGCCCTCTAAAAAATGAACCACTTTCATCAAAAACTCCTAGTGTGATATTTTCTTAATTTAGAACTTAATTTAAGAAAGCTAATTTTTTACCCAAAAATTTCTTATAGATTTCTTAAACAATTCTTTATTCTGTTTTTTCCAAAACCTTTTTGGTTTGTAAAGCGATTTCTAGCTCTTCATCAGTGGGGATTCGTAAAATTTGGACTTTAGTATTAGGCTGGCTTAAATCCACTAACCCACTTCCTGGCTCGTTATTAATGGTTTTATTCAAAACAATACCTAAATTTTCTAAGCCCTCGCACACGCTCTCTCTTAAAGCCGAGTAGTTTTCCCCTAATCCCCCTGTAAAAATGATCGCATCTACTTTTTTTAAGACTACCATGTAAGCCCTAATATACTTTTTAATGCGATAAGCGCACATTTCAAAAGCGAGCTCGGCTTGCTTGTCGCCTTTTTCCTTTCTGGCTTCTATGTTTCTCATTATCCCCACAAATGCCTTTCAAACCGCTTTCATGATTTAAGATTTTCATCACTTCTTCTAAGCTCTTGTTCGTGCATTGTGCGATATATTCCACCACAGTGGGATCAATATCCCCACACCTTGTGCCCATAATCAAACCCTCTAAAGGGGTTAGCCCCATAGAAGTGTCCACGCTTTTACCCTTTTGAATGGCGGCTGCGCTTGAGCCGTTCCCTAAATGCAAACTGATAGCGTTAAATTCCTCATAAGCGGTATTCAAAAACTTCGCCGCTTCTTTAGCCACATAATGGTGTGAAGTCCCATGGAAACCATAACGGCGGATTTGATACTTTTCATACAATTCATAAGGTAACGCATACATGTAAGCGTAACTGGGCATAGTGGCATGGAATGCGGTGTCAAAAACAGCGATTTGAGAGATATGGGGGTGCACTTTTTGAACGAACTCAATACCGGCCAAATTCGCCGGGTTGTGTAAGGGGGCTAAAATAGAAAGATTGCCAATTTCTTGCATGACTTTTTCATCCACTAGAACTGGGGCATGGAATTTATCCTCCCCTTGAACCACACGATGCCCTATAGCGTCAATTTGATTGAAATCTTTGATGATCCCCATTTTCGTTAAATTCTCACGAATCATTAAAAGTCCGCTCGCATGATCTTTAATCACAAGCTTTTCTTTTAATTCTTGATCGTTATGGTGCAAATGCGATTTGATTTTCAACTGCCCTATTTCTTCGCCGATTTTTTCGGCCAAACCGCTTGCTAAGGGCTTGTTTTCTTTCATGTCAAACAATTTAAACTTGATAGACGAACTGCCCAGATTCAAAACTAAAATTTCCATCAATTCCTCCTAGTGGATTAATCTTGCGCTTGAAGGGCGCTAATCAAAACGGTGTTAATAATATATCTTCCACTAAAGTGCCCCTACTCAAATCGTTAATGGGCTTGTTCAAGCCTTGTAAGATAGGCCCTATCGCCACGGCTTTAGCGCTCCGTTGCACCGCTTTATAAGCGATGTTCCCAGCGTTTAAATCCGGGAAAATAAAAACGCTAGCTTGCCCGGCCACTTGGCTGTTAGGCATCTTTTTCTTCGCTACGCTTTTGTCAATGGAAGCGTCAAATTGTAAAGGGCCATCAATTTCTAATTTTGGATCTAATTTTTGCGCGATTGTTAGGGCTTCGTTGATTTTGTCTATCATTTCGCCCTGAGCGGAATTGCCTGTCGCATAAGAGAGTAAGGCCACTTTAGGCGCGATATTGAATTGTTTGGCACTTTGTGCGGAAGTGGTAGCGATCTCGGCTAATTCTTTAGGGCTAGGGATAATGGCACAATCCCCAAAAACGAACACTTGAGTGTCCAAACACATTAAAAACACGCTTGAAACCAAGCTCACGCCGGGCTTAGTTTTAATGATTTGTAAAGCGGGCCTAATGGTCTCAGCTGTGATTGACCCCAGAAACCATGGCATGCGCGTATCCTAAATGCACGAGCATGGTCGCAAAATAAGTCTTATCCAGCGCTAATCGCTCGGCTTCTTGCTCACTCAATCCCTTTGATTTTCGCAATTCATACAAGCTTTTAGCAAATTCTTCTCTATAATGAGAAGTGTTGGGATTAATGATTTCTACATTTTCTAAATTCAAGTTCAAATTTTTCGCTTGGGAGTTAATGGCTTCTTTATCGCCTAATAAGATCAATCCTACCGCGCCCATGGCGTTCAAACGATGCGCGGCTTTTAAAATCCTTTCATCTTCGCTCTCTGGTAAAACCACTTTTTTAATCTGTTTTTTAGCCTTTTTTTCCAAACTCCTTTGAAAGGCTAAAGGGGTAATAATCTCGCTTTTTGTTTGCAACACGCTTTCAATCACGCTCGCTTCTAATTCGCATTGTTGCTTGCAAAGAAACGCGCTCAAAAAATGTGGTTTTTCAAGCATTTCGCCCACAAATAGCCCTAAAGCGAAAGGGGCTTCTTTTTTGAGAATATGAAAGTGCATGGCTTTCAAATATTCCAAACTCGTTTGCGCGACAGCCACCATAGGAGCGTTTAAATGCTTGGCTAAAATGGTGTTTAAATCTAAAAGAGCGTTTAAGAAAAACTTCGGCACGTACCCTAAATTAATGACAAAATCATGCGTGGTTTGTAATTCATCATAGCGTTTGAGAATCGTTTCAAATAGTAACTCTTCTTGAGCGGTGCTTACAAGCTCTAAAGCCTTTTGCTTGTCTATGGCGCTATGAACCTCTAAAGAGCTTAGACCCTCGCACTCCCCAAAAGCCCTCACACCCCCCATTAATGGGTGAAAACAAGGCGATTTTTTGATAGTGGAGCTTTAGTGCTTTTAAAAGGCTCTTACAAGCAACCCCTAAAACTTCCATATTCTCTGGATAAATCCATAAACCTTGCACGCCAATCTCCCTAAAATTATCGTTTTTATTTAATTGTAGCGAAATTTAATTAAACCTAAACGAAGCCATAGTTTTAAAAACCTCTGTTCTCATTAAGCGCGAATAACGACAACTTTTATTTTTAAAAAATGGGGTTTTTCGTTTTAAAAAACACCTTTAGCATTTTTAGATTTGATCACGCATATTAAGGAACTCTTTTTGCTTGTCTTCCACCATGTAAAAAATAAAAGAGTTGTTTTAAAGGATAACCATGCCATCTCCTGTTAATCCCCTTCACACCAACGCAAACGCTTTAAATGGCGGGGCGAAAAACGAAGTTAAAAACGCCAAAAACGCCCCTAAAAGCGTATCAAAAGATTTCAGTAAGATCTTAAACCAAAAGATCTCTAAAGACAAAACCGCCCCTAAAGAAGATCCTAGTGCGTTAAAAGCCACGCCTAAAGACGCTAAAGCGCTTGAAAAAACCCCTACCCTAAACCACCAACACGCTCAAAACCTCGCTAAAGACCAACAAGCCCCTACCCTAAAAGATTTACTCAACCACCCAAAAACCCACCCAACAGCCGAACATGAGACTCAACATGAAACCCATGAGGCCAATGAAACTAACCCCAAAACCCCTAACGAAACTTTAAACAAGAATGAAAAAAAGCCTAACGAAATTACTTCTAACGCTCATCAAACAAACTTGCCTAATAAAAACCCTATAACCCCCACTAACCGCTCTAACAACGCTATCAAAACCCCAACCACCCCAACCCATAACGCTAAAGATCCAAAAACCCTTAAAGACATCCAAACGCTCAGCCAAAAACATGACCTAAACGCCAGCAACATTCAAGCGGCCACGACCCTAGAAAATAAAAACCCCTTAAATGCGAGCGATCATCTTGCCTTAAAAACAACGCAAACGCCCACTAACCACACCCTTGCAAAGAACGACGCTAAAAACACCGCTAACCTTTCTAGCGTTTTGCAATCTTTAGAAAAAAAAGAATCGCCAAATAAAGAACACGCAAACCCCTCTCATAACGAAAAAAAAACACCCCCTTTAAAGGAAGCTTTACAAATGAACGCCATTAAAAGGGATAAAACGCTTTCTAAAAAAAAGCCAGAAAAAACCCCTACTAAAACTCAAACTACAGCCCTAAGTGCGACGCCAGAAAATGCCCCTAAAATCCCTCTTAAAACGCCTCCTTTAATGCCTTTAATAGGAGCTAACCCCCCTAACGATAACGCTCCAACGCCCCTAGAAAAAGAAGAAAAAACCAAAGAAATAAGCGACAATAAAGAAAAAGCTAAAGAAACTAATAGCAGCGCTCAAAGCGCACAAAACACCCAAGCTAGCGATAAGATAAGCGACAATAAAAGCATCGCCCCTAAAGAGACGATCAAGCATTTCACCCAACAATTAAAACAAGAAATCCAAGAATACAAACCCCCCATGAGTAAGATCTCTATGGATTTATTCCCTAAGGAATTGGGCAAGGTTGAAGTGATTATTCAAAAAGTGGGTAAAAACCTTAAAGTGAGCGTGATCTCTCATAATAACAGCTTGCAAACCTTTTTGGACAACCAACAAGATCTTAAAAACAGCCTGAACGCTTTAGGTTTTGAAGGGGTGGATTTGAGTTTTTCGCAAGATTCTTCTAAAGAGCAACCCAAAGAGCAATTAAGAGAGCTATTCAAAGAGCAAGAATCAAGCCCCTTAAAAGAAAACGCCCTAAAAAGCTACCAAGAGAACACGGACCATGAAAACCAAGAAACAAGCATGCAAATCACTCTTTATGCGTGATTTTAAGCAAGTTTGCCCTATAATAAGACATCTTTAACAAGGAAGAGATCATGGCTATTGATTTAGCAGAAGTTACAGGAGCTAAAGCCGCGCAAGAAAGGAAAAAAGAGCAGCCCACCATCGCTAATGGGTTGGATAAAAACGCTTTCATGAAACTCTTTTTAGAGCAATTGAAAAATCAAGACCCCACCGCTCCTATGGAAACGGATAAAATCATCACCCAAACCGCACAGCTCACGCAAGTGGAAATGCAAGAAGAAAACAAAAAAACCATGCAAGAAGTCGCCAGTGCGATGAAATCCAATAAAGAAACTAACGAATCTTTAAAAGACTTTCAAGGCGCTTTAAAAGACACCATGGAAAACCTGAATAAAGGCATGGACGATAGTTTGAAGGCTAACAACGCTTTAAGGGAAGTAACGGCCCTTAATTCTGTGAGCATGATAGGCAAAATCGCTGAAACCGATGTGAGCGGGGCGAATTTTGATGGCAATAACAAGCTTTCTTTTTCGCTCTTTTTTGATGAAAAAATTGACGCTTCTAAAGGAGTGCCAGCGATTCAAATCTTAAATGAAAACAATGAATTAGTCAAAACGATTTCTTTAAAAGATTATAACGGGCAAAAGGGGTATATTAATTTTGAATGGGACGGCACAAACGAAAAGGGCGAAAAAGTCCCTAAAGGCAATTACAAAATCAAGGCTGAATACAATTTAGACTCTCAAAGCAAGCAGTATTTGCAAACGCGCATTGGTAGGGGCGAAGTGGAGAGCGTGATTTTTGATAAAGGCAAGCCCATGTTAAGAATGGGCGAAATGATTTTACCCATAGACAGCGCGATAGAGTTTTATAAACCGGATCAAAAACCCCTTGATCAAAAACTCTCGGATCAAAAACCTCAAAAACTCTCGGATCAAAAACCGCTTGAACAGAAAGCCCTTGAACAGAAAATCTCTGAACAAAAACCGCTAGATCAAAAACTCTCGGATCAAAGACCGATTGATCAAAAGCCCCTTGAACAAAAACTCTCTGATCAAAGACCGATTGAACAGAAACCCCAAACCTCCCCTAAAGAGACAGCATGAACGACACCTTATTAAACGCTTATAGCGGGATTAAGACCCACCAGTTTGGCATTGACAGCCTTTCAAATAATATCGCCAATGTCAATACTTTAGGCTATCGCTCCAATGATCCGGAGTTTAAGACCTTGTTTTCTTCGCATTTAGACGCTTTGAACGCCAAATCCGTTGTGGCTAATGATAGAAATTACGGCGTTACAGGCTCAGGCAATGTCCTTTCTAATAAAGACGGGGAATACATGCCAAGTGAGGGGGAATTTCATATGGCGTATCAAGGCAAGGGCTGGTTTGTGATAGGGCCCAATAAAAATGGGGAAATGACCATCAATAAAGACGGCTTTAGCAAAAAACAGGATAATTTTCTCACGCGTGCTGGGAATTTCGCACGAGACGCTGATGGCTATTTAGTAACCCCTGAGGGCTATTATGTTTATGGCATTGATTTGAAAAAAATCAAAGACGGCACGCTCAATTCCACCGCTAGAGATGAAGACATTGAAAAATTGCATGGCAACACCCTTTCGCCCTTACAAATCCCCCAAGATTTGACTTACCAGCCGGTGCTTAGCACGAAAGTGAATATCAGCGTGAATCTAAACCCTAAAGACCATTTAAAGGGCGTGCAAGATTTTTTCTTAAACGATAAGGGCGAGATTATTAAAGAGCGTTTTTTAAACCAAGATATTAACGCCCTAGCGAATAACGATAACGAGCCAATAGACGCGATTACTAATCGCAAATTAAACATCAGTATCCAAAAAGAAGATGGCAAAAAAGAGGATTTGGTTTTCACTTATGGGGACGCTGAAAAAGGCGAAAACCAATTCAAAACCTTAGGCGATTTGCAAAAACTCCTTAAAGAAAAAACCGGGCTAGACCTAAACCTCATCAAAAGCGAAAAAGACGCCAAAAGCCCCCCCCTTTTATTAGAGATCGCTAATCCTAGCCAAACGCCTATCACCTTTAGCTTGAGTGGGGGCATTGCGGATAAATTGGGCTTGAATGCGAACGGAATGGAATTGAAAAAGGGCATCAGCAGGGATTCAGTGGCGATTAAAATCCCTTATTACAGCACAGAAGTGGATATTTATGATAAAGCCGGGGATAAATACTTGCTCCAAAGCGAATATTACATGACTAATTCCAACGATCCCACATCAAGCCCCACGAGTAAAAGGAAAAACCAAACTTGGGAAGTGAAAAGTTATATTGTGGATCCCAAAAACAAAAAACCTATCAATGATCCTACTTGGGAAATTGTCGGCTTTGATTCAGCCACGCACAAAATGAAATCCGCCCCCATGACTTTGGATTTTAAAGGCAATAAGCTCACCTACTCTTTAGATAAGAGCGAAAACCATGATTCTAGCGATTTGTCTTACCAAGACTCTAAACTCTTAGAAGCGAGCCAAGACGGCAAGCCTAGGGGCATTTTTAGAGACATGCGCATTGAAGAAAATGGCGTGATTTCTCTAGCCTTTAGTAACGGGGTGGTAGAGCCGGTCGCTCGCATCGGTATTTTAGCTTTCACTAACGATCAAGGCTTGAGAAAGATCGGCGGTAACCTCTATGAAATGCAAGAAGGCACCATTAATGGCGAAAACAGACCCCTAAGCGGTAACCCTATTTTAGGGTGGGACGAAGAGGGCAAGCTCAAGTTTGGGAAAATCAGGCATAAATATTTAGAAACAAGCAACGTGAATGCCGGGAACGCCCTAACCAATCTCATTTTAATGCAAAGAGGCTATTCTATGAACGCTAGAGCCTTTGGCGCGGGCGATGACATGATTAAAGAAGCCATTAGCTTGAAAAAATAAGGGGCTAAAATAAGGAGTGTGGTAAAATACCCTTTTTAATAAGGATATTTAATGATACCCACACAGCTTAATGAAATTGCAGAATTTTTAAAAACAAACCCTTATAATTTGTCTCAACCCTTACAGGATGGGCGATTAAATTCATCTGTCAATGAAGAAGAAATTTTAAACACCATCAAACATTTTTTTCCTATCCAACTACCAAAAGCCAGAGAGTGGTGGGATTTTAGTTTTGAAGAAAACGATATTTTTTATCCTGTTAATATTAAAACCACCACCACAAAAACCGCTGACAATCTTAATGGTAAATTAGGGATTTATTATGCGTTGTGTGGCTTAGTGCCGGAGTTTAATAACGAAATCGCATGGGAAAAATACTTTCAAAAACTGCATAAAGACTTAGGCAAAAACACCGATAGAGATTATTATTTTTTGATTATTAACAAAAACGATCCTAAAGATGTTTTTATCAATTCCTTAAAAGGTATCCAAACCCTCCAACCCAATAACTTGCCCTTCCAATGCAAGTGGGATAACAACAGAGAAATCGTTCAAAGAAGCTTTATTGAAAGTAAAAACTTCATCTTAAGCGCTCTAGCCAAAAGCGTTAAGTTACGAGCTAATATTTATTAAGAGAATTTTTTGGAGGGTTTTTTGAATAAATGGGATATTAAAACTTTAGGGCAGGTTTTCACCCCTAAAAATATAGTGGATTTCATGCTCACTCTAAAGCACAATCATGGGAGTGTTTTAGAGCCAAGTGCGGGCGATGGGAGTTTTTTAGGGCGCTTAAAAAAGGCTGTAGGGATTGAAATCGATCCTAAAATCTGCCCTAAAAATGCCCTTTGCATGGACTTTTTTGACTACTCTTTAGAAAATCAATTTGACACCATTATTGGCAACCCACCCTATGTCAAACACAAGGATATTGCGCCAAGCACCAAAGAAAAACTCCATTACAGCCTTTTTGATGAAAGGAGTAACCTATACTTGTTTTTCATAGAAAAAGCGATCAGGCATTTAAAGCCTAATGGCGAATTGATTTTCATCACCCCAAGGGATTTTTTAAAATCCACTTCTAGCGTGAAATTAAACGAATGGATTTACCAAGAAGGCACGATAACGCATTTTTTTGAATTAGGCGATCAAAAAATTTTCCCAAACGCCATGCCTAATTGCGTGATTTTTCGTTTTTGTAAGGGCAATTTCAGTAGAATCGCTAACGATGGTTTGCAATTTTTGTGCAAAAAAGGCATTTTGTATTTCCTCAACCAATCTTACACGCAAAAATTAAGCGAGGTTTTTAAGGTTAAGGTGGGGGCAGTGAGTGGGTGCGATAAGATTTTTAAAAACGAAACATACGGGAATTTAGAATTCGTCACTTCAATCACCAAAAGAACCAATGTTTTAGAAAAAATGGTTTTTGTCAATAAGCCTAATGATTACTTACTCCAGCATAAAGACAGCTTGATGCAAAGAAAGATTAAAAAGTTCAATGAAAATAACTGGTTTGAATGGGGGAGAATGCATCACATATCCCCTAAAAAACGCATTTATGTCAACACCAAAACGCGCCAAAAAAACCCCTTTTTCATCCACCAATGCCCTAATTATGACGGCTCTATTTTAGCGCTATTCCCTTATAACCAAAACTTAGATTTACAAAATCTCTGCGATAAACTCAACGCTATCAACTGGCAAGAATTGGGCTTTGTGTGCGATGGGCGTTTTTTGTTTTCGCAACGCTCTTTAGAAAACGCGCTTTTGCCTAAAGACTTTTTAGATGAGAGTAAAACTTGTTAGAAACTTTGCAATTAAACCCTGAGCAACTAAAAGCGGCCAAGGCTTTGCAAGGGTATAATTTAATCATTGCGAGCGCTGGCACGGGAAAAACTTCTACCATTGTGGGGCGCATTTTGCACCTGCTAGATAACGGCATCAAGCCTGAAGAAATCTTGCTTTTGACTTTCACCAATAAAGCGAGCAATGAAATGATCGCCAGGGTGGCTAAATATTCCAAATTAAGCTCCAAAATTGAAGCGGGCACTTTCCATGCGGTGGCGTATCGCTATCTAAAAGAGCATTACCCAAACTTAAGCCTGAAACAACCTAAGGAATTGAGAAAACTTTTAGAAAGCATTGTGGACACTAAAAACGCGCTAAACGCAACAGATGAGGATAAAAAGCCCTACACTTCGCAGCATCTATACGCCCTCTATTCGCTTTACACTAACGCTCTAAAACAAGAAGATTTTAGCGCTTGGCTTTCTAGTAAAAGCCCTGAACACGCACCATACGCCACCTTTTATGAAAACATTTTAGAAGAGTTTGAAAACACTAAAAAAAAGCATGATTATATTGACTATAACGACTTGCTGTTGCTGTTTAAAAAGGCGATGCTAGAAAGATCTAGCCCTTATAAAGAAGTGCTTTGCGATGAGTTTCAAGACACTAACCCCTTACAAGAATCCATTTTAGACGCTATCAACCCCCCTAGTTTGTTTTGCGTGGGCGATTACGATCAGAGCATTTACGCTTTTAACGGGGCGGATATTTCTATCATTTCTAATTTCACTCAAAAATACAAAAACGCCCAGGTTTTCACGCTCACCAAAAATTACCGCTCTTCTAAAGAAATTTTAGATCTCGCCAATCAAGTGATACAGCGCAACGAGCGCATTTACCCTAAAAATTTAGAAGTGGTAAAATCAGGGAAATTCAATAAACCCACGCTTTTAAATTACAACGACAATATCGCGCAATGCCAAGACATCGCTAAACGCATTGTGATGCGAAAAAATTTTAAAGAAGTGGCGGTGATTTTTAGGAATAACGCCAGCGCGGATCAATTAGAAGCCGCTTTAAGATCCCACAATGTGCCAAGCAAAAGAAAAGGGAGCGCGAGTTTTTTTGAATCCAAAGAAGTGGCGTTAGCGTTAGATATTTGCGCGCTATTATTTAACCCTAAAGACATTATGGCAGCCATTCACATTTTAAGCTATATCAGCGATATTGGCTCTAACACCGCTAAAGACATTCATGAAGCCCTAATGCTTTTAGGCAATGGCGATCTCAAATTGGCTTTAATTCAGCCTAATAAAGAAGCTAAAATTTACACGAAGAAAAAAGAAATCACCTCTATGGGGCTTTTTGAAGAAATTTTTGCCCTAGAAAACAGCTCAAGGTTTAATAGCGTGATAGATAAAGCGTTTCATTCGCACCCGGTGTTGATGCACCCTAAAATCTCGCTCAATGGGGCTAAAATGCTGAGCGATTTTTTCATTCTCTATACTAAAGCCCCTACCCATTCCCCTAGCGCTTTAATCAAACACATTCTAGAAAGCGCGTTTTTTCAAACCTTTAAAACACGCCTTTTAAAAGAGCGATCCAAAAATAAGGACGGCTCTTATAACGAATTTAAAAAACTCCAAGCGCAAAAACGCTTCAATGAAAAAATGGATTTGCTGAGTTCTTTGGCGAAAAATTACCAAAATTTAGGGCGTTTTTTAAACGGCACTTTAATAGGCTCAAGTGAAGCCACGCAAGGCGAGGGCGTGAATTTATTGAGCGTGCATGCTTCTAAAGGCTTAGAGTTTAAAGACGTTTATATTATAGATTTAATGGAAGGCCGTTTCCCTAACCATAAGCTCATGAATACCGGTGGGGGCATTGAAGAAGAAAGGCGGCTTTTTTATGTCGCTATCACTAGGGCTAAGGAAAATTTATGGCTTTCTTATGCGAAAAACGAATTGAGGGAAAACGCCAAACCTAAAGAGCATAAGCCCTCGGTGTTTTTGTATGAAGCGGGGCTTTTGAAACCCGATCCAAAATAAAATTGGTTTTTGTATTGTTTGTTTAAGCAAAAGATGATATGATTACAGCGATAGTTAAGCCCCTAAGAGCTAGGAACTCTTAAGAGCTTGTTTTAATAAAGTGGCAGTGTTAAGATAACCACTAAAACTATCGCTATAAAAATGAATTTCATGGTAGTGCCTCCTAACGGAGTGCCACCCACTGCAATCTCCCAACCCATTAGATCAGAAACTACTAATTGCTCCAAATTCGCTTAACACTAGAATCGCTACCATGTCATATCATTTGAGTATTATAATGGGATTTTTATGAGATGTAAGAAAAATACAAAAAACGCTAGCAACCATAGATTTTAACTCTAGCTTGCGCTAGAGCCAAAATTTTAGTATAATGGCGTTGCGAAGGCCATTAAAACTATGATTACTAATAATAATCTCATAGTCGGTTATCTCCTTTCCGGGATAACCACCCACTATTACCCCAAACCCTAAACATGCTCCAAATTTTCGCAACAAAAGAGAAACCTAGAAATTACTATTTGCGTTGGCGTGATTTTACATTAAAAAACCTAGAAATGCCAAAAAGCGTTTTTAAAACCCTAAAATTTAAGGCTAATCCCCCTATGAAATCCCGTTTTTTTTTTTTGTAAAAAGCACTCTGGTTGTTGTAACTTTATTTCCTTGATAAGGGGTCTTTAAGGGGGTTTTTAAGGTTAGTTTAATTTTCATTATGTGAAAATATAACAATTACATTTGACAATTTGTATTACTAAACATTATTTACAAGCTCTGATGTAACTAAATCCCAAATTTAATCTCAATCAAGGAGCATCCCATTGATAAGGAAAATTATGATAAAAAAGAATAGAACGCTGTTTCTTAGTCTAGCCCTTTGCGCTAGCATAAGTTATGCCGAAGATGATGGAGGGTTTTTCACCGTCGGTTATCAGCTCGGACAAGTCATGCAAGATGTCCAAAACCCAGGCGGCGCTAAAAGCGACGAACTCGCCAGAGAGCTTAACGCTGATGTAACGAACAACATTTTAAACAACAACACCGGAGGCAATGTCGCAGGGGCGTTGAGTAACGCTTTCTCCCAATACCTTTATTCGCTTTTAGGGGCGTATCCCACGAAACTCAATAGTAACGATGTGTCTGCGAACGCTCTTTTAAGTGGTGCGGTAGGCAGTGGGACTTGCGCGGCTGCAGGGACGGCTGGTGGCACATCTCTTAACACTCAAAGCGCTTGCACCGCTGCGGGCTATTACTGGCTCCCTAGCTTGACTGATAGGATTTTAAGCACGATCGGTAGCCAGACCAACTACGGCACGAACACCAATTTCCCTAACATGCAACAACAGCTCACTTACTTGAATGCGGGGAATGTGTTTTTTAATGCGATGAATAAGGCTTTAGAGAAGAATAGGACTGCTAGTGGCACTAGTGGAACTGGTGATGCGACTGGTTCAGATGGTCAAACTTACTCCACACAAGCCATCCAATACCTTCAAGGCCAACAAAATATCTTAAATAACGCAGCGAACTTGCTCAAGCAAGATGAATTGCTCTTAGAAGCTTTCAACTCTGCCGTAGCCGCCAACATTGGGAATAAGGAATTCAATTCAGCCGTTTTTACAGGTTTGGTGCAAGGCATCATTGATCAATCCCAAGCGGTTTATAACGAGCTCACTAAAAACACCATTAGCGGGAGCGCGGTTAATAACGCTGGGATAAATTCCGACCAAGCTAACGCTGTGCAAGGGCGCGCCAGTCAGCTCCCTAATGCTCTTTATAACGCGCAAGTAACTTTGGATAAAATCAACGCACTCAACAATCAAGTGAGAAGCATGCCTTACTTGCCCCAATTCAGAGCCGGGAACAGCCGTTCAACGAATATTTTAAACGGGTTTTACACCAAAATAGGTTATAAGCAATTCTTCGGGAAGAAAAGGAATATCGGTTTGCGCTATTACGGCTTCTTCTCTTATAATGGGGCGAGCGTGGGCTTTAGATCCACTCAAAACAGCGTAGGGCTATACACTTATGGGGTGGGGACTGATGTGTTGTATAATATCTTTAGCCGCTCCTATCAAAACCGCTCTGTGGATATGGGCTTTTTTAGCGGTATCCAATTAGCCGGCGAGACCGTCCAATCCACGCTCAGAGATGACCCCAATGTGAAATTGCATGGGAAAATCAATAACACGCACTTCCAGTTCCTCTTTGACTTCGGTATGAGGATGAACTTCGGTAAGTTGGACGGGAAATCCAACCGCCACAACCAGCACACGGTGGAATTTGGCGTGGTGGTACCTACGATTTATAACACTTATTACAAATCCGCAGGGACTACCGTGAAGTATTTCCGTCCTTATAGCGTTTATTGGTCTTATGGGTATTCATTCTAAGAAAGGGGGGAAGAGACAAACATGAAACAAAATTTAAAGCCATTCAAAATGATTAAGGAAAATTTAATGACACAATCTCAAAAAGTAAGATTCTTAGCCCCTTTAAGCCTAGCGTTGAGCTTGAGCTTCAATCAAGTGGGCGCTGAAGAAGATGGGGGCTTTATGACCTTTGGGTATGAATTAGGTCAGGTAGTCCAACAAGTGAAAAACCCGGGTAAAATCAAAGCCGAAGAATTAGCCGGCTTGTTAAACTCTACCACGACAAACAACACCAATATCAATATTGCAGGCACAGGAGGCAATGTCGCCGGGACTTTAGGCAACCTCTTTATGAACCAACTAGGCAATTTGATTGATTTGTATCCTACTTTGAATACTACAAATATCACACAATGTAGTGCTACTAATAATGGTAGTAGTGGTAGTGGTGCGACCGCAGCCGCTACTACTAACAATAGCCCTTGTTTCCAAGGTAACCTGGCTCTTTATAACGAAATGGTTGGCTCTATCAAAACTTTGAGTCAAAACATCAGCAAGAACATCTTTCAAGGCAACAACAACACCACGAGCCAAAATCTCTCCAACCAGCTCAGTGAGCTTAACACCGCTAGCGTTTATTTGACTTACATGAACTCGTTCTTAAACGCCAATAACCAAGCGGGTGGGATTTTTCAAAACAACACTAATCAAGTTTATGGGAATGGGGTTACCGCTCAACAAATCGCTTATATCCTAAAGCAAGCTTCAATCACTATGGGGCCAAGCGGTGATAGTGGGGCTGCCGCAGCGTTTTTGGACGCCGCTTTAGCGCAACATGTTTTCAACTCCGCTAACGCCGGGAATGATTTGAGCGCTAAGGAATTCACTAGCTTGGTGCAAAACATCGTCAATAATTCTCAAAACGCTTTAACGCTAGCCAACAACGCTAACATCAGCAATTCAACAGGCTATCAAGTGAGCTATGGCGGGAATATTGATCAAGCGCGCTCTACCCAGCTATTAAACAACACCACAAACACTTTGGCTAAAGTTACCGCTTTGAATAACGAGCTTAAAGCTAACCCATGGCTTGGGAATTTCGCTGCCGGTAACAGCTCTCAAGTGAATGCGTTTAACGGGTTTATCACTAAAATCGGTTATAAGCAATTCTTCGGGGAAAACAAGAATGTGGGCTTACGCTACTACGGCTTCTTCAGCTATAACGGTGCGGGCGTGGGTAATGGCCCTACTTACAATCAAGTCAATCTGCTCACTTATGGGGTGGGGACTGATGTGCTTTACAATGTGTTTAGCCGCTCTTTTGGCAGTAGGAGTCTTAATGCGGGCTTCTTTGGGGGGATCCAACTCGCAGGGGACACTTATATCAGCACGCTAAGAAACAGCCCTCAGCTTGCGAGCAGACCTACAGCGACAAAATTCCAATTCTTGTTTGACTTGGGGTTACGCATGAACTTTGGTATCTTGAAAAAAGACTTGAAAAGCCATAACCAGCATTCTATAGAAATCGGTGTGCAAATCCCTACGATTTACAACACTTACTATAAAGCTGGCGGCGCTGAAGTGAAATACTTCCGCCCTTATAGCGTGTATTGGGTCTATGGCTACGCCTTCTAAAAAAGCTCAAGGCCTTTTATAGGCTTTGATTAAACCCTTTAACCCCCACTTTAAAAACAACCTAAAACCCTTATCCAATGATGGAATAATGGAATTAACCCCCTAAGAACGCTTGATTAAAAGCTAGCACTCACAAAAAGCTTAACGCTCAAGGCTTATTGAGATTTTAAAACGCTTGATTAAAAACTTTTAAAAAGCTTTAGCGCTTCAAAATTTTTATACTTAGAAAAACAACCCAAAATCTTTATCAAATGTTGTCAAATATTGAGATTAACCCCTAAGAACGCTTTAATGGTGAAGTAATCAAACGCTAAAAGCATTTGGGATTTCTGTGGTTAAAAACTTTGTTTTGTAAATCTTATGGCAAAATCCATTTTTTAAGAGGATAGGAAGTATTTTCCCCCACAACCACCAAAACTAAATCCCCTCTAACCTCTAGGAAGCGCTTTTAAAAAAACTCTCACTTGCTTGTGCAAACTCTTTAGCATTGATTGTAAAAAAATACTAAAAACATTTTTTATCATCATGCTCAATTGGAGCAAAGTAAAAACATTGAATAAATGGGTTAGGAAAATGCAAGCGGACGACACTCCGTTAGGAGACACCACCATGAAAATTATTTTTATAGCGATAGTTTTAGTAGTAATCTTAACGCTACCACTTGATTAAAATCAAAACTTCAGCGTGAGGTTGGTCATCATGTAACTTCTGTCTTGGTAATTAGCGCTAAAATCGCCATCGGGGTTATTGAACTTGGGCGCTCCAAAATACCCTGCTTGATACCCTTTATTGATCCTAGCCCCATAATAAGTGATCCTAAAGTTAAGGAGAACCGATTCAGTGAACGCATAGCTCGCATTGAATTGCAAGGAATATTCATTAGCCCTCCCCACTTGCCCTAACGCATTCTTATTCGCATGAGAGACGCGCCCAAAAACATGCCATGCGAAACGCTTGTGGATCCCTCCAACCGAAGTGTAAAAAGTGAAAGTGTTCGCGTTAGTGATCGCATCAGCCAGCCCATCATAAGCCGTATTATCCCAAAAATCATAGCCAATCATTCCGGCATGCCTGGTCGTTACTGATATTTCATTACTGATATAGGAAGTGTTATTCCCCCTTGGCATCGTGTGAGAGCCTAAAAAAGCGTCCGAATTGCCAAAGGTGTTATAAAAGCCAATGGACCAGTTGAAATTATCCCACCAAAAAACCTGGCGGATATTTAAAGTAACGCCATTCCTCCCTAACAAAGAGCCATGGGGCGTGCTGTCTTCTAAACTATAAGTGTTTGTCTCTGGGTTATACCACCCCCTATAATATAAGGGAAAGGTTGTCATGATCATGCTTTGAGAGCGAAAGCCTATGTTTTGAAAATTCCTATTCGTGTCATAAACTAGCTTAAAACCGGGAGCGTTATAAGTCTTAGGCGCAAAATAATAAAAAAATTGAGCGTCTAAGCCTTTATAAGAATAAGTCGTAGTGATCCCATGCCAGCCGTAATTGATGAAATCGTTGCTGTTACTAGGGTTGCCTCCCTTTTTCAAATAAGGCACCGTCGCAAAAAACTCATAAATCCAAGAGTTAAACGCTAAACCTCTCCCAAAAGAACTCCACCACCAAAACCTTAACCTTTGCGTTTCAGTCTTATAGGGCTGATAATACACTTCCCACCCTTGATTGGAACCGCTCATAAAATCAATATTCGCTTCATAACGCCCCGCCTTAAACCCAAAAACATCTTTGTAATCGTATCGTAAAAAAGCGGTATCCACCACATAAGGCCTTGCATGATAGCTCGCTGATTGAGAAGTCCCCGCATAAGCAGGGCCAAGATACTTGTTAAAAAAGTATCCATGATAGCCCCCAATGAAATTCTCCACAATTGAGCCAAAAACCTTCCCGTTAGCCTGGTTAATATCATACTTAGTCTTATCGTAAGGAATGGCTGCAATCGCCCCACCCAAAGAGACAGAAAGCCTATGGTTTTCGATGCCTTTAGGGAGTAAATTGACTTTGACTTGCGCTAAAGTTACAATATCTATAAAACTTTCAGTAGGATAAATCCCTTTTTTAGTATTGATTTGAGAATTGTTAAAACCAATCTTAGAAAAGTTCTCCACACGACCACTAAACCGATAATCAAAAGCTTCTACAGGACATAATAAAAACGATAAAAGCGATAAAGAAGAAGTCAAAAAATACTTTTCTTGCCTCACTAAACTCTCCCTAATTTTAATTGTATGATCTTTTTTGTTGAGATTATAATTATAATCAAAAAAAAAAAAAACACAGCATAAAGTTAAAATATTAATTAAAATCCGCAACCTTATTTTACAAAAAATAACACCTCATTGTAAATTGGTTTAAAATTAAAGGATTAAAATCATATATTTGTTACTTTTAAAGAATTCGTTATTTTTGATTGGACTCATTACGCATGAAATTCTCGCTTCTTTTAACCCTCCTTTTTTGTTTTTACGCGAGCGTTTTTATTTCTTCACTTTTTTAACCGCTTGAAAGAAAATAGCCCCCCCACGCGCTCAAATTTTAAAACTTATAAGAAATTTCAAATCTAGCGTTAAAGCCAGGTTCTGCCATGCCCCTTGCGTATTTGTCTTGATTGGGTTCATCAGGGCTCATCACCGGGCTTGCTTGATCAATATATTGTTGGTTAAAAACATTGTTAAACACCGCATTCAGGCTCAACCCTTTGAGTTTTTTGTAAGTAGGCTTGTAAGTGATAAAAAAACTGCTCACCCCATAGCCGGGTTTATGCACATGAAAAATCCCGGGCGTTTTAGGGCAATTGCTAGGCCGTCTGTCAATATCCGTAGGGCCGTTACGATAAGGGCTATAAGAGCAATAATCTAGATCGGTAACAAAGCGTGAAAGCCAAGTGATGCTAAGGCCGGTGCGTGGGATTGTATAGCTTGCCGTTAAAATAAACACATTGCCGGTCGTAGCCGCCAATTCATACACATCAGCGATCAAACGCCCCTTTAAAGAAGGCCATGATCGCGCCACGCTCAAGCCTAAAGAAAAACCCTTGTATTTAGCCGTCCCTGAAACTTCATAACCCGGCACATAAATAATATCTTGCACGGGCAAGTTGGTTACAAAAAGCGTTGAAGAAAATTGGTTGATATAATTAGAAATCAATTGGACAAAACCAGCGGCTCTGAAATCAAAATACTGACTGCTGTATTCGGTGTTAAATTCCGCATTTTGCCCGATTTCTGGCTTTAAATTGCGGTTGTAGCGCAAATTATCTTGACGCATCCACACCAAGCCTCCAGGCATAGGGCCTCTGGTTACATACGCATAAGAAAGCCTGAAATTCAAATTTTCTAAAGGCGAGACATTTAAAGCCGCGCTAGGGCTAAACCCTTGAGTTACGTGCAATTGCCAGTCTTTATCCACTAAAGTATAGACATCATAACGAGTCCCTGCCCCTAAAGTTACCATAGGATGCAAGGTGTAATTCGCTTGCGCATACACCCCAACCACATTCGCCGTAGCGCCATTTCGTTGGCAACGCCCATTCATGTTAGGATCATTAGGGCCCATAACCCTTAAGCATGCGTTAGGGGCATCGCCGGGTTTGACTAATTCGCTATTAGGGATCGCTTTATCAAAAGTGGTTAAGTTTTGGTAATTCAACCCGTATTCCAAAAGATTGTCATTTTTATGATCTATGGTGTGGATCACGTTCGCATTAAACCCAGAATTGATGATGAATAAATTTTTATTAGCCACCACAGATCCCCCTCCAAGGCTTTTAAAAGTGATGGAGCAGGTTTGTTTAAGAGCGTCATAAATGCCCCCTTGCGCCACGCATTGATTTTCTTCGCCAAGTTTTGGGCTTGGGGTGAAAGGGATGATAGTCGCTATATCGCTAGGCCTAAAAAGCGGGTCAATTTGGACATTCCTAATACTTGTATAACCATTGATTTTTAATTTAGGATCGCCAAAACGACTCCCCCCTTCCCTTTCATAATTCAAGCTCACGTTATGCACTAAATTGACGCTATAAGTTTTAAACAAACTGGCATCATTTTCAAACAAACAATCGCTAGGGTTTTTCTCGTTAGGGAAAGCGTTGAAATCGCCGCAAGAATAGGGTAAAAAAGTGCCGGTAAAATTCGCTCTTAAAGGGCGATTAGCGTTATCTCTAGTCATGTTATAACTGAGCGTTAAAGTATCCCTTTCGCTCAAATAACCATTGATCTTAGCCATCACATTGTTTTGCTCGCTAGGGCTTCCTGTAACTTTATTATCCACTTTAGGTCTAAAAAGATCTTTTGTGGCATTATCCCCATCACGATAATAGAAAATATTTTGATGCGTGTAATATAAAAGAATATCAAAATGATTGTTACGATAAGCGCCCATAATGGTTTCCCTGTCCCCAAAGTTGGTTAAAAAAGTGGTAGCCCCACTTATAGCGTAGTCTTTACCTTTAGGGATAAAATCGCCAGCACTCCTAGTCTCCATTTTGATCGCGCCAATTAAAGCCATAGGCCCCGCGCTCGCTTGAGCCGCCCCCTTAGTAACCACCACGCTTTTGAGCATTCCAGGGTCAATAATCGTATTGCCTTGATGCCCATAGCTTGCGCCCATTTGCGCTGCACCATCCACCGTAACCCGAGCCAATCTGTCTTCAATACCGCGCACATAAATTTTTTGCGCTATCACCGCGCCACCACCCACATTGATATTAGGGTTTCTTCTAAACATGTCGCTGATTTGGTTGGCTTGCCTTCTTTCTAATTCTTTACTTGAAATGGTTGTCTGGTTGTTGTAATTAAAGATTTTAGCCGCTTGAGTGGTAACTTTGCCTAGAGTGTGTTGGGCGTTCTTTTTTTTATCCTTTTTTCTTTCTGTCTTTCTTTCTTCTTTTTCTTCTTTAGCCTCCAATTCAAACATTCCTAATAAGGACAAAAAAAGAGAAAAACTACAATATTTCCTAAAACGCTTGTCATTCATTCTTAAAATCCTACTTATAATAATTTTTCTTAAAAAATAAAGGTGTTATTTTAGTCAAAAAAATATTACAACCATCTTAAAAGAGCTAGCCATTTTTGATAAACAAATGATAAACTTTTAGAAAAATCCCACAAAAACCCATTTCAAAACGCGCAGAATGCGAAAGGTCTTTTCTACCTCACCCTCACTTTTTTATCTTTATAGAGCCTGAATATTTTAGAGCTAGAGCTTTCAAACAAACCCCTTTCATCGCTCACAATCACATCAGCGAGATTGGAAGCGATTTCTTTATCATAAGCGCATTGGGTGAGGTTGGCTGAGGTGCTATAGAGCGTTTTAAAACGCTTTAAAAAATCCCCATGCCTGCCCCTAATCACACGAACGGCTTTAGAATTAGGGTAAATAAAAGTGGTTTTAGTGCTTCTTCTAATGAGGTTTTTAAACGCATTGGGGGCGCGCACCAGGCTTTTTAAAGTGGTAAAATCAGCGCTTTCTATTAAAACGCTTTGGTTTTTAGGGCGATTTTTTAAGGCGTTGAGTTTTTCGCTGTCTTTAGAGAGTAGTCCAATAGTGGTATCGCTTTGGGCTAAATACACTAGTGCCATCAAATTACTTCAAATAATCCTGTAAAGCTAACAACTCGTCTTGTTGAGGGCTTTCTTCTAACGCTAAAAGTAAGACTTCTATCGCGCTTAAAGTCGTGAAATAACTCACATGGTTTTTAAGCACAGAAGCGCGTATGAGTTTGGCGTCATCTTGAGATTTGTGATCGCTGGTGTTGATAGCCATGCTGATTTCCCCATTCATCATCAAATCCATGATATTGGGGCGGCCTTCAGAGATTTTAAGCACTTTCAAAGACTCTACCCCGGCTTTTTCCAAAGCTTTATGCGTGCCTTCTGTAGCGCACAATTCAAAGCCTAACTGAACCAATCGTTTCATTAAAACGCACGCTTCTTCTTTATCCTTATCTTTAATAGAGACAAAAATAAGCCCCTTGTTTTTAATGGGGTTAAAGCAAGCCGTTTGAGCCTTAAAAAATGCAAGCCCTAAAGATCTAGCAATCCCCATCACTTCGCCGGTGCTTTTCATCTCAGGCCCTAAAATCAAATCCGATCCATAAAGTTTATTAAAAGGGAAAACCGCTTCTTTTAAAGCCACAAAATGGGGCATTTTAGGCTTATAAACGCCTTTAGAATATTCTACGATATTTTTTTTATCATAAAACTTCAAGGCTTCTTTCAAATCTTCTAACACCATAACCCTAGTCGCTACTTTGGCTAAAGGAACGCCTAAAGCCTTGCTTAAAAAAGGCACGGTTCTGCTGGCTCTGGGATTGACCTCAATCAAATACAGCAAATTTTGATGCACGGCAAATTGGATATTCAATAGCCCTACTACGCCCAAATGCAGAGCGATTTTCGCACTCACCCGCTCAATTTCATCTAAAATTTCAGGGCTTAAAGTGGAAGGGATAAAACACGCCGAATCGCCTGAATGGATACCGGCTTCTTCAATATGCTGTAAAATGCCGGCAATATAGACCTCTTTTTTATCGCAAATAACATCCACATCTAATTCCACCGCTTTTTCTAAAAACTTATCAATGAGGAGCGGGTTTTTAGGGCTAATCTCTAAAGCATGCGTAACGCTTTCTAAATAATGGTGCAATTCTTCAATATTTTCTAAAATTTGCATGTGTTGGCCGCCTAGCACATAACTAGGGCGCACGATAATAGGGAAACCAATCACATTAGCGATGCTATAAGCTTCATCAATACTCTTAGCCATGCCGTTTTTGGGCTGCTTGATGTCAAGCTCTTTTAAAAAGAGGGAAAATTTCTCCCTGTCTTCTGCAATATCAATCACCTTAAAAGGCGTGCCAATAATGGGGGCTTGCATTTTAGCTAGATCTTTAGCGAGTTTTAAAGGGGTTTGTCCCCCAAAATGCACGATAATGCCATCCACGCGCTCCCTTTGAATGATGCTCTTCACGCATTCAAAATGGATCGGTTCAAAATAGAGCGTGTCGCTCGTGTCATAATCCGTGCTTACGGTTTCTGGATTGCAATTGAGCATGACGCTTTTAATGTTTAAATCTTTTAAGGCAAAGCTCGCATGCACGCAACAATAATCAAATTCAATGCCTTGACCGATGCGATTAGGCCCAGAGCCTATGATTAGGATTTTCTTTTCTTTCTTTTCTTGTTTGTTTTCAATAGGGGGCAAAGGGTTAGGGGCATAGGTGGAATACAAATAAGGCGTGAGCGATAAAAACTCCGCCGCGCAAGTGTCCACTTCTTCAAAATGGGGCGCGATTTGTAAATGCATTCTGGCTAATTCCACTTCAAAAGGACTGACCTCTAAATTTTCATTTTCTTTGATTTTAGCGGCAATCCTAGCATCGCTAAAGCCTAAATTTTTAAGCCCTCTTAATTTTTTAGCGTCCGTTAAAACGCTAGAATTGATGCCCTCTTCTGCTTTGACTAGCTTTTGAATTTGAGATAAAAACCACCTGTCAATCTGGCACAATTCAAACACTTCATCTACAGAAACGCCGAGCCTGAACGCATCAGCAATATAGAGCAAACGTTTGGGATTGGGCCGGCGGATTTCCTTTTTTATCGCTTCTAAATCTTTACTTAACGATTCAAACCCTAGCCAATTGTTTTCCAAAGAGCATAACGCTTTTTGTAAGGCTTCTAAGAAATTCCCCCCTATCGCCATCACTTCGCCAATGCTTTTCATAGAAGTCCCTAAAGTGCTAGAAACACCGGCAAATTTTTCAAACGCAAAGCGAGGGATTTTCACCACGATATAATCCAAACTAGGCTCAAAACTCGCTGGGGTGTTGGTAATATCGTTTTTAATTTCATCTAAGCTAAAACCCACCGCAAGCATGGTAGCCACTTTTGCAATGGGAAAACCGGTCGCTTTTGAAGCTAGAGCGGAGCTACGGCTCACTCGTGGGTTCATTTCAATCACAACCATTCTTAAAGTCTCTGGGTGGATCGCAAACTGCACATTGCTCCCGCCCGTATCCACGCCAATTTCTCTCAAAATCGCAAAGCTCGCATCGCGCATGCGTTGGTATTCTTTATCGGTTAAGGTGAGGCTTGGAGCGATGGTGATGCTATCGCCGGTATGAACGCCCATGGGATCAATGTTTTCAATGCAACACACAATGATGCAATTATCCTTGCTGTCTCGTATGACTTCCATTTCGTATTCTTTCCACCCTAATAAGGACTCTTCAATCAAAATTTCATTAATGGGCGAAGCGTCTAGGGCGTTCTTAACCAATTCTTGAAACTCTTCAATATTATAAGCGACCCCACTCCCTCCCCCAGCCAGCGTGAAACTCGCTCTGATAATGGCTGGAAAACCAATTTCATTAATGGCTTCTAGGGCTTCTAACTCGTTATAAGCGTAACGCCCTTTAGGCAAATCCATCCCGATTTTTAACATCGCTTCTTTGAACGCTTGCCTGTCTTCGCCTTTTTTAATCGCTTCAATCTTAGCCCCTAAAAGCTCCACGCCTTCTAACATGCCCTTTTGGTGCATCTGCATGACCGCATTCAAAGCAGTTTGCCCGCCCATTGTGGGTAAAATAGCGTCAATTTTTTCTTTTTTGATGATAGCGGCGATATTTTCTGGGGTAATGGGTTGGATATAAGTTTGATGAGAAAATTCAGGGTCAGTCATCACGGTGGCCGGGTTAGAATTGATTAAAATCACTCTATAACCTAAAGATTTTAAGGTTTTACAACTTTGAGTCCCTGAGTAGTCAAACTCACAAGCCTGTCCGATCACAATAGGGCCTGATCCTATCAGTAGAATGTTGGAAATATCGGTGCGTTTAGGCATAACCAATCCTTAAAAAAGAATATCAACGAAGCGTTATTAATATTTTAAAGTATTTTTTATTAGGTTTTTGCGTGGTATCCCCCCTATTTTTTCAAACTATTTGTCTCTGTCTGAAAAAATACCAATGATTTGCAAGATAGAAATAAAGACATTCAAAAAGTCTAAATACAAGTCCACCGCCGCATCAATGGGGCTATCATACATGCCTTTAACGATGTTTTGGGTGTCATAAGCGATGTAAAGACTAAATAATATCGCGCTCGCTCCCGCAATGACAACCTGGAACATGGGGCTACCCAAAAACAAGTTAATGAGCGAACACACCACCACCACAATCAAAGCGATGAAGAGCATTTTACCCATATTCGCTAAGTCGTTTTTAGTCTTAAGGGCATACACGCTCATCAAACCAAAAACAATAGTCGTCATGCCCAAAGCTTGCCAAATCGCTCCTAAACCAGCTTTTGCAATCACCATACCCAACAAAGGCACCAAAGTAACCCCTGATAATGAAGTGAAAGCAAACAGCATGAATAAATTCAATCCGGGTTTAGATTTAGAAAACATCAAACCAAAAAACGCCGCAATTTCAGCGATAAAAAACACCCACTTATACTGCACTACGGCTTGAAAATTCATTAAACCTAGTAACGCCCCGATAGTCGCTAGTAACAAACTGCCCGCAAAGAACTTGTAAGTCGTTTTAACAAAACTTACCAGCTCGCTTTCATGCAACACAGAATCTTCTGCATACGCGTTACGAGAATTCGCTCTGTCATACAATGCCATGTTTTACTCCTTGAAATTCAACTCAATAAACAATTTAAATTAACCCTATAGCTAGGTCCAATATAATAACACAAAATGTAGTAAAATACCAAACAAAACCCCCTAAAATTGAAATTGAAGTCTGAAAATAGGATAATAGTTACGATGAAAATTTTTATCAATGGATTTGGCCGCATTGGGAGATGCGTTTTAAGAGCGATTTTAGATCGCAGCGATACAAACCCTCATTTAGAAGTGATAGGCATCAATGACCCTGCCAATTGGGAAATTCTCGCTTATCTTTTAGAGCATGACAGCGCGCATGGATTGCTCAATAGGGAGGCGCGTTACTCTAATGGTAAGCTTATTATCGGCTCGTTAGAAATCCCTGTTTTTAATAGCATCAAAGACTTGAAGGGCGTGGGTGTCATCATAGAGTGTTCAGGGAAGTTTTTAGAGCCTAAAACGCTAGAAAATTATCTTTTGCTTGGGGCTAAAAAGGTGTTGTTATCCGCTCCCTTTATGGGCGAATACGATGAAAAACAATACCCTACTTTAGTGTATGGGGTCAATCATTTTCTCTATCAAAACCAAGCCATTGTTTCTAACGCCTCTTGCACGACTAACGCTATCGCGCCCATTTGCGCGATTTTAGATAAAGCTTTTAATATTAAAGAGGGCATGCTAACGACCATTCATAGCTACACGAGCGATCAAAAGCTCATTGATTTGGCCCACCCTTTGGATAAACGGCGCTCCAGAGCGGCCGCGAGCAACATTATCCCCACCACCACTAAAGCCGCCCTAGCCTTACATAAAGTGTTACCCAATCTCAAAAACAAAATGCATGGGCATAGCGTGAGAGTGCCTAGCCTTGATGTGTCCATGATAGATTTGAGTTTGTTTTTAGAAAAAAAGGCTCTCAAAGATCCGATCAATGATTTATTGATTACAGCTTCCAAAGGGACTTTAAAAGGCGTGTTAGAGATAGATTTGAAAGAAAGGGTGAGTTCTGATTTCATTTCTAACCCTAATAGCGTTATCATCGCGCCTGATTTGACTTTCACGCTAGAGAATATGGTCAAAATCATGGGGTGGTATGATAACGAATGGGGGTATTCTAATCGTTTGGTGGATATGGCGCAGTTTATGTATCATTATTGAGTCATTTTGCGAATCTTTTTGAGTTTGTTTAACATCAAATTGTATAATGTGGGATTTAATAAAAACGATTGGAGTTTTAAATGGCGTTTAAAAAGGCCAGATTGATTTCCAGGTTTGTTTCAAAGGGATCTTTCAAATTGAATAAGATCTCAAAGAAATTTTTCACATTGAATCAAATCTTAAAATGTGAAAAGCCCTTAAAACGCCATAAAAAAACAAAATCCATTGAAAAGCCCTTTAATAAAAACAAATCTTTTTTAAAAGCTTCGGTCTTATTGATAGGAGCGTTAGGGGGGTTATCCCACCTAAGGGCTAACGAATGCACTTATTGGTCATGGTCGTCTTGGAGTTATCAAGACAATATTGAAAGCGGTCCCAATTCACCCACGCACAACTCTTATTGTCTTTTTAGCAGTACTCAAGGCTCTGGGACTTATTATTTAAACACTCTTACCACTTATAGCGCTGGTGGGGCTAGTTTCACGCAGAAATTCAATAATGGCACGCTTGATATAGGGGGGAATATCCGCTTTGGAGGCACAGGTATTAATGGGGGTGATGTAGGCTATATCACTGGAACTTATGACGCTCAAACGATTAATTTTAATTCTAGCCATATCACAACCGGAAACTCATACGCTGATGGCGGTGGGGCCACGCTCAATTTTAATGCGACTAACAATATCACTATCAATCAAGCGAGCTTTGATAACAGCGATGCAGGGACACAAAAATCTTACATGAATTTTAAAGGCTCTAACATCAAAGTCAGTGGCTCTAGCTTTACAGATGACACTGATGGAGGTTTTAGTTTCAGCGGTAGTGATAATAATAGCGCTATCTCCTTTAATCAAACGAGCTTCAATCAAGGGACTTATCACTTTAATAGCGCCCAATCCACTTTTCAAAACAGCTCTTTCAATCAAGGGACTTATGATTTTAGTAACAACGCTAGCTTTAATAACGACACCTTTAACCAAGGTGCTTATAGCTTTGATACAAGTAAGGTGAGTTTTTCAGGCACGAACACTTTAAATTCAAGTTCGCCTTTTGCCAATCTTAAAGGCAGTGTGTCTTTTAATTCTAATGCGATTTTTAACCTCAATCAAACCCTTAATGCTAACCAAACTTATGATATTCTCACCACAAATGGGGCGATCCAATATGGGGTTTATCAAAGCTATTTATGGGATTTGATCAACTATAAGGGCGATAAAGCCATTAGCCATGTTGAAGTGGGTAAGAATACTTATGATGTAACCTTTGATGTTAACGGGCAAGATGAAACCTTACAAGAAACCTTTAACAAACAATCTATCATCACTCAGTTTTTAGGCGACAATTTACAACAACAAGCCCAACAAACCTATCAAGAGGATCTCACCAATTCCCAAAACGCTTTGAATAATGTTACTAGCGACAACACGATCGCAAGCAATGATACAAGCTACACTCAAAGCAGTAATCCTACTATCAATAAAGACGCTCAGAATTTAGAACACACTAACCAACAAATCGCTCAAGATGAACAAGCCTTAGAAAAAGATTTAGCTCAAATCAAACAATTAGCCAACCCCACCACAGGCTTTAACGAGCAAGCTTTCAAGAATGCGCAAAGCAAAGAACAACAAGAGGAACAAACCTTACAGAATGAGGAAAACGCTTTTAATACGGAACAAGAGGGATTAGAACAAGCGATAGCTAACGCTAAGCCTACCAACCCAACACCAAATCCGACACCAAGCCCCACACCCACTCCTACAAAACACACCGTGCAAAACACTCCCCCTAATAAAGTTTCACCAACGCCCACACCCCCTACTCAAAATTTACCCACAACGAATGTGTGGAATGGGGTCTATAACCTCCAAAATCAAACTTACTCAAAACAAGGCGTTTATTATATTGATCCTAACCTTTCAGGACAGAGCGGTCAAAGCGGCAACACGCTCAGCACCTATACAGCTAATTTGTTAGGGAGAAGTTTTGGCATCAATGCTAACAATGGCACTTTGATCATAGGGAATAACACAGAGAGCGTGAATGATAATGGGTTGATTTGGATAGGGCATGGAGGCTTTGGTTATATTACGGGAACTTTTAGTGCGGCTAACATTTACTTGACCAATAATTTTAAAACCGGTGAAGGCGTTTCAAATTCAGATGGTGGGGGAGCGAACATCACCTTTAAAGCAAGCGATAATATCACTATGGATGGCTTGAATTATAATGACGCTGAAACCGTTACTAAAATGATTCAAACGGGGGCCAGTCAGCATTCCTATGCCGCTTTTGACGCTACCAATAATATCAGCGTAACCAATTCCAGTTTTAGCGATATGACTTGGGGGAAATTCAGTTTTAGCGCTAAGAATATTTCGTTTTCTAACGCTTCGTTCAGCGGCTTTACAAACCCTGGAGGATCAAGCACTATCAGCGCTAACGCTTCTAATTCTTTAAGCTTTATCAATTCTCGCTTGAATGGGGGAGCGGTTTATAATTTGCAGGCTAATAGCCTTATTTTCAACAACACGCAAGCGGTTTTTAATGTTTTGTATTCTAGGGGGACAAGCAATTTTAACGCTACCACACAGCTTTTAGGCAACACGAATTTTACGCTCAGCTCTCAAAGTTTGTTGAATTTTAATGGCGATACAACCTTGCAAAACAACGCTAATATCACGCTTGGTAATAAAAGTCAAGCCGCTTTTAAAAATTCTTTAACGCTTGACAATAATTCTAATTTAAGTTTAGACAATCAAAGCGTTTTGAATGCGAATAACACAAGCGCTTTTAACAATCAAGCGAGTCTCAATATTTATAACGGGAGTCAAGCGGCCTTTAAAAGCCTCTTTTTTAATGGCGGGACACTCAGTCTTAACGCTAGTAGCAAGCTCAACGCTTCTAGCGCTAGTTTTTCAAACAACACCACTATCAATTTAGACGATAGCGTTTTGAATGCGAATAACACAAGCTCTTTAAACGCTAATATCAATTTTCAAGGCGCAAGCCAGGCTGATTTTGGAGGCAACACGACTATTGATACAGCAAGCTTTAATTTTGACAGCGCAAGCTCATTGAGTTTTAATAACCTTACGGCTAATGGAGCGTTAAATTTTAATGGTTATACGCCCTCTTTAACTAAGGCTTTAATGAGCGTTAGCGGGCAGTTTGTTTTAGGGAATAATGGGGATATTAATTTATCTGACATCAATATCTTTGACAACATCACAAAATCTGTAACTTACAACATCCTAAACGCTCAAAAAGGGATTACTGGCATCAGTGGGGCTAATGGCTATGAAAAAATCCTTTTTTATGGCATGAAAATCCAAAACGCTACCTATAGCGATAATAACAACATTCAAACTTGGTCGTTTATAAACCCTCTCAATTCTTCTCAAATCATTCAAGAGAGCATTAAAAATGGGGATTTAACCATAGAAGTTTTAAACAACCCTAACTCGGCTTCTAACACTATTTTCAATATCGCTCCTGAGCTTTATAATTACCAAGCTTCTAAGCAAAATCCTACCGGCTATAGCTATGATTATAGCGACAATCAAGCAGGCACTTATTACTTGACAAGCAACATTAAAGGTCTTTTCACGCCTAAAGGCTCTCAAACTCCTCAAACCCCAGGCACTTATAGCCCGTTTAACCAGCCTTTGAATAGTTTGAATATCTACAATAAGGGCTTTTCTAGCGAGAATTTAAAAACGCTTTTAGGGATCCTTTCTCAAAATTCCGCTGCCCTAAAAGAAATGATTGAATCCAACCAATTAGACAATATCACTAACATCAATGAAGTGTTGCAACTCTTAGACAAGATTAAAATCACCCAAGCGCAAAAGCAAGCGCTCCTAGAAACGATCAACCATTTGACTGACAACATCAATCAAACCTTTAGTAACGGGAATCTCGTTATAGGCGCTACTCAAGATAATGTTACAAACTCTACTAGCTCTATATGGTTTGGAGGCAATGGCTATAGCAGTCCTTGCATGCTAGATAGCGCCACTTGTTCTTCTTTTAGAAACACTTACTTGGGGCAATTATTAGGCTCAACTTCCCCTTATTTAGGCTACATTAACGCTGATTTTAAAGCTAAAAGCATTTATATCACTGGAATAATTGGAAGTGGTAACGCCTTTGAAAGCGGAGGGAGCGCGGATGTAACCTTTCAAAGTGCTAATAATTTAGTGTTGAATAAGGCTAATATAGAAGCTCAAGCTACAGACAATATCTTTAATCTTTTGGGTCAAGAAGGGATTGAGAAAATCTTTAATCAAGGGAATTTAGCGAATGTTCTTAGTCAAGTGGCTATGGAAAAAATCAAGCAAGCCGGCGGTTTAGGAAACTTTATAGAAAACGCTCTAAGCCCTTTGAGTAAGGAATTGCCCGCTAGCTTGCAAGATGAAACCTTGGGCCAACTTATAGGTCAAAATAACTTAGATGATTTATTGAATAATAGCGGAGTCATGAATGCAATCCAAAATATTATCAGTAAAAAACTAAGCATTTTTGGCAATTTTGTTACCCCATCCATCATAGAAAACTACCTTGCTAAGCAGTCTTTAAAAAGCATGTTAGACGATAAAGGGCTTTTGAATTTTATCGGTGGGTATATGGACGCTTCTGAATTAAGTTCTATTTTAAGCGTGGTTTTAAAGGATATTACTAACCCCCCTACAAGCCTGCAAAAAGACATTGGTGTGGTAGCGAACGACTTGTTGAACGAGTTTTTAGGACAAGATGTTATCAAAAAGCTAGAAAGTCAAGGATTAGTGAATAATATCATTAATAACATTATTTCTCAAGGTGGGTTAAGCGGCGTTTATAATCAAGGTTTAGGGAGCGTGTTGCCGCCCTCTTTACAAAACGCGCTCAAAGAAAACGATTTAGGCGCTCTTTTATCGCCTAGAGGCTTGCATGATTTTTGGCAAAAAGGGTATTTTAACTTTTTAAGCAATGGCTATGTTTTTGTCAATAACAGCTCTTTTAGCAACGCCACAGGGGGCAGTTTGAATTTTGTCGCTAACAAGTCTATTATCTTTAATGGCGATAACACGATTGACTTTAGCAAGTATCAAGGCGCATTGATTTTTGCTTCCAATGGTGTTTCTAATATCAATATCACCACCCTAAACGCTACGAATGGCTTAAGCCTTAATGCGGGTTTGAATAACGTGAGCGTTCAAAAAGGGGAAATTTGTATCAATTTAGCCAATTGCCCTACAACCAAAAACAGCTCTTCTACAAACTCTAGCGTAACCCCCACTAATGAAACTTTAAGCGTGCGCGCTAACAACTTCACTTTCTTAGGTGCAATCACCTCTAATGGGGCTATTGATTTGTCTCAAGTAACAAATAATAGCGTCATAGGCACGCTCAATCTCAATGAAAACGCAACCTTGCAAGCCAATAATTTGACGATCACTAACGCTTTTGACAACGCCTCTAACTCCACAGCTAACATTAATGGTAATTTCACCTTAAACCAACAAGCGACTTTAAGTACTAACGCCAATGGTTTGAATGTCATGGGGAATTTTAATAGCTATGGCGATTTGGTGTTTAACCTTAGCCATTCAGTTAGCCATGCTATTATCAACGCTCAAGGCAATGCGACAATCATGGCTAATAACAATAACCCCTTAATCCAATTCAACACTTCTTCAAAAGAAACAGGCACTTACACGCTGATTGATAGCGCTAAAGCCATTTATTATGGGTATAACAACCAAATCACAGGAGGCAGCAGCCTAGATAATTACCTTAAGCTTTACACGCTCATTGATATTAATGGCAAGCACATGGTGATGACTGACAACGGCTTAACTTATAACGGGCGAGCCGTGAATATTAAAGATGGCGGTTTAGTTGTAGGCTTTAAGGACTCTCAAAATCAATACATTTACACTTCCATTCTTTATAATAAAGTGAAAATCGCTGTTTCTAATGATCCTATCAATAACCTACAAGCCCCCACTTTAAAACAATATATCGCTCAAATTCAGGGCGTTCAAAGCGTGGATAGCATTGATCAAGTTGGAGGCAATCAAGCGATTAATTGGCTCAATAAAATCTTTGAAACTAAAGGAAGCCCTTTATTCGCTCCCTATTATTTAGAAAGCCATTCCACAAAAGATTTAACCACGATCGCTGGAGATATTGCCAACACTTTAGAAGTCATCGCTAACCCTGATTTTAAAAATGACGCCACTAATATTTTACAGATCAACACCTACACGCAGCAAATGAGCCGTTTAGCCAAGCTCTCTGACACTTCAACCTTTGCCAGTGCTGATTTTCACGAGCGATTAGAAGCCCTTAAAAACAAGCGATTCGCTGATGCGATCCCTAACGCTATGGATGTGATTTTAAAATACTCTCAAAGAAACAGAGTCAAAAATAATGTGTGGGCGACAGGAGTTGGAGGGGCTAGTTTTATTAATGGAGGCACTGGGACTTTATATGGTATCAATGTAGGGTATGATAGGTTTATTAAGGGCGTGATTGTGGGGGGTTATGCCGCTTATGGGTATAGCGGATTTCATGGAAATATCACTCAATCAGGCTCTAGCAATGTCAATGTGGGCGTTTATAGCCGAGCGTTTATCAAAAGAAGCGAATTAACCATGAGCTTGAATGAGACTTGGGGATACAATAAGACTTTCATCAACTCCTATGACCCCCTACTCTCAATCATCAATCAGTCTTATAAATACGACACTTGGACGACTGACGCTAAAATCAATTATGGCTATGATTTCATGTTTAAAGATAAAAGCGTTATTTTTAAACCCCAAGTAGGCTTAGCCTATTATTACATTGGTTTGTCTGGTTTAAGGGGTATTATGGATGATCCTATTTATAATCAATTCAGAGCCAATGCTGACCCTAATAAAAAATCCGTTCTAACGATTAATTTTGCCCTAGAAAGTCGGCACTACTTCAATAAAAACTCTTATTATTTTGTGATTGCGGATGTGGGCAGAGATTTATTTATTAATTCTATGGGGGATAAAATGGTGCGCTTCATCGGTAATAACACCCTAAGCTATAGAGATGGTGGCAGATACAACACTTTTGCCAGCATTATCACAGGCGGGGAGATAAGGTTATTCAAAACCTTTTATGTGAATGCGGGCATAGGGGCTAGGTTTGGGCTTGATTATAAAGATATTAATATCACCGGAAATATTGGTATGCGCTATGCTTTTTAATGGTATTATTAAACTTGTTTTTAACAAGCCTAATTCATAGCAGGATCACCCATGCAATTTCCAAAAACCTTATTACATTCATCATTCTTTTTGCCTTTATTTTTATCTTATTGTATCGCTGAAGAAAATGGGGCGTATGCGAGCGTGGGGTTTGAATATTCCATCAGTCATGCCGTTGAGCATAATAACCCCTTTTTGAATCA
>NZ_SHOW01000006.1:0-58495 GCF_011175115.1 Helicobacter pylori | reverse complement strand
AGTCATGCTTAGTGGGGGCGTTGCATCTAACCCACAATTAGCCCAAGCGTTAGAAAAAATGCAAGAACCCATTACTAACCCTTTAGAATTTGAAGAAAACTTAAAAAATTTAGAATTGCAATTTGCTCAATCTCAAAACCGCATGCTTTCTTCTTTATCTTCTCAAATCGCTGCAATTTCAAATTCTTTGAACGCGCTTGATTCTAACTCTTATTCTAAAAACGTTTCAAGCATGTATGGGGTGAGTTTGAGCGTAGGGTATAAGCATTTCTTCACCAAGAAAAAAAATCAAGGGTTGCGCTATTACTTGTTCTATGACTATGGTTACACTAACTTTGGTTTTGTGGGTAACGGCTTTGATGGTTTAGGCAAAATGAATAACCACCTCTATGGGCTTGGGATAGACTATCTTTATAATTTCATTGATAATTCACAAAAACATTCGAGCGTGGGTTTTTATGTGGGCTTTGCTTTAGCGGGGAGTTCGTGGGTAGGGAGTGGTTTAGGCATGTGGGTGAGCCAAACGGATTTTATCAACAATTACTTGATTAATTATCAAGCTAAAATGCACACGAGTTTTTTCCAAATCCCTTTGAATTTTGGGGTTCGTGTGAATGTCAATAGGCATAACGGCTTTGAAATGGGCTTGAAAATCCCTTTAGCGGTGAATTCCTTTTATGAAACGCATGGCAAGGGGTTAGATACTTCCCTCTTTTTCAAACGCCTTGTCATGTTTAATGTGAGTTATGTTTATAGTTTTTAGGGGGGTAGAAACAAGCACCCCTTACATTTTAGCGTATCGCAACCTTTGAATTTTAAAAACTAGATCTAGTTTTTTTGCCTCAAATGATGGACGCTCTCGCCCCCAAGACCATAATTATTAGAATCAACCTCATCTATAATGACCACAATAGAAGCCTTATTTTTGTTTAACACCTTCACCATCAAATCTGAAACCCCTTCAATCAATTGCTGTTTTTGCTCGTTTGTTGGCCCTCCATTTTCTGGCACAAGTTTGATATTGATAAACGGCATGTTATTCCTTAAAATTGAGATAGCACATTATAACACTTCTATTTAAACGCTTCATTAAGCGCTTTTTCATATGATATTAATTAAACCCCCTTTTAAAAACAATAAAAGCCCTTTTAGTGGCTTTCAAGTCAAGTTAAGTTTGATATACTAACAGAATGAATACTTATAAAAACAGCTTGAATCACTTTTTAAATTTAGTGGATTGTTTAGAAAAAATCCCCAATGTGGGTAAAAAGTCCGCCTTTAAAATGGCGTATCATTTGGGTTTGGAAAACCCCTATCTGGCGCTAAAAATCACGCACGCTTTAGAAAACGCCCTAGAAAACCTTAAAACATGTGCATCTTGTAACGCGCTCAGCGAGAGTGAGGTTTGTGAGATTTGCTCTGATGAGAGCCGGCAAAATTCTCAGCTTTGCATGGTTTTACACCCAAGAGACGTGTTTATTTTAGAAGATTTAAAGGACTTTTTAGGGCGCTATTATGTGTTAAATTCTATAGAAGACGTGGATTTTAACGCCCTAGAAAAACGCCTGGTTGGAGAAAACATTAAAGAAATCATTTTTGCTTTCCCCCCCACTTTGGCCAATGATTCTTTAATGCTCTACATTGAAGATAAATTACAACACCTCCACCTCACTTTCACTAAAATCGCTCAAGGCGTGCCTACTGGAGTGAATTTTGAAAACATTGACTCCGTTTCGCTTTCAAGAGCGTTTAATTCAAGGATCAAGGCATGAATTTAAACTTTATGCCCCTATTGCACGCCTATAACCATGCGAGCATTGATTTTCATTTCAATTCTAGCGCTAGGGATTTTTGCGTGCATGAAGTGCCTTTGTATGAATTTAGCAACACAGGCGAACATGCCGTTATTCAAGTGAGAAAAAGCGGTTTAAGCACTTTAGAAATGCTTCAAATTTTTTCTCAAATTTTAGGGGTAAAAATCGCCGAATTGGGTTATGCGGGCTTGAAAGATAAAAACGCGCTGACGACTCAATTCATCTCACTCCCTAAAAAATACGCCCCTTTATTAGAAAAAAATACGAGCAACTTTCAAGAAAGAAACCTTAAAATCCTGTCTTTGAATTACCATCACAATAAAATCAAATTAGGGCATTTAAAGGGGAATCGCTTTTTTATGCGTTTTAAAAAAATGACCCCCCTAAATGCTCAAAAAACAAAGCAGGTTTTAGAACAAATCGCGCAGTTTGGCATGCCTAATTATTTTGGTTCGCAACGCTTTGGGAAGTTCAATGACAACCACAAAGAAGGGTTAAAAATCTTACAAAATAAAACGAAATTCGCCCATCAAAAATTAAACGCTTTTTTAATTTCAAGCTATCAAAGTTATTTGTTTAATTCGCTTTTAAGCAAACGATTAGAAATCAGTAAAATCATTAGCGCTTTTAGCCTAAAAGAAAATTTAGAATTTTTTAAACAAAACAATTTAAGCGTCAATTCAAACACCCTAAAAGCCCTTAAAAACCAAGCCCACCCCTTTAAAATCCTAGAAGGCGATGTGATGCGCCATTACCCTTATGGGAAGTTTTTTGATGCTTTAAAATTAGAAAAAGAGAGCGAAAGGTTTTTAAACAAAGAAGCTGTGCCTACCGGGTTACTAGATGGCAAAAAAGCTCTTTATGCAAAAAATTTGAGTTTAGAAATTGAAAAAGAATTCCAGCATAATCTTTTAAATAGCCATGCTAAAACGCTAGGATCCAGGCGGTTTTTTTGGGTGTTTTTAGAAAATGTAACTTCTCAATACATCAAAGAAAAAGCGCAATTTGAATTGGAATTTTACTTGCCTAAAGGGAGTTATGCGAGCGCGTTGCTCAAAGAAATCAAGCATGAGAAAGGAGAAAATAATGACGAATTTTGAAAAGATTATCGCGCAAAACAGGCTCAAAACGAACGCGGTTTTAACCACTTATTGCGTAATTTTTGCTTTTATTGGGTTGTTGGTGGATGCTATTAGAATCAACGCTAATGATTTAGGAATAGCTCTTTTTAAACTCATCACTTTTCAAATTTTTCCTACGATCACCATTATCATGTTTGTGGTGGCTTTTGTCGTTATTGTTATTTGTATCCAAAATTTTAGCTCTATCATGTTAAGCGGTGATGAATACAAGCTTATTGACCCAAGCAAGGTTCTAAGCTCTAAAGAAAATCAAATCCATCGCCTTTTGTTAGAGCTTTTAGAAGAGGCTAAGCTTCATTTTGAACCTAAGCTTTATATCATTAACGCCCCTTACATGAACGCTTTTGCGAGCGGGTGGGATGAATCTAATTCTCTTATCGCTCTTACAAGCGCTTTAATAGAGAGGTTGGATAGAGATGAATTAAAAGCCGTGATCGCTCATGAGCTCAGCCACATACGGCACAATGACATCCGCTTGACCATGTGCGTGGGGATTTTAAGCAATATCATGCTGTTAGTGGCTAATTTTAGCGTGTATTTTTTCATGGGGAATCGCAAGAATAGTGGGGCGAATTTAGCCCGAATGATTTTATTACTCTTACAGATCATTTTGCCTTTTTTAACGCTCATTTTACAAATGTATTTGAGCCGCACACGAGAATACATGGCCGATAGCGGGGCGGCGTTTTTAATGCATGACAATAAGCCCATGATTAGGGCCTTACAAAAAATTTCTAACGACTATGCGAACAACGATTATAAAGAAATAGATAAGAATAGCACCCGATCAGCGGCCTATCTTTTTAACGCTGAAATGTTTAGCACCCACCCTAGCGTTAAAAATCGTATCCAATCCTTAAGAAAGCGTGTGATTTAAATGGAAAATTTTTTCAACCAATTTTTTGAAAACATCGGCGAAGATAAGAATCGAGAAGGCTTGAAAGAGACGCCTAAAAGGGTTCAAGAATTATGGAATTTCTTGTATAAAGGCTATAAAGAAGATCCTAGAGTGGCTTTAAAAAGCGCGTATTTTCAAGGCGTTTGCGATGAAATGATAGTGGCTCAAAACATTGAATTTTACTCCACTTGCGAACACCATTTACTCCCTTTTTTGGGGAATATCAGTTTAGGATACATTCCTAAAGAAAAGATTGTAGGCATTAGCGCGATCGCTAAACTCATTGAAATTTATAGCAAACGCCTACAAATCCAAGAAAGGCTGACCACTCAAATTGCAGAAACCTTTGATGAAATCATAGAGCCAAGGGGCGTGATCGTGGTTTGTGAAGCCAAGCATTTGTGCATGAGCATGCAAGGGGTGCAAAAGCAAAATGCGATCATTAAAACAAGCGTGTTAAGAGGCCTCTTTAAAAAAGACCCTAAAACCAGAGCTGAATTTATGCAACTCTTAAAATCTTAGGTTATAATTCTGTGCATGAATAACCCTAATTTATCCTTTTATTATAATGAGTGCGAGCGTTTTGAAAGCTTTTTAAAAAGCCATCATTTACACCTTGAAAGCTTCCACCCTTATTTGGAAAAAGCCTTTTTTGAAATGGTGCTTAATGGGGGCAAAAGGTTCCGCCCTAAGCTTTTTTTAGCCGTGCTTTGTGCTTTAGTGGGTAAAAAAGATTATCTTAACCAACAAACAGAATATTTTAAAATCGCTTTAAGCATTGAATGCTTGCACACTTATTCGCTTATCCATGATGATTTGCCATGCATGGATAACGCTATTTTAAGGAGAAACCACCCCACTTTACACGCTAAATACGATGAAACCACAGCCGTTTTAATCGGCGATGCACTCAACACTTACTCTTTTGAATTGCTTTCAAACGCTTTACTAGAAAGCCACATCATTGTGGAATTGATCAAAATTTTAAGCGCTAATGGGGGGATTAAAGGCATGATCTTAGGGCAGGCTTTGGATTGCTATTTTGAAAACACGCCCTTAAATTTAGAACAACTCACTTTCTTACACGAGCATAAAACCGCTAAATTGATTAGCGCGAGCTTGATGATGGGGCTTGTTGCAAGCGGTATTAAAGATGAAGAGCTTTTTAAATGGCTTCAGGCTTTTGGGTTAAAAACGGGTCTTTGTTTTCAAGTGTTAGATGATATTATAGATGTTACACAAGATGAAGAAGAAAGCGGTAAAACCACTCATTTAGACAGCGCTAAAAACAGCTTTGTGAATTTATTGGGGCTAGAAAAGGCGAATGATTACGCTCAAACTTTAAAAACAGAGGTTTTAAACGATCTAAATCTATTAAAAACCGCTTATCCTTTATTGCAAGAAAATTTAAACGCATTATTGAACACTCTATTTAAAGGCAAGACATGAAAAAAATTTTACTCACCAACGATGATGGCTACCATGCAAAAGGCATTAAAGCTTTAGAACAAGCTTTAGAAAACAT
The DNA here is from genome assembly GCF_011175115.1 of Helicobacter pylori. Taxonomy (GTDB): domain Bacteria; phylum Campylobacterota; class Campylobacteria; order Campylobacterales; family Helicobacteraceae; genus Helicobacter; species Helicobacter pylori_DF. Next base: position 53,116 of record NZ_SHOW01000006.1, on the reverse strand, counting down.
GGCAGAAATCTATGTGGTCGCCCCCAAGCATGAAAAAAGCGCATGCTCGCAATGCATCACGATCACCGCGCCTTTAAGAGCGGAGAAAATTAAAGGCAAAGAAGGCCGGCATTACAGGATTGATGATGGCACGCCAAGCGATTGCGTGTATCTGGCGATCAATGAGCTTTTTAAACATGTTTGTTTTGATTTGGTGATTTCAGGGATCAATCTTGGCTCTAACATGGGCGAAGACACGATTTATTCTGGAACGGTGGCCGGAGCGATTGAAGGCACGATCCAGGGCGTGCCTTCCATTGCGATTTCTCAAATCCTTTCTAACAAAAACAAAAACACTCCCTTAAGTTTTGATCTAGCTCAAAAGATCATCCAGGATTTAGTCCAAAATATCTTCACCAAAGGCTACCCCTTAAAGGGGCGCAAACTCCTAAACGTGAATATCCCTAATTGCTCCTTACAAGAATATAAGGGTGAACGCATCACCCCTAAGGGCTATAGGCTGTATAAAAAAGAAGTGCACAAACGCACAGACCCCAAGAATGAAAGCTATTTTTGGCTAGGGCTGCACCCTTTAGAATGGCAAAAGCGTGAAAATGAAGACAGACTCTCTGATTTTGACGCTATTGCTTCAAACCATGCCTCTATCACGCCTTTAAATTTAGACTTAACCAGTTATGATGATTTGAAAAATTTGGAATCTTGGCATAAGGGAATGTTAAAGTGAGTAAAAATCACCGCTTGGCTTTTTTAGGGCTGATTGTTGGGGTTCTATTCTTCTTTAGCGCATGCCAACACCGCTTGCACATGGGGTATTATTCAGAAGTTACAGGGGATTATTTGTTCAACTATAATTCCACTATCGTGGTGGCTTATGACAGAAGCGATGCGATGACTTCTTATTATATCAATGTGATCGTTTATGAATTGCAAAAATTAGGCTTTTATAACGTCTTCACGCAAGCGGAATTCCCGCTAGATAAAGCAAAAAATGTGATCTATGCGCGCATTGTCCGTAACATCTCGGCTGTGCCGTTTTATCAATACAATTACCAGCTGATCGATCAAGTCAATAAGCCTTGTTATTTTCTTGGGGGGCAGTTTTATTGCTCCCAAACCCCTACCGATTACTACGCTATCAATGGCTTTAGCGAGCAAATTTTAATGAGCACTAATTCGCATTTTATTTTGGATTGGTATGATGTGGTGCTGCAAAAACGGGTTTTATATGTGGATGGGAGCGTGAGCGGAAGGACTTGTGGCTATCAAATGCTGTATAGGGATTTGATTAAAAGCACGATCAAACGCATTGATTTTAACCGTCCTGAACGCTACTACTACAATTTAAGACTGCCCCTTTATCAGCCATGTTATAGGGAATGAGTAATGGTTATCAGGCGATTGTATAAATTTTGCGCTAGCCATGTGGTGCGTAATTGCTCTTCTTTAAGATGCGCTCAAAATATCCATGGGCATAATTATGAAGTGGAAGTCTTTATTGAAACCAACCGCTTGGATAACGCGAACATGGCGCTAGATTTTGGGTTGATGCAACAAGAAATGCAAACCTTTATAGACTCCTTTGATCATGCCCATCATTTTTGGGATAAAGAAAGCGTTGAGTTTCAGCGTTTTATAGAAAATCATTGCGTTCGTTACGTGAAATGCTCGTTTAATTTGAGCGCGGAGAGTTACGCCCTCATGTTTTTATACTACTTGACAAGGATTTTACAAAAAAGCGTTTTTTCTAATAATGAAGGGGAGTTAAAAGTCTCTAGCGTGCGCGTGCATGAGACTAAAAACGGCTACGCTGAAAGCTTTTTAAAAGATTTAGAAAACCCTTATTTTAAATCTTTAGTGCATGATCATTGCGTTTCTTTTTCGCAAGGCATTCAAAGTTTGTGGCATGATAAGGACTTTTTCCATAAAATCATTAGTGATGAAGAAAAATGCTTTTTTCACGCTAAGCCCTTACACCAAATCCCATGAAACTCCCGGTCGTTGAGAGCTTTTTTTCCTTACAGGGTGAAGGGAAAAGGATAGGCAAGCCCAGTCTTTTTTTGCGCTTAGGGGGGTGTAACCTTTCATGCAAGGGCTTTAATTGTAAAACCTTATTCAATGATGAAATCCTAACAGGTTGCGATAGTTTGTATGCGGTGCATCCTAAATTCAAAGAAACTTGGGATTATTACAATGAGCCTAAGCCCTTGATTGAACGATTAGTTAATTTAGCCCCTAGTTATAAGGATTTTGATTTCATTCTCACAGGCGGGGAGCCAAGCTTGTATTTTAATAACCCTATTTTAATCAGCGTTTTAGAGCATTTTTATCGCCAAAAAATCCCTTTATGTGTAGAGAGCAATGGTTCTATTTTTTTTGAATTTAGCCCTATTTTAAAAGAATTGCATTTCACTCTAAGCGTCAAACTCTCTTTTTCTTTGGAGGAAGAAAGCAAGCGGATCAACCTCAAAGCCTTACAAAATATCTTAAATAACGCTAAAAGCGTGCATTTTAAATTTGTATTGGAGAGTCAAAACGCCGCTCAATCTATTATAGAAATTCAAAGCCTTTTGAAACAACTCTCCTTAAAAAATAATGAAATCTTTTTAATGCCCCTAGGCACAACTAACAACGAGTTAGACAAAAACCTAAAAACCCTAGCCCCCCTAGCCATAAAGCATGGTTTCAGGCTGAGCGATAGGCTCCATATCCGCTTGTGGGACAATAAGAAAGGGTTTTAAACTCATAATAGCGTTATTATTTTAAGCTAAAAACTGTTATCATACACCATTAAGAGATTATTTTACCTCTAAAGTTAGGAAATCATGACCATCAAAATTTTTTCGCCCCAATACCCCACTGAATTAGAAGAATTTTATGCTGAGCGCATCGCTGACAACCCTTTAGGGTTTATCCAACGCTTGGATCTTTTGCCCAGCATTAGCGGGTTCGTTCAAAAATTGCGCGAGCATGGCGGGGAATTTTTTGAAATGAGAGACAATGAAAAGCTCATTGGGATCTGTGGGCTTAATCATATCAATCAAACGGAAGCCGAGTTGTGTAAATTCCACATAAATACCGCTTATCAATCCCAAGGACTGGGTCAAAAACTCTATGAGAGCGTGGAGCGATACGCTTTAATTAAAGGCTATACTAAAATCTCTCTGCATGTGAGCAAGAGTCAAATCAAGGCATGCAACCTCTATCAAAAGCTGGGTTTTACGCGCATTAAAGAAGAGGATTGCGCGGTGGAGTTGGGCGAAGAGGCTTTGATTTTCCCCACTCTTTTTATGGAAAAGATTCTGTCTTAATTAACGCATCATTTGACACACGCCCAAGCGATAATTTTAACTATCAAACTTTGATTAACACAGCCTAATTAATGTTAAATAAACCCTAAAACAAACGCTTGTTTTTAAAATTTTGTTTTTCAAGCGCTTCGCAAAGTTTTAGAAGCCCTATTTTAGGGGTTAACGCTAAAATAGGCTATCAAAACTACTTTAATGATTTTATAGGGCTGGCTTATTATGGCATCATCAAATACAATTACGCTAAAGCGAGCAGTGAGAAAGTCCAGCAATTGAGCTATGGCGGTGGGATAGATTTGTTGGTGGATTTCATCACCACTTACTCCAATAAAAATAGGGGTTAGGGGGTTTTAATGAGGTTGCAGAGAGGAATTATACCCCAACCCCCTTAAGAGTTTTACAACAAAATGAGATCCAAAACGAAAAAATTTTATCGTCACCAAAACCCACCAACGCTATCGGCTAAGTTTTGATTGAATCACTCAAAGGTTTGCGCATCCTTCATGCTGTGGGCGACACTTCGGTATCACTGGATTTGTGGTAAATTGGAGCCATTAAAAGCGATGTAATAAAAGCAATTAAAGAAACTATGAGGATATAAAAGCTCAAACCATAACTTTGCAAACTTTCAGGGGCTGCTATAGCTTTTGCGTTTAACCAGCTTGAAAGTTGAGGGGTAAATCCAGCGGTTATAGCATAGGCTATGTTATAAGCAAAGGAAATCCCACTAAAACGGATTCTGGCGCTAAACACATCGCTCATAAAAATGGGACAAAAATTCATAATGCCCGCGCAAAAGCAAGCTAAAAAGTATAAAACTATGGTATTGACTAAACTTGGCGCGTTAGAATAAAATTCCTTAAAGAATAAAAAGCCAAAAAAGGCAAAGGCCGCGCTAAAAGCCATGCAAACTTTGTGTGGTTTGATTTTATCGGCTAAAAACCCGGTTAAAATAATAGAACTTACAATACCAACAAGTCCTAAAATTTGAAAATAGGTTTTTTCAAACGGAGTGAAATGAAAATTGGGATGCGTAAGAGTAAAATTCGGGACAAAAAGGATAAAAATCAAAATACAAGCGGTTAAAACCCAAGTGATAAGCATGGAGATTGATATACCAAAGAGAGAGTTTTTAAACACCTCTTTAAGCGGGAATTTGACTAAGGCATCGTCTTGCTTCATTTGCTGAAAAACGGGAGTTTCTTCTAAAAAGCGCCTCAAATACACAGAAATGATACCAAAAATCCCTCCAAGCCCAAAAGCAACCCTCCAAGCCCAATCTTCAACAACAGGCTTGTCAAAAACCATGTAAATCCCGATATAAACCAAACTCCCAAGCAAAATCCCAGAAACTACGGAAGCGGTTAAAAAACCGATATAAGTGTTTTTTTGCCCTTGTGGGGCATGTTCATGGACAAAAACCCAAGCGCCAGGCAATTCACCACCCACAGCAACGCCTTGACAAATCCTAACAAGCACCAAAAAAATAGGAGCTATGTAACCAAGATAATGAGCGTTTTTAGGGGTAAGCCCCATGCTATCCACGCCAAAACCCACCAAATCATCAAAAGTTGGCATTAAAGCTAGCGCAAAGGTTGGGATCACCATCAATAAAATAGAGAGCATGAACATGTTTTTACGACCGAATTTATCCCCAAAGTGAGCCATCACTATGCCACCAAGCGGGCGCGCCAGATAACCTGCAGCAAAGATACCATAAGTGTTGATTTCAGACCAAATAGGGCTAAGCGTGTTTGGGAAAAAGTGCTTGGCAATGATGCTTGTAAAAAATACAAAGATGATAAAATCGTAAAATTCTAAAGCCCCACCAAGCGAAGATAACCCTAAGGTTTTTACCTCTTTTTTGCCTAAATGTTTTATTGATCATCCTTTCACTAAGGCTATCGCCCTTTTAATTTTTCATTTTGAAACTAAGATTGATAAAATTAATTTTATATAGCTACCTTACACCTTAAAGGAATTTTTTTAGATAATAAGCAGTAAATGAAATTTATTAGCACTCAAAAAGTGAACCATTCTACCTTTTTTATCATTAAGCATCACTTAAATGAGTTTACATTTTGTTTACCCGTTTTGTCAAAACGCTTTACTTGATTCTATCAGCTAAAAAAACACTCCTATGAAGACTTGGGCAATAACACTTCTTTTAATTTGGTAATGATAGCTTCTTCTCTTTTTTCACGAAATTCCTTGATATTTTCCCATTCTAATTTTAGGGTAAGGTCAATATAATTTCTTTTTTTATACTCTTCTATGGCTCGCTCATCTTTATATTCTTCTTTGAGCCACACTTCAGGGTCTTTATCCTTTTTGGCTTGGTTCTCTGTGCCTTCTAAAAGTTGGAGGTTATATAAATGATTCCCACACTTATAGAAATCTTTATCCAATTTTTTATTTTTCTCATTAAACTTGGACTTTGGATAAATATGGTCTATATGAAAAGTGGTGGTTTTATACTTCAGGTTTGGGTATAAGATTTGCAAGATAGGAAAGACTCGAGCATGGCTACTAGAACACATCATGTCTTCTATAGCATCGTTAGTGATTTTTAAAGGGCATGTTTGGTGTTTGGCTAAATTGTGGTTGAATGATTCAAAGGTTGGCGCATCCTTCATGCTATGGGCTATGTTGTTTAATTTTGTATCCGTTGAAGGAGTAAAATAACTCGTGATTTGAGCGTTGCGGACAAATTTTAGGGCTTGTTCTTCATCGTTTTTATCCATTTTTGGATTTAAAAAATAAAAATAGGCTAAAGTGGATAAAATATAAGCTGAACCCAAATATTTTACATAACCAAAATTTTCTAATACTTTTGCAACTTTGTAGATGCTCTTTGTAATTTTTTCCCAATTGTCTTCAATCTCTTTGATATTTTTTTTATTAAAATTTCTTAATTCAAAAGTAGTGTCTTTACCAATGAGAAGCAAGCAAGTTTTTAGCACCTGGTCTTGCCCCATGTTTGAAAAGCCTTGGTCTTTTAAAGCATCCACTAGCTCATTCATTCTTTCTCTAATATCGCTTGAAAAGCTTGCTGTCAAAATAGACATCAATAAATCAGAATAGCTTAACTTGACCCCGCCACTATTGACACGGATAAAGATATTTAAAACTTTATTAAGATTTTTTTCTGTTTCTTCAAAAAATGAAATGAGTTGTTTGTCGTGAAAAGCTTTGCTTAGATTTTCTAATAAATCCAATTCATTACCCTTTAAACCATGTTCTTGCGCATAATTCCAAACATTTTTCAATTCCAAAATATCCCCCACCTTAAACCACCAATGTTTTTTATCATTCTCAGGCTTTTGAGCATGAAATTCAAACTCGTAGTTGTCTTCTGGGTTGTCCATGTTTGGCTGGTGCTTCAAGTTCAAATACAAACGCTTCTCTTCATAAGCGTTAGGGTTGTTGATTTTAGCGTTCTTTTTCTTAAGCGTTCTAGTGCCTTTAAGCCCGATATAAAGCGAGGTTAAACGCTGTTGGCCATCTAGGACGATATACAAATCATCACGCTTGATTTGTTCAATATGGATTTTTTCATTGTGAGGCTTTCGCTCATCGTAATTTGTAATGAATTGATAAAGTTGGAAATTGAGTTTATCGCTATCTTGTTCATCGCTCTTGGCTATATCCTCCTTTTGTAATTTCCAAAATAAAAAAGAGCCAATAGGATAGCCCCTAAGAATGGAGTCAAAAAGTTGCTCTATCTTTTTTTCATCGGCTTTTTTGAGCCACACGTATTCACGCTGAATGTCAGGCAAAAAATAACGATCATTCAATCCATCTACCACTTCTTTAATGGCCTTATCCAAGAACACACCCATGGGAATTTCCTTATTTTGTATTATTTAGGCTGTATTATAATCAAATATTAGATTGAGCTAACTTTAATTTAAGATTTTTTCCATGCACTTTTGGATCACTTCTAAAACCAAGCAAAAAAGCCAATAAATCAAAGCGGCTTCCAAGTAAATAGGCAGAAAATCATAGCTGGCGTTCGCTTTTTGCTGCGCGATTCTAAAAACCTCTGCGATAGTTACCACAGACGCCAAAGAAGTTTCTTTAAAAAGGCTGATGAAGGTGTTACTCAAACTAGGCGTGGCGACTTTGAGCGCTTGAAAAAAGATGACATGCCAAAAGGTTTGCAAGTAATTCAAACCCAAACTCAAGCTTGAATCCCATTGATCTTTAGGGACAGAAAGAAAGCTCGCCCTCAAAGTCTCTGAAGCGTATGCCCCTACATTGAAAGAAAACGCAATAATGCCTGCTGGGATTGGATCAATATAGACCCCAAGGGCGGGCAAACCATAAAACACCACCACGATTTGGACCAATAAAGGCGTGCCTCTAATGAGCGAAACATAGAAATTCACGCCCGCTAATAAAGCCTTATGAATGAAATGTTTAGGGGGTGCGATTTTAATGAGAGCCACCAAAACCGCAATGAATAAGCCCAAAATGAAAGAAATGATCGCTAAAGGCAAAGAAATGCAAAAAGCGGCTTTCAGCATGGGGTAAAAAGCCTCTAATAGTAATTCCAAACGCTCCTTGCTTAAATCTAAAGATTCAAAAAACAAAGACAGATTAGGGCTGGCTGACATCTTTTCCAAAAAATTGTTCGCCTAAGCGTTTTAAAACCCCTTTATTGATCAATCTTTGCATCGCTTGGTTGATAAGCTCTAAAGCTTTTTCTTGGTGCTTGTTAATAACAAAGGAAGCGCCCCCGTCTTTTTCTTTGGACTCCCATGCGATTTTAAAGGGGCTGTTTTTATGGGTGTTTAGGTAGTTTAAGATCGCTAAAGAACTATTTAAGGTCAAATCGGCTCGTTTTTGTGCCACTAGCAACAAGGCTTGCGCCATAGAATCCACCGAAACGATTTGAGCGTCGTATTTAAAAGCGATTTCCCCATAAGTGGAGCTTAAAGTGTTAGCCGCCTTTAAGCCCTTAATGTCTTCAATGCCTTTAATGCGGTTTTCATCTTTTCTAACCAGCATGATCGTGCCTGAATAGCTATAGGGCAAGCTTTTATCAAAAGCCGCTTGGCGTTTTTTAGTCGTCAAACTCACCTGGTTAGCGACCATATCAAAACGCCCTGATTTCAAGCCTGCAAGCATAATATCCCATGAAGTTTCGTGGAATTTGATTTTCACGCCAAGCTCTTTAGCCAACTCCCTAGCCACTTCCACATCATAGCCGGTGAGCTTGCCTTCTTTATTATGGTAAGTGAAGGGGGGGTAAATGCCTTCTGTGCCAACGCTGATCGTTTCTTTATTGACAAGCTTTTCATACAAGCTAGAAGCGTTCAAAAAACCCCCCAAAAAACTTATTACTAACAAAAATAAAACTTTTTTCATTTTATATTTTAATCCTAAATTTTTTCAAGCATTCTAACACAAAATAAAAATTTTGCATGGTTTGATTTTAAATATAGACGCGCTCCAAGCGTTTGGATAGGGTGCTGATGGTTTCATAAGGAATGGTGTTTAAAAGTGCAGCGATTTCGCTTGCGTCGTTAGCCTTAGCGCTTTTATCCCCAAACAAGATGACCTCATCGCCCTCTTTGGCTTGAATATTATTAAGCTTGACAAAGCACTGATCCATGCACACCTTGCCAATAAGGGGGGCTAATTGGTTATTGATCGCTACTTGAATGCGATTGCCTAAAGCGCGCATTAACCCGTCCGCATACCCTAGAGCCAAAACACCCACTAAAGTTTCTTCATTGGTATAAAAATGCTCGCCATAGCCAATAAATTCGCCTTTTTTAACGCTTCTGATTTGAACGATTTGAGCTTTTAAACTGATAACATTTTTTAAAATGGTTGGGCATGTTTCTTTCATTCCATTAGAAGGGTAAAAACCATAGAGCATGATCCCTGGGCGATAGAGGTTTAACAAACGATTTTCATTCCCGTTACACAAAGAAAGGATGCCAGCGGAATTGTAGGCATGGCGGTATTGAAACTCTATTTTTTGATCTAAAAGCTGCTCTAAAAAAGCGTTAAAGGCTTTCATCTGGTTTTTAGCATGGGTTTTAATCTTAGCATCAGCGTTGCTTAAATGCGTGAATATTCCTTCCACTTCCAAGCCCTTTAAAGCGCGGATTTTTTTAATGATTTCTATGCTTTTAAAATTAGGCTCTAAGCCCAAGCGGTGCATGCCGGTATCAATTTTGAGATGCACTTTTAAGCGTTTTTGAGATTTTAAAGCCACTTGAGAAAAAACTTCCGCTTGTTCAAGGCTAAAAACCATAGCGCTCAAATCGTTATCAACCAACATGGAAGCGTTAGCGTTAGGGCTATAACCTAAAATCAAAATAGGGGTTTTAGGGAAATGAGAACGCAACTCTAAAGCTTCATCTAAAGTCGCTACCCCTAAATAATTAGCCCCTTCTTGTAAGAAAATTTCGCTCGCTTTTAATGCCCCCGCCCCATAAGCGTTCGCCTTAACAACCGCCATGATACAAGCGTCTTTAGGGACAACGCTTTTAACTGCGTTAAAATTATGCCTTAAAGAATGGGTGTTCACTTCTACAAAACTCGCCCTTTTTAACATGTTGTCTTACTTGTTAGAATGCTTGCTAAAATACCAACGAGTTTCAGAATAAACCACTTTATGCAATAAGATTAAAGCGATTAAATTAGGGATAGCCATAAGCCCGTTAGAAAGATCCGCTAAATTCCACACAAAATCAATTTTAGCCATAGCCCCCACCATCACGCTCGCTAAAAAGATCAAGCGGTAATATTTCACTTTTTTTTCACCAAAGGCGTATTCAGTGCATTTTTCTCCATAATAAGCCCAACCAATAATCGTAGAGTAGGCAAAAAAGATCATGGTTGTAAAAATCACCACCGCCCCCAATGATCCTAAAAAATACTCCGTGCTTTTTAAAGTGAGCAAATTAGCGCTCAATTTCTCCCCATTAGGGAGCAAGGTGTTGTATTCTGGCGCCATTAAAATCACGCTCGCCGTCGCCGAACACACCACTAAAGTCACGATAAAAGTTTGAAGCATGGACACTAGGGCTTGACGCACCGGGTGGTGTGTTTGAGCGCTTGCGGCAATAATGGCTGAGCTCCCCAACCCCGCTTCATTAGAATACAACCCCCTAGCCACGCCGGTTTTTATCATCGTCGCTACCAACGCACCGCTCGCTCCGCCCACAACGGGTTTAGGGTTAAAGGCTTCTTCAAAAATGAGTTTGATCGCTTGAAGGGCTAAATCAAAATGGCTGACAATAATATAAATAATAGCGATCAAATATAAAAGCACCATAACAGGAGCTAAGTAAGAAGTGAATTTACCAATGGATTTGATCCCCCCTATGACAATAACAGCGGTTAAAAGAGTGAGCAATAAACCTGAAACCCAATTAGGCAGGTTCGCTTGTTCGCTCAAAATGGAAGAAACCGCATTAGATTGCGTCATGTTACCGGTGCCAATGCTCGCAATAATCGTAAAAATCGCAAACGCCATGGCGAGTTTGGGCATGTTAAGGCCGTTTTTGATGTAATACATGGGCCCTCCGTTGTATCCAAACGCCCCTTTTTCCCTGTATTTCACCGCTAAAATCCCCTCAGAATACTTAGTCGCCATGCCAACAAGCCCAGTAACCCACATCCAAAACACCGCTCCTGGCCCTGCAATGCTGATAGCAGTCGCTACGCCTACGATACTCCCAATGCCTACAGTCGCCCCCAAAGAGAGCATGAGAGCGGAAAATTGCGAAATGTCGCCCTTAGATTGGGACTCTTTGTCAAAAAGGATTTTGATCGCATAAAAGATCTTACTGAATTGCAAACCCCTAAGATAAAAGGTTAAAAACAAACCGGTGCCTACTAATAAGATTTGCATGGGAATCCCCCACACAAAATTGGATAATAAACGCACCACCGAATCAATCGTTTCCATAAAAGCTCCTTAACAAACTAGGGTTTAAAAAAGAAATTCCTTAATCCCTAAAAAATGCAGAAAAAAGCATAATATCGGCATTTTTTTCATTCGCGCCATCTTGGCTCAAATTAGCGATGATTTTACCAATGGCCGGGCCAAAAGTGATGCCAAGCCACCCAAGCCCTGTCGCATGGATTAAGTTTTTATAGCGTTTGTCATAGCCCAAATAAGGAATATCATTAGGGGTTAAGGGCCTGAAACCGCACCACTCTGTGGCGTCTTTCATTTCAAAAGGCTGCGTGAAAGCGGCTAAATTCTTTTTCATGTTAGCGATTTGCTCTTTATCAATGAGAGCGTTGTTGGTGTTTAATTCTAATTTAGAAGTGATCCTAACGGTGTCTCTTCGTGGGGTCATTGCCATGAAAATATCCGCAAATAAGGAAGAGGTTTTGGGTTTCAATTCTTCAGGCATTTTAAAGGTGATGCTATAACCTTTAGCCCCCATCATTAAAAAATCGTTTTTGGTTTTTTTAATGAGAGTGGGGTTAGCCCCAGTGGCTAGAATGATTGTTTCTGCTTGGATTTTTTCCTTATGCGTGATAACGCCATCAATGAGGTTGTTTTTAAACTCAAAATCAATCACTTCTTCATTATAGAGAAACTCCACGCCCGCATTTTGTAAATATTCTTGTAAAGAGCGCATCACTTCGCCCGGATCCACATGCGCGTTTTCGGTTAAAAGCACGCTCCCGCAGATATTGTCATTAACAATAGGCATGTATTCTTTGGTCTCTTTCACACTAAGGATTTTATAAGCACCGCTGTCATCGCAAGTTTTAAGTTTTTTTTCAAAACTTTCTTCTAGAGTGTAGATCATTAAAAGCCCATCTTCTTTATACCAAAAGTCCATGCCGTCTTTTAGCATTTGATGATACATATCAACACTCAGCCACCCGTAGCGTTCAAACAACGCCATGGTGCGGTGCGTGGATTTGGCGTTCGTGCTTGTCATAAACTTTAAAATCCATTGATAGAGCTTTAAATTAAGCCCAAAATGGAATTTTAAAGGGGCTTGGTTTTTGAGCATGAGCTTTAGGGTGTCTAACACCACACCAGGGCATGAGAGTGGGGCTTTTTTAAATGCAGAAATGAGCCCGGCATTCCCAAAAGAAGTGCCGTTTGCACCATCGCTTTTTTCAATCACGCAAACCTTATGCCCTAATTTATGCATAGAATACGCGCAAGAAAGCCCCACAATCCCACCGCCTATGACCACGACTTCTTTTTTCATGCTGATAGTCTCTTTAATAAATCACTTAATGGCTATCGCTTCAATTTCTACTAAAGCGTCTTTAGGCAGTTTAGCCACTTGAAAGGTCGCTCTAGCCGGATAAGGCTCTGTAAAATAACTCCCATAAATTTCATTCACCACCGCAAAATCGTCTAAACTTTTCAATAAAATAGTCGTTTTAACCACGCTATCCATCCCTAACCCTGCTTCTTTTAAAATCGCTTTGATATTTTCCATGGACTGCGTGGTTTGAGAATGAATGTCTGTGCCTTTAAATTCGCCGGTGCTTACATCAATGCCTAATTGCCCAGAGACAAAAACAAGATCGTTAGTAGCGATAGCTTGAGAATAAGGGCCTATCGCTTTTGGGGCTAGCGTTGAATGAATGACTTCTTTCATGATTGAAACTCCTATGATGATGTGTTATGTCAGCTATTATTATGCAATCAAATTAAAAAGAAATAAAAAATGAGCGCAAAACGCCATGAATTTTCATCCTGTTATAAGGTATTGTATATTTTTTACCCATATTTAGAAATTCTTAAACGGGTTTTGTTTGAATGGAAACTCAAAACATTATTGTTCATTTTTTAAATAAAAGGGGTTTTGGCTGTTTTGATTGGTTTTAAAATCAGTTTTGAAATTTTTCATAAGCCCTTGACTTTTATTATTGAGTTTAGATACAATAACAATCGTCTTTTTGAATAAAGAGCGCGGGAATAGCTCAGTGGTAGAGCACGACCTTGCCAAGGTCGGGGCCGCGGGTTCGATCCCCGTTTCCCGCTCCATATTTTGATTTAACTTCTAGAGCATGGTTTCTATTTAGTTTGCCCAGGTGGTGGAATTGGTAGACACAAGGGACTTAAAATCCCTCGGTAGCAATACCGTGCCGGTTCAAGTCCGGCTTTGGGCACCATCGTTGCAAATTAAACCAAATTAAACATGGTTTGATTTTGTTATCTCAATAGATGTGCTATTGTTAAATTTAAGGCGACATAGCCAAGTGGTAAGGCATGGGTCTGCAAAACCTTGATTCCCCGGTTCGAATCCGGGTGTCGCCTCCATATTGTAGTCATTTAGGGACTTTTGTAAGGGACTTTTATGAAAATAGCGGGAGATGGCTGAGTGGTTGAAAGCGGCGGTCTTGAAAACCGTTGAGGGTCATACCTCCGGGGGTTCGAATCCCTCTCTCCCGGCCACTTGATTAAAATCTTTTAAGCGATTGGTTTTGGCAAATTCATCTCTTCTTTTAATTAATAAAGAATTTTGTGAATATTGATTGTCTCTTTTAATTGAAATTTAAAGATTAGTTTAAAGGATTTTATTCGGTGGGATTGTCAGCATCAAGCCTTATTGTTCCTTTTAGCGTTATTTTAATGGTGGTTTTTACTAAAAGAGTCGCGCTCTCGTTATTTGTGGGCATTTTAGTGAGTGCTGTTTTAATGCATTCGTTACACCTTTCTCAACTTATAGAATATATTTATCATAAAATCACTTCCGTTTTTTACACTTACGAGCCAGAAAAAGGGCTTCATTTCAATCTTTCCAACCTCTATGTTTTTGGGTTTTTAATCTTTTTAGGCGTCTTAAGCCAAGTGATTTTAAAATCCGGTAGCGTGCAGAACTTTGTCAAAAAAGCTAAAAAATACTCTAAAAACGCCAAAACCCCCGAATTTATCGCTTTTTTTTCAGGCATCATTATTTTTGTAGATGATTATTTTAACGCCCTAACCGTGGGGCAAATCTCAAAGTCTTTAAACGACGCTCATAACTCCACACGAGAACGCCTAGCTTATATTATAGACTCCACTTCAGCGCCGGTGTGCTTATTAGTCCCTATTTCTAGCTGGGGGGCGTATATTATGGGGATCATGAATAACGACAACTCGCCCCTATTGAAGGATAGTTTTTCGGTGCTTGTGCAAAGCTTGAGCAGTAATTATTATGCGATTTTTGCGCTCATTGCAGTCTTTCTCACCATTTTATGGCAAATCAACCTCCCTAGCATGAGGAAGTATCAAAACATGGGCGTGAAGGATTTTTATAGCGAACAAGAAGAAAGCTCTTCAAAACTAGCCCCCTTAAGCCTGTTACCCCTTTCTATTTTATTATTGATTGTGTCCATTTCATCATTGATTTTTTATACCGCAGTGATCTTAAAAAACACTGATGCGAGTTTTTCGCTCTTTTATGGGGGGCTGTTTTCGCTCATTATCACCTATCTTTTAGCTTATAAGTTTTTAGAAAAAGGGAGTTTTTTTAAACTCATGTTGGATGGCTTTAAGAGTGTGGGGTCGGCGATATTAGTCTTAACGCTCGCTTGGGCTATTGGGCCTGTGATCAGAGACGACGCTCAAACAGGGCTTTACTTGGCCCACATCAGCAAGGGATTTTTAAATAGCGGGGGAGGCGCGTATATGCCTTTAATCTTTTTTTTAATCTCTGGGTTTATCGCTTTTTCTACCGGCACAAGCTGGGGGGCGTTTGCGATCATGCTGCCCATTGGAGCGGGCATGGCCAATGAAAGCGATATTATTTTGATTGTTTCAGCGATCCTCTCAGGCGCGGTTTATGGCGATCACACAAGCCCCATTTCTGACACGACTATACTATCGGCTGCAGGGGCAGGGTGTTCGGTGCAAAGCCATTTCATCACGCAACTCCCTTATGCGACTATTGCGATGCTTTGCAGCGCGGTGAGTTTAGGGGTGGCAAGTTTTATACATTCTCGCTCGCTCGCGCTTGTCATTGGTGTGGCTTTGCTTGTGGGGGTGTTTTATCTTTTAAAAAGGTTGTATGGTGAAAATCTAAAAACTTAAATTGGGCATTGACCTAAAAATTTAAAAATCCCATTTTTTAAAATTAAAATAAGGTTTTAGCGATCCCTACTGGATTGAAAAAGAGTCTTATTTCATTATCAATCAATTTAAAAAATTATTCAAAAATAACCATCAATTATAAAAATCTTCACAATTCTCTAAATCGTAACGCTTTTTTAAAAAATACATTTTTTTTAATTTTTTAATCAACCATTAAGGTGTTTTAGGTTAAATTTCCTTATCTGTTAAACATGCGGATAATGTTATATCTTAAGGAAAGAAAATGGGGTTAGGACACTAATAAGTTTAGGGATTTTGTTAAGCGTTTTGAGTGGCGATGATCTGAGATTGTATTCAAAGCCTTTAGTCTATTCGGCTGGAAGTGGGATTATTGGGATTGATATTGACAAACGGACATTTTATAAACGAGCGTTCGCTTTCACGATGAAATCGTTGTTTGGTGAAAACTTGCTTTTGTTTGTCAAATTAAAGCATTCTGCGTTGACGAGCAAACACATGAAAGGGCCTTTGGAAAACCGCCATCACCATTCTTTCACTAAAAATTATGAAAAAGCGGTTAATGGTTGTCAAAAGTATTTCCATATCAAATTGCCTGAAGGCGCTCCTAGCAACTTCAAATCAGGTTCATACATGGCCACTATGGTGGTGCGTTTTTAAAGCGTTATTTGGAGGTATTCTTTAATACCATTATCATCTTTTTCTTATTATCTTTTAAGAACACAAATTTAGCTTTTTTAAATCTTCTTAGGATTTTTTATCCCACTAGTGCGAAAAACCCTGTCCTTTAGGGCGCAAGAAGCACATAGCCGTTAGGCTAAAAGAGGTTAAAATCCCCCTAGTCTTTTATAGGGTAGGAAATGTCCATGCAGACTTTAAAAAACAAAGCCTTTCGTGTTAGCGTTCAATGTTTAGTTAGGAAGCTTCTTTCTTTAGAAAGGAACACTCTCACATTGATTGAGTGGGGTATTTTCAAGATATGGATAAAAATTCGTAGAAGAAAAATAAAAAAGCTCTGTTTTCATCAAATACGGGTTACTAAAACTTTTTATGGCGGGTTAAAGCGTATTTTTGGCTTTGGTTGTTTCTTTTAGGATTAGTTTCATCAAGGTTTAAAGCATTAGCGTCTTTCCTCTTATCATTTGGTGCTAAAAGCGACTCCATTAGCCCATTCCTTGATGATTGATTTTTTGTAACCATCTATTTTTATCTGCCCTAAAATATGAAGTAAAACAATCCCCCTACAAAAACGCTTCCAGCTTATAGGCTTTTTTATGCTCTTGTTTCAAATCCATGTAAGCGTTTAAAAGCATGTATTCTTCAAAAGACAAAACCGCTAGATGTTCTTTAGCGAGATCGTTCATTTCTAATTCTAACAACACGAATAAAAAGGCTTTTTGCGCCTTATCGTCTTCTTGGCTTAAAATCTCAAAAAATTGGAACCATTGATCGGGAACAAGAAATTTTTGCGCTTTTTGCGCGAGCTTTAAATAATCGTCTTTGTCATAACCCACCTTTTTGCAAAGCTCTGAAATTTTTAAAGTGTCTGTGTTTAAAGATTTTTCAAAAAAGGCTTTTAAAAAAGCTTTCACGCACTCTTTATCCAAATCCTCTTGCATCGCATTCACAGCCTTTAAAACCTCTTTTTTGTTGCCTTTTTGGGCGATTTCCATAAAAGCGTAGCGGCGTAATTCCAAAGGGATTTGCGCGTTTGTTAAAACTTCAAAGGCGTTTTTTAAATCGTTATGAATGAAAGCCTTCAAGCGTTTAGAAAAATAAGCATGCTCATAAGCTAGGGAATGCTTAGCGTGATCTTTAGGCTCAAGGGTGTTGTTTTCTATATTGTGGTAATGTTTAAAAAGGTTATCCACTTTTTCGCACCCGCTATTTGGCGTGTTTAAATCAGCTTTTAAATCATAGCGGGCTAAGATTTGGGAGAGGTTTTTAGCGAGATCGCTTTTAAATTTCGTTTTTAAAAAAGTCTTTTGGGTGTCTTGGGATAGGATTTGTTTGAGCAATTTGTCAAAATCCCTTTTTTCGTGGTATAAGCGGATTTTATGGCTGAGATTGTGCTTGAATAAAAAAACCCATGAAAAAAAAGCGAACATGCCTAAAACGCCCATAAGCCATACCGCAATGGGAAGATTAAAGCTGTAGCTCCCTAAATTAAAGGCGTAAGCTTGCGGATCAATACTATAAACAAACACGCCAAAACCCACAATGAACAAAAATGTAAAGATAATGTAAAAACGCATGCGCACCTCCTATTTATGGTATGGATGCTTAAAAATAATGCTTAAAGCCCTATAAATTTGCTCGCATAAGACAATTTTAGACACTTCATGGCTAAAAGTCATCTCGCTCAAACTCCAAGCTTGACAATCCTTTAAAAAATTTTCTTCAAACCCATACGCTCCAGCGATAAAAAAATTAATATTAAGATGATTTTCTAACATTTTACTAAACGCAAAGCTATCGCCCCTTTGAGCTTTAGGGTGTAAGGCAATATTTTTTGCCTTAGGGTTTAAATACGGCTCAAAGGCTAGAGAGTAGCTTTTTTGAGCGAGTTCTCTAGAGATTTTTTGAGCGTTGGCGGTATTTTTAGGGAATAAATCCACCAATTCCAGCTCGCAATCAAATTGCCTGCATTGCTTTTGATAGCTTTCCACTAACTCTAGGGGCGAACTTTTAGCGATAGAATACACCACGCAACGCATCAATCTTAAAACTTTAAAAAATCTTTGAAGTCTTATGCGTCATCATAGCGATGAGATCGCTCAAAGTTTTCTTCAAATCCTTCCTGTGCACAATCATATCAATCAAGCCATGCTCTAATAAAAATTCCGCTGTTTGAAAGCCCTCAGGCAAATCCGCCCCTATAGTTTGCTTAATCACCCTAGGCCCTGCAAAACCTATCATCGCCCCAGGCTCTGCGATAATGAGATCCCCTAAAAAAGCAAAAGACGCGCTAACGCCCCCATAAGTGGGATCGCTTAAGAGCGAAATGAAAGGGAGTTTGGCCTCACTCAATCGGTTCAAAGCCGCGCTCGTTTTAGCCATTTGCATGAGCGAATAAGTGGATTCTTGCATCCTAGCCCCCCCACTCGCTGAAACGATCAATAACGCTTCTTTTTTGGCGACCGCACGATTGATCGCTCTTACGATCTTTTCGCCTTCCACAGAGCCTAAACTCCCCCCCATAAAGCTAAAATCAAACACCACGATCTGCAAAGGCATGCGGTTGATTTTTGCCTCACCGCTGATCACTGAGCTTGGGCGGTTAGTCCTTTTTTCGTATTTTTTAATGCGTTGCTTGTAGCTCTCTTTATCCACGAAATTTAAAGGATCATTAGGCCGTAAGTGTTTGTCAAACTCTTCAAAACTCCCCACATCGCATAAAAATTCAATCCTTTCAGTCGCGTTCATGCGGAAATGGTAATGGCATTTCAAGCACACGCTGTATTTGCCAAACACTTCTTTATGATACATTAACGCATAACATTTAGGGCATTTCACCCAATGGCTTGGCTGTTCTTCCTTACTTGGCGTTGTCCGCAATTTATTGATCTTAAAATTTTTAAAGAAATCTGCAAATCCCATGTTTTTCCTTAATTTTGCAGTTTTATTAGGATTGTATCCAAGTTTTGCTTATAATAAACCAAATTATCTTAAGAGTAGTGATGCAAGGGTTTCTTTTACAAACACAAAGCATAAGAGATGAAGATTTGATCGTGCGCGTTTTAACCAAAAACCAGCTCAAAACCCTCTATCGTTTCTATGGCAAACGCCATAGCGTGCTGAATGTGGGGCGTAAAATTGATTTTGAAGAAGAAAACGATGATAAATTTTTACCCAAGTTAAGGAATATTTTGCATTTAGGCTATATTTGGGAAAGAGAAATGGAGCGCTTGTTTTTTTGGCAACGCTTTTGCACTCTTTTATTCAAACATTTAGAAGGCGTGCATTCTTTGGATAGCATCTATTTTGACACTTTAGATGATGGGGCTAGCAAACTCTCCAAACAGCACCCCTTAAGAGTGGTTTTAGAAATGTATGCAACGCTTTTGAATTTTGAAGGGCGCTTGCAAAGTTACAATTCTTGTTTTTTATGCGATGCAAAATTAGAGCGTTCTGTCGCTTTAGCGCAAGGGTTTATTTTAGCGCACCCCTCTTGCTTGAAAGCTAAAAGCTTGGATTTAGAAAAAATCCAAGTCTTTTTTCGCACTCAAAGCACGATTGATTTAGAATTAGAAGAAGTGGAAGAATTATGGCGCACGCTGAATTTAGGGTTTTAAAAGGTTAAAAATGAAATTTAAATTTTTGAATATGGATAATGAGAGCGGTTTTATTTTGATTGAAAAGGAATTGAAACGATTGAATCTTACCGCTCAAGTCAAAGAGGATGGCATTGAATTAAAAGGCGAAAACACAGAACAAGCGAGAATTTATCTTCAAACGCTTTTTAACTCTAATATTGTGGAATTAGACGATCATCAAAAAAGTGCAAACGCTTTAATAGAGCGCTTGAAATCTTTAGATTTAAAAATTGCGGTGGCTGAAAGCTGCTCTGGGGGGTTATTATCGCATGCATTCACTTCCATTAGCGGGGCTTCAGCGGTTTTTATGGGGGGTGTTGTGTGTTATAGTGAAGAGGTTAAGTGCGAGTTATTGAAAGTCAATGCCACGACTTTAAAAGTCTTTGGGGTTTATAGCGAAGAATGCGTGAAAGAAATGCTACTAGGCGTGTTTTTCAATTTTAAAGTGGATTTAGCGCTGGCGATTAGCGGGGTGGCTGGCCCTAATGGGGGGAGTAAGGCTAATCCGGTAGGCACGATTTATATTGGTGTGCAAAAGTTAGGATCTCAAGCTTTAATCGATCGTTGTTTTTTTGAAGGGGACAGAGAAAGCATTCAAAATAAAAGCGTAGAGCATGCCCTAAACATGCTCGCTAGAATGCTATAAAACTACCTTAAAGCGCAAACACTACCAAATTCTTTTTGAGCGACCTTAGCGATATAAGCGATTTCGTTATCGTTAAGGTTTTCAACGCTCGCTTTTAAATACCTTTTGATTTGATCAATCTGGCAACCCACTAGCTTGATTTTCACCACAGCCACCTCCGATTTTAAATTCGTGTAAGTGTAGGCTACTTGGATCTTAGTTGCTAGGTAATTATAGATAGCGTAGCTGATATTCGTAGCCGTTTGCTCGGACTCATGGAATTGCTCCATGAAGCGTTTTTTATACTTCAACATGATTTCATGAAAAACCACGATCAAGCTCAATTTAGCGTTTAAAGTCGCTTGTTCAATCCCTAAATATTTGTTATTAACAGGGATATACGCCACGCCCATTTCTTCGTAGGGGACTTTAGGGTCTTCAAAAACCCAAGCAGGAGCATCAGACAATTCTGATTTCATGCCCTTTAAATCAGAGACTAAAATCCCATCATCTCTTAAAAGACTCTTAGCGCTTAATGAAACGCTTGAAAACAACCCTAAAAGAGCGATTAAAACCATTCTTTTAAACAAAATACCACTCCTTAAACTTTAATTTAGGTTTGATTATAGTTAAAAAGTTTTTGATTTCGTTTAATCACAACCAAGTAATTGCATCAACTTTTGATTTTCTTGATTTTTGGCTCGCTTCTGCCACCCTCTTACCCAAAGCGATCAAACACACGATTTTAGGCTTATTGATACGCTCTTCTAAAATCTCGCTCACTTTTAAAGGATCAAAGCCTCCAATAATGCAACTATCCAATCCCATTAAGCTCACGCCCATGCAAATTTGCCCCACAGCGATATAGCATTGCTCTAAAATATAGCTTTCTAATCTTTGCATGCTGTGGTTGAATCTCACGCCAAGCATTTGAGCAAAAGAGGGGATCACTCTAACCTTATAAGACTCCGGATAGAGGTTTTGCATGTAGTGGCCGTGTGGTAACAACTCGCTGGGTCTTAAAGAGCATACCACCATTAACGCTGAAGCACTTTTAATCATTTCTTCATTAAAATAGCTGTACGCTGCAATTTGTTTTTTTAAATCCTTATTAGTAACCATCACAAAATGCCATGGTTGCGTGTTGTAAGAGCTTGGCGATAGTCTGGCGATTTCAGCGATTTCTTCTAATTCTGTGCTAGAAAACTCATAATGGCTGTCAAACATCTTGCAAGAATGGCGCTCATTCAATAATTGTCTTCTTTTTTCGTGATCCTTGTAGCATACAATAAAATCCCTAATGAAACAATTACCATAAATAAGCTTAAAATCTGCCCCATGCTCAAATTCAAAAAATAAACCCCCATTTGGCTATCCGGCTCTCTGTAAAATTCCGCAATAAAGCGCATCAGGGAATACCCCAAGCCATAAACCACGATGAGCAGCCCATGCGTTTTGGTGTGTTTTTTAGCCCACATTACCATAAAAAACACAATAACCCCCTCTAAAAACGCTTCAATCAACTGGCTGGGATAACGCAACTCGTTATCCACCATAATGCCTATGATTTGCCCTAAATGGCTGTCTTTGGGGACAATCCTCCCCACAAGCTCCTGATTTAAAAAATTCCCAATCCTCCCAAAAACATACCCTAAAGGCAGGCTGATCGCAATCAAATCCAAATAAATCAAAAGCTTTTTCAAATCCTTACGGCTATAAAGATACGAAGCGATCAAAAACCCCACCAACCCCCCATGATAGCTCATCCCACGAATGCCTATAAAATTCCCATGGCTATCAAAAGGGTTAAAGATTTGCCAAAAATGCGTCAAATAATAGCTGGAATTAGGCTCATAAATAAGAATGTATCCTATCCTTGCCCCTAGCACAATGCCAAGCTCCGCCCATAGAAAATAACTCTCAAATTCCTTCCTTTCAATGGGGAATCGCTTGGGATCTTTTTGGATCATTCTTAACGCCATGTAAAAAGCGATAACAATCGCGCACGCATACGCCAAACCATACCAATGCACTTCAATACTGCCAAGACTAAAAGCGATAGGGTTAAATTGATCATAAATCGTATTCCAAGCGTTCATAATCAATCCTTAAATTTCAAATTCTTTAGGAGCGATCGCTTCAAATTCATACCCTAGCAGCGCGATTTTATGCGCATGGAGCATCAAGCGTTTGGCGGAGTGTTGGCTATCGCCATAGAGCGTATCGCCTATAATGGGGTGGTTGATGTGCTTTAAATGGACTCTGATTTGGTGGGTTCTTCCGGTTTTGATTCCCACTTTTAAAAGGGTTTTTTTGTTGATGATTTTTAAGGGCGTGATGATTGTAACCGCTTCTTGCCCTTTTTTAGAGATTTTACTGAAAGCTTTAGTGGTTTTAATCGTAAGAATGGGAGCGTTGATTTCTCGCTCTTCTTCTATGATGCCTTGAACGAGAGCTAAATACTCCTTTTTAACCGCCCTATTTTTAAAAGCCTTTTTAGCTTTCAAGTGGAATTCTGAATTTTCTTTCACCAATAAAATCACCCCGCTTGTTTCTTTATCCAAGCGGTGCAACAGTGCCCAACCTTTGAAAAAAGAAACTAAATCATAGCTCTCTATAAAAGGGGGTTTAAAAAGGGCTAGAATGTTTTCATCTTCAAAAATCACGCTGGGTTTTTCAATTTTTTGGACATTAAAGCGCGTGTTTTGGGGTAATTCCTTTCTAGCAACACTCAATTTCTTCCCCCCTATGCTCACTAACCCCAAATCAATCAAAGATTTGGCTTTTTTATGCGAAATGTTTTCTTGGATACTCAATAATTTGTAGGCTTTTTCCATGTTTATCCTTTATTTTTTTAATGTTTGATGAATGCGAGCAATTCGTTTAAATCATGCCCATTTTCTAAAAAACGCACCACGCCTAAATTTTTGTAATCTAAGAGAGCGTCTAACAGATCCTCTTTTGGAACGATTTTATAAGGCTTGACTAATTCAAACAACGCCACTTGGTTGAAAAGATACTCCCCTGTGATTAGGCGCGTATTAAAAAACGCCGGCTCTAAAGGGTTATGCCCCCCCATTTTGACAAACGAACCCCCTAAAATGACAATGTCTGCGATTTTATAGAAGTTATTCAATTCCCCCAAGCTATCCACTAACAAAATATCGCATTCCACAAAACCCTTTGAAGAAAAACACTCCAAACTAAAAGGCGTCGTTTTTAAAATATCTTGCAACAAATTCCGCACGCTTTTAAAACGCTCCGGGTGGCGCGGCACGATAAAGAGCCTTGCGTTTTTAAAAGTCTTTTTCAATTCTAAAAACGCTTTTAACCCCAATTCCTCCTCGCCCTCATGCGTGCTGGCTAAAACAATGTTTAGAGCGCTTGGGTTTTTAGGGTAAAACGAAGTGATCACAGGCTTTGAAAAACGCTTGATATTCAAAAAATCCACCACTTTTTTTGCCCCTAGATTCAACAAGCGCTTTTGATCGTCCTTGCTTTGTGCTAAAATCAAATCAATGCGTTTGAATAAAAGTGCATAAAAGAAAGAAAAACGCTGGTACTTGGGGTAAGAGTGAACGCTGATCCTAGCGTTAATGAGCATGGTTTTTGCCCCTAATTTTTGAGCCGTATCAAACGCGTTAAACCACAATTCCGCTTCTGTAACCACCAAAGTTTTTAAGCGTTTTAAGTTTTTTTCCCATGCAAATAATAGGGTTTCAAAAGGCAAGTAACGCACTTCTATATGTTGAGAATGCTGATAAGTTTGAGCGGCTAATTCAAAGCCGGTATTAGTGGTAACGCTGATTAAAATCGGCTCTTTTAAAGCTTGAATGATCGGCTCTAAGGATTTGACCTCCCCATAAGAGCATGCATGAAACCAAAAAACCGGCTCGCTTTTTAAAAGATTGTCCTTGAGAAAAAAACGAGCCTTTAAAGAATGGCGGTATTTTTCTTTAAAACTCAAAAGCAAGATGAAAGGTGCACCAAAAAGATGCCCCAAAGTCAAAAATAAAAGGTAGAAAAACTTAAACAATCAAACTAATTCTTGGCTTTCTTTTGGTTGGCTTTCTTTTGGTTGGCTTTCTTTTGGTTGGCTTTCTTTTGGAGGTTGAGCACTGTTTTCATACGCGCCCTCAGCGTATAAAATACGCCCGCAATACGGGCAAGTGATCATGTCCCCACTCGTTAGCACTTCGGTATAAATCTTATCATTCAATCTGATAAAACAACCCCCACAAGCCTGTTTCTTGATCGTTACGATGCTCGTGTTTTTCGCCCATCTTCTGATCCTTTCATAAAAGCTATAGATTTTAGGCTCGGTTTTTTCCACGAGTTCTTCTTTCTTTTTAAAGATAATTTGTTGGGTTTCTTTGATGTTTTTGACTTCGTTTTCCACTAAGTTTTCCAATTCCAACGCTAATTTTTCAAGCTCTAGCATTTCTTTTTTCAAATTCTCTTGTTTTTCGCTTTTGCGCTTGATTTCATTTTGCAGGTTTTCAATTTCCCTGTTGGCTTGGTTGGAACGCTCTTTAGCAATATCTTCTTCAATGTTTAAAGAGCGCAACTCCCTTTCGGATTTGATCTCGCTCATTTTCTTTTGGATACTGGCGATTTTAGCGTTCGTGTCTTGTAGGGTTTGCTCGTTTTTAGAAACCTGTAATTTTAGGGCTAATTTTTCCTCTTCTAAATTCAAAATCGCTTTATTTTTAGCTTCTTTATCATTCAAGGCCTTATCCAAGTCTTTTCGTTTTTCTCTGATCAACGGCTCTAAGGAGTCAATTTCTTTATCCAAATGCGAAATTTCAATCAATTGTTTGAGGTGGGTGTTCATCGCTTTCCTTTAAATGATTTGCAAGGGGTTTTTAAAATTCTCTATTGTAACCAAATAATTAAAAGAATGCAAAATTTCAGCCACAATCAGTGCAAAACCCCTTTCGCTATAATAATGCGTGGCGTCAATCAAACTTATCCCTAAAGATTGAGCGATCATAGCGTCATGGTATTTCACATCGCCTGTAATCAAACAGCTTTGCTCTTTTAAAGAAGAAAACATGGATGCCCCCGATCCGCACACAAACGCTAAATCTTTAATCATTTGAGAACTTTTGACGCATGCTAATTTTCCCACCCCTAAAGAAGATTTAATCCTTTCTAACAGCGCATCAAATTCCATATTAGCGTTTTCTTTCACTAACATAAGGCCTTTTTCCATCAAGCCATCAAACCCTAAAAGCGCACTAGCAAAATGCTTGTTTAAATGCGTTTTGTCAAAATTCGTGTGCATGCTGATGACTGAAATGTTTTTTTGGATTAGGATTTTTAAAATATTCCCCGGATAAGTCTCATAATTTAGCGTTTTTAAGGGCTTGAAAATTAAAGGGTGGTGCGTGATGATTAGGGCGTTTTGTGGCGCGTTTAGAGCGATTTGAAGCGTGATTTCTAAGCATGCGATAATTTGGCTAAACTCGCTATTTTTGCTCCCCACATTCAACCCACTATTATCCCACGATTCTTGGAGTTCAAAAGGCGAAAGGCGGTTCAAAACTCCCAACACTTCCTTAACTAACGCCATTTTAAGCCTTTGTTAAAGCGTTTTTTAAGCGCTCTTCCCTCTCTTCTTCTTGCTCTTTATAAAAAAGCGCGCACCATTTGGCTAAATCCCTGATTTGTAAAATATAATTTTGCCTTTCAGCCACCGAAATCGCTTTTCTGGCGTCTAAAATATTGAAAAAATGCGAGCACAGCATCACAAAATCATAAGCCGGCAAGGGGAGCTTGTTTTTTAAGCAATGCAAGGCTTCGGCTTGAGCGTTTTTAAACATTTCTAATAGCCTTTTCACGCTCGCTATTTCAAAATGATACTTGCTAAATTGGTATTCGCTTTCTAAATGCACTTGCGCATAACGCACGCTGTCATGATTGTTTTTAGCCCATTCAATCTCTAGGATATTTTCCACTTTTTGCACATACATCGCTAATCTTTCTAAGCCGTAAGTGATTTCCACAGGGATAGGGCTACAAGCAATGCCCCCCACTTGCTGGAAATAAGTGAATTGCGTAACTTCCATGCCATCAAGCCACACTTCCCAGCCAAGCCCCCATGCCCCTAAAGTCGGACTCTCCCAATTGTCTTCTACAAATCGTATATCATGCTCATTAAGGTTTATCCCTAACACTTCCAAGCTTTTTAAATACATTTCTTGGATATTAGAAGGGCTTGGCTTGATAACCACTTGGAATTGGTAATAACTCCCCAAGCGGTTAGGGTTTTCCCCATAGCGCCCATCAGTAGGCCTTCTAGAGGGCGCGACATACGCCACATTCCATGGCTTTTTATCCAAACTCCTTAAAAGCGTGGCCGGGTGGAATGTCCCAGCTCCTGCAGGAATATCATAAGGCTGGATCACCAAACAGCCTTGATCTTTCCAATACTCTTGTAATTTTAATAATAAACTTGAAAAATCTTGCATGCTCTCTTTCCTTTTAAGCGCGTCTGATCAAATCGTTCATGCTCTCTAGCACACTCTTACCCTTTAAAAGCAAGGCCAATTCGCTCGCAATGGGCGTATAAATGCCGTATTTTCTAGCGATTTCCACAATGGCGTTGGTCGTTTTCACCCCTTCAGCCACTTCGCCCAATTCTTCTAAAACCACCTCTAAAGGCTTGTTTTGGGCTAGCCCCAAACCCACACGATAATTCCTAGATAAAATAGAATTAGCGGTTAAAAACAAATCCCCAGCCCCAGAAAGCCCTAAAAAAGTCTCTGTCTTGCCCCCAAAGAACGCCCCAAAGCGTTGCATTTCTACTAAACCACGAGATAATAAACTCGCTTTAGCGCTATTGCCTAATTTCAAGCCATCACAAACCCCCCCCGCAATGGCTATCACATTTTTATACGCC
The DNA here is from genome assembly GCF_011175115.1 of Helicobacter pylori. Lineage (GTDB taxonomy): Bacteria > Campylobacterota > Campylobacteria > Campylobacterales > Helicobacteraceae > Helicobacter > Helicobacter pylori_DF. The sequence continues at coordinate 25,923 of NZ_SHOW01000006.1, read as the reverse complement.
CCGGCGATTTCACCCCCTATGATGTCTTGTTGGGCGTAGGCTCTGATAAAAGAGGGGGTTTTATTGGCAAATTCTAGTGCTAAAGCCTGATTATTAGAATGGATGACTAACGCGCAAGGCAGGCCCTGAATGATTTCAGCCGCAAAACTCGGGCCCGCTAAAAAACACAAAGCATTAGGATCGATAAAATCCTTTGCGATCTCGCTCACAAACGCCTTATTTAACACCTCTATCCCTTTAGAAGCGATTAAAACCTTAGCGTTTTTGGGTAAAGAAGCGTTTTGAAACCATTCCCTTAAGTGCTGCACGCTAATAGCGATCACATAGAGTGCCGCTTTTAAGCCTCTTTGTAAATCCACTTGCTCTATGGGGGCAGAACCTTTAGAAATCAAGGCATCATTGAGCTTTTTTAGCGGCTCGTTTAAATCCCGCCTTGAAATGATTTTCACTTCATTCTTTTCTCCAAAAGCAAAGGCTAAAGCCCTCCCCCACGCCCCGCCACCAAATACTGCAATTTCCATTAAATTCCTAATCTCATTGATTGTAAAACTCACCATTTTACAATAATAAGTTTAAAATAGCCCTTACATTCAAAACGCTGTCTTTGATTAAAAATAGGGTAGTTTAAAAAATTTTTTAAATTTTAAAAAATGGGATTTAAATTGCTTTACTTTAAACTCATTCTCTTAAGGGGATAGGGGGGTATTTTGAAATAACTCTCCCCCTTAACCTCCTTAAGTATCCCACTAACCCAAAAATACCGCTTCAAGGGGTTATCGCTTGCTTGACGCAAGCTCTTTTACTTTGATTATAAAAAATGCTTTCAGTATTTTTAAATTCTTAATTGCTGTTTTCTTATTTGCCAAACAAATCATTAAAAAGGCTTTCAAAAAAGCCTGGCTTATCGCCATTTTTCCACTTTCGCAAATCGTTTTGAAAATCACTATTATTTAACCAATTCTCTTGATAATCTCTCTCATTTGCTTCTTTAAAGTCCTTAAGTATTGATAAATTTCTTAAAGAATAGTCTAATTGGAGCAGTTTATTGTAATATTCTATTTTCTCTCTGTATTCTCGGATTTCTTCTTGGCTCAAATCCCAAGAGTCTATACCATACATGTTGAGTTCCTTGTAAAACAGCACCATTTTTTTGATTAGTTTGCTTCATCGTCCTCTTCGTCGTCGTTTTGTTCTTTGTATTTTTCCCAAGTGAAAGCGCTCACGCGATCAAAAACCTTATCAATGCTTTCCTTAAACAAGTCAATCACTTCATTCAATCGCGCTAAACTCTCTTCTTTAGATCGCTCTTGCTCAGAAAATTCGTTGTTGAGCGATTTAATTTTATTAAAGGTAGCATCGTTGTTGAAATCGTCAAAGCCTTTTTGCATCAAATCCAGTTTGACAGAATGCAAAGCCTTTTGGTAGCGTTTGAATCGGTTAGCGTCTTGATTAATAGCCTTTTCATACATGGAATGCACCTCGTATAAAGATTCTAAAATTTCGTTTTGTTTCTCGTTCCTTTGATTTAACTTCATTAGAAATTCCTCAAGCGAATTGAAAACATGGCTTTTTTCGCTGAACTCTTTGTATTCTTGATACCTTGTAGCGCTATAAGCGCAAATCCCTAAAAATTCAATGCCATTATCTTTTAAAGTCTCTCTAATTTTCTTAGCGACTTCTTCTAATTGGCTTTTGGTGCGCCTATCAGCCCTACTCAATACGATAAAAACCTGCTTGCCTTCTTCGTATAATTCTTGCAAAAACTCTAAATCATCGCTTTCAATACCCCCACGCTCGCAACTAATAAACCATAAAATGTGTTTAGCGTGTTTTAGGGATTCTTTAGAGGCTTCTTTGTCCCCACCCGTATAGCCTTGATTGGCAGGGTTAAAACCAGGCGTGTCTATGAAGCACAAAAATTCAAAAGGCACGCTAGGAGCGCTCAAAAGCATGGAAGGCATGATTTCTTTCAAATTAAAGCCAAGGGATTTTAAAAACTGATGGTCAAAAGCGAGATTAGGTAATTCCACCATGCCCCCATTTTGAGAAAACCCCATTAAAACTTCCCTTTTACCCTTTAGGCAATAAGTGGGGATAGCTGTGGTGGGATTCATGTCTTCAGGGAGTTTTAATTTCAAGCCCAACAAGTTGTTTAAAAAAGTGGATTTGCCCGCGCTAAACCCTCCCCCCACCGCAACGATGGTTTTTTGGAACAAACTAGGGTAGCTCGCCACCAATTGCAATTCTTTTTGGATTCCTTGGAGCGTCAGTAACGCTATTTCCTTTTCTTTGAGCGAATCCACGCCGCTAGCAAACTCTAAAAACTCGTTGTCTAAGACGCTCTGGTATTCTTCTAGCCCTTCATTGCTTGTTTTGGCGTTTAAAATACAAGCAATCAAATCGTAGCGCTCCTCTAATCCCACCGGCTCTATATTGTAGTGGTTTTCAGCTGCGCTATTGTTATTAAAAATACCATTAAAAAAATTATTAATGCTCATTGGATCCCCTTTAAAGCTTGGATTTTTGCGTCTAATTGAGCGATGGATTGTTCTTTGTTTTGCACTTGATTTTGCAAGTTTTGCATGTCTTTTTGGAGTTTTGAAAGCACCCCATTAGCAAAATCTTGTTCGCCTAAATTCTCTCTTAAACCTTGGATATAGCCTTTCACATCTTTTTTAGTCTCAGCTTCAAAACCTCTCACATGATTTTCCACGCTTTGTATGAAAGCATTAGCTTCATCGCCTTTTAAAAAGCCCGTTTTCCCCCTTATCTCGCTAGGAAGCTTATCAGCATAATCAAACTCTTTAAATTTAATGGAATCTAAAACAGCATCCACGCTTCTTTTGAAATCCACCTTATCAATCAAATCATCAGAGATGATTTCGCGCAATTGAGAAAGAACTTTAGCGTAGAGTTCTTTTCTAAAAACGATTTTAAAAGATTCAACGCTGTCATTCAAAGCACTTTCGCAGCGTTCATGCATCTCTGTTAAATGATCAAGCACCGCTCCGGCTTTAATGGTTGCTCTTGTGCGTTCTACTTCATTATAGCCCGCATCATCATCAGCCCACCACAAAAAATTTCTTTTCAAGCTTCCAAAAAGACCGCCTTGCTTCACTCTTTCAATATAATGCTCTTCTTCCTCTTCTTCTCTAGAGTGCGTTTTAGCCGTTCGGATAGCTTTCGTTAAGGTTTCATTCAAGCCATCTCTAGTGTTTTTGATGAAATGCAAGATAAATTCTTCATACACCCCATCAAACCCTGTTTCAATCTCATTAGAGAGGTTTTGATAAACCACTATTTGCTCTTTGATAGCGCTAATGTCAGCGTTTTTAATCCTCTTTTTTTCATCTTCTAGGTCTTGCAACAACTGCACTATGAATTTATGGAGGTTGTTTGCTTGGCTCTCTGCGTAATTTTGCAATTTTTGAGAAATGATTTTTTCTTTCTCTTTGGTGGCTTTTTTTAAACGCTCTTCAATCGCGCCCATATTGCTTAAAAAGAGTAAGCTTTCTTTAGACTTATCATCGCTACTAAAAGCGTCAGGGTAAGAATCTTTTAAATTCCGTAAGGCGTTGTGATACTCTTCTGTTTTTTGGCTTCTTTCCCAAGAAGCTTGGTTTTCAAAATCTTTATGCATGCTAAAGCAAACCCCTGAAGCCAAAATAACGCCGTTTTTGATTGCTTTTTCAAAAATCTCTTGTTGGTTAGGGTAGTTTTGAATCAACGCTCCCATGATATTATTTAATTGAGATGAAAGGGCTTTTTGCGCGTTTTCTAAGGCTGTAGGGAGGTGTTGGCGAGATTTTTCCACTTCACTCATAGAAAGAACAGCGCTGTCGACTTGGCTTGCCACAAAATAAATTTCTTGAAGGCCTTCTTTGTTAGAAACCCTGTCAAACAAACTCATATCGCTATCCGTTAAAAACTGATTAGAAGGGCTTATGATAAACACCACATCGCAATCTTTCAATAAGGCTTTGGTGCGCTCTTCTCTGGAAGCGATCGGATCGTTCACTCCTGGGGTGTCAATCACTTCCAAATCTTTAAGATTGGGGTTATTCAAAGAAATTTGCACCGCTTTAGTGTAGGGCATGAACTTCCCGTTTGTGCCCACGAATTGAAGCAATTTCTGATTCAGCTCTTGTAAGCTGTTGGCTTGAATGCGCGGATCCAATTTTTCAGTGTTGAGCAATCCGCTTTTTTTCATTCTTTCGTATTGATCGTATGATGAAACGAGTTTTTCGTCCCCTTTTAATGTATTTTTAGCGATCCTTCTAGCCTTTTCCAATATTTCTTCATCGCTTAAAACCCTCTCTTTGGGCGCTGCTTCAGTGCTTTTATTTCTGCTAAACTTGTTGCTAAAACTCTTTACTCTCTCTTTAGCCCTATTTGACAAACTCTGTTTTTCTTTTTGTTTGTTGACTTCTTCACCAACAATCCTGTTAAACTCCCTTACATACCTTTCATGTTCGTTTTCAAGCTCTGCAATATCCTTTGGGCTATAAAACTCCACTTCAGCGCTCAGGGTTTTTGCGTATTTTAAAATGGTAAGGCTAGCGGTCATGGGTGTTGCCGCTTTGGGTAAAACCTCTACACCCTCAAAAATCAAAGCGTTTAAGAGCGAGCTTTTACCCGCTTTCACGCGCCCGATGATACCGACTTTAAGATCCCTATCTTCAGCCTGCATTTCTTTTAGCGTTTTCTCTAACTCTTCGGTTGTAATCACAGCGTTTTCGCTCATAAAAGGCTTCGCTTTTTCTTGCAAACCTTGTTCTTGTAGCGTTTTTTCAATTAAAGCGCTTTTTTTAATGAGTTCTTGAGCGTTCATTGTTGATCCTTTAAATATTGTTGTTCTAGATCGCTTAAAGCGTTGATCTTGTTTTCTAAGATTTGTTTTTGATTTTCTAAATCGTTTAGGTGTTTTTCTTTTTCCTTTTGAGCGAGCGCGATTTCTTGTTTTTTATGCGTGATTTCTAATTCGCACCGATCTTTTAAACCTTTTAGGGAATTTTCCAAGCATTCATTAAACAAGCCCGGTAAAACTTTTTTAAGCTTGTATTGAACCTCTGGTATCACTTTGACTTCAATCAGATTTTCTAATTTCGCCCGCTCTTTTTCCTCGTTTCTAAAGAATGAAGCGATGATATTAGGCAATAAAGTCAATAAATCTTTTAAAAGAGGTTTTAACCCTTGCAAGATCAGCGCGAAGGGTCTTGTAACCGGATTCTTGGCTAAAATCACGCTTAAGGCGTTGATCCCTAGTTCAAGGCCATGCTCTAAATTCACAGACAAATCGCTAGAAAGCTGCGTGTTGTTCAAGCTTTCAAATTCCGCGCAAAAATCTTTTGAAAAAGAAAGGTTGATCTTTTCAATCTCTAATTTAGCGTTTTTGATCAAGCTTTGTTGCATGATGCTTTCTATTTCGCTATTGAACTCGTTAGGCTTGTTGATTAAAGAGGCTAAATAGGATTTTTGCTCCCTGACCTCTCCTACTACTTTTTTAACCACCGATCCCACAGCCACGCTAGAATATTCTTCTTCTAAATTAGCCCTTAATTTTTCATAGGTTTTTTCAATGTCCTTAACGCTCAAATCCAACGCTTGTATTTCTTCTAACGCCTTTTCTTTAGAATAATCAAAGCTTTTCATCACGCTTTTTAGGCTGTTTTGTAACTGGGAATTTAAAAACTTCAATCGTTTCAAATACAAAGCGCTAAAAAGCTTTTCAGCGTCTATTTTATCCGTCACCTCTAAAAGAGCGTTATTGTCTTTATTAGAATAAATAAGACGCGTTGTCAAATCAAGGTGATCTTGGATTTGATCTTGAATGTAGCGAGAGATTTCTCCCACTTGCGAAGGCGTCCTTAAATTCGTTTTACTCAAAATAAAGCTAAGGCCTTTGTCAAACTCTAAAAGGTTTTTTAATTCCCTAACCATGCGTTTGGTGAGATTGCCCTCTTCTACGCTTGTGAGAATGACAAAATGCACGCCTCTTTATAAATATTCCAAAATGGCATGGGTGTGGCTTGAAATGGGGCTATCAAACCCGGGCATATCCACAAACACCAAAGGCACGCTATCTTTTAGCGCTTCATTATTCAAATAAACCTTAAGGTAGGAATACTCCGCCGCATTCTCTTTAATCGCCTCAAAACTTTGCTCATTCAGTTCAAAACTCTCTGTTTTTTCATCATTGTTTGAAAAAGCCTCTATGCGTTCATTAGCGCTATAATGTAATTCAGTGGCTAAAGAAGTCTCTGGCGTGATACCAGTAGGCAAAACGCTCTTTTCTAAAAAACGGTTTAATAGCGTGCTTTTTCCTGCGCTAAAATTCCCCACAACGGGTATCACTAGCTGTTGTTTTTGAATGCTTGCTAAAAGCGTGAAGCATTCTGTTTTATCAATCTCTACTTCTTTTAAAACTTCTAAAACCTGTTCTAAAAACTCCACAAAATTCGTCTGTGCGCGTAAAATCATACCAATCCTTTAAAATTAAAAATTAAAATCTAAACAAGACGCAAAAATCCCCAAAAAATCCCTAAAATATAGATAGGGTTTATATGGGTATGGGCTTATATGGGGGTGAAAAGATAAAACGGCTGACTAGAGAGAGAAAGAAAGCGGATTTTTAAGAATGACTATCATTACAAACTCCTAGCACCATTTAATGGTTGGTATTATACTTGATTTTTCACCATCAAAACTAAAAACTCAAAAATATTAAAGAGCTTGATTTTAATCAAGCGATAGCTTATAAAAAGCGGTCTTCTTGGGTTAGGGGGATTTAGTTGGGGGTTAAAGGGGAGAGTTAAGCACAAAATACCCCCCTATCCCCTTAAGAGAATGAGTTTCAAAAACAAAGTAACTAAAACCCCATTTTTTAAAAAAGTTAAAAATTTTAGTTATTGGCATTTAATGAAAAACGCCATGCGTTTTACAACCCATGCGTTTGAGAATAAAACAATTTCATTTCTTTAGAAGCGAACTGATTTTTTAGCGCTTTTGCTAGAGATAAAGCGATCTCATCGCTTAAAAAAAGCTTGAATTTAGCGTAGTCTTTACGCCCGCTCACCTGCTCTTTTTGGCTTAAAAGCAGCGAAGAAGCGGCGTATTTATAGCATTCCACATAAAAAAAATCATCAAAGCCTTTTTCAAATAAATAATCTATTAAAGCGTCTTTCAAACAAATATCAATATAAATTTCTAAAGCGAGCATGTGAAATCCCTTAATTGATTTTAATCTTTTTAGCGATGAGCATGAACATGGGCGGCAATAAGAGTAAGGTTAGAGCGCTTGAGGTGACTAAGCCCCCAAGCACCACGATCGCTAAAGGTTTTTGGACTTCTGATCCCACGCTATGAGAAAATAATAAAGGGAGCAAACCCAAACCGGCAATGCAAGCGGTCATTAAAACCGGTCTCAAACGCCTTTTAGCACCCAATAAAACGCACTCTTCTACGCTTTTTCCTTGTAAGAGAAGCTCTTTAAAATAGCCTATCATCACCACGCCGTTTAAAACCGCAATCCCAAAAAGAGCGATAAAGCCCATGCTCGCTGGCACTGAAATATACTCCCCTACCGCAAACAACGCAATAAGCCCTCCAGTAACCGCAAAAGGGATATTCAAAAGAATGAGCAAGGCTAAAGGAATGCTTTTAAAAGTGAAAAAAAGAATGAAAAAGATCGCTAAGATGCTTAAAGGGATAACAGTAGAAAGCCTTTTATTGGCCCGTTGCTGGTTTTCAAACTGCCCCCCATAAGTGATATAGTAGCTAGAAGGGAGTTTGATGTTTTGAGTGATCACTTTTTTAGCCTCTTCTACGAAAGAATTTAAATCGCGCCCCACCACATTGCTGCGAACCACGCTCATGCGCATTGAATTTTCACGCACGATAGAAACAGGGCCATCCACTTCTTCAATTTTGGCGATAGAAGTGATAGGCACTAAAACGCCATATTTGGAAGTCAAGGCTAAACTTTTGATTTTAGTGATAGAGCTTGCAAAATCGCTCTCTTGGCGGATCATCACCGGCGTGCGTGAAATCCCTGTAGGGATCACATCCACGATCAAACCCTCTAAAGCGGATTTTAAAAACTTGGAAAATTCATCGCTAGTGATCCCCACATCCGCCATCGATTCTTTATTAGGGGTTACATACAAATAATTCACGCCCTCATTGAGCGTGGTTAAAACTTCACTAGAGCCTTTAATCCCTTTTAAAGCTTGCGCGATTTGAAAACTCAACTCGTTTAAGGCGCTAATATCATCTCCAAAAATCTTAACCGCTAAATCCCCCCTAACCCCTGTAAGCATTTCAGAAATCCTCATTTCAATGGGTTGGGTGAAAGAAAAGTTAATCCCCTTAAAGTCTTTTAAAGAATCCATGATTTTTTCTAATAATTCATCTTTGGTTTTAACGCTCCATTCTTTTTTAGGGATAAAAGAAATAAAAGTATCGGTTTGATTCAATCCCCCCAAATCCAACCCCAATTCATCGCTCCCTGTGCGTGCGACAATGCTTTTAACTTCCTTGACATGCTTTTTAATCGCGCTTTCAATGTTTAACATGAGATCTTTAGATTGATCTAAAGAAATAGAAGGGGTGGTTTCCACGCTCAAAACCACATCGCCCTCATCTAAAGCGGGCATGAAATTCTTCCCCACAAAAGGGAATAAAGAAAGGCTTGCGATTAAAAAAACAAACGCTCCTAAAATCACTTTTTTAGGGTTATGCACAAAAAATTCCAATAAAGGAGCATAGATTCTGTTTAAAAACCTCGTTAAAAAAGTTTCGCTATGGGGCGTGGCTTTTAAGACAAGAGAGCTCACTACTGGAATGATAGTGATAGATAGAACTAAAGTGCCTAAAAGCGCATACACAATGCTTTGCGCTAAAGGCCTAAACATCTTACCCTCTAACCCCTGCAAGGTTAAAATCGGCACAAAAAACACCATAATAATCACCACCCCACTCACCACTGAAACGGCGATTTCTTTACAAGAGCGATAGATCGCATGGAGTTTAGTGGTTTTAGTGTTAGCGCTCAATTTTTCAAAAGCGTTTTCCACCACCACCACAGCTGAGTCAATGAGCATCCCTATAGCGATAACCAACCCCCCTAAGCTCATCAAATTTAAAGTCAAATCGCTAAACTTGATAAAAATAAACGCCACGGACAAGCTTAAGGGTAAAATCACCCCCACAGCCACGCTCGCCCTCAAATTCCCTAAAAATAAAAAGAGCGTGATGATGATTAAAACAACGGCTTCAATGAGGGTTTTAGAAACGGTGGCAATGGCTTTTTGCGTGAATTCAGAGCGATCGTAAAAAACATTAATGGAAACGCCATTCGGTAAAAGGGGTTTTAATTCCTCTAGTTTTTGATACACTTGAGTGATGATTTCTTTGGTGTTAGCGTCTTTTAAAGAAAGCACTAATCCTTCTGTGGTCTCACCTACGCCATCTTTAGTGACAAACCCCAAACGGGTGCGAGACTGGCTGATGACTTTTGCAAAATCCTTAATGTGCAAATGCCCTAAATTAGTGGAAACGGTGATTTTGCCAATGTCTTCTAAACTCAAAGAAGCGGTTTGGATTTTGACTAAAAAGGTTTCGCCATCCCTATCCACGCGCCCCGCTCCGCTGTTTCTTAAATTCACTCTCACAGCCGATTCTAAATCAGAAATACTCACCCCAAGCCTTGCCATGTCATTAAAATCCGGCACAATCACAAACGCCCTGCTAAAGCCTCCAATAGAATTGACATCCGCCACGCCGCTAATCATTCTCAATTGTGGGCGGATCACAAAGTCTAAAAGCTGTCGTTTTTCTATCTCGGTGATATTGCCATCAATGGTGAACATAAAAATGTCTGATAGCGGCGTAACAATGGGCGCCATGCCCCCTTCAACCCCCACGGGTAAATCTTTCATCACGCTGCTCAAGCGCTCATTGACAATGTTTCTCGCTAAATAAATATCCACGCTGTCATCAAAATCTATCGTAATATCTGAAATAGAATATTTTGAAACACTTCTTAAAGATTTTTGCCCTTTCAAGCCTAAAAGCTCTAATTCTAAAGGGCGCACGATGTTATTTTCCATTTCTTCAGGGCTAGAGCCGGGGAGTTTTAAAATGATTTTAACTTGAGTGGGCGAAATATCCGGGAAAGCGTCCACTGGAGTGTTGATAAAACTATAAGTCCCAAAAAATAAAATCAGAATCGCGCCAACAATCACGATCACTCTTTGGCGTAAGGAAAATTCAATGATAGAAGCGAGCATCATTCTTCCCCTAAATTGTTGATCATGCCTTTTAACCCTATCAATGACCCCACTGCTACGCTGTCATTAGGGTGTAAATTTTGAGCGTTCACGATAAAAATCTTGTTGCGCTCTTCTAAAACTTGAACCACCACAGGCTTAAAACCTTTAGGCGTCCTAACAAACACCAGGTAATCTTTCCCGTTTCTGATTAAAGCGTTTGAAGGGATCAAAACCGAATCTTTGGGTTGAGAGCCTTGAATATACATTTCTACCATTTCCCCCACATGGTAATTGCCCTCATCTAATAAGGCGGTGGCTAAAATCGTGTTAGATCCTTTATCTAAAACCACCGAAACGCTTTGGATCCTCCCGATTTTTTCCCCCTCTTCATTATAGACCGGCGAATCCCTTTTAATGGTTTTAGAAACGCCTACAGGCAACTTGATTTGAGCGATCAGATCATCGCTTTTTGAAATACGCACATAGCTAGTGAAAGCCAAAATCTTTTCGCCCACATTTTTAGGCGCTAACGCTAAAAGACCGCTGTCTCTAGCCACAATCCTAAAACCATACTGCCCTTTAGGGTTTTTGGGATCCACGCCAAAGCTTTTGAAAGTGCTTTCTAGTTGATTGACTTTTAAGCCCATTTCTTCGCTGGCTAGAAAGCTCGTTTGATACTCTCTTTTAGGGATGACACCGGCCCTATAAAGTTCTAAATCTTTTTTAGTAATATCTTTAGCGATTTTTAATTTATTTTGATTGTTTTGCAATTCAAAATACAGATTGCTCAAATCAATAGAACTCACTTCACAGATCGCATCTCCAGCCTTCACCTGCTCGCCCTCTCTTTTATAAACCGCAACCACAGACGCATCAAAACTCAAGCTCTGCACCACAGAACTTTTACTATCAAAATCAATATAAGCGTTAAAAGGAAGCCCTTTACTGAAAATTTCTTTATCTAATTTAATCACCTTTAACCTCATGGGTTGCAAGTTTTTTTCTTCTAAAACGATTTCTGGATACTCTTTGGCCTTTAAAGAAACACCAATTGAAAAAACGCCCATTAACATAAGCCACCATAACGCCCGATTCAATGCAATTCTCCTAATCTGGTCAAACTCTCCCCTAAAGTCTCTTCTAAAAGCGCGCTAATATCAATGTATTCAATCTTGGCTTCCGCTAGAGTAATAAGAGCGTCCATGTAAGAATTTTGATAAATCAAGTATTCAAAAAGCCCGATTTTTTGGGCCTCATAAGCGATGCGCCCCATTTCCATCAAACGCTTCTTATTGGCAATGGCTTCTTTTTGGGTTTCAATGTATGCTTCTTTGGTTTTGAGCTGGTTTAAGTAGGAGTTGGCGTTGATTCGTATGTTTCGCTTCATCACTTCATTTTGCGCGAGCGTCCCGCTTTGCAAATCCAAGAATTTACGCTTTTGATAGATATTTTTAGGCGTGACCGGCAAAGGGATACGCACTTCCACGGAAAGATTAGTGGAAGAGTTATAGCTTTCAGAGCCAATCCCAAATTCAAATGCATTAAACACGTCTCTATTAGCCAGTTTCGCATTCACCTGATAATCTTTAGCCGTTAGATCCAAAATATCCACATACAACGAGCGATCCAGTTTGAATTTCAAAGCTTCAGGCTCTAATCGCACGTATTCAAAATCCAAACCGATCACCTTGACGTCATGCAAATGGTCTAAATAAGTGTCAAAATGCGCCCCCTCTTTGACCGGCTCCACAATAGCGAGCATCGTGTCTAGCATTTTTTCTAAATCTATGAGTTTGGTTTCCACATTGGTTTTAGCGAGTTTGGATTCCAAATAAGAATTATTGAAGTTGATGTAATCCTTTTCGCTCATGCTGCCGGCTTTGACTTTTTCTTTAGCGATTTTGAGCTGCGAATAAAAGTTCGCTTCTCGTTGCACATACACCTGATACTTTTCCTTAGTCATCACATAAGTCAAATAAAGGCGTTTAGCGCCAATAAAAGCGAGATTTTTATTTAATTGATAGCTTTTATCGTATTGAATGGTTTTAATAGAAAGGCTTTTGGATAAAAGCGAACTCACCCATGGGAGCTTGGGTCTTACCACTAAAAGGGTTCTGGGCTGTGCTTCTATAATGCCTTGGAAGTTTTTCACCATAGAGGTTTCATTCTCAATGTAAGGGAAATCCCAAGCGTTCACGGAGCGTTGCTCATTCAAACGGCTTTTAAAATCGGCTTTTTTTCCGATCAACTCCATAGAGTTGGTTTCCACTTCTTTAAAAAACTCTTGCAGGGTAAAGATTTTCGCATCAAGCATGCCCACACCAAGCATGCTTATAAAAGAAACGACCCCTAAAAAACGCTGGACTTTGCGTTTGACAGAATTAAATCGCAATTTCTTTAATATCCCCAATTTCTAAGAAACTTTGATACACATCCCAGAGGAAATTTTTACGATTTTTTTGGATTTCTATATCTTTATCCATCACTAACACGCTTTTAAAATACTCTTCCAAAGGCGCATGCAAACTGAAATAAGCCTCTATTTTGCTATCCAAACTCTCAAAAGCGCTCGTTTTGATCGCATTGAACGCTTCAAAAAGGGCATGCTCTTTTGGCTCTTTAAAAAGACGGGTAAAAAACTCGCTTTTCTCGTTAGGGTTTCTGTCTTTATTGATATTGGCTAGGCGTTTGAAAGCGCTAAAAAGCAACTCTTTTTTTTGAGCGTTTTTAGGATCGTCTAAAAAGCGTTTTAAGGCCTTGACTTTTTGAATGATTGTAACGATGTCTCGCTCGTTGGTGTTTAACACGCTCCTTATAATAGAGGGGTTACAATCTATTAAATTGTTAAATCGTTCCAATAAAAACTTCTCTAAAATCTCTAAATCAAAGCTTTGATAAACGCCCACTTTTTGAAAAAGGTTTTTTAAATCCGCTTTCAAGTCAAATTCTAACCCATAATGCGCGATGATTTTCAATAGCCCAAAACTCAAACGCCTTAACGCAAAGGGATCTTTAGATCCGCTAGGGATTTTACCCACGCTAAAAAGAGAAAACAGGCTGTCTATTTTCAAGCTCAAAGCCACGATTGAACTAAAAACATTAGAGGGCAAGGGGGCGTTTTCGCTTGCGGGCAAATACTGCTCTTTCAAGCTCAAGGCGACCAATTCGTTTTCGTTTTGTTTTAAAGCGTAGTAATAGCCCATGATCCCTTGAAGCTCGCTAAATTCATACACCACTTCACTGAGTAAATCCGCCTTAGCGATTTGAACGGCTCTTTTAACCAACTCAAGGGCTTTTTCTAAAGGCATGTTTAAAGATGAAGCGTATTTTTGCGTCAAATATTGAGCGATGGTTGATTCTCGCTCCATTTTATCTTTTAAAGTCCCTAAACCTTGCACAAAAACCACGCTCTCTAAAGGGGCGTTATCTAAGGGCTTTTTAAGATCGTTTTCATAAAAGAAAACCGCATCGCTCAAGCGGGCTTTTAAAACCTTTTGATTGCCTAAAATGATTTTTTGCTTGTCTTTATTGATAGCGTTACTCACCACAATAAAGCCGTTGTGTAATGTTGGGCTTTCTTCTTGGCTTTTTTGATTGAAGATCGCAAAATAGCGCTGGTTTTCTTTCATGGAAGTGGTGATGATTTCACTGGGTAATTTTAAAAACGCCTTGTCAAACTCCCCCAAAAGCACGCTGGGGTATTCCGTGATCGCTACAACCTCATCTAATAAATCCCTATCCATTTCTACGATGATGTCATGCTTTTTTTCCAATTCTTTAATTTCTTGCAAGATTTTAGCTTCGCGCTTTTTAGGGTCTAAAATGACATGGTTTTTTTCTAAAACTTCAAAATACGCTTTAGGGCTATCCACTTCAATAAAATCAAAACCCTCTTGTCGGTGCACTTTGGTGGCTTGCTTGGTTTTAAAACCATACTCTTTAACTTCAATGCCGTTAAAATTTTCCCCATTAAACAACACGCAAATATTATGAATGGGCCTGATAAAGCTTTTTTCCACATTGCCCCAACGCATGGACTTCCCGAAATTCAAGCCCTCTAAAAACTCTAACACAATGGGCATGATCAGATCTTTTGTGGGCTGTTTGGCGTGGATTTTAGCGTGATAAAGCACTTCTTTATTGTTTTTAAACGCCGTTTGGAAATGCTGGTGATCCTTTAGCCCTAATTTTTGATAAAACCCTAAACCCAGTGCGTTCAAGCCTTGCGTTTTATCTTGATGATTGCATGCGATTTTAACGGGAGGGCCAAAAAATTCCTCTTTAGTTTCTTGGGTTAAAAGAGGAAAGTCTTTAACGAACAAACACAAACGCCTAGGGGTGTAAAAAACCTCTATATTTCCCACTTCTAAAGCGCGTTTTTGAAAAAGAGCGTGGAGTTTTTTAGGCATTTCTTTATATTCATTCAATAGCGCTTGTGCGGGCAATTCTTCAACTAAAACCTCTACTAACAATTCATCTGAATGCAAAATCTCAATCCTCCCTAAAAAACAAAATCACTCTTAAGAATAAGCTAAATCATGCTAGAATTATACTTGAATTTATTCCTAGTTTAATTTATTTCTTAATACAAAAGGTGAGCGTTTTGAAACATTTAGCCCCACTCATTCATATCCCTTTTAAAGCCTTATGGCTAGGCGCAGCCTTAAGCGCGTTCTTAAGTTTGAATTTGAACGCTGAAGAAAGCCCTACTAAAACAGAGCCTAAGCCCGCTAAAGGGGTTAAAAACAAGCCCAAATCGCCTGTTACTAATGTCATGATGACCAATTGCGATAACCTTAAAGACTTTAACGCTAAGCAAAAAGAAGTTTTAAAAGCCGCTTATCAATTCGGATCTAAAGAAAATTTAGGCTATGAAATGGCGGGCATCGCATGGAAAGAATCATGCGCAGGGACTTATAAAATCAATTTTTCGGATCCGAGCGCAGGCATTTACCATGCGTATATCCCTAGCGTTTTAAAAAGCTATGGGCATAATAATAGCCCCTTTTTGCGTAACGTGATGGGGGAATTGCTCATTAAAGACGATGCGTTTGCTTCTGAAGTGGCCCTAAAAGAATTGCTCTATTGGAAAACGCGCTACCACGACAATCTAAAAGACATGATCAAGTCTTACAATAAGGGCAGTCGTTGGGAAAAAAACGAGAAGGCTAACGCTGATGCTGAGAAATATTATGAGGAGATACAAGATAGAATCAGGCGTTTGAAAGAATCTAAAATCTTTGACTCGCAGTCTAGTAATGACCAAGAATTGCAAAAAAGCGCTAATAGCAACTTGGATCTAGACCCTATCGGCAGCACCATGCCCCAAACTTTAGCTCAAACAGAGACCAAAGAAACTCAAATAGAGGAAGCTCAAACGCAAAAATCCCAAGAAATGAAAGAGACAGCTAGCGAGCAAGCCATCAATAAGCCGCTAGAAAAAGAAAAAGATAAACCCATGTATTTCGCTCAAATCAATAGCGCTGATTTTGCGCCCGCTAAAAAAAGCCCCAAAAAACCGGCTAAAGCGAGTCCAAAACGCTCCTCTAAAAATAATATCAGCGTTAAAAACAACACCAAAACCGCTTCCAAAAGTAAAGAAGTGTGCAAAAATTGCTCTCCAGGGCAAAGGAATGCGATTTTAGCTAACCATATCACTCTCATGCAAGAGCTTTAAAAAGTCCTAAAAATGGCGCAAAAAACTCTTTTGATTATCACTGATGGCATTGGGTATCGTAAAGATAGCGATCATAACGCTTTCTTCCATGCCAAAAAACCCACTTATGACTTGATGTTTAAAACCTTGCCTTATAGCCTGATTGATACGCATGGCTTGAGCGTGGGATTACCTGAAGGGCAAATGGGAAATTCTGAAGTGGGGCATATGTGCATTGGGGCTGGTAGGGTGCTGTATCAGGATTTAGTCAAAATTTCTTTAAGCCTTCAAAACGATGGGTTAAAAAACAACCCCGCTTTTTTAAACACGATCCAAAAAAGCCAAGTGGTGCATCTTATGGGTTTAATGAGCGATGGAGGCGTGCATTCACACATTGAGCATTTTATCGCTCTGGCTTTAGAGTGTGAAAAATCCCATAAAAAAGTCTTTCTGCATTTGATCACCGATGGGCGCGATGTCGCTCCTAAAAGTGCTTTAACTTATTTAAAACAAATGCAAAATATCTGCAATGAAAACATTCAAATCGCTACCATAAGCGGTCGTTTTTATGCCATGGATAGGGATAAGCGCTTTGAAAGGATTGAGCTTGCGTATCATAGCTTAATGGGGCTTAATCACACGCCTTTAAGCCCTAGCGAGTATATCCAAAGCCAGTATGATAAAAATATTACCGATGAATTTATCATGCCCGCTTGTTTTAAAGATTATTGCGGCATGCAAGATGATGAAAGCTTTATTTTTATCAATTTCAGGAATGATAGGGCTAGAGAAATCGTGAGTACTTTAGGCCAAAAGGAATTCAGTGGCTTTAAACGCCAAGTTTTTAAAAAACTCCATATCGCTACCATGACGCCTTATGATAACACTTTCCCCTACCCTGTTTTATTCCCCAAAGAAAGCGTTCAAAACACGCTCGCTGAAGTGGTCTCTCAACACAACCTGACCCAAAGCCATATCGCTGAAACTGAAAAATACGCGCATGTAACCTTTTTCATCAATGGCGGAGTGGAGACGCCTTTTAAAAATGAAAACCGGGTGCTTATCCAAAGCCCAAAAGTTACCACTTATGACTTAAAGCCTGAAATGAGTGCTAAAGAAGTAACCCTTGCGGTGTTGGAGCAAATGAAATTAGGGACGGATTTGATCATTGTGAATTTTGCTAATGGCGACATGGTGGGGCATACAGGGAATTTTGAAGCGAGCATTAAAGCGGTAGAAGCGGTGGATGCATGCTTAGGGGAGATCCTTTCACTGGCTAAAGAATTGGATTACGCCATGCTTTTAACAAGCGATCATGGGAATTGCGAGCGCATGAAAGATGAAAACCAAAACCCCTTAACCAACCACACTGCCGGTAGCGTGTATTGCTTTGTTTTAGGGAATGGAGTCAAATCCATAAAAAACGGAGCGTTGAACAATATCGCTAGCAGCGTGTTAAAACTCATGGGCATCAAAGCCCCAGCAACAATGGACGAACCCCTATTTTAAACTAAAGGAAAAGAATGCAAATTGATGATAAACTATTGCAACGCTTGGAAAAATTAAGCATGTTAGAAATTAAAGACGAGCATAAAGAGAGCGTTAAAGGCCATTTGGCGGAGGTTTTAGGCTTTGTAGAAAACATCTTCGCTTTAGAAACTAATAATCTAAAAACAGATACGCATCTTAGCACCCCTTTAAGAGAAGACGAACCCAAAAGCCAACCCCACATCGCCAAAGAGATTTTAAGCCAAAACAAACACAGCCAGGATCATTACTTCGTTGTGCCTAAAATCATTGAATAGGTTTCATATCATAAAAGCTTGATTTTTGAAATCAAACAGACAAAAAAGCTATCGCTTGACTAAAATTAAGCTTTTTACTATTTGTTTTCAGCCTTTTTTAATTCATCAATCGCTTCCACTAATCCTACAATCGCCTTTTTGATTTCTTCATGCGTGATAATATAAGGAGGCATGAGATAGATCGTGTTGTTTAAAGGGCGTAATAACAAGCCTTTTTTTAGAGCTTTTTTAAAAACCGCCAAACTCAAACGCTCTTTGGTTTGAAGAAAAACTTCAAAGGCAAAGACCATGCCCAAATGCCTTAGATTAGACACCACTTGCCGCTCTATCAAGTCTTTTAACGCATTTTGGAGCGCGCTAAAAATAAACTCGCTCAAAGCCTTGTTTTTTTCAATAACATTTTCTTTTTCAAAAATATCCAGCGTGGCGTTCGCGCATGCGCATGCTAAGGCGTTTCCTGTGTAGCTGTGCGAATGCAAAAACGCTTTATTTTCTTCATAAGGGGCGTAAAATCGGTTATAAATTTCATTATGAGTTAATAGTGTGCTTAAAGGCAAATACCCCCCGCTAATCCCCTTAGACAAACATAAAAAATCCGGCTCAATTTCGCATTGTTCATAAGCAAACATGCTCCCTGTGCGCCCAAACCCGGTAGCGATTTCATCAAAAATAATGTGGATGTTTTTTTGCTTGCATAATAAAACGGCTTGTTTTAAATATTTCGCGCTATAAATATGCATATTCCCTGCGCATTGCAAAAGAGGTTCTGCAATGAAGGCGCAAATTTCTTCACCATGTTTATCTAACAAACGCTTTAAAGCGTTCAAACTATTTTCTATCTCGCTGTCGTTTTTAGGAACGGGCGTGATGAGATTCTTGAGCAATAAGGGGGTGTAAGTGTCTTTATAAAGTTTCACATCGCCCACGCTTAACGCTCCCAAAGTCTCGCCATGATAGGAATTAGAAAGCGATAAAAAAAGCTTTTTAGGGCACATTTGGTTTTTTAAAAAATGGGCGTGATAGCTCATTTTCAAAGCGATTTCAACACAAGATGAGCCGTTATCCGCATAAAAGCATTTATCCATATGAGTGAGCTGGCAAAGCCTTTGAGAGAGCGTGATAATGGGCTTATGGCTAAAAGAGGCCAAAAGGACATGCTCTAGATTATCAATTTGATTTTTGAGCTGTTGGCTGATGTAGGTGTTATTATGCCCAAAAAGATTCACCCACCATGAGCTGATCAAATCCATGTAAGCGTTATCATTAAAATCATAGAGGTAAATCCCTTGAGCCTTTTTAATGGGGATAATGGGGAAATTTTGATGCTCTTGCATTTGCGAGCAAGGGTGCCAAAGATACTCCAAATCCAAAGCGGCTAAATTTTCTTGAAAATTCATGTTAAAAACTCTCTATAATAAGGATAATTTTAATAACCTTTGGTTAAAATAAGGTTATTTGATTTTACTATAAGGTTGTTTAAACCTGAATTTCACATTTTTGATTTTTTAAAAGGGATTAGAGTTCTTATGATTGAATGGATGCAAAATCATAGAAAGTATTTAGTGGTTACAATATGGATAAGCACGATCGCTTTTATTGCTGCTGGGATGATAGGTTGGGGGCAATACAGCTTTTCTTTAGATAGCGATAGTGCTGCCAAAGTGGGACAGATTAAGATTTCTCAAGAAGAATTAGCCCAAGAATACCGCCGCCTTAAAGACGCTTATGCTGAGTCTATCCCTGATTTTAAAGAACTCACCGAAGATCAAATCAAAGCCATGCATTTGGAAAAAAGCGCACTAGATTCGCTTATCAATCAAGCTTTATTGAGGAATTTCGCTTTAGATTTAGGGCTTGGCGCTACCAAGCAAGAAGTGGCCAAAGAGATCAGAAAAACGAGCGTTTTTCAAAAAGATGGGGTTTTTGATGAAGAATTGTATAAAAATATCTTAAAACAAAGCCATTACCGCCCCAAGCATTTTGAAGAAAGCGTTGAAAGGCTTTTAATCCTTCAAAAAATCAGCGCTCTCTTCCCCAAAACCACCACCCCTTTGGAGCAATCCAGCCTATCGCTTTGGGCAAAATTGCAAGACAAATTAGACATTCTTATCCTAAACCCTAGTGATGTTAAAATCTCTCTTAATGAAGAAGAGATGAAAAAATATTACGAGTCCCATAAAAAGGATTTTAAAAAGCCCACAAGCTTTAAAACACGCTCTTTATATTTTGACGCTAGTTTAGAAAAAACTGATTTGAAAGAGTTGGAGGAATACTACCATAAAAACAAGGTGTCTTATTTGGACAAAGAGGGGAAATTACAGGATTTTAAAAGCGTTCAAGAGCAAGTCAAGCATGATTTAAGCATGCAAAAAGCGAATGAAAAAGCCTTAAGGAGTTATGTCGCTCTAAAAAAAGCGAACATGCAAAACTACACCACGCAAGATTTTGAAGAGAACAACTCCCCCTATACTGCTGAAATCACGCAAAAACTCACCGCTCTCAAGCCCCTTGAAATCCTAAAACCAGAGCCTTTTAAAGATGGTTTTATCGTGGTGCAACTCATCTCTCAAATTAAAGACGAATTGCAGAATTTTAATGAAGCCAAAAGCGCTCTTAAAACCCGCCTAACTCAAGAAAAAACCCTTATGGCGTTGCAAACTTTAGCCAAAGAAAAGCTTAAGGATTTTAAAGGCAAAAGCGTGGGCTATGTAAGCCCTAATTTTGGAGGCACTATTAGTGAGCTTAACCAAGAAGAAAGCGCTAAGTTTATCAACACCCTTTTTAACCGCCAAGAAAAAAAAGGGTTTATTACTATAGGTAATAAAGTGGTGCTTTATCAAATCACAGAGCAAAATTTCAACCACCCCTTTAGCACAGAAGAAAACCAATACATGCAGCGTTTAGTCAATAACACTAAAACGGATTTTTTTGATAAAGCGTTGATAGAAGAATTGAAAAAACGCTATAAGATAGTCAAATACATTCAATAAATGCAAGGGGAAATCATGGAACATAAAGAAATCGTTATAGGGGTTGATATAGGCTCTAGAAAGATTTGCGCCATAGTGGCTGAATTTAAAGAAGGGATTTTGCGCATCATTGGCACCGCCCATCAAGACTCTAAAGAAATCAATTCAAAAGCCATTAAAAGAGGGCGTATCAATAGCCTTGCTCACGCTTCTAACGCCATTAAAGAAGTGATTAATAGCGCTAAAAAAATGGCAGGTTTGAACGCTGATGAAGACAGGAATAACCCCATTTCCTCCTTTAGAGAATCGTATTACCCTAAAACTAAAGCGATTGTTTCTTTTTCTGGGGCTTATACTGAAAGCATTAGAGATGTTACCGGTGTGGCTAGCACTAAAGACAATGTGGTTACTATAGATGAAATCAATCGCGCTATCAATAACGCATGCGCTAAAGCAGGCTTGGATAACGACAAACATATTTTGCATGCCCTCCCCTATCGCTTCACTTTAGACAAACAAGAAGTGAATGACCCCTTAGGAATGAGCGGGACTCGCTTAGAAGTCTTTATCCACATTGTCTATACAGAAAAAAACAACATTGAAAATTTAGAAAAAATCATGATCCAATCTGGGGTGGAGATTGAAAACATTGTGATCAATTCTTATGCAGCCTCAATTGCTACCTTGTCTAATGATGAAAGGGAATTGGGCGTGGCTTGCGTGGATATGGGCGGAGAGACATGCAACCTTACGATTTATAGCGGCAATTCCATACGCTATAACAAATACTTACCCGTAGGCTCTCACCATTTAACCACGGATTTGTCGCACATGCTCAATACCCCATTCCCTTACGCTGAAGAAGTTAAGATCAAATACGGGGATCTTTCTTTTGAAAGCGGCGCAGAAACGCCCTCTCAAAGTGTCCAAATCCCTACCACCGGCTCTGATGGCCATGAAAGCCATATTGTGCCGCTTAGTGAAATCCAAACTATCATGAGGGAAAGGGCTTTAGAAACTTTTAAAATCATCCACAGGAGCATTCAAGATAGCGGATTAGAAGAGCATTTGGGCGGGGGCGTTGTGTTAACCGGTGGCATGGCTTTAATGAAAGGGATCAAGGAATTAGCTAGAACCCATTTCACTAATTACCCGGTGCGTTTGGCGGCCCCTGTGGAAAAATACAATATCATGGGCATGTTTGAAGACTTGAAAGATCCTCGCTTTTCAGTCGTAGTCGGCTTGATTTTATACAAAGCAGGGGGGCATACCAATTATGAAAGGGATTCTAAAGGGGTTATCCGCTATCATGAAAGCGATGATTATATAAGAAAAGCCCACCAATCAAACCCTACCCCCCACATCCATTCATCGCCCACAGAAAGGAATTTAAGCGATTTAAAAACCCCTAGCGCTCCTTTAAACACCGCTAAAAATGACGACTTCTTGCCCATAAAACCCACCGAACAAAAAGGTTTTTTTCAAAACCTCTTGGATAAGATTTCTAAAATCTTTTAAGATACAGCCATTTCTTTATGCGATAAAAACGCCTTGATAGTTATCAAAAGCCAGAAAACATGGTATAATCCTTTAGCTATTTATCAAAGTTTAAGATTTGCAAAAATCGTATCTCAAGGGGAATGTGGCTATGGTTCATCAATCAGAGATGGAAAATTATAATATCGGTCAAGCGAGCATTGAAGAAGTAAGCGATCCAGCTTATAAAGGGGCTAAGATTGTCGTCATCGGTGTTGGAGGTGGGGGGTCTAACATGATCAAACACTTGGTTGAATACGGCGTGCATCAAGATGTTACCCCCATTGCAACGAACACTGATGGCCAACATCTCAAAAACAATCCTGCTCCGGTTAAAATCCTTTTAGGCAAAGAGTCCACTGGAGGTTTGGGCGCTGGGGGGATTCCTGATATTGGTAGGAAAGCCGCTGAAGAAAGCGCTAATGAAATTAGAGAAGCGATTAAAGACGCTAAATTAGTCATTGTCTCTACAGGGCTTGGAGGAGGGACTGGGACTGGAGCCACCCCTACTATCGTTAAAATCGCAAAAGAAGTGGGAGCGCTCACGATTGCTATCGTTACCAAGCCTTTCAAATACGAAGGATCTCAAAAAAGCAAGAAAGCCGAAGAGGGGTTAAAGGAATTGGAGCAATCTAGCGATTCTATTTTGGTTATCCCTAATGATAAAATTCTTTTGACCATGAAAAAAAACGCCAGCACAAAAGAATGCTATAAAGAAGTTGATGATGTCTTGGTTAGGGCTGTGAGCGGTATTTCTACGATCATCACTAAGCCCGGTGATATTAATGTTGATTTTTCCGATTTAAAAAGTGCTCTTGGTTTTAAAGGCTTTGCGTTAATGGGTATTGGTGAGGCCACTGGCGAAGAATCCGCTAAATTAGCGGTGGAAAATGCGATCCAATCGCCTCTTCTTGATGACGCTTCTATTGATGGGGCTAAGAGCATTATTGTCTTTTTTGAGCACCACCCTGATTATCCTATGTATGCTTATTCTCAAGCTTGCATATCTATTCAAGAACGAGCCAATCAAGATGTTGATGTTAAGTTTGGCCAGCACACGAGCGAGAGTATCCCCATTGATCATGTGCGCGTTACTATCATTGCAACCGGTGCTGAAAGAAACAGCGGTGGAGCGGGTTTGGAATCTATCGCTACGCCCTCTCAGCCTGTGGTGAAACAAACAAGAAAAGTGGGTAATAGCGATTTTTTAAGAATCCCTACCGAAGAAGAACTATCCACACCCACAGCCATAAGGATCCAGCAAGATTAATTGCAGATCTCGCTTTCCCCCCTATTTTTATAGGGTCATAATAAAGCGGTTTGTTGGGTTTGCTCTCATTTATTTTTTTAGAATAAAATTGAGAAGCTTTGATTTTAAAACTTTGATTTTTCGTTATGCTGATTTTTAGAGCGTTTAGAGAGATTTTAAAGTGCTTAAAGGGGAATATCCCAAAGCACCCCCTGGTTAATGAAACGCTAGAAACCCATTTGGCAAAAACCAAGAGCTTTATTTTTCACACTCACCACCCCTAAAACTATACGCTCCGTTATGAATTTGTGAGATCAATGCATTTTTAATTTGATTGGGCTTCACATCTCATCAAATACAGATAATATTTTTCCTATCAAAATAATTGATAATAGCAATGATTTTATCAGACAATCCATCACTTTCTTTGATAATCTTTTTTCAAGAAATCGCACGCATCAGTGAAAAACTCTCGCTCATTAGCTTTACTTCTAACACGCTCGCAATAAGGCCAACGCTCACGCTTTTACCTTGTGATAGAGCGTTAGAAATTTTAATGATTTCAAGGTTTTGTTTCGCGCTCAATCTATACCTTACTCAAATTCCGCTTCTCATAGTCTCGGCTTTTAATGGTTTCTTTTTCTTATTTACTCATCTCATCAATGGCTCTGACTTTTTAGAGCCTTCAATTCTTTCTAAAAATCATAGTTTAGTAACAATTTGCTAGAGCTAACCACTCTACCACTTGCACTATACTTTAACGCTGACTTTTTCTTATCATACTCGTTTAATTGAGCGGATAGGGGTTGGTTAGAGTTGACAGAGATTTTAAAGAGAGGTAGTTGGCTTTTAGCTTCCTTGTATTCCTTAAAGGCGGGCATCAATGAGAGATGATAACGAGTTAGAATTGATAGGGTTTTTTTCACTATTAAGCTAACTTGGTGCGTTTAGAATTATTAGCACCGATGAAAAGGTTTTTAAAATCGCTTGACATAGGGTCTCCTTTAAAATTCAAGTATTACTACAATCAATGCACCTCACACCAATCACTTAGAAGAGTCTTGATTTTTAATAGCAATATCTAGCTTGTTGAAAGGGATTTCAATGTGGTTAGCGTCTAGGGCGTTTTTGATGCGTTCAATGAGTTCGCTCCTCACATTAAAGATCCCATCTTCAATCTTTGCCCAAACCCTAATGGTAAAATTCAATGAACTTTGTCCAAAATCCGTGATTCCAATAAAAGTGGGCATGTTTTTATCAATTTTTTCCATTGAGTCAATAACATCTTTTATAGTCTTATGCACCAGTTCAATATCGCTCCCATACCCTACCCCACAAACCCATTCAATGCGCCGACACGCAGTGTTATTGCTATTGATAATATTAGAATTAGCGACACTTCTATTGGGTAAAACCGCCAAGCGCCCGTCATGCAAGCGTAAAGAAGTGTTAAAAAAATTAAGTGCTTCTACTTTGCCCTCTAGACCAGAGATTTCAATGATGTCTCCTTTTTTGAACGGGTGTAAAATAATAAGGATTATCCCTCCAGCAATGCTTGAAAGGTAATCTTTTAAAGCCAACGCCACAGCGATCCCCACCGTTCCTAAAACAGTGATAATAGAAGTGGTTTGGACGCCTAGCGTGCTGAGTGCGATGATTGTGGTGATGATAAGGATTAAGATAAAAGTAACCTGCGCGACAAAATTCGCCAGAATCTCATCTTTTTTGGATAAGAGTTTCATGGTTTTGTTCCGTAAGAAAAATGAAAAATAAAAACCTATACAAAAGACAACAATAGCCTTGATTAAGATTATCCCAAAATGCTTTGCCTGCGGAAAAAAATCCACTAACAGCGTTTTAATTTCATCCATAAATCTTTCCTTGCAAATCATAAAATCGCTAAAAGAGACAAGATAACTTATCCTTATATAGCTAATTTGACATGTTAGCATGTTTAGGACTAACCTTATTACCACAACTCAAACGCCCAATCCAGTATTAGCGATAAATTCAGTGGCTTTTAAGATGCTGTCTAATGAAAAAGGGGTTTTTAGCGTTGAAACTAGAGATTACTTTATGCGCACCCCCAACTTGATGGCTACCACTCACTTTATGGTAATGGTTATCCCTTAGCTTGGCTTTAATGGATTTTATCGTTGCACTATTAACAGATACCGCTCCATAAGATTTTCGCATAAAAGCTATGGTGTGTTTAAAAGTCTCTGAGTAATTCTTTAAGAATTTAGGGGAGTTGGGGCTTTCTCAATTTTGGTCAATATTGATGTGGTTAGCAATCTTAATTTTTTGACCCCTTTTATAAGGCTTATAACCTTCACCCTTCCTTTTTCTCAAAGAATAAAACTTTTTTCTTAAATCCATGTTTAATTGATACGGACTCTTTTCTTGCCAAAGATATAAATCTTAAACTTTTTAAAAA
>NZ_SHOW01000005.1:0-107123 GCF_011175115.1 Helicobacter pylori | reverse complement strand
AATTCTTTGTTTTTAAATTCTTTGTTTTTAAATTCTTTGTTTTTAAATTCTTTGTTTTTTTGGGGGGATTTGATGAAAAATCTTTTTTAGCGTTTTTGATGATTGACTAGTGAAAAGCTTGACGCTAATTTAAGCGATAGTTTTTAAAAAAGCGCTTCTTTAGGGGGGGTTAGTGGGGTTAAAAGGGGGAGAATGGTTTCAAATACTTCCTATCTTTTTAAGAAAATAAAATAAAACTTAAGAAAATGCGTTTTACAACAAAATAAGATCTAAAACAATAAAACAAAACCCCATTTTTAAAATGATGTAAAGAACATTAAAACTAATAAAGTTTATGGTGGGAATAAAGCTAAAAACAACCTACCGCTTTAATCAAAATCAAAGCGTTAAATCCAACCAAGCAGTGAAGCTAGAACGCTCTTTTAAAAGCGTTTTGGCGTGTTTTGACAAAGATGACTAAACCTTAAGCGCGTTCAGATTTTTGCTTTTCTCTATATTCTATGATCATGCTGTGGATTTCATCTTTTAATTTTAATTTTTGTTTTTTCATGTGGCTGACTTCAGCATCGCTAGCGTTTTGTTGCTCGGCGGTTTTGATGTCGTCATCAAGCTGGTTGTGTTTCTCAAAAATCTTATCAAAATGCGGATTATTCGCTTTTAACACGCTGATTTCGTCTCTAAATTCATGGAACATGGTTTTCTCCTTTATTTTGGATGTTTAAAGTATAATAAACTATCTTTTTAAAAAAACAACTTAAAAGAGCTATAAAATAGCTTTAAAGCACGCGATAAAACGACAAAAAGGAATACCCATGGATATTCGCAACGAATTTTTACAATTTTTTCAAAATAAAGGGCATGCCATTTATCCTAGCATGCCTTTAGTGCCTAATGACGCTACCTTGCTTTTTACCAATGCCGGCATGGTGCAATTTAAAGATATTTTTACTGGGATGGTGCCGCGCCCTAGCATCCCTAGAGCGACAAGTTCGCAATTGTGCATGCGCGCAGGCGGCAAGCATAACGATTTAGAAAATGTCGGTTATACCGCAAGACACCACACGCTTTTTGAAATGCTAGGGAATTTTTCTTTTGGGGATTATTTCAAAGAAGAAGCGATCTTGTTTGCGTGGGAATTTGTAACCAAAAATTTAGGGTTTAAGCCTAAAGATTTATACATCAGCGTGCATGAAAAAGACGATGAAGCCGTTAAACTATGGGAAAAGTTTGTGCCTTTTGACAGGATTAAAAAAATGGGCGATAAAGATAATTTCTGGCAAATGGGCGATAGCGGGCCTTGCGGGCCTTGCAGTGAAATCTATATTGATCAAGGCGAAAAACACTTTAAGGGGAGCGAGGATTATTTTGGGGGCGAGGGCGATAGGTTTTTAGAAATTTGGAATCTGGTGTTCATGCAATACGAACGCTCTAATGATGGCGTTTTGTCCCCCTTGCCAAAGCCTAGCATTGATACAGGCATGGGCTTAGAAAGGGTGCAGGCGTTATTAGAGCATAAGCTCAATAATTTTGATTCTTCATTATTTGTGCCTTTAATGGCAGAAATCAGCGATCTTACAAGCTTAGATTATGCGAGCGAATTTAAACCAAGCTTTAGGGTAGTGGCCGATCACGCAAGGGCGGTGGCGTTCTTGCTCGCTCAAGGGGTGCATTTCAATAAGGAAGGTCGTGGCTATGTTCTAAGGCGCATTTTAAGGCGAGCCTTAAGGCATGGGTATTTAATGGGCTTGAAAGAAGCGTTTTTATACAAAGTCGTGGGCGTGGTGTGCGAGCAATTTTCTAACACGCATGCGTATTTGAAAGAATCTAAAGAAATAGTGATGAAAGAGTGCTTTGAAGAAGAAGAGCGCTTTTTAGAGACTTTGGAATCTGGCATGGAATTGTTTAACTTGTCTTTAAAGCATTTGAATGAAAATAAGATTTTTGATGGCAAGATCGCTTTCAAGCTTTATGACACTTTTGGTTTTCCTTTGGATTTAACAAACGACATGCTAAGAAGTCATGGGGCGTGTGTGGATATGCAAGGCTTTGAAAATTGCATGCAAGAGCAAGTGAAACGCTCTAAAGCTTCATGGAAAGGCAAACAAAACAACGCTGATTTTAGCGCTATTTTAAACGCTTATGCGCCTAATGAATTTGTGGGGTATGAAACGACAGAATGTTCTGCTAAAGTTTTAGGGTTTTTTGATAGCGACTTTAAAGAAATAGCAGAAGTAAATCCTAACCAAGAAGTCTGGGTCTTGTTAGAAAAAACCCCTTTTTATGCAGAAGGTGGGGGGGCTATAGGCGATAAGGGTGCGCTTTTAAAAGATGATGAAGAAGTGGCTCTAGTGCTAGATACAAAAAACTTTTTTGGGCTTAATTTTTCGCTTCTTGAAATCAAAAAAGCGCTAAAAAAAGGCGATCAAGTGATCGTGCAAGTGAGCGATGAGCGTTTAGAAATAGCCAAACACCATAGCGCGACGCATTTATTACAGAGCGCTTTAAGAGAGGTTTTAGGCTCGCATGTGAGTCAAGCGGGGAGTTTAGTGGAATCCAAACGATTGCGCTTTGATTTCTCGCATGCTAAAGCGCTCAATGATGAAGAGTTGGAAAAAGTAGAAGATCTAGTCAACGCTCAAATTTTCAAGCACTTAAAAAGCCAAGTGGAGCATATGCCTTTAAATCAAGCTAAAAGTAGGGGGGCGTTAGCGTTATTTAGCGAGAAATACGCTGAAAATGTGCGCGTGGTGAGCTTCAAAGAAGCGTCCATTGAATTGTGTGGGGGCATTCATGTGGAAAATACCGGGCTTATTGGGGGGTTTAGGATTGTAAAAGAAAGCGGGGTGAGTAGTGGGGTCAGACGCATTGAAGCGGTGTGCGGGAAAGCCTTTTACCAACTGGCTAAAGAAGAAAGTAAAGAGCTTAAAAACGCTAAGATTTTATTGAAAAATAACGATGTCATAGCCGGCATCAACAAGCTTAAAGAGAGCGTGAAGAACAGCCAAAAATCTCCCGTTTCTATGGATTTACCGATTGAAAAAATCCATGGCGTGAGTTTGGTGGTGGGCGTCGTGGAAAATGGCGACATTAAAGAAATGATTGACCGATTGAAAAGTAAGCATGAAAGATTGCTCGCTATGGTGTTTAAAAAAGAAAACGAGCGCATAACTCTCGCATGCGGGGTGAAAAACGCGCCCATAAAAGCGAACGCATGGGCTAACGAAGTGGCGCAAATTTTAGGGGGTAAAGGGGGCGGGAGAGATGATTTTGCGAGCGCTGGAGGTAAGGATATTGAAAATTTGCAAGCCGCGCTCAATTTAGCGAAAAATACCGCTCTTAAAGCTTTAGAGGGATAGCATGGAGCTTATTTTAGGCTCTCAATCTAGCGCTAGGGCGAATCTTTTAAAAGAGCATGGGATTAAGTTTGAACAAAAAGCGCTCTATTTTGATGAAGAAAGCCTAAAAACCACAGACCCTAAGGAGTTTGTCTATTTGGCGTGCAAGGGGAAATTAGAAAAAGCTAAAGAGTTACTTGCGAATAATTGCGTTATCGTGGTGGCTGATAGCGTGGTGAGCGTGGGTAATCGCATGCAACGAAAAGCTAAAAACAAGCAAGAAGCCCTTGAATTTTTAAAACGCCAAAATGGCAATGAAATAGAGGTTTTAACCTGCTCGGCATTGATTTCTCCTGTGTTGGAATGGCTGGATCTATCGGTTTTTAGAGCGCGTTTAAAGGCGTTTGATTGTAGCGAAATAGAAAAATATTTAGAGAGCGGTTTATGGCAAGAAAGTGCGGGCTGTGTGCGTTTAGAGGACTTTCATAAGCCTTATATTAAAAGCTCAAGCGAGAATTTAAGCGTGGGGTTGGGGCTGAATGTGGAAGGCTTGTTAGGGGCGCTAAAATTAGGGGCTAAAATTGCATCGTTATAAACGCTATTATTTTATTTTAAAACACTCAACAATACTATTTTCTAGCCAACCCCCCCTTGACAAACAAAAAAAACGATACACTCCAGCATTTGATGTTTAAAGGGTTTCTCGCATTGGCGCATTTTATTTTTTCTGTTGCGGTGGTGCTTTTATGGTTGGTTGCGTGGGGAATATATCTCTTTTCTGGGAAGAGCTTCAAAAGAGAGATGGAAGAGATAGAAAATTCTGATCCCAATCAAAACAATCCTTTCATTACTGCTGCTATGGGTATTGGAGGTGCGGCTATTAGTATTTTTTTCCCAGATACCAAACCAATCGTTGATGGCGTCAAGCCGTTGGCTGAGAAAGGTTTGCAAGAGGCGTTTAGAAAAGACAAGCTCACAGAAGGGCAAAAAATTTCAATCTCTAGCTTAAGATTTTTGTCGTTATTTTGCATCGTTGTTGAAGCAATGATAGGCTTGTGTCTCATTTGGAGTTTTAATGGGTGGTCTTTTTGGAAAGTAACGGGTTATTTTCTTCTTTATGTGTTTTTTTGCTCCGCTTCAACATTTCCAAGTATACCTATTAATGGTATATTAGATGACCGATAATTGGCTTATGATAAAAAGCAATGTTTTTAGGCTTATCACTAAAAGATAAGCGTTAAAAACACTCTATCTAACTGATAAACCCCCTTGACAAACAAAAAAAGCGATATAATACAACATTTGATGTTTAAGGAGTTGTCATGGGGTCTTGGTCTCGTATTCTTTTATCAATCTTGGTGGTGGTTTTGGGATTAGCGCTTACTACCATGCTCATAAATTGGCATGTTTAGCGGGAATGATCTATTGTGGCCATTATTA
The DNA here is from genome assembly GCF_011175115.1 of Helicobacter pylori. GTDB lineage: Bacteria > Campylobacterota > Campylobacteria > Campylobacterales > Helicobacteraceae > Helicobacter > Helicobacter pylori_DF. The sequence continues at coordinate 102,348 of NZ_SHOW01000005.1, read as the reverse complement.
TGGATTTTAGCGCTCTATCAGTCGCAATGGGGTGGTGGTCTTTATCAAAAATAACATGGTTTTGTGTGGGTTATATCGCTTTATGGGGGCTTACGCTTTTTATGGGTCGTCTTACATGCTCTACAATAGAAGACTATTCGTAAAAATTGATTGAAAAAATTAAAATAGGGGGACGCTAGAACCTTTAAAAACAGGTTCTAGCAAAAGTACAAGGTTAGGGATTATTTCCCAAAACGCCCACCGGTGGTAGGGTAGCCATAAATAGAGCCATCTTTGATTTTCATGTGATCTTCCCAAGGCAATTTGTATTTACCAGAGGCTAAGTCTTTGATGTAGGTTAAGCCTGCGTCATGTTCTCCGCCCGGTTTAGCCACATACCCTCTATGGCCTAGGTTGTAAATGTTGTTTTCTAAGCCCCAGCTTAAGCGAGCGTTGTCTGCCATTTTAGGATAGATTTCCCCGGTTACAATCTCCCAAGGGTTGCGGTGCCCTTGAACAAGAGTCGTGCCATCAAAGTTACAGATTTGCCCCTCACCAAAGTAGTAAAAGACATTGTCATAGCCGGCTAAATTCACGCTCACGGTATACATCAAATTGTGCCACGCGTTGGAGCGGTTGGTCAAAATCCACTGATCATTGACTTGAGTGCTATAGCCTGAAATACGGATATACACATTGCACCCTTTATAGGCTGCTTCTCTAGCGAGCTCTGGAATCATGCCGTCATGGCAAATGCACACGGCTAATTTTGATCCGCCCGGCCCCTCGCACACAGGCATTCCTAAATCCCCAGGATACCATGGTTCAATGGGATTCCATGGGAATAGCTTGCGGTATTTTAAAACGATTTTACCTTGCGGATTAATGATAATGGCGGTATTGTAGGGGTTTTTGTTAGAATCAGGATTGCGTTCCATGATTGAAAAAACACCATAAACTTTCGCCTCTTTACACGCTTGAGCGTATAACTCTGTCTCTTTACCCGGGACATCTAATAAAAACTCTTCACTAAGCCACTTAGCGGTATTCAAACCTTGCGTGCTATACTCAGGGAAAATGATAAGTTCCACTCCCGGATACCCCGCTTTAGTCGCATGCAAGGTTCTGATAATGCTTTCAATATTGTGATCAATGTCTTTACGGCTATTGACAATTGGCACAGGAAACTGAATGGCTGCCACTAAAAACCCTTCAATAGGTTTGCCCATACTACCGATACTTCCCATAATAACTCCTTCTAAAAAGTTTTGTCGCAATAACAATAACAATTATTGCGAGAGAATACTATTACAAGAGAACTAATTTAGAGTAAATGTGAGATTTTTTGATAAAAAGATTTAAATCTATTTTTAAAGCGCTTTTCAACCTTTATAGGTGTTGTTTTAAAAACCCCTAAAAGCCCTTTAACAATTCCACAAATTCCTTAAAAATATAATGGCTCTCTTTAGGGCCAGGGCTGCTTTCTGGGTGGTGCTGGACAGAGATGATGGGAGCGTTTTTATAACGCACGCCCTCAATGGTGTTGTCAAAAAGATTGCGGTGCGTGATAACAGCGATTTCTTCAATTGCTTCAGGGACGCAATAGTTGTGGTTTTGCGCGGTGATTTCAACAGCGTTTGTTTCTAGGTTTTTAACGGGGTGGTTGCTCCCATGATGACCGAATTTGAGTTTGTAAGTGGGGTAGCCTTGCGCGATAGAGAGCAATTGATGCCCTAAGCAAATGCCAAACATGGGGATTTTAGCGTCAATGAGTCGTTTGATTTCTCCAATTTCTTGCCGCAAACTCAAAGGATCGCCTGGCCCGTTAGAGAGGAAGATTCCGCTAATTTCTTTTTTTTCATAAGCTTTAATCAGCTCGCTAGCTTTAGTGTGGTGCGGGTAAATAAGGGCTTTTAACCCCACATTTTGAAGCTCGTTTAAAATGTTGCCCTTAGCCCCAAAGTCTAACACCGCGATAATTTTATGAGAGGTTTTTTCATCAAAAGGCTTGTAATCTAGGGTTTTGAAATCAAAAGTCGTGTGCTGGTGCGTGGTGATTTTTTGCGTAGAAACGCTAGACACTAGGGGGGAGTGAGAAATTCTAGGGGCGTTTTTTAAAATTTCTTCAAGCTTGTTTTTGTCATGCTCTATCGTGGAAGCGACCATCATCAAACACCCATGATGGCGTAAGGTTTTAATCAAACTTCTGGTATCAACGCCGCAAATCCCTAAAACGCCACGCTCTTTCAAATAAGCGCTCAGGCTAAAATCTGCCCTTGAATTAGAAAAAAATTCGTTGTAATGGCGCGCTAAAATCCCTGTGCATGAAAAAAAGGATTCATCGTCTTTAGAATTAGCGCCCACAACCCCAATTTCAGGCATGCTAAAAACCACAAATTGCCCCTTATAGCTAGGATCGCTAATGACTTCTTGATAGCCGCTCATGGAAGTGTTAAAAACAAGCTCGCCCACTTGCGTGCCGCTAGCCCCAAAACTTTGTGCTTGCAAAAAAAGCCCGTTTTCTAAATAGAGAGAGACCATTATAAAAAGCCTTTTCGTCTTAATTCTTCTTCATAGAGCCTTTCAAACACCAACTCGTATTCATCGCTCCCTACGGGGAGTTTGCGTTTGTAATGCTTGATTTTTTCATGCACTTCATTTTCAATGCTTTCATACGCTTTAGAATAGGTGTCAATGGATTTGTAAATCAAGTTTCTTATCAAATTTTCAGACACGCTAAACATGATCAAATCTTCATCTAGGATTTTATTCAAAATCTGGTGCGATAAATCGCTGCACCTTTCTTCCCAAAACAAATGAAAGCCCTCTTTTTGAGCGATCTGTCTTTTAATCATCCAAAAAAGCTGCCTTTCATCCATCCGCATGAATTCTATCTCATCGGTGTTTTCTTCTAAAAGCTCTCTGGCTTGCTCATCTATGGCGTTTTCTTTTTTAACGCTTTTTTCCAAAATCCCTTCTATCAATTCACACAATAATTCCCTAGGGGCTTTTAATTCTAATAGTTTTGAATGGATAAAGTCGTTGGCAATCTTATGGCTTATATGGTTTATATGGGTTAGTTTGAGTCTCATGGTTTTTCTCGCGTATTTTATTTATTTTTAGAGTGTATTTTATCGTTTTTTAGATAAAACGCTTTTTAAAGAATGGGTTTAATGGCGCACCAAACTATAGGATTGTAGAATTTTATCAGCGTAGATGATTGTAATATCCGGGCGTTTTTTAGAAATTTTAGTGTTAATCAGTCTTAATCTCCCCCCTTCTTTAATGCCATAGAATTGGAGCCTTAAAGCGAGTTGTTTATCGTTAGTGCGGATTTGATGGATGCCCCTTAATTGCAAGGCTGTAGCGACTTCTTTGGCTAAGAAATGCCGGTTTAATAATTTTTCATTAGCGCCAGAAATTTTACTCCCCCATAAAAAAAGCGTTTCAGTGAGCATTAAAAGATACAAACTAAAAACGCGCAAATAATACTGCCCCCTAAATTCCTTCAAACGCACCCTAAGGCTATTCAAAACGCTTTTAATAAACAAGGGCAAACCGATTAACGCTAAGGGGGCGAAAGTTTTTAAATCTATCTCTTGGCGCATGCTCAAAAGCAAAGGGAAAAGCCAACCGCTCGCGCTCATAAAGGCTAGTAACGATGGTTTTTTATCCAGAAGGGCTTTATAGAGCGTATAAGGGTAGTAGAGGAACAATAAGGGCGAATACAAAAGCATGAGTTCTAAGCATGTGTCTATAAAATACCCGCTAGGCAAGCCCTTATTGAAATCCCCACTAAAAAGAGCGGTATTCACAATTAAAACCACCAAAATAAAGATCGCGCTCTTAAAATAGCGTTTTCTTAAAGCGTAGGCAAAAACCCCTAGTAAAAGCGGGATGAACGCGCCGTCTAAAAACGCGCAAGCGCTAAGGATCAAATAAGGGATTTTTTGGGTTTTGATATACAAATAGCTAACCAAAAGCCCAAGGCTTAACACCAGCACGCTTTTGGATAATAAAATCGCAAAGAGATTCACTCCAGGCAATAAAGCGTAAGTCAATACCACATAAAGAGCGTCTTTAGGCTTTTTTAAAATCTTTCGCCCTATGAGGTAGAATAAAAACATGTTGATGAGATGAGCGATCAAAAAAGGCAATCTTAAAGCCAAATCGTTTTGGCCTAAAATGGCGGCACTTTTTTGAGCGATTTGAACAAACCATGCGCTGCTATAAAAAAAGTCCTTCGCCTCATTGTAGCTGATAGAAATTTCTTCACTCATCAACAGCCCCAAAGCTAGGACAAAAAAAACCATGACAATAAAAATTAAATCGCTTAAATCAAAGCTTCTTGTTTTTTTTTCCGGATAAATAAAGTAGCGGAAATATAACAGAGCGCTTTGTAAGGGGCTTAGTTGCATGATTTAAATTTTTTTTAATTCTTTTAAAAGAGCGGGCAAGGCGATGAGTAAGCCTGAACATAAGATCAAAGCCACCCCTAAAGAGCTTTTAAGATCCAAAAATGTATCGCCTAAATACAGCCCAAACAACAGCCCCCAAACAATGCGGGTGTATTCAATGGGGGCAATGATCCCAGCGGGTGCGTTCATGTAAGCATAAGTTAAGAAATACTGCCCTAAAGTCCCGCTAATCCCTATTAAAGAAATCCACAAAATGTCTTCTTTTCTAGGGATGTGAATGCCTGTGGATAAAAAAGGAATATCAACAAACATGCCCGCTAACCCAAGAAGGCTCATGCCAAAGGCGAACGCTAAAATCACGGCTTGCTTGTCGTAATATTCCCTCAAATCCCTTAAAGTGATATACGCTAAAGACACAAAGATCCCGCTCAATATGCCCATAAAAATTTCAACCGGTCCCACATTTTCCACGCTAGGATCTGAAATCAACACCACCCCCACTAGCCCAATGCATGCAGAAATTAACGCACTTCTTTTGAGCTTTTCTTTCAAAAGCAAAGGGGAAAGAAGCACCGTATAAATCGGTGCGCATTGCGAGAAAGCCGTCGCTGTGGCGAGCGAAATTTTTTCAATATTATAAAAAAACGCCAGCATGGCTAAGCCCCCCACAACGACCCTAAAAGCGAGCTTTTTAAAACCGCCTTGTTTGTAACTCTTCAAGCGGTAGGGTTTGAAAGGATAAATAAGCAAGAGTAAAAGCGTCATGGTAATGGAGCGGTAAAACACATTTTCCATAGGGGAAAAATAATCCGCTGTGATTTTAACAAACGCGCTCATGATCCCAAAGCATAAATTCGCCAAAAGTATCATTGAAACGCCAAATAAAATGGTATTACACATGCCTTTTACCCATCAATAAAGATTTTTAGGGTAGTTTAACCTAAAATCTCTAATTAAGGATTAAAGTTTTTAAGCTCTAAATGCATAAAAGTTGCATTGATTGGTAAAATCATGCTATAACAACGCTCTAGGAGTTTTACCTTTTGTTTATCCATTTTAAGCTCCTTATAGAAATATGAAAACACAAAAACACGAATCCTTTTTGAAAATAAACTCCTAGACCCTTTTTAAAGGGTTTGAATGCCACCATTAGAAAAACTTTTAATCCATCGCTTTTTGAATTTTTTAGTCTCATTATGGAATGAATTTTGCTTAATATTAGCGTAAAATCCAATTTTAGGAAATTCACATGGCTGTTTCTTCTATCAATCAATTTGATTCTAATCTCTATGGGCTTTTAAACGCTAAAAGCGCTCCTAAAGAAGACCTAGCTCCTATTGAAAGCACAGAAAAAATAGAGCGAGAAAAAAAGGACGCTCCAACAGAAAACCTCCCCTTTAACCCTGACAAGCGAGAGACTTACGGCTTTTTGGTGTTAGAATTGATGAGCGATAGAGAGTATGAGGCTTTTTTAAGGGCTACGGCCGGAATGGATGAGAGCCAAAAACGCCTTGCCGCCCAGTCGCTTTATAGTTTGACGGATTTTTATAACGGGAAATTCTCTAAAGAAGTGGAAAGCGCCCCCAAGCAACCGGTGAATGGCTTGCACAAAAAAGCCTTTCAAACCTTTAACGCCACCAACCATAACGATTTTTTGCAACGCTACCAAAACGCTTACAACAACCCTTCGTCTATGGATGTGGTTCTTTGAATGCTAGGGCTAAATGGGGCATTAATCATCAAAAACGCTTTTGAGCGTTTTTTATCACCAATGTTTTTGATTAAATTAAAACCAAAATTGGGTTCAATCCGCTTCTTCCAAACTCTTAAACACCTTGATTAAATCTATATGCTCATCAATATCATGCGCTCTTAAAATACTCGCCCCATTTTGCAGCGCCATTAAATGCAAGCTCAAAGTGCCAGCGAGCCGGTTTTGAACTTCACGCCCGGTGATAAGCCCGATCGTGTTTTTACGGCTCGCTCCTACCAATAGGGGTTTTTTGAATTTAAGAAAGTGGCTTAAGTGCTTGATTAAGGCTAAATTATGCTCTTTTAATTTAGCGAATCCAAACCCAATATCTAAAATAATGTCTTGAAGTGCGTATTTTTCTAAAACCTCTAGTTTTTCCTTAAAAAAGCGATCCATTTCATCAAACAGATTGTGGTAAAAAACATTTTCTTGCATGTCTTTGGGGGTTTTTTGAGCGTGCATTAAAACGCAAGTGGGCTTGTAATCTCGTGCGACTTCTAGCATTTCAATACTATTAAAACCGCTCACGTCATTAAGGATAGAAAAACAATGCTCCAAAGCCATTTGGGCGGTTTGGGCATGGTAGGTGTCTATGCTAAAATGCGCGCATTGGTAGAGCTTTTGGGATTTGATCTCTAGTAAAATTTCTTTTAAGCGATCTTGCTCTGTTTTTGGATCAATGATTTCACTCTGCGGTCTTGAACTGGCCGCGCCTATATCAATGAGCGTGATACCCTTTTCTAGCCATTGATAGATTTCTTCAAGCGCTTTTTTGCTACTAAAACGGCTCTTTTCATAGAAACTATCCGGCGTGAGATTCAAGATTGCCATGATCTGTGGGGTGTTAGGCTTAGGGGCTTTGAGGTGGCTTTTTAATTCTTGCGCTAAATGTTTAAGCCCAAAGGGTTGGGAATGGCACTTCACAATAAGGCGTTCTAATTGGTTAGCGTTCGCAATCAACACCCCATCATAAAAAGGCTCTTTAGCTAAAATGCAATCTCTTGGCGTGGCAAAATCGCCCCCAACGCTTATGGCCTCTTGCTTTAAAATGAGCGTTGCGCTTAAGGGCAGATGTTGGATTTCAAAAACAAAGCTAACGCCTTTTTGGTGCATGCGATCTTGTGCGATCTTTTCTGGGCCTATTTTTTGCAGAGCGTTTTTGAGCGCATCAGGGTTAAGGCGTTTTACAATCATGGCGTTTTCTTTTTGGATAAAAGGCTTAAAAGCAGTGGTAAAAGATTATAGCTGAGCTTGTAATAAGAGCTGTTAGCCTTGATCGCTAAATCAAAGGCTTGCAATTCTTGCTCATTTAAACAGATTTGGTGTCTGTGGATACTCTCTAACAGGCTTTCAATTTTTTCCCTCTGATTTTCTCTGGAATCAAAATTTTCTTTGTCTAAATTTTTCAAAAACGCATAAATATCTTTCAAATCCAGCCTTGATAAATCCAAATCTAAAGGTTTTAGGGGGATTTTTTGGCGCTTGTCTTCTTTGATTAGGCGGGATTTAATGGTGGCTAAAACATGGTTTGGGCTTTTAGCGAACATGATAAAACAAACGTTATTTGGGGGTTCTTCTAAGATTTTTAAAAGCGCGTTTTGGGCTTCTATGCCATAGCTAGGAGCGGCGATTAAAAAGGCGTTCAGTTCGCTGTGTTTGAGATGGGCCTTTGAAATCACTTCTTTGGCATGCTCTATTTTAAAATCCTTGTTAAAAGTTTTGATCACCTTTTTGTCTTTTTCAATAATTTCCGTGTAGAATTTAATATGATTTTTAAAAAGGCTTGCGGTCTCTTCTAGGCTCTCTTCAAGATTGTCCGTATAAATAAGGCGGTTGGAGTTTTTCACAGAGTAACCTTATTGTATAGCGCGCTAAAAAGCGCGTTTTCAAAGAGTTTGAAGAGTTGCAATAATTTATAATCTAGCAAACTATCATGCTCTTTTAAAAGCAGGCAATCTTCTTTAAGCTCTTCAAAAAGCCATAAAAAACTAGGGATTTTACTCAGTAGTAAGGTTTTCAAGCTTTCATTTTCAACCCTCCCAACATGCCAAAACATGGGGTTTTGATAAGTCATCTCTATGGTGGCTAGAGAGAGATTCGCATCGTTTTTGGGGTAGAAAGAAGAAGCGTTAAAATCAATGACGGACAATAAGGGGCGCTCTTTTAAATCTTTAGGGTTTAAGTTAGAAAGAATGTAGTTTAAAAACCAGCGCCTAGAAGAATCCGCGCTCACTAATAACGATCCGCCATTAAGCACATGCGAAATGGTTTGCGCGATGAGTTTGGCGTAGCTTGATCGCTCTAATTCCAACCACCCGCTTTGTTGGGCGATAAACTCCCCCTGATCGCGCACAAATTCTTTGATCCAGTCGTAGAAATTTTTCATTGATCTAATTGATACACCGCATGCAAGGTTCTAACCGCTAATTCAGCGTATTTAATGTCAATCAAAACCGAAATTTTAATCTCGCTTGTGGAAATCATCATGATATTGATATTGTCTTTGGCTAGGGCTTTAAAAGCGATGCTCGCCACCCCAGAATGCGACTTCATGCCCACGCCCACTATGGAAACTTTAGCGATATTTTCATCATAATCAATGGAATCCATTTGCACTAAAAAAGGCTTTAAGGCCTGCTTGGTTTCTTCTATTTGGGTTTTGACGATCGTAAAATCCAAATCGGTTTTGCCGTCTCTGCCGATCGTTTGGACTATCATATCCACGTTAATGCGATACTCCGCTAAAGCGCCAAAGATTTCAGCGGCAATGCCAGGCCGATCTTCCACGCCCTCCATACTCACACGAGCCTGATTCTTATCCAATGCGATCCCACTCACTATAGGGGTTTCCATGCGTTCTCCTTTAAAGTCTTTTTCAGCGACAATGAGCGTGCCTTCGCTATGGTTAAACGAATTGCGAGTCACTAACTTCACGCTGAGTTTTTTGGCTAATTCTACCGAGCGGTTTAACAACACTTTAGCCCCCATAGAAGCCAATTCAAGCATTTCATCATAGCTGATTTGCGCGATTTTTTGAGCCTTTTCTTCAATGCGCGGATCGGTGGTATAAACGCCATCTACATCCGTATAGATTTCACACAAATGCGCTTTTAAAGCCCCGGCCAAAGCGACCGCACTCAAATCGCTCCCTCCACGCCCTAAAGTCGTTGTTTCGCCTTGAATATCAGCGCCTTGAAACCCAGCGATCACCACAATGTAGTTTTTTTCTAAAAGCCCTGTGATGCGTTGGGTGTCAATGGATTGGATCACGGCGTTTTGAAAATGCGAACTGGTTAAAATACCCGCTTCTTTCCCGCTCAAGGAAATGGCCCTATGCCCATACCTCTCTAACGCCATGCTCAAAGCCGCGCTTGAAATCAATTCCCCCGCGCTGACGATCCTGTCCATTTCTCGCTTGTTAGGGTTATGGCTAAAATTCTTTCCAAATTCTAAAAGCCTATCGGTTTCGCCGCTCATCGCTGAAACCACCACCACCACCTGATGCCCTAATTTAACGCTTTCTAAAACCCTTTGAGCGACATTGTGGATCCTTTCTACGCTACCCATGCTCGTGCCGCCGTATTTTTGAACGATTAACACCCTAAATACCCCTCTCTTTTGAAATAAGCAATGACTTGGCGGTACACTTGACGCTTAAAGGGAACGATTTTTTTAAGCAAATCCTTAAGATGGATGAATTGGTAAGCTCTAAATTCTGGCGTGTGCTTGTTCAAATCAATGTTGTTAGCATGCTTTAGGCGCACTAAAAAATAGCGTTGCTTTTGCCCGTCAAACGAATAGAATTTGTGCTCCATATTGCTTGGGAAATCATAGGCGATCCATCTGGGGTATTGCGCTAAAATCTCTATTTCATTCGTGCCAATTTCTTCTAATAATTCTCTATGGAGCGCTTCTAAAGGGGTTTCGCCCTCATCAATGCCCCCTTGGGGGAATTGCCACGCTCCTTCAATATCTATGCGCTCAGCGATAAAAATTTCGCATGTATTAGGGTAATCTGGCGACATAATGATAGCCGCAACATTAGGACGATATTTTTTATGTAGCATAGGTCTTTATTTTAGCTCTTTCTTGTTTGATTAAGATGGTATTATAATGCATGCTGGCTTTAAGTAGGGTTAAGAATGCCATTAAAATCAAAAATTAAAAAAAAGGGCTTGAAACTCATTTTAATAGCGCCCAAACAGCACTATTAAAACTAAAAGGGTTTATTTGAGAGTGGGGATGTATTTGGCTAAAGCTTTGATGTCTTCATCGCTTAATTTTTTAGCTTGCGCGGTCATGACAGGATTCTTATTAGCACCGCTTTTAAAATCCATAAGATCTTTTTCAATTTCTGCTTCAGTCATCATGTTGACGATTTTGCTTTTGCCTAAAGCTTTCTTTTCAAATTTAACCCCATGGCAAGCGGCACAACCTTTTACAAGAGCCTTAACATCGGTTGCCATTAAAGCGTTTGCGAACGCCAAAACGCCTAAAGCCACAATAACCTTTTTCATAGTGTGTCTCCTCATACTTATCAAAATGATCTTAAAATGATACAATTACAAGTTTAAGTTTCGCTTAAAATGACATGAAAATGAGAGAAATAAATATGATTTTATACATTCATATCCCCTTTTGTGAAAATAAATGCGGTTATTGCGCTTTCAATTCCTATGAAGATAAGCATGGGCTAAAAGAAGAATACACTCAAGCGTTGTGCCTGGATTTAAAGCATGCGTTAAGTCAAACCCATGAAAAAATTGAAAGTATTTTTATTGGCGGCGGCACGCCTAACACTTTAAGCGTGGAGTCTTTTGAAAGGATTTTTGAAAGCATTTACTACAATGCGCGCTTGAGCATGGATTGTGAGATCACCACTGAAGCTAACCCCGAATTGATTTCTAAAGCTTGGTGTCAAGGCTTAAAAGATTTAGGGATCAACCGCTTGAGTTTAGGGGTGCAAAGTTTTAGAGAGGATAAATTATTGTTTTTAGAGCGCCAACATTCCAAAAATATCGCTCCCGTGATAGAAACCATTTTAAAAAGCGGGATTGAAAATGTCAGCATTGATTTGATTTATAACACCCCATTAGACAATGAAACCTCCTTAAAAGAAGAACTAAAGCTCGCTAAAGAACTCCCTATCAACCATTTGAGCGCTTACGCTTTGAGTATTGAAAAAAACACGAATTTAGAAAAAAACGCCAAAAAACCCTCAAGCGTGGATTTTGACAATGTGGTAAAAGAGACTTTAGAGGGCTTTTCTTTCAAGCAATACGAAGTGTCTAATTACGCTAGAAATTATCAAGTCAAACATAATTTGGCTTACTGGGGGGCTAAAGATTACTTAGGGTGCGGGGCTGGGGCTGTAGGCTGCGTGGCGAATGAGCGCTTTTATGCGAAAAAACTCATAGAAAACTACATCAAAGACCCCCTAAAACGCCAAGTTGAAACGCTTAATAAACAAGACAAGCGCTTAGAAAAATTGTTTTTAGGCTTAAGGTGCGTGCTTGGGGTTGAGCTTAGTTTCTTAGATGAAAATAAAGTAAAGTTTTTGATTGAAGAAAATAAGGCTTTCATTAAAAATAACCGCTTGGTAGCGAGCGATTTTTTCATGGCCGATGAAATGGCTTTGTGGCTGTTGTGATTGTAGGCTTTGCTTCAATCAAGCGTTAATAAAACGCTAGAAAGCGTTTTTTAATGAATGCCTACAAAATTTTTAGCCAAAAACCACCCGATAGCCACCCCAATAAGCCCTAAAATGTTAGTGCCTAAAACATAAGAAACGGCTTCAATGTATTGGGATTTTTGCAAGAGTTTTAAAGTGTCTAACCCATAAGAAGAAAAGGTCGTAAAACCCCCTAAAACCCCAGTTACAAAGAAAATCCCAAAATCATCACCAAAAACTTTTTTAACAGCCAAATGCCCCATAAAGCCGATGACAAAACACCCTATGAGATTCACGCTAAAAGTCCCTAAAGGAAAACTTTCAAACATTAAAAATTTACTGGGCATCATTTTGCCCACAAAATACCTTAACGAACTCCCTATAGCCCCCCCTAAAGCGGCCCATAAAAAGACAAAATTCATGCATCATCCTTTAAAAAATAACTGAGAGCATTATAATGAGATGTTTTTAACATTCTTTAACCCTCAAACTCAAAGCCAGTTCTAAACACGCCTCCAAGGAGGGCTTTTTGGCGCTATAACTTTGAATGCCTTGCTCTTGCAAATAAAGAGCGGTCGTGTTGCCAATGCTTATAGCGGTGTAATTTTCTAAAAATTCAAAATAGTGCAAGAAGGCTTTTGCATGGCTTATAGCGGTAAAAATAAGAATGCTCTTTTCTTTGGGTTTTAGGGCGTTTTGTTCGCTTAAGGTTAAATGTTTGAGCTTGTTTTCATAAACAACGGCTTGCTTGAAATCAATGCCATGATCTAAAAGAATGGCGTCTAAAGAAGAGGCAATCTCTTTTGCCCTAAGATACAAAACGCTTTTTTTTTCCAATAAAGGAAGGATTTCTTGAACAAATTCTTTGCCATGGGCTTTTTCCCCTATAAAGGCGACTTTAAAATGGTGATCTTGTAAAGTTTTTGCGGTGGGTTCGCTCAAAGCGTAAGCAGGAATGTTTTGTAAAATTTTGAGTTTGGGGCTGTTTTTTAGGGTTTCTAGCAAGGAAAACACCGCATTTTTAGAAGTGAAAATCAGGGCGTTAAAAGGGGTTGGATCTAATTCTAAAGGATAGTAGTGCAACTCGTTTAAGATGAGAGTTTTATAGGGGGCGATTCTTTGAGAATGCACCCATACAATCTCCCTCATGCCTAGTTTTTTTTAGCACAAGTGTCATCATAGATCATTCTAAAGCCGTATTTTTCAAAATCATAGACATTGCCCTCTAAATAATAGGGCGTATAGCCTAATTCGTGCATGCTTTTAGCCGCATCTAAAGCCCTGCGACCAGCCCTGCAATGGAGCAACACTTTTTGATCTTTGTGTTGGGCTAAAAAATCAGCGAGCTTTTCTTGGTCATTGACGCTAATGAGCGTAGCGTTAGGCAAATGCAATTCCTCATATTCGTCCAATTCGCGCACATCCACCACGATAAAATCATTGAAATTGACTTCTTCCAAACTGATCGCATAATCTTCAAGCATGTTTATCCTTAATTTTTAAAGTAAGGTTATGTTACAATGATTTGATAAATAAGAATGTTTAAGGAGTGTGCGTGGAAGAAAATTATCATGCTTTTTTTACCGAAGCGAGCGGGTTTTTAAACGAGCGGATCTTTAAGGATTATTTACGCCGTTTGGCTTATGGCATTGACGCGTCATGTTATCGTTATATCCCTAAAATAGTCGCTTGGGTGAAGAATGAAGAAGAAGTTCAAAAGCTTTGTGCTTTAGCCAAAAAGCATGGCGTTTCATTGACTTTTAGAGCGGCTGGTAGCTCCTTATCAGGGCAGGCGAGTTGCGATGGGGTGCTGGTTATGGTTACGCATTTTTTCAAAGACGCTCAAATTTTAGACAACGCTCAAAGCATTCAGCTCTCATGCGGAGTCATAGGAAGCCATGCGAACGCTTTATTAAAACCTTACCATAAAAAAATAGGCCCGGATCCCGCTACGATAAACACCGCCATGATAGGGGGGATTGTCGCTAATAACGCTAGCGGGATGTGTTGCGGAGTGGAGCAAAACAGCTACAAAACCCTAAAATCCTTAAGAGTCATTTTAGCTGATGGCGCTCTTTTAGACACGGCTAATCAAGAGAGCGTTGAGAATTTCAAAAACGCGCGCAAGGATTTGATTGAAGGGGTTTTGAATTTAAGAAAAGAGATTTTAAAAGATAAAGAATTGCACGCTTTAATTAAGAAAAAATACGAGATCAAAAACACCACCGGCTATAGCTTAAACGCTCTCATTGATTTTGAAGATCCGATTGAAATCATCAGCCATTTGTTCATAGGCTCTGAGGGGACTTTAGGCTTTATTTCAAGCGTGGGATTAGAATGCGTGAAAGACTACGCCTATAAAACTTGCGCGTTATTGTTTTATGAAAATTTAGAGCAATGCGCCAAAGCCGCTCAAATCTTAGCTACCTTAAAAGCCAAACAGCCTGAAATGATTTCTTCAGCAGAGCTTATGGATTATGCGTCCTTAAAGAGCGTGAAAAATTTAGAGGGCATGCCTAGCGTGATTTTAGAAATCAAAGAGCCTAACGCATGCTTACTCATTCAAAGCGAAAGCGATGATCCTTTGATTTTAGAAAACAACATGCAAACGATTTTAAACGCTTTGAATGCGATACCGGTCGTTTTAGATTCTCAAATCAGTAGTGATCCTGATATTTATCAATCGTGGTGGAAGATCAGAAAAGGCATTTTCCCTATCGCAGCGTCAAAAAGAAAAAGCCAAAGCTCTGTGATCATTGAAGATGTGTGCTTCAGCAAAGAGGATTTTGTAGAGGGGGCAAAAGCGATTGAAGGGCTTTTAAAAAAACATGGCTTTAAGGATAATGGCATTATTTTTGGGCATGCGTTAAGCGGGAATTTGCATTTTGTCGTTACGCCGATTTTAGAAAATGAAGCTGAAAGAAAAGCGTTTGAAAATTTAGTTTCTGAGATGTTTTTAATGGTGAGCGAAAGCTCTGGCTCCATTAAAGCCGAACATGGCACAGGCAGGATGGTAGCCCCTTTTGTGGAAATGGAGTGGGGAGAAAAAGCCTATAAGATCCACAAACAAATCAAAGAATTGTTTGATCCTAATGGCCTTTTAAACCCTGATGTGATCATCACAAACGATAAAGAAATCCACACTAAAAATTTAAAGAGCATTTACCCTATTGAAGAGCATTTGGACATGTGCATGGAATGTGGGTTTTGTGAAAGGATCTGCCCCAGCAAAGATTTATCCTTAACGCCACGACAACGCATCGTTATCCACAGAGAGATAGAGCGTTTAAAAGAAAGGGTAAGTCATGGTCATGATGAAGATCAGGTTTTATTAGATGAGCTTTTAAAAGAGTCTGAATACTTAGCCCACGCCACTTGCGCGGTGTGCCATATGTGTTCCACTTTATGCCCTTTAAAAATTGATACCGGGATCATCGCCCTAAATCATTATCAAAAAAACCCTAAAGGCGAAAAGATCGCTTCAAAGATCCTTAATCACATGCAAACAACCACAAGCATGGCTCGTTTTTCTTTAAAAAGCGCTTTTGTGGTTCAAAAACTCATAGGCCCTCACAACTTAGTGAGCCTAACTAAAGGGATTAAAAAATTCATCAAACCTTTCCCCAAAGCCTTTCATTACATGCCCAAAAACAACGACTATCCTTTAGAAAATAAAACGCACAAAAGCGAAGAAAAAGTCATTTATTTCAGTACCTGCATCAACCGCTCGTTCGCTCCATCAACCAAAATGGCGGATAAAAGATGCATTCAAGAAGTGTTTGAATCCTTATGCCAAAAAGCCAAAGTTTCGGTAGTGTATCCTAATGGATTGGATGCACTTTGTTGCGGGAAAGCCTTTATCAATTACACCGCCTTAACCAAACAAAACAATGAAAAAAACCATGCGATTTTTTTACAATTAAGCGATGGGGGAAAAATACCGATCGTTTTAGACCATAGCGCATGTTCGACGCATTTTATCAAGCAAATGAAAGCTTATAAGGATTTGAAAGTCTATGATTTGAGCGTCTATATTGAAGAAGTTTTAAGCCCAAAATTAAAATTCAACCCCATTAACGAAGACATAGGGTTATACACGATGTGCGCTTTAAAGTTAGAAAATAAAGAAGAATTGTTATTGAATTTGGCTAAAAAATGTACTTTGGGCGAGATTGTTATCCACAAAGAGACGGGTTGTTGCGGTTTTGCGGGGAATAAGGGCTTTTTCACCCCTGAATTGAACGAGAGCGCTTTAAACGGCTTTCAAGCGTTTTACCAATCCTATGATCTTAAAAGGGGCTTTTCCACTTCTAGCACTTGTGAAATCGGTTTGAGTGAAAAAACCCAATTCGCTTGGCAGCATATCGCTTATTTAGTGGATGCTTGCACGCTTTAATGGTGTATAATTAAAGACTTTCTTTAAAGGGTAAAGGCATTGGATAACACTCTCAAACATCTTGCCATTATTATGGATGGTAATGGCAGGTGGGCTAAATTAAAGAATAAAGCTAGGGCTTATGGGCATAAAAAAGGCGTAAAAACCCTAAAAGACATTACGATTTGGTGCGCTAATCATAAGTTAGAATGCTTGACTTTATACGCTTTTTCTACGGAAAATTGGAAACGCCCCAAAAGTGAAGTGGATTTTTTAATGAAAATGCTTAAAAAATACCTTAAAGATGAGCGATCCACTTACTTAAATAACAACATACGCTTCAGGGCGATAGGGGATTTAGAGGGCTTTTCTAAAGAATTACGAGATACGATTTTACGGCTTGAAAACGATACCAGGCATTTTAAGGATTTTACGCAAGTTTTAGCCCTTAATTACGGATCTAAAAACGAGCTTTCAAGGGCGTTTAAAAGCTTGCTAGAAAACCCACCTAACAATATAGACCCTTTAGAAAGCTTAGAAAATGAAATTTCTAATCGTTTAGACACGCATGATTTGCCGGAAGTAGATTTATTGTTACGAACAGGGGGGGAAATGCGCTTGTCTAATTTTTTATTGTGGCAGTCCAGCTATGCGGAATTGTTTTTCACGCCGATTTTATGGCCTGATTTCACCCCTAAAGATTTAGAAAATATCATTAGCGATTTTTACAAAAGAGTGCGCAAATTTGGGGAATTAAAATGCTAGTAGAAATAGAGAATTTGACTAAAAACTATGGGAGTTTAAAAGCGCTAGACAATATCAATTTAAAACTACCCAAACAGCAATTTATAGGGCTTTTAGGCCCTAATGGAGCGGGTAAAACCACTCTGTTAAAGATTTTAGCCGGATTGAATTTGAACTATCAAGGGGAAGTGAGAATTTTAAATCAAAAGATCGGCATAGAGACGAAAAAAAGCGTGGCGTTTTTAAGCGATGGGGATTTTTTAGATCCTAAATTAACGCCTTTAAAAGCGATCGCTTTTTACAAGGATTTTTTCAGCGATTTTGATTCATTAAAAGCCCTAGATTTACTCAAACGCTTCAGCGTGCCTTTAAAAAGAGAGTTCAAAGCCCTTTCAAAAGGCATGAGGGAGAAATTACAGCTGATTTTAACCCTATCACGAAACGCTTCTTTGTATCTTTTTGATGAGCCGGTGGCTGGGATTGACCCTATTGCAAGAGAAGAGATTTTTGAACTCATCGCTAAGGAATTTAGCCAAAACGCAAGCTTGTTAGTCTCTACGCATTTGGTGGTGGATGTGGAAAAATATTTAGACAGCGCGATTTTTTTAAAAGAAGCCAAAGTAGTGGCTTTTGGGGATGTGGGGGAATTAAAAAAAGGATATAGCAGTTTGGAGGTAGCGTATAAAGAAAGGCTGAAATAAATCAGTCAGTTTCTCTTAAAACGCCCAAACGCCAATCAAAACTATCACGGATCGCTTGAATATTTTTGCATGGAATTTCTTTAAAATTTAAGTATAATTGTAAGAATCGCCTAGATGATTCGTGTTTCTTATTGATGGCAAGTTCGTTGAAAAAATAAGTTAGGCTAAGGTAGTGGTTTTTGTGTGATGGCATTTTTTAAATCTGCCCCTAAGAAAATCCTCCTAGCCTTATTAGTGTAGGTTTGTTGAACTTATGCGCATGTAAAAGTAGCGGTCATCTGGGTTTAAAAACAACCACATTTTAGGGAAGACATGAAAGATAACAATAACTATAATGTTTTAATTGTGGGGAATAAGGGGCGAGAGTATGCTTTGGCTCAAAGGCTTCAGCAAGATGAGCGAGTGAATGCTTTGTATTTTTGTTTGGGTAATGGTGGCACTCAAGATTTAGGCGAAAATCTGGAATGCGAACATTACGAGCATATCGTGGAATTAGCCCTGAAAAAACAGATCCATTTAGCCATCATTTCAGAAGAAGAGCTTTTGGTTTTAGGGCTTACAGAGATGCTAGAAAAAGCGGGGATTTTAGTGTTTGGGGCTTCTAAAGAAGCGGCTAAGTTAGAGGCTTCTAAAAGCTATATGAAAGCTTTTGTTAAAGAGTGTGGTATTAAAAGCGCGTCTTACTTTGAAACAAACGATTTAAAAGAAGCTTTGAGTTACATTCAAAACGCTTCTTTCCCCTTAGTGATTAAAGCGTTGAATAAAAACACAAGCATTGTCCATCAAGAAGAAGAAGCACTAAAAATCCTTGAAGACGCTTTAAAACAAAGCAATGAGCCTGTGATCATAGAGCCTTTTTTAGAGGGGTTTGAGCTTTCAGTTACAGCGCTCATAGCCAATGATGATTTTATCTTGTTGCCCTTTTGCCAAAACTACAAACGCTTATTAGAGGGGGATAACGGGGTCAATACAGGGGGTATGGGGGCCATCGCTCCTGCAAACTTTTTCTCTAATGAATTAGAAGAGAAAATAAAAAATCATATTTTTAAACCCACTTTAGAGAAACTTCAGGCTGACAACACGCCTTTTAAAGGGGTTTTACTCGCTGAAATTGTAATCATAGAAGAAAAGGGCGTTTTAGAGCCGTATTTATTGGATTTTAGCGTGCGTTTTAAAGACATTGAATGCCAGACGATTTTACCCCTTGTAGAAAATCCGCTATTAGATTTGTTTTTAGCCACAGCCAAAGGGGAATTGCATTCTCTTGAATTGGTGTTTTCTAAAGAATTTGTGATGAGCGTGGCACTTGTTT
The DNA here is from genome assembly GCF_011175115.1 of Helicobacter pylori. Lineage (GTDB taxonomy): Bacteria > Campylobacterota > Campylobacteria > Campylobacterales > Helicobacteraceae > Helicobacter > Helicobacter pylori_DF. The sequence continues at coordinate 83,395 of NZ_SHOW01000005.1, read as the reverse complement.
CTAGGAATTACCCCACTAGCTCTTCGCCCAAACAAACCCTTTATATTGATCCGGTTGATGAAAAAAAGGGCCATTTGATTTTAGGGGAGGTGGAGCAGGATAACGGCGTGTTTGAAAGCAGTGGGGGGAGGGTGATCTTTGCCATTGGTAGGGGAAAATCTTTATTAGAGGCTAGAAACCATGCTTATGAAATCGCTCAAAAGGTGCATTTTGAAGGCATGTTTTATCGCAAGGATATTGGTTTTAAGGTGTTAGATTTGAAAGAATATTCTTAAGGGTTAAAGTTTAAGACAAATGAAGGGGGTTTGTCTTGTTTGTTTTTGAATGCGTTCTCCAAATTTAGAAAAAGAAGAAACTGAAATCATAGAAACACTCCTTATGCGTGAAAAAATGCGTTTATGCCCCTTGTATTGGCGCATCTTAGCGTTTTTAACCGATAGTTTATTGGTGGCGTTTTTATTGAGCGATCTTTTAAAGGCATGCACTTTTTTACATTCTTTATATTGGCTAACTAACCCCATTTATTACAGCGCGTTTGTTGTGATGGGTTTTATCATCTTGTATGGCGTTTATGAAATCTTTTTTGTGTGTTTGTGCAAGATGAGTTTGGCTAAACTGGTTTTTAGGATTAAGATCATTGATATTTATTTAGCAGATTGCCCCAGTAGGGTTATTTTATTGAAGCGTTTAGGGTTAAAAATCGTGGTTTTTCTATGCCCTTTTTTATGGTTTGTAGTATTTAAAAACCCCTATCATAGGGCGTGGCATGAAGAAAAAAGCAAAAGTCTTTTGGTGTTGTTTTAAAATGATTCGTTGGTTTTATGCGGTGTTTTTTTTGTTATTGAGCGTATCAGACGCTAAAGAAATCGCTATGCAACGATTTGACAAACAAAACCATAAGATTTTTGAAATCCTTGCGGATAAAGTGAGCGCTAAAGACAATGTGATAACCGCCTCAGGGAATGCGATCTTATTGAATTATGATGTGTATATTCTAGCGGACAATGTGCGTTATGACACTAAAACCAAAGAAGCGTTATTAGAGGGGAATATCAAGGTTTATAGGGGCGAGGGTTTGCTCGTTAAAACCGATTATGTGAAATTGAGTTTGAATGAAAAATATGAAATCATTTTCCCCTTTTATGTCCAAGACAGCGTGAGCGGGATTTGGGTGAGCGCGGATATTGCTAGCGGGAAGGATCAAAAATATAAGATTAAAAACATGAGCGCTTCAGGGTGTAGCATTGATAACCCCATTTGGCATGTCAATGCGACTTCAGGCTCATTCAACATGCAAAAATCGCATTTGTCTATGTGGAATCCTAAGATCTATGTCGGTGATATTCCTGTATTGTATTTGCCCTATATTTTCATGTCCACTAGCAATAAAAGAACTACCGGGTTTTTATACCCTGAGTTTGGTACTTCCAATTTAGACGGCTTTATTTATTTGCAACCCTTTTATTTAGCCCCCAAAAACTCATGGGATATGACCTTTACCCCACAAATCCGCTATAAAAGGGGTTTTGGCTTGAATTTTGAAGCGCGCTACATCAACTCTAAAGACGACAGGTTTTTATTCAATGCGCGCTATTTTAGGAATTACACCCAATACGTCAAACGCTATGATTTGAGGAATCAAAATATCTACGGGTTTGAATTTTTAAGCTCCAGTAGGGACACTTTACAAAAATACTTCCATCTTAAATCTAATATTGACAACGGGCATTACATTGACTTTTTATACATGAATGATTTGGACTATGTGCGTTTTGAAAAGGTTAATAAGCGCATCACAGACGCCACGCACATGTCTAGGGCGAATTACTATTTGCAAACAGAAAACAATTATTACGGCTTGAATATCAAGTATTTTTTAAACCTGAATAAAATCAACAATAACCGCACTTTCCAATCTGTCCCTAATTTGCAATACCATAAATATTTAAATTCTTTGTATTTTAGGAATTTATTGTATTCGGTGGATTATCAGTTTAGAAACACCGCAAGAGAGATCGGCTATGGCTATGTGCAAAACGCTTTGAATGTGCCGGTGGGCTTGCAATTTTCTTTGTTTAAAAAGTATTTATCTTTAGGGCTTTGGAATGATCTCCAACTATCTAATGTGGCTTTAATGCAATCTAAAAATTCTTTCGTGCCTACGATCCCTAATGAATCAAGGGAATTTGGGAACTTTGTGTCTTCAAATTTTTCCATGTATGTCAATACGGATTTAGCCAGAGAATACAACAAGCTTTTCCACACGATCCAACTGGAAGCGATTTTCAACATCCCTTATTACACCTTTAAGAATGGCTTATTTTCTCAAAACATGTATGCTTTAAGCGCGCAAGCTCTAAACAGCTACACTTCGCCTTTATTGAGAGATTACGATTATCAAGGGCACTTGTATGACTCCGTGTGGAATCCTAATAGCATTTTACCTAGCGATGCAAGCAATAAGACGGTGAATTTAACCCTAACGCAATACCTTTATGGCTTAGGAGGGAAAGAGTTGTTGTATTTTAAAATATCGCAACTCATCAATCTTGACGATAAAGTTTCGCCCTTTAAAATGCCATTAGAGAGCAAGATCGGGTTTTCGCCCTTAACGGGATTGAACATCTTTGGGAATGTCTTTTATTCGTTTTATCAAAACCGCCTAGAAGAAATCTCTGTGAACGCCAATTACCAACGCAAATTTTTAAGCTTTAACCTCTCTTATTTTTTAAGGAACAATTTTAGCAGTGGGATTAATAGCATTGTAGAAAATCCTGCGGATTATTTAAAGGCGGGTTTTAGCAATGACTTTGGGTATTTTTCCATGAGCGCGGATGTGGGTTATGATATTAGAAATAACGTGGTTTTGAATTGGAATGTGGGGATTTATAAAAAAATCCGTTGTTTTGGGATTGGCTTTCAATTCGTCAACCAAAGACGCCCTATCCTTACTGGCGATCCCAACCAGCCTATAAGAGTGTTTGAAAATAACTATGTTAAGCTAGAATTAGACTTTTCACCGATCACTAAAACCAATGTAACTTACCGCTCTTTACAGCGTAAATAAAAAAAAGGAATGCATTTGAATACGGATTTTAGCCATATCACTGATATAGAGGGCATGCGTTTTATCAATGAAGAAGACGCTTTGAACAAATTGATCAATGAAATCCACACGCGCCACATTGATTTAAAAGATTCCATCATGCTCGCTTTGAGTTTTAACGCTTTGTATTTAGCTAACGCTTTAGCGCAAAAATTTGGAGCGACTTATGATATACTTTTTTTAGAACCTATCCTAGCCCCTTTAAACTCAAAATGCGAGATCGCTTTGGTGAGTGAGAGCATGGATATAGTGATGAATGAAAGTTTGATCAATTCCTTTGACATCACTTTAGACTATGTTTATGGGGAAGCCAAGCGAGCTTATGAAGAAGACATTTTGTCCCATATCTATCAGTATCGCAAAGGCAATGCGATCAAAAGCTTAAAAGATAAAAATATTTTTATCGTAGATAGGGGGATTGAAACCGGGTTTAGAGCAGGGTTGGGCGTGCAAACTTGCTTGAAAAGAGAATGCCAAGACATTTATATTTTAACCCCCATTGTCGCGCAAAATGTCGCTCAAGGCTTAGAAGGTTTGTGCGATGGGGTGATTAGCGTGTACCGCCCTGAATGTTTTGTCTCTGTGGAGCATCATTATAAAGAACTCAAGCGATTAAGCAATGAAGAAATTGAAAAATACTTGGGCGCTAACAACGCGTCCAATCTCAAAAAGGAACATTAAATATGGATTTTATCACCATCAACTCTGGTAACAGAACCGAAGAATTCGCTCTCAAACAAGTGGCCAAACAAGCCACTAGCTCTTTAATGTATCGCTTAGGAAAAACTCTTATTTTAGCGAGCGTGTGCGTAGAAAGAGAGCCTGTGAGTGAAGATTTTCTGCCTTTAGTGGTGCAGTTTTTAGAAAAATCGTATGCTGCCGGTAAAATTCCTGGCGGTTTTGTTAAAAGAGAAGGCAGGGCGCAAGATTTTGAAATCTTAACCTCTAGGCTCATAGACAGGACTTTACGCCCTTTATTCCCTAAAGATTACCGCTACCCTACGCAAATCACTTTAATGGTTTTAAGCCATGATATTGAAAACGATTTGCAAGTTTCTGCTTTAAACGCCGCTTCAGCCGCTCTCTTTTTAGCCCATATCGCTCCTATTAAAAGCGTGAGCGCTTGCAGGATCGCTAGGGTGGATAACGAATTTATCATTAACCCTAGCGTAAGCCTTTTGAATCAATCCAGTTTGGATCTGTTCGTGTCCGGCACAAAAGAGAGTTTGAACATGATAGAAATGCGATCTTTGGGGCAAAAATTAAACGCTTTAGAAGAGCCTTTAATGTTAGAAGCTTTAGAATTGGCTCAAAAAAGTTTGAAAGAAACCTGCACGCTTTATGAAGAGGCTTTCACGCCCTATCAAAACAAACTCCTTTTTAAAGAGGGCGAAGGGATAGCCCTTAATGAAAGGCTGTTGGATTTATTAACAAATCAGTATTTTGATGAAATCATCAAAGGCATTGAAAGTTCTGCTTTGAGCGAGCGAGAAAATGTTTTCAATGAAATTGCTAAAAAAATCAGCGAAGCCCACTCAGAATTCAGTTTAGAAGAAATTGAATTGTCTTTAGAAAAAGTGAAAAAAACCGAGATCAGACGCATGATTATTCAAGATAAGATCCGCCCGGATAAGCGCGCGTTAGAAGAAGTGCGGCCCATTTCAATAGAGAGCGATTTACTCCCTATGGCGCACAGCTCCATTTTATTCACTAGGGGGCAAACTCAAAGCTTAGTCGTAGGGGTCTTAGGCACGGATAATGACGCTCAAACCCATGAGAGTTTGGAGCATAAAGCCCCTATCAAAGAGCGCTTCATGTTCCATTATAATTTCCCTCCTTTTTGCGTGGGCGAAGCGAGCTCTATTGGCGCGACTTCAAGGCGCGAATTAGGGCATGGGAATTTAGCTAAAAGAGCCTTAGAAACGAGCATTAAAAATAAAGAGCAGGTGATACGATTGGTTTCTGAGATTTTAGAAAGCAATGGTTCAAGCTCAATGGCGAGCGTGTGTGCAGGGTCTTTAGCCCTTTATGCAAGCGGTGTGGAAATTTATGATCTAGTCGCTGGGGTGGCTATGGGCATGGTGAGCGAAGGGCAAGATCACGCTATTTTAAGCGATATTAGCGGTTTAGAAGACGCCGAAGGCGATATGGACTTTAAGATTGCCGGGAATTTAGAAGGCATTACGGCTATGCAAATGGATACCAAAATGAGCGGTATCCAATTAGAGGTTTTATACCAAGCCTTACTTCAAGCTAAAGAAGCGCGGAAACATATTTTAAAAATCATGCATGAAGCGAAAGAAAAGATCGTGATCAATTTTTCCCATTTGCCCACAACTGAAATTTTTAATGTCGCTCCAGATAAAATTGTAGAAATTATCGGTCAAGGGGGGCGTGTGATTAAAGAGATAGTAGAAAGGTTTGAGGTTAAGATTGATTTGAACAAACCGAGCGGTGAAGTGAAAATCATGGGGAATAAAGAGCGCGTTTTAAAAACTAAAGAATTTATTTTAAACTATTTGCATTCTTTAGATCAAGAATTGGAGCGATACGCTATTGATGAGGTGCTAGAAGCTCAAGTGAAGAGAATCGTGGATTTTGGGGCGTTTTTAAGCTTGCCTAAGGGGGGCGAAGGCTTGTTAAGAAAACAAAACATGGACAGGTGTCAAGTGGTTTTAAAAGAAGGCGATAGTATCAGGTGTAGGGTGATTAGTTTCAATAAGGGTAAAATCGCTTTGGATTTGGCTTAAAATTTTTAAAAAGCGTTTTTAAAAGAGATTTTAAGCAAATTTAGATTAAAATGAGTCCTTGCTTGTATTTTTGAAAGTAGAGGAACGATTCGAAATGAAAATCAAGCCCAATTTTTGAAACGGAGTGCGAAAATGAAATTTTTAGCATTATTTTTTCTGGCTTTAGCAGGCGTTGCTTTCGCTCATGATGGTGGCATGGGTGGGATGGATATGATTAAATCCTATTCTATCTTAGGGGCGATGATCGGTCTAGGGATTGCCGCTTTTGGTGGGGCGATCGGCATGGGGAATGCGGCCGCAGCGACCATTACAGGCACAGCAAGAAACCCAGGAGTGGGCGGTAAATTGCTCACAACCATGTTCGTAGCCATGGCGATGATTGAAGCGCAAGTGATTTATACTCTAGTGTTTGCTATTATCGCTATTTATAGTAACCCATTCTTAAGTTAAGGGTTTTTTGATGGGCTAAATTATTGCTTAAAAAGCATGATTTAGCTATAATGCTTGTTTTAAATTTTTAGCACTGGTGGTGGAATTGGTAGACACGCCATCTTGAGGGGGTGGTGGGAGCAATCTCGTGCGAGTTCGAGTCTCGCCCAGTGCACCATTAAGTTTTTTTAAGGAATAAGTGGGTATAATCTCACTCCTTGTTCTATAACGCCGAAGTGGTGGAATTGGTAGACACGCTAGACTCAAAATCTGGTGGGAGCAATCCCGTGTCGGTTCGAGTCCGACCTTCGGCACCACTACTAGTAATTTTTTTCAATCTGCTTTTTATTTTTTTCATTTAAAATAGTTTTATCCCAAATAAATACCAAATCAATGATTGATTAGTGGGTTTTTAAGCCTTTTTTAAAGGGTTGTTAAGAGAATTTAAAGAAATTAAAAGAGAGAGCGTTTTACTCTATTAATTTTACTCCATTAAAAGGAGTGTGAGTTTAGGTATAATGGCAAGAAAAATTTGCATCAAATTTTATTGGAATGGATGAGAAAAATCTGCTTAAGTCATGTTGATCCAGATATATTTTAACCGGAGACTCTATCATGCTGGATTTGTCTTATAGCCTGGAGCGTGTCTTGCAAGAAGACCCGGCAGCTAGGAATAAGTGGGAGGTTCTTTTGCTTTATCCGGGCATTCATGCATTGCTTTGCCACCGCCTAGCGCATGCGTTGCACAAGAAAGGGTTTTATTTTATTGCGCGCGCGCTTTCTCAGTTAGCGCGTTTTATCACTGGGATAGAAATCCACCCTGGCGCTAAGATTGGGAGAGGGCTTTTTATTGATCATGGCATGGGTGTGGTGATTGGCGAGACCACAGAGATTGGAGATGATGTTACCATTTATCATGGCGTAACTCTAGGGGGCACGGGCAAGTTTAAGGGCAAGCGCCACCCTACTTTAGGCAACCGAGTGGTAGTGGGGGCAGGGGCTAAGGTCTTGGGCGCGATTTGCGTGGGCGATGATGTGAGGATTGGGGCTAATGCGGTGGTGCTTTCAGATTTACCCACGGGTTCTACGGCTGTAGGCGCTAAAGCCAAAACCATCACAAAGGATCGTTAATTCTAGACAAGCGGTTGAGCTAATTTGAGCCATGCGGATTGTTTTGAAATAAATTGATTAGAATTTATGAAATTTTATAGAGAGAATTTTAAAGATGAATAAAAGTAAAAAAGAGTTATTTTTGGAACTCGCACAACCTGATAAAAATGGGGTGAGTCGTTGGGTAAGCGTTACAGAATTTGTAGAAAAATACCAAGGATTACAGCTAGGTAATGGGGGGAGTTGGTGTAGGAATAACTCATCTTTGGTTAGAAATTTATATTAGAATTTGATAAAGGGCAAACTCCAGGAAATTCCATTGATAGAATACGCTTGAATGGCTATAATACCGAATGTGTTTTTAATCAAAGTATCCGTCAAGACATTAAAAACCACTATAAACAACAATGTTGCACTATGTGCGGTGCACACGGCAACTCTGAAAACACTCAAATAGAGGTGGATCATAAAGACGGCCGCAAGGATGATTCAAGAGTTTCTGATTCAAACGCACAGACTTTTGATGATTTTCAGGCTTTATGCAAAGCTTGTAATGATTAAGAAACGCCAGATTTGTAAAGAATGCAAAGAGACTGGCTATAGATTTGACGCAACAAAAATTCCTGGCAATCGTTATCCTTTCTATGAAGGGGAGGCTGAATATGACGGCTGTGTGGGTTGTTATCAATATGACCCCATACAATACAGGAAAACTTGTAATGGTAGGATATACAATGAAGGGCATCAAAAAGGCTATTATGAGGGGTATCAAAATGGATACCATCAAAAAACTACTTTATAGCGGTTGCAATGAACTACATCGGTTCTAAATACAAGCTCATTCCCTTTATTAAGGAAAATATCCATGCGGTTGCGGGCAATGATCTCTCTGGTGCGATTTTTTGTGATCTGTTCGCTGGGACGGGCATTGTGGGGCGTGCGTTTAAAAAAGCCGTTAATAAGGTTATTTCTAATGATTTGGAATATTATAGCTTTGTTTTGAATCAAAATTATATCGGCAACATTCAAGAAATCCCTAATCAAGAAGAGCTTATTGATAGGCTCAATAACATTGCTTTAAAAAAGGGCTTTATTTATTCGCATTATTCTTTAGGGGGGAGTTCAAGGCAGTATTTTAGCGAAACAAACGCTCAAAAAATTGATGCGATGCGTTTAAAAATTGAAGAGCTTAAGCTTTCTCAAAACATTGATAATTGCGCGTATTATTTTTTGCTCGCATCACTATTAGAGAGCGCGGACAAGGTGGCTAACACCGCTTCAGTTTATGGGGCTTTTTTAAAACGCCTTAAAAAAAGCGCTCAAAAAGAACTCATCTTAAAAGGCGCTCATTTTGATGTGAGTTTAAACGCTAATGAAGTGTATCAGCAAGATTCTAGCGAGTTGATCGGAAAGATTTCAGGGGATATTTTGTATTTAGACCCTCCTTATAATGCGAGGCAATACGGGGCGAATTACCATTTATTGAACACGATTGCTATTTATACGCCCTTTACTCCAAAAGGCAAAACCGGCTTGCCCAGTTACCAGAAATCCTCTTTTTGCTCTCGTTCTCAAATCTTAAACGCTTTTGAAAACTTGATCAAAAAAGCGCGATTCAAATATATTTTTTTAAGCTATAACAATGAAGGGCTTATGAGCGAGACAGAGATTAAAAATATTTTAAAAAAATACGGCGCTTACTCCTTAATGACCAAAACCTACATGCGTTTTAAAGCAGATAACAAACGCACCCATAAAGCCGCGCACACCAAAGAGTGTTTGCATGTTCTTATCAAATAAGAGTCAAAATAACCCAACCTTTAAATGGCAAAAATAATCGCTTAAATAAGGTAAAATGAAACCAAAATAAGCCTATAAAAAAGGGGAAATCATGGCGCTTGAAGTGGTTTTATGGGATTTTGATGGCGTGATTTTTGACAGCATGCATTTAAAATACGAAGGGTTTAAGGCGTTGTTTCAAAAGCATGGCAACGATAATAAAGAGGGTTTGAAACAATTTGAAGTTTATCACTATCAAAGTGGGGGGATTTCAAGGAATGAAAAGATCCAATACTTTTATAACGAGATTTTAAAAACCCCTATCGCTCAAGAAGAAATAGATGCATTAGCCCTAGAGTTTGGCGCCATTATAGAGCAAAAGCTTTTTGATAGGGGGCATTTGAACAGCGAAGTGATGGCGTTTATTGATAAGCATTATAAAAATTACATTTTCCATATCGCTTCAGCGGCCTTGCATAGCGAATTGCAAGTGTTGTGCGAGTTTTTAGGGATTACTAAGTATTTTAAGAGCGTTGAAGGGAGTCCGCCCAATAAACCCAAAATCATCGCTAATATCATTCAAAAATACGCCTATAACCCAAGCCGCATGCTAATGATAGGCGATAGCGTCAATGACTATGAAAGCGCTAAGGCTAATAAAGTGGCGTTTTTGGGTTACAACAGCAAGGTTTTGAAAAATTTAGTGGGGCAAGATGGCTATCAAGGGAAGTATTTGGAGAGCTTTAAGGGGTTTGATTTACAAAACTTCAAGCAAGAATAAAGCCAGCTGATTAGTCAAGATTGTCTTTGTGTTGGCTCATGTCAATGATGACTTCACAGCGTTCAATCGTGCTTAAGCGGTGGGCGATAACGATTAGGGTTTTATTTTTAGCGATTTGATAGATTTCATCCATGATTTTACTCTCGGTTTCATTGTCTAGGGCCGAAGTGGCTTCATCTAAAACCAAAATTTCAGGGTTATCGTATAAGGCTCTTGCAATGCCTATGCGCTGTTTTTGACCGCCACTAAGCTTAGCGCCCCCTTCGCCCACTTGGGTTTTAAGGCCCTCATGCTCGCATAAAAAATCATAAATATGAGCCATTTTGCACACCTTAATCAAGCGTTTTTCATCTATAGCGCTCCCAAAAGCGATATTATCCCCCACAGTGCCATCAAAAAGGTAAATATTTTGGGGGATATAGCCTATTTTTTTACGCCATGAGCGCCTGTTTTCGTTGGTTAAAAGGGTGTTATCAATAAAAATTTCCCCACTTTTAGGGTAAGTAAGCCCCATAATAATATCCGCCAGCGTGGATTTCCCGCACCCGCTATGGCCTATGAGAGCGACTTTTTGACCTTTTTGAATGGTGAGGTTGAAATTTTTTAAAACCGGGTGTTTTGACTTATAAGCGAATGAGATGTTTTGGAGAGTGATTTTTTTATTAAAGTCTAAAGGGACTAAATCCTCTTCAACGATGGTTTTAGTAAGGCTTTTAAAAACAATGTTAGTCGCAAGCTGGTTGTAAGCGATCTCATTATATTGATTCAAAACGCCAGTAACAGAAGGGAGCGTGCGATAAAGCGCTAGAGCATACATAGAAATGGTAGGAAGCACCATTTTAGCTTCGCCGTATTTGAATAAAATGTAAGCGACCGCTAAAATCAACAAACTAAAACCCACCGTTTCTAATGAATACCTGGGGACCACTTGTAAAGTGGCGTAAATGATCTCAGTGTCATGGGCTTTACGGCTATTTTCTCCAAAAAGCTTGTGGGCTTCTTCGTGGTTGTCTTTGAGTTTAGTGATTTTGAAATTGCTGAAAAATTTGGAAAAAACTTTAAGCGTTTGCGCCCTAGATTTTGCCGCTATCTCGCCCTTTTTTTGAATAAGAATGGTGATTTTTTTAGTGATGATAAAAATTTGTATAGAGATGATTAGAGTGAATACAAGCGTTAACTTCCAGTTAGTGATTAATAGCGTGGAATAGAAAAAAACGATCACGGTTAATTCAGTGAGTAGATTCAAAAAAGCGTTAAAGCTCATAAACATGCCATCCGCTTTATTATTGATAATGTCTCTTAAAGAATCCAAGTTGTGGTTAAGGTGGGAGAGGTAGTTGCTTTTAATGTGCTGTAAAAAAAGTTGTTGCTTGATTTGATAAGCTTTCTTATTGGAAAAACGCCCTTTCAAATAAGTGAAAGACACCCCATAAAACATCCTGAACAAATAAATCCCCACCAAGCAAAAACTAAAGAAATACATAAGGCGAACGGGAGATGAAAAATGGAAAAAATCATAGACCATTTTCCAGTCTTTATCGTCTAAAGCCCTGCTAGGATCGGAAGCGAGAGTGATAAAAGGCATTAAGAGGGTTAGAGACATCACTTCCACAAAAGAAGAAAAAACCGCCATCAGCACAAGCAGGAAAAAAACCATTTTTTCCTTGAAAGTGATGAGCATATAGATTTGCTTTAAAGAGCGTAAAAAGTATTTTAAAGTAGAAATTTTATGTTTTTTTTTCGCCATAATTTAAGTGTCCATAAATTCTTTCAATATGTAATGAGCTTTGAGCTGTGTTAAGCCAAATTGAGCTAGATTATAGCTAAAATTTTAACCATGCTCTGTGCCATACGAATAATTTAGCTTTCTGTCATCATTTCTTGACAAGTCAAGTATAAAACTGCTATAATCCCAAGTCTTTGATTATTTTAGTTGCTGGCTTAGCTCAGTTGGTAGAGCAGCTGCCTTGTAAGCAGCAGGTCGGGGGTTCAAGTCCCTTAGCCAGCTCCAGTTAAAATGTTATTTTGCGAAGTTTTTGGTGAGATACTCAAGTGGCCAACGAGGGCAGACTGTAAATCTGCTGACTATGTCTTCCGTGGTTCGAATCCACGTCTCACCACCATTTTGTTTTTTTAGATGCGGGAATAGCTCAGTTGGCTAGAGCATCAGCCTTCCAAGCTGAGGGTCGCGGGTTCGAGCCCCGTTTCCCGCTCCATTTTTAGGATAACATTTTAGTTTTTGAGACGCCTATATAGCTCAGAGGCAGAGCACTTCCTTGGTAAGGAAGAGGTCGGCGGTTCAATTCCGCTTATAGGCTCCAGTTTATAATCTCTTGAATGGCGATAAGACAAAAATGTCTTAAATTTTGTGGTAGCATTTAGGAATACTTAGGATTTTGTTTAGTATAATTCTAAAATCCATTTCAAAAAATTAAGGAGAAATACAAATGGCAAAAGAAAAGTTTAATAGAACTAAGCCACATGTTAATATTGGAACCATTGGGCATGTAGACCATGGTAAAACGACTTTGAGTGCAGCGATTTCAGCGGTGCTTTCTTTGAAAGGTCTTGCAGAAATGAAAGACTATGATAATATTGATAACGCCCCTGAAGAAAAAGAAAGAGGGATCACTATCGCTACTTCTCACATTGAATATGAGACTGAAAACAGACACTATGCGCATGTGGATTGCCCAGGACACGCTGACTATGTAAAAAACATGATCACCGGTGCGGCGCAAATGGACGGAGCGATTTTGGTTGTTTCTGCAGCTGATGGTCCTATGCCTCAAACTAGAGAACATATCTTATTGTCTCGTCAAGTAGGCGTGCCTCACATTGTTGTTTTCTTAAACAAACAAGACATGGTAGATGACCAAGAATTGTTGGAACTTGTAGAAATGGAAGTGCGCGAGTTGTTGAGCGCGTATGAATTCCCTGGCGATGACACTCCTATCATAGCGGGTTCAGCTTTGAGAGCTTTAGAAGAAGCAAAGGCTGGTAATGTGGGTGAATGGGGTGAAAAAGTGCTTAAACTCATGGCTGAAGTGGATGCCTATATCCCTACTCCAGAAAGAGACACTGAAAAAACTTTCTTGATGCCGGTTGAAGACGTGTTTTCTATCGCAGGTAGAGGGACTGTGGTTACAGGTAGGATTGAAAGAGGCGTGGTGAAAGTGGGCGATGAAGTGGAAATCGTTGGTATCAGACCTACACAAAAAACGACTGTAACCGGTGTAGAAATGTTTAGAAAAGAATTAGAAAAAGGTGAAGCCGGCGATAATGTGGGCGTGCTTTTGAGAGGAACTAAAAAAGAAGAAGTAGAACGCGGTATGGTTCTATGCAAACCAGGTTCTATCACTCCGCACAAGAAATTTGAGGGAGAAATTTATGTCCTTTCTAAAGAAGAAGGCGGGAGACACACTCCATTCTTCACCAATTACCGCCCGCAATTCTATGTGCGCACGACTGATGTGACTGGCTCTATCACCCTTCCTGAAGGCGTAGAAATGGTTATGCCTGGCGATAATGTGAAAATCACTGTAGAATTGATTAGCCCTGTTGCGTTAGAGTTGGGAACTAAATTTGCGATTCGTGAAGGCGGTAGGACTGTTGGTGCTGGTGTTGTGAGCAATATTATTGAATAATCTTACTCATATGGAAGTAAAAAAGTTACCATAAAGGTCGCTAATAAAGGGTTATCATGAAAGTTAAAATAGGGTTGAAATGTTCTGATTGTGAAGACATCAATTACAGCACAACCAAGAACGCTAAAACTAACACTGAAAAACTGGAGCTTAAGAAGTTCTGCCCAAGGGAAAACAAACACACTCTTCATAAAGAAATCAAATTGAAGAGCTAGTTCTTTCTTTTGTGTTGTGATTGAAAAGGAGGGGAGGTTAGGTCAGTAGCTCCAATGGTAGAGCGTCGGTCTCCAAAACCGGTTGTTGGGGGTTCGAGTCCCTCCTGGCCTGCCATCTACTAATTTATTCTATCAAATTTTTGTTTCAATTGGATTGTTTTTGAATTTTTTAATTTTAGTTTAAGCTATTTTGGATAAGATTGAAAATTCTTTTAATGTATAAATGTATGAAGTTTAAGTGAGGGCGAAAAGAAACTATGGATAAATGGCTCATGCAATATAAATTAGCTAGAGAAGAGCTTTCTAAAGTGATATTTCCTATTAAGGAGCAGATACGCAACGCGCTTGTTTCTGTTTTGGTGGTGGTGAGTGCTATCACGCTGTTTTTAGCTTTGTTGGATTTTTTTCTGGGGGCTTTTGTCTCTAGTGTTCTATAGGTTGGTGGCTTTAAATTAAGGAGAATAATGATGGATTGGTATGCTATACAAACTTATTCAGGGAGCGAGCAGTCCGTTAAGAAAGCGATTGAGAATCTAGCGAATGACCATAATATAAGAGATAGGATACAAGAGATCATTGTACCTACTGAAGATATTATAGAGGTTTCTAAAAAAAGCAAGACGAAAGTAACGGAACGAAGCCTTTATCCTGGGTATGTTTTTATTAAGGTGGATTTAGATACGGTTTTGTGGCATAAGATACAATCTTTGCCAAGAGTGAGCCGTTTTATTGGAGAAAATAAAAAGCCAACCCCATTGAGTGAAGCGGATATTGGGCATATTCTAGAAAAAATGAATAACCGAGCAGCCCCCAAGCCAAAAATCTTTTTTGAGCAAGGCGAAGTGGTGCGCGTGGTGGAAGGCCCTTTTGCGAACTTTACCGCTACGGTGGAAGAGTATGATGTGGAGCACCGCAAACTCAAGCTCAATGTTTCTATTTTTGGTAGGAACACTCCAATAGAGATTTTGCATTCGCAAGTGGAAAAAATTATATAACTTTTTAAGGAGAAAACATGGCTAAAAAAGTAGTCGGAGAAATCAAACTTCAAATCCCTGCCGGTAAGGCAAACCCTTCACCTCCCGTAGGGCCAGCGTTGGGCCAAAGAGGGGTTAATATCATGGAATTTTGTAAGGCTTTTAATGAGAGAACTAAAGACATGGGGAGTTTTAATATCCCAGTGATTATCACGGTTTATCAAGACAAAAGTTTTACTTTCATCACTAAAAAGCCTCCGGTAACGGATTTGATCAAAAAAGCTTCTGGGGTTGAAAAAGGTTCTGACAACCCGCTCAAAAATAAGATCGCAAAGCTCACCCACAAGCAAGTGGAAGAGATTGTGCAATTGAAAATGGAAGATTTAAACACAAGCACCATGGAAGCGGCCAAAAAAATCGTTATGGGTAGCGCTAGGAGCATGGGCGTAGAAGTTGTGGATTGATTGGGTTTTGTTGGAATTGAAAGAAATTTTTAAGGATTAGAATCGTGGCAAAAAAAGTATTTAAAAGATTGGAAAAACTTTTTTCTAAAATTCAAAACGATAAAGCGTATGGCGTAGAGCAAGGCGTAGAGGTGGTTAAATCCCTCGCTTCAGCCAAATTTGATGAAACCGTGGAAGTAGCGTTAAGGCTAGGGGTTGATCCAAGGCATGCGGATCAAATGGTGCGCGGTGCGGTGGTGCTTCCTCATGGAACAGGGAAAAAAGTAAGAGTGGCCGTTTTTGCAAAAGACATCAAGCAAGATGAAGCCAAAAACGCTGGGGCTGATGTCGTTGGCGGAGACGATTTGGCTGAAGAAATCAAAAACGGCCGTATTGATTTTGACATGGTGATCGCAACGCCTGATATGATGGCGGTTGTCGGTAAAGTGGGTAGGATTTTAGGCCCTAAGGGTTTGATGCCAAACCCTAAAACCGGAACCGTTACGATGGATATTGCTAAAGCGGTTACTAACGCTAAAAGCGGTCAAGTGAATTTCAGGGTGGATAAAAAGGGCAATGTTCATGCCCCTATTGGCAAAGCGAGTTTTCCTGAAGAAAAAATCAAAGAAAACATGCTTGAGTTGGTTAAAACGATCAACCGCCTAAAACCCAGTAGTGCGAAAGGCAAGTATATTAGAAACGCCGCTCTTTCGCTCACCATGTCGCCTTCAGTGAGTTTGGACGCACAGGAATTGATGGATATTAAATAGCGTTAGGAGTTTTTAATCTTAGGCTGAAGATCGTAAGAGCTAAAAAGCTTAAAATTTCTTTTTTAAAAAGATAATCTTGCAGAGGTCTAGTCTAGAAAGGAGGAAAAGATGCAAAAACAACATCAAAGGCAGCATAAAGTAGAGCTAGTCGCTAACTTAAAATCGCAATTTGATAGCGCCAAAGCCCTTTTGATTTGCGATTATAAGGGTCTTAGCGTGAAAAAGTTGGAAGCTTTAAGGAATAAGGCTCGCACTCAAGGCATTAAAGTGCAAGTGATTAAGAACACTCTTGCTCATATTGCCATGAAAGAGGCCGGCTATTCTGATTTGGATTTGAAAGAAACCAATGTGTTTTTGTGGGGCGGTGATCAAATCGCTCTCTCTAAACTCGTGTTTGATTTCCAAAAAGAGCATAAAGATCACTTTGTGTTGAAAGCGGGCTTGTTTGATAAAGAAAGCGTTAGCGTAGCTCATGTGGAAGTGGTTTCAAAACTCCCGAGCAAAGAAGAGCTTATGGGAATGTTGCTTTCTGTTTGGACGGCTCCGGCGCGTTATTTTGTGACCGGTTTAGACAATTTGCGTAAAGCGAAAGAAGAAAACTAAGAGCCTATGATGGCTTTAATTAAAAAAATTTGAAGGATTGGATTATGGCAATTTCAAAAGAAGAAGTGTTAGAGTATATTGGTTCATTGAGCGTTTTAGAGCTTTCTGAATTGGTTAAAATGTTTGAGGAAAAATTTGGCGTGAGCGCGACTCCAACGGTCGTAGCCGGTGCGGCTGTAGCCGGTGGTGCTGCGGCTGAGAGCGAAGAAAAAACCGAATTTAATGTGATTTTGGCTGATAGCGGCGCTGAAAAAATCAAGGTGATTAAAGTGGTTCGTGAAATCACCGGGCTTGGCCTAAAAGAAGCTAAAGACGCTACCGAAAAAACCCCTCATGTGCTTAAAGAGGGCGTGAATAAAGAAGAAGCTGAAACCATCAAGAAGAAACTTGAAGAAGTAGGTGCTAAGGTTGAAGTCAAGTAAGACTTAAAAACAGAAAGGTCTTTGCGCCTTTCTCTGCTCTAGTGTGGCAGATGATTTTGCTCCATGATTTTGTTTGTGAGCGTGTAGCCTAAAGTGGTTAGTATTGCAGGTGGGTTTGGTATTTTTATCATGGATGGTTCTAAAGTTTAAAGATCCTTTTGCAATGCTTACTTGAATTAATGCATTAAATAACTCAAAATTTTTGATCAAAGGCTTGAAATATGTCAAAAAAAATTCCCCTAAAAAACCGCTTGAGAGCTGATTTTACAAAAACCCCGACAGATTTAGAAGTTCCTAATTTATTATTATTACAACGAGACAGCTATGATTCTTTCTTGTATTCTAAAGAGGGTAAAGAGAGCGGGATTGAAAAGGTTTTTAAATCCATTTTCCCTATCCAAGATGAGCATAACCGCATCACTTTAGAATACGCGGGTTGCGAATTTGGCAAGTCTAAATACACTGTTAGAGAAGCGATGGAGAGGGGTATTACCTACTCTATCCCCCTCAAAATTAAAGTGCGCTTGATCTTGTGGGAAAAAGATACCAAAAGTGGCGAAAAGAACGGTATCAAGGATATTAAAGAACAAAGCATTTTCATTCGTGAGATCCCTTTGATGACAGAACGCACTTCATTTATTATCAATGGGGTGGAGCGCGTGGTGGTCAATCAGCTCCACAGAAGCCCCGGTGTGATTTTTAAAGAAGAAGAGTCCAGCACTTCTTTAAACAAGATCATTTACACAGGGCAAATCATCCCTGATAGGGGTTCGTGGCTGTATTTTGAATACGATTCTAAAGATGTTTTGTATGCTCGTATCAACAAACGCCGTAAAGTGCCTGTTACCATTTTATTCAGGGCAATGGATTATCAAAAACAAGACATCATCAAAATGTTCTACCCGCTTGTTAAAGTGCGTTATGAAAACGATAAATATTTGATCCCGTTTGCCTCATTAGACGCCAATCAAAGAATGGAATTTGACTTGAAAGATCCTCAAGGCAAGGTTATCCTTTTAGCAGGAAAAAAGCTCACTTCAAGAAAGATTAAAGAGCTTAAAGAAAACCATCTAGAATGGGTGGAATACCCTATGGATATTTTACTCAATCGTCATTTAGCTGAGCCTGTTATGGTGGGGAAAGAAGTCTTATTGGACATGCTCACTCAGCTAGATAAAAACAAATTAGAAAAAATCCACGATTTAGGCGTGCAAGAATTTGTGATCATCAACGATCTAGCGTTAGGGCATGACGCTTCCATTATCCATTCTTTTTTGGCCGATTATGAGTCTTTGAAATTGCTCAAGCAAACGGAAAAAATTGATGATGAAAACGCTCTAGCAGCGATTCGTATCCATAAGGTTATGAAACCAGGCGATCCTGTTACGACTGAAGTGGCTAAGCAATTTGTCAAAAAACTTTTCTTTGACCCTGAACGCTATGATTTGACCATGGTGGGGCGCATGAAAATGAATCACAAGTTAGGCTTGCATGTGCCTGATTACATCACGACTTTAACGCATGAAGATATTATCACCACCGTTAAATACCTCATGAAAATCAAAAACAATCAGGGCAAGATTGATGATAGGGATCACTTGGGCAATCGTAGGATCAGAGCGGTAGGGGAACTATTGGCCAATGAATTGCATTCAGGCTTAGTGAAAATGCAAAAGACCATTAAAGACAAGCTCACTACCATGAGCGGGGCTTTTGATTCGCTCATGCCCCATGACTTGGTTAATTCTAAAATGATCACCAGCACCATCATGGAATTTTTCATGGGCGGTCAGCTCTCGCAATTCATGGATCAAACTAACCCTTTGAGTGAAGTTACGCACAAACGACGCCTTTCAGCGCTCGGTGAAGGGGGGTTGGTGAAAGACAGGGTAGGGTTTGAAGCTAGGGATGTGCACCCCACGCATTATGGCCGAATTTGTCCCATTGAGACCCCAGAAGGTCAAAATATCGGTTTGATCAACACCCTTTCCACTTTCACGAGGGTGAATGATTTAGGCTTTATTGAAGCCCCTTATAAAAAGGTTGTGGATGGCAAGGTAGTGGGTGAGACGATTTATTTGACCGCTATTCAAGAAGACAGCCACATCATCGCTCCCGCAAGCACCCCCATTGATGAAGAGGGTAATATTTTGGGCGATTTGATTGAAACGCGCGTGGAAGGCGAAATCGTTTTAAACGAAAAGAGTAAAGTAACCTTAATGGATTTAAGCTCTAGCATGCTAGTAGGGGTCGCCGCATCGCTCATTCCTTTCTTAGAGCATGATGACGCTAACCGCGCTTTAATGGGGACTAACATGCAGCGCCAAGCCGTGCCGTTATTAAGAAGCGACGCTCCCATTGTAGGCACAGGGATTGAAAAAATTATCGCTAGGGATTCTTGGGGAGCGATCAAAGCCAATCGCGCAGGCGTTGTAGAAAAAATTGATTCTAAAAATATTTATATTTTAGGCGAAGGCAAAGAAGAAGCCTATATTGATGCGTATTCTTTGCAAAAAAACTTACGCACCAACCAAAACACCAGTTTCAATCAAGTCCCTATCGTTAAGGTGGGCGATAAAGTGGAAGCCGGGCAAATCATCGCTGATGGCCCTAGCATGGATAGAGGCGAGTTAGCGTTAGGGAAAAATGTGCGCGTGGCGTTCATGCCTTGGAATGGCTACAATTTTGAAGACGCGATCGTGGTGAGTGAGCGCATCACTAAAGACGATGTTTTCACTTCCACGCACATTTATGAAAAAGAAGTGGACGCTAGGGAGCTTAAGCATGGCGTGGAGGAATTTACCGCTGATATTCCTGACGTGAAAGAAGAAGCGCTCGCCCATCTTGATGAAAGCGGGATCGTTAAAGTCGGTACTTATGTGAGCGCTGGCATGATTTTAGTGGGCAAGACTTCTCCTAAAGGCGAGATTAAAAGCACGCCTGAAGAGCGGCTCTTAAGGGCTATTTTTGGGGATAAAGCCGGGCATGTGGTCAATAAGAGTTTGTATTGCCCCCCCAGTTTGGAAGGCACGGTGATTGATGTGAAGGTCTTCACTAAAAAAGGCTATGAGAAAGACGCGCGAGTTTTGAGCGCGTATGAAGAAGAAAAAGCCAAGCTTGATATGGAGCATTTTGACCGCTTGACCATGCTTAATAGAGAAGAATTGTTGCGCGTCAGTTCGCTCCTTTCTCAAGCGATTTTAGAAGAGCCTTTCAGCCACAATGGTAAGGATTATAAAGAAGGCGATCAAATCCCTAAAGAAGAAATCGCTTCAATCAACCGCTTCACTTTGGCCAGTTTAGTCAAAAAGTATTCTAAAGAAGTGCAAAACCACTATGAAGTGACTAAAAACAATTTCTTAGAGCAAAAGAAAGTTTTGGGCGAAGAGCATGAAGAAAAGCTCTCTATTTTAGAAAAAGACGATATTTTGCCTAATGGCGTGATCAAAAAAGTCAAGCTCTATATCGCTACAAAACGGAAGCTTAAAGTGGGCGATAAAATGGCAGGAAGGCATGGGAATAAAGGGATTGTGTCTAATATCGTGCCGGTTGCGGATATGCCTTATACCGCTGATGGCGAGCCTGTGGATATTGTCTTAAACCCTTTAGGCGTGCCAAGCCGCATGAACATCGGACAGATTTTAGAAATGCATTTAGGCTTAGTGGGGAAAGAATTTGGGAAACAAATCGCTAGCATGCTAGAGGATAAAACTAAAGATTTTGCCAAAGAATTGCGCGCTAAAATGCTAGAAATCGCTAACGCCATTAATGAAAAAGACCCCTTGACAATCCATGTGCTTGAGAATTGCTCTGATGAAGAGCTTTTGGAATACGCTAAAGATTGGAGCAAGGGCGTTAAGATGGCTATCCCTGTGTTTGAAGGCATCTCGCAAGAAAAATTTTACAAGCTGTTTGAATTAGCCAAGATCGCTATGGATGGCAAAATGGATCTGTATGACGGGCGCACAGGCGAAAAAATGAGGGAACGCGTGAATGTGGGCTACATGTATATGATCAAACTCCACCATTTAGTGGATGAAAAAGTCCATGCCAGAAGCACAGGCCCTTATAGCTTAGTAACGCACCAGCCTGTTGGGGGTAAAGCGCTCTTTGGGGGTCAAAGGTTTGGGGAAATGGAAGTGTGGGCGCTAGAAGCTTATGGTGCAGCGCACACTCTAAAAGAAATGCTTACCATTAAATCCGATGATATTAGAGGCAGAGAGAACGCTTATAGGGCTATCGCTAAAGGTGAGCAAGTGGGTGAGAGTGAAATCCCTGAGACTTTCTATGTTTTGACTAAAGAATTGCAATCGCTCGCTTTGGATATTAATATTTTTGGGGACGATGTGGATGAAGATGGAGCACCTAAACCCATTGTCATTAAAGAAGATGACAGGCCTAAAGACTTTAGCTCTTTCCAGCTCACTCTAGCCAGCCCTGAAAAAATCCATTCTTGGAGTTATGGGGAAGTTAAAAAGCCAGAAACGATCAATTATCGCACCCTAAAACCTGAACGAGACGGCTTGTTTTGCATGAAAATCTTTGGCCCCACTAAAGATTATGAATGCTTGTGCGGTAAATACAAAAAGCCTCGCTTCAAAGACATTGGCACATGCGAAAAATGCGGCGTGGCGATCACGCACTCCAAAGTCAGGCGTTTCAGAATGGGGCATATTGAATTGGCCACTCCTGTAGCGCATATCTGGTATGTCAATTCCTTGCCTAGCCGTATCGGCACGCTTTTAGGCGTTAAGATGAAAGACTTAGAGCGCGTGTTGTATTATGAAGCTTATATCGTTAAAGAACCAGGCGAAGCCGCTTATGACAATGAAGGCACTAAGCTTGTGATGAAATACGATATTTTGAATGAAGAGCAGTATCAAAATATCTCACGAAGATACGAAGACAGGGGCTTTGTAGCGCAAATGGGTGGCGAAGCGATCAAGGATTTGTTAGAAGAAATTGATTTGATCACCTTATTGCAGAGCTTGAAAGAAGAAGTGAAGGACACCAATTCCGATGCGAAAAAGAAAAAACTCATTAAGCGTTTGAAAGTGGTAGAAAGCTTTTTAAATTCTGGTAACAGGCCTGAGTGGATGATGCTCACGGTTTTACCGGTATTGCCACCGGATTTAAGGCCTTTAGTCGCACTAGATGGCGGGAAGTTTGCGGTCAGCGATGTGAATGAATTGTATCGTCGTGTCATCAATCGTAACCAACGCTTGAAACGCCTAATGGAGCTTGGGGCGCCAGAAATCATTGTGCGCAATGAAAAAAGGATGCTGCAAGAAGCCGTGGATGTGCTTTTTGATAACGGCCGCAGCACCAATGCGGTTAAAGGGGCTAACAAGCGCCCTTTAAAATCGCTCAGTGAAATCATTAAAGGCAAGCAAGGGCGTTTCAGGCAAAACCTTTTAGGCAAGCGCGTGGATTTTTCAGGCAGAAGCGTGATTGTGGTTGGGCCTAACCTTAAAATGGATGAATGTGGGTTGCCTAAAAACATGGCGTTAGAACTCTTCAAACCGCATTTGTTATCCAAGCTTGAAGAGAGAGGCTATGCCACCACGCTCAAACAAGCTAAACGCATGATTGAACAAAAGAGCAATGAAGTGTGGGAATGCTTGCAAGAAATCACAGAGGGGTATCCGGTGCTGCTCAACCGCGCTCCTACCTTGCACAAGCAATCCATTCAGGCGTTCCATCCAAAGCTGATTGATGGTAAAGCGATCCAATTGCACCCGTTAGTGTGTTCAGCGTTTAACGCCGATTTTGACGGGGATCAAATGGCGGTGCATGTGCCTTTAAGCCAGGAAGCGATCGCTGAATGCAAGGTGCTGATGCTAAGCTCTATGAATATCCTTCTGCCCGCTAGCGGTAAAGCCGTAGCCATTCCTAGCCAGGATATGGTTTTAGGGCTTTATTATCTTTCTTTGGAAAAGAGCGGGGTCAAGGGCGAGCATAAACTTTTTTCTAGCGTGAATGAAATCATCACTGCTATTGACACGAAAGAATTAGACATCCACGCAAAGATTAGGGTTTTAGATCGAGGGAATATTATCGCTACGAGCGCGGGGCGCATGATCATCAAGTCCATTTTGCCTGACTTTATCCCTACTGATTTGTGGAACAGACCCATGAAGAAAAAAGATATTGGCGTGCTTGTGGATTATGTGCATAAAGTCGGTGGTATTGGCATTACCGCAACCTTTTTGGATAATTTAAAAACGCTTGGCTTTAGGTATGCGACTAAGGCTGGTATTTCTATCTCTATGGAAGATATTATCACGCCAAAAGACAAGCAAAAAATGGTGGAAAAAGCCAAAATAGAGATTAAAAAAATCCAGCAACAATACGATCAAGGGCTGCTCACTGACCAAGAGCGTTACAATAAGATCATTGACACTTGGACTGAAGTCAATGACAGAATGAGTAAAGAAATGATGAGCACTATCGCAAAAGATAAAGAGGGCTTTAACTCTATTTATATGATGGCAGATAGCGGCGCAAGGGGTAGTGCGGCGCAAATCCGTCAGCTTTCAGCGATGAGGGGTCTTATGACAAAGCCAGATGGCAGCATCATTGAAACGCCCATTATTTCTAACTTTAAAGAGGGGTTGAATGTCTTAGAATACTTCAATTCTACGCATGGCGCTAGAAAGGGCTTAGCGGATACAGCGCTAAAAACAGCCAATGCGGGGTATTTGACCAGAAAGCTCATTGATGTCTCGCAAAATGTCAAGGTGGTGTCTGATGATTGCGGCACGCATGAAGGGATTGAAATCACGGATATTGCGGTGGGGAGTGAGCTGATTGAACCTCTAGAGGAGCGTATTTTTGGGCGCGTTTTATTAGAAGATGTGATCGATCCCATTACGAATGAAATCTTGCTTTATGCGGACACTTTGATTGATGAAGAGGGCGCTAAAAAGGTGGTTGAAGCCGGGATTAAATCCATTACGATCCGCACCCCAGTAACTTGTAAAGCGCCAAAGGGCGTGTGCACGAAATGTTATGGCTTGAATTTGGGCGAAGGCAAGATGAGTTATCCAGGTGAAGCGGTGGGCGTGGTAGCCGCGCAATCTATTGGGGAGCCTGGAACGCAGCTCACTTTAAGGACTTTCCATGTGGGCGGGACAGCGAGCAGGAGTCAGGATGAGCGCGAAATTGTAGCGAGCAAAGAAGGTTTTGTGCGTTTTTACAACCTTAGGACTTACACGAATAAAGATGGTAAAAACATTATCGCTAACCGCCGTAACGCTTCTATTTTAGTGGTAGAGCCTAAGATTAAAGCACCTTTTGATGGGGAATTACGCATTGAAACGGTCTATGAAGAAGTCGTTGTGAGCGTGAAAAATGGCGAGCAAGAAGCTAAGTTCGTTTTAAGAAGAAGCGATATTGTCAAGCCGAGCGAATTAGCCGGCGTTGGCGGTAAGATTGAGGGGAAAGTGTATTTGCCTTATGCTAGTGGGCATAAGGTGCATAAGGGGGGAAGTATCGCTGATATTATCCAAGAGGGCTGGAATGTGCCTAATCGCATCCCTTATGCGAGCGAATTGCTAGTTAGGGATAATGACCCTATTGCACAAGATGTGTATGCCAAAGAAAAAGGCGCAATCAAATACTATGTTTTAGAGGCTAATCATTTAGAGCGCACCCATGGGATCAAAAGGGGCGATATTGTGAGCGAAAAAGGCTTGTTTGCGGTGGTAGCTGATGATAATGGTAGGGAAGCCGCTCGCCATTATATCGCTAGGGGTTCTGAGATCTTGATTGATGATAATAGTGAAGTGAGCGCTAATAGCGTGATTTCTAAACCCACGACTAACACTTTCAAAACGATTGCCACATGGGATCCTTACAACACCCCTATCATTGCGGACTTTAAGGGTAAGGTGAGTTTTGTGGATATTATCGCAGGGGTTACGGTCGCTGAAAAAGAAGACGAAAATACCGGTATCACCAGTTTAGTGGTGAACGATTACATCCCAAGCGGGTACAAACCAAGCTTGTTTTTAGAGGGGGCTAATGGCGAAGAGATGCGTTATTTCCTAGAGCCAAAAACTTCTATCGCCATTAGCGATGGCTCTAGCGTGGAGCAGGCTGAAGTGTTAGCGAAAATCCCTAAAGCGACCGTTAAATCCAGGGATATTACTGGGGGTCTCCCAAGGGTTTCTGAACTCTTTGAAGCGAGAAAACCCAAGCCTAAAGATGTGGCGATCCTTTCTGAAGTGGATGGGATTGTGAGTTTTGGCAAACCCATTCGCAATAAAGAACACATCATCGTAACTTCTAAAGATGGCCGTTCCATGGATTATTTTGTGGATAAAGGTAAGCAAATTTTAGTGCATGCCGATGAATTTGTGCATGCGGGAGAAGCGATGACAGATGGAGTAATCTCAAGCCATGATATTTTAAGGATCAGCGGCGAAAAAGAGCTTTATAAATACATTGTGAGCGAAGTCCAGCAAGTGTATCGCAGGCAGGGGGTAAGCATTGCCGACAAGCACATTGAAATCATTGTCTCTCAAATGCTAAGGCAAGTGCGTATTTTAGACAGCGGGGATAGCAAGTTTATTGAAGGGGATTTAGTCAGTAAAAAACTCTTCAAAGAAGAAAACGCTCGTGTGATCGCTTTAAAAGGCGAGCCAGCGATTGCTGAACCGGTGCTTTTAGGGATCACTAGAGCGGCTATTGGGAGCGATAGCATCATTTCAGCGGCCTCTTTCCAAGAAACGACTAAAGTTTTAACAGAAGCCAGTATCGCTATGAAAAAAGACTTTTTAGAGGATTTGAAAGAGAATGTGGTGTTGGGGAGGATGATCCCTGTGGGAACGGGCATGTATAAGAATAAAAAAATCGTGCTAAGAACGCTTGAGGATAACTCTAAATTTTGATATAAAAAATCGGTTAAGATTTTTAAAAGAAAAATTAGGGTAAAATGGGGGAACTTTTAGTTTTAAATTTTTAGAATAAGGAAGAATAGTGCCTACTATCAATCAGTTGATTAGAAAAGAAAGGAAAAAGGTGGTTAAAAAAACGAAATCACCTGCATTAGTGGAATGCCCTCAAAGAAGAGGGGTTTGTACTAGGGTTTATACGACTACCCCTAAAAAGCCTAACTCGGCTTTAAGAAAGGTCGCTAAGGTCCGTTTGACCAGTAAATTTGAAGTGATCAGTTATATCCCTGGTGAAGGGCATAACTTGCAAGAACACTCCATTGTGTTAGTGCGTGGGGGTAGGGTTAAGGATTTACCCGGTGTGAAATACCACATCGTTCGTGGTGCTTTAGACACTGCAGGGGTCAATAAAAGAACGGTTTCACGCTCTAAATATGGGACTAAAAAAGCTAAAGCAACCGACAAGAAAGCAACCGACAACAAGAAAAAATAAGAGGAAAACAAAAACATGAGAAGAAGAAAAGCACCCGTTAGGGAGGTTTTGGGCGATCCTGTTTATGGGAACAAGGTGGTAACGAAGTTTATCAATAAAATGATGTTCGATGGCAAGAAAAGCGTAGCGGAAAAAATCATTTACAAAGCTTTTAATAAGATTGAAGAAAAAAGCGGTGAAAAAGGGATTGAAGTGTTTGAAAAAGCCCTAGAAAGAGTGCGTCCTTTAGTGGAAGTGCGCAGCAGAAGAGTGGGTGGGGCTACCTATCAAGTGCCGGTAGAAGTGAGGGCGAGCCGCCAGCAGTCGCTATCTATCCGTTGGATTTTAGAAGCGACCAGAAAACGCAATGAAAGAATGATGGTGGATAGACTGGCTAACGAACTTATGGATGCGGCTAGCGATAAGGGTGCGGCTTTTAAGAAAAAAGAAGATGTGCATAAAATGGCAGAAGCGAATAAAGCGTTCGCGCACTACCGCTGGTAATTGGAGTTAGAATGGCTAGAAAAACCCCATTAAACAGGATCAGAAATATCGGTATCGCCGCTCACATTGATGCTGGGAAAACCACCACTTCTGAAAGGATTCTATTCTACACAGGCGTGAGCCATAAGATTGGTGAAGTGCATGACGGTGCAGCGACAATGGATTGGATGGAGCAAGAAAAAGAAAGAGGGATCACTATCACTTCTGCGGCAACGACTTGTTTTTGGAAAGATCACCAAATCAATTTGATTGACACCCCAGGGCATGTGGATTTCACTATTGAAGTGGAGCGATCCATGCGCGTGCTGGATGGCGCGGTTTCGGTGTTTTGCTCGGTTGGGGGCGTGCAGCCTCAAAGCGAGACCGTGTGGCGTCAAGCGAATAAATACGGCGTGCCTAGGATTGTTTTTGTCAATAAAATGGATAGGATTGGGGCGAATTTCTATAATGTAGAAAACCAGATTAAGCTTCGCTTGAAAGCTAATCCTGTGCCTATTAATATCCCTATTGGGGCTGAAGACACTTTCATTGGCGTGATTGATTTAGTCCAAATGAAAGCGATCGTTTGGAATAATGAAACCATGGGAGCCAAATACGATGTGGAAGAAATCCCTAGCGATTTGTTAGAAAAGGCTAAACAATACCGAGAAAAGCTTGTAGAAGCCGTAGCTGAGCAAGATGAAGCCTTGATGGAAAAGTATTTAGGCGGTGAAGAATTGAGTATTGAAGAAATCAAAAAAGGCATTAAAGCGGGTTGTTTGAACATGAGCCTTGTCCCCATGCTTTGTGGTTCTTCTTTTAAAAATAAAGGCGTACAGACTTTATTAGACGCAGTCATTGATTACCTGCCAGCGCCTACGGAGGTTGTGGATATTAAGGGGATTGATCCAAAAACTGAAGAAGAGGTTTTTGTGAAATCCAGCGATGATGGCGAGTTTGCCGGTTTGGCGTTTAAAATCATGACGGATCCTTTTGTGGGCCAACTCACTTTTGTGCGCGTGTATCGCGGCAAGCTAGAGTCCGGTAGCTATGTGTATAACTCCACCAAAGACAAAAAAGAGCGCGTGGGAAGACTCCTTAAAATGCACTCCAATAAGAGAGAAGACATTAAAGAAGTTTATGCGGGTGAGATTTGTGCGTTTGTGGGCTTAAAAGACACGCTAACTGGGGACACGCTTTGCGATGAAAAAAATGCGGTTGTTCTAGAGAGAATGGAATTTCCTGAGCCGGTCATTCACATTGCTGTGGAGCCTAAGACGAAAGCAGACCAGGAAAAAATGGGCGTAGCGTTAGGCAAGCTCGCTGAAGAGGATCCAAGCTTTAGGGTGATGACTCAAGAAGAAACCGGGCAAACTCTCATTGGCGGTATGGGTGAATTGCACCTAGAAATCATCGTGGATAGATTGAAGAGAGAATTTAAGGTGGAAGCTGAAATCGGTCAGCCGCAAGTCGCCTTTAGAGAGACTATCCGCTCAAGCGTGAGCAAAGAGCATAAATACGCTAAGCAAAGCGGTGGTCGTGGGCAATACGGGCATGTGTTTATCAAGCTTGAGCCTAAAGAGCCTGGCAGTGGGTATGAATTTGTGAATGAAATTTCTGGGGGCGTGATCCCTAAAGAATATATCCCTGCGGTGGATAAGGGTATTCAAGAAGCGATGCAAAATGGCGTTTTGGCGGGCTATCCGGTGGTGGATTTTAAAGTTACCCTTTATGATGGGAGCTACCATGATGTGGATTCTTCAGAAATGGCGTTTAAAATCGCTGGCTCTATGGCGTTTAAAGAAGCGAGTCGTGCGGCTAACCCGGTTTTATTAGAGCCTATGATGAAAGTGGAAGTGGAAGTCCCTGAAGAATACATGGGTGATGTGATTGGCGATTTAAACAGAAGAAGAGGGCAAATCAATTCTATGGACGATAGATTAGGCTTGAAAATCGTGAACGCTTTCGTGCCGTTAGTGGAAATGTTTGGTTATTCCACAGATTTACGATCAGCCACTCAAGGGCGTGGGACTTACTCTATGGAGTTTGATCATTATGGCGAAGTGCCTAGCAATATCGCTAAGGAAATCGTGGAAAAACGCAAAGGCTGATTTTGTAATAACGCTCTCTTGTGAGAGGGCGTTGTTGCAAGTGCTATCTAAATTCTTTCTCTTTTGAATTAAATTCTTTCTCTTTTGAATTAAATTCTTTCTCTTTTGAATTAAATTCTTTCTCTTTTGAATTAAAAAGACTTTTTGAGTGGGTTTATTCTCCCTTTTATCCTTTTAGCTATCTTTTTTCGTTTTTAGTTTGCCTATGAAATTGATTTTTCGCTCTATTCTTGTCAAATAGGGGTAACTAAAACTTTTTAATTTTTAAAAAATGGGGTTTTGGTTATTTTGTTTTATAGTAAAATTCATTTTCTTAAGTTTATTTAAAACTCATTTTTTAAGAGATAGAGGGTACATTTTGAAATAACTCTTACACTATAAGACCGCCTTACAAGAAATTTTGCTTGACTAACGACAAGCTCTTTTGTATTCAATCTTAAAAAACGCTTTTTGGTATTTTTCAAATTTTTATAATCAATTTTTTATTAAAACAAAGCCTTGTTAAAATGCCTTAAAAAGTTTGTCAAGGGGATAAAAACACACTAACAAACAGAAAATTAACGCTCAATCTCTTTTAAAAAAGCCAATGCAATTATAAATACCCAATACTTTTATTGATTCACCATTTTATTGATTCTTTCAGGGTAGCGGGCCCCTTCTATTTTGATTGCAGTCAATTCTTTTTGGAAAATCTCCAATTCTTTTTGACTCCAAGAAACCTGCAAAGCCCCTATATTTTCTATGAGCCTGGATTCTTTGGTGGTGCCAAAGAGAGGGACAATGATTTTTTGCGTGTGCAAAATCCATGAGAGAGCCAGTTGGGCTGGTGTAACGCCTTTAGCGTGTGCATGATCTTGGATTAATTCCACCAAGACATAATTTTTGGCTAGATTTTCTTGATTAAACCTAGGAGAAACGCTTCTAAAATCCTCACTAGCGAAGGTGGCATTTTTTTCAAATTTCGCGCCTAAAAACCCCTTACCCAAAGGCGAAAAAGCGACAAATCCAATTTTTTCTTTTTGTAAAAAACCTAAAATCTCTTTTTCAGGTTCGCGCCACCACAAGGAATATTCGCTCTGCAACGCGCTTAAAGGGCAAATTTGATGGGCTTTTTGGATGCTAGATAACCCTGCCTCACTCATCCCCCAAGCTTTAATTTTTCCTTCTTTAATAAGAGCTTGCATAACTTCTGCCACTTCTTCTATGGGCGTGTTAGTATCCATGCGGTGTTGGTAGTATAAATCAATGCATTCTACTTTTAAGCGTTTCAAACTCCCTTCAATGGCGCTCTTAATGCGGTTAGGACTGGAGTCTAAAAACATGGTTGCGTATTTGTCATTAGGATCTGCGTAGTAAATCCCAAACTTGCTCGCTACCACAACCTTGTCTTTAAAAGGCTTGATTGCTTCGCCTAAAAGCTTTTCATTATCTTCCCCATAAGCCTCTGCAGTGTCAAAAAAGTTAATACCCAATTCCAAAGCCTTATGGATAAGTTTAACCATTTGCTTTTTATCATGGACTTCCCCATACCCATAAGTCATGCCCATGCACCCTAGAGCTAACGCACCCACTTTTAAAGGGCCTAAATGACGCTGTTGCATACAAACTCCTTGATTTCATATTGTTTTTTCAGTATAACCGCAATCTTAATTTTTGTCAAACTTTCTAAAACCAAAGATAATTTATCAAGTTTTTTGTATTATAGTTTTTTTAAGGTAGCAAAACCACCAAACCAATCAAAAATTTGATTGGTTTCTATTCATTTACTTTTGAGAAATATAATTCTCTCGCTTTTAAGATCATCACAAGGAGTTTCGTATGAAAAAGCAAATCTTGACAGGTGTTTTATTATCAGTTTTGGCAGTGAGTTCTGCATACGCTCACAAAGATAAAAAAGACGCTAAAAAACCTGAGTTAAGCTCTCAATTAGTGGCTCACAAAGATAAAAAAGACGCTAAAAAACCTGAGTTAAGCTCTCAATTAGTGGCTCACAAAGATAAAAAAGACGCTAAAAAACCTAAAAACTCAGTGGCTTAAGGGCTTTTGACTCAAAAAAGCGTTTTTAAAAACGCTTTTTTGAATATTATCCTATCACTTTTTACCACTCTTTAATTTTTCGCATGCAGATTTTTCAATTTTTTCAATAAATATAGCTGTGTTTCTAAAAAACATACAAAGGGCGTTTAAGGCTCTTCTAAAAGGGTGTGAGCGGCTTCTAGGACTTCAAGGGGCGTGATAGTTCGCATGCACAAATGGTTTTTTTCATTCTTTAAAGGGCAAACTCGTTTCTTGCAGGGCGAACAGCTTAAATGGTGGTTCAACACAATCGTTTTTTGGGCTTTATAGGGGCGAGTCTCTTTTTCATCGGTGGGGCCAAAAAGAGCGATTAAGGGGGTTTTCGTGCTAGCAGCCGCATGCATAGGGCCGCTATCGTTAGTGATGAATAAATCTAAAACAGCGATGCGTTGTATCAATTCTTCAATGCTTGTTTTTCCGCACAGATTGTAAGCGTTATGGGATAATAAGGGGTTTTTCAATAAGCTTTTAACGGATTTTAAAATCTCTTCAGAAACGATAGCGTCTTCTTTAGCCCCAAAAAAATAAATTTCATGCCCTTTTTCTAACAAAGCAGCCGCAACTTCAGTGTAATAAGAAGCCGGCCATCTTTTAGCGCTCCCATAGCTTGCACTAGGGTTAAAGCCGATTTTTTTAGGGGTGTTTGGGGTGTGAGTGGGGAGATCAAAGGCTAATTTTAAGGGTAAAACGCTTGTTTGATCCAATTCTTTTTTTAAAAATTGCGAAAATAAAAAGCAATATTTTTCCACTTGATGATACTCTTTAGGGGCAGCAGTTATCGCATGGCTGAGAAACAAAGAACGGAAAAATTGAGCAAAACCGATGCGGATAGGCGTTTTTGTCGCATAGAGCAAAAAAGCGGAATAAAAATGGTTGTTTAAAGCGATCGCTATATCGCAACGCCCTATTTTTTGAGCGAGCTTGTAAGTGGCTAATAGCCTGAAAAAGGATTTTTTGGTGTTGTCTATAAAAACGGCTTCTATTTTTTCATCTTTTTTGAAAAGTTCGCAAGTGATTTGTGGGCCCACTAAGATAAAATGCGCGTTAGGGTAGTGGTGTTTAAGGGTGTAAAAAAGCGAGCTTGCCATCACCCCATCGCCTAACCAATTAGGCAAACGCAATAAAATACGCATGCGTTTGGGCGCATTTACGCTCATCAATAGCCCTTTTTTAAAGATTTTAAGCTAAAATTTTAGCATACAAATACAAGGAAATGGAATGATTACCCCTAAAGTGTTGAGCGGGTTTAAAGACCGCTTGCCTAAAGATGCGATACAAAAAGCCCAATTGCTTGCGAAAGTTTCAGTCGTGTTTCAAAGTTTTGGTTTTGTGCCGATTGAAACCCCTCATTTGGAATACGCTGAAGCGCTACTACCTGATGCGAGCAGTGATATTCAAAAAGAAATTTATCGTTTTAAAGACCATGGGGATAGGGATGTGGCTTTAAGGTTTGATTTGACCGTGCCATTAGCCCGCTTTGTCTCTTTGCACCACCAAATATTAGGCATGCCCTTTAAACGCTACGCTATAGGCAATGTCTTTAGGGGCGAAAGGGCGCAAAAAGGGCGTTATAGGGAATTTACGCAATGCGATTTTGATTTTATAGGGAGCGAGAGTTTGGTGTGCGATGCTGAGATCATTCAAGTGATCATCGCTTCCTTAAAAGCTTTGGATTTAGAAGATTTTTGCGTCTCTATCAACCACAGGAAAATTTTGAATGGGATATGCGAATATTTTGGGATCTCTCAAGTGAATGAAGTGCTGCGCATTGTGGATAAATTAGAAAAAATTGGCTTGAATGGGGTTGAAGAAGAATTAAAAAAAGAGTGCGGTTTAAACCCAAACACCATTAAAGAGCTTTTAGAAATGGTTCAAATCAAACAAAACGATTTAAGCCATGCGGAATTTTTTGAAAAAATTGCTTATTTGAAAGACTATAATGAAAGTCTGAAAAAGGGCATACAGGATTTAGAAAGGTTATACCAGCTGCTAGGGGATTTGCAAATTTCTCAAAACTTGTATAAAATTGATTTTTCTATCGCTAGGGGCTTAGGGTATTATACAGGGATTGTGTATGAAACCACGCTTAATGATATGAAGTCTTTAGGGAGCGTGTGTTCAGGGGGGCGTTATGATCATTTGACTAAAAATTTTTCTAAAGAGAATTTACAAGGGGTGGGGGCTTCTATTGGGATTGATAGATTGATTGTGGCTTTGAGTGAAATGCAATTATTAGACGAGCGTTCCACCCAAGCTAAAGTCTTAATCGCTTGCATGCATGAAGAGTATTTTTCTTACGCCAACCGCTTAGCGGAGTCTTTAAGGCAAAGCGGTATTTTTAGCGAAGTCTATCCAGAAGCTCAAAAAATCAAAAAACCCTTTTCTTATGCTAACCACAAAGGGCATGAGTTTGTGGCTGTCATTGGTGAAAAAGAATTTAAAAGCGAAACTTTAAGCTTGAAAAACATGCATTCAGGCATGCAGTTGAATTGCTTGAGTTTTTTAAAAGCCCTTGAAATCATTGGAGAAAACGATGAAGACTTATAATGTCGCTATTGTTGGGGCCAGTGGGGCAGTAGGCCAAGAACTGATTAAAGGTTTAGAAAATTCTTCTTTCCCAATTAAAAAATTTGTCCCGCTCGCTAGCACTAGGAGTGCTGGTAAAAAGATCAGAGCTTTCAATAAAGACTATGAAATTTTAGAAACCACGCATGAAGTTTTTGAAAAAGAAAAAATAGACATCGCCTTTTTTAGCGCTGGGGGGAGCGTGAGCGAAGAATTTGCTATAAGCGCTTCAAAAACGGCCTTAGTGATTGATAACACGAGCTTTTTTAGATTGCATAAAGATGTGCCTTTAGTCGTGCCTGAAATCAACGCTAAAGAAATTTTTAACGCTCCTTTAAATATCATCGCTAACCCTAATTGCTCCACCATTCAAATGACGCAAATTTTAAACCCCTTACACCTTCATTTTAAGATAAAAAGCGTGATTGTTAGCACCTATCAAGCCGTGAGTGGGGCAGGGAACAAGGGGATAGAGAGTTTGAAAAATGAGCTAAAAACCGCATTAGAATATTTGGAAAAAGACCCCGCTATTGATTTAAACCAGGTTTTGCGAGCCGGGGCTTTCCCTTACCCGATCGCTTTCAATGCGATCGCTCATATTGATATTTTTAAGGAGAATGGCTACACGAAAGAAGAGCTAAAAATGGTGCATGAAACCCATAAAATCATGGGTGTGGATTTCCCTATCAGTGCGACTTGCGTGCGCGTGCCGGTATTGAGGAGCCATAGCGAGAGTTTGAGTATCGCTTTTGAAAAAGAATTCGATCTCAAAGAAGTCTATGAAGTTTTAAAAAACGCCCCTAGCGTGGTTGTTTGCGATGATCCTAGCCGCAATCTTTACCCCACGCCCTTAAAAGCGAGCCACACGGATAGCGTCTTTATAGGGCGCTTGAGGAAGGATTTGTTTGACAAAAAAACCTTGCACGGCTTTTGCGTGGCGGATCAATTAAGAGTGGGGGCAGCCACCAACGCGCTCAAAATCGCCATGCATTACATTAAGAACGCTTGAGTTTATTCAAAGATAACAAAGATGAATGCGCATGCGCTTGAATTAAGGATAAGGATCAATCTAACCCAATCTCTAAAAAAGAGCTTTAAGTTACTAGGCTTGCGATGTTAAACAAGGGTGTAATTGAATTTCTCAAGGCTTGATTGAGAGAAATGCTAATATTTGGTAGGTCAAAAGGAATATAAAGGCTTACACTCAAGCAGA
Organism: Helicobacter pylori; assembly: GCF_011175115.1. Taxonomy (GTDB): domain Bacteria; phylum Campylobacterota; class Campylobacteria; order Campylobacterales; family Helicobacteraceae; genus Helicobacter; species Helicobacter pylori_DF. The sequence continues at coordinate 48,549 of NZ_SHOW01000005.1, read as the reverse complement.
GAGTGAATGTTTAGCTAGCGAGTTATTGCCTATTATCCCATTTAAAAGGGTGTGGGTTTAAGGTATAAGGGAAACTTGTATCAAATTTTGTTGGAATGGATTAGAAAAATCTGATTGGATTGACCCTTACAATTTTTCAAACCAATTGTTTAATAGCGATTAAATATGGCTATATATACTACAGTAATAAGATTTTGAAAGGTGAGATTGTTTTTTGAAAGGATTTAAATGCCTATTATAAGGGTTTTAGTAATGCTTGCAACAATGATGATGAAATTAGTAAAAACGGCAAAAGAAAAGAAAGTTTTTAAGAATGTGGGAGTGTCTATAATGGGGATTGCTTTTTGGGAGGCGATAAAAGACTCGATAAAAAAACAAATTAAAAAAAGCAATTGGATATGCGGGAATGTTAAGACTGCGGATGATTATTTAAAAACGCATCCTAACTCATGGTTTAATTCAGCAATAGGTGTAACAACGATAACAGCCATGCTTATGAACGTGTGTTTTGCTGATGACCAATCCAAAAAGGAAGTGGCTGAAACTCAAAAGGAAGCTGAAAATGCTAGGGATAGAGCAAACAAGAGTGGGATAGAATTGGAACAAGAACAACAAAAGACAAGCAATATAGAGACTAATAACCAAATAAAAGTAGAACAAGAAAAACAAAAGACAGAACAAGAAAAACAAAAGACAGAACAAGAAAAACAAAAGACAAGCAATATAGAGACTAATAACCAAATAAAAGTAGAACAAGAAAAACAAAAGACAGAACAAGAAAAACAAAAGACAAGCAATATAGAGACTAATAATCAAATAAAAGTAGAACAGGAAAAACAAAAGACAAGCAATATAGAGACTAATAATCAAATAAAAGTAGAACAGGAAAAACAAAAGACAAGCAATATAGAGACTAATAACCAAATAAAAGTAGAACAAGAACAACAAAAGACAGAACAAGAAAAACAAAAGACAATTAATACACAGAAAGATCTCATTAAAAAAGCAGAACAAAATTGCCAAGAAAATCATAATCAATTCTTTATTAAAAAAGTAGGAATTAAGGCTGGTATTGGTATAGAAGTAGAAGCTGAATGCAAAACCCCTAAACCCACAAAAACCAATCAAACCCCTATCCAGCCAAAACACCTCCCAAGTTCTAAACAACCCCGCTCTCAAAGAGGATCAAAAGCGCAAGAGCTTATAGCTTATTTGCAAAAAGAGCTGGAATCTCTGCCCTATTCACAAAAAGCTATCGCTAAACAAGTGGATTTTTATAAACCAAGTTCTATCGCTTATTTATGGTATTTTAAAGGCTCTATGTTACCCAATTAGAGCAGAGCCTTTTTTAAACTCCTTAGTAGGGATTCCAATCGTCTTTAGCGTTTGAGCGTTTCACAAAATACAAGCGGTTGCAATTTTTATGCGGTGTTTCATGAAGAATGATTTTTATATCCCTCTCTTTATAAAGAGAGGGTTTTTATTTTAGTGGGTCTTTAACGGGTCTCAGCTGAGCTTTTAATGATTACGGTGTTGTAGTCAGGCTGGACGGGGCGTTGGTTAGGCGAATTTTTCATGCGTTTTTTGATTTCAGCCAATTGTTTGGCAGAGACTTCCAAAGGCTCTTCTATGACAAACCATGCCACCCCTTCTGTGCAAGGAGGAGCGGTGAGAGAGCCGTTAAAATGGTAGTAATTGATGCTTTTAGGCAAGAAAGCGTCTAATGCCACCTCTTTAAAATTTTGTTTCTTTTGAATGCCTTCTAAAATAGGATCAAGGTTAGGGTTTTCTTTCCCTTCTTCAAAACCAATCGCTAACACCAACAAACGCCCTTTAGCGTCTTTATGCACGAAATGCGCGCTCAAAGGCCTGGTTTTATTATTGATTAAAAACTCCATAGGGGCGTGGAAATGCACATTATCCAACACATAGTCATGCCCTCTATAATTGATGTGGTTAGTCGGCTCAAACGAAGCTTTTAAAGTATGATGAGTGAAAAAGACCGCTTTAGGTTTGGAAGCGGCGTATTTGAATTGCAAATCGGTTTTATCTTGCGTGTGGTAGTAATGCTCAATGTTGATGGGCGATTGGCTTTTACCGCTTTTGCACACTTCAAAATCTTTGTGCAATTTGTCCCAGCGGTGCGGGCCGTTTTCTTTATTTTTATAATCCCATTTGGTGTTTTCAGCGCCTATAAGAGAAGTGGCTAGCGCTAAAGCGATCAAAAAAGTTTTTTTCATTTTAATTATCCTTTATTTTAAAATTCTAAAATTATTAAAAAGGCAACGGCTTAATTTTAGCGCTTAATCAACAATGACCGCAGTTACAAAAAATAGATTGGTTAAAAGTTGGAAATGACTTTAAATTCTGTTTTATATGGTAACAACTCCATTAAATTAATGCACTATGGAGCGGGAATATTTGTTTTAACCACCCCCCAATTTACAAGCGATTAAAATTTTTGTCTTATACTCCAAGTTTTCAAATGGAATAAAATTTAACCCCTTAAGATTTAAATGATGATAACCAAACAATCGTATAAAAAACTCGCCTTGATGCGGGTTTTTGTGTTTTCGCTTTCGGCGTTTATTTTTAACACCACGGAGTTTGTCCCTGTCGCGCTCTTATCAGACATTGCGAAAAGTTTTGAAATGGAGAGTGCAACAGTGGGGCTTATGATCACTGCTTATGCATGGGTGGTGTCTCTTGGCTCATTGCCCTTGATGCTGCTTAGCGCTAAAATTGAAAGGAAACGCTTATTGCTTTTTCTTTTCGCCCTTTTTATTCTCAGCCATATCCTTTCAGCGTTAGCGTGGAATTTTTGGGTGCTTCTCCTTTCTCGTATGGGTATCGCTTTTGCCCACTCTATTTTTTGGTCCATCACGGCTTCTTTAGTCATTCGTGTCGCGCCAAGAAATAAAAAACAACAGGCCTTAGGGCTGTTAGCGTTAGGGAGTTCGTTAGCGATGATTTTAGGGTTGCCGCTTGGGAGGATCATTGGGCAAATGCTAGATTGGCGCTCTACTTTTGGCGTGATTGGGGGCGTTGCGACTCTTATAGCGTTGCTGATGTATAAATTGCTCCCGCCTTTGCCGAGTAGAAACGCCGGCACGCTCGCAAGTGTCCCTATATTAATGAAACGCCCGCTTTTAATGGGGATTTATTTGCTTGTGATCATGGTTATTTCTGGGCATTTCACCACTTATAGCTATATTGAGCCTTTTATCATTCAAATCAGCCAATTTTCCCCTGACATTACGACGCTAATGCTGTTTGTGTTTGGGTTAGCAGGCGTGGTGGGGAGCTTTTTATTCGGCCGTTTGTATGCGAAAAATTCAAGAAAATTTATCGCTTTTGCGATGGTTTTAGTCATTTGCCCGCAACTTTTGCTTTTTGTGTTTAAAAATTCAGAGTGGGTGGTTTTCTTGCAAATTTTCTTATGGGGGATTGGGATCACTTCGCTTGGGATTTCCTTGCAAATGAGGGTGTTACAGCTCGCACCAGATGCCACGGATGTTGCAAGCGCGATTTTTTCGGGGAGCTATAATGTGGGGATTGGAGCAGGAGCGCTGTTTGGCAGTATTGTGATCCACCAATTAGGGCTAGGGTATATTGGCTTTGTGGGTGGGGCTTTGGGGTTGTTGGCGCTGTTTTGGCTTAGATTCATTACGATAAAGTTTAAAAAAACATAAAGAGCGTTAAAAGGATTAGCCCAATAAAGGAAAATCCCTTTTGCGTTAAAAACCATTTTTAAAATTTAGTGATACGGCTTGAATCCAACCGCGCTAACGGATAGATTGTCTCTCTTTTTATGTTAAAATAGAAAAATTTGTCATAAATTTTAAGCGGTGTGTGGTTTAAATGCTCAAAAAAAAGATTGATTTGCATAAAGATTCGATAAGAAAGCTCTTTTTTTATTATTTTATCCCTTTAGCTTTTTCTATGATTTCACTTTCCACTTATTCTATGATAGATGGCATGTTTGTGGGCAAGAAACTGGGTAAAGAAGCGATCGCTGCGGTCAATATCGCATGGCCTATTTTTCCAGGGCTTATTGCGTATGAATTGCTTTTTGGTTTTGGGGCAGCGAGTATTGTGGGGTATTTTTTGGGTCAAAATAAAACCCATAGGGCTAGGCTTGTGTTTAGCAGCGTGTTTTATTTTGTCGCTCTAAGCGCCTTTATTTTGAGCATGGCGTTATTGCCTTTTAGCGAAACTATCGCGTGCCTTTTTGGGAGCAATGACGCTTTATTGAGCATGTCCAAACGCTACATTGAAATCATTTTAATGGGCGCGGTTTTTATGGTTTTGCACCCTTTGGCGGATGTTTTTGTGATCAACGACAAACGCCCCATTTTAGCGATGGTAGCGATGCTGATTGGCTCATTAGCGAATATCTTTTTCAACTACTTGTTTATTTTTGTTTTAAAAGTGGGGGTTCAAGGCAGCGCGATAGCCACCGTGATAGGGCATGCGATAGGGTTTTTAGTCTTAATGCAGCATTTTTGGTTTAAAAAAGGGCAATTGTATTTCATCAAGCGTTTTTCTTTGTCTTCAGTCATTTCTTCAGCCAAAAGCGGCGTGCCTCAAAGCACGGCAGAATTTAGCGCTTCTGTTATGATTTTATTGTTTAATACCGCTATCATGCACACTGCAGGGGAAAGGTTTGTGAGCGTGTATGGGATCGTTATGTATAATGCGATTATCTTTTTTACGACTTTGTTTGCGATTTCTCAAGGCATCCAACCGATCGCGAGCTTTAGCTATGGGGCTAGAAATTTAGAGCGCGTGAAAGAGGTGTTTGTCTTTGGTTTGAAAGTAGCGTTTTGTATAGGGATTGTTTTCTATAGCGCTTATTATTTTTTAGATGAATTTTTAATCAAGCTTTATTTACAGCCAAGCGAACAAGACCCCCTTTTTATGCAAGAGACTAAAAGAGCGATGAATATTTATTATGTTGGCTATGTTTTTTTAGGCATGACTTTGTTGTGCGCGGTGTTTTTCCAATCCATCCAACGCACTAAAAGTTCGTTTATCATCACCCTTTCGCACACGCTAGGGTTTATGGTTATTCTATTGCCGATTTTAAGTCATTTCTATGGGATTAATGGCGTTTGGGTAACTTACCCTATCGCGCAATTTTTAGCGTTTTTAGTAGCGTTAGGGGTAACTTATTACGAAATCAAAAAAGGGGTTTTCACCACTTATAAAGAGAAAAACCCTATCGCTTTGAAAACTTAACCAATAAATAAGGTAAAATTAAGACATGCATGCAGAATTTTTCACTTTCGCGCTCATTATGCTTTTAATCGTGATGGCTCCCTATATGTCTAGAATCTCTCGTTTGCCTATCACGGTTGTGGAGATTTTATTTGGATCTGTTGGGGCGTATGTGGGTTTTATTGAGCCTACTAAGGGCTTTGAAATCATGTCCGAAATTGGCTTTTTGTTTTTAATGTTTTTATGCGGTTTGGAAGTGGAAATTTATTTGTTTAAAAAATTAGGGGTTTCTCTTTTAAAACGCATTTTTGCTTATCTGTTGATTTTATACACGCTTTCATTCATCCTTACTTTTAGCCTTAATTTAGAGCCTATTTTTATGGTGATTTTCCCTATTATCAGTTTGGGCATGATCATGACTTTAGTTAAAGATTATCGTAAAGAGATTTTGTGGCTTGATTTAGTCTTAAAAGTGGGCGTTATTGGGGAGTTGTTAAGCATTTTTGGTTTGGTGGTCGTGGATGGGGTGTATTCGCATGGTTTGGGCGTGGATTTAATCAAAGATTTAGGCATTCTCATTGTTTTTCTCATCTTAATTATCGTGGCGTTTCAAATCTTTAAGACTTTGTTTTGGTGGTTCCCGCATTTAAAGCTTTTTGTGATGCCTAAAAGCAGTCAGTTTAACCAAGATGTGCGTTTTTCGCTCATGCTCTTTTTTTCCTTGGTTGCGATCGTGGTGTGGCTCAAAATAGAAATGGTTTTAGGGGCGTTTCTAGCAGGGTTAGTCGTTTCTACTTTTTTCCCTCATAAATCAGAATTGATCCACAAGCTCAATGATGTGGGTTTTGGGTTTTTTGTGCCTTTGTTTTTCATCCATGTAGGCTCTACTTTAGACTTAAAATTAGTGTTTTTAAACCCGCATTTGATTCTCCAAGGGATATTGATTGTCATAGCGATGTTGAGTTTGCACTTAATCACTTCAACCTTATTGTGGCGCAAATACTTTAAAGAAGCCAAGCATTTATTTTCATTTGCTTTAGGGGCTTCTATGCCTTTAACTTTTTTAGTAACCACAGCCGCAGTGGGTTTAAAAGTGCAAGCGATCTCGCAAAACACCTACTACGCGTTGCTCATGGCGGCTATCTTTGAAGGGGTGTTATTCACCATTGCGATCAAAATGCTTAACAAAAAAGCTTAAAGCTTTAAGCGTCTAAATATTTAGCGTCGCTAAAGCTGTTCGCTTGAACGTTATTAAACGCATTCTCTAAGCTGTCAAAGAAATGAGGGTGCAAGTTTTGCATTTCTTTTAAGAAATTTTTAGTGGCTAATCGCGCGATAGGGGGTTTATCGGAAGTGGGCTGTTTGGCTGGGCAATTGCAATCAGGGGCAACCGGGATATTTTGAGAAGTGACAAAATGAATGCTGCTGGCTTCTCGAACCTTAATCAAAGGGCGGATCACTAATAAGCCGTTTTCAGCCCTATAAATGGGGGGCATGCTCCTCAAACTCCCGTTATAAGTGAAATTCATAAAAAAGCTCTCCACCGCATCATCTAAATGGTGCGCGATAGCGACTTTATTATAGCCTTCTTCTAAGGCTTTAGAATACAAAGTCCCTCGCCTCAAACGAGAGCAAAACGAACAAAACGAGCTTTTTTCACGGCGTTTTTCGTTGATCGTGGCAGCGATTTGGGTGTAAATGATCTCATGCTCAATGCCTTGCTCTTGGCACAAATCGCTCAACCATTTTAAATTTTCGCCCAAACCATAATGCACGGTAACCGCTTTAAAATCAAATTTGAAAGGGGCATGTTTTTGCATCCTGGCTAAGATGCAAGCGAGCATGATAGAATCCTTGCCCCCGCTCAACCCTAATAAGATTTTATCGCCTTCTTCTATGAGTTTGTAAGTGGCGTTTGTCTTGCCTACAATGTGCAAGACTTTTTTGGAAATTTCATAAGCCATTTTTGATCCTTGATTATGTTTATTTTCTAAAGTTTCGCGCTAAGTGAATGATTTCTTCTTCGCTAATGTGATCAGAATTATATTTCACAATAATGATTTCTTCGCTAATATTGACATACCATTCAATGATTTTGTCCCCTAAAGTTTCAAATTGTTCCTCATTATAAGCGTCTAAAGGGAAATAGACATTTTTTTGCTTGGAAGGGTTATGGAGCAAAAAGAGCGATAAACCCCAAATAAGCCCTAAAGCTACAACGATTAAACTTGTGTTAGAAACGCCTAAATGATGGTAGCTCAACCCCCCGCTCACGCCCCCAACAAAGCTCCCTAAATAGCCAAAAGTAGTGAATTGCCCTAAAACCTTGCCTTTTTCATGCACTTTAGCGAACTTAGACGCTAAAGATTGCATGATCGGCTCTAAGGTGGCAAAACCAATAAAGAAAAACGCCACCCCAAGAATAAAAAGCCATAAATATTTACCCAAAAAGCTAGAGTCCGCTAAAAACAAACACAAATAACTCACAATAAACAACAATACGCCAGAAAGCATCACCCCCTTAGGCTTGTTGTATTTTTCAGCCATAACGCTCGCTGCTCCCATGCTTAAAACCCCCAATAAGGCTCCAGGCACATACACCAAGATTAAAAAGCTTTCATCTTTATGGAATTCATTCACTAAGGCTAAAGGGATCAGCACAAAAATAAGCGTCATGAACATCTTTTCAAAAAAAGAACTTATGTATAAAAGATACAAGGCTTTAGAGTTGGGTTGGTAAGCTTTTATGTTTTTGATTTGGTAAGAAATTTTGGGGGCGTCTTTGACTTTTAAAAGCATCAACAAACTCAATAAAGTTAAGATCGCCGTGAGCAAGAAGAGCCATTTTGCCCCCCCAAAAAACGCCACAACCCCAGGGCCTATGGCCATGCTTATAGTGAAGCTAATGAAAATAAACGCCCCCATGATCGCCATCGCTTTGGTGCGCTCTTCTTCTTTCACTTCATCCGCCACCATCGCGCTAACGACCCCCCCTAAAGCCCCCATGCCTTGAATGAAGCGCCCGATAACGAGCGTAATAATATCATTCGCTATAAAGCACACTAACGAGCCAATTAAAAACAATAACAAGCACACCATAACGACTACTTTACGGCCGATTTTATCGCTAAGAATGCCCATGGGGGTTTGAAAAATGATTTGCGTGAGATACGCCCCACCCACAGCCAAACCCACGAGCAAGGGACTGCTTGAATGGAAACTATCCGCATACAAACTGATGACAGGCAAAACGATAAAAAGCCCTAAAAACCGCAACGACGAAACTAACGCTAATGGAAAAATTTTCTTAAACATGCGTGGTATTTTACAAGAAAATCTCTAATTTTTATCATTAATTTAGGAAAGTAGGATTGATAATAAAAATTTAATGGATTTTTAAGAAAATTTTTTGTATAATCTCATTCTTTATTTTTTATAAAATTGCTTGTGTCAAGGTAGCTCAGCTGGTTTAGAGCGCTGGTCTCATAAGCCGGAGGTCGGGGGTTCAAGTCCCCCTCTTGACACCATGATTTTGTTTTAATCTTCATTTAATATTCATTTAATCTTTTTTTTAGCAAAACTAAACTACAATAGCGTTGCATCTTTTAATTTCTTAACATTAGGGATTTGACGATGATTTTTAGCTCTCTTTTTAGTGTTGTAGGGATGGCGGTGCTTTTTCTTATTGCTTGGGTGTTTTCTAGCAATAAAAGGGCTATAAATTATCGCACGATTGTCAGCGCCTTTGTGATCCAAGTGGCTTTAGGGGCGTTGGCTTTATATGTGCCTTTGGGTAGGGAAATGCTGCAAGGCTTAGCCAGCGGCATACAAAGCGTGATTTCTTACGGCTATGAGGGGGTGCGTTTTTTATTTGGTAATCTCGCTCCAAACGCTAATGGCGATCAAGGGATAGGGGGGTTTGTCTTTGCGATCAATGTTTTAGCGATCATTATCTTTTTTGCTAGCTTGATTTCACTTCTATATTATTTAAAAATCATGCCTTTATTTATCAATCTCATCGGTGGGGCGTTGCAAAAATGCTTAGGCACTTCTAAAGCAGAAAGCATGAGCGCAGCGGCTAATATTTTTGTAGCGCACACCGAAGCGCCCTTAGTCATTAAACCTTATTTGAAAAGCATGAGCGATTCAGAGATTTTTGCGGTCATGTGCGTGGGCATGGCTAGCGTTGCGGGGCCGGTGTTAGCCGGGTATGCGAGCATGGGCATTCCTTTGCCTTATTTAATAGCCGCTTCGTTTATGTCCGCTCCTGGGGGGTTGTTGTTCGCTAAAATCATTTACCCGCAAAACGAAACCATTTCTAGCCATGCAGATGTTTCTGCAGAAGAGCATGTCAATGCCATAGAAGCTATCGCTAATGGGGCAAGTACAGGGCTAAATTTAGCCTTGCATGTGGGAGCGATGCTTTTAGCCTTTGTGGGGATGCTCGCACTCATTAACGGGCTTTTAGGGGTTGTAGGGGGATTTTTAGGCATGGAGCATTTGTCTTTAGGGTTGATTTTAGGCACGCTCTTAAAACCCTTAGCCTTTATGCTAGGCATTCCGTGGAGTCAGGCCGGGATTGCCGGGGAAATCATAGGCATTAAAATCGCACTCAATGAATTTGTGGGCTATATGCAGTTATTGCCTTATTTGGGCGATAACCCTCCTTTAATCTTGAGCGAGAAAACTAAAGCGATCATCACTTTTGCGTTGTGCGGGTTTGCTAACTTAAGTTCAGTCGCTATGCTCATTGGGGGGCTTGGCAGTTTAGTGCCTAAAAAGAAGGATCTCATTATAAGGCTTGCTTTAAAAGCGGTGCTTGTAGGCACGCTTTCTAATTTCATGAGCGCGACTATCGCCGGGTTATTCATAGGACTAAACGCTCATTAAAAGGACAAAACATGCAAAAAAGAGTGGTAATCTTATTATTGGATTCTTTTGGTATAGGGGCTAGCGAAGACGCTAAAGATTTTGGCGATTTGGGGGCGAACACTTTAGGCAATATCGCTAAGGCTTGTTTTAACAACCTGGCTGATTCTAACGATCGCAGTGGGGCTTTGAAACTGCCTTATTTAGAGAGTTTGGGTTTAGGTTTGAGCGCTTTAAAAGCCGCAAATGAATTGCCCTTAGGCTTTCAATCCCAACCTAATTTAATAGGGGCTTACACTTATGCGCAAGAACTTTCTAGCGCTAAGGATACGATTTCTGGACATTGGGAGATGATGGGCGCGCCCGTTCTTTTTGAATGGGGGTATTTTAAAGACAAAAATGATTCGTTTCCTAAAGAGATTTTAGATGAAATCATGCACAAAACTAAGATTAAGGGTTATTTAGGGAATTGCCACGCATCAGGGACTGAAATTATTAAAGATTTAGGCGAAAAGCATTTAGAAACTTTATACCCCATTTTTTACACTTCAGCGGATTCGGTGTTTCAAATCGCTGCACATGAAGAAAAGTTTGGGCTGGATAATTTATACGCTCTTTGTGAAGAAGCGTTTCAAATTCTAGAGCCCTTAAAGATCGCTAGAGTGATCGCGCGCCCCTTTATTGGCGCAAACAGAGAGGATTTCAAACGCACCGCTAAGCGTAAAGACTATGCGATAAAGCCCCATAAAAAATTGCTTTTTGAAAAATTTATTGAAGAAAAGCAGGGCGAAGTCATCAGCATTGGAAAAATCGCTGATATTTACGCTCATGTGGGGATCACTCAAAAGTTCAAAGCCGGTAGTTTGATGGAGCTATGCGATGTTACTTTAGAGCAAGTCAAAAACGCTAAAAACAACAGCTTGATTTTTACGAATTTTGTGCATTTTGATAGCGATTATGGGCATCGGCGCGATGTTAGCGGGTATGCTAACGCTTTAGAGTATTTTGATATGCGCTTAAAAGAGGTTTTAGACAATTTAAAAGAAAACGATTTGCTCATTCTTTGCGCCGATCATGGGTGCGATCCCAGCTTTAAAGGCACCGATCACACACGAGAATACATTCCTGTTTTGTTCTATCATAAAGATTTGCAACCCACCTTTTTAGGCAAGAGCGAGTCGTTTGCGGATATTGGGCAAAGTATCGCTCACTTTTTGGGATTAAGCCCCCTAGATTATGGCAAAAACTTATTAAACTTTAAAGGACAACCATGACCCCTCACATCAACGCTAAAATCGGCGATTTTTATCCTCAATGCCTTTTATGCGGCGATCCCTTAAGGGTGAGCTACATTGCGAAGAAATTTTTACAAGACGCTAAAGAGATCACGAATGTGCGTAACATGCTAGGCTTTAGCGGGAAGTATAAGGGTAGGGGGATTTCTTTAATGGGGCATGGCATGGGCATTGCGTCATGCACGATTTATGTAACCGAACTCATTAAAACCTATCAGGTTAAAGAACTTTTAAGGATTGGCACTTGCGGGGCGATTAGCCCAAAGGTTGGCCTGAAAGACATTGTCATGGCCACTGGAGCTTCAACGGATTCTAAAACCAATCGGGTGCGTTTCTTAAACCACGATTTGAGTGCAACGCCTGATTTTGAATTGAGTTTAAGGGCGTATCAAACAGCAAAGCGTTTGGGTATTGATTTGAAAATAGGCAATGTTTTTTCAAGCGATTTTTTCTATTCTTTTGAAACGCATGCTTTTGATTTAATGGCCCAATACAACCACTTGGCTATTGAAATGGAAGCGGCAGGGTTATACGCCACGGCGATGGAATTGAACGCTAAGGCTTTATGCTTATGCTCTGTCTCAGATCATCTGATCACTAAAGAAGCCTTAAGCCCTAAAGAAAGAATAGAAAGCTTTGATAACATGATAATTCTGGCTTTAGAGATGATGGCGCAATGAGAAAAATCATTGTAAATCTTTTGTGATAAAAGCCTTTGATTTTTGTTTGGCTGGAGTAGGGGGTTTTGAAGCGTTAAAACCACGCCTAAAACAACACAAACAAAAATAAAATCCCATACAAAGACAATACAAAATCCTTATTTCAAAATTTAAAAAGTAACATTTTATGAAAAATTCAATAAATTTATGGTAAAATTAAACCCATTGTAAATAAATTCTCATTTTGATACATTTTTTGCAATAAAACATTACTTTAAGGAACATTTTATGAAAAAAACGAAAAAAACGATTCTGCTTTCTCTAACTCTTGCGGCATCATTACTGCACGCTGAAGACAACGGCGTTTTTTTAAGCGTGGGCTATCAAATCGGTGAAGCGGTTCAAAAAGTGAAAAACGCCGACAAGATCCAAAAGCTTTCAGACACTTATGAACAATTAAGCCGGCTTTTAACCAACGATAGTGGCACAAACTCAAAGACAAGCGCGCAAGCGATCAACCAAGCGGTTAATAATTTGAACGAACGCGCAAAAACTTTAGCCGGTGGGACAACCAATTCCCCTGCCTATCAAGCCACGCTTTTAGCGTTGAGATCGGTGTTAGGGCTATGGAATAGCATGGGTTATGCGGTCATATGCGGAGGCTATACCAAAAGTCCAGGCGAAAACAATCAAAAAAATTTCCACTACACCGATGAGAATGGCAACGGCACTACAATCAATTGCGGTGGGAGCATAAATAGTAATGGCACTCTTAGTTCTAGTGGCACAAATACATTAAAAGCAGACAAAAATGTTTCTCTATCTATTGAGCAATATGAAAAAATCCATGAAGCTTATCAGATTCTTTCAAAAGCTTTAAAACAAGCTGGGCTTGCTCCTTTAAATAGCAAAGGGGAAAAATTAGAAGCGCATGTAACCACATCAAAGTATCAATCAGGTAATCAAACTAAAACGACAACTTCTGTTATTGATACGACTAATGATGCGCAAAATCTTTTGACTCAAGCGCAAACGATTGTCAATACCCTTAAAGATTATTGCCCCATGTTGATAGCGAGATCTAGTAGTGGAAGTAGTGACCAAGCTCCTACAAACGCCCCTTCATGGCAAACAGCCGGTGGCGGCAAAAATTCATGCGCGACTTTTGGTGCGGAGTTTAGTGCCGCTTCAGACATGATTAATAATGCGCAAAAAATCGTTCAAGAAACCCAACAACTCAGCGCCAACCAACCAAAAAATATCACACAACCCCATAATCTCAACCTTAACACCCCTAGCAGTCTTACGGCTTTAGCTCAAAAAATGCTCAAAAACGCGCAATCTCAAGCAGAAATTTTAAAACTAGCCAATCAAGTGGAGAGCGATTTTAACAAACTTTCTTCAGGCCATCTTAAAGACTACATAGGGAAATGCGATGCGAGCGCTATAAGCAGTGCGAATATGACAATGCAAAATCAAAAGAACAATTGGGGGAACGGGTGTGCTGGCGTGGAAGAAACTCTGTCTTTATTAAAAACAAGCGCCGCTGATTTTAACAACCAAACGCCTCAAATCAATCAAGCACAAAACCTAGCCAACACCCTTATTCAAGAACTTGGCAACAACCCTTTTAGGAATATGGGCATGATCGCTTCTTCAACCACGAATAACGGCGCCTTGAATGGCCTTGGGGTGCAAGCGGGTTATAAGCAATTTTTTGGAGAAAAGAAAAGATGGGGGTTAAGGTATTATGGTTTCTTTGATTACAACCACGCCTATATCAAATCCAATTTCTTTAACTCGGCTTCTGATGTATGGACTTATGGGGTGGGTAGCGATTTATTGTTTAATTTCATCAATGATAAAAACACCAATTTCTTAGGCAAGAATAACCAGATTTCTTTTGGGCTTTTTGGAGGAATCGCCTTAGCAGGGACTTCATGGCTTAATTCTCAATTCGTGAATTTAAAAACCATCAGCAATGTCTATAGCGCTAAAGTGAATACGGCTAATTTCCAATTTTTATTCAATTTAGGCTTGAGAACCAATCTCGCTAGACCTAAGAAAAAAGATAGCCATCATGCGGCTCAACATGGCATGGAATTGGGCGTGAAAATCCCTACCATTAACACCAATTACTATTCTTTTTTAGGCACTAAGCTAGAATACCGAAGGCTTTATAGCGTGTATCTCAATTATGTGTTTGCTTATTAAAAAATCTCCTTTTTAAAAAAAAGGGGGGGTTAAACTTCTAAAAAACCTCTAAACCTAAAAATTTTCAAAAAAATAGTTATTAAACCTAAAAAAAAGAAATTTTAAGGTATAATGTTTTCGCCATTCTTATTTTTCGTTTTTAGTTTTCCATGGCAAACTCCTTTTTAGAATTTATCCCCATAATCCGACTTATGGGGGTTATTTTGCAACAATCTTTTCAAATTTAAAAAACGCTCTCAAAAACCACTAAAGAGTGAAATTACCTTACAAGATGAGCTTTTTTGCGATTTTTATTAAAAACGATCATTTTTTAGCGGAGTTTTTAAAAAAAAGGGTTTTTTACTCACTTCTTTTGATTGAAACAACACAATCAAGCATCTTAAGGCAATTTAAAATAAAATAGCGCTAGCATAACCCCAAAGCCCCTTATTAAATTAATCTATACCAAATAGTAAGGAGTTATCTAACATGGGGTTTTTCAAGCTTAAAGAACACAACACGAACATTGCCACCGAGTTTAGAGCGGGTTTAACGACCTTTATCACCATGATTTACATCGTGCCCTTAAACGCTCTTATCCTTTCTCACGCCAACATGCCTTATGAAGCCCTTTTGAGTGCGACTGCCATTATCACTATCTTATCGAGCGTGTTTAACGGATTGTGGGCAAACACCCCCATCGCTATGAGCGTGGGCTTAGGGCTGTCAGCTTATTTTAGCTTTGGGTTAGTTCAGGGGCTAAAACTCCCTTGGCAGAGTGCTTTAGGCATCGTAGCGCTCTCGGGAGCGATTTTTGTGATTTTGTCTTTCACTAAATTTAGAAGTTGGGTCATGCGAAGCATTCCTAGCGATTTAAGGCGTGCGGTGAGCGCGGGGATAGGGGCTTTTATCGCGTTTATTGGCCTTAAAGAAATGCATATCGTCGTTACCCATAAGGCTACGCTTGTAACCTTAGGCGATTTTGGCGATCCGCATGTGTTATTGGGGGTTGTGGGGATCATTCTGACTTTCGCGCTCTACACGCTCAAAATCAGGGGTTCTTTCATTATAGCAGTCTTAATCACTTCCATTCTCGCATGGGTTTTAAAGCTAGCCCCTTACCCTAGCGAGTTTTTTTCCATGCCCGCTAGCATTGGCCCTATCGCCTTTCAATTAGATTTTAAGGGCATTTTTTTTGATGCGAGTGGGGCTTTCACTTTAGCGTTAGTGCCAGTCATCATCACTTTTTTTGTAACCGATTTGTTTGATTCTTTAGGCACGCTTGCAGGGATTGGTCACAAGACTGATTTTTTCAATGATGAAGAAAAAAACAAGGAATTGGAAAAGACTTTGGAAGCGGATGCGGTGGCTTCTTTAGGGAGCGCGGTGGTGGGCGTTTCTACCACGACGGCTTTTATAGAGAGCGCGAGTGGGGTTGAAGAGGGGGGCCGCACAGGGCTTACAGCGGTTTTTACCGGATTATTTTTTGTTTTAACGCTCTTTTGCTTGCCTCTTTTAAAAGCCATTCCTAGCAATGCGATTTATCCGGTGCTAGTGGTAGTAGGGGTTTTGATGTTTAGCGTGTTAGAGGGGGTGAATTTTAAAGACATGGCCATTAGCGTTTCCACTTTTTTAACCGTGGTGATGATGCCCTTAACCTTCTCCATTGCCGATGGCTTAGCCTTTGGCTTTTTGTCTTATAGTATCATCAAATTGGTTCAAAAAGACTTCAAAGCGCTCAATTCAGGCATCATCATTCTTTGCATCATTTCTGTTTCTGTATTTATCTTTCGTTAAGCTCTTTTTAAGGGGCTTTGCATTTTTTACCCATTTCATGCCTCTTTTTCTTTATTTAGACAGATTATTATCTTAAAATAATTGTAATATCATTATTATTATATCAACTCAATAAAAAAGGAGAAGGTATGCAAAAAACTTCTAACACTCTGGCGCTGGGGAGTTTGACGGCGCTATTCTTTCTAATGGGTTTTATCACGGTGTTAAACGACATTTTGATTCCGCATTTAAAGCCCATTTTTGACTTGACCTATTTTGAAGCTTCACTCATTCAATTTTGCTTTTTTGGGGCGTATTTCATCATGGGAGGAGTTTTTGGGAATGTGATCAGTAAAATCGGCTATCCTTTTGGCGTGGTGCTTGGTTTTGTGATCACAGCGACGGGGTGCGCGTTGTTTTATCCGGCGGCACATTTTGGCTCCTATGGGTTTTTTTTAGGAGCGTTGTTTATTTTAGCGAGCGGGATTGTGTGCTTACAAACCGCTGGTAATCCCTTTGTAACCTTGCTTTCTAAAGGTAAAGAGGCTAGAAATTTGGTTTTAGTCCAGGCGTTCAATTCGCTTGGCACAACTTTAGGGCCTATTTTTGGGAGCTTGTTGATTTTTAGCACGACTAAAATGGGCGATAATGCAAGTTTGATAGACAAATTAGCGGACGCTAAAAGCGTTCAAATGCCTTATTTGGGCTTAGCGGTGTTTTCGCTTCTTTTGGCGCTCATCATGTATCTTTTGAAATTGCCTGATGTGGAAAAAGAAATGCCCAAAGAGACGACACAAAAAAGCCTCTTTTCGCACAAACACTTTGTTTTTGGGGCTTTGGGGATCTTTTTCTATGTGGGGGGAGAAGTGGCGATTGGCTCATTCTTGGTGCTAAGCTTTGAAAAGCTTTTGAATTTAGATCCTCAATCAAGCGCGCATTACTTGGTGTATTATTGGGGAGGCGCGATGGTGGGCCGTTTCTTAGGCAGTGTGTTGATGAATAAAATTGCCCCTAATAAATACCTGGCTTTCAACGCCTTAAGCTCTATTGTCCTCATTGCTTTAGCCATTCTCATTGGAGGCAAGATCGCTTTATTCGCTCTGACTTTTGTGGGCTTTTTCAACTCTATCATGTTCCCTACCATCTTTTCTTTGGCTACGCTCAATTTAGGGCATCTCACTTCTAAGGCTTCTGGAGTGATTAGCATGGCGATTGTAGGAGGAGCGTTAATCCCCCCCATTCAAGGCGCGGTTACAGACATGCTCACAGCAACCGAATCAAATTTGCTCTACGCTTATGGTGTGCCGTTGTTGTGCTATTTTTATATCCTCTTCTTTGCGCTTAAAGGGTATAAGCAAGAAGAAAACTCCTAAAAAAAGGGGGGGGTTTCTCTTTTATTTTCTTTCTTTTATCTTGTTTTAAAAATCAGTAATAAAGAACTTGACTTTAATCAAGCAAGCGCTCTATAAAAGGTTTTATTTGTCAGTATTTGATGGGGACAGAGCTTTTTTAACGCTTGAAGCAAAAACACAAACAGGGTTTTTAAAATTTTTAAGATGCAATCAAAAACACTGCTAATGAATAAGAAAAATCTCCTAACCACAAAAGATTAAGAGATTTTAAGAATGAAGCGAAGAATAAAGACTAGTAAATGGGTTTAGCGTCTTTGAATTTATATTCCGTAAGAAACCCAGTGCCATCAAAATTACCCACCAAAGAGATCTTTGCAATATCGCCCACTTGGCAATCGGTTTCTAAAATAAGATAAGGCACTTCATCTTTACCGATTAAAGTGATCACTCGCCCCTTTTTTTCACGACTTTGCTTGGGGAACTCTTTAGAATCAAGACCTGTGGTATTATCGCCGGTTTGGAGCATTCTAAAAGCATAGCACATGCCATCATTGATTTGAGCGCTATAAATTTTGCCTTTTTTAACTTCTTTTTTAACCCCCGGTTTAACCGCAATGCGTATTTCTGAGTGGATCTCAGCTTCTTGCATTTTGCCCTTATAATCTCGCACCTGCACCTTATGCACGCCATTAGGATCTCCCTTTTTAAGCAGAGAATCTTCATAGCTGAATTTTTGAATGTCCAAATCCCCATCAACAAAACTCCTAGCGTCAAGCTGAACGCTCAAAAGCCCTAGCAACCCAATTAATGAAAATTTCAAACAACGCTTATAAAAACAACTCATCAACAAATCCTTTCAATGTAAAATCAAACAAATATATCTCAAAATGAAAAACAAAAAGATCACAAAATTGCTAATTTAGCAACAAAAACGCACTCTGTCAAGAAATCAAAGCCTAAAGAAATCATTCAAAAATAATTTCTTCCGGTTTGATTTCATCGCCATAAATAGGCTCTAAAGTTTCCTTGTAAGCTTCTTTTAAAAAGTCGCTAGAAATGAGGGAATCAATTTCGTTGTTCAACCATTCTAAAAGCTTAGGGTTGCCTTTTTTAATCGCTGGAGCGATCACATCCTTATCGCCAAGGCTTGTAATGCCTAATTTAAACTCAGGGTGCTGTTTCGCCCAAGCGAGCAACAAAGTGTTATCATGGGCTAGAGCGGTAGCCTTATTGTTTAAAAGGGCTAAAAAAGTCTCTGTGTTTTGTTCAAATTTCAAAAGTTTGATGTTGGGGTAATTTTTAGTGAAATAAAAATCCGCTGTCGTGCCTTTATTCACAATCAACTCTTTATCTTTCAACTCTTCTATATTTTTAATGACCCCATCTTTAGAAATCACCCCCAAAGCGACTTTCATATACGGATTAGCGAAATCCACGACTTTTTCCCTTTCTTTAGTGCGCGTGAAATTAGCCATGATAATATCCACTTTATTGGCTTTTAAAAATTCCACCCTAGCTGAGGCTTCTACAGGAATAAACTTAATCTTATTCTCATCGCCCAATAAATCAAGAGCCATGCGTTTAGCGATGACTACATCATAGCCTTGATATTTCCCTTTAGAATCCACAGATCCAAAAGGAGGCTTATCGCTAAAAACCCCCACTTTTAAAACCCCCCTTTGTTTAATGACTTCTAAAGCGTCCTTCTTTTCTTTATGGCTATCAGAGCATGCGTTAAAGACTAAAGCGATTAAAACTAAAAATAGCCCCCACATTTTAAAAAGCCCGTTCGTTTTCATAAAAACACCTTTTTTTGAAATTAAAATCATCTTTTTAGCAAACTTTATTTAACAGCTCCCTAAAAAATGGAAAGTTTCTAAAAATTTTTGCGCTCTTTGAGATTTCGGGTGGTTAAAAAACTCTTTGGCGCTGTTTTCTTCAGCGATCTTACCGCTATCAAAAAACACGATTTTGCTAGCGATTTTTTGGGCGAATTTCATTTCATGCGTTACAATCACCATGCTCATGCCCGTTGTGGCTAATTCTAAAATCACTTCTAAAACTTCTTTAACCATTTCAGGGTCTAATGAGGCGGTTACTTCATCAAAAAGCATGATTTTTGGCCGCATGCACAAAGAGCGCACAATGGCTACTCGCTGTTTTTGCCCGCCGCTCAATTCTTTAGGGTAAGCCTGTTGTTTATGCTCCAAACCCACTCGCTTTAAAAGCTCTATGACTTGAGAAATGACCTCATCTTTGGATCGTTTTTGCACTTTTAAGGGGGCGAGTAAGATATTATCTAACACATTTAAATGCGGGAACAATTCATAATTTTGAAACACCATGCCTATTTTTTGGCGCATTTGATTCCAATTAGTGGTTGGCGTATTAAGGTTAGTGTTTTCAAAAAGAATTTCACCTCCATCAATCTTTTCAAGCCCGTTCAAACATTTTAAAAAAGTGCTTTTCCCGCACCCGCTAGGCCCTAAAATCACTGCCACTTCACCCTTATTTAAAGTGAAATTGATGCCGTCTAAAACCAAATGGTTTTGATAGGTTTTTTTTAACCCTTTGGTTTCTAAAATCGTGCTCATTTTACCCTCTAATGTGTTGGAATTTTTTTTCTAAATAGGAACTATACAGGCTCAAACTATAGCATAAACTAAAATAAAACATTAAGATAACGCCATAAACCACAAAGCTCGCATTGGGCATGCGTAAGAGATTAAGCTCTATGATTTGCTGGCCCACTTTTAACAAATCAATCGCTCCAATGAGAGAGACTAAGGCCGTGGTTTTAATCATGCGCGTGAATAAATTAAGGCTTGAGGGCAGTAAAGACAAAAAGCTTTGGGGGAAAATAATGTTAAAAATCACCTTTTTTGAATCCATGCCTAAAGCTAGAGCGCTTTCTACTTGGTGTTTGCTCACGGAAGTTAAAACCCCTCTAGTCAAATCCATCATTTCAGCGCCACCCCACAAGCTAAAAACAATAACGCTCGCCAAAACCGCGCTAATATGCAAATCAAACCAGCTCGCTAACCCGAAATACACAATAAAAAGCCATGCTAAAAGCGGGATAATGCGAATGCTTTCTAAATACACACGACACGCCAAAACCATTATTTTAGAGCCAAACGCCATCAAACTCCCTAAAAGCATTCCAACAATGATTGAAATAACCGCAGAGCTAAGAGCGATCAAAAGGGTAATTTCAAACCCTTCTAACAAACGCTTAAGATTGTCTAATTCTAGTAAAACTCCCATTTTAAGCCACTTTCTTTTTAAAGAAACGCTCTAAGATCACAAACAAAACGCTTAAAGGGAGTAAAGCGATCAAATAAGTGAGGCTTAACATCAAAAGGCTTTCAGTCGTTTTGTAATAAATGCCAATCAAATCTTTCGCCACAAACATGATATCGGTTAGGGCTATCGCGCCCACCACAGAAGTTTCTTTGAGTAAAAAAATCACATTCGCTCCTATGGAAGGCATAGAAACGCTTAAACTTTGAGGCAGAATGATGTAATACATCATTTTCAAAGGGCCAAACCCCAAACTCAAAGCGCTTTCTCTTTGAATGGAAGCTAAGCTTTTAAACCCAAGCAAAAAACTCTGACTCATATACCCCCCACCCAAAAACCCTAACGCTAAAATCGCGCACTCTAAAGCGCTCAAACCGATTTCATTCAACCCGTAATACAAAAAGAAAAGCTGGATGAGTAGGGGCGTGTTCCTAGCGATTTCGCCATAGATATAGACGATAGGAGAAATAAAGCGCGTTTTAAAATACAAAACGATCGCACACAAAAACCCCACCAAAAGAGAGAGTAAAATCCCAAAAAAAGAAATATAAAGCGTGAGTTCTAACCCCTTAAAAAACGCAGGGATGGAGTGCAACATAAAATCCCAATCTAATGCCATAACGCTATACCTTAAAATTAATGACGCTTTAAAGCATCATGTTTAAAAACAGCTCTTATTTGCCCTAATTGTTAGAAGTTTGGAAACCCAAGCCTTTATGCGGGAAGTTTATGAGCCGTTTTTCCACTATTCAAAGAAAATTTGGATTATAATAAAAAACTGGCTGAAATTAACAACAATGATTAAATAATCATTAAATGGAGAGGACATGCAAAAAAGTTTAGTTTCTTTGGCTTGGGTTTTTGCCGCTATTTTAGGGGCGATCTGTTTAGGGGTGTTAGCCTTACACAAGGGCGAGAGCATCAACACGCTATGGCTTGTAGTAGCGAGCGCTTGCATTTATAGCATAGGCTATCGTTTTTATAGCCATTTTATCGCTTATCGGGTGTTAAAGCTAGACGATAGCAGAGCCACGCCTGCATGCATAAGGAATGACGGCAAGGATTTTGTGCCGACCGATAAAGCGATCACCTTTGGGCATCATTTCGCCGCTATTGCTGGGGCTGGCCCTTTAGTAGGCCCGATACTAGCCGCTCAAATGGGTTACTTGCCCTCTATCTTATGGATTTTGATAGGCTCGGTTTTAGGGGGTTGCGTGCATGATTTTGTGGTGCTTTTTGCTTCCATTAGGCGCGATGGCAAGTCTTTAGGCGAAATGATCAAGCTTGAAATGGGTCAATTTGTAGGCATGATCGCTAGTTTAGGGATTTTAGGGATCATGCTCATTATCATTGCGATTTTAGCGATGGTGGTGGTGAAGGCTTTGGCGCATTCGCCTTGGGGCTTTTTTACGATCGCAATGACTATTCCCATTGCGATTCTTATGGGGCTTTACATGCGGTTTTTCAGGCCGCATAAGATTTTGGAAGTTTCTGTTATTGGCTTTATTTTGTTGATTATAGCGATTTATGCGGGTAAATACGTTTCTTTAGATCCTAAATTAGCGTCAATCTTCACCTTTGATGCCAGTTCTTTAGCGTGGATGATCATGGGCTATGGTTTTGTGGCTTCTATTTTACCGGTATGGTTTTTACTCGCTCCACGAGATTATTTAAGCACTTTTTTAAAAATTGGCGTTATAGGGGTGTTGGTTGTGGCTATTGTTTTTGTCGCTCCGCCCTTACAAATCCCTAAAATCACGCCCTTTGTAGATGGCAGTGGGCCTGTGTTTGCAGGAAGCGTGTTCCCTTTCTTGTTTATCACGGTGGCTTGCGGGACGATTAGCGGCTTTCATGCTTTAATTTCTTCAGGCACGACCCCTAAAATGCTCGCTAAAGAAAGCGACGCCAGGCTAGTGGGCTATGGCTCTATGGTGATGGAGAGCGTCGTGGCTCTTATGGCGTTGGTGTGCGCAGGGATCTTGCACCCAGGGCTTTATTTCGCTATCAATTCCCCAGAAGTGAGCATCGGTAAAGATATAGCTGATGCGGCTTCGGTGATTAGCTCATGGGGGTTTAGTATCAGCGCTGAAGAAATCAGTGAGATGACTAAAAACATCGGTGAAAGCTCCATTTTGAGCCGCACCGGTGGGGCGCCCACTTTTGCGATCGGTTTAGCGATGATTGTGTATCACATTTTAGGGGATCCAAGCGTGATGGCGTTTTGGTATCATTTTGCGATTTTGTTTGAAGCTTTGTTCATTTTAACCGCTGTGGATGCTGGCACACGAACCGCTCGTTTCATGATCCAGGATCTGCTCGGTAATGTTTATAAACCTTTGGGCGATCTTAGCTCTTATAAGGCTGGGATTTTTGCCACTCTTTTGTGCGTGGCAGGGTGGGGGTATTTCTTGTATCAAGGCACGATTGATCCTAAAGGGGGGATTTATACGCTATGGCCTTTATTTGGCGTGAGTAACCAGATGTTAGCGGGCATGGCGTTGTTGTTGGTTACGGTGGTGTTGTTTAAAATGGGGCGTTTTAAGGGGGCGATGATAAGCGCCTTGCCGGCAGTTTTGATTTTATCCATCACTTTTTATAGCGGTATTTTAAAGGTGGTGCCAAAGAGTAATGATAGCGTGCTGAATAACGTTTCGCATGTGGCGCAAATGCAAATCATTAAAGAAAAAATGGCTACCACTACCGATGAAAAAGCGCTAAAAACGCTCCAAAAATCCTTTTTTAACCATGCGATTGATGCGATTTTGTGCGTGTTTTTCATGCTTGTAGCGCTATTGGTTTTAATAGTGAGCGTTAGGATTTGCTCAAACGCTTATTTTAAAAATCAAATTTATCCGCCGCTGGCTGAAACGCCCTATATCAAAGCCGCTTGAATAAAAAAGGGGTTTTAACCCCCCTTTAAATCCATAAAAAAAGTTTGACCCTGTTTGTGAAGCGTGCAAACACTAAAGATGTTTGGGATTTCTGCTTGGGTTCTTAAAAGGCTATCGCTTGATTTTTAAAAGCTCAATTTTAAAGATGATTTAAAGATTAGAGGAACAGCGTTAAAAAACGCCTATCATATCGTAGGAGACAGCATCAAAATAATGCCTACTATATTTTGTGATCATAGCATCAAAAAGACGCCTACTATAATCATAGGGTAGCATCAAAAAGATGCTACTAGAGCCGTGTATAACGCGCTCCTGTCAGAATAAAGGGCGGGGAAGTCTTTAGGCACAGGCCCGTTTTCACCCGGTTTAAAGCCTTTGTTAGTATACACGCCATAATACGCAAGATCCACGCTACCGCTCAAGTATTCATTGAATTTATAGCCTAAAGAGATCATCGCTCTCGCTTCCCAAGAGACCACTGAATTGGAGTATTGTGTGGCGAATTTCCATGTGAATTTTTTGGCAAAATGAGTGCCACCACAAGAAAGGAAAATGGTAGCGGCGTCTCTTTTAAGGGCTGTGCCTGTAAAACCCGCATAGACGCTGTTACTCCCCATGATCACACCGCTTGGATTCCCCATGTTGCCTATCCAACCATTAGCGTTTTGAAAGACTTTATAAAAAGCGATTGAAACATTGTAATTGTTGATGTCAAAGCGTTGGCGGATAATAAGGTTTTGCCCGTTTTGAGTGGCAGGCGTGTCGTATTTATAGACCGGGCTTCCATTGGATTTAACGATCATCCAAGGGTAGTAAATGGGGAAAAACCCTATGATAGCTGTATCAGAGCGAAAGCCTGTGCCGCTAAAATTGGGGTTAGAGTCCCAACCAATCTTAACGCCCGGAGCGTTAAAGATTTGAGGTGAAAGGTAATAAAAGCCTTCTATGAGGAAACGATGAGGTTTATAGGTGAGTTGCACCGCATGCGTGCCATAAAGCACCTTTCGCCCATGGCTATCATAACCTCCCTTATCGTTTTTGGTAAAGCCTCCGCTATAAGTGGTCCGTGCGGCAAACCAATCCATTAAAAACGAACCATAAGCGAACGCCCTCCCAAAAGAGCTAAACCAAGTCAAACGCGCATGCTTGTATTGTCCAGAAACTTGAAAGCCTTGCGTTTGCCCGCTTTTATAAGGCATAGTGGATAAATAGCGTCCGGCTTTTATTTCAAAATAATTCTTATAAGCGTATTCTAAATACGCATCGCTAAAGACATAATTGCGGACATTTTTGTTGTGTTTCATGTTCTGTGTTTCAAGGCTATCGGTTTGTAAGATGTTTGTATAGCCCCCCATAAACCCATCGTAATAACCAAAGAGATTGTAAGCCACAGATCCATCTTCAAACTTCTTTGTGCCGTCATAGAAAATAGATCCGACCATGCCCCCTATTTTGCCTTTTAGAACATGGTCTGAAACCTTTTTGGGTAACAGGCTAAAACCAAGCCCTAAATAGCCCGCAATCGTTGCGAATTGCTGCATAGGGTAGATGCCTCTTTCTTTATTGATTTTATGCTGGTTAAAACCGATCGTGCTGGATTGATCCACAAAGCCATTGAGCTTAGCTTCAAAACCTTGTAAAGAAGAGCTTAAAAATGCCCCAAAGAATAAAACCTGACTTGCCTTTTTCATGCATGCCTCCTAAAATGAGATTGATAAATGCAAATACTTTAAAGATAAATCTATTCTTTAGTTTTTATTATTCTTAGCTTTGAAATAATTATAATATGTAAAATAATGCATATGATGAGAAAGTCAAGCTTTTAAAAGCTAAAAACGATTAATTTGTGGAAAATTTACTCTCTTTAAATTCAAATGGCTAATATATGGTGCTAAAATCCGTTATGATTAACGGATGATTTTGAATGGAGCGCTTGAAAATGGGGTTAAGCTTTGTTTTATCGTTTTTTAGGTTTTATCTGGTTATCAAACAAAGCCTATTGGTTGTAATTTTTATACAATTCTATTAAATGCTTAGTGGAGCTGTCAAAATAAGCGTTGCTTTTATGCCCTTCTAATTCTTGTAAAATCGGCACGGCCAATTCTTTCCCAAGCTCCACGCCCCATTGATCAAAGCTGTTAATATCCCAAATGACCCCTTGCACAAAGACCTTATGCTCATAAAGAGCCACTAACGCACCAATATTGCTTGGTGAAATCTTTTCTAATAAAAGGATATTAGAGGGGCGGTTGCCAAAAAACACCCTGTGGTGGGCCAAGTCTTTGGCTTCATCTTTGTCTAAACCTTTAGAAAGCAATTCCCCAAGCGCTTCTTCATAGCTTTTGCCTTTCATGAAGGCTTGCGCTTGCGCTAAAACATTGCTGAATAAAATCTCATGATGGCCTTTAGCGTTAGGCTTTTTATCCAAAGAAGCGATAAAATCAATGGGGATTAAATGCGTGCCTTGATGCAAGAGCTGGAAAAAAGCGTGCTGAGCGTTAATACCCATATCGCCCCAAACAACAGGGCATGTGTCATAGGGGATGGTTTCGCCTTTTTTGCTGATGCGTTTGCCGTTGCTTTCCATATCCAATTGCTGGATGAATTTAGGGAAATGCCTTAAATACTGATCGTAAGGGGCGATCAAGTGGCTTTTGGATTGGAAAAAATTGATATACCACACGCCAATTAATCCCATTAAAACGGGTAAATTGCTTTCAAAAGGGGCGTTTCTAAAATGCTCATCCATCAAATACGCCCCTTTCAAAAGAGCGTTAAAATTTTTCTTCCCTAAATAGATCATAATGGATAAGCCAATGGCCGACCACAAGCTATAACGCCCCCCTACAAAATCCCAAAATTCAAACATGTTATGCTCATCAATGCCAAATTGTTGCACGGCTTCTTTGTTGGTGGATACCGCTACAAAGTGCTTAGCGATATGCTTTTCATCGCCGCTCCTTTCTACAAACCATTTTCTAGCGGTTAGGGCGTTGGTTAAGGTTTCTTGAGTGGAAAAAGTCTTGGAAGCCACGATAAAAAGCGTGCTGGCCGGATTGATTTTTTCCAAAACATCTAAAATCTGCGTGCCATCCACATTAGACACAAAATGCATTTTTAATCTTGGGTGGCCGTAGCGTTTTAAGGCGGTACAAACCATTAACGCGCCTAAATCTGACCCCCCAATACCGATATTGACAATATCAGTGATCACTTGATTGGTATAGCCTAATCTTTTACCGCTCCTCACGCTATCGCTAAAGGCTCGCATGCGTTTTAAAACGCTTCTCACGCTCTTTAACACTTCCATGTTGTCTAGTAAGATTTCTGCGTCATTCAAACTCCTTAAGGCGGTGTGTAAAACGGCCCTTTTTTCGGTGGTGTTGATTTTTTCGCCCTTAAACATCGCTTCAATCTTTTCTTTTAAAGAGCAGTCATTCGCCAATTCAAAAAGAAGCTTTAAAGTGGTATCGTTCAGGCGGTTTTTGGAATAATCCAAGCTCAAGCTTTCCAATTGCACGAAATAACGGCTCGCTCGCTCTTTGTCTTTAAAAAACCAATCGCGCATGTGCGCTTCTTTGATTTCTTCATAATGTTTGAGTAATTTTGGATAAGTTTTTAATTGAGTCAGCATCAATACCCCTTAAATAAAAGATATAACGCTGTATTATAAGCTAGTTTTAATTATAATTTTCAAATGTTAAGAAAAAACATTTTAGCTTACTATGGGGCGAATTTTCTCTTAATCATCGCTCAAAGCTTGCCTCATGCGATTTTAACCCCCTTGTTGCTTTCTAAAGGGCTTAGTTTGAGTGAAATCTTGCTCGTGCAAACCTTTTTTAGCTTTTGCGTGCTGGTGGCTGAATACCCGAGCGGCGTTTTAGCGGATTTGATGAGCCGGAAGAATTTATTCCTGGTTTCTAATGTTTTTTTAATCGCTAGTTTTTCGTTTGTGCTGTTTTTTGATAGCTTTATTTTCATGCTTTTAGCATGGGGGCTGTATGGTTTGTATAGCGCATGCTCTAGCGGCACGATTGAAGCTTCACTCATCACAGACATTAAAGAAAATAAAAAAGATTTATCCAAGTTTTTAGCCAAAAACAATCAAATTACTTATTTAGGCATGATTATAGGGAGTTCTTTGGGATCGTTTTTGTATCTCAAAATCCATGCGATGCTGTATATCGTGGGGATTTTTTTAATCATGCTTTGTGCGCTAACGATTGTGTTTTATTTTAAAGAAAAAGAAGCGGATTTTAAAAGCCAAAAAAGCCTGAAACTCCTTAAAGATCAAGTCAAAGGCAGTCTTAAAGAGCTTAGAGATAACCCCAAGCTTAAAATTTTGTTAGTGGGGCATTTGATTGCGCCCATCTTTTTTATGAGCCATTTTCAAATGTGGCAAGCGTATTTTTTAAAACAAGGCGTTAAAGAGCAATACCTTTTCATGTTTTATATCGCTTTTCAAGTGATTTCTATCCTCATTCATTTTTTAAAAGCCTCTAGTTATAACCAAAAAATCGCCTTGAGTTCGCTTGTGGTGTTGTTAAGCGTTAGCCCCTTATTGCTTAGCAATATCCCTTATTGTTTCATAGGGGTGTATGCGCTCATGGTGGCGTTTTTCACTTACATGAGTTATTGCTTGGGGTATCAATTCTCCAAATTCGTTTCTAAAAACAACATTTCATCGCTCTCATCGCTTTCATCAAGCTGCGTGCGCGTGGTCTCTGTGCTAGTTTTATCCTTAAGCAGTTTAGAACTGCGTTA
This sequence comes from Helicobacter pylori, assembly GCF_011175115.1. Taxonomy (GTDB): domain Bacteria; phylum Campylobacterota; class Campylobacteria; order Campylobacterales; family Helicobacteraceae; genus Helicobacter; species Helicobacter pylori_DF. The sequence continues at coordinate 20,227 of NZ_SHOW01000005.1, read as the reverse complement.
TTTTTCACCCCCAACTATCATCACCATGCATTTTGCCCTAACGCTTATCATCCTCTTTTTCTTTTTGTATAAGGCTAAGCCGTTTGATGAGTGAGCGGTTTTAAGAGTGCAACCTTTTAGCGATTTCCTGTGCAACATCATAGCCATGGTTTAAAGCGGTAGCGATGCTCGCTCCTGATTTGAATAAAATATCGCCCACGATGAACAAATTAGGGATATTGTTGCTCTCTAAATTTTCCTTCACCACAGGGATATTCGTGCTAGGATCTAATTCTAAAGAACAGCGTTTGAAAAACTCTAAAGGGGTAGAGCCGCCGATCGCATACAGCAAGCGATCAAAACTCTCGCTCGTGTTATCGGTGAAATTAACCTTAATTTGAGCGTTATCTTCTTCTAGGCTTTCAATATCCACTCCAAGCTTGCTTTTAAGCGTGTTATCATCTAGGACTTCTTGCAAGTTTTTAGCGTTGTCTTCATTGATACGGCTGAATTCTTTTTTGCGGTAATTGAGGGTGGTAGGGGTGGTTTTACACAAAGCGATGGCGTATTCCACCGCTGAGTTGCCTCCGCCGATCACAAGGGTTTTTTCATTTTCCTTACAATCATTGATGCTAAAAACCACTTGTTTGGAGAGCGCAACAGGGATTTTATAAGCAGTAGGGCGGTTTGGCTGGCCCATTTTCCCGATCGCAACCACCACAAATTTAGCATGATAGGTTGTATTAGAAGTGGTGGTGATTTTAAACAGCTCGCCCTCTTTTTTCACGCTTTCAATATCGGTTTTATAGCTTGGCGTGATGCGGTGCTCTTTTAAAAGGTTAGTGAAATTTTCCAAAGTCTCTTCTTTAAAGCTGTCTTTAAAAGGGATATGCCCCTTAAGCTCTACGACTTGCTTTTTATAATCTTTATCAATCCTTTTACCGGCTTTATAAAACTTCTCTATCATGCCTGAATGGCTTTTGGTTTTTTCGCATAAAAGCACCTTTTTAACGCCGGCTATTTCGCATTCTATCGCTGTGGCAATGCCCCCAGGCCCTGCACCCACTATCAACACGTCTAAAATTTCTTGGCTCATTTCTATCCTTTTATTTTTATTTTTTTAATTTTTGGGGTCTTGGCGTTTTTCTTGCAAAATCGCTTCGTTCAAATCGCTCGCGCTATCATATAACACGCTTTCAAGCATGCGTTTTTCATCGTCAAACTGACCGCTTTTAACCCCCCATAAAAACGCTATTAAGCCTACCAATCCCATAAGCACTGAGACAACTAACATGATGGTTAAAATTTCTGTATTCATCTCTTTAATCTTTATGATTAGGATTGCATGAACTGATTATTATACTAAAAGATAGCGTTTAAATCACCAATAGGTTGAATAAGTTTGGATAACATGAAAATGAGAAAATTAAAAAGAGGGTTTGAATGCAAGAAGCGTTGTTGCGTTTTCAAGAGGGCTTTAAAGAGTGGGGTTATCTTATTTTATTTGTGTATTCTTTGGGGGGTGGGTATGTGGGGATTGTCATCGCTTCCATTTTGAGCGCTACCACGCACGCTTTGGATATAAAAATAACGATTCTTGTCGCTTTTGTAGGGAATTTAATAGGGAGTGGGGCTCTTGTAGTCTTTGCCCGCTATCAAAAAAGAGAGTTTTTAAAGTATTTCCATAAGCACCGAAGAAAGCTCGCTTTGGCGAGTTTGTGGGTGAAACGCTACGCTTTTTTAATGATTTTTGTCAATAAATATTTGTATGGGATTAAAAGCGTTGTGCCTTTGGCAATTGGTTTTAGCAAATACCCTTTAAAAAGATTTTTATGGCTTAATGTTTTATCCAGTTTTTTGTGGGCGTTAATCGTGGGGAGCGTTTCTTTTCAAGCGAGCGATTGGGTGAAAACGCTGTATGAAAGGCTTTCTCATTACACTTCGTTTTTTGTGATAAGCTTTGCTCTTATCGTGCTTTTAATATGGTTTTTATTGAAACGATATTCGCGCAAAATGGGTTTTTAAGCAAGATTTTTAATTAAATGCGCTAGACTACGCTCACAAGCATTCGCATAAAGTGGGTGCGTTAATATCTTAAAAATAAGGATTGAGAACATGGGAAAAATTGGTATCTTTTTTGGGACAGATAGCGGGAACGCTGAAGCCATTGCCGAAAAAATCAGCAAGGCTATTGGTAATGCCGAAGTGATTGATGTGGCTAAGGCTTCTAAAGATCAATTTAATGGCTTTACAAAGGTTATTTTAGTCGCTCCAACAGCTGGTGCGGGCGATTTGCAAACAGATTGGGAAGACTTTTTAGGCACACTAGAAGCGAGCGACTTTGCGAATAAAACCATTGGGCTTGTAGGCTTGGGCGATCAAGACACTTACAGCGAAACTTTTGCGGAAGGCATTTTCCACATTTATGAAAAAGCTAAAGCCGGCAAAGTGGTAGGGCAAACTTCTACTGATGGTTATCATTTTGAAGCTTCTAAAGCGGTAGAAGGCGGTAAATTCGTGGGTCTTGTGATTGATGAAGACAATCAAGACGATCTCACTGATGAGAGGATTTCAAAATGGGTAGAACAAGTTAAAGGTTCTTTCGCTTAATCTTTATAAGCCCTAAATTTTAGGGCTTTTTTAAACTTCTTTTTATATCTTTAATGCTAGAAATAGACAACCAAACCCCACTAGAATCGGATTTTTTATTATTAGAAAAAATCGCAAATGTTTTAGCCCCCACTCAAATCATTGAGCTTGTTTTGGTGAGCGGTGGAACCATGCGAGAAATCAACAGGGATTTAAGGGGTTGCGATTACGCTACCGATGTTTTGAGTTTCCCTTTAGAAGCGATTCCTCACACCCCTTTAGGGAGCGTGGTGATTAATGCACCATTAGCTCAAGAAAACGCTCTGAAATTAGGGCATAGATTAGAAAATGAGATCGCTCTTTTATTCATTCATGGGGTGTTGCACTTGTTAGGCTATGACCATGAAAAAGATAAGGGTGAACAACGCCAAAAAGAGGGCGAACTCATTAAAGCCTTTAACTTGCCTTTGAGTTTGATTGAACGGACACAAGATTAGTTTTAGATTGCTTTAATGCTTACAAATAAAGCTTTTAATTTCTTTTAAAATGGGGCTTTAATTATTTTGTCTTATATTTTAAATTTTATTTTATAGTAAAGGGGGGATAGGAGGTAAAACATTTCCTCCTGCAACCCCCAACTAAATCCCACTAATCCCCTAAGATCGCATTATAAAAAACTATCTCTTGACTAGCGTCAAACTCTTTCGTATTGGATTATAAAAAATGATTTTAGTATTTTTTCAAAGCCCTTCATAATAATACGACTGCGTGATGCCTTTAATGAGAGTTAAGGGATCGTTGGTATTAGAACTCAAATGCTTTTTTAAAAGCGTTTTGATTTCCAAATCATTCACAGGACTCCTTTCCATCGCGCTCAAATAAGCGGCTTTATCAATCCTTTCCCAAAGCACGATTTTTTTCAATTCCTTTTTAAGCAACAAATCAAGCCATATCCTAGTCGCTCTGCCATTACCCTCCAAAAAAGGGTGGGCGATATTCATTTCCACATATTTTTCTATGATTTGATTGAAATTATTTTGCGGCATGCTCTCAATTCTGGGTAAAATCAAATCCAAATACAAGCAGTTAGCGAACCTGAAATTCCCTTTAGAAATATTTTTATCCCTGATTTTCCCGGCAAATTCATACAGCCCTTCAAACAAAAACCGATGGATTTCTTGCAAGCCCTTGATCGTGCCTACTTCTATGGCGTCAATCAGACCGCTTTGGATCAAATGCTTGGCTTTTTCTAAACTCTGTCTGTCTAAATGCATCGTGCTGATTTTTTAAGAGTGTAATTCTTTAGAGGTGCATTTTTTTCACGCTTTCATGGCATGCTTTGATGAACGCTCCCCTAACCCCCTTTTTTTCTAAAACGCTCAAGCCTTCAATCGTTGCACCTTTAGGGGTGCAAATTTGCTCTATGATCACCTCAGGGCGTTCTTTTTCTAACAGCTTGGCAAAGCCTTTAAAACTCATTTTTACCAACTCTAAAGAATCTCTAGCGTTCAAGCCCTCTCTAATACCGGCATCTTTCAAACTGCTCGCTACCAAGCTTAAAAAAGCGAGCGCGCTCCCATTGGTCGCTATACTGGCATCCACCTGCTCTTCATTACCCACTCGCACGCAATTCCCAAAACTCTCAATAATACTCAAAGCTTTCTCGCTTATTGAAGGCATAACCGATTTTTCGCACACCGCCGTAGAAGAAAGGGCGAATTTGCTCGCAATGTTGGGCATGCATTTTAAGTAATGTAAAGAATCTATCGCATTGCTTAAAGCTTCAAAACTCACGCCAGCTAAAGCGCTCAAAACGCTTTTGGCTTGCCCTTGATAATTAAAATCCTTAAGGTTATAGGGCTTGAAAAGTAAAAACACGAATTTTTGGTGTATATCAATAGCGTCTTTGTAAGGCACAATTTGGGCTTGAATGTTTTTTTCTTGTAAAAAGGGGGCGATTTTTTCAGGGTTTCGCCCGGTAATCTCTAAAATAAAACGCTTGGATAAAATTTCATGAGAGCCTTCTAAGATCGCTTGAGCCATATTCCCATAGCCGATGAATTGTAAGATTTCCATTGATGCACCCCTTTTTAAAACCCCATGATGTAATTGATATAGAAAGTATAAAGCCTCCTGTAGCTCACATCAGCCCCGGCGCTATTCAAATACGCTTGATTGATGAGAGGCACTTTGATCCCAAATTCCACGCTCTTTTGGCTGATGACCCCTTGATTGTGGAATTTCTTAGCGAAACGCTTAAACTCTGCAAAGTTGGTGCGCACCCCAAAATTCAGCGCCACTTGAAAATTCGTTGAATGGATGTCATTGGCGTTCCCCCAATTGTCAATGATTTGTTGCCTTAAGGAGCTAAGCCAAGTTGCGCCGCCTAATTGGACCCCAGCAAATAGCCCAAAATTCAACGCTTTAGTGTTGTAAGTCCTTCTGAACAAGTTCCATAAAAAATCCGTGCCTACCCCATAAGCAAAGATATTCGCTTTCACGCTTTGATTGGCTACGCCGATTTCACTAAAGCCGTAATCAAAGAAAAAATAATGCCTAAGGCCCAATTTTCTCGCTTTACCAAAGAAGTATTTATAGCCTATGCCAACCCCTAAACCATTACTCATGCCGTGTTGGGTGCTTTTAGCGGCCGCATACTGGCTTAAAACGGGTTGAGAGCCGTAGTTATTGGCTTGATTTTGCGCGTTTTGAACCTGATTTCTGGCGTTAATCATCGCATCAATGAGCTTTTGTTGCACCATAAAGAAGGTTTTGTCCCCTAAAAGCTGCCGTAAGGTTTGTGAGAATGACTGAATGGTGGTGGTGTTAGAAGTGATTTCTTGGAGCAAGGTTAAAATCGCATTAGGGCTAATATCGTTTTGCAAGGCTTGAAACCCTTGAGAAATAGCACTCGTAATGGTTTGAAAAGCGCTTTTGAGACTCTCATTACTAGCGTTATTATCATTATTTTGGATAAACCCGGCGGTTTTAATAAATTCGGTGAGCAGATTAATTAAATTGTTCGTATCGCTCACCCCATTTATAGGGATTGCCCCTAAAAGGTTGATAAGCCCACCGGAGCAATTGCCACTACTACCGCTACTACCATTACACAAATTACTGAGACTACTACTATTACTTTTTAAGGCTTCAAAGAATTGTTTTAAGCCGTTTTCAACGCCTTTATTATTCCCTGAACTAGCGATAATGTCGGCTATTTTTTGGGCGTCATTATAGACTTTTTGCAAGCTGTTTTCGCTAGTGTTTGCGGTGGTGGCACTTGTGGTGCTTTGTTTGTTGGGGGTGTAGCAATTGCTCCCACTCGCCCCGTTACTCCCGTTGGTGCATGTTTGGTAGCCGTTGTTACTGCCACTATTACCGCTACTATTATAAGTCCCTAATTTCCCATCGCTGGCGTCTGTGAGCATTTGGTAGGCTGTGTTGATTGGGCTAGTGCCATTTCCGCTTCCGCCACTCGCACCATTGCCCCCATTAACGCCCTTAAGGTTTGTGATGATTTGATTGAGCAAACCATTACTAGTGAGCGTGATTTGTTGGACATTGTAGGTGATGCTGTTCCCACCACTGCTCCCGCTTTGAGTTGTTGCTTGTGTTTGATACCCTAAAGCGTTTTGCAACCCGCTGTAATAAGCCTTAGAATCGGACCATTGCTGATAGCACCAGTTGCTATTACTCCCATTCGTTCCGCTCGTGCATGGGTTATTATTGCTCGTTGCTCCGCTTGTTTGTTGGGTTTGTTGGCTTTGATTAATTAAAGCGCTCATGTCTGTAGGCACTTGCTGGTTAATCGTATTGATGAACTGGTAGAAATTCGCTCTCAATTGGATGCGTAAATCTTGGTTATTGCTAGTAGTTAAATTTTGCGATTGACTCTCATTAGGGTTACTAGTGTTATAAAGTGCGTTCGCCCAAGCTTGGATATTACTGCTTTGGCTTTGAAAAGCGTTTTGAATGCTTTGTTGGAAATTATTGACATTTTGCAATACGGTGTTTAAAGCTCCCATCACCGTGCTGTTAGGAGATTGTGTGGTTGGCCCACTATTTTGAGCTAAATTAGTCGTTTTAGCTTCTTCTTCATTGTTCACCACCACCACCGCTTTCAGTTGGGAAGCGTTGCTTTTAGTTTGAGCGGTAGCACTAGTCCCATTAGTAGAGCTTAAAATGTTTTGCAATTGGGCGTTCCCGCTGATGTTCAAACCCCCAGAGTTGCCGCATGAGCTTGTCCCAGGTGGCAATCCATTAGCGCATAAGATCTTGGCGTTTTTTTGCAAATTTTCTTCTGAAGTTTTTAAAGAGTTATAAACGCTCCACACTTGAGAAACAAGGTTGAAAGAATTCACGCCGATCTGCTCTTTGCCGTTGATGGTTTGGACTTTGGAGGTAGCGACTAAAGAATTGTCAAAGCTGTTTGTAGAGCCATTTGTGGAGCTTGTAGAGCTTGTGGCTGAGCATGAAATCCCGCTAGAAGCATCGCTAGAAAGGCTTCCGGTAGCGCTTGCGCAATCATAGGCGCTGATATTTTGCCCTTGAGCGTTGGTAACCGTGCCGATTTGGTAGTTATTGGAAGTGTTTTTGAGCAAGTTTTTAGGCTCAGTGAAATTGATCCAAGAAATTTGTTTTAAAGCGTTATTGTATTGTTCTATCGTGCTTTCATAGGCTTGGAAATTCAAAGCGTTGTGCAAGTTGTTTAAATTATAGGTGGTGTTGTTGATCGCATTGTTGTCTAAAGCGTTGATAGCCACGCTTTGAAGCTTTTGAGCGATGGCTTGGACTTGCTGGTTGGCTTGGTTGTTTGAAGTGGGGGTTGCGGCTAAAGGGCTTAAATTTTGGATGAATTGCTCCAAACACTGGACTTGATTGGCGCAACCATTGGGGTTAATTTGATTATTAGCGCTTAATGTCCCTTGTAAGGTGTTCATTAAAAGGGTGTTGTTGTATTGTTGTTGGTTGTTGCTGTTTGAAGAAGTAGAGCCTAAAAGGGAATTAGCCGGATAGAATACGATTTGTCCCGGTGGGTTTAACACCACATGCGTTGTGGTTGTGGTGGGGAAAACCCCCACCCCTAAAGTGTTTAAAGCGTTAACAAGAGCGCTCACATAAGCGGTATTATTGCTAGAAGCGTTCACCGCATCGGTTAGATTGGTGAGCAAGGATTGCACATAAGTGGTGCTAGTGGTTTTAGTGATACTGTTTTCAATTTGTTGCAATAATTCCGCCATGGATTGTGCGGTGTTTTGGAGCTGGGCTTTGACTTCTTTGGCGTTGTTGCTGGGATTAAGGCTATTAACAGAACTAATGATGCTAGAGCTTAGCGCGATGCCTTGATCAAACGCGCTTTGGGTGTTAGAAAGGAGTCTGGCTGTGATTTGTGAAGAATGGGCTTTTAAGGGATCAGAGCTTCCTTTAAGCCCTATGATTTGCTGGGAAATGCTAGAGATTTGACGGCTAGAATAAAAATCTTTTCTTTTGCCAATTTGATTCAAGATATTAGAAATGCCCTTTAGTTGGTTACCTACGGTGTTACTCACGCCATAGCCTAAAGCGTCAATGACGCTTTGAGAGCTTAAAGTGATTAAACCGGTAGTAGGCCCTGCAATATTGATCGCGCTTTGGGTTACGCTGTTGATGATATTTTGATTTTCTAAAAGTTGTTTGTTATTGATGAATTGTTGCGTGCCACCGATTTGATAGCCTACAGACATATACCAGCCATTGTCTTCAGCTAAGAGAGAGCCAATTAAAAAGAGTGGTATGAATTTTTTAGCTTTTTTTATCATATTTTTCCCTTATTTTGTTTAATCAAAAGCCTATGTTGTAGCCCACATAAAAACTAAAGGCTCTTCTATACTTCGCTGTAACGCCCTCTGATTGGTAGTAAGTGTGATAAAGCACCGGTATTTTAAGGCCAAATTCTATCCCTTGAGAAAAACGAGACCTTCTTTGATTTTGGATTTTAGAAAAATTAGTCCTTATGCCTAAATCAAAAAGGAGCTGGAAAGAAGTGTCCTTAGGCTTAAGATGGTTGCCATCCACTTGATCTAAAAAATTCGTTTTCCAGGTTTGCCCTGCCAGTTGGATACCGGCAAAAAAACCTATATCTATCGCTTCAGTCCCTCTTTTTCGGGTAAAAACATTATAAAGAAAGTCTGTGCCTGCTCCATAGCTAGAGAGAGTGGCTTTCACTAAAGAAGATTCTGCACCAAATTGAGCGTAACCAAAATCATAAAAGCCATAATACCTAAGCCCAAACATGCGCTTTTTGCCAAAGAATTGCTTATAACCCATTTTCACGCCAAAGCCGTTCATGTTATTAGAATTGGAGTTATGCTCCAAAAAATTCCTAGCAAAGCCCATTTGATAGACTTGATTCACTTTAGTTTGCATTTCATCAATCACCCCACCAATCACTGCTTTAGAGCGATAAAGCCCATAAGCCATTAAAGTTTTTGCCGTGGGGGAATAGGGGTTGGCTAAAATCCTGTTTATTTGCGCAGGGGTGGGGGCGTTTGCGGCTTGCTCTAGTTGGTTCATGATCACTTTTTGTTCTTGTTGGGCTTGTTGTGGGGTTAATTGTGGGGTTTGACTATTAGCGCCATTCAATTGCCCCCCATAGTTAGGCAAGAAATTCAAACCTTTGTTATTTAAATCCAAATAGGGGGCGACCCAATTGGTGATAAAATCCCCATACGCTACGGTGTTACTAAGCAAGCTTTCCCCATAGTTGATCGCTTCTTGCATCTGGCCATAGCTTGAAGTGCCTGTCAGTTTAGCGGCTTTATTGGCGAAATTTTGCATGCCTGAAAAAATCATGGAAGCGGTAATGCCATTAGCGATGATGCTATCGGCTAAATAATAGACTGCTGAGCTAGGGTGGTAGGTGTATTGGCCATTGCCTGATCCTACTGTCGCTCCAGCGGGCAAGGTTTTTAAGGGGGCTTGCGTGGTGTTAGCGTCATTTTTGGTGTAATAACCCGGGCCGCTAAAGCTTTGGTAGCCTTGTTGGGAATCGCTACCATTAGGGGCTTTGTTGTAAGTGAAGCCAAATTGCTTTTCATTGGATAAGCCTCCTAAAATCCCTGCTTGCATTAAAGCCTGGAAGATGTTTTGGGCGTTTTGAGCGATAGAGTTAGCTTCATTAGTAGCGGTGCATTGGTTTTGAGTGCTGCAAATGGTTTGATTACCGCTTGCTGTGGCTAACCCGTCTTGTAAAAGGTGTTGCAACACTTCGGGGCTAAAATTCACAGAATTACCGCTATTAAAAGATTTATTCGTTAAGGTTTGGTTATACCAAAGCGTGGTTAAAGCGTTGGTAATGTCATCGTTTAAAGCGTTCATGACATTGGCTAGGCCTTCAGGTAAAGCAATAACGGTGCTTTGATTGCCAAATTTGACATTAAAGACTTTGGCGTTAGAAAGATTTTCAGGGTTACGGATTAAAGTCTCGCCGATGAGTTGGGTGAGCTTGTTTAAATTATTGACTAGAGATTGCATATCAAAGGTGGCATTGACATTGCCTCTTGGGGGGTTGTTGCCTGTATCGCCATTTTGGGCGTTTTGTTGATAGCCCCCCGCATAGAGCAAACATCTTTTAGAAGGATCAGGGCAGAGCATTTGCATTAAAACCCTGGTTTGTTGGCCCATCGCTTCTAAATAATAGGCTAAAGGCACTGCCGCAGATTCTAGAGCGATAGCGTTTTGGCGGATGTAGGTGGATGCGTCTTGACTGGCGTTAAGCCCTGAGTTATCCACATTTTGAACCGCTAGAGAAGTTTGATAACTCACCCCCATAAAAAACCCATCATCTTCAGCCGCTAAGGGATTAAGAAAAAATAAGGGGAGTAGGCTAGAATAGATGAGCCATTTTTTATTAAAAATAAAGTCTTGCAAGGGGTTATCCTTTTCTTTTTAAAAGATTTGAGCTATCCTAAATTTTATCTTATTTATCGCTTAAGTTTAATGGTTGGTCGCTTAATTGTTGATTAAAATGGGCTATTTTAGGCGCTTAAGATCGTTTCAATGATGGTTTTTGCACCGTCTTTAGCGATTTTTTGTTGCAATTTAGCGCTGATAATGGTTAGGTTTTTATTGCCTTGATCGTCTTTTTGGTTGAGCTTTCTAATGACTTCAAAGAGTTTTTTAGGCAATAATTCGTTTTGAGGCACGACATAGCATAGGTTTTCTTTTTCAAATTCTAAGACATTGTAATACTGGTGGTTATTGCTCGCAAAAGGGTAGGGGATAAAAATCGTGGGTAAGCCATTGGCGCACAATTCCCACACGCTGCTAGCACCCGCTCGGCTCACACACAAATCCGCCCTGTGCATGACTTCTATGATATTGTTGTGGAAAGCGAACAATTCTACCTTGTCCAACAGCCCTAATTCCTGGTAAAAAAAACGCATTCTTTCATGAGCGTTTGAGCCGCAAATGTGCGTGATTCTAATCCCTTGTTTGGTGAGTTTAGGAGCGTTTAATAACGCAAACTCATTGATCGCTTTTGCCCCTTGAGAACCGCCTAAAAATAAGATATGCTTGATTTCAGTTCGAGTCCTAGCGAAATCAAAAAAGGCGTTTTGCACGGGATAGGAGGTTAAAACATGACGACCCTTATCTTTAAACGCATAGCTTGAAAACACCGCCTTAGCTTTAGGGGAAAGGTAGCGATTAAGAGAGCCTTTAATCGCATTTTGCTCATGGATATAAAGGGGTATGTGATTGAGCAAGCTTGCAAAACTCGCCGGTCCTGCGCTAAACCCTCCCACGCTAATGGTGTGCGTGATCTGGTGTTTTTTTAAGATTTCTTTAGCCTTAAAAGCGGCTTTAGCTTGCAAGAATAAAGAGCCTATTTTTTTAAAAAAGCTTTTATTGACCACGCCTTGCGTGTTGAAAAAATAGCGTTCGCTAAATAAGGGGCTATTTTCAAACCATTCTCTATCTTGCCCGTAAGTGGAACCTAAATAAATAGCCTCTATGCCTTGTTTTTCTAATTCTATGGCTAAGGCTTTAGCGATAGAGAGATGCCCCCCTGTGCCTCCCCCTGTAAGAGCGAACTTCATGTTAAAAACCTTTAAGCTCGTTCTCTTTCTTTAACCACAAAGCTTTTTAAAGGATCTCTAAAGCCAAAATCCGGATAATCCATCATAGAAAGCGCCACTTGAGCGCCAAAGCCATTTTTGGAATTAAACACTAAGGGGGCTAAGAAATTAACCATAGAGTCTTCTAAATTTTTTTGCAACACGACCACGCAATACACCTCAACTTTGGAATGAGAATCTAATTCTAGCAGTAATTCTATGTATTTGGGTATCACAAAGCTGTATTCCCTCAAACAATAAGGATTCACTAAGACCATATCCAACGCCATGGGTGAATTGGTTTGGCTAATTAACCGGCTGAATAAGGAATCAATTTTTTCCAAACGCACTTCATTGATATGCTCAAATCCTAAAATAGGGGCTTTTAAAAAGTAATTCACTGGACTATCCTTTTTAATTTAAATGCTTTGTTGTATAATTTTAAAAAAATACGCAACAATTAAAAGCGTAAAAGCAAAAGGCGTTCCAAATTCAACCATTTCTGAAAGAACGCTCTATTTTAGGATAATAACAATAATGAAACAAGAACCCACCACTTACCAGCCCCAAGAGATAGAAAAAAAGATTTATGAAATTTGCTCTCATAGGGGGTATTTTGAAATTGATGGCAATGAAAAAATCCAAGAAAAAGGCAAGCGATTTTGCTTGATGATGCCCCCTCCTAATGTGACCGGTATCTTACACATAGGGCATGCTTTAACTTTAAGCTTGCAAGATATTTTAGCGCGTTATAAACGCATGGACGGGTATAAGACCTTGTATCAGCCCGGGTTGGATCACGCCGGCATTGCGACGCAAAATGTCGTAGAAAAGCAGCTTTTAAATCAAGGGATTAAAAAAGAAGATTTAGGGCGTGAAGAGTTCATTCAAAAAGTGTGGGAGTGGAAAGAAAAGAGCGGGGGAGCGATTTTAGAGCAAATGAAACGTTTAGGCGTGAGCGCGGCTTTTTCTAGGACTCGTTTCACGATGGATAAGGGCTTGCAAAGAGCGGTTAAATTAGCGTTTTTGAAATGGTATGAAAAGGGTCTTATTGTTCAAGATAACTACATGGTGAATTGGTGCACTAAAGACGGGGCGTTAAGCGATATTGAAGTGGAGTATGAAGAGCGTAAGGGGGCGTTGTATTATATTAGATATTATTTAGAAAATCAAAAAGATTATTTAGTGGTGGCTACCACACGCCCTGAAACTTTGTTTGGCGATAGCGCACTTATGGTCAATCCTAATGATGAGAGGTACAGGTATTTAGTGGGGCAACAAGTAATCTTGCCTTTAATCAATCGCACAATCCCTGTTATCGCTGATGCGCATGTGGAAATGGAGTTTGGCACAGGGTGTGTGAAAGTTACCCCTGGGCATGATTTTAACGATTACGAAGTGGGCAAACGCCACCATTTGGAGATGATTAAAATCTTTGATGAAAAGGGGATTTTAAACGCGCATTGCGGGGAGTTTGAAAATTTAGAACGATTAGAAGCCAGAGATAAGGTCGTAGAAAGATTAAAAGAAAACGCCCTATTGGAAAAAATAGAAGAACACACGCATCAAGTGGGGCATTGCTATCGTTGTCATAATGTGGTAGAACCTTATGTGTCTAAGCAATGGTTTGTCAAGCCTGAAATCGCTCAAAGTTCTATTGAAAAAATCCAACAAGGTTTGGCGCGGTTTTACCCTTCTAATTGGATCAATAATTATAACGCTTGGATGAGGGAATTACGCCCTTGGTGTATCAGCAGGCAATTGTTTTGGGGGCATCAAATACCGGTGTTTACTTGCGAGAATAACCACCAGTTCGTAAGCCTAGACACCCCTTTAAGTTGCCCTACTTGTAAGAGTGAAAAACTAGAGCAAGATAAAGATGTGCTAGACACATGGTTTAGTTCAGGGCTATGGGCGTTCTCTACTTTGGGGTGGGGGCAAGAAAAAAGCGGTTTGTTTAATGAAAGCGATTTGAAAGATTTCTACCCTAACACCACGCTCATTACCGGGTTTGACATTCTCTTTTTTTGGGTGGCTAGGATGCTTTTTTGCAGCGAATCGCTTTTAGGCGAATTGCCCTTTAAAGACATTTACTTGCACGCCTTGGTTAGGGACGAAAAGGGTGAAAAAATGAGCAAATCTAAAGGTAATGTGATCGATCCTTTAGAGATGATAGAAAAATACGGCGCAGATAGCCTGCGTTTCACTTTAGCCAATTTGTGCGCTACGGGCAGGGACATTAAGCTTTCTACTACGCATTTAGAAAATAACAAAAATTTCGCCAACAAGATTTTCAATGCGGTGAGTTATTTGAAACTCAAACAAGAATCTTTTAAAGACAGGGAGCGTTTGGATGAATACCAAACGCCTTTGGGGCGTTATGCGAAATCGCGCTTGAATCTTGTTACTAAAGAGGTTCGTAACGCTTTAGACAATTATCGTTTTAATGACGCCACGACTTTGTTATACCGCTTTTTGTGGGGGGAATTTTGCGATTGGTTCATTGAATTTTCCAAAGTGGAAAATGAAGCGATAGACGAGTTAGGGAGCGTGTTAAAAGAGGCTTTAAAACTCTTGCACCCTTTCATGCCCTTTATCAGTGAGTCTTTATACCACAAGCTCAGTAACACGGATCTAGAAAACACTGAATCTATCATGGTCATGCCTTACCCTAAAGAAATCGCGCGAGATGAACCATTAGAGCATGAATTTGAAGTGATTAAAGATTGCATCGTGTCTTTAAGGCGTTTGAAAATCATGCTAGAAACCCCACCAATTGTTTTAAAAGAAGCGAGCGTGGGATTAAGGGAGAAAATAGAAAACACAGAGCGTTTGCAAACTTACGCCCAAAAATTAGCGAAATTAGAAAAAGTCAGCGTGATAACTTATAAGCCTTTAAAAAGCGTGAGCGATGTGGGGGAATTTTGCCAGACTTATGCGGATTTAGAAAATCTTGATTTAAGCCCGCTGGTTGCGCGTTTAAAAAAGCAGCTAGAAAAATTGGAAAAAGAAAAACTAAAACTCAATTTGCACAATGAAAATTTTGTCAAAAACGCGCCTAAAAGCGTTCTAGAAAAAGCCAAAGAGAGTTTAAAAACGCTTTTAGAAAAAGAGGGTAAGATCAAGCAAGAATTGGATTTATTAGAACAACCATAATCAAAGGATAGAAAATGTTTCAAGCGTTAAGCGATGGGTTTAAAAACGCGCTCAATAAAATCCGCTTTCAAGATGATGAAAAAGCACTAGATCGGGCGTTAGATGAATTGAAAAAAACGCTTTTAAAAAACGATGTGCATCATAAAGTGGCTAGAGAATTGCTCAAAAAAGTGGAAAGCCAGACTAAAGCGAGCGGCATTGGCAAGCAGCAATTTTTAGACGCTTTAGAAAAGAGTTTGTTAGAAATTTTAAGCGCTAAAGGGAGCAGTGGTTTCACTTTCGCTCAAACGCCCCCCACCGTGGTTTTAATGGCAGGTTTGCAAGGGAGCGGTAAGACAACCACCACCGCTAAACTCGCTCATTATTTAAAAACCAAAAATAAAAAAGTGCTTTTATGCGCATGCGATTTGCAACGCCTAGCGGCAGTGGAGCAATTAAAGGTTTTGGGCGAACAGGTGGGCGTGGAAGTTTTTTACGAAGAAAATAAAAGCGTGAAAGAAATCGCTAGCAACGCTTTAAAAAGGGCTAAAGAAGCGCAATTTGATGTTTTACTCGTGGATAGCGCGGGGCGTTTAGCCATTGATAAAGAGCTTATGCAAGAATTAAAAGAAGTTAAAGAAGTCTTAAACCCCCATGAAGTGCTGTATGTTGCAGACGCCTTGGGCGGGCAAGATGGGGTCAAAAGCGCGAACACCTTTAATGAAGAAATAGGCGTGAGCGGGGTGGTGTTAAGCAAGTTTGATAGCGATTCTAAAGGGGGTATCGCCTTAGGCATCACTTACCAATTAGGATTACCCTTGCGTTTTATTGGGAGTGGGGAAAAAATCCCTGATTTAGACGTGTTTGTGCCTGAAAGGATTGTGGGGCGTTTGATGGGGGCTGGAGATATTATCTCGCTCGCTGAAAAAACCGCCAGCGTTTTAAACCCTAATGAAGCCAAAGACTTAAGCAAAAAGCTCAAAAAAGGGCAATTCACTTTCAACGATTTTTTAAACCAAATTGAAAAAGTAAAAAAATTAGGCTCTATGAGTTCTCTAATCTCTATGATTCCAGGTTTAGGGAACATGGCAAGCGCTTTAAAAGACACGGATTTAGAAAGCTCTTTAGAAGTGAAAAAAATCAAGGCCATGGTCAATTCCATGACCAAAAAAGAGCGAGAAAACCCCGAGATTTTAAACGGCAGCCGAAGAAAAAGGATCGCTTTAGGGAGCGGCTTAGAAGTGTCTGAAATCAATCGCATCATCAAACGCTTTGATCAAGCGAGCAAAATGGCGAAACGCTTAACGAATAAAAAGGGTATTAGCGATTTGATGAATCTAATGAGTCAGGCTAAAAATCAAACACCCCCTAAAATGCGCTGATTTTTAAGCATGTTTTAGGCACTTTTGTTGTATAATCTCAAATTTAATATGAATATTTTAGGAGATTTTTGTAATGACAGTCATCAGACTCACGCGCATTGGGAGAAAGAAAAAGCCTTTTTACAGAGTGGTGGTAACCGATTCTAGGAAAAGAAGGGATGGAGGTTGGATTGAATCCATTGGGTATTACAACCCTTTAAGCGAGCCTAAAGATATTAAAATTGATAAGGAGCGCTTGGATTATTGGAAAGGCGTGGGGGCTAAAATGAGCGAGAGGGTGGAAAAACTTTCTCAAAAAGCCTAAGGTTTTGTGAGGCTAAATGCACGAATTGGATCCTTTGAACACGCCTTTTTCTCAAGCTGAGTGTAAGGACTATTCGTATTGCGTGGCAACTTTTTTAGAAAAATATTTAAAAAAGGTTGTTTCTTTTCCGCAAGCTTTGAGCGTGGAGTACACGCTTTTAGAAGATAAAGTCAAGCAAATCACTATTTATACCCACCCATCAGACATGGGGCATGTGATTGGCAAAGAGGGTAAAATGGTGAGCGCGATTAAGGCGTTTGTTTCTGGTGTGAAAGCCAAAGATGGGTTTTCTTATAAAATCGTTGTTTTTGCGAGTAACGATAAAAATAGCGATAAAAATCCCCATGTTTTAGGCGATCAAACGCCTTGAATTTTTTTCATGCTTTTAGTGGGCAGAATTGGTAAAAGCGTGGGGCTTAATGGGGGGTTAAAGCTTCATTTAGAGAGCGATTTTCCGGAGTGCTTAAAAAAAGGCGTTAAGGTGAGTGTCGCTCCAACCAACGCTTTCTCTTGCGCTTCTTCTTTTAAAGAATATACAATCCATTCTTATGAACATGCCAAAAATTTGTTGTTTTTAGAAACTATCCACACGCCTGAAAAGGCTAAAGAGCTGACTAATTTAGGGCTTTTTATGAGTGAAGCAGAGAGTAAAAAACTCTGTGTTTTAAAAGATGGGGAGTTTTTTTATTGCGATTTAGTAGGGCTTAGCGTGGTGGAAGAAAACGAGATTCTAGGAAAAGTCATAGAAATCCAAAGGATTTCTCAAACAGATTATTTCATGGTTGAAACCACGCTGAACTTGGTTGAAAAAGGTTTGGCTAAGATTTTTTTAATCCCTTATAGGGATTTTTATATCCAAGAAATCCTTTTGCAAGACAAAAAAATAACCACCCATAACGCTAAAACGCTTTTAGAGAATAGTTGAGTGAAATTCAGCGTTTTAACCCTTTTCCCACAACTTGTATGGCCTTATTTTGAAGATTCTATTTTAAAAAGAGCGTTAGAAAAAAATCTTTTTGAATTAGAAGTGTTAAACCTTAGAGATTTTAGCGCTAATAAATATCAAAAAGCGGATCACACGCTCATTGGTGGGGGTGCGGGGCAGATTTTAGACCCTGAGATGATAGAAAACGCGCTCCATTCTGTTAAAAACCCTAAACACACGATTTTTTTAAGCGCGGTGGGCAAGCCTTTCAAGCAAATAGACGCGATGCGTTTGGCTCAAAAAAAGCATGTCGTTTTGGTGTGCGGGCGTTATGAGGGATTTGATGAGCGTTCTATTGAATTGAGCGCTGATGAGGTTTTTTGTATAGGCGATTTTATTTTAACAGGGGGCGAGCTTGGGGCGTTGTGCTTGATAGATAGTATCGCTCGCCACATTCAAGGGGTTTTGGGTAACGCCCAATCTTTAGAAAATGAGAGCTTTGAAAACCATTATTTGGAGGCCCCTAATTTCGCTAACGCTGTTTTTAAATCCAAAGAAATCAATAAAATCCCTGCCCCTTTAGAATATTCTAAAGGAAATCATGCTAAAATCAAGCAACTAAAACTTGATTTGTCAAAATTAAGGACAAAATTCTACCGCCTTGATTTATTCAAACAGCACAAATCATGAAATTGACATTAAGGAAAACACATGAAAAACCGCTACATTCAGCAGTTTGAAGACGCTCAATTAAAAGACAAGACCATGCCAGCATTTAAAGCCGGCGATACTTTGAGATTGGGTATCACCATTAAAGAAGGCGAAAAAACACGAACTCAGTATTTTGAAGGCGTGTGTATTGCGATTAGAGGCAATGGCGTGGATAAGACTTTTTGCGTGCGTAAAATAGGGGCTAACAATATCGGCGTGGAGAAAATTTTCCCTTTTTATAGCGAAAGTTTGGCGAGCGTTGAGGTGTTGCGCGTGGGTAGGGTGCGCCGCGCGAAGCTCTACTATTTGCGCGATAGGAGAGGTAAGGCAGCAAGGATTAAAGAAGTCCGCCATTAATTTTTTTTAAGATTCTTTTATCCATCATGCTGATGGATAGAGTGCTCTTTAGGGGTTGAAATCCGTTTTTTAACCGCTTCTCTTAAAATTAGCGTAAAACTTTTTAAATGGATTGGATTGGCTTGAAAAAGAGTTTTTTAATCCCTTTTTAGTTTTACCACCGACTTTTTTAAAACTCTAAACTCTTTTTAGCGTTGGTGTTCGTTTTTTTTCAAGGCAAAGCTTTAATCGCTTCTTTTCTAGCTTGCTGTTTGTTAAACTGAATTTTTGGCTTTAATGGGGCGTTGGTTGTCAAATTTTAAAAAAGGTTAAAAAGCGTTTTTTACCATCAAAATACAAAAAGCTTGACGCAAGTTAAACGATAACTCCTTAAAAAAAGCGATCAGGTTAGGGGATTTAAAGGGTTTGAAAGAACATTAAAGCACGAAATATCCCCCTATATTCTCAAGAAAGTTTTACTATAAAGTTTTTAAAAAATGAAAGAAATTAATTAAGGCTTTGAGTGTCTGTTTGATGAGAACAGAACCTTTATTTTAAAAAACAAGGCATGTTTAAATCCCCATGCTATACTCAACCCTTATGGCAAAATTCATATTTTGGGAGAAAGCATGGAAAAAACTGAAACCACGATTTTTGTGGATTGGGAAAATCTTCTCGCCGATTTGAAAGCAATCCAAGAATTTGAAAGCAATCCAAGAAACGGATGAGCGTTTAAAAGAGTCTAATTTTAATTTCAACAATCCCGATCAACTCTTAGCGCTAATCCGTTCGTTTTTGGAGCCTGAAGAGGAATTGAAGCGGATCTATTTTTATGTATCTGAGCCTTTCACAGAAGTTGAACCTAGAATCAAGAGCAATAAAAAAGAAGAACTTGAGGAGTATAAAAAGAATAATTTTAAAGAATATGAGGAAAGAGTGAATAAATCAGGGATTATCCAATCTTTCAACCATGCGATCGCCCAACAAAATCAAGTGAAATTACGGGTCGGGCGGGTAAAGTTCAAATTCGTACATGAGTTCGAAGACAAAGAAGTCTATAATGGTCTAGAAGACAAGATTTTCATACCTTACTTAAAGTTGCGTCAAAAACAAGTTGATGCGCTGTTGGCGCACGATATTACCAAGCTGTATTGCACCAAACAAGGAGGGTGTATTTTGCTGTTCAGCAGGGATACCGATTTTGTGCCTGTGTTAGAAGCCGCTTGGGAGAAAGGCTTTGAAGTCTTCATCGCCAACATTCAAGAAAGCCCCAATTCTGTCCCTTCAGACTTGAAGAAGTCTTGCAATGTGAGAGAACGCAGTGTCGCTGACATTGTAGATAACTTGCCAAAAAATCAGTACACCTCCAAGAAAAAGAACTTTTCCCCCAACGAGCCTTTTAACAACCCATTTAAAGACCAACTCTTTAAGAATAACTAACACGATCCCCACACCAAGGGGACAAAAAAGCACCCATTTTAAAAGGGTTAGCTTAAGCGGATTTTTCTAATTCATGATTTCATTTTTTGCTCTCTATTATGGAGTGATTTTTGAAAACAGAGATAAATTAGCGCTTATAATAGTGGTTTTATGGGGAATGCGTGCGTGTTTTTGGCGGTGGTCGGTGGTATTTAGATTTCTCAAAACCCAATCGTTTTAAAATTTTAACCTACTCTGTCAAAAATTTTTATAATTTAAGCAAACCTTAAGCTTTCTATGACTATAATTTCATTTCCTTGTTTCAGCAAGGGCTTTTAAAAAGCCGCTTGAT
>NZ_SHOW01000004.1:55124-124949 GCF_011175115.1 Helicobacter pylori | reverse complement strand
GCAAAAAAAATACTAATGTTTCAGGTTTTGCTTCTGTGGATATGACTGCTTTTAAAAAATATAAGTTCCCCATCCCACCCCTAGAGATCCAGCAAGAGATCGTTACGATTTTGGATCAATTTTTGGCTTTAACCACCGATTTATTAGCCGGTATCCCGGCTGAAATAGAAGCTAGGAAAAAGCAATACGAATACTACAGAGAAAAACTACTGACTTTCAAACCACTAACCCCCCATAAAGAAGTTAAAAAATGCTAACAGCATTTTTTAATACTAAATAACAAAGAGCTTGCGTAAGCAAGTGATATTTTCTAAAAAAAAGCGGTCTTGGGGGGTTAGGGGGATCTTAAGGGGGTTGTAGGGGGAGAATTATTTCAAAATACCCCCCTATCCCCTTATAAAATGAATTTGAAATATTTTTTAAAATGAGTTTTAAAATGACAAAACAAAGCAACTAAAAGCCCATTTTAAAAAATAAAAGTTTTAGTATCACAGAGCCAAGAACACCCATAGCACAATGAAAAATGAAATAAAAAAGTTTAAAATTCTAATTTTAAAAACAAGTCCTAAAATGGGCGCTAAAGCGGTTTTTAATGGCTGTTTTTTGCTAGGCGTTTTAACAAACCCTTAAGGGGTTGTTATTAAAGGGGTTTAAAGCTTCCACACGATTTCGGTGAAAATATGGCTCCTGTCTTGATCGGTGGCGGGTTGGCTGTCTAATTTTGGCCCGTTCCACCCCATTTTATAGCCTTGATGCATCAACACATTATAATATTCAAATTTAATGTCGGCTGAAAAATTTTTAGTGAATTTATAGCCCAAGTTGAGCGATAGGACTTGTTCGTTCGCCCTAGGCCCATAAGTCAAACGCCCCAATAAGCCCCAAAGGAATTTCCTATGCACCCCACCGCCAAAGGCAAACACGGTAAAAGCGTTCGCATCCATCATGTAAGACAAAGAGTTAAGGGTGTTTGCATAAACGCTGTTCGTCCAAAAGTCAAAGCCTAAGCGGTTACCATGGTAGCCTATCATCCAGTTAGCGTTCCCAAAGGATTTATAAATCCCAAAACCAAAATTGTATTCATTCCATTCAAACTTTTGTTTGATCATCAAGCTGTGCGCGTTCTTACCGGCTGGCATGCCAAATTGATAGGTGTCCCAAAATCTTTTAGCATAAAAGGGATTAAGCACGGTAACATCGGTTTGAGAGCGAAACCCTAAGCCGGTAAAAGTGGGGTTACTATCATAAGTGATCGTGAAGTTAGGGTCGTATTCGTTAAAGGGTGAAAAATAGACAAAAGGCTGAATGCTGAAACCCTTGTAATTCCAAATGATATAAAAGGCATGCACCCCAGGGTTTATGGTTTGCCCGTTTTTAAGAGTGTAGGTTTTAGGCGAATAGAAATTATAAAGCCACTCGTTATAGGCAAAGCCACGACCAAACGAGCTAAACCACCAGAATTTGAAATTCCCTAAATTTAAGGTCATGTCCAAGCCTTGGTTGTAACCGCTCATATAGTCCGCTGGGGATTCGTACCTTCCGCCCCTAATTTCAAAAATATCCTTGTAGTTGTAGCGCAAGTAAGCGTTATAAATCACATAGTTTCTGGTGTGATCGGCATAGGTTTTTGCACAAGTGGAAGCCTCTAAAGCTTCTTGATTAGACAACTGCGTCATTTCAGCTTGAGTCATCTTATCGTATTGACCTTGGGTCAAATTCCCTGTGGCTAACCCGCAACTAGCCCATGGTTTTTGCCCCACAAGACCGCCCCAATAGCCCACATAGTTCCAAGTCATAGCCCCATAGGGTTTCCCTGTAACTTCGTTAATAAAATCCTTAGTGGTATCATAAATAACAGCACCCCCCCAACCCCCAAGACTCCCGTCTAAATGATGCCCGTTAGCCGTAGCGCTTTTGGGCAAGAGCTCCGTAAAATCCACTTGCATGTAAGCCATGATCGTCATAAAGGTTTCGGTAGGGTAAAGCCCTTTATTAGTGTTGATAGGTTTGTTATTGAAACCGACTTTAGAGAAACTTTCAGCACCCGCTTTAATTTTAGCGATTTTACCCAAATCAAAAGCTTGACTTTGATAAGAGAATAAAAAAAGAAGCGTTGCGATATTTTTAGCAGATGCAACCTTATAGTTCATGCGTTTAACCTTTAGTATAAACCAAAAATTCTAAATAGAGTAAGCCAACATCGTTCAAAGAAAATTTTTTCTTACAGATCTTAAACATCTAATCAGTCTGTTCATCTTCCGTCCTTTTTTCTATGAAGTCCGACTTACAAAGTTAATTCTTAACTAAGTCGTGCGTTAATACTAGCATAATATTATGGTTTTTTTTAATTTTGAGAATAAAATTTTTCTTTGTTAGTCAAATACAGACACTCAAAGCCTTATTTCATCTCAATATTATTTATTTTTTTAATTTATTCATTCCTTAACACGCTTAAAGCGTCAATAGTAGAAGCTTTTTTAGACGGGTAATAAGAAGAAAGCCCTACGATGATCACAGAACCTATGAGAGTGAGCGTAAAATCCATTAAAGACAAATCTAAAGGCAAAGTGTTGATGCCATAGACATCTGCTGGGAGCGAGATGATAGGGAACACGCTTAAAAGATACATGCTTATAAACGCTAAAACCACCCCAAGAATCACACCGCCCAAACCAATGATATTGCCCAAATAAAAAAAGGTTTTTTGGATTTCTTTCTGGCTACTCCCCATGCTAAAGAGTAGGGCGATTTCTTTACGCCTGTTCATCACCACCATTAAAAGCGAGCTGATGATATTCAAAGACGCCATTAAAATAATGAGCATGAGCACAATGAATAACGCTCTTTTTTCTAATTCCATAGCCGAGAAAAAATTCCCGTTTTGCTGCCACCACCCTTCAATGCCTATGCCATGGTGGTTGATGGTTTTTAAAGCGTTGCGTAAAATTTCAATATCCTTCATGGGCGTTTTAGAATAGACATGCACCCCATCATAAAGCCCTAAGGGTAACCTCCTGATCGCGCTTATAGCTTGAAGGCTCGCATACATGTAGCTCATGTCATAAGATTTTAGCCCTGAATCAAAATCGCCTTTGATAGTAAAGCGTTTCATGATAGGGGAGAGCGTGAGACCGGTTGGCTCTAATTCGGTGAAAAACAAATCGGCTTTTTGATTGAGATCTAAATTCAAGCTGTATCTCAAGCTTTTCCCCACGATCAAATTAAAAGGGTTTTTAAAAAGATCGTTTGTATTGGTGTTTTTTAAAGCGTCGTTTAAAACTTCATTAATGCGCCTTTCTTTAGAAAAATCAACCCCAAACACCACGCCGCCATTCATGGAATGCGTGCTTTTAATCAGGCTTTGGGTTTGCAAATAGGGGCTAAAAAGCAAATTAGGGAACTTTTTTTCCAAAGCTTGAACCACTTCTTCGCTGATCCCATAAGGGCTTGTGGTATAGAGCGTTAAGGGGTAGTTCATCACAAAAAGCTTTTTTTCAAATTCCTTACTCATGCCGTTCATGATCGCCATAGCCACAATTAAAACCATCACGCCAACCGCCACGCCAAAAAAGGCTAACAAAGCGGTGATGCTGATAAATGGCTGGCTTTTATCAAAACGCAAATAACGCTTGATAAGGAAAAAGATTAAGGATCTATTTGGCAAATAAGCCCTTTTTAGGCCCGCTTTTAGCGCAACAATCTTTGTATTTTTTCCCGCTCCCGCAAGGGCAAGGCTCGTTTCTTTTAGGGGTTTTAGAAAAAGCTTTCATGGACATATTCAAATCTTCATCTAAGGCTTCTTCATGGCGGTAAGTTACGCTCTCATGCTCTCTTTCTTCGCTAAAGTTATCCAAATAACGCTCGGCATCGCTAGAATCTTGCTCGTTTTCAAACTGGATCTTAGAAAAGGTTTTGATCGCTTCTATTTTAATGTCTTCAATGAGTTCTAAGAAAAGGTTATAACTCTCTTTTTTGTATTCTACAAGGGGGTCTTTTTGGTTATAGCCTCTCAAATTGATACCGGTTTTGAGATTATCCATCGTATAAAGGTGCTCTCGCCATGCGTTGTCTAAAATCTGCAAATACACGATGCGTTCGATCCGGCTTCTTTGTTCGCTATCTAAAACTTTCATTTTGTTTTCATAATCGCTTTTGAGTTTTTCAGCCACAAATTTTTCAATAGGGGAGGCTTTTTCTAAATCTTCTAATGCAACATGAGTGTTAAAATCTTCTTTTAAGATGTTTTTAAGCCCTAAAAGTTCCTCTTCAGACAGGTTTTGATGGTCAAAGGC
Source organism: Helicobacter pylori (assembly GCF_011175115.1). Lineage (GTDB taxonomy): Bacteria > Campylobacterota > Campylobacteria > Campylobacterales > Helicobacteraceae > Helicobacter > Helicobacter pylori_DF. The sequence goes on along the minus strand of NZ_SHOW01000004.1, from coordinate 120,657 downwards.
TTTGAGTTTAGAAAAGATTTGATTGAGCGCGTATTCTCTGTTTTCAGCGATTTTAGCGCCAATATCGTAATTAACATCTAACAATTCATCTCTAAATTTATACACGCTTTTTCGTTGTTCATTAGCCACATCATCGTATTCTAACAAATGCTTACGGCTTTCAAAATGCAAGTTCTCCACTTTTTTTTGCGCGTTTTCCACCGCTCTTGTTACGAGCTTGGATTCAATGTGTTCGCCGTCTTTAAGCCCTAATTTTTCCATCACCCCCTTAATCCTATCGCTCCCAAAAATGCGTAACAGATTATCTTCTAAACTCAAATAAAATTGGCTTGTTCCCGGATCACCCTGGCGCCCGCTTCGCCCCCTTAATTGGTTGTCAATCCTGCGGCTCTCATGCCTTTCAGTGCCAATGATATACAGCCCCCCAAGCTCCTTAATTTCATCAGTGAGTTTAATATCAACGCCTCTGCCTGCCATGTTAGTCGCAATCGTAACCGCCCCTTTAAGCCCGGCGTCTTTGATGATTTCAGCTTCTTTGGTGTGCTGCTTGGCGTTTAAAACGGTGTGAGGGATGCGCTCTTTTTTGAGTAAAGCGTGCAAGGTTTCACTCTTTTCAATGCTGGCCGTGCCAACTAGAACGGGCTGACCCTTATCGTGCAATTCTTTAATTTTAAGGATCACCGCATCAAATTTTTCTTTTTCACTCTTATAGATCAAATCGTTCAAGTCTTTTCGCTTGATCGCTAGATTAGTAGGGATAGACACCACTTCTAAATTGTATATTTCTAAAAATTCTGTGGCTTCGGTTTGAGCCGTGCCTGTCATGCCTGAAAGTTTAGAAAACATCCTGAAATAATTTTGGAAAGTAATATCGGCTAAGGTTTGGCTCTCTTCTTTAATGCTCACGCCCTCTTTAGCCTCTAAAGCCTGATGCAAGCCCTCACTAAAGCGCCTCCCCTCAGACAAACGGCCGGTAAATTCATCTACAATCACCACTTCATTATTGGCTACAATATAATCTTTATCAATAAAAAAGAGGTAATTCGCTTTCAAAGCCTGGTCTAAATGGTGCGATAAGGCGGCGTTTTCAATCTTGTATAAATTATCCACGCCAAAGAGGTTTTCGGCTTTTTTAATCCCCTCTTCAGTGATTAAAATCGCGCGGTTTTTTTCATCTATGGTGAAATCTATTTCCACTTGCATGCTTTTAGCGACTTCATCAGCCTTGTTGTAATTTTCCATGCGCCTATCCACAGGCCCTGAAATGATTAAGGGGGTTCTGGCTTCATCAATTAAAATGGAATCCACTTCATCAACAATAGCGAACGCATGCGATTTTTGCACCTTATGCTCTAAAGAATATTTCATGTTATCCCTTAGATAATCAAAGCCAAATTCATTATTAGTGCCATAAACAATGTCTTTAGAATAAATTTCTAAGCGCTCATCATCATCTCGCACGCTCGCAGTGATCGTGCCTACGCTATAACCTAAGAATTGATACAACGGCTCCATTTCTTTAGAGTCCCTATGGGCTAGGTAATCATTGACCGTTACCACATACACGCTTTCACTCTTCATAGCGTTCAAAGCCACCGCTAAAGTAGCGACCAAAGTCTTACCCTCTCCAGTTTTCATTTCAGCGATCTTGCCATCGTTTAAGACCATGCCCCCAATGAGTTGCGCATCAAAATGGCGCATCTTTAAGATCCTTTTACTCGCTTCTCTAGTGATAGCAAAACTTTCCGGTAAGACTTCTAAAAGGGTTTTTTCTTGCAAATCTTTTTCTACGGATCGCACACGATTTTTTAATTCTTCAAAAGCGTTTTGCAGCTCAACATCGCTCATCTTTTCATAAGTAGGCTCTAAGGCGTTGATGGCTAGGACTTTTTTTTTGTATTGTTTGATCCAGCGATCGTTTCTAGTGCCAATGATTTTTCCAATGATTGCTTTTATCATGGTAGTAGTAACCTTTTAAGAGTGCTTCAATCCCATTTATTTGATTAAAGCGTCAGTTTTTAATCCCATTTTAGCATGGATAAAATAAAAGTCTTGTAAAATAAAGGGTTTTATTAAAGATGATAGATTATTTTAAGGTTTGATTAATGAAAGCTTTTTTAAAGATTGTAATGGTTTTGATTTTTATGAGTGTCGCTCATGCTAAAAATCCTCCAACCCTTTCTAAAGAAGAAGAAGTTTTACAAAATTTGCAAAGTTTTAGCGCGCATTTCAAGCAAGTGTTAAAAAGTGAAAAGCCCTTAGTTTATTATGGGATTTTAAAAGCTAAAGCCCCTAATTGGGCTTTATGGGTTTATGAAAAACCCTTAAAAAAAGAAATTTACATGAACGATAAGGAAGTGGTGGTTTATGAGCCTAATTTATTCCAAGCGACTATCACGCCCTTAAAAGACAAGACGGATTTTTTCACCATTCTTAAGCAATTGAAAAAGCAGGCTGACGGATCGTTTCAAACGACTATCAACAAAACCACTTATCGTTTGACTTTCAAAGACGGCAAGCCTTTTTCGTTGGAATTTAAAGATGACATGAACAATCTTGTAACGATCACTTTTTCTCAAGCAGAAATCAACCCTAAAATTCCTAATGAAATCTTTGTTTTTAACCCTAAAGATGAAAATATTGATATTGTGCGCCAGTGATTTTTAGCCGCTCATTAATAAAAGTTAGTTACAATAACCAAGCTTTTAAAATCATGGGGCTGACTTGGATTTCGACAGATTTCTTGTCGCACAGATAGCATGCCAAGCGCTACTTGTAAAACAGCAACAAAAATAACTGTAAACAACGCAGATTACGCTCCAGCTTACGCTAAAGCTGCGTGAGTTAATCTCCTTTTGGAGCTGGACTGATTAGAATTTCTAGCGTTTTAATCACTCCATAACCTTAAGCTAGACGCTTTTAAAAGGTGGTTCGCCTTTTAAACTAAGAACAAGAACTCTTGAAACTACCTCAAGGTTTTAGAAAGTTGGACCAGAGCTAGTTTTAAGGCTAAAAAACTAACCAATTTTCTAAGCATTGTAGAAGTTTGTGTTTAGGACAAGATTTTTGGACTGGGGTTCGATTCCCCACAGCTCCACCATATTAAAAAGTATCATTTTTATAGCGTATTTAAGGAAGGTAAATGCAGAAGTTTTTCTCTCGTTTTAGAAGGTGGGCGTTGCCCTTTTATTTTGTGAGCGCTTTAGCAGCGATTGATATTGATGAAGTGACAGAAGCTCAAGCTAACAGCGTGAAATTAAGCGATCAGTTAGTGAGCCTGAGCGATAAGCTTTTAGAAAAAGCGGTGGATAGGGGGCGAAACACCGATCATTTAAAAGATCTTAACGATTTGCATGAGAAAATCAAACATTTGCGCTTGATCTTAGAGCCTAAGCCTAAGGATAAAGAAAATAATCCTAACTTAAAAGATCATCAAGGCTCTGAAACGATTGAAATCGGCGAAACGATTAAAAAGGCTTTAGGCGAGCCGGTATTCCCCCAAGACGCGCTAGACGCCGCTTTGCAAATTGACAAACAGCTAGATTCTTTCAAACAAGACAATTTGATTGATGTTAAGCCCTTAAAAGATGTTTTAGCCCAGCTAGAAGCCGAATTGAGAAAAGCCATTGATTTCCAAAAACAATGGCTCAATTCTACCAAGCCTAATTGATAGGGTTTAAAAAAAGAATTTCACGCTAACCATAAGGTTGCTCCTGTCTTGTGTGTTCGCCTTAAAGGCTTTATCAAAAGGGCTAGTGAGATCATTAACCTTATAGCCAGTGTGTATGCTCACCGCATAGTATTGTAAATTCACATCAACGCTAGCAAAAGAACCCCATTTATAGCCTAAATTCAAGTTAATGGATCTTTCGCTCGCTCTGGTGGCGTAAGTGTATCTGCCTAAGATCCCCCATAAAAACCCTCTATACACGCCCCCACCAAAGACATATCCGCTAACAGAGTCTGCGGTAACAGCGTTACTAAAAACCAAACCATAAATGCTGTTACTTCTTATGTCAAAAGGGATCGGGTTACCATACCAGCCAATCCTTGCGTTAGCGTTGCCAAAATTTTGGTAATAACCAAAGCCAAAGTTAAATTCGTTGTAGTCAAAGCGTTGGTGGATTAAAAGCGATGCACCCCATTCGCCAATCTTAGAGTTACGCCAATACACATCGTATAAATCTTTAGCATAAACAGGGAAAATCACATTGATAAGGGTTTGAGATCGCAACCCTAAACCTCTAAATTTCGGGTTGCTATCAATATGGATTTTAATCCCGGGCGCTTCGTAAGTCTTGGGTGAAAAATAAAAAAAGGGCGTGGCTTGAACATGTTTGCTAGAAAAATAGAGTTGCACCGCATGGATGCCATCATCAACTTTTTTTCTGCCGTCTTCAGTTACAATAGGGGCATACCAATCTCGTATCCATTGCCCCGCGGCTAAAGCCCTCCCAAAAGAGCTAAACCATTTTAACGCTATTTTAGAATTGATTTTATAATCCAGTTCAAAACCCTGTGTATAACCGCTCATAAAATCCATGTTAGAAAGGTAACGCCCTAGTTTTAGGTGGAATTTATCGCCGTAAGAATAAAACAAATAGGAATTATACAGCACATAATTACGGGTGTGAGCGTCAGATTCTATGCGAGAGTCTTTCCAAGGAGCGTCGCCTAAATACCCCCACCAACGCCCTATGAAGAAAAAAAGTTCTGAGCCATAGATTTGGTGCGTAGCTTGGTCGATGAGCGTTTTGGTAGAATCGTAAGCGAGCGCTCCTAAAATCCCGCCAACGCCTATTTTTAAGCTGTGTTTTTCAATGTTTTTAGGGAGCAGATTGGAATCCACTTGAAGCTTGATCGTGGCGGTTACAAAAGTGGCTGTAGGGAAAATCCCTTCTTTGGAATTGAGTTTGGAATGGTTAAACCCCACTTTAGAAAAGGATTCCGCTACCCCGCTAAACTTATAATCAAAAGCCAATAAAGGGCTTTGATTGTAAAGAATAAAAACAAACAATAAGGGTAATTTTTGAAATTTTAACACAGAATAACCTTTGTTTAATTTTCGCTCGTATCATATTCCAATTTTATTAAAAACCTATTAAAAATGAAAGTATTCAAATAATTATCTAAATATTATTCTTTTTTTGTCCCGCTTTCATTTTTTATCGGCTCAAAAGAATACCCTAAAGCCTGATAAATTTGATTGTGGTAACGGACTTGATTGTCTTCTAAACTTTCTTGAAAAGACTTTTTAAAATGCGGATCTAGTGTGTTTAAAAACACCTCTAGCCCGATTGCGCTAGAATAATTCACCCAATCATGCCTTAAATCGCTCTCTAATAAGGAGGCGTATTCTATCAGCGTTTCATCGCTATTTTGCAAGGCATTGACAATGAATAAATTCTTTCTGTCTTTAGGCTGGGTGAGTAAGAGTAAAGAGGGGTTGAAATTGATTTGTGTGGAAAGGATTTTAAAGGGCTTATATTCTAAAAGCCCTATTTGAGAAAGGATCAGGCCGCTTTTAGTGGTAGGGGTGTTTAAAATCAAAATAGAATTTTTAAAAAACGCATCATGTTTTCTAAAATTTTTTGAAAAACTCGTGGCTTGCTTGTAAGAAATATTTTCTTGGTGTTTGACTTCAATATTTAAAGACTCCGTGATTTGCCTCAAGCGTTCGCCTATCAGACCATCATCATCGTATTCAATCACGGGCGAATTAGGGTTAATGAAAGTTGCGAGCATACCTAATTGCTCTTTATAATCAATCCCCCCAAAATACAAGCGCTCGCTTAAAGAAAGCTCGGTATGATTTTCCAATTGCGTTTTATTCACCGTAGGCACATAAGTAGGGGTATTGATAGTCGTGTTTTGGAGCAAATTTTCCACGCCCTCTTTAGTCAATAAAGCGATGATAAAAGGGAATTTTTCTTTTTCAATTTCTTTATAAGTTTGCTCTAATTTTTCAGGGCTTTCTTCATCGCTGTCAAAGACTTGGATATTGAAATCGTTGTTTCTGGTGTTCAAATACGCTAAAAGGGTGTTCATCACCGAAATGGCATAACGCCCCACCACCTTTTTAGGCAGTAAAATCGCTAATTCAATCTTAGGCTCATAGCTTTCTTTGGTTGGGGTTTGAGAAGCGATGGATACGGGGTTGAGTTTGTTTAAGATGTCCTTGTAATAAATTTTAAGGTTCTCATCATGGTTGTTATCATCGTATTGAGACGCAAAAGAAAAGATTTGATTTTGCAGCATCAAGTCTTTCAAGCACTCCAAAGAGCAAGGCTCTGTCTTAATGATTTGCTGGTGCGCTGGGGGCAAAGGGGAAAACAGATAGCTTTTGGCATGCAAATTTATCATACAAACAATTAAAAAAAACAATAAAAGGCGTTTGAAAAATCTTTTTCTTAAGGCGTATGGCATTTTTTAATATCTTTAAACTTGAATTTCCTAAAATTTTATTATAGAATATTTAACTCTAACAAAGAGACTGATTTTACCCCTACAATCCAACAAGAGAATTTTTTTAAGGCGTGTGGGATCAAACGCACTTTGGAAACTCAAACCCTGTAAAATCCCTATCATAGGGATACAGAGCCAAAACCAAACCCTCCCCAACTCTAATTTTTCCAATCATTAAAGGATTGCATCAAAGGATCAAATGTCCGCATGCTCTCATGCTTTGATGATCCTCTAGCGCCAATTATAAATATAAGGCCTTAAGCTAATGCAATAATCCCTAGTGCTTAATATGTCCTTACGCATGTCTCCTAATTGCCCAGATAAGACTTCTTGCACTTTTCTTAATTGGTTAATCTCCGTGCTTTGCGCGCTGATGATTTTTTTCAAATCCCTTATCTCTTTAATCAAATCCGCATTACTGCTCGCCTTATTGGCTTGTTCTGGATCCGCGCTTAAAAAACCTAACGCCACGCATAAACTCACAACGACTTTTTTCACCACCGCTCTCCTTTTTATCCTCTCCCAACATTCAGCCACAGCCAAATAAAAGGGATCATTCCCTTTTAATGAAAACAAAACTAGAGCCTAAAATTCTCCATTAAATTAAAATTCATGTAGCGATAGATCTTGTCTTTTTGGCTCTCTAGCTTTTCGCTCACTAAATTCATGTATTCTTCTTTAGTGGGGATTCGCCCTAGTAAAGCGCACGCCGCCCCAAGCTCTGCGCTGCCTAAATACACTTTAGCCCCTCTGCCCATACGATTATCAAAATTGCGTGTGGAAGTAGAAAAAACGACCGCATTATCCCTAACCCTCGCTTGATTGCCCATGCACAAGCTACAGCCTGGGACTTCAGTCCTTGCCCCGGCAGCCCCAAAAATCGCATAATAGCCCTCATTAATAAGCTCTTGTTCGTCCATTTTACTGGGTGGCACTACCCAAAGGCGCGCTTGACTGGGAGGAGCGTTTTTAACGATTTCACCAAAGGCTCTGAAATGCCCGATATTCGTCATGCAAGAGCCAATAAACACTTCATCAATAGCGTGGGGTCTTTTACCGGTCGTATCCGCTAAAACTTCGCTCAAAGTAGCGACATCATCAGGGTCATTAGGGCAAGCTAAAATAGGCTCCGTGATTTCTGCCACATCAATTTCAATGACGGCAGCGTATTGGGCGTTACTATCTGGCTCTAACAATACCGGCTTATCCACCCAAGCTTGCATCGCATCTCTGCGTTTTTTCAAAGTCTCTTTATCTTCATAACCGCTTACAATCATCTCATCAATGAGCTTGATATTGGATTTCAAGTATTCAATCATCGGCTCTTTATTCAAACGCACCACGCAAGCCGCCGCGCTCCTTTCTGCACTCGCATCGCTTAGTTCAAAAGCCTGTTCCATTTTAATATCAGGCAAGCCTTCAATCTCCAAAATACGCCCGTTAAAGACATTGATTTTACCCTTTTTCTCCACCGTGAGTAACCCTTTTTTAATGGCATAATAAGGGATCGCATTCACTAAATCCCTTAAAGTAATCCCAGGATTCATTTCCCCTTTAAAACGCACTAACACCGATTCTGGCATGTTCAAGGGCATCGTGCCTGTAACCGCTGCAAAAGCGACTAACCCGCTCCCTGCCGGGAAACTAATGCCTAAAGGGAAACGGGTGTGGCTATCCCCCCCTGTGCCTAAAGTGTCAGGCAATCCCATGCGATTCAGCCATGTATGGATCACGCCATCGCCCGGATGCAACGCCACACCGCCTCTTTGAGTGATAAAGCTGGGCAAGGTTGCATGCAAACTCACATCGCTAGGCTTTGGGTAAGCGGCGGTATGGCAAAAACTCTGCAACACAAAAGGCGCATCAAATTTCAAACTCGCCAATTCTTTAACCTCATCTCTAGTCATCGCCCCTGTGGTGTCTTGACTGCCCACGGTGGTAACCTTTGGCTCACAATAAGCGCCAGGTAAGATCCCTTTTACCCCACAAGCATGGCCTACAATTTTTTGGGCTAAAGTGTAGCCTTTAGCGTCGCTTTTAGGAGCGGATGGCTTTTTAAACGCTTCAGATTCGCCTAGCCCTAAAAATTTACGCGCTTTATTCGTCAAACCCCTACCAATGATTAAAGGGATACGCCCAGAAGCCCTGACTTCATCTAACAAAGTTTCAGGCTCTAGCTTAAAGGTGCTAACCACCTTATCGTTCAGCGTGATTTCGCCTTTATAAGGGTAGATTTTAATCAAATCGCCCTCTTTTAGATCCTTAACATCAGCCACAATAGGTAACGCTCCGCTATCTTCACAAGTCGCAAAGAAAATCGGAGCGATCACCCCCCCAATCACAATGCCTCCACTCCTTTTATTAGGCACAAAAGGAATGTCCTTACCAAAATGCCACATGATAGAGTTTGTCGCGCTTTTTCTAGAGCTTCCTGTGCCAACCACATCGCCCACATACGCCACAGGAACGCCTTTAGTTTTAATGGCTTTTATGCGTTGTTCGTAATTTTCAATCCGGTTTTTTAGCATGGCTTTGGCGTGTAAAGGAATATCGCTTCGTGTGAAAGCGTCGCTCGCTGGGCTTAAATCATCGGTATTGGTTTCGCCATCAATCTTAAACACGCACGCTTCAATGCATTCATTCAAAGGCTCTTTATTCAAAAACCATTCGGCATTCGCCCAAGACTCTAGCACTTCTTTAGCCAGAGCGTTAGTTTTGCTCATTGCAGCGATTTTATCAAACGATCCATAGACTAAAAGAGTGGTTTTTAAAGCTTTCGCGCTCTCTTTAGCGATGTTTTTGTCTTGACTTTCTAAGCCCACAATCAAAGGCTCTACATTATACCCCCCAAGCATCGTGCCTAAAAGAGTAGTCGCTTCTAAAGCACTAATATGTGCACATTCTAGTTTTTTTTGAGACAATTGGGCTAAAAATTCCGCTTTCACTTTCGCCCCCTCATCAACCCCAGGGCTTACCCTGTGAATGAGTAATTCTTTAGCGAAAGCGGCGTTTGTAGGATCTTTCATTAAAATTTCAACGACGGCTTCCACTTGTTTATCGTTTAAGGGGAGTGGCGGGATATTCTCACTTTCTCTTTCTAAAACGCTTTTTTTATAATCTTCTAAAAAATCTTTCATCATTTCTCCTTATTAAATAGCATTATTTGCTAATGCTCTAATCATTTGCTCCATGATAACAAAACTCTTTTTACTTTTAGTTAAGTTGTAAGAAATTTTAGCTACCATGCGATACAAAAAAGGATTTTAAGTGCGTTTTGGTAAAATTGATTATTTGAACATGCTCCCTTTTGATGTGTTTATCAAATCCTACCCCACCCCTTGTTATTTCAAACAATTCTTACGGCTTAAAAAAACTTACCCCTCCAAACTCAATGAGAGTTTTTTATTCAGGCGCATTGATGCGGGGTTTATTTCTTCTATCGCTGGCTATCCATTCGCTCTTTGTTCTTATTCTTTAGGCATTGTCGCTTATAAGGAAGTTTTAAGCGTGCTGGTTGTAAATAGAGAAAACGCTTTTGACAAAGAAAGCGCTTCTTCAAACGCCCTCTCTAAAGCGCTAGGGTTAAAAGGCGAAGTGCTAATCGGCAATAAAGCGTTGCAATTTTACTATTCCAACCCCAAAAAAGATTTTATAGATTTAGCCGCTCTGTGGTATGAAAAAAAACGCTTGCCGTTTGTTTTTGGGCGTTTGTGTTACCATAAAAACAAGGATTTTTACAAGCGTTTGTCTTTAGCCTTCAAACGTCAAAAAACAAAAATCCCTTACTACATCCTTAAAGAAGCCGCTTTAAAAACCAACTTGAAACGCCAAGACATTCTAAATTACTTGCAAAAAATTTACTACACTTTAGGCAAAAAAGAACAATTAGGCCTTAAAGCGTTCTATCGTGAATTGTTGTTCAAACGCATCCAAAAACCCAAGCGTTTTTAGTGATTCGCTGAGAATGTAGGCTTAAAATTTAGAAAGGGTGTTTTTAAGCAAGATTAGGTTACAATCAAAAGTTTTATTATATGGATTAAGAGGATTAAGAAGGGATCATGCAAGCAAAGATAAAAAACAAACGGGTTTTGGTGAAATTTTCTGGGGAAGCGTTAGCTGGGGACAACCAGTTTGGGATTGACATTCATGTGTTAGATCACATCGCTAAAGAGATCAAAAGTTTAGTAGAAAACGCTATTGAAGTGGGTATTGTGATTGGTGGAGGCAATATCATTAGGGGGGTTAGCGCGGCTCAAGGGGGGATTATCAGGCGCACCAGTGGGGATTATATGGGCATGTTAGCCACCGTGATTAATGCAGTAGCCATGCAAGAAGCTTTAGAGCATATCGGCTTAGACACAAGAGTGCAAAGCGCGATTGAAATCAAAGAGATTTGTGAAAGTTACATTTACAGAAAAGCGATCAGGCATTTAGAAAAGGGTAGGGTGGTGATTTTTGGCGCAGGCACGGGAAACCCGTTTTTCACTACGGATACGGCTGCCACTTTAAGAGCGATTGAAATTGGATCGGATTTAATCATTAAAGCGACTAAAGTGGATGGCATTTACGACAAAGACCCTAACAGGTTTAAAGACGCTAAAAAATTAGACACTTTAAGCTATAACGATGCCTTGATAGGGGATATTGAAGTGATGGACGATACCGCTATTTCTTTAGCTAAAGACAATAAGCTCCCCATTGTGGTGTGTAACATGTTCAAAAAAGGGAATTTATTGCAAGTGATCAAGCACCAACAAGGCGTATTTTCTATGGTAAAATAAGCCCTTTAAAATTGGATAGAACTCTAAAATAAAAGGATCAGTTTGAAAAAAGAGAGAACAGAGAGTTTAGTCGCTCAAGCCTTAAAAAATATTGGGAACGACCGCTACATGCTAGATAATTTAGTTTTCGCTCGTGTGAAGCAATTAAACGCCGGAGCCAAAACTTTAGTGAATATGGACCCTAAACGCCATAAATTAGTGGATATTGCTATTAGAGAAATCGCTGAAGGGAAAATTGATATAGACAGGATAGATGAACGAAATTGATAAATCCGTTGATATCGGATTCTTACGGATTTTGGATGTCATTAAAAAAGTTACGACCCCAAAGGGCGGCATTGAAATCTTAAGGACTTTAATTGATTTCACGCCCAAAATTGAAAACGCCCTAAATTTAGCGGCCAAAAGCCATAAGGGGCAGTATAGAAAAAGCGGCGAGCCTTATATTGTCCATCCTATTTGTGTGGCAAGCTTGGTAGCGTTTTGTGGGGGCGATGAGGCGATGGTGTGTGCTGCACTTTTGCATGATGTGGTAGAAGACACGCCCTGTAAAATTGAAACGATTGAGCAAGAATTTGGGCAAGATGTGGCTAATTTAGTGGATGCACTCACTAAAATCACTGAAATCAGGAAAGAAGAGTTAGGGGTGAGCTCTCAAGATCCCAGAATGGTGGTTTCAGCGCTCACTTTTAGAAAGATCCTAATTAGCGCGATACAAGATCCAAGAGCCTTAGTGGTAAAGATTAGCGACAGGTTGCACAACATGCTCACCTTAGACGCCTTGTCTCACGACAAACAAGTGCGTATTTCTAAAGAAACTCTAGCGGTGTATGCCCCCATAGCGAGCCGATTGGGCATGTCTTCAATCAAAAATGAATTAGAAGACAAGAGCTTTTATTATATTTATCCAGAAGAGTATAAAAATATCAAGGAATATTTGCACAAAAACAAGCAGTCTTTACTCTTAAAGCTCAACGCTTTTGCGAGCAAGTTAGAAAAAAAACTTTTTGATAGCGGGTTTAGCCATTCGGATTTTAAACTCGTTACAAGGGTGAAACGCCCTTATTCTATCTATCTTAAGATGCAACGAAAGGGCGCGGTTAATATTGATGAAATTTTGGACTTGTTAGCCATTAGGATTTTATTGAAAAACCCGATTGATTGCTATAAAGTTTTAGGGATTATCCATTTGAATTTCAAACCCATTGTTTCTCGTTTTAAAGATTACATCGCTTTACCCAAAGAAAATGGCTATAAGACCATACACACGACCATTTTTGATGAATCTTCTGTTTATGAGGTGCAGATTCGCACCTTTGATATGCATATGGGGGCGGAGTATGGTAATTCAGCCCACTGGAAGTATAAAGCTGGGGGCGTGGATAATGACGATCATCATGAGGGCATGAGGTGGTTGCAAAATTTTAAATACCATGACAGCGACTTGAAAAACGACCCTAAGGAATTTTACGAACTCGCTAAGAACGATTTGTATCGTGAAGACATTGTCGTTTTTTCGCCCCATGGGGACACTTACACCTTACCGGTAGGAGCGATTGCTTTAGATTTTGCTTACATGGTGCATAGCGATTTAGGCGATAAAGCCACGGACGCTTATATCAATAGTAAAAAAGCCTTACTCAATCAAGAATTAAGGAGTGGGGATGTGGTTAAAATCGTTAAAGGCGATAAAGTAATACCTCGTTTCATTTGGATGGATCAGCTTAAAACTTCTAAGGCTAAAAACCATTTGCGTATCCAAAGAAGAAACCGCTTGAAAGAAATTGACACTAAGAGCATGATCAATATCTTAGCGACTTTTTTTGGGCGCTCTGTTTTTGAAGATGTGGATTTGAAAGATTATAAAAACTTTGAAGAAAAATTAACAGATTGTGGGGTGGAAACCACCTTAACAGAAGCGATGAAAAGCTTTGAAAATTTAACCAAACTCACTGAAGAAATTGAAAATAAGGTGTTTTCTTTAAAAGAAGATGCGATTTTAGAATACCAAGAGATGAGTTTATGGACTCGAGGTTTAAGGTATTTGGGTTTTAAAACCAGCGTTTTGAATTTTTTAACCCCAAACCGGCAGTGGCAGTGTAAGGAATTAGAACATTTTAGCGTTTGTTCAAGCAACGCTTTAGAGATCAAACAGGTGTTGTTGAATGATTGTTGTTATCCTAAATATGGCGATGAAATCATTGCGATTGTAACGGATTTAAAAGATCCAAAAGCGATCGCACACCATAAATTTTGCAAAAAAGCGATGGCGGAAGTGGATGCTAAAGTGCCGATGGTTCATATAGAATGGCACAAGCGGGATCGAACGATTTATAAAATGATGTTTTATTTAGGCGAAAAAAAGTCGGTTTTAGCAAGTTTATTGACTTTTTTAAACAGGAATGAATGCAATATTGTGGGCGTGTCTTACTTAGGCTATAAAGACAAGTATTCTAGCCATTGTGAAGTGAGTTTTGAAATAGCCACGGATAAGGCGGATTGGATGAGGGCTTTAATCAATCGCAAATATCAAGATAGGATTGTAGAATTATCCAGTCTGGATGATGCTTATGAATTATAATAAGCCCTAATTAAGGAATGAATATGGAACAAAAAATCGCTATCGCCTTAAAAGAGATCGCTAGAGGCGCTAATGAAATCATTGGATTAGAATATATTGAAAAATTGGTGAGAAAATATTACGAAACCAATGAACGCTTTATCGTTAAGGCCGGGTTTGATCCTACCGCTCCAGATTTGCATTTAGGGCATACGGTATTGATCCAAAAATTAGCTTTATTGCAGCGATATGGGGCTAGGGTTAAGTTTTTGATTGGGGATTTTACCGCTATGATAGGCGATCCTACAGGGAAAAATGAAACCAGAAAGCCCTTAAACCGGGAGCAAGTCTTAGAAAACGCTAAAACTTATGAAGAGCAAATCTATAAAATTTTAGATCAAAAACACACCGAAGTGTGCTTTAATTCCACTTGGTTGGATGTTTTAGGCGCAAAGGGCATGATAGAATTGTGTGCGAAGTTTTCAGTCGCTAGAATGCTAGAAAGGGACGATTTTGCTAAACGCTATAAAGAAAACCGCCCCATTAGCATCGTGGAATTTTTATACCCTTTGTTGCAAGGCTATGATTCAGTGGCGATGGGTGCGGATATTGAGCTTGGGGGCAATGATCAAAAGTTTAATTTGCTGGTGGGGCGCTTTTTGCAACGGGCTTACGGCTTGAATAAAGAGCAGGCTATCATCACCATGCCTTTATTAGAGGGGCTTGATGGGGTGCAAAAAATGAGTAAAAGCTTGGGGAATTATGTGGGGATCACTGAAGAGCCTAATGCGATGTTTGGGAAGATCATGAGCGTGAGCGATGATCTCATGTGGCGTTACTACACCCTTTTGAGCGCTAAGACTTTAGAAGAAATTGAAGACTTAAAACATGGTATTTTAAACCAAACCTTACACCCTAAAGCCGTTAAAGAAGATCTCGCTAGTGAAATCGTGGCTCGTTATTATAACAATGATCAAGCATTCAAGGCTAAAGAGCAATTTTCTAAAGTGTTTAGCGCAAACCTTTTGCCTGAAATTTTATCAGAGAGCGATTTTGATGAGGGGGTTGGGATTTTAGACGTTTTAAAACAGATTGGCTTTTGCCCATCCACTTCACAAGCCAGGCGCGATATTCAAGGAGGAGGGGTAAAGATTAATCAAGAAGTGATAAAAGATGAGAGTTATCGTTTTGTTAAAGGAAATTATGTTATACAGCTTGGTAAGAAAAGATTTATGAAATTAAATATTAACTAATATTAAGGAAAGAGCTATGGTATCAACACTCAAACCGCTAAAAATCGGTAAGCACACCATAAAATTCCCCATTTTTCAAGGGGGCATGGGTGTGGGGATTAGCTGGGATGAACTAGCTGGAAATGTTGCCAAAGAAGGGGCTTTAGGAGTGATTTCAGCCGTAGGGACTGGTTATTATAAAAACATGCGTTTTGTAGAAAGGATTGTGGCTAAAAAACCCTTTGAAGCCTTGAATTTTTACTCCAAAAAAGCGTTGAATGAGATTTTTGCAAACGCTAGGAAGATTTGCGGGAACAACCCTTTAGGAGCGAATATTTTATACGCTATCAATGACTATGGCCGTGTTTTAAGGGACTCTTGTGAGGCGGGGGCGAATATTATCATTACAGGGGCTGGTTTGCCCACTAACATGCCTGAATTCGCTAAGGATTTTAGCGATGTGGCGCTCATCCCTATCATTTCTTCAGCGAAGGCTTTAAAAATCCTTTGTAAAAGATGGAGCGATCGCTATAAAAGGATCCCGGACGCATTCATTGTGGAAGGGCCTTTGAGCGGGGGGCATCAGGGCTTTAAATACGAAGATTGTTTCAAAGAAGAATTCCGATTAGAAAACTTAGTGCCTAAAGTCGTGGAAGCTTCTAAAGAATGGGGGAATATCCCTATCATCGCCGCTGGGGGGATTTGGGATAGGAAGGATATAGACACCATGTTAAGCCTTGGAGCGAGTGGGGTGCAGATGGCGACTCGTTTTTTAGGCACGAAAGAATGCGACGCTAAAGCGTATGCCGATCTTTTGCCCACGCTCAAAAAAGAAGATATTTTACTCATTAAATCGCCTGTAGGCTATCCGGCTAGGGCTATTAATACGGGGGTGATCAAGCGCATTGAAGAGGGTAATGCGCCCAAAATCGCATGCGTGAGCAATTGTGTAGCGCCTTGTAACAGGGGTGAAGAGGCTAAAAAGGTGGGCTATTGTATCGCTGATGGTTTGGGGCGCAGTTATTTAGGGAACAGAGAAGAGGGGCTTTATTTTACTGGGGCTAATGGCTATAGAGTGGATAAGATTATCAGCGTGCATGAATTGATTAAAGAGCTTACAGAGGGTTAATTTGTAGTGCTTGTGAGGTTAGGGGTTGTTGCATGTCTTTTTTGGTTGCATTTTGCTTATGCGACAACCCTTAAAATTATCAATATTGTGCCTTTTGGCTCTAGCAGTGTCAAAATCTCGTTCAATCAAGAAATTAAAAAATTCAAAGAAGTTCCGCTCAAAAATTTCAAGAGCTATTTGGAATTAGAAGCCGTTTTAACCATTCCTAAAAAGCATTACCAATTTTCCAAGCAATCTTTCATTACGATCGCGCAATTTAGCCCTAAATTAGCGCGAGTGGTTATCGGCTACGCTCCTAAGATGACTTATGAGATTAAAATCCTTAAAGACAAGCTCTATGTTTCTATCGTGGAGAAAAAGCCCTTAATTAGGCATCAAATGGCGCCAAAACCACCCAAACACCATGCACCCAAACACCAGACGCTAAAACCAGCCCCTAAACCCATTAAAAAAGAGACTAAAGAGAAAACAACTAAGCATGCACATTCAAAGCATGCGCACTCTCCATTGAACGAAAGGAGCGCTAAAAAAGAAATTCCTAAAAAAGAAGCAGAAAATGATAATAAGAACCCAATTTTTATAATAGAAAAAAATGATACTTTCATCAAAACCAAACGCAAAAAACACAAAAAGATCGTTTTAGACGCCGGGCATGGGGGGAAAGATTGCGGGGCGATGAGCGCGAATTTAGTGTGTGAAAAAGACATTGTTTTAGAAGTGGTGAAGTTTTTGCATAAAGAGCTTAAAAAAAGAGGTTATAGCGTTTTATTGACAAGGGATAAGGACATTTATATTGATTTAGTGGGGCGCACGGAATTAGCCAACAAAAAAAGCGCGGATTTATTCATCTCAGTGCATGCCAATTCCATCCCCAAACGCTCCACCTCTAACGCTCATGGCATAGAAACTTATTTTTTATCCACCGCAAGGAGCGAAAGGGCTAGGAAAGTGGCTGAGCAAGAAAATAAAGACGATGTGAATTTGATGGATTATTTTTCTAAAAGCTTGCTTTTAAATTCATTAAACACGCAGCGATTGATTGTTTCTAACAAACTGGCGATTGATGTGCAATACGGCATGCTCCAAAGTGTCCGCAAAAATTACCCTGATGTGGTGGATGGGGGCGTGAGAGAGGGGCCTTTTTGGGTGTTGGCCGGGGCTTTAATGCCTTCAATTTTAATAGAAATTGGTTATAATTCCCATGCGATAGAATCTAAACGCATCCAAAGCAAACCGTATCAAAAAATCTTGGCTAAGGGCATTGCTGATGGCATTGATAGTTTCTTCAGCAAGAATGATTAGGCAATGATTAGGTTGTAGATGAATTTTTATCAAAAAATACACACGCATAAAGTCGTTTTTTCTTCATTGTTTTTTTTGTTGTTTTTGTTCAATGTGGAAACTTTGTTGTTTTCGCATTTTAGCGATGATTTTTCCCAATTGTTTTTTTTGTTTGAAAACCATGTTTATGATTTCATTATCAAATTAGATTACTTGGGGCTAATAGGCGTTTCTTCAATTTATTTGCTTGCGCTTATTCTAAAGCCTTTCACCCTCACGCGCCAAAAATGCGCTTGTATAGGGATATTATGCCTTTCTTTTTACGCTTGGAATTTTCCTGTTAAACATTCTCTAATCGTGCTTTATCTTTTCTATTTTGCACTGTTAGGGACTTTATTGTGGCGTTTTTTAGGGGCTAGCATGAAGCAATCTTTCTTGCCCTCTATGAATATTTGCATCGTGTGGGTTTTTGCTTCTTCTTTACAGAGCTTTAGATTTTTAAGCGTGTCTGATTGCGTGGATTTTTCGCTTTTTATACTCGCTCTTTTTTTATTGATACTGGTTTTAATCTATCACAAACGCCTTTTTGGGCTGTATGAATACGCTAACACGCTTATTTTGATCGTGGGGCTTAGCGTGGTGGTGCTGTGTTCTAGCATGTTCATTCAAACTAAAGAATATTATGGCATGCGGTTGGGTTTTTATTTTTTAGGCTTGTTAGGGTGGCTTTTAGAATATGTGCATAACACTTTAAGGCGTTTGGAGCATAAGATTTAAAGGCTTGGCTCTCATTCAATAGGGATTGTTAAAGTTTTTTGGTTGAGTATCCTTGATTGAGTGTCTTTTTGGGGCTTAAAAGCGGTTTTACAAAAATCTTAAAGAGGTTTGATGATCTTTTGTTTTTGGCGTTCTTGCTCTAGTTTAGCCACTTGAGCGAAGACAATCGCCACCGCTTCAAACAATTCTTCTGGTATGGTGGCGTTTAATTTCACGTCTCTATAAAGCTCTCTGGCGAGCGTTTTATTTTCTATAATTTCTATATCATGCTCTCTAGCGATACCCTTAATCCTAATGGCTAAATAATCCGTGCCTTTAGCCACCACCACAGGCACAGGGTGTTCTTCATCAAATTTGAGAGCGACGGCGTAATGGGTGGGGTTAGTAACCACAACATTAGCTTTAGGGATTTCTTGCATCATTTTATTCGTGGCGTTTTTTACCATCATTTGGCGGATTTTGGCTTTGATCTCTGGGTTTCCTTCTTGCTGTTTGTATTCGTCTTTAACTTCTTGTTTAGTCATTTTTAAAGAGTTAGTGTATTGGCGGCGCTTGATCACTAAATCTATAAAAGCCAAGACAAAAAATAAAAATAAAAGCGAAGAAATGAGCCATAACGCCTTGCTTTTAAACCACAATAACTGGCCTTGCAAATTCAAAAGAGCCGCATGGTTTAATTCCCCTAAAAACAAGGAAAAGATAAAAAACCCCAGGAAAAAAGCTAAAAAAACTTTTAAAGTGATCAAACTCCCATCAAGGAGCTTTTTTAAAGAAAAAAGGTTTTTGACGCCATTGATAGGGTTGATTTTAGAAAATTTAGGCTCAATGACTTTAGGGGCAAAGAGCCAGCCAAATTGCAAGACATTAGATAAAAACGCCACCACCACTAAAATGATTAAAACAGGTAAAAGCAATAAAAAAGTGTCTTTAGCCAGTTGGTTAAACAGCTTTTGAACGCTTTCTTTATTAAAATCTAGGGAAAAATCTTTCACTACATGGCGATACATCTCGCTAAAGCCATCCACCCACCATATAAAAAAAACAAAAATACTGAGTAATCCAGCTAATAACCCTAAAAACCCCACCACTTCCATGCTTTTAGGCACATTGCCTTCTTCTCTGGCTTTTTGGATTTTTTTCGCGCTAGGGAGTTCGGTCTTTTCTTCTTCAGCCATTTGATCCCTCTTTTAAAATTTGAACGGCTAATTCATAGTCTTTTAGGGTGTTGAGGTTTAAAAACTCTTCTTCTTTATCAAAATGGATAGCGGTTGAAGAGGCGTTTTTGATAAGATCGCTCAAGCGATAATTTTGCGTTTTAAGAGCGTAATTAAGGGCGTTAAGGATACTTTGATGCCACAAAGAAATCAAATAATGTTCTTTTGTGGGGCTTTTAGCATAGACTACGCTAAAGTTTTGAATCCCACAAAGAGCCTTAATGCTTTCAAAGGACACTAAAGGCGTATCTATGGCGATAAAAAAAATATAAGGGGTTTGCAGCGTTAAAAAAGCGTTATGAATGCCAAAAAGGGGTGAAAAAAGGCCGCTCTCTTTTTCTAAAAGATAGGGAGCGTTTAATGCGTAAGATTTTTTCGCGCTGATAATGACTTGTTTGAAAAGTTTTAAAAGGCGCGAGTATTGGTATTCTAAAAGGCTAGGATACGATTTTAAAGGCATGAGAGCCTTATTGATTTGAATATTACTGATGATGAAACGAGAGCTTTTGCCCCCAGCCAGTAAAACGCAAGGAATGTTATCAATGATAGGGTTTTTCAAAAGATCTATCCTTGTTTAATGTTGTTAAGTCATTGTTTTATTATGTTACACTAAAAGCTTAAATAAAGGGCATAAGGGATAAAGGGAGTGTTAGTAGATAGTTTTAATAGGGTTATTGACTATATTAGGGTTTCTGTAACCAAACAATGTAATTTCAGGTGTCAGTATTGCATGCCTACCACGCCATTAGATTTTTTTGATGATGAAGAATTATTGCCTTTGGATAATGTTTTAGAATTTCTTAAAATCGCCATTGATGAAGGCGTTAAAAAAATTAGAATCACCGGTGGGGAGCCACTATTACGCAAAGGATTAGATGAATTTATCGCCAAACTGCACGCTTACAATAAAGAAGTGGCGTTAGTTTTAAGCACTAATGGTTTTTTACTCAAAAAAATGGCTAAGGATTTAAAAAATGCCGGGTTATCCCGAGTGAATGTTTCATTGGATTCTTTAAAAAGCGATAGGGTTTTAAAAATCTCTCAAAAAGACGCTCTTAAAAATACGCTAGAAGGGATTGAAGAGTCCTTGAAAGTGGGTTTAAAACTCAAATTAAACATGGTTGTGATAAAAAGCGTTAATGATGATGAAATCTTAGAGCTTTTAGAATACGCAAAAAATAGGCATATCCAAATCCGCTACATTGAATTTATGGAAAACACGCATGCTAAAAGTTTGGTTAAAGGCCTGAAAGAGCGAGAAATTTTAGATTTGATCGCTCAAAAATATCAAATCATTGCGACAGAAAAACCTAAACAAGGGTCTTCTAAAATCTACACGCTAGAAAATGGCTATCAATTTGGCATTATCGCTCCGCATAGTGATGATTTTTGCCAATCTTGCAATCGTATCCGTTTGGCTTCTGATGGCAAGATCTGCCCATGTTTATACTATCAAGACGCCATAGACGCTAAAGAGGCGATTATAAATAAAGATACAAAAATGATGAAAAGGCTTTTAAAACAATCTGTCATCAATAAACCAGAAAAAAACATGTGGAATGATAAAAACAGCGAAACTCCCACAAGGGCGTTTTACTACACAGGGGGGTAGGGAAAATATTTATTATTTTAAACCTTTGATAGATTAGAAGAGATCTCAAAAAGGAAGATAAACCCTAACTATATTAAACAAAATATCAACCAACAGGCGGGGTATTCTGCTGAAATCAAAGAGCAAGCCCGTGTTAATGCGCATAATATCCTTGCAAAAAAAGGGGAAAGGATAGTGCAGTATGATGATCTTTTTAGCGAGAAAAAGGCTCAGGTTAAAAAGCTTTTCCCAAACTATGCCACGCCCAGTAAGAACCACGAAATCGTGGATTATATCAGTGTGGATGAAAAGGGGAATGTCATTCCTGGCACGGCTGTGCAGAGTAAATTTGTGGGCAGAAATGGTGAGGAGTGTTTTAAAAAACTCTTATCTAAAGACTATGAAAAATACTTTGAAAACGGTGCGAAGATGAAAATCGCTAGGAATCATTATGGGGATTTTCAAAGAGCGGTCAATACTAGGATCAAGAGCCTAGAATCTCAAATCGCTAAACAAAAGGGGCTTGGTGATTTTCAAAAAGCCGCTCATTTAGAGGAAAAACTCCAAAAATGCAAAACAATCAAAGCCCATACAAGGCCTGCGAGCGCCACTAAAGGAGAGGCGATTGAAGCCAGATTGAACCCAAAACTCTCCACTGCCAAAGATGTTGCCAGCGTTTCGCATCAAGCAGGAATGAACGCCGCACAAACCGGTGCGTGGATAGGTGGTGGGGTCTCACTCGTAACGAATGTTTATGAATGTGTCGCAAATGGAAAGGATCCTATAAAAGCGCTCAAGCACACTGCCATTGCAACCCTAAAGGGTGGAGCGCTTAGTTATGGTAGCGCGTTTGCAAGCTCCTCTTTGGGAGGTTGGATGCAAAGCAGCACTAATAGAATCATCCAAAGCCTTGGCAAAGGCTCAGCACCTGCGATGATTGTGGGTGCTTGTGTGGCAAATGCTACGGTTTTAACTCGCTATTTTTCTGGAAAGATTGATAAAACAGAGCTTCTTAAACAGCTTGGGAAAGCCAACACCACTCTTATAAGTAGTGGGGCTATGGCAGTTGCTGGGCAAGCGCTCATCCCCATTCCTGTGGTTGGAGCGTTGATTGGGGGTTTTGTGGGTGCAGCGTTGAGTGAAACTTTTTTTAACGCTTTTCTAAAGGCTCGAGAAGAGGTTAAATTGGCGCGCCAAAGGCGTATTGAGATTGAAAGAGAATGCCGTGAAATCATCAAGCTGTTAGAGGCGTATCAAAATCAATTTAAGGAGGTGTTTGAGCGGTATTTTCATGAAACCACCAAGTTTTTCAATCAGAATTTTGATGAGCTTGAGCGGGCGCTTTATGCAGGCGATGCGGATTTGGCCATAGGAGTCAATAATAAGATCCAAGAAAGACTAGGCCAAAAGCCGTTGTTTAATAATACCCAAGAATTTTGGGAATTGATTACCAGTAATAAAGACATAAGAATGTAAAGGAGAAAAACATGCCATTACCATTCATTTTAGGAGGGCTAGCCCTAGCGGCAGCAGGATACGGAGTCAAAAAAGGGATTGATGCAAAGGATACTAACGACAAAGCCAAAGACCTACTCAAAAAAGCAGAGGAACTGTTAGAAGAGGCAAAAAAGAGGGTTGAGCTTGCGGAGTCTGATTGTAAAAATGCTTTTATGAGATTTGGCGAGAAAAAACTCCATGTTTTAAGCCATACGGTTTCAAACTTTTTGGATCACTTCCACCAATTGAAGGGTCATGAGTTTGTCATCAGTAATATTGATATGCAAAATATTCAAGAGCAAGTCTTAGAAGCGCTAAATATTGTCAATAAGTATAAAGAGATGGGCTTGTTGGATCTTTCTAGTTTGGGTGGCGTGGGTGCAGTTGGAGTTCTTGCCACTTATGGTGCATACACTAGTATAAATGCGGCGGTTGGTAGCACGGTGCTGTCTCATATTGGTGGCGCTCTTGCTTGGATGAGTGGTGGGGCGATTTCTTTGGGAGGTGGGTTGGCTGCTGGGAGTATGGCGTTGATTGGAGGGGTTGGTGCTGCACCCGTGATCGCTATCTTGGGGGCTTTTAGCGCTTCTAAAATGGAAAAAAAGCTAGAAAACGCCAAGGCTTATTGCTCTCAAGTTGAAAAAGCCGCCAAAAAAGCGGATGTGGTGATTGATA
This sequence comes from Helicobacter pylori, assembly GCF_011175115.1. Taxonomy (GTDB): domain Bacteria; phylum Campylobacterota; class Campylobacteria; order Campylobacterales; family Helicobacteraceae; genus Helicobacter; species Helicobacter pylori_DF. Next base: position 97,455 of record NZ_SHOW01000004.1, on the reverse strand, counting down.
ATCTCCAAGCCGTTAGGAAAATGGCAGATCTTTTCACCAGGCAAATCACAAAATTTGATGCGCTGTTTTTCTCGCTTTCTCAAGAGGCCATCGCCACGATGAAAAAACATAACTACGATATTTCTCGTTACAATCAAAAAGAAAAAGATCAACTCTGCGTTACCGTTTCAACGCTCTTTAGTTTGAGCACTTTTTTGAAAGCGCCTATCATGGACAAACACCAAAAACTTAATAAAAAAGCACAAAACGCCCTCAATCTCATGCAAAATCAGATAAATGCCCTCCAATCAAAAAGGTCTTGAAAACCTGTGAAAAGGGATCGCTTGGGGGCTTGAAAGATGAAGGGCTTAAAGGTGAGAATATAAAAAGATGAAAGGATCACAAGAAAATCCTGATCGTTTCCCTTGCACCTCTTGTGGGCTTTGCTGTAAAAATATCGCTGGGATTATTGAGCTTATTGAGTTTGATGCTGGCAATGGGGTGTGCAAGTTTTTGGATTTAGAAACGAATCTGTGCAAGATTTATGAATCGCGCCCGTTAATTTGCAGGATTGATGAAGCGCACAAAAAGCTTTAAGCTTTATTCCCATATTCCGCTGAAGGAATTTTATGCCAAAAACGCAGAGGTTTGTAACGCTTTGCAAGAAGCGAATCATATGGATAAGAGCTTTAGGGTTATTATTGCAAAATAACATAGTTTTTAGAAATTTAGCTAACGATCGCTATGGCTTGCAAAAATATCTGATTAAAATCAGTTAAAAATGAGAAAATAAAGCTAAATTAACCATTTTGCCCCTCAATTTTGAGCCAAAAATTAAGCGAATTACCCCTTATAAAAATACTAAAAAGCCGTTTTTTATAATCAATAATAAAAAAGCTTGAAAAAACAAGCGGTAGCTTTTAAAAAAGCGGTCTTTTGGAGTTAGTGGGGTTAGGGGTTTTTAATTTATTGTTCCACAAACACCGCATCAACCAAATCTTCTATAAAGCGTTCTTCATCAAAAGCGATCAAATCGTCTTCTTTTTCGCCCATTCCTAAATAAAGAATGGGTAATTTCAACTCATACAGCACGCTTAAAATCGCTCCGCCTTTAGAAGTGCCATCAAGCTTAGTCATAATCACGCCATCTAGCACCAAAGTCTCATGGAAAATTTTCGCTTGCGTGAGCCCAGAACTCCCTTGCGTGCCGTCTAAAATAAGGAATTTATAAAAGGGGGCGTCTTTTAAAACTTTAGAGCAAGTGCGTGCGATTTTAGAAAGCTCGTTTTTAAGGTTGGTCTGGTTGTGTAACCTCCCAGCGGTGTCTATAAAAACTTCATCTATATTTTTAGCGATCGCGCTTTCTATGGTGTTATAAGCTAAAGAGCTTGGATCGCTCCCTTCTTTAGCACTAATGACTTGAATGTTAAGCTTTTCGCCCCATAGTTGGAGCTGTTTGACTGCGGCCGCTCTAAAGGTATCGCCTGCCCCAAGAAGCGTTTTTTTATGCTGTTTTAAAGAGAGCTTGGCTAATTTAGCGATCGTTGTGGTTTTACCCGCCCCATTAACCCCCACGATCAAGTGCACTAAGGGTTTTGTGGTGATGGTTTTTAAGCGTGTTTTATCATAATAGCTTTCCCCACGCACGAAACGCAACAAAGCGACTTCTAATTGCTTGGGCGTAACTAAATCGCCTAAATGATTTAACAAGCTCTCTATCAAATCGTATTGGATGTCAAAGCCAATCAAAATTTCTTCTAACTCCTCTTTAGGAACGCTTTGGCGTTTTTTTTCTTTAGCCTCTTCTTTAACCTCTTCACCCTTAATTTTATTGACAATTTTTTTGAAAAAATTAAACATGGTTTTTTAATCCTTTAAATTGGAAATATCAAATTGGAGCATTTCTATTGGCACGATCCCCTGATACATTTTAATCAATTGGTGTTTGTAATATAAGAGCATGTTAAAAGAATGGTTTAAAGAGTCAAGCTTTAAATGATCAAAAAGAGCGGTATCTTTAGGGTTTAAAATCATAAAATCAGCTTGAGAATGCGTATTAAAGTCTTTGATTTCATCGCTTGAATAGGGTTTATTGAGTAAAATAAGCACCCTCAAACGATCTTTAAAAGTTTTTTTTAAGATGTTAAAGCTGGGGGTGTAATCTTTTAAAAAATTATCTAAAGCGCTTAAAACTAATAGGGTAGGGGTGTTAGAATCCGGGCTGATATTTAGAGAATCTAAATCGCCTGTGATGGTGTATTCTTGGTTATTCAAATCCATAGCGGTGTAGGTTTTAGGGCTATCTTGTTGGGTGGTATTGTTTTGAGAATCTTGAGATTTTTGAGAATTTTTACAAGCGCTAAAACCCAACAAAACGATCAAAACCAGCGCGATAAAACGCAAAAAATAAGCCTTAATTCTCATTATAAACACATCCTTAAGAATAATAAAATGGTAACTAATAACCTAAAATTATACTATAATGTAAGTCTAAAATTTAAGGATTATAACCATTAAAACGATTTTTAGAGATTTTTGTAAAGAACGCTTGAAAAGGGCTAAACCAACCAAAAATAAAGCAGTCAGGGATAAACTGGCTTGCAAGCTTTTATTTTTGAAACTCAAAGATTATCAAAATATTTTATTGTATAGCCCATTAGGGCATGAGCTTGACATTAGGTCTTTGATTTTGAAGTTAAGACAAAAAAATAAGCGCGTGTGGTTGCCTAAAAGCATCAAAAAAGGTGCTAATTTTTCTAAAGAGGGTTTCACTATCGCGCCCTTTAGGTTGCCCTTAAGGCGTTTGGGGTGGTTTGATGAGCCGAGCTTGTCGCACTATTATAAGCGGGAATTAGATTGTATTGTCGTGCCGATTTTAGGGATGGATACAAGCTTTAGGCGCGTGGGTTTTGGGCTAGGCATGTATGATAGGAGTTTGCCCCAATTATTCAAAAGGCGGCTAAAACGCCCCTTAATCGTGTTTGTGAGTAGGGAATTAGCTCTAGCTAATGGTGTTCTTACAAACGCTTATGACATTGAAGCGGATCTTTATATGAATGCTCGTATCGTTATGAAGAATAATAAAAGGAAACATTATGAGCAGCGGGTTAATTTATATTTCATTAGAAGTCTTAGTAGCGTGTTTGATTACCGCTCTAATCATGTATTATGTGATGAAAAAGATTTATTATGCTAGAGGGCAAACCATTTTAAAAGGCGCTTCAGCTAAAGCCAAATTAATGGAGTTTCAAGCGAAATCTTTTGTGGAAGCTGAAGAGATACGCATGAAAAGCCGAGAATGCAAATTGCAGAAACAATACGAAAACAAAAATTTGCAACTTCAAACCCATTTTGAAAAAAAAGAAGCGCATTTGAAGCATTTAGAAGCGCAGCACAAAGAATTTGTAAGAGATGAAAAACGCTATTTGGAAAAAGAAAAACAAGAGCTTGAAAAAGAACGCCAAATTTTAGAACAAGAAAAAGAAAATTTTAAAAAACAGCGTGCTATTTGTAAAGAAGCTCAAGCCAAAGCGCTAGACGCGATGCTCAATTACATGGCTTACACCAAAGATGAAATTAAAAACATGATCTTAGAGCAATTAGAAGAGGAACTAGAAGCGCAAAAAAGCGCCTTAATTAGGCGCTATGAAAAAGAAGCCAAAGAAGGGGGTAAGAAAAAATCGTATGCCATTTTAGCGGAAGCGACAGCCCGTTTTGCGGGCGATTATGCGACAGAGAATTTAACAAGCCGTATCGCTTTGCCTTGCTCAGATTATGTGGGTCGTGTGATAGGCAAAGACGGGAAAAATATTGAAGCGTTTAAAAAGGTCAGCGGGGTGGATATAGAATTTAGCGAAGACAGCAGCGAATTGTGTTTGTCCAGTTTCAATCTTTATCGGCGTGAAGTGGCGAGTGAGACGCTTAAAATTTTAATAGAAGACGGCCGTATCCAGCCTAACAGGATTGAAGAGGTTTATCACAGAGTCGCGCGCAACATGGAAAAAGAACTGCTTTTTGAAGGAGAGAGCGTGGTGCTAGAATTAGAGCTTGGGGCTATGGAAGATGAGCTTAAAATTTTAATAGGCAAAATGCGTTACCGCTCTAGTTTTGGGCAAAACGCTTTACAGCATTCTAAAGAAGTCGCTTTTTTAGCCGGCTTGATTGCAGAGCAGCTTGGAGGGGATAAAAAACTCGCTAGAAGAGCGGGTATTTTGCATGATATTGGTAAAGCGCTCACCCAAGAGCTTGGGAGGGACCATGTGAATTTAGGGGTTGAGGTGTGCAAGCGCCATAAAGAAGATCCGGTCGTGATCAATGCGATTTATGCCCACCATGGGCATGAAGAGATCATGAGCGTGGAGTGTGCGAGCGTGTGTGCGGCTGATGCGCTTTCTGCAGGGCGTCCGGGTGCTAGGAGAAAGAGCGATGAAGAATACGCTAAACGCATGCAAGCTTTAGAAGAGATCGCGTTAGAATTTGATGGGGTGGAAAAGGCGTATGCGATGGAGAGCGGGCGAGAACTGAGAGTGATTGTCAAATCCAACCAAGTCAGGGACAATCAAGTGCCTATTATTGCCAGAAAGATCGCTAAGAGGATAGAAGAGAGCGCTCAGTATGTGGGCGAAGTGGGCGTGCAAGTGGTGCGAGAAAATCGTTTCAAAACGACCGCTACGCTCAAGCAATGATTAAGCCTTTTTCCCGCACCTTTTCCATATGCCTTTAGAAAAAACCTTATAGTAGATGAATGAGCGCAAAAAAGTTTCTGATGCGATCACTACAAAAATAAATTCCACCTTAAAATGATAGATTAAAAGCAAGTAAATAGGCATGATCCTTAACCCCCATAAGCTTAGGGTGTTAATGTATAGTGAGACTTTAGAAATGCCAGCCCCCCTAAAAACTCCATCTAACACAAAATACCCAATTAAGGGGGCTTGAGAGAGACCCACAGCGATCAAATAAGAGCGCGCCACTTCCAAAACTTCTCCATCTTGAGAAAAAAGGCTCGCAAATTCTTTGGCGAATAAGACTAAAATAACCCCTAAAACCCCCATTAAACCCATAGAGATTTTTAAAATCAAATGCGCGTATTCTGTGGCGATCTTTGGCTTGTTCGCCCCTAAATTTTGCCCTGTTAAAACCATCGCTGCGATCATAAACCCAAATCCGGGCATGAACGAAAAGGTTTCCACCCTGATGCCTATTTGCATGCCCGCTAACACCTTATCCCCATAGCTCGCTACAAATTTGGATAAGAGGATTAAAGAAAACAAGCTCAATAAACGCTCAAACCCGGCCGGCCAACCCACTCTAAACATGGTTTTTAAAAAAGAAAAATGAAAGGTTATTTTGAATTTTAAAGGGATTTTTTTGATTTGTATCCAAAGACTAAGCGCGAGTAATTCCCAATAAGAGACAACCACATTCGCTAAAGCAGAGCCTTCAATCCCCATTTCTTTAAAACCAAAATCCCCAAAAATCAAGGCTTGATTCAAGAAAATGCATGCGATGACCATGATGATTTTGACAATAAAGGGGGTTAGGGTGTCTGAAAAACTAGCGAGCGCTGAAACTAAAACATTTTTTAAAAAAATACTCGGTAGCGCGATAACTAAGACTTCTAAATAATCTTGCGTCAATTGGCGTGAAGGATCTTGTAATTGCATCCAATTCAAAAAAGGCTCAATCAAAAAATAAGAAACAATCAGCACGCCCAAACAGATCACAAACGCCCCTATAAAAATACTAGAAAAGGCGTGATTGATTTGAGCAAAATCCCTAGCTCCCACAAGCCTTGAAAGAATGGCGTTAGTGCCGGTGTATAAAATCGTATTGATGCCATAAAAAAGCATCAAAAATTGCAAGCCCACCCCTAAAGCCACAATGTGATGGTGCGAAATCTTACCCACAAAAAAAACCGAGAGCGCGACCACCAGCACATCTAAAAAGGCATTGACCCCAGAGGGTAAGGCTAAAGAAAAGATTTTCTTAACTTGATAGATTAGCCTAATAGTAACGCTCCAACCACCCCAAAAACAATCAAAGGGAGGTTATAGACTAAAAAAGTCGGCACGCATGTGTCATAGATATGATTGTGTTGGTTGTCTGCGTTAAGCCCGCAAGTAGGCCCCATGGTGCTATCGCTAGCCGGTGAGCCTGCATCGCCTAAAGCTGCGGCTATGCCAATGAGTAAAATCATAGATTCCGTGCTAAAACCTAATTTCGCGCATAAAGGAACATAAAACACAGCGATGATAGGAATAGTGCCAAAAGAAGTCCCTATCCCCATAGTGATAAAAAGCCCTGCAACAAGCATTAAAAAAGCCCCTAAAAACTTCCCTTGGATCACGCTTGTGATCGCATTCACTAAGCCATCTATCGCATGCACTTTTTGCAACACTTCCCCAAACCCGCTAGCCACTAACATCACAAAAGCGATAAACGCCATCATCTTCACGCTATCGTCCATTAAAGAGTCTGTTTCTTTAAACTTAATGCCACGGCCTAATAAGATGATCGCTAACGCTAAAAAGGCGGCTAAGGGCATCGAATCGGTGGCTAATTGGATCACAAACGCCACGACAATCCCTATAAAAGTCAAATAGTCATGGTAGTTTAATTGAAGCGAGGCGTAATCTTCTATATTAAAAGATTTTTCTTGGTAGTGTCTGGGTTTTTTGTATAGCGTTAATACCGCTAAAAATAGCCCAGCAACCATCGCTAACCCCGCTATCCACATCACTCCTGTGATTTGCGCTATGGTGGTGCTAACGCCATTAGCTTTCAATTGCTCTAAAATGGTGGTTTGAAAAATCAAGCCAAACCCTACAGGAAGCACCAAGTAGGGGGCTTGCAAGCCAAAGGTTAAAGCGCAAGCGACCGCTCTTCTATCCAATTCTAGCCGGTTCATCAAATGCAAAAGAGGGGGGATTAAAATAGGGATAAAAGCGATATGCACCGGCACTAAATTTTGCGAAAAACATGCGATGAAAGCGATCAAAAAGCAAAAAGTGGATCGCTTGTAATCCATTAAGCCTATTAATTTGCTCAAAGCGACTTTAATGAGGTTGCTTTTAGCGATCGCTACCGCTAAAGCCCCTAAAAGGATGTAGCTTAAAGCGATGTTTAAATTGCCTTTCATGCCGTCTATCATCACGTTAAAACTCTCTGTGATCCCAAGCCCTCCCATAAGCCCTGCTATGAGAGTCGCGCTAATCATAGAAAGCATGACATTGAGCCTTAAAAGGCTAAGAACGCACATGCAAATGATGGCCACAAAGGCAGGATTGCTCCATACAGAGCTATTTTCTAGCATTTTTGCTCCTTGTTAAAATAAAGATACCGCGCAAAAATGATAGAATTTTTGCGCTTGTTTAGCGCAAAAAACCGCATCTACCATGTCAATCCTTTCTAAAATAATCTCTAATCCCTATAGCGTTTCAGCAAATCGTTATAAAAATCAATACGCCTGTCTCTTAAAAATGGCCACATTCGGCGCACTTCTTCGGTGCGTTCTAAATCAATTTCCGCATACAAAATTTCTTCTTTATCGCTCGCTTTAGCCAAGAACTCGCCTAAAGCCCCCACCACAAAACTAGAGCCAAAAAAAGTAATGCCCCCCTTAATCGCCCCACTAGAATCTAACTCCACGCCCACTCTGTTAGTCGCAATCAAAGGCAAGCCATTAGCGATCGCATGCCCTCTTTGGATCGTCTCCCATGCGTTTTGCTGACGCTTTTTTTCTTCATTAGAATCTTCTTCTAAAAACCCTATCGCACTAGGGTAGATTAAAATTTCTGCCCCTTTTAAAGCCATAATTCTAGCCGCCTCAGGATACCACTGATCCCAACACACCATAAGCCCTAATTTCCCCACGCTTGTAATAATAGGCTCAAAGCCCAAATCCCCCGGCGTGAAATAAAATTTTTCATAAAACCCCGGATCATCAGGGATGTGCATTTTGCGATACACTCCAGCGATTGAGCCATTTTTTTCAAACACAACCGCGCTGTTGTGATACAACCCTTTAGCACGTTTTTCAAACAAAGAAGCGATAAGCACCACTTGAAATTTTTGAGCTAAAGCGCTAAAAAAAGCCTTATCTTCTTCAAAATACTCGCCCAAATCAAAAAATTTAGGGTTCTCGCTCTGGCAAAAATAACTATAAGGGTTCAATTCTTGCAACACCACTAAATTGGTTTTAGGGTGTTTTTTTAGCGCTTGTTCAAGCAAGTTGGCTGTATGCTCTATAGTCTTTTTTCTAGAGCCGCAATAAGCATGCTGGAGGATGCTTGCGCAAATCATTTTTCACTCTTCTTCATAATCAGAGTTATAATCTTCATAATCGTCATCATCATAGACATTCTTATAATCATTATACTCTTCATCTTCTTCTTCAAAGCCCTCTAATTCTTCTTCTTCAAAATCTTCCAATTCGTCTTCGTAATCTTTCATTCCACTGCCCTTCATTTTTGATAATATCTTGCACGACTTCACTCGCTATTTGCAAACCAAAACTCGCCGTAACCGCATTAAAACTCCCAAGCTCTATGCAATGCGGGACTTCAGGGCTAAAAACCACTTTAAAATCCCCTTTAAAACGGCGTTTTTTTAAAAAATCCCTAAATTTACGCCCGAATTTATCGCCATAGCTTTCCCACACGCTCCTTACTTGGATGTGTTTAGGGTTCAAGCGTTTCGCGCTCCCCATAGAGCTGATAAACTTCCCGTAAGCGAAATTTTGACACTTTATCGCCAAGCTTGTTTTAATAGGCAAATCGTCCATGCAATCTAAAATGTAATCATAATCTCTAAAATTAAATGAATTTAAAAACGCTTCATCTATGCGATAATTCAAAGCTTGAATGCCCTTATAGAGATCCTGCAACACCAACACTTTAGATTCTCCTATCCTTTCTGATCCAATCTGGCGGTTTTGATTGGTAACATCAAACACATCTTTATCAATGATAGTGATTTGCCCTATCCCCACACGATACAAAGCGTCTAGCGCAAAGCCCCCAACACCCCCCACACCACAGATCAAAACCCTTTGTTGGCGGATTTTTTCAAAATCGTTTTTAAACAACCACCTTATGCGCGTGAATCTATCTATGGGTTCGGACAATCTTTAGCCTTCAATAAAAATAGTGCTTTTATTGTATCGTAGTTTAAAAAATCTAAGACAAAAATTTTTGAATCTTCTTAGCCTTATGCATTTGTAATTGCAGTTCTTCTTTTTCTTTTTCTAATAGTTCAATGCTTTGGGCTATCATTTCCTTAAGGCTTAAAAGCGTGTCTAAATCCAAGCTTTTTATTTGCTCTAAAGAAAGGCACTCTATCAATGAAAAGGCTTGCTTAGAATCTTTTTTAACAAGAGCGATTTTAAAGGAATCTAATAACGCATTAGGCGAGTTCATCTGAATGGATTTCCCTCCATGCTTCTAGTAACCCCCTAGCCACATTCAACACCAAATCAATCTTACTCGCATCATTTTCCACATTGGCCTGCGTTAAAACTTTGATTTGATGGGTGTATAAGCCTGTAAGATACACCGCCACTTCCCCCCCTTTTTCATAATCTAAAATATTCAACAACTCCGTGAAAATATCCGTAACCCTGTTAATATAATAGATTTTCTTTTCAATGTCTTCATTTTCAATACAGCGTTTGGCTTGCGAAGAAAATCTTAAAATCCCTTCATAAAGCATTTCAATGAGTTTTGCCGGGGACTCCACACTCACTCGGTTATGCTGGTAGGCTTGATAAGCGTTAGCGTATTGCATAATGTTCCTTTATCCTTTAAGATTGATGACTCTCTGTTTTTTTTAATTCTTTTTAGCCGCTGCTTGATCGATCATCATTTGCACGGAATTGAATTTTTGATTGGCTTTAGAAATTTGGCTATCATAAGCGGCAAAGCGCTCCGCCATGATGTTGTAGCGGGTTTTTAAAAGCTCTTGAGCGTTTTCTTTGTCTTTAGTCAGGCTTTTAGCGTCTCTGTCTAGGGAATCTTCATAAATCTTTAATTTAGCGCTCCCTCCGTCTATGAGATTAGCGATAACTTGATTGAATTTAGAAAAAATGCCCTCTTGGTGGATTTCTCTGCCCCCCATATCCTTGCTATCGCTCCCATAGAAAAAATCTTGAGTCGCTTTAGGATTAGAATTTAATGCACTACTCAATTTAGCCTCATCCAAACTCATCACGCCTTTATCGTCTAAACTAAGCCCGTATTTCATCAAGCTTTCCACCCCATTATCCGTATGCACGCTATAAGAAAACACGTTATTAAGAGAGGATCTAATGGCGCGAATATCGCCCACGCCGTTAAAAATCCCAGCGATTTTAGTGTCAGCGTCATAGCGCGTGTCTTCATCTAATTTAGGGATAAGCTCATTATAGGCTTTGACAAATTCCTTAAGGCTGTCTATAATGGCTTGATTGTCTCTGCTCACGCTGATAATGGCAGGCTTATTAGGCTCTGTGGTTTGCTCTAAAGTGATATTAACCCCGCTGATCACATCATTGACCTCATTAGTGGGGCGCGTGATGCTTACCCCGTTATAAGTGAATTGTGAATCGCTCGCTTTTTGCAAATTCTTAGACATAAAAAGCGTGTTTTGTGAAGCTTCATAAGATTGCACCATGCCAGCGCTCAAACCCAAATCCTTCAAACTATTCTTGCCTAAAGCGTCCTCGCCCTTAATGGTGAGCATTCCGGTTTTAGAATTGATCACAAGCTTGCCTTCGGCGTTTTTAAACACATTCAAGCCTTCTTTGGAATTGATCGCTTGAATGATAGCGTCTGTGTTTTGCTCGCTAGTGTTGCTCTCTTTGGTTAAGGCTTTTAAATCCAGTTTTTGGCCATTCAAACTAACCACCCCTTCTAATTTACCCTCTTTTATGGTACGAGAGCTTTTTAACAAATCGCTTTCTTGGGTGGTGGTTTGCAAAAACCCAAGCTCTTTAGCCTTACTCCCTTTAACTTCAATGTTTCCTCCACGCCTATCATTAATGATTAAAGATTCCCCCCCATGAAGAGTGTCTATGGAAATATCCCCATTAGCGATCAAGTCTTTAAAATTAGGGTCGTTTTCTAAAGCCTGCTCCATCGCTTTTTGGATCGCTGTGTTTTTTTGTTTGATAGAAGCGCTTTCAGGGAGCTCTAGCATGATAGGGACTTCATGCATGTTCCCATCAGCCCCCTTTAAATTCAAACTCAATTCGCTTTTCCCGTCTCCATCAAGCCCTAAAGAAAGGGCGTTTTTGTTAGTGAGCGTGGATTGGAGGTGTGAGCCAAAATAGACTCGGTTGTCTTCGCCGGTGTTTTTAGTGTTCACCATTAATTGGTAGGGGTCATTCCCTCCTGTTTTCATCACAATGCCCATCACTTCGCCATTGGTAGCGTCCGTGATGCTTTGAGCCACATCGCCTAAAGTCATTCCTGCTTTAATATCAACGGCGTAATCCTTGTTTTGCGTGTAAAATTTGAGCGTGGTATCCACTTGGCTAAAAATATCATCTCTTGAAGAAAATTTCGCCCCTAATTCGTTAATATCGCCTTGCGCTAAATTTTGCACATCCACTTTAATGTCTTGAATAGGCACGCCAGCCCCCACGCTCGCGCTCAACGCATCGCCTGTAACATTGCTTTTTCGGCTGATATAAGTGGAATAATCTGAAAGCGTTTTAACCGGGCCTTTTAGAGATGAAAGGAGTGTTTTAATTTCCACAAGGGCTTTTTGTTTTTCAACATTTTGCTCCATTTTCTTGTCTAGGGGGGCGATTAAAGCTTTTTCATCAGCGTCCTTAAGCTTGTCAATCACATCGTAATTCAAAACCTTACTGCCAAGCCCCAATGAGCTTAATGAACCTATTGCCATGTTTTACCTCTAATGTTTAGCCTCTTTTATCAAAGATAATGCCTATCACATCGCGCATTCTTTGCATAAGCTCCACGGCTTCTTTAGAGGGTATTTCTCTTATCACCTTATCCCCATTAGCGTCTTTGACTGAAACCACTAACCCTTTGATCGTATCGTTATAACTGAAATTAATATCCGTGCCAATGCGTTTCATTTCTTCATTCAGACGCTCGCTCAATAATTCTAGCTTGGGTTTGTATTGATCAGGGTCTATCGTTGTCTTAGATTCATCTATGGCGTTTGTAGCATTTGTGCGACTGATCTCTTTTGTAGGGGTTGTTTGAACGCTTGCATGAGATGCGGGAATCCCAATCCCTTGAACTTCATTGACCATAAAAACCTCCAAATTTTTCCATACCTATAAATGTAACTATTTCTTTGTTTGTCAAATTCTTTAGCTAATATCGGCAAAAAGACGATTTGTTAAATCTTAATTGCGCGCGATGAGTTCTAAGGGGTTGATGTGTTTTTCTTTCATGGTTACTTCAAAGCCCAAGCGTTGCTCAATGCGCCCTAAAACATAGCCTTTTTGGATGCGCATGCCGCTTTTAATGGTGGGGGCGATTTTATCCAATTGAGAATAAATCGTGCGGATGCCGTTTTTATGCTCAATGATAACGACTTTTTTAAGCATGTTGATTTCTTTAGCGAACACGATTTTCCCGTCTAAAACATTACGCACCAAAGCGTTTGGGGTTTTTGACACTAGCGTGATAGACTCGCTAAAAATTTTTAAATTATAAACCGGGTCAATATAGGGGCCAAATTTTTGCACCACTTCATAATCGTTCAAGGGAGCGATCGTTTTTGGCCCGTTATAGCTCGTGGTGTTGATATTTTGATAAGAGCTAGCCACTTGTTTGACTTCTAAGGCTTGAGAAGATTTTTTCAAACTGACCCTCTCTTCATTTTCTCTATTTTGTTTGATGATATTCAAGCGTTTTAAAAGAGCGTTTAAATTCTGGCGCTCTTTCTCTAAAAGGGTTAGCCGTTGGTTATAGATCGCGTAATCTTTTTGCATGCTCAAAATGAGCTTATTTTGTTCGGTTTGCAAGGATTTTAAGGTTGATTCACGAGTTTTTTGCTCATCTATGACAGAGGAGATTTTTTGAATGCTGTTTTTGACTTTTAAAGCTTGCACATTGAGTTCTCTTTCTTCTTGGCTTAATTGCGACATTTTAGACAGAGTGCTTTGGTGCAAGTTTTCAAACGCCACTTGTAAAATCACATCATTAGAAGAGGCTAAATTCTGCCCCTTTAGGGCTTGTGAAAAAAGAAAATCCTCTAAAAGCGTATCAAACACCCTCTTTTGTAAAAATGATCGCTGTTTTTGCAAATGATCTAAAGACTTGCGGTAGTTGGTTAGGACTTTTTCTTGAGCCAAACTTTCGTTACGATTTTTTTCAAGACTCTTTTTTAAGGCGACCATTTGGTGCTCAATTTCCGCTTTTTGAAGCTCTTTAGAGCGGATCGCTTCGCCTAAAGAACTCAAACGGCTGTTCAGTTGGTTTTTTTCTTCATGGGTTTTTTTTAAAAGGGTTTCTTTGTGTTGGATGTCTTTAGCAATATCGCTCACTTTTTGCGTGTTAGCTGATAGTAAGGTAGCTAATAAAAATATTCCTAATTTATACATGTCTAGTCCTCCAAGCTACAAGTAAAATAGAAACAAATGAGACCACAAGGCTAAAAAGCAGTCCCCATAAAAAATGGTTTAAAACAAACGCGCCTCCTATAATACCCAAAGTATCCATCGTTTTTTCAAAACCTTTTTGCGAAGTGATATAAAGCATGAACATGGGGGCTAAAAAACTAGCGATTAGAGAATCTATTAAAGCTATTTTATACAAAAACCCGTTTTTAAAAGACACCGAAGCCCCTAATAAATCCATGATCTCTAACCTCTCATGGTATTGATAGATCCAGATGCGGACTTGCTTGAACATCAATAAAACCGATAAAACAAAAACCACTAACGCAAAGATATAGACCGCTGCTTTAATAAAACTCAAGAGATCATACACTTGCATGTAAGTTTTGGCAAAGACTTCAACTTTTTGAACGCCAGGGATTTTGAGTAATTTTTCTTTAATGTTTTCTAAACGCTCTTGAGTGGGGAATGTGGAAAGTTGTAAAGAATAAAAAAAGGGTAAATTTTTTTTTAATTCCTTAAGCCCGTCTGTGCCTAAAGTTTTTTGAAGAGGCTCTAAAGAATAATTAGGATCAATTTCTTTTAACGCTACAATCTCGTTAAAATTTTGACGCAACAATTCCAAGCCTAATTTTTGCGTGCTGGCCAACACGACTGAATAATCTTCAATCAATTTTTTTTCTTTCTGTTCGATCGCTTGATTGATAAACAACACACACTCCAAGCTAAACAATAACGCTACTAGGGGAATGATAAAGGCTAAATGCTTTTTAAGAGTATTCATAAACTTCCCCCTCTTCTATGTAAAATTTTCGGTGATAAGCGCTAAAATTTTTAGGGAATTTGTGCGTAACCACCACGATCGTAGCGTTTAATTGCGTGTTCATGCCCCTTAACAGGCTCCAGATTTTATCGCTAGAATAATCGTCTAAATTCCCAGTAGGTTCATCGGCTAAAATGAGTTCAGGGCAGTTCGCCATAGCCCTAGCCATAGCCACTCGCTGTTGTTCGCCCCCACTGAGCTCTTTAGGGTAGCGGTTGGCCTTATGGCGTAAATCAATATGCCCTAAAAGTTTTTCTAGCTGCAAGTGGCATTCTTCTTTTTTGATTCCGCAAATGATCATCGGTAGTTTGATGTTTTGTTCAATCGTGTAATCTTGGATCAATTTATAATCTTGGAAAACCACGCCAATATTTTTACGCAAATCTAAAATCGTTGCTTTTGAAGCGTTGTTCATGTTGATATTGCAAACTTCTAACTTGCCGCTAAAAAGTTTTAAATCCCCATAAAACGAACGCAAAAGCGTGCTTTTACCGCTCCCGCTAGGCCCTGAAATGAACACAAAATCCTTGCGTTTGATGCGTAAATTAGCATGCTTAATGACCGGTTCGTTTTGCTGGTATTGTAAGCATAGATTGTTCGCTGCGATGATCACACTCATCCAATTCCCTTTTGGCTTAGGATATTTTGAAGCAAAAGATGCGCTTTGTGGTTGTTTAAGGTTTTTAAGGGGCTTTTATTGAGGTAAAAAATCTGATTTTCTGCCAATAAAACAAACAAACGCACAGGCCAATCAAAATCCCCCATGCTCAATTCCACTAAAAAATCCCCTTTATTTTCATAAATATTACAAACATGCACAAAATACCCCTCTTGGATGATTTTTGGGGTTTTTAAAATCGCTCCAACGCTTTCTTTATCAATTGTTATTGTATCAAAAGAAAAATCAAATGCATGGTCATCAAAAGGGGTTTCATTTAATTCTAAAGAATAAATTCTTAAATCATAAATATCTTTTTTGAGTTTATTCCAACGCGCTTCATACTTGCTAACCACCGGGATTTGAGCGTTTTTTTTGATTTCTATCTCGCATTGAAAATTTTTTAGGGCTAATTTTAGGCTGTCTTCAAAATAAAGGCTATCATCGGTTCGTAATTCCAAAAACCCTCTAGACTTTAAAACCCTTAAAGCTTCGTTTAAAAATTTTTCGCTTAGCACCCGGCGGTGTTTTTTATCATTCCATGGCACAGGGAAATGCACAAAAATTTTCTCGCACCTGTGATTTGGCATGCTTTCTAAAACCAAACGGCCATCGCCTTGCAAGATGTGCAGATTTTTTAAATCCAGCAATTCAATTTGCTTTAACGCTTGCGCGATGGATGGGGTGTAAATCTCTATCCCTAAGCATGTTTTAGTGGGGTTGTTTTTGGCTAATTCTATCAAATGCCTCCCGCTCCCAAAACCAATTTCGGCTAAAATAGGGGCTTGATTTTTTTGAATAAAGTCTTCAAAAGTTCCTAAATCAAGGGCTTTTTTTCCGCTCGCATGTTTAGAATTTTCTTGCAAATTATGCGAAATGACCTCAAAAGATTGCGAATAAATCCTTAAAGCTTGTTTTAAAATTTCTCGTTTTAAGGGCGTTGCTTTTTCGCTTTTGATTAAAAAATCACTCGCTCGCCGGATTTTTTGCAATAAAAAAATGTGATCCTTAAAACTCGCATACACACAGCTTTTAGTGGGGTTTTTTAAGCTTAAAAATTCCTTATGAAAACAAAAATCCCCTTCAATTAAGGGGTATTCTAAAGGCTTGGAGTCTAGCTTGGCTAAAAAATGGGGCATTAAAACCCTTTTAGCGCTCTAAAAACAAACGCACTTCTTTGCTGGGGTGCGACTCTAATCCATCCTTATCCACGCTCACCACTTGATAGCGGTAAGCCACGCCCACTTTCATGTCCTTATCCACGAACTGGTTTTTGGTGATATTCCCAAAACGCAAAGGGGTTTTAGAATTGGCTTCAAAACGATACACCGCATAAGTGGCTATTTTAGCGCTTGGGTTATTTTCCCATTGAATGAGGGCTGAAGAGTCTTGAATAGTCCCTTTAGTGATGATAGGGGCTTCGGGCCTATCAGCAGTTTCACCCATTGCAGGATCTTTGGGTAATGCCCCTTCAAGATGCGTTTTATCAAGGGCGACGACTTTGTAATAACGAGTGAGGTTGTCTTTTTCTATTTTATCCACATAGGAAGTGTTGGTGGTTTGAGCGATGAATTTGTATTTATCGTTGCGATTATTGGAAGCGTAAATGCGATAAGCTATCACATCTTCTTCAGGGGATTTATCCCAACTCAATTCAATGTGTCGGGTGAGGTTTTGGCTCACTCTAACATTAGCGATTTCTTTGGGTAAATCTTTGGTTTTCCCTTCTACTATGATGCTAGGCCTGGATTTATCCCCCATGAAATTTTCGGCGATGACTTGGTAGCGGTATTTTTTTCCATCTTCTAAATCTTTATCAAAAAACTCCACAAACAAGCGGTTCCTAACAGCCCCTACGCTAACAAATTTGCCGTCTTTATTCTGCCTTTGGATGATGTATTTAGAAACGCTGGGATTTGGGTGCGGGCTCCAAAAGACTTTCACGCTTTTAGGGTATTCAAGGCTTGCAAACACGCTTTCTACGGGATTAATAAAAGAGGTTTTCACTAAAATGGGTTCTGAAAGTTTAGAGATTTTATCGCCCTTGTAAGTAGCGAGCTGGTAAGTGTAGGAACTCTCTGTTTCTAGCCCCTCATCATAATAATGGGTCGCATAAGGGTTTTTAATCGTGGCGATTTTTTTAAGTTTGGAGTCTTTTTTCAAACGATACAAAATAAACCCATCAATATCATAAGTATCAGCGATTTTAGGCCATTCAAAACCCACTGAACTCACATCATTAATGGTTTTAACAGAATGGACCACTGGGAGCTTAGTGTCTATATTTTCTTGATTGTTAAGGGCTGAAAAAGTATGATTCCTGGTAGAAGAACATCCTATAAAAACCGCTAATACCACACTACTTTGCAATAAAAGCGTGAAGTATTTTTTCTTCATCCAAGACCTCATCTAAATTCTCCTTGTCAAAAACTTTTTTAAGATATTCTAACATATCCTTTAATAGGGGAACTTTAAAGCGCAGTTTTTGCTCGCTTCTAGGGTGTTTGAACTCTATCAAATAGGCATGCAGCATGATTCTTATTTCTTCTTTAGAAAGCGCCCCATTAAGCCCGTAAAGGTTATCGCCGATGATGTGTCTGTTCAAATATTCTAAATGCGCTCTGATCTGGTGCGTGCGCCCGGTGAATAGTTTAGCCCCTATCAAATCCATGCCATTTTGAGAAGTCAGCAAGCTAGTAAATTCGCTTTTAGAATAGCGGCTTTTTTCTTTTTTAGCCGCTTTGAGCGCTATCATTTTTAAGCGGTTATTAGGGTTTCTTGTCAAATAGCATTCCACGCTCATTTTTTCTTCTTTTAAGGGCGTTGAAAGCAAGGCGATATAGTAGCGTCCCATTGTTTTGGTTTTGAGTTGCTCGCTCAAACGAACATGGGTAAAATTGTTTTTAGCGATGACAATCCCTCCGCTCGTATCCTTATCCAAACGATGCACAATCCCATAGCGCTCTTTTGAGCCTAGATTGGAAAGCTCGTAATTTTGAGATTTTAACCAATCCACTAAAGTAGGCTCTTTCACGCTTGGGGCTTTATGGACGACTAGATTGGGAGGCTTATTCAACACTAACAAATCTTCATCTTCAAAAATGACTTCTATTTCTAAATCAAGCTCTTTTTTTAAGGGTTTGGGCGCGATTTTGGGCGTTAAAAGCGTGATTTCATCGCCCTCTTTTAAGGCTAACCCCCCTTTTTTGACCTCCTTTTTTTGACAAAACACCAGCCCCTCTTTAATCAAATTCAACACTTGGTTTTTAGAAATTCGCAATTCTTTGGCTAGAAATTCATCAATGCGTTTGTAATGGGTAGGGGCGGTGAAAACTTTTTGCATTCAAACTCTTTTTTGCATTTTTAAAAACCATTATTCTACTCAAAACCTTAAAAAAATCCTATTTCATTATTTTAATACGTTATAATCGGTGTGCCAACATTTTGTGGCTCAAATCATTTTAAAAGGGGTTCTAATAGCATGACGGGCATGATAAACTGAACGGCGTTTTGCGTGGCTTTTTAGGCGACTCATTCACGCTTGATGGGAAAGAGGGAGGATTGAACATGAGCAAGATGCTTGAACACATCAAAAAAGAAAAACCCAAGATGAATGTTTTGCTCATGGGGGCTACTGGGGTGGGTAAAAGCTCGCTCATTAACGCTCTATTTGGTAAAGAAATCGCTAAAGCAGGCGTAGGAAAGCCTATCACTCAGCATCTTGAAAAATACATTGATGAACAGAAGGACTTGATTTTGTGGGACACTAAAGGCATTGAAGCTACAGATTACCACAACACCATGCAAAGCATTAAAAAAGAAATGGAAGATTCTTTTAAAACGCTTAGCGAAAAAGAAGCCATTGATGTGGCGTATTTGTGCGTTAAAGAGACTTCTGGTAGGGTTCAAGAGAGAGAGAGTTATTAAGCTTCGCTAAAAATTGGAATATCCCAACGATTGTCGTTTTCACAAACACTCAAGCCGAAGCCGGCGAGGCGTTTGTCCAAGAATCTAAAGGGATCATAGACGAAGAATGGGGGTTTAAAGGTTTTGTCAGAGCTTATGTGAGGGTCAATTCCGTTGCCTTTTCATTTAGGGGGTTGGAAGTCCCTGTTGAAGGTTTAGAAGAATTGGTAGATGAAACGAAAAAATACCTTTCAGACGCTGAAAAAAATAAGAGAAGGCATTTTTTGAGTATTCAAAAAGTTAAGATTCAAGAAAGAAAACAGGCCATGATAGAGGAATGTAAAACCATTATCCATGTTGCATCAGGAGCAGCAGGAGCGGCTGGGCTTATCCCCATACCCTTTAGCGATGCGCTCGCTATCGCACCCATTCAAGCGGGGATGATTTATAAAATGAATGACGCTTTTGGAATGGATTTGGATAAATCTGTGGGCGCGAGTTTGGTCGCAGGGTTGTTAGGCGTAACCGCTGTCGCGCAAGTGGGGAGGACGCTCGTTAATGGTTTCCTTAAATTCATTCCTGTTGTGGGGAGTGTTGCAGGGGGCGCAACCGCTACCGTTATCACAGAAGGCATTGGGTTTGCGTATTTGAAAGTGCTAGAAAAGTGCTTTAATGATGAAACAGGCGAAGTGAATTTGCCTGGTGAAGTTGACATGATAACCTCTCTCTTTAAGGAGAATTATCTCAACTTGGATACAATCAAAAAATTAACGCAATAAGATTAGGGGTTATGAAAAACGCATGGCATTAGACAAAAGGATTTGGATGCATTTTGATCTTTTGCCTTTCGTGTTTATCATCCCCTTGCTTGCGGTTTCTTTTTTGTTGATTTTTGAGAGCAGTGCGGTTTTGAGCTTGAAGCAAGGGGTTTATTATGCGATAGGGTTTCTTCTCTTTTGGGTAGTGTTTTTTATCCCTTTTAGGAAGCTCGATCGGTGGCTCTTTGCGCTTTATTGGGCGTGCGTGATTTTATTAGCGTTAGTGGACTTTATGGGGTCTAGCAAGCTTGGGGCGCAGCGATGGCTAGTCATTCCTTTCACTTCTATCACCTTACAGCCCAGCGAACCCGTGAAAATCGCTATCCTTTTGTTATTGGCGCATTTGATTAAAATAAACCCGCCCCCTTTTAAGGGCTATGATTGGGGCATGTTTTTAAAGCTTAGTTTTTACATTTGCTTACCGGCGGCTTTGATTTTAAAACAGCCTGATTTAGGCACGGCCCTCATTGTTTTAATCATGGGTTTTGGGATTTTGTTGATCGTGGGTTTAAGGACTAGGGTGTGGCTCCCTCTTTTAATCGCTTTAATAGTGGCTTCGCCTATCGCTTATCATTTCTTGCATGATTACCAAAAAAAGCGCATCGCAGACTTTCTTTCTGAAAAGCCTAATTACCATGTCATGCAATCCATTATCGCTATAGGATCGGGCGGGTTTTTAGGCAAATCCAAAGAAGCCTCCACCCAAACCAAATTCAAATTCTTGCCTATCGCAACGAGCGATTTTATCTTCGCCTACTTCGTGGAGCGTTTCGGGTTTTTAGGGGCTATATTGCTTTTTGCGATTTATATAGGCTTGAGTTTGCATTTATTTTTTTATCTGTTTGAGAGCAACAGCGATTGGTTTTTAAAGATTGTAGCCCTTGGGATTTCTATTTTAATCTTTGTTTATTCCAGCGTGAATATCGCCATGACTTTAGGGTTAGCCCCTGTTGTGGGGATTCCCTTGCCTTTATTCAGCTATGGGGGGAGCAGTTTTATCACTTTTATGATCCTGTTTGCAATCCTAGAAAACTTGCTTGCTTTTCGCTATATTTTTGGATACAATAGCAAACCATCCTTTGGGAATTTTGGATTCTTAGCTCAGCTGGTCAGAGCGCTCGGCTCATAACCGATTGGTCGTAGGTTCAAGTCCTACAGAATCCACCACTCCCATTTTTTTATTCCTTTTTTAAGTGAAAAGCGATTGGACGCTTTCGTTATGATAAATCCTTCTGATCACTTCCGCAAATAAGGACGCTACGCTTAAGGTGGTGATTTTATCGCATTTTTGAACTAAAGGGATAGAGTTAGTTACCACCACTTCATCTAACGCGCTTTCTTTAATGCGCTTGATCGCATTCCCGCTCAAAACCGCATGCGTGCCTAACGCCATGACAGAAGTTGCCCCTTGCTCTTTTAAAGCCAAAGCGGCTTTACAGATCGTGCCTGCGGTATCAATCATGTCATCCACTAAAATCACATCGCGCTCCTTGGCTGAGCCGATAATATTCATCACTTCGCTTTCATTAGCTTTTTCACGGCGCTTATCCACGATGATTAAATCCAACCCCATTTGATTAGCGAAATACCTAGCTCTTGTAACCCCACCCACATCAGGGCTGGCGATTATAGGGTTTTTGAGCGCTTTAGAGCGGATATAGTCTCTAAAAACGATAGATCCGTATAAATTATCCACCGGCACATCAAAAAAGCCTTGGATTTGCCCGGCATGCAAATCCATCGTAATGATCCTTTCAATCCCCACTTCTTCCATCAAATTAGCGACCATTTTAGCCGTGATAGGCACTCGTGGAGCCGCTTTTCTGTCCTGTCTGGCATAGCCAAAATACGGCAACACCGCTGTGATAGAATTGGCCGAACTGCGCCTTAAGGCATCTACCATGACTAACAATTCCATTAAATTGTCATTGACAGGCACGCAAGTAGGCTGGATAATAAAAATATCCTTACCGCGCACCGATTCGCTGATTTGGATATTGATTTCGCCATCGCTGAATTTGCCTATCACCGCTTTGGATAAGGGAATGCCTAAATGCTTTGACACTTCTTTACCAAATGCAGGGTGAGCGCTCCCTGAAAAAATCTTAAACCCACGCATCTTTGTCTTAAACCCACGCGCCTTCATCGCTTACACTCCCTAAAATGAATTAAAATCAATTGTAGCGCACCCAAACTAAAAGCGTTTGTTTTCAACCAAGCTCCTTTTCTAATAAGTTTTTTAAGGTAAGATAGGTTTCATTTAAATCAATCCCACACACCCTAGTTTGAGCGATAACGCTTATAAAATTGCTATCGCCTAAAAACCTAGGCACTAAATGCATGTGCAAATGCTCAGGGATTCCTGCTCCGGCACTTCTGTGCAAATTCAAACCTAAATTGATCCCTTGAGCGCCATAAGCATACAACGCTTTTAACGCTTTAGGCGCTAATATATTCATGTTGAGCCAAGTATTCAGCTCTAAAAGTTCAACGCTCGCTTGATGCGCATGGGGAATGATCAACAAATGCCCTGGGTTATAAGGGTAGGCGTTCATCACAACAAAGAGATCGCTATTTCTATAAAGCACTCTGTTTTCTGAATCTTTTGTAGGGTTTTGAGAAATTTCACAAAAGACACAACTCTTATCTTTCTCTTTCAAATAACTTTCGCGCCAAGGAGCGTATAAATGTTGCATGTTTATTTCCTAAATGTAATTAGGGGCGTCATTAGCGAATAAAATCAAATCGCCTTGAATCGTGGTGGCTTGTAAGATATTTTCCAATTGCGCCTTATCCTTAAGTAAGATTTTTTGGGGGGTTTTTAATTGGGAAGCAATCGTTTTGGAATTCAACTCCCCTGTGATGATAGCGACATCAAAAACCTCATCTATTTTTTGCGCTAAAGTTTCATTACTTTCTATATCGCTTTCCACTAATCCCGGTGTTACAATGACCTTACGCCCTTCATACAAACTCGCTAAACGAATGCCCTCTAACATGCCCTTTAAATTCCCATTAAAGCTATCGTCTATAATGATTTTTTGATTCACTTCCAAAAGTTGCAAACGATGGGCAATGGGGTTGAGTTCTAAAACAAGCCGTTTGATCCTTTCTGTTTCTAAGCCTAAATGCTTAGCGATTAAAATGGCTGAAGCGATATTATAAGCGTTGAATTTGCCTAAAACCTTCGTTTCAAAGCTTTCCCAAACGCTACCTATAAGCATTTCAAAAGAAGTGCCTTTTAAAGTGGATTGGATGTTTTTAACCAGACTAGAAACATCTATTAAAGGGCTGTCTTTTGTGGCATAGGGCTTGATTTTTTCTACAGAGTAACAAAAGGCTTTTTCTAAGCGTTTGGAATCCAATAATTCCGCTTTAGTCTCGCAAATATTTTCTAAAGTTTTAAAGTATTCTAAATGCTGTTCGCCCACTTCTGCGACCACGGCAAGGTGCGGTTCAATGAGACGGGTGATTTCTTTAATATCGCCCTTATTCCTTGCCCCGGCTTCAGCGATATAGATTTCACTCCTATCGTCTAAATTCTGGTTAATATCGTTCGCAATGCCTAAAAGGGTATTGACGCTTTTGGGGCTTGCATGCGCGTTGAATTGGGTTTGTAAGATTTGATGCAAGAAATTTTTAGTGCTGGTTTTCCCAAAGCTTCCGGTAATGGCGATGACTTTTAAATTCTTTAAAGAGGCGATTTTATCTTTAGCGGTTTGCAAATACCGCTTGGATAAGACTTTTTCAAAGATTAAAGAAGCGCTTAAAACAAATATGAACAAACACAAATAGCCTAGCGCGAGCGAAATCCCATTCAAAGGGACTAATTCTGTATTTAAGATTTCATGCAAGATTAAAAAGAGTAATAAGAAAATAAAAAAGCGCTTCACCCTTGGCGTGAAAACTAAAGGCTTGTCGTTGCGTTTGGCCCAAACAATGAGCATGGGTATTTGAATAACGCCGCAAAAGAAATCAAAAACAAACGGCATTTTGAAAGCATACGACAGGATAAACACCCCTAAAGGCAATAAAAAATAAATCCCATGCCAGTGCATCTTGTGGTGTTTGGTTAAGATCCTAAACACGCTGTAATGATACCATTGCAATAAAGTCATTATATAATAGCCAAGCCCTGTTATAAAGAGCCAACGAAACGCTAAATTCAGCCAACTAAGACTTTGCATGATGATATTTCTCCACTAGTTTTTCAATCTCTTTTGCTTGGTTTAAAAAAAAGAAATGATCCCCTTCTAAAACGAATAACGCGCTTCTTTTCAATAAGGTTTGCATTTTTTGAGCGGAGCTTAAGGGGGTTGCTTTATCATCTTTACCCCAAAATAATAAAACTTCTTTCTCGCATCGTTTGAAATGATCGCTAAAGTCTTCGCTAACTACTTTTTTAAAGGTTTCATACATCGCTTGATTAAGCCCCATAGCGTCCTTACTCCTCAAAAACCCTAAATTCAAGCCTAATTTTTTAACGATTTTAGCTAAAAGGATTTTACAACGCACTTTTAAGGGTTTTGGCTCTAAGATCCCTGCACTGCTCAATAAAACAATGCGTTCGTTTTCACACAAGATCGCTACTTTCCCTCCAAAGCTATGCCCAAAAACGACATGCGCTTTTTTATCCACGCTTTTTAAGAATAAATTGATGATATTAGCATAATCTTTAGTTTCTAAGACTTTTTCATCGTTAGGGCTTTGATTGAAGCCGGGCAAATCCACATACAAATGGTTGTAATTTAAAAAACAGCCTTGAAACGCTTGTTGCATGATTTCTTTAGAGCTCCCCCAGCCATGCAAAAACAAGGCGTTTAAAGGGCTATGGTGGTCTATAAAAGTGTAGGAAATGTCAAAAACGCTATCCAAATAAGCGATACTGCGTTTGGCCATTACTTATTCTTTTGGATTTGCAACAAATAAGAGTTTTTGATTTGGATTTTAGGGGTTTTGGGTAATGATTGCGCTAAATTTTCTAGCGTTGTTTTAAAATCATCAAACAAATAATTGGCCAAACTGCCAGGGATGGGGTTGATTTCATTAAGATACACTTCATTTTCTATGACAAAAAAATCGCAACGAATGAGCGCGCCATCAAACAAATCGTTATAGAGTTTTTTAAAATTTTCTTTCAATTGTTCTTCTAGGGCACTAGAAAGATTCGCTTTAGGGGCTTTATTGCGTGAAAAATCCAAATATTTTTGTTTGAAATCTAAAAATTCCTGTTTGTTAGGCTCTTCAATATAGGAAAAATAAAAATCCTTTTTGATCTTACAGCCGGCTAAATTGTATTCTTTCACTCCCTGAATGAAAGGCTCTATTAAGACCTCTTTAGAATATTCAAATGCGCCGTCTAAAGCGTAAATCAATTCTTTTTCTTCTTTCACAACGCTCACCCCTAAAGAGCTCCCGGCATTGCTAGGCTTGATTATGAAAGGAAAATTAAAGTTAATCAAATTTAGGGCGTTAGCACGGTTTTTTTCATTCAAAAGAACATGATCTAAAGCCTTTACCCCTAAGTCTTTGGCGTAAAGCTTGGTTAAATATTTGTTATAACTCAACACGCTCGCTTCAATCCTAGGGCCTATAAAAGCGATACGATAAAATTCTAACAAACTCGCTAATTTCCCGTCTTCGCCATCGCCCCCATGCACAAGGTTGATCACTAAAGGCAGTTCTATAATCTTAGCACCTAAAAACGAGTTTTTGAGCAAGCCATTATGCGTAAGGATTAGGGGGGGTAATTTTTTTTCTTTGATTTGAGCGAAGTATTTTGAATGCATGTTTAATTCTTCAATCAAATAAAAATAGTGGTTTTCATCTAAAAAAATAAAATATTTAATCCTATCTTTTAACACCCCTTTAAGCGCGATCGCGCTCACAATACTGATTTCATGCTCAAAACTCGCCCCACCAAATAAAACGCAAAACTCCACGATCAAACTCCCTAAAAACGATTGCAATCAAGTCTATCTATTTTACCTAAAAAAAGGCTTTTGAATTTTCTTAAAATTAAAACTTAATGTTAAAAAATCCCAAAATATTGATGACTAACAACACGCTCAATCCGGCTAAAACCCCGGCCAAAGCGTCATCAGCCACCACCCCTAAACCCCCTTTAACTTCTTTATCTATTTTGCCAATGAGTGAGGGCTTAGTAATATCATAGATCCTAAAAAAGATAAAACTCAAGATCACACCCGCTAACGATAGCCCGCTAATCGCCATCGCAAGCCACATGCCCACTAATTCGTCTATCACAATGTAAGAGCTGTCATGCCTCTTAGTCTCTTCTTCTTCCTTGTCTATTTGAGTAATAGCGATAAGCCCAATAAAAACCGCCCCTAAAAACAAAGTGTTAGCCGAAAAAGCTAAAACGGGCAAGCCTAATAACAACGCCACCAAACTCCCTATCGTTCCAGGAGCTTTTTTGGAATACCCGCTAAAAAAAAGGGTTAGAAAACACGCGCGAAGACTAAATTTATCCAATCATTGCCTTAAATTCTTTTTAAATCATGGCATTTTAGCATTTTATTTGCATTAAAAAGCGATTTTTTTAAACAATAAGGCTTAATTTTAAGCGCGTTTTAGTATGATACCTTTTAAATTCTCTCAAAAATTAAAGGTTAATTTTAAAATGTTGCTTTTCACTCCAGGCCCTGTAGCCATTAGCGAAGAGATGCGCTCAAGCTTTTCTCAGCCAATGCCCCACCACCGCACCAAAGATTTTGAAAAGATTTTCCAAAGCGTGCGAGAAAATCTTAAAAAAATGACCGGTTTAGAAGAAGTTTTGCTTTTAAGCAGCAGCGGGACGGGGGCTATGGAAGCGAGCGTTCTTTCCTTGTGTCAAAAAGAGTTGCTTTTTGTTAATGCGGGCAAGTTTGGCGAAAGGTTTGGCAAGATCGCTAAAGCCCATTTTATCAAAGCCCATGAATTAGTTTATGAATGGGACACACCGGCTCAAGTGGATAAAATATTAAACGCGCTTAAAGCCAACCCTAACATTGATGCATTTTGCATTCAAGCATGCGAGTCTAGTGGAGGGTTACGACACCCTGTAGAAAAAATCGCTCAAGCCATTAAAGAAACTAACCCAAATGTTTTTGTGATAGTAGATGCGATCACCGCTTTAGGGGTTGAGCCTTTAGAAATAACGCATGTTGATGCGCTCATTGGAGGGAGTCAAAAAGCGTTCATGCTGCCTCCTGCGATGAGCTTAGTCGCATTGAGCCAAAAGGCGATTGATCGCATAGAAGAACGCAATGTGGGGTTTTATTTCAATTTGAATAGCGAATTGAAAAACCAAAGGAATAACACCACAAGCTACACCGCTCCTATTTTACACACTTTAGGGTTGCAACGCTATTTTGAATTAGTGCAGAATTTAGGGGGCTTTGAAGCGCTCTATCAAGAGACTAAACGAGTCGCTTTAGCCACTCAAAAAGCCGTTTTAGCGCTCGGTTTAAAGATTTTCCCTAAAAGCCCGAGCTTGAGCATGACAACGATTGTTAATGAGCATGCCAAAGAATTGAGAAACCTTTTGAAAGAAAAATACCAGGTGCAATTTGCGGGCGGTCAAGAGCCTTATAAAGACGCGCTCATTCGCATCAACCACATGGGGATCATTCCTGTTTATAAAAGCACTTACGCTTTAAACGCCCTAGAATTAGCCTTAAACGATTTGGATTTAAGAAAATTTGACGGTGCAGCGAATACAACCTTTTTGAAGCAATATTATGAAATTTAAGGATCACAATGCATTATTCTTATGAAGCCTTTTTGAAAGACAGCCTAGAGTTAGTAAAACAAGTGGAGCGAATTTGTGGTATCCCAGAAGCCCTTGTGTGCGTGATGCGAGGGGGCATGACTTTAGCGCATTTTTTGAGTTTGCACTGGGATTTAAGGGAAGTTTATGGCATCAATGCGATTTCTTATGACACCACCAAGCAACAAAACGCCCTAAAAATTGAAAATATCCCCACGATCAAAGATCATTTAAAAACCATTTTAGTGGTAGATGAAATCGTAGATAGCGGTAATTCTTTAGAAGCGGTGCTTAAAGTGTTGCAAGACAAACACCCTGATAAAAAGTTTTATAGCGCGAGTTTGTTCCAAAAAACAAGCGCGAAATACAAAGCCGATGCGTTTTTAAAAGACGCTCCTGAATGGATTGATTTCTTTTGGGAAGTGGATTTGAAAAACTTAAAAAGCCATTAACATGCAAGTTAAAGAAAACAAACAACTCTGCCTGATCTCATTAGGTTGCTCTAAAAACTTGGTGGATTCAGAGGTGATGTTAGGCAAGCTTTATAACTACACGCTCACTGATGACGCTAAAAACGCCGATGTGATTTTGATCAACACTTGCGGGTTTATTGAAAGCGCCAAACAAGAGAGTATCCAAACCATTCTCAACGCCGCTAAAGACAAAAAAGAGGGAGCGATTTTGATTGCGAGCGGGTGCTTGAGCGAGCGCTATAAAGATGAAATCAAAGAATTGATCCCTGAAGTGGATATTTTTACCGGCGTGGGGGATTATGACAAGATTGATATTTTAATCGCTAAAAAACAAAACCAGTTCAGCGAGCAAGTGTTTTTAAGCGAGCATTATAACGCGCGCATTATCACGGGATCGAGCGTGCATGCTTACGTTAAAATTTCTGAGGGCTGTAACCAAAAATGCTCTTTTTGTGCTATCCCTAGCTTTAAAGGGAAATTGCAAAGCAGGGAATTAGACTTCATTTTAAAAGAAGTGGAAGATTTGGCTCTTAAAGGCTATAAGGATATGACTTTTATCGCTCAAGATTCTAGCTCGTTTTTATACGATAAGGGGCAAAAAGACGGCTTGATCCAGCTCATTAGAGTGATTGACAAACAGCAAGCCTTAAAGAGCGCGCGTATTTTATACCTCTACCCCTCTAGCACCACTTTAGAGCTGATTGGCGCGATTGAAGACTCGCTTATTTTTCAAAATTATTTTGACATGCCCATCCAGCATATCAGTGATTCCATGCTTAAAAAGATGCGGCGCAACTCCAGCCAAGCGCACCATTTAAAGCTTTTAGATGCCATGAAACAGGTTAAGGAAAGCTTTATAAGAAGCACGATCATTGTAGGGCATCCGGAAGAAAATGAGGGCGAATTTGAAGAATTGAGCGCGTTTTTAGACGAGTTTCAGTTTGATAGATTGAATATTTTTGCTTTCAGCGCGGAAGAAAACACGCATGCCTATTCTTTGGAGAAAGTGCCTAAAAAAATCATTAACGCCCGCATTAAAGCCTTGAATAAAATCGCTTTAAAACACCAAAACCATTCTTTTAAGGCTTTGTTGAATAAGCCCATTAAGGCGTTAGTGGAACATAAAGAGGGCGAGTATTTTTACAAAGCTAGGGATCTCAGGTGGGCGCCTGAAGTGGATGGGGAAATTTTAATCAATGACAGCGCCTTAACCACCCCTTTACAACCCGGGCATTACACGATTGTGCCTAGCGCGTTTAAAGACAATATCTTACTCGCTAAGGTTTTAAGCCCTTTTTAAAAGCTAGTCATAAGGCTGAAAGCGCGTCTAGAGCGCACCTTGAGCGTGGGGGTTTGCGTTTTTTTTGTTAAAATGCGCAAGAAAAATCCGCTTGAGGCATGCAAAATGAAAAACATTTATCTTGGCATAGAAAAGAACATTAAAGATCTTCAAAGTATTTTTAAAAACGCTGATGACAAAGATGAAAAACTGAAGCGATTCAACCAAGAAGCGTTGGAGGTATTCCAACAATTAGAACTTAAAAGTTTAAAAGAGCTTGAAAGCTTGAAAAATAATGAAGAGTGGGAAAATTTTACCATTGCTTTTTATGGGGAAACCGGTGTGGGGAAATCAACCCTTATTGAATGTTTGAGGATGTTTTTTAAAGAACGAAGCAAAATGGATCAACAAGAGCGCTTCAGGCGGCTCTATGCAGAGAAAAATCATAGAGGTAGCGGGCATGCTCTTTTGGAGCTAGAAAAATTCCAAGATGGAGCGATTATAGGCGATGGGATGAGTGATTTCACTTTAAAAACACAATCTTATTCTTTCCAATACAACCATCAAAATTTTGTTTTGCTGGATGTGCCAGGGATAGAAGGCGACGAACAAAAAGTGATTGATCAGATTTCTAACGCAACGCAAAAAGCCCATGCTATTTTTTATGTTACCAAAACGCCTAATCCTCCGCAAAAAGGAGAAGAAGGGAAAAGGGGGACGATTGAAAAAATCCAAAAACAGCTTGCTTCGCAAACAGAGGTATGGACGATTTTCAACAAACCGATTAATAGCCCAAGAGCCTTAAAAGATGAACTTGTTAATGAAAGCGAAAAAGAAAGTTTAAAAATTTTAAATAAAGAGATGAAAAACATTTTAGGCAAACACTACATGGGCTATAAAGCAGTGAGCGCTCAAGCGGCTTTTTATGGCCTCTCACAGGCTTTGATCCCAGAGACTGATTTTGATAAAAAGAAACAAAAATTTTTAAAAGATTTTAAAGCAGAAGAATTATTATATCAATCCCATTTCAAACCATTAGTAGAATTTATAGCCGAAGAGCTTCTTAAAAACTCGCACGCCAAAATCATTCAATCAAACTGCAATAAAGCCTTAAAAGTGGTAGAAGAATTACAAAAAGCGATCGAAATTACGATTGAAAAACGGATCGATCCAGGGATTAAAGAAACACAAGAACACCAATAAGAAGCTCGCTTTAATTTGGATCGTTCTAAAGAAAAATTTATATCAGATTTGAAAAATTCAGCGCTCGACGAAATCGATCAATTCAAATTTGGTATTGGCGAAATAATGGAAGAGCGTATTGAAAAAGGTGTTGAAGATGAGGAATGTAAAGAAATTTTTAAAAATGAACTCATTCAAGGAATTGAAACATTGCATGAAAACATAAAACGGCGGTTCAAAGAATGCGGAGAAAGATTTGATGAACAGATAAAAGAAGATATTGAACGATTTAAAGAAAGAATTAAAGATTCTCTAGCAATGTTAAAGTGCATCGGTATTGATGAAACAAAATTAGCCACTTCAATAGGAGGTTTGGGTTTGCTTGGGATATTTAACGCTTGGAATCCTATGGGTTGGCTTGCTCTGACCGCAGGGATTATTACAGGATTAGTTGGAATAGCCAGATCAATCTGGAACCTTTTTAGTTCAAGACATAAAAGATCCCAACAAAGAAAAGAAATGAATAAGAATTTAGATAAAGCTTGTGAAAAAATTGCAGAGGCTGTGAAAAGCCGACTTGAAAGTCGCAAAAAAGACATACGGGAAAAGATTAAAAAACTCAAAGCCAATCTTAGACCTGTTGATAATTACGAACGCATGAAAAGACAATTGAAAGAAGCCCATGAAAGATTAGGATACATCTCTAATAGTATCCATCTAATAATATCAAAACAAGGAGCATGCAATGAAGAATGAAACGCTAGAACAATTTAAAAAAAATCAAAAGAGGAATCAAGAAAATCTTAAAAAATTGCTTGATTTTGTCCATGCTGGGGAAGAATACGGAATCAAGGTTGAAGAGTCTCTCAAAGACAAGATCCATAATGCGATGGAAAATGTTGCCGATCAAAAACTGAAAGTGGCGTTGGTGGGAGGTTTTTCTGAAGGGAAAACATCCATAGCGGCAGCTTGGATCGAGCGGTTGGACAAAGAGAGCATGAATATAGACCATCAAGAATCCAGCGATGAAGTTAAAATCTATGACATTGATAATGAAATTGAGCTGGTTGACACCCCGGGACTATTCGGGTTTAAAGAAAAAATAACCGATAGCGGTAAAATAGAACGCTATAAAGATATTACGAAAAAATATATCAGCGAAGCCCATCTCATTTTATACGCGCTCAACCCGTCAAACCCTATCAAAGAAAGCCATAAGGACGATTTGAACTGGTTGTTCAGGACACTCAATCTTTTATCCAGGACGATATTTGTCATCAGCCGTTTTGATGAAGAAGCGGATATTGAAGATGAAGAAGATTACAATAAAAGATTTAAGATCAAAAAAGAAAACATTCAAAACCGACTGAATGAGCTGATTTCTTTAAGCGAAGAAGAAAAAGAGGGTTTGATTATTGTCGCTGTTGCGGCAAACCCTTTTGATTTGGGGGTGGAACACTGGCTAAAGCATAAAGAAAAGTTTCAAAAACTCTCACACATCAAAGCCTTGCAAGACGCGACTCAAAAAAAGATTAAAGAAAATGGCGGGAAATTAACCATTACAGAAGAAGCTAAAAAAAGCGTCATTCAAGATGTTATCTATAGGCAAATGCCGCCCGCAAAACAAGCGTTGCAAGATATTAATAGAGAAATGGAATATTTGAATAGAATGATTGAAAAAAGGCGAAAGGATCTTCAAAATTTAAATAATGAAATTTCTCAAGCCCGCATTCATTTAAGAGAATTTATAACGAGGTATTTTAGCGGTCTCATCGCTCAAGTTTCTGGCACCAGCCTAGAAACCTTTAATGATTTTGTTATTAGAGAAATAGGCGATGAAGGTATCATTATAGACACAAGAGTCCAAAATGAATTTGAAAGGCAAACGCAAGGGATTGTAAATGAAATCTCTAAAATTGAAACTGGTTTTAACGCCGATATGAGTTTTTTTGAAAAGCATGCCGGAGCATTGGGGAAAATTGGAATCAAACTTTTAGAACAAAGCGGTTTTATCAATGCAACTAGCATCAAAGCGGCTAGAGACGCACTAGTGGCTGGGGGAAAATTTGTAGGCATAGATTTGGCTTTGAAATTCAAACCTTGGGGCGCTGTCAAATTGGCAAGCAATTTGAACAAAGCTTTACCGCTTATCGGTCTTGCTATTGAAGCATGGGATTTTTGGAAAGAAAGCCAAAAAATAGAAAAACTTGAAAAAGCTAAAGAAGAAATGAAATCTAATTTTAACAATCAAAAACAAGAAATCTTGGATCTCATCAACGATGAAACCAGATTCAAACAAACATGTTTCCCAATGGCGTTGAAACTGGAAGAAACAATTCAAGAATGCGAAGAGAATGTTAAAAAAACGCAAGAGTGCGTTCAAGGACTGGAAAAATGGATTCAAACTGGCGAAGATTTTATAGAAGTTGAGCCTAAAAGAGGCATGAACTGAATTTGTGTTAAAATACCGAATGCGCCAACGCTAGAACGCTTGCTAGTTTTTGGTTAGTAAGCGGTGTTTTAAATCTTTTAAAGGAAAGGCGATGTTTTCTAAAATTTGCCCAACTCTTAAGCTTTTAAACGCGTTTAAAAGCTCTTTATTCAAACGCATTTCAAGCCCTGTGCAAACCACTCGCATTGCCAATATGGTTTTGGATATAAAAAACGCTCTTGAGGGCGAAAACGATCCATCAAACAAGGCGGGCAAGACTTTGGATTTGATCGTGGGTTTTAAGAAAGAATACCCACAGGATTTTGACGAATTGTTTGAAATTTTAAAAGAACTCATCCAAGAATACGAGCAAAATCCTGACGAGATCAAACAAAACCTCAAAGAAATCCTAAAATAAGACAAGGCATGAACCACCTTTTAATCCTTTATAACCCTTACTATCAAAAAGATGTCATCCAACAACATTTAAGCGTTTTACAAGAAAAATCCCAAGTGGGCTTTGGTAAAATCCGATCAAAGCTCAACGATCAAGAAAAGCACGACTCCTTAGAAGAGATTTACAAAGCCACCAATGAAGAAAATTTTTTGCAGCTTTTTTTGACCGATTACGCTAATTTATTTGCCGCTAAGGTGATAAAGGTTTCTAAAGAGATTGATGAGGGTTTGATTCCTAGCTATTATAAAGAAAAAAATTTGGAAGTGGAAGACTTTTTTGTTATCAGCGATTTAAGGGAATTAGTCAGGGAAGATTTTAGCCTTTTAAGGGATCAATTTTTAGCCAATTTCATCGCCCCAAACAACCACACTTACGCCATTTATGGGAATAATTATGTTTATCCTTTGCCGGTGAGGTTAAAAGAAGAGCGTTCTTATTTTTTAGGCGATGAAAAGCATTATCTGAGCGTGTATAAAAGTAAAGAATATTTAACCATGCAAGAAAATTTCATGCGTTTTGTTTTTGGCAAAAGGCTTTTTTACCTCTTACACCCTGACAGCATCAATAACATCATCCATGCAGAATTAGAGCTTTTGCAAAGCGAAAACGATCTTTTGAATGATTTTACCAGCATCATCGTCAAATACACCAAAACCTTAGAATACGAAATTTATCTTTTTGCTAAACAAGTTCTTTTAAGGGCTTGCGAAAAAGATCCCAGCCTTTATGATTTAGCTTATAAAGTCCAAGGAAAATCTTTGATACTTGAAGATTTTTTCACTCAAAAGCCTAATTTTGGGAGCGTTAAATTTTTACTCAGACACGAAAAAGTCCAATACCATTTAGAAGAAAACTTAAAAAGATTCATCAATTATCCTTTTTCAAGAAGCCTAAGCCTCATTCAAAACATCCGCAACGAAGCCGTTCATCAAAAAGCTCTAGGTTTGAATGAAGTGGAAAAAATAAGGAATGAAATTTTAGGCATAGAAGACGCGAGCTTACTCAAAGGCGTTTTAACCCACAAGGAAACTTCATAAAAGCGCAACCCATTCAGCATGCGTTTAGCACCGATTTGACAGCGCGAGATTTTAAAAATTATTTAGAGCCTTTAAGAGAGAGTCAAAATTTATTGGGTTTTTCAGGTGGGTTGGATTCCACTTGCTTGTTTCATCTTTTAGTTGGAGAAAACATCGCTTTTGACATCGCTTTAGTGGATTATAACACGCAAAAACAACGCCTTGAAATCATCCAACACGCTCAAAAACTCGCCCAAACGCACCATAAAAAATG
The DNA here is from genome assembly GCF_011175115.1 of Helicobacter pylori. GTDB lineage: Bacteria > Campylobacterota > Campylobacteria > Campylobacterales > Helicobacteraceae > Helicobacter > Helicobacter pylori_DF. The sequence continues at coordinate 62,812 of NZ_SHOW01000004.1, read as the reverse complement.
CTATATCCATTACGCCCCAAAAATCGCGCGCAATTTTGAAATGCAAGCGAGAAAGATCCGTTATGACTTTTTTGAAACCCTAATCAAAGAGCATTCTTACAAACATTTGATTTTAGCGCACCACTTGAATGACAGGCTGGAATGGTTTTTGATGCAATTAAGCAAGGGTGCTGGACTGAATACGCTTTTAAGCTTTCAAGCCTATGAAAAAAGAGGGTTTTATGCGATTGTTCGCCCCTTGCTCTACACCCCTAAAGACACCCTTAAAACGCTCGCTAAAAATTTGAAATTTTTTGAAGATGATTCTAATTCTTCTTTAAAATTCAAACGCAATTTTTTCAGGAAACATTACGCTAACACCTTGATGCAACATTATTCTAAGGGCATTATCCAAAGTTTTAAATTTTTGGATCAAGAAAAAGAGCGGCTTTATCCTTTGATTCCCGTTTCACAAAGGCATGGGATCACTTTTTTTAAGCATTCGCAAAATGCGCTGTTTATGGTGGATAAAATCTTAAAGCAAAAGGGGTATGTGTTGAGCTTCTCTCAAAAAGAAGAAATCAAACGCCATTTTTTTAGCCTAGAAATCGCTCAAAAATTCATCATTGAGAGCGATAAAGAGCATGTATTTATCGCCCTTAAACCCCCAAAAACTTTAAGCATGCCAAAGGATTTTAAAGACAGGGCTAGGAGATTGAATATCCCCAAACGCTTACGGCCTGTTTTATACGCAGAGTTTTTAAAACAACCAACGCATGATTTTTTAACCCGTTTTAAACAAAGTTTAATGGATCTATAAAAGAGCTTCATTTTAATCAAGCGCTAAGTTTTAAAGCGCTTTTTAACCTTGATTGTGTCAAAATACAGCAAAAACTTTAATATGAGAGCGGATGGACTTTAAAAATAAAAAATGGCTTTTTCTAGCCCCTCTAGCAGGTTATACGGATTTGCCTTTCAGGAGCGTGGTGAAAAAATTTGGCGTGGATGTTACCACAAGCGAAATGGTGAGCTCACATTCGTTGGTGTATGCGTTTGATAAAACTTCTAAAATGTTAGAAAAATCCCCTTTAGAAGATCATTTCATGGCGCAAATTTCAGGCTCTAAAGAAAGCGTAGTCAAAGAAGCGGTGGAGAAAATCAACGCTTTAGATCATGTGAGTGGGATTGATTTTAATTGCGGTTGTCCTGCCCCTAAAGTGGCTAATCATGGTAACGGGAGTGGATTGTTAAAGGATTTAAACCACTTGGTGAAGATTTTAAAAGTGATTAGAGAAAACACCAATAAAAAGATCACAAGCGTGAAAGTGCGTTTAGGCTTTGAAAAGAAAATCCCTAAAGAAATCGCTCATGCCTTAAATGACGCGCCGGTGGATTATGTGGTGGTGCATGGGAGGACACGAAGCGATAGGTATCAAAAAGACAAAATAGATTATGAAAGCATCGCCTTAATGAAAGGGATTTTAAAAAAGCCTGTGATAGCCAATGGCGAAATTGACAGCGTGAAAAAGGCCTTTGAAGTCTTGCAAATCACGCAAGCGGATGGGCTAATGATAGGGCGAGCAGCCTTAAGAGCCCCATGGATATTTTGGCAAATCAGAAACAACACCACAAAATTGCCCGCAGTCGTGAAAAAGGATCTGGTTTTAGAACATTTTGATAAAATGGTGGAGTTTTATGGGGATAGGGGGGTGGTTATGTTTAGGAAAAACTTGCATGCTTATGCTAAGGGCGAAATGCAAGCGAGCGCGTTTCGTAACTGCGTCAATACCCTTACAGAAATAAAGAGCATGCGAGAGAGCATAGAGGAATTTTTTAATCAAGAAACGTTGCAAAGTGAAGTGCCATTATGGGTAGAATTGAATCAAAAAAGCGTTTGAAAGCGTTCATTTTTTTAGCGAGTTTGGGGGTTTTGTGGGGCAATGCCGCTGAAAAAACGCCTTTTTTTAAAACGAAAAACCACATTTATTTGGGTTTCAGGCTAGGCACAGGGGCTAACACGCGCACGAGCATGTGGCAACAAGCCTATAAAGACAACCCCACTTGCCCTAGCAGCGTGTGCTATGGCGAGAAACTAGAAGCCCATTATAAGGGGGGTAAAAATTTGTCTTATACCGGGCAAATAGGCGATGAAATAGCCATAGATAAATACCATATTTTAGGCTTAAGGGTGTGGGGGGATATAGAATACGCTAAAGCGCAATTGGGTCAAAAAGTGGGGGGTAACACCCTTTTATCCCAAGCGAATTATAACCCAAGCGCGATTAAAACCTATGATCCTATTTCAAACGCTCAAGGCCCTTTAGTTTTGCAAAAAACCCCAAACCCCCAAGATTTCCTTTTCAATAACGGGCATTTCATGGCGTTTGGTTTGAACGTGAATGTGTTTGTTAATCTCCCTATAGACACCCTTTTAAAACTCGCTTTAAAAACGGAAAAAATGCTGTTTTTTAAAATAGGCGTGTTTGGTGGGGGTGGGGTGGAATACGCAATCTTGTGGAGTCCTCAATATCAAAACCAAAACACCCATCAAGACGATAAATTTTTTGCCGCGGGTGGGGGGTTTTTTGTGAATTTTGGAGGCTCTTTGTATATAGGCAAACACAACCGCTTCAATGTGGGGCTTAAAATCCCTTATTACAGCTTGAGCGCGCAAAGTTGGAAAAACTTCGGCTTTAGCAATGTGTGGCAGCAACAAACGATCCGACAAAACTTCAGCGTTTTTAGGAATAAAGAAGTTTTTGTCAGCTATGCGTTTTTGTTTTAGTGTGGCTTCGTTCTCATTAAACACTGATGATAAAATTCAAAAGATGATTTTATCGTTACAAAATTCAACACTTCAAAGATAAATAGGTTAAAATACTCCAAAATCTTTTTTTTTTTTTTTTTGAAATCCAATAAATTTATAGTAAAATTAGGTTCATTGTAAATATATTATCACTCCATGATATTCTTACAACAAAAACATTACTTTAAGGAACATTTTATGAAAAAAACCTTTTTACTCTCTCTCTCTCTCGCTTCATCGCTCTTAAACGCTGAAGACAACGGCTTTTTTGTGAGCGCGGGCTATCAAATCGGCGAAGCGGTGCAAATGGTCAAAAACACCGGCGAATTGAAAAACTTGAACGAAAAATACGAGCAATTAAACCAGTATTTAAATCAAGTGGCTTCGTTGAAGCAAAGCATTCAAAACGCCAACAACATTGAGCTGGTCAATAGCTCTTTAAACGATTTAAAAAGCTTTACCAACAACAACTACAACAGCACCACCCAATCGCCCATCTTTAACGCCGTGCAAGCCGTTATCACTTCGGTATTGGGTTTTTGGAGTCTTTATGCGGGGAACTACTTCACTTTTTTTGTGGGTAGTAGGAATCACGCCGCTAGCGTTCAGGGTAACCCTCCTTTTTCAACGATTATTAACAACTGCTCAGGAATTGAAAACTGTGCGATGAATGAAACCACTTATAATGAGATGAAAAAACTCGCTGAAAGCCTCCAAGCAGCCCAACAAAACGCTACCACTAAAGCGAACAATCTTTGCGCTTTATCCGGATGCGCCACAACAGACTCAACATCAAACCAACCAAACTCAACCGTAAGCAGCGCTCTTGAAACCGCGCAAAAGCTCATGGATTTAATCGCAAACACTAAGACGGCTATGATGTGGAAAAATATCGTCATCAGTGGCGTTTCAAACGCGTCCGGCGCTATCGATTCCACTGGCTACCCAACGCAATACGCGGTGTTTAACAACATCAAAGCGATGATACCTATCTTGCAACAAGCGGTTACGCTTTCTCAAAGTAACCACACATTATCTGCTAGTTTGCAAGCTCAAGCTACAGGATCTCAAACAAACCCCAAATTCGCTAAAGACATCTACAATCTCGCTCAAAACCAAAAGCAAGTCATCTCTTACGCTCAAGACATTTTCAACCTCTTTAGTTCTATCCCTAAAGATCAGTATCGCTATTTAGAGAAAGCCTACTTGAAAATACCCAATTTGGGTAAAACGCCTACTAACCCTTACAGACAGGAGGTGAATTTAAACCAAGAAGTTCAAACGATTAAAAACAACGTGAGTTATTATGGTAATCGGATTGATTCGGCTTTAAGCGTGGCTAGAGATGTTTATAACCTAAAATCCAATCAAGCAAACATTGTAACAGCCTATAGCAACGCCAATAATCTAAGCCAAGAGATTTCTAAACTCCCCTATAACCAAGTCAATACAAAAGACATTATCACACTACCTTACGATCAAAACGCTCCGGCAGCGGGCCAATACAACTACCAAATCAACCCAGAGCAGCAATCCAATCTTTCTCAAGCTTTAGCGGCGATGAGCAATAACCCCTTTAAAAAAGTGGGCATGATCAGCTCTCAAAACAATAACGGCGCTTTGAACGGGCTTGGCGTGCAAGTGGGCTATAAGCAATTCTTTGGCGAAAGCAAAAGATGGGGATTAAGGTATTACGGCTTTTTTGATTACAACCACGGCTATATCAAATCCAGCTTTTTTAATTCATCTTCTGATATATGGACTTATGGCGGTGGGAGCGATTTGTTAGTGAATATTATCAACGATAGCATCACAAGAAAGAACAACAAGCTCTCCGTGGGTCTTTTTGGAGGCATCCAACTGGCAGGAACGACATGGCTTAATTCTCAATATGTGAATTTGACAGCGTTCAATAACCCTTATAGCGCGAAAGTCAATACCTCTAATTTCCAATTCTTGTTCAATTTGGGTTTGAGAACCAATCTCGCTACAGCTAAGAAAAAAGACAGCGAACATTCCGCGCAACATGGCATTGAACTAGGCATTAAAATCCCCACCATTAACACCAATTACTATTCTTTTTTAGGCACTAAGCTAGAATACCGAAGGCTTTATAGCGTGTACCTCAATTATGTGTTCGCTTATTAATGCTTTAAACCCTCTTTTTTAAGGGGGGTTTAGAAAAAAGCACAACATCAAGCTTTTTATCGTTGATGATGAAATCTACAAAACCAACGGCGCGACAACAAACCCTAACGCCACGCTCAAAAACACGACTAAAACCCCAGGGATCAAAAACGCATGATCAAACACATAACGGCCCATTTTAGTGGTGCCGGTGTTATCCATAGCGATCGCTCCTAGTAAAGTGGGGTAAGTGGGTAACACAAACAACGCCGAAACGCTCGCAAAAGAAGCCACGATAATATACAAATGCTCGGTATGGTTAGCGCTAATGCCTAAGGCGGTGATCACGCTTGGGATGAGCGCTTTAGAGGTGGCAGCCTGCGAATACAAAAGCATGGAAGCCAAAAAGAGCGCTACGGCTAATAAAAACGGGTAATCAGCGATCAAAAAAGAAGCGTATCGCTTGATTTCATCTATATGATTGCTCACAAAAGTATCGCCCAACCACGCCACGCCTAACACGCACACGCACGCTTGCATGCCGGATTTAAACACGCTTGAATGAGCGATTTCATTAGCGTTAATTTTGCAAAAAAGCACAATTAAAGTTGCCACGCTCAACATGAAAGACACGATCGCTTGATCTCTGCCTAAAACCACCGGGCTAACAAAAGCGATATTTTTAGAAATCGCGCTCGCATAAAAAACGATCGCTACAACCCCACCGATAAAAATCCATAGCGATAATTTCGCGCTTTTTGAGCTTTCTTTTTCTTCTTTGATTTTAGGGGGCGAAATTTTTCCCGCTTTCAAGTGCTCTAAATAATGCGGATCACTGTCTAACTTTAAATTAGTAAAACCCATAATAAACGCCGTGAGCATGCATGCTAAAAAAGTCGTAGGGATCCAAACCATTAAAAGGGTGAGGTAATTTGCCCCTAAAGGCTCTAAAATACCGCTCATAAACACCACCGCTGCGCTCACCGGGCTTGCAGTAATACCCACTTGACTGGAGACCACAGCTAAGCTTAAAGGCGCTTTGGGTTTGATGTTTTGGCTCTGGCTCACTTCCACAATCACTGGGATCAAGGAAAAAACCGTATGTCCAGTGCCCGCTAGTATCGTTAAAAAATACGCCACGCTTGGCGCGAGGTAGTTGATTTGTTTGGGGTGTTTCCTTAAAATTTTTTCAGCGATTTTGACTAAGTAATCCAAGCCCCCCGCTTTTTGCATGGCACTAATAGCGCTAATGACTGCCATGATGATTAAAATCACATCAAAAGGGATTTTGCCCGGATTTAGCCCCAAAAATAAGCATAAAATAAGCACGCCCAAGCCCCCCGCATAGCCCACTCCCAAGCCCCCTAGCCTTGCCCCTAAAAAAAGCGAAAAAAGTAACACGATAATTTGAAAAAAGGCATCCACAACTAACCCTTTTTAAATTTATTTTTAACGATGTTTTACTATACTATAAAATCTTTTAAATTTCAAAAGGTAGTCTATAATGAGAATGTTTTTGAAATTTTTGATTCTTTTACTTTGTTTGAAAGGGCAAGTTATGGCTCAAAATTTACCCACCATTGCTTTATTAGCGACAGGGGGGACGATTGCAGGGAGTGGCGTTGATGCGAGCTTGGGTAGTTATAAGAGCGGTGAGTTGGGTGTCAAAGAGCTTCTTAAGGCTATCCCTAGTCTCAACAAGATTGCTCGCATTCAAGGGGAGCAGGTTTCTAATATCGGCTCACAAGACATGAATGAAGAAATATGGTTCAAGCTCGCTAAACGCGCCCAAGAGTTGCTAGACGATAGCCGTATTCAAGGCGTTATCATCACGCATGGCACGGACACTTTAGAAGAGAGCGCGTATTTTTTAAACCTGGTTTTACACTCCACAAAACCGGTCGTGCTAGTGGGAGCGATGCGTAACGCTTCTTCTTTGAGCGCGGATGGTGCTTTGAATTTGTATAACGCGCTGAGCGTAGCGATCGATGAAAAAAGCGCGAATAAGGGCGTGCTAGTGGTGATGGATGATAGTATTTTTAGCGCTAGAGAAGCGATTAAAACGCACACCACCCACACTTCCACCTTTAAAGCCTTAAATAGCGGTGCGATAGGGAGCGTGTATTACGGCAAGGCGCGCTATTACATGCAGCCTTTAAGAAAGCACACGATAGAGAGCGAATTTTCCCTTTTAGAGCTAAAAACCCCCTTGCCTAAAGTGGATATTATTTACACGCATGCCGGCATGACCCCCGACTTATTCCAAGCGAGCCTAAACTCGCATGCAAAAGGCGTTGTGATAGCCGGGGTGGGTAATGGGAATGTGAGCGTTGGGTTTTTAAAAGCGATGCAAGAAGCGAGCCAAATGGGGGTGGTTATCGTTCGTTCTAGCAGGGTAGGCAGCGGTGAGGTTACTTCAGGTGAGATTGATGACAAAGCTTATGGCTTTATCACAAGCGATAATTTAAACCCTCAAAAAGCCAGGGTGCTTTTACAACTCGCTTTAACTAAAACGAATGATAAGGCAAAAATCCAAGAAATGTTTGAAGAGTATTGAAACGATTCTCTTAGATCACCCAATTATCAAAGATAATTGGGTGATTTGGTTTATTTTGTTTTTGACTTTATTTTCATCAAATATTGATAACTATCAAAATAGATTTGATGAAGCTCCCCCTATTTTAAAAAGGAGATTTTTTAATAAGCGAACACATAATTGAGGTACACGCTATAAAGCCTTCGGTATTCTAGCTTAGTGCCTAAAAAAGAATAGTAA
>NZ_SHOW01000004.1:0-54952 GCF_011175115.1 Helicobacter pylori | reverse complement strand
TGAGAGCTGATCATGCCCACTTTTTTAAAGGGGTTATTGCTCATCGCCGCTAAAGCTTGAGAAAGATTGGATTGCTGCTCTGGGTTGATTTGGTATTGGTGTTGATTCGCTGTAGAATCTTTAGGCGACATAACGATGTTTGTTACATTGACCTTATTATAGGGAAGTTTAGAAATCTCTTCGCTCAAATTCTTAGCGTTGTTATAGGCGGTTACGATTTCTGTTTGATTGGATTTTAAATTATAAACATCTCTAGCCACGCTTAAAGCCGAATCAATCCGATTGCCATAATTAGCTACATTGTTTTGAACCGCATTAATTTCTTTATTCAAATTCACATTCTGTCTGTAAGGGTTAGTAGGCGTTTTACCCAAATGCGGCACTTTCAAGTAAGCGTTCTCCAAATACTTAAGTTGGTCTTTAGGAATGGAATTAAAGAGATTGAATATATTTGAAGCGTTAGAAAGGATTTGCTTTTGGTTTTGAGCTAAAGCGTAAATGTCTTTAGCAAATTCACGATTTTTTTGAGATCCCATAGCTTGAGCTTGCAAGTTAGTAGATAGGGTGTGGTTGCTCTGAGTTAGTTTGAGCGCTTGTTGCAAGATAGGTAGCATCGCCTTGATGTTGTTAAACACCGCATAGTCGGTTACAGGACCAGTGGATGTGATAGCACCAGCACCACCGGCTCTGTTTGAAACACCTGCGATGATTATATTTTTCCACACCATAGAAACCTTGGCTTGTTCGATTAAATCCATAAGCTGTTGCGCGGTTTCAAGAGCTGTAGTCATGGAAGTTTTGTTTCCACTTGATTGATTGCTAGAGCATTCTGATAAGGCACAGAGATTGCCTTGAGCTTTTTGGAGGTTTTCGGCAAGCGCTTTCATTTTATCATAAGTTTCTTTGCTCATAAAACATTGTTGTAATCCTGTGCAGTTCCCATCTTTATGGATTCTTCCAAGAGGAGCATTAGATCCATCATTCAAATGGTTCACAAAAAAACTGAGAGCGTTCCCCGCATAAAGACTCCAAAAAGCCAATACTGAAGTGATAACGGCTTGCGTGGTGTTGTAGATGGGCGATGTTTCTTTGTTTGTGTGGTTGTTACTCGCAAAGCTTTTCAAATCGCTTAAAGCATTGTTGACAGCCTGAATGTTGTTCGCCGTTTGAATGCTTCGTTTTAACGAAGCCAGTTGATTTAAATACTGGCTTAATTGTTCGTATTTGTCGTTCAAGTTTTTCAATTCACCGGTGTTTTTGACCATTTGCACCGCTTCGCCGATTTGATAGCCGGCGCTCACAAAAAAGCCGTTGTCTTCAGCGTTTAAAAGCGATGAAGCGAGAGAGAGAGAGAGTAAAAATCGTTTTTTCATAAAATGTTCCTTAAAGTAATGTTTTTATTGTAAACATGAATAGAAATGAAAATTTATTTACAATATGTTTAACTTTACCATAAATTGATTGGATTTCAAAAAAAAAAAAAAGATTTTTGGGTGTTTTTTAACTATTTATCTTTGGAGTGTTAATTTTTGTAATAATGAAACCATCTTTTGAATCTTATAAGCAATATTTAATGAGAACAGAATTTTGATAACGCTTAACAGAACGCATTTACCCCAAACGCCACAGAGCGTTTAGGATTTCTGCTTAAAGAATTTGAAGCTTTGATAGAAAAAGTGGTGTGGTTTAAGCTTTAGTGCTTATCGCTGTGATCTTCATCATGGTGGTCATGGTCTTTATCGTCATGATCTTTGTCATGTTTTTTGCCATGCTTCTTGCCATGCTTATCGTGTTTGTGCTTTTTCCCATGCTTGCATGATCTCAACCCAAAATCATCATCCATGTCTTCCATATTGCCTTTTTTAAGCGCTTCTTTAATGGCTTTTTGGCGGGCTTCAAAATCCGCCACGGTCATTTTGTCTGTGTTTTTAGTCGCATATTCATGCAATTGTTTATGGAACGCCTTTCTCTTGTCTTCAGGCATCTTTTCCATGCGCTTTTTTAACTCTTTTGTGTAATCCACAATATCTTGCGGAGCGACAACGCCAGCCATTTTAGCCAAATCTTCATCGCTTGTTTTGCTGAAATCTTTAGCGTTTAACGCCACAAATAACAACGCACCAACAGAAAGTATTTTCAACGCTTTTTTCATTTTTTATCCTTTTAAATTAAATTTTATCTCACTTAGGAGAGCAATGTTCGTCTTTTTTCTTAACAGCCCTACACCAAACTTTTCTCGTATCGCCGCTGCAAACGCTCACATTAAGCCCTTTTGCCTTAATTTCTTCAGCACTTAGACCTTTGGTTTTTTCTTCTAATTCTTTACGCACTTCTTCACGCATTTTTTTGAAATCCTCTTCACTCATTTTGGAAAGATTCTTCCTAGCGATCCGGCTGAAATTCGCGCGGAATTTCTTAGCGTCTTCAGCTTTTAAAGCTTTAAGGCGTTTAGACACTTCCATGCGATAATCAATCGCCTCATTAGAAGGCAGAGTGCCTGCTAATTCTAAAAGCTCCTTATCTTTGAGTTGCGAAAAGTCTCTAGCGCCTAAAACCTGTAATCCAAGCAAAGCTGATAGGCAAAAAGCCAAACTCCTTCTCATTCCCAATTCCTTGTTGTCTAAATTTTTGCCGCATGACGACAGCAAATTTTGGCATTCTACCATGTTAATTTTAACTTATTCTCAAACGCCACTAAGAGCGGTAAAAAATAGGGTTTTTAAATTTCGTGTGATCATTGCGTATCATCATTTAACTTTTATTTATAAAGGTCGTTTTAAACCCTAAAATTTTAAAATATCGTTTTTGAATTTTTGATGGTAGCGTTATGGTTTTAGCTTATTTTGAGTGAAAGGATTTAAGCAAGATGTTTGTGGTTTTTATAGAAGGTTTTGGTTTAGCGATTTCTTTGTGCGCGGCTGTGGGGGCGCAATCCTTGTTTATTATAGAGCGAGGCATGGCTAGGAATTATGTGTTTTTGATTTGCGCTCTGTGTTTTATGTGCGATATTGTGTTGATGAGCATGGGCGTGTTTGGCGTGGGGGCTTATTTTGCGAAAAATCTTTATTTGAGTTTGTTTTTGAATTTATTTGGGGCGCTTTTTACCGGATTTTACGCTTTTTTAGCTTTAAAAACCCTTTTTCAAACCTTTAAAAAGAAGCAAGTCCAAACCCCTAAAAAACTATCCTTAAAAAAGACCTTATTATTCACTTTAGGCGTTACTTTACTCAACCCTCAAGTGTATTTGGAAATGGTGTTTTTGATTGGCGCGAGCGCTTTGTCTTTTAATTTAGCGCAAAAATTCGTCTTTTTAGCTGGCACTTTATCGGCTGCCCTTTCTTGGCTTTTATTGTTATGCACCCTATCTTTACGCTATGGCTCTAAACTCTTAAACAACCAAAAAATCTTTATGGGCGTGAATCTCTTTGTAACCGCTATCATGGGAACGCTTAGCGTTACTTTATTCAGGGATTTTTTAGCGCTATTGAGTAAAACCTAAAAAGGGGCTAGTTTTAAGTCATTTTGCATTACAATACTCCTAAATGAGTTTTAAGGATTACAATCAATATGCAAGTTTTAGCGTTAAAATACCGCCCCAAACATTTTAGCGAGCTAGTCGGTCAAGAGAGCGTGGCTAAAACGCTTTCTTTAGCCCTAGACAACCAGCGTTTGGCTAACGCTTATTTATTCAGCGGATTAAGAGGTTCAGGCAAAACCAGCTCTTCTAGGATTTTTGCTAGGGCTTTGATGTGTGAAGAAGGGCCAAAAGCCGTGCCTTGCGATACTTGCATCCAATGCCAGAGCGCTTTAAACAACCACCACATAGATATTATAGAAATGGATGGGGCGTCTAATAGGGGGATTGATGATGTCCGTAATCTCATAGAGCAAACGCGCTACAAACCAAGCTTTGGGCGCTATAAAATCTTTATCATTGATGAAGTGCATATGTTCACCACCGAAGCGTTTAACGCGCTTTTAAAGACTTTAGAAGAACCTCCTAGCCATGTGAAATTCCTTTTAGCGACAACGGACGCCTTGAAATTGCCCGCTACCATACTCAGCCGCACCCAGCATTTCAGGTTTAAAAAAATCCCTGAAAATTCCGTTATTTCTCATTTAAAAACCATTTTAGAAAAAGAACAGGTGAGTTATGAAAGTAGCGCGTTAGAAAAACTCGCTCACAGCGGGCAAGGGAGTTTGAGGGATACGATCACTCTTTTAGAGCAAGCCATCAATTATTGCGATAACGCTATCACAGAAAGCAAGGTGGCTGCAATGTTAGGAGCGATTGACCGAAGCGTTTTAGAAGATTTTTTCCAAAGCCTAATCAACCAAGATGAAGCACGATTGCAAGAGCGTTATGCCATTTTAGAAAATTATGAAACCGAGGGTGTTTTAGAAGAAATGATGCTTTTTTTGAAAGCGAAATTATTAAGCCCTGATACTTATTCCATTCTTTTAATAGAGCGCTTTTTTAAAATCATTATGAGCAGTTTGAGCCTTTTAAAAGAAGGGGCTAATGCCAGTTTTGTGCTGTTGTTATTGAAAATGAAATTCAAAGAAGCTTTAAAACTCAAAGCCCTAGACGATGCGATTGTAGAATTAGAGCAAACCCCTTTCAATCAAAGCCCTAGCATAAGCTATAACGCCCCTAAACAAGAATCTAAAGGCACAGAAAAAATAGAACAAGCAGAAAGGATAGAGGGAACAGAAAAAAGAGAAAAACTAGAAAAAAGAGAGAACGCAGAAGCCCCACAAACTCCCATGCTTTCAGCTAAAGATCGCATTTTTCACAACCTTTTCAAGAAAGTTCAAACATTGGTTTATGAGCGCAACTACGAATTAGGGGCGGTGTTTGAAAAAAATATCTGTTTCATTGATTTTGACAGCCAGACTAAAACCTTGACTTGGGAGTCTTTAGCCGCTGATAAGGATAAAGAGCTTTTAAGAGAGCGATTTAAAATCGTGAAAAGTATCGTTGATGGGGTTTTTGGTAAGGGCGAAAGTATCAAAATCGCTTTAAAAAATCATTTGGAAAATAAAAACGCTCCAGAAGAAACTAAAGAGTTTAAATTCCCCCCCTTAAAGCCCCAACCAACCACTGAAACGACGGCTGAAACGAAAGAAAATGAAAAAGAAGCGGTTGGAAAAGAAATTAAAGAAAAAGAGGTTCAAAAAAAAGAAACTAAAGAAAACGACACTAAAGAGGTTCAAGAAATCCAACCCAAAGAAGTCCCTACAGCGTTGCAAGAATTTATGGCTAACCACTCTGAGCTGATTGAAGAGATTAAGAGTGAGTTTGAAATCAAAAGCGTGGAATTGTTATGAGAGCGCGTTTAGACGAATTAGACAAAGTGGCGGCTGCAATTTTAAAAGATGATTTTAAGGGGGTGGTGCTTTTAAAAGGCGTTGTGGGGAGCGGTAAAACGACTTTAGTTCAAGCGTGCTTGAAACACTTGGGGTTAGACATTCAAGCGACTTCGCCCACCTTTAGCTTGATGCATGCTTATAGCGAGAGCGTGTTCCATTATGATTTTTACATGCGCGATTTAGAGGCTTGCTTGGAGCTTGGCATGTTGGAGTGTTTGTTAGAAAAGGGAATCCATTTTGTGGAATGGGGCGATGAAAAATTAGAAAAAATTTTAAAAAAATACGATTTAGCTATTAAGGTTGTGGAAATCAAAACCGAATCAACCAGCCGTTTTTATACGATAAGGATCGCTTGAATGGATATTTTAAAAGCAGAGCATTTAAACAAACAGATTAAAAAAACCAAAATCGTTTCAGACGTTTCTTTAGAAGTGAAAAGCGGCGAAGTGGTGGGGCTTTTAGGGCCTAATGGGGCGGGTAAAACCACCACCTTTTACATGATATGCGGGCTTTTAGAGCCTAGTGGGGGGAGCGTTTATTTAAACGATGTGAATTTAGCTAAATACCCCTTACACAAGCGCTCTAATTTAGGCATAGGCTACTTGCCCCAAGAATCCAGTATTTTTAAAGAATTGAGCGTGGAAGAGAATCTAGCCCTAGCAGGGGAGAGCACTTTTAAAAACTCTAAAGAGAGCGAAGAAAAAATGGAAAACTTGCTAGACGCTTTTAATATCCAAGCCATAAGAGAGCGCAAGGGCATGAGCTTGAGTGGGGGAGAAAGAAGGCGCGTAGAAATCGCTAGGGCTTTAATGAAAAACCCTAAATTCGTATTATTAGATGAGCCTTTTGCGGGCGTGGATCCGATTGCGGTGATTGACATTCAAAAAATCATTGAAAGCTTGATTGGATTAAACATCGGCGTGTTGATTACTGATCACAATGTGCGAGAGACTTTGAGCGTGTGCCATAGGGCGTATGTGATTAAAAGTGGCACGCTTTTAGCGAGCGGGAACGCTAATGAAATTTATGAAAACGCTTTGGTGCGCAAGTATTATTTAGGGGAAAATTTTAAGGTATAGACATGGCGATCTTACGCGCAAACCTTAGCCCCAAAAACAAATTAAACGCTACCTTAAAAGGGTGGCTCCCCATTTTACAAAGCGAGCTTGAAGATTTAGAAGAAGTGTTGAAACAAAACGCCCTAGATAATCCCTTAATCAAAATTGAAAACAAACGCATCAAAAATTTTAGCGATCGTTTTAGCGCTAAAAAGAGCAGCGATCATTTAGAAAATTTTATAATCGCATCTAAAAGCCTTTTTGAAACCTTAGAAGCTCAAATCATTCCCCCCCTCTTTCCTACTGAAACCTCTCAAAAAATCGCTATGGATATTATCAGCGGGCTGGATAGCGAAGGGTATTTTGAAGAAAACATTGAAGAAAGGGCTAAAATTTTAGGGGTAGAGAGCGAAGTTTATGAGAAAGTGCGCAAGCGTTTTAGTTACCTTAATCCCGCTGGCATTGGCGCTAAAGACGTGAAAGAGAGCTTTTTATTCCAGTTAGAGAGTAGGGAATTAGACAATAACGAGCTTTATGAAGAAGCGCGAAAGATCATTTTAAATTTAGAAAAACACCATGAATTTTCTAAAGATTTTTATTATGAAAAGGCTTTAAAGATTTTAAAATCCTTTAAAAACCCCCCAGCCATTGAATTTTTAGAAAAAGAAATAGAAGTCATTCCTGAGCTTTTTATTTTAGAAGTGGATAATGAAATCATCGTGCGTTTGAACGATGAGAGCTACCCAACGATCAGTTTAGAAGAAAATCGCTTTAAGGATAGCGATTATTTGAAAGACAAACTAAAAGAAGCCAAAGATTTGATTGACGCGTTAAATTTGAGAAAAGCCACGATTTATAAAATCGGTCTGATGCTTTTAGAGTATCAATACGATTTTTTTAAAGGCAAGGAATTACGCCCTTTAAAATTATTGGATTTAGCCAATGAGTTTAACCACTCTGTAAGCACGATTTCAAGGGCTATTTCTAATAAATATTTGGCATGCGAAAGGGGGGTTTTCCCCATTAAGCATTTCTTTAGCATCGCCTTAGACAATAGCGAGACTTCAAACGCTGTGATTAAAGACTATCTTTTAGAATTGATTAAAAATGAAGATAAAAAAGAGCCTTTGAGCGACGCTAAGATTTTAGAACTCATTGAAGAAAAATTCCATTTGAAAATGGTAAGAAGAACGATCACCAAATACCGCCAACTGCTCAACATCGCTTCTTCAAGCGAGAGGAAAAGGCTCTATTTGATGCGCGCTTGAAAAACATGATTTTAGGGCTTATTCTTATTGAGTACCGTTTGCCCTTGTATGCGTGTGAGTTCAAACTCTTGGGATACTTTGGCGAGTTGGTATAAGCTTTCTGTATTGCGCGTGTCTAAAGCCTTAATGTAAGTCTCTTTTTGCTCTTTGGTGATCACAAATGGTATTAAGTTTTGCTCTAAAGCGCTATAAAAGATTAGCATTCTGCCCACCCTACCATTACCATCGCTAAAAGGGTGTATCCTTTCAAACAAAATGTGTTGTTCTAAAATGGCTTTTAGTTTTTCTTCTTTATCTTGTAAGGTCTTCATCTTATAATTGAGACTATCGCACCATTCTTTCATAGCTATAGGCTCTTGAAAATGGGGGATCGTTTCAAAACTAGCTCCTAAAATGGTATTATCAGTCGTTTTGAAAGTCTCCTTATTAGGGAGTAAAAAATTCATTAAAATCCCATGCAACTCTCTTATAAAAAAGCTATCCATGCTTTGTCCTTTATTCAGGTTTTCTAACAGAAAGAAGAGCATGTTTTGATAGTTTTTCACTTCAAAGAAGGCTCTTTGGGGCATTTCTCTAGGAATGTATTCGGTGGTTAAAATACTTATAGTTTCAGCAAGGCTCAAAGGATTGTTTTCAATAGCGGTGCTATGATGAGCCATGCGAATAGTCAAATCCATAGCGTAATCGTTAAATTCTAGTAATTCTTTATAGTTCATTATCCCACTAGCGCGAAAAACTCCGTCCTTTAGGGTGCAAGATGTAAGCGTTTAGCCGTTAGGCTATTTGAATATCGTTTCACTTGGATCCATTCGCTTTTTAACGCATTCTATTAAAAATCAAAGTTAGCTAGTTAATGCGGTGTTTCTTGCTCTTGTATGTATTGCTTAATCATCTCTAAAGGCGCGCCCCCACAACTCCCAGCGAAATAACTAGGCGACCATAAATGCTTCCCCCACAAACTAGCTTCAACGCTTTTGAAATGGTGTTGTCTAGTCAAACGACTGCTAACGCCTTTTAAAGAATTGACTAACTTACTCACGCTCACTTTTGGAGGGTAGTTGATAAGCAAATGCACATGATCGCTTTCCCCATCAAATTCTACCAATTCGCTCTCAAAGTCCTTACACACTTTGGCAAACACCGATCCTAAAAAATCTATCACTTCCTTGTTGAACGCTTTACGCCTATATTTAGTAACAAATACCAAATGCGCATGCAACAAAAAAACACAATGCCTTCCGTGTCTCATACAATCAATTTTTTTCATAGACCTATTTTAACAAAAAGAGGTTAAAATACTTCTATGAAAGTCAATAAGGGTTTTAAATTCCGCTTGTATCCCACTAAAGAACAACAGGATAAATTGCAACACTGCTTTTTTGTCTATAATCAAGCTTATAATATTGGCTTGAATTTACTGCAAGAGCAATATGAAACCAATAAAGATTCACCTCCCAAAGAAAGAAAGTGGGAAAAATCAAGCGAGTTAGATCATGCGATTAAACACCACTTGAACGCTAGGGGGCTAAGCTTTAGTAGTGTGATAGCCCAACAATCACGCATGAATGTTGAAAGGGCTTTAAAAGATGCTTTTAAAGTTAAAAACAGGGGTTTTCCTAAATTCAAAAACTCTAAATTTGCTAAACAATCTTTTTCGTGGAACAATCAAGGTTTCTCTATCAAAGAGAGCGATGAGGAACGCTTTAAGATATTCACTTTAATGAAAATGCCCTTAATGATGCGCATGCATAGAAACTTCCCTCCTAATTCTAAAATCAAGCAAATTACAATCTCTTGCAGCCATAGAAAGTATTTCGTTAGCTTTAGCGTGGAATACGAACAAGACATTACTCCCATCAAAAACCCTAAAGATTGTGTGGGGCTAGATTTGAATATCCTTGATATAGCTTGTTCTTGTGGGGTGAATAATCACAGAAAACTAACGGATTTTAAGCGATACCCAATAGACATGAAAGAATTACTAGGGATAGAAATAGATGAAGAGTTGGATACTAAACGACTCATCCCTACTTATTCCAAATTGTATTCTTTAAAAAAATACTCTAAAAAATTTAAAAGATTGCAAAGAAAACAAAGCCGTAGGGTGTTAAAGTCTAAACAAAACAAAACCAAATTAGGAGGTAATTTTTACAAAACCCAAAAGAAATTAAACCAAGCCTTTGACAAGTCTAGTCATCAAAAAACAGACAGATACCATAAAATCACAAGCGAACTTTCAAAGCAATTTGAATGGATAGTAGTTGAAGATTTGCAAGTAAAAAACATGACTAAAAGAGCTAAACTCAAAAACGTTAAACAAAAGAGTGGGCTTAATCAATCTATTTTAAACGCTTCATTCTATCAAATCATCTCTTTTTTAGACTACAAACAACAGCATAATGGCAAATTGTTAGTGAAAGTTCCCCCACAATACACCAGCAAAACTTGCTGTAATTGTGGGAGCATCAACCCCAAGCTCAAATTGAATCACAGGCAGTATTTGTGTCCTGATTGTGGGTATAAAGAACACAGAGATATTAACGCTGCGAACAACATCTTGAATAAAGGGTTAAGTCTTTTTAGGGCAGGAAATGTCCTTGCAGACTTTAAAGAACAAAGCCTTTCGTGTTAGCATTCAATGGAATGCTTTAGTTAGGAAGCCCCTTTCTTTAGAAAGGGGTGGTTTCACTGATTCAAAAGGCAGCTTGTTATAGAGCTTAAAACACTCAGTGCTAGAAATACTAGGGATTATTTCTCTTACCAATTCACCATCTTTTGTTCTTTCTACTTCTTGGTAAATATCTTTAAGGTAGTCGTATTCTTTAGCGATTTCATTGCCATTTTCTAAGGTTTTTTGATGCGTTTCATTATGGTGGGTCAATTGGATTTCTAAACCTTGCTCTTTCAATTCTTCTAAGCTGTTTGTGTGGGTTAGAATTTCAATTTCTTTTGTAAAAAATTCTCTATTTCTTATAGTATCAATCAGATCGTATCTTTTAGTGATGTGCCTTTCAAACCCTTCCTTATTCGCTTCATAAATACGAGAACTTTCTTTTATCCCACCATTGGCAAAGAAAGCGACATCTTCTTTGCTGTTATCCTTATATATTCGTTTTTCAAAGCTTAAATACTTTGCCCATTCAATAGGATTTCTAGAAATCATGCTTGCTGTATTGATCTGAGTTTTCACGACATAAGGGAGTGGATCTTGTATTTCATTGGCCTTGTCTGATTCTTCAGCAGGATTGTTTATTGCAATATCGCCATTATCTAAGATACTGAATAAGTTGGGTTGCTCTCTTAATTCTTCTAACTTCTTTTTGTTAGGTTTGTAAGCCATTTGTTGCTCCTTTTAAAATTTAACTTTGGGTGCTTTGTGTAACTTCTTGTTCGCTTTCTTCATCGCCTTGTTGCATTTTCTTAAACAAGGCTCTTTTCTCTTCCATACTGATTTCACTCAGTGGCTTTTTTAAAATCTCATCAATTTCATTGTGATTTCCTTGCTCTATATTTTCATTAGCATTTTCTAAGGTAATGGGACTTTCACTGTCTTTCTCGCTTTCTTTTAAGTTTGAATTTTCAAGCTCTTGTGGTGTAGTGGGATTATTCTCGTTAGTGTTTCTCTCATTGCTCTCATTCTCTACTTTTTCCCCCTTATTACTTGGTTCTAAGTCAGCTTTGTTTTGATTAGGGGTTGTTTCAATCTCTGTAGTGGGTTGTATAGGCTCTTCAACTCTTTGTCTCTCTACTTCTAAATCAATAGGCAAATTAGCTCTTTTTAAAAGCTCTTTATCTTTGAACCAATAATTAGCTTTGAGTTTTAAGGGGGTAGCTTTAGCCCCTGTAACAATAACAATGACTTCATCTGAATTGATATTCATAATATCTTGGGCTGTGAGTAAGTTTCTACTCTCATGGCTATAAGAAGAGCTACCTCCAAAGACCAATTGACCTTTTTCAGTAGAATAATTTTTAGATTGTCTTGTAAATTCGCCCACTTCCTTAGAGACAATCTCAGCATCTTCAGCACTATTCATCTTAAAGACAATGTTATAATGCACCACGCCTTTTAAGATTTTCAAATCATCATCGCTATAGTATTTTCTAATCATCGCATAATCTTGCGTGATGAATAAGGGGACAACATTATAAGAGCGACAAAGTGCTGGCATTTCTAACAAGAAAGGCAACTTACCAAATCTAACAAATTCATCAGCAATGATAAAAATACGCTCTTCAGGTTTAGAGCTTTCTTTGATCATAAGGTTTTTAGCAATACTCTCTAAAAAGGCTCTTACTAAAGAAGAAAGTGTGCCTATATCAATTTGAGCGATTACAATGTAAATACTGATATTGCCCGTTCTTAATTCTTCATAATCAAAGCTCATTTTAGAAGTAGCTTCACGCACTTTTGGGTCTTTATAGACATACATAAAACGCTTAAAAGAAGACATAATGCTCCCAAATTCATCATCAGGAGTGTTTGCCCAACTCCTAGCATCTGTCCTTATAATCTCATCTAACGCCCCTTTTGTTCCATAAGGGGGTTCAGGTTCTCTTGGGTCATAGTTTTTTTCATCATTCACATCTATGTATTTTTGGTCAGCCACTTGATTTAAAAAGAGTTTTAAAACATTAGCTTGGGGATTTTTCATAGGGGCGTTAGTTTGTGGGTCTAAGATAACTTCGCCTGTCTTTTTATCGTGTTGGTAAAGTTGCTTGTAATAAGGGCTTTTAGGGTGTATTAAGGGGGCATAATCATTAGCTGGTGCGATAGAAACATCGTAAAAAGAGCTATGCCCTTTGGTTACTACTTGTAAAAGAGCAAAAAAGACAAAAAGCTCTTTAGCTTTAGATACCCAATGGTCTTCTTCATCTACAAAAATACCATCGCCTACTGCTTTAACATGCCTTAATTGCTCCGCAAAGGTCATCTTTTCAACAATCCTTTTATCAAAAGGATTGAAATAGCAAGTGTTATCATCACCATAAGGATTAAAAATTAAAATTCTATTGTTTAAGAATTTTTGTCTATAACCTGCGGTCTTATCTCTTAGTTCGCCTTTAATATCAGTGATAATACAGCTATTAGGCAAAGTCAATAAATTTGGCAAAGCCACACATGCAGTTTTTCCAGCACCAGGGGGTGCAACAATCATCGCTCCTAAGGGCTTGTCATAGCACACATTTCTAAGCTTTGGAAAACCAAATTTACCTAGAATAAAGCCATTATCAAATTGCACCCCTAATCTATGCACCACTTTACAAAAGCACTCTTTGCTAAAAATTTTAAAGCATTCTATATCTTCACCATTAGCCCATCTCGCATAGCCATGCGAAGTTTCTGTGGTTTTTGGGAAATTGATATAAATCGTAGCCACAAAGGGCATTAAAGAGATTAGCATAGTAAGATAGACTTCAAATTTTAAATCAAAGATGCTTGCCCCATGATAAAGCCCTACAAACACGCTTTGAGAAAAGAAATAAGCCTGTCTCAACGACTTTAAGGCATCAAAAGTGTAATAATTTGCCAAGATAAAAAATAAGGGGATAAGTAAAATGCTGAAAAGCACGCAAAAAGCCTTCACAAATTGCATTTTCATGCGTTGTCCTTTTTTGGCTCAGTAGTAGATTGTTTTTCATTAAGAGCGTTGAGAATTTTTGAAATGGCGTTAAATTCTGTTTGTCTTTTTTGTTCTTTGTAAATTTGAAGTAATAATTCCAAAGAGATTTTTTTACACTCTTCTACATTTTTATTAAGTGTATCAATAACCTTAAAAATCTCTTCTAAGAATGCTAAATTCTGCAAATAAAAGGGTTTGTTATACTTAATGGCAATGTTAGTGTTTTTAGTTAATTGATTGAGATTATTACTATTAGCAATGAGTTCTCTATAGACATGCTGATTGATACTAATGACTTTAAACAAGCTTTCATAAAATTCTTTTGTTTTTAGCGTTTCTTTGCTAGGGTCTAGCCCTAATACAAGATTTTCTACACACTGCGTAACACTAAGCTTTTTGACCTTTAAATAGTTTTCTAAAATATCTTTACACTCATTTGAAATAAAGCAATTGATACGCTTACCCAGCTTTCGTTTGTTTTGATATTTTTTCATAGGCTATCTCTTAAATCTTTTGCTGGTAAGATTTCTTGAATGTATCTGGTGTTAGTGGCTTTATCTAATACAATTTGAACGACAATATCCACACTGCTTTTAAAGAATTTTTTTGCTACATTGACATCTAAACCACTTTTATTCATTTGTAAATTTAAAGCAATCGCCTCTATAACCCCATGCACACTATCTGCATGTAAAGTAGAAACCATGCCTTTATGCCCAGTGTTTCCAAATCTTAAAAAGAGCATGGAATTTCGTGTGTCAATCTCGCCTACCATAAGCCTATCAGGAGACATTCTCATTGCCATATTCAAGGCGTTTTCATAGGTAAATTTAGAGCTTTCAGTTTTATCCACTAACAAGGATTTATGATTTTCAAACGCTCTTAAATCTAATTCTTCGCTATCTTCAACGCTTACTATTCGTGTGTGTTTGGGGATAAACTCAATTAGAGCGTTTAAAAAACTCGTTTTTCCACTGCCTGTGCCTCCACTAATGAGTAAGTTTTTGCCCTCAATCATTAAGTTTTGTAAATACTCATAATCGTATTGACAGATACTAGAAAGCTTGAAAGCTTTTAAATCAAACTTTTTATCACTTGGCACTCTAATATTCAAACTCAATTCATTATCCGCACTAATAGCAAAGTGGTTCATGCTCACTCTGTATCTAGAAGTAGGAATGGAAGTATTAAGGGTGGGGTAATTAGCATTAAAAAACAAATCTCTAAAACTCGCTAATTGTTCCCCAAACCCCAGAATAAAGGCTTTGTCTAAATTTTCATCAAAGACTTTTTCTCTTACTCCATTAAGCTTATAGAGCCAAATTTCTTTTTCTTTATTCATAATTAGCTCTGTAATACCGCTATCTAAATAGGGCAATAGCCTTAAAATAGCGTTTCTTAAAGCCCTATAATCTTTGAGTTTGTCTAAGTCCATAGAATTACTTTCTTTTTAATTCTTCAATATTGTTACTAAGCGTTTCAATCTTGTTATCCAAGTGCTTAATGCGTCTTTCAAACTCTCTTTGCAAGCTTTCACGCTTATTGATAACCTTATCTAACTCATCAGTGCGTCGAACAATTAAATTGGCGTTGTTTTTTAATTCCTTAGCTTTTTGAATATTATTCAATGGCATTTTTTCTACTTCCTTTGGCTCTTGGTTTTGATTATTGGAGTTAATTTCTAACTCGTTTTCTTGCGTGATTTCATCTGACATCATTGGCTCCTTAAAATTAAAATAAATAAGCGTAGTTGAACGCTATGTAGCTAGAATTAGTCGCTTTGGTAAGAAAATCAGAAAACAAGACCTCGCCCTTAAAATTCCCGTTTTGAGCGACAATTTTGCTAGGCACAACTGACTGATAGTTAATTGCTCCTCCAAAGCGATAATTCACTTCAAATTGATGATGGTTTAAGTAATAATGTAGTCCAATAGTGGGATAAAAACCATGATTAAAAATATCTTTAGGTTTATTAGTGATAAACTCACTATGGCTGGTTTTTATGGGGTCTATTTTTGCAAAATAATATTGCATACGCCAGCCAAAGCCCACACTTAATCCTAGTGTATGGCGGTTCTTTTTAATGACATTTAAAAAATCAAACACATCTATGCCAAAATTTAAAGGCGTGTAATTAGCGCTAACTTTAGATTGGTAAATTTTTATGTCTGTGCTTACATCACTAGGTGTGCCTCCATACAAATGGCTTGAGATTTTAATCCCATGCCTTTTACTAGCTCCAAAATAATGCTGATAACCTATTAATAGTCCCATATTAAAATTAGCGTTTTTAAAAGTCTTGCTATAAGTGAGTAAATCATCTGTAGCATTAGAAATAAGGCTTAAACTTTGTTTTAAACTTGTGCCTGTAATAGCAATTTCTGAGCCTAAGAAAAAGCCATTTTTAGTTTGCATAGCTACTAGGTGTTTTTGAGACTTTTTTTGCTCTTTAACTTCTCTTTTAACTTGACTTTGTAACAACTCAGCACTTTGTAAAGGAGCTGATTGTTGCTTTTTAAGGGTATTTTGTGGAGCAATTTTTTGCTCCATTTTGTGTTCTAATTTCTGTTCTTGAGAAATGTCTTCTTGTTTATTTTCATCAGGCATAATGGCTAAAAAGCCCTCATTAGCTTGCAAATAACCAAGAGTAGTTAAAAACAAGGCTTTCTTTAAATTAGTGTTCATTTTTTTCCTTTCTTAATTGTTTGGGACAACCCAATTGTTGTGCGAAGCGCATGAGTAATTAGCATTAGGCGTCTGCGCCCATGAGCAATATTTACCCTTAGTGCTAGATTTCCAAGCATTTCCAGAGCTAAAGTTATAACTCATACAAAGATTGCCATTCCCATTAGGGCGATAATAAGTCGCTTGCCAATTGGTAAATTCTTGTGTGTTAATGAGTTGTTTAACACCATTATTGAGATTAAGATTTTGGCTTAATACAGTGAGTTCAAAATTTTTGCGATACTCATCGCTTAAATTAGGGGTATTCACATAGATAGTGGATGGAAAGCGTTTGAGTGTTTTTTGAGCTTGTGAGACATAGTAATACTTATAGGTGTCATACACAGCATCACTATCGCCCTCATTTCTAGGGCGGATATATCCAATCGTAGTGCCTTGATTGATAGTCTGATATCGTGTAACCCACTTAGCTAGGGTGCGTAAATTACCTTGAGAATAGCCTGTATAGCTGTGTGTTTTAGTCCAAGACCCCCATCCATCATTACAATAAGAAGTGGTTATCCATTGACTGCTATTTAAAGACATTTCTTGAATTTCAAAAGTGGTATATTGTGGCAAATCATAATTTGAGCCACTAATAGTGTCTAAATCGCCTACATCTTCGCCTTTAACGCTACTTTCTACATTGATTTTGGTATAAGGTTGGATAATTTTAGGCACTTTACCCATATCAGAAGTGTAATCACAGCCTGTTACATTGTAGTATTGGTTAGACACCGTATCAAAGATACGAATTTGAGTGGGGCGATAAGCCTCTAATTTAGCGTTATCAAACTGCCATTTACCGCACGCATAAGTTTGGTAGCTAAATTTTAAAGGACTAACCACATCATGACTGATAAAGACTTTTTCTTTAGTAATGGGGTTAATATAGTATTGATCAATCACTCTTTGAACAGTGCGAGTGCTTGGGTCATTATCGTATTTAACTAATTGTTCTTGCACATTTGCAAAATCAGTGCAAGGTTTAGCTACATGGATTAAGTTATCAAGCTCACGAAATAAAATTTCTGTTTGAAAAAAACTTGCCATGCCACTTCCATAGCCTTTATTAGTGGTGGTATCTAGCTTGCATTTATTGGCATCTTCATACATAGGAAATTCAAATTGCTCCCCATATAAATCCACACAACCCCCAATGTTAATACTTTTGTTTTCTCTGTTGATAAAATAAAATTGTGTTTGCTTAATGGCTTTCATATTTTCAAAGTCGTAGTTGTATTGACAGACATTGTCATTTCTAAAAGCTTGCATTTTAAAGCAAGAGCCATTTCTATCCACAATGTCTATATTCATCGTATTGCCATTTCTAATAGGAGCGGTGCAAAATTCATTGGTATAATGGCTATCTGTACTAGCAGTGCCTCCATTAGCACTATTACTCCCATTAGCTCCGCTTGTGCCATCAATTCCATTAGTGCCATTAATTCCATTAGCACCACTACCATTTTGAAGTCCGGGGGAATAAGGGAAAGGAATAAAGCCCCCTCCCATGCCTCCTATACCTCCGTCTCCACTCATAAAGGGGGTATAGCCACTATTAGAACTCCCACTAGAGCCATTTCCACTCCCAGCAATTGGGGGGAATGGGTTAGAGCCTACGCCTTGATAACCACTTGTGCCATTAGCTCCATTTGCTCCACTACTTCCATTTTCCCCTTTAGCCCCATTATTACCAGAAGTGCCATTTACTCCATTTGCACTTGTGCCATTAGAGCCAGCGTTATTGCTTGTGCCTCCATAACCACTTGCATATCCCATGCCACTTGCCCCACTCCCACTAAAACCTTTGCCATTTTTACTAGAGACATACGCACTTTTACTCACCCCTATGGCATTAGACATCTCACTATCGTTTTCACCGCCTAAGACAATCCTTGTGCCTTTTTTAAGAACCAGTTTGCTTTTAATTTCTTTAATGGCGTTTGGGGGGCTTTGTAAGGTCTTATAATCATTGCCCTTTTTAATATGAGTTACACTAATAGAAAGATTAGCTCTGTTTTTAGAAACCTTGTAATTACCCATAGCAATGGTATTTTCTTGCACCTTATTACCCACAACAACTAAAGCCTTAAATTCGCTATTTTTTCTTAAATTCCAATCTTGCATAGTCTGAATGACAAGAGCATGGCTATTTGAAAGTGCTACACATAAACTCATTAAAATTTTAAACACATTAGATTTCTTCTTCATTGTTAATTTCCTCTTTTGTTTTGATTGGGGGTTTTTTCTCTTTAAAGAACTCCGCTAAAACCTCCCCATCTTTTGGTTTAGGGATAAAGATGTCTAAATTAGGGCTAATAAACACTCTGCTCCCCTCTCTAATGATGATAATGGGGTTTTGCGCTCCATATTGCCTTAGCATTTGATTGATAACTTGATTGATGCCCATGCCTGTATTTCTAGTGAGTTGCATAAGCAAGTAATCCCCAAAAAAAGGGTTGCCATCACCCTTTCTATTTTGCCTATTAGCTAAGGCTGAAGTAATTCCTATTAAAAGACCATTAGAGAGCGTGTTAGTGAGTAAGGGGATACCATAGCGTTGAAAGTTTCGGCTAATGTATTTGCCTACTAAGCCATTATAACCCTTCACATCAGCCCCCCTTGCGTTAGTGAGCATGATGTTTATGCCTTGAGGCGTAATAATTCTAGTCCAAGCAATGTTAAGGCGGTATTGTCCAATTTGATTGTTATTATTGTAATAGCCTATAACCTTAGAGCCTTTAGGGATTAGCACCGCTCTACCCATAGAAGCAAATATATCGCTCTCTACTTGGGCGGTTACTTTTCCAGCAATTTGAGAGCTAATAGGCGTGATTAAAAAGGCTGGTATCATTCTATCAGCGGTTATGGTTCTTAAAAGCTTATGCTCATTAGTGCCGATGTCTTTATATTTTAAATTAGTAAAACTATCCACACCATATTCCGTCTCAGGCTTAGTGGCTGGTTTAGTTGGTTATAAAGGTTTAAGGCGTGTGTTTAAAAACTCTAATTGTTCCTTAGTATGTTTTGGTTTAGGCTTTATTTTAGGGGGGCTTTGTAAAACTTGTTGTAAATGCGTAAGGGTGTTATGTTGCTTGTTTAGATTGTTGTTAAGATGACTATAATCTGTAATGATAGGATTAGTTGAAACATTAGCAGTAGTTGAAGCTGTAGGTTGTGGCGTGGTTGTTGTTTTGGGGCTTTCTTCTTTTTTAGGTTCTTCTTTGACTTCTTCAAAGAAATAATCACTTAGGGGGAATTTACTCTCGCTTACTTGAAAGATTTCTTCTTTATTGTTATTGTTTGAGTCTTTATTAGCAAGCAGTCCTAATGCCATTAAAACGCCAAAGCCCCCTATAACTAAGCCTATCTTTTTAAGCAAGGATTTATTCATTTTGCTCTCTTTGCTATCTTTTCTATGCAAAGATAGGCTTTACCAAGCTTTAAATTCCATTGATTTGAAACATCTTCAGCGATTAGATAATCGCCTACCACTCTGCTATTAACAGGATTATCATAGCCATCTACAACCTTATAAACCACAGGGAATTTACTTCTAGCATTAGAGCGGTTGAACTTAAAATAGGTGAATTGCTCATCATTAAAGATTTGAGTGGGTAAATCATCTTTGTATTTAGATTTAACAACCTTTTTACACATCCATAAGCAATACCATTTGCGTTTTTTCTTGTCTATAATGACATAGCCATATTCCATTTTTTTCTTGTTGATATAGATGTGATTGACATTGTCCCCAATTTTAATGAATTTGCCATCATCTTTGATTTTGGCGGAGTAATCCACATATTTCATTTCATCTTGGCTGTGTCTATGCTCTTTGAAAGTTTTAGTTTGATTGCTAATCACTTTAAAATTTTCTGAAGCCTTTCTAGAATTAGCTAAAGCGTTACTAGGTGGATAGCTAGGGGATTTGAAACGATTTAAAGAAATGGGAGCATTTGCTAACGCTATTTTAGTGGTAGTAGGGTTTTTAGATTTTGTAAGTGGGTTTTGCTCTTTAATATTTGGTGATTTTTTAGTTATCTTTTTAGGGACATTATGGCTTGTTTTAATGTCTTTGTTTTGGGTGCTATGAGTGGGTTTATTTTCTTTGTTGATTTCTTTCTTAGTGGTAGTGAAATTTTTAAAATACTCTTTAGAAGAAATATACACCATTAAGGCTGGGTTTTTAGAGCTAGTATATGTGGTTGAAAACATATAAAAGCTATAGACCTTACCGCTTTTTCCAATGATAGTTAAATTGCTATCTACGCCAATTTGCAAGGGCTTAACGAGTAAGATATTAGAAATTAAATGCTCTTTATCTTCGCCAAGCATTTTAGTAGAAAAGCCTATATCATCGCCTAGAACCACTTGTGCGATTGGCTCATCAAAAATAAAAGTGGTTGTCATAGCATATCTTAGGCGAATATTGAAAGTATCGCCTATGGTGTAGTGGATAAAGTGGGTGTTATCTTTGATAGAGCGATTTTTAGCAAAAAAATTGGCTTGGATGGCATTGAAGTTTGTCATAGGTTTTAAAGAATTATCTTCATCGCTATTATCATCGCTTAAAACTTCATCGCTCTTTTGAGTTTGTTTGGAGTTTTCTTTATTTGCATAAGGGCTATTAGCACTAAACGCACTAATAGGCGCATCATTAGGTTTTGGGGTGAGTTTATCATTAACATAATTAGTGGCGTTAGTGATAGTTTGCTTGGTTTTATTAAGAGCGTTATTAGTGAATTGCTTGGCGTTATTTAGCATTGTTTGAGTTTGTGTGTTATTTGGTTGGTTATTTTGTATAGGTGTAGTGGGTTGTGAATAAGGGTTTTGATTTGGCATAGGTGTTTGCATAGAATTGGGCTGTGTGTTGTAGTTAGTGCTAGGTTGTGTTTCTTGGTTAGTCTGGTTAGTGAATTACCCAATCGCTTTAGCGGTTGGGTAATTCACAACTCTCTAATTGCGTGTTTATGCTAGATGTGATACTTTCTTGCAACTTATGCGTAACAATGCGTTTTAACTTAGGCAAAACCCTTTCTTGAATTTTATTCTCCCATTTTTCAAAAGAGATTTTTTCTAACTCTTGGTTTTTAGCAATGCTTGTTTGAATGCTTTTAATTAGCTCTTCTTGATTTTCTTTGGTATCTTGTTCTAAAAACTCTTCTTGTTGGTTTTTTTCTTGTTCTTCTAAAAACATGCTTAAACTCATAAAAAAGCATTTAGCGTATTCTTTAATATTTTCTTTAGTAAAAGAGCCTATTTCAAAGGAATTTTCTAATTCTTTTAAATGCTCTCTAAGTTCTTGCAAATTAGACATGTGTCCCCCTTAAAAAAGAGTTGTTTAAGTCCTTTAACGCACAAGGGGATTTTTTCATTTCTATGAATTTCTCTGAGCATGCACATAGAAACATAGCCACTATCACAAAAACTAAACGCATGATGTTTTTCATTTAAGCACCTTTTCTAAGTGTTTTTTGTCATCAAAATTTTCGTGTTTGTTACTCACAAAGACTTCTCGCCAAGTTTTAGGGTAATGCTTAATGAGATTATCAATGTGTTCTACCATGCTAGAATTAGAGCTAAAGATTTGTAGGTAATTACCCAAAGAACTTAGGCTCACATCTATAATGTTAGATGAGCCATCATTCATGTTTTTGAGTAAGACTTTGTATTCATTAACGGCGGTGTTTTCTAAAAAATGTTTTTCTGTATCGCTTAGTCTAATGCCAAATTTATCGTTTAAATCTTTGGTATCAATATTTCTTTGGGGATACAAAATCAATTGCCCCATATTTTTTATAAAGCTTTGAGCGTTTCTCACTTCGCTTAGTTGGTTAATGTCTTGTAAGGCTAGAACAATCACCCCATTAGCCTTTCTAGCTTGAGTAATGATTTCATTGATTTTTTTATTCATCATTTCATTTTGAGCGTAAGACTTAAACTCATCAATAAAGCATAAAAACCCACGATTGATTTTTAAGGCTCTGTCAATCATCTTATGAAAGACATAGTAGGCTAAAAGCCCAGCGTCATCATCATTATGTAAAATGCTATCGGTATTTATGGTGCTAATACGAGTTTTAAAATCTAGACTATCCATTCGGCTAGAAAATAAGGAAGATTTTAAATAGTCTTCAAAACTACTATCTAAAATGTCTGTATTGGTTTTAACAATGGCATTGACAAACTCTTTTAAATCAAAAGGAAGGGGTAATTCTTGGTTGCTAAATTTGGCTTGTTTGACTTCATCGTTATAATTTCTATACATCGTATCAATAGCATTTAAAAGGGCTGTTCTATCTTCCACTTTATCCTTATGGTCATCATAACTATCCACTTTTGCCATTTGGGCATAAAAATGCAATAAAAAGGCTCTATTAGTTGCGCTATCTTCTAATGAAAAAGGGTTAATATGAAAGTTTTCGCCTTGATTATAAATCCCATCAAAATACTTGGTAAAGGAATACAAACCATTTAGTCTATCAAGAGCTAAAATATCAATGTTAGAATATTTTAAGGCACTCATCATCAAATAGCTAATGAGTGTGGTTTTACCAGCACCTGTTGCTCCTATAATCATGGTATGTCCCACTACTCGTGCAACATTATGGGCTAACACGCCTTTATGTTTGACTTCTTGGTTGTGGAAGTTAAACAAATAAGGGCTATGGTCTAGGTTCTTAAACACAGATAAAGGCATATCACCCCAAGAATTTGCCCTAAAACCTGTATTATTTTTTTCAAACAAGATTAAAGAGGCTATCACTTGGGAAGTTTGATTTCTCATTCTAGGGTTAATGTTTGCATTATTAGGAAAGAATGAAAAATAAGAAGGTTTTAGCCCTATGGTTTCTGTAACACTGCCTAGTCCAGCGTTATTAAGCAAGGATAAAATCTCTTTTAAAGACTTGTCTAATTTAGCTTTACTTTTAGCCCTTATAACTAAGTTTAAAGCACACTCTTGCATGCTCAAACGATTGGCTTGCACTAATTCTATATAATTATCAATATCAGCTTTTACTATTTTAGAAAGCGTGAGCTTTTTCTTAGTTTTTAAAAAATTCAGGCTTTCAAATTGCCCTAAAGAGCGGATATGAAAGATTAAATCTAGTTCAATTTGGGTGTGTAAAAGAGTAGATATAGGGAGCGAAGAAATTTCTTCGCTCTCATAAGCCTTAATCCCCACACACGCACAAAAGGTGTTTTGATTTTGAAATTCAATGACAAAGTAATCTTTCTTAAAATGCACATTAGATGCAATATAGCTATCTCTTAATCGCTTTAATTTAGGATTAAAGGCGATGTATTTGCCATTGATGTATTCTGCGTAGAAATTTAATACTTCTTTAGAATTTAGTAAAGTGGGTTTAAATTCTTTAAGAGCGTTTTTTACTCTTTCTATGGTTTGAATGAGTAAGGCTCTTTTACTTGTGGCGCTAAAGGTTATCTTTTTTTTTGAACTTGTTTTTCTTGTCTTTTTTAGAGCTTGTGTTTGAATGAGTTTCATTGGAGCTATTTTCATTCTCTTGTTTATCTTCTTTAGAGCTTTCTTCTAACTCTTCATTAATTGAAGTAGTCATTTCCAATTTCTTTTTTTCAAAGAAAGACTTGACATTAGAAGTGATAGTTTCAAACACTAAAAAATACTCTGTTTTATAGATTTCCTTGCTTTCAAATTGTGTGATAATAGCTTTGGCATAAATATTGTCAATATTTGGACTTTGATTGATAAATTCCTTACGCCTTTTAGCCACAATTCTTAATTGAATGTCTTTACTAATGGTGTTGAGAACATTTTGTCTAGTATCAAAATAGCCCTCTAAGTCTTTTTGCATTAAATTAGAATAGCTTAGTCCTTGTAAGGATATAATGCCTACTAGATTTTCTTGTTTGGTAATAATGAAAGTATCATCATACAAGCCTAAAATATTGCACTCCTGTGCCATAGAATAGGTTTTTGGCACAAACCCTGCTAAAAGGTCTATGGCTTTTTCCTTGCAATATTTAAGGGCGCTTTCTAACATTAAGAAGGCTTTCTTTTTCTTTTATGGGTGTTTTTATTGCTTTGATTAACTAAAACAACTTCTTTATGCAACTCATCTACAATATTTCTAATATTAGTAACAAGAATATAGGCATCTAAATGAGCTTCTTTTTTCATTAACGCATTCACACTTGATTTTAAGCTAGAGATAGCTTGTTTTAAGTTGTAAGAAATGGTTAATGGATTAGGTTTTTCTACTAAGACTTCTTTTTGCATATTTTTTCCTTTTAAGCATAAAATGAATTAGCTTTGGTTTTAATTTTGGAATGAGCGATTAAAATGTCACTTATATCTTCATCAAAGAACTCCGCTATGCTAAAAATTAAGAGAAAGCACACATAAAGCACAAAAGAGTTCAATATATCTAGCCAAGGCATCATAATAAAAGGCACAAATCCTGAGAGTAAAAAACTCTTAGCATTGAGCCAAAGAAATTTTTCTTTGGAGCTGATTTCTTTGAGATTAGAAACTGAAATACCAACTAATTGCATGGGGACTTCTTTTAAAAAATACTCATAAACCAGTTAGCTAAGGCTGGGGCTTTAAAAAAGATTGCAGCACCAATTGCAATAGCAAGCACGGTCATTAAAATTTCTTTCCATCTATCTAAGTTTTTCCATATAAAAATAGCAAGTCCTAAAAAAATAACCATTAAAATGCCTTTAGCCGTAGGGTTAGTGAGCTGTTGTTCAATGGAATTAAAAAAGGTAGTCATATCCGCTTGTAATAAAAGAGGTGAAAAACCTAAAAAGGCGATAAGCTTTCTAAAATGCCTTAATTTTTCCATGCAATGTTCCTTTCTTTTTTAATCACGCAAAATTTCGCTAACACTTTGTAAGTATTTTGATTGAGCTTAAAATCTAAGTGATAGATAACGAGTTCTTCATCAAACTCTAAATTTTCTTCATTGACAACTTGCGTTAAATGAATGATTTGATTTTTTAAGGCTTGTGTCATTTCATAGGTAATAACCTTTAAAACACCGATTTGTTTGATTTGAGCTAAATTCAAAGGCTCTTTGTCTTTTAGTAGGGCAAACTCACTCTCAAAAGTAAAATGCCCTAAGCTATTTTCTAAATGCTTTTCTAGCAATGAAAAATCTTTATCCCATAAATAACTGCAAGTAAGCTCTGTTTGGCTCTCTAAGGTTTTTGCGATTGTCTCTTGTTCTTTGTTTGAATAAAACTTTTCTAAATGCTCTTTTACATTCAGCAATGTTTCATCAATTTGTATGGACTTCTTGTGTAAGATTAGTTCAATCATTGTTTTCCTTTAGTAAATTTGAAGACTCTTCTCTTGTTAATTCATTCTTAGTTTCAGTTGTTGTTATCCAATAAGCTTGTAGATTTTTTGTAAAGCTTTTTCAAACAAATCCGCTAAAAACTTTTCTTGTGTTTCGGTATCCATTTGCGAAAAATCAATTTGTAAAATCAGTTTGCTGTTTTTCTTATTGAAACAAATATTTAAAGTTGTGCTTGGTGTCATTCTTAAGCACTCTCTTGAAAGTAGTTTGAAACTTTGGGTGAGTTGTTAATAGGTTCGCCTACACATTCTTTGTCTTTTAAAGCCTTTAAGAGATTTTTCTTCACAATGGCTGTTTGATAGAAACAAAGATTAGAAGGAATGTCTTTGTTTGTTAAGTCTTTGTAAGTTAGAGTGTAAGTGGTATTAGGATTAGAAATAGGCGTGAATTTTAAAACAACATTATTAACTCTTTGCATAAGCTCTTGGCTAGGAATATGCATAACACATTCTTTGTTGTTAATTTTTACTCTCTCAATTTCTTTGGCAAACTTTTCTAAGAAACGCATAATCTGTAAGAAAAAAGGCGATGGGATATTGTTCTTTTGATTAGCTCCTACGGAGTTATAGCCCTCTAATTCTCTGTAATCTTTAAGATACACATACAAGTATCTTTGTTTTCCTTTAATGACTTCAATAAAACCTTGCTCTTCTAATATATTGACATTCTTTCTTAGAGTTCTTGCTACAACTTGCAAAAACATTTTGGCGTAATGTCTATCTAGGGCAATCTTATTAGACTTAGCATTAAATGCGAGCTTGTAGAGTATGTCTAATAATCTTTTAGCTCCTTGTCCGCCTACAAAGCTTATAGAACCTTGCTCATGCATAATGCTAGGATTAAAGAGTTTGTAGTCTAAATCTTTTTTAAATTTGAAATAATGCTCATGCGTGTTTTTAGCATAAGCAAGATTTGCCTTATAAAGTGTGTTTAACTCATCTTTATCTAAATTAGGTTTTAATGTTTTTGCCATAGTTTTCAAGTCCCTTTCTATGAGACTTAGAGACAGAAACTAACATTCTAGTAAGAATGTAATTTATAAAAAATCAATAATAAGGAGCCTATTTATAAAAAAAGAATAAAATATATATATATATAATATAGTAATTGCAATTATATAAACATCTCTCCCCTATTAATAATAAAATTGTAAAGAAAAATTTTTCCGATTTTTATTCTATAAACAAAATTTCAAAATTTATGGTAGAATACAGAAATAGTTTTTAAAAAGTTAGCATTAGAAAATTAAGAAGCTTAGAGCTAGCTAAATAATTACATTCTTTTAATGATAATCAGTTGAGTGAAATCGTTATTAGAGAGCAACAATACGGCTCTAAAGTCCAAGCCATGCTGTATTTTTGCTTTTCTATTTTGGAGTTAAAAACCGCTACCCCTTTATTAAATAGAACCGCTGCACTCAAAGAACATGCCCTTTTAACTATCCATAAAACCAACGCTCTTATGTTTTTAGAAATACTTAAAATTTTTGGACTTTTAAGCCAAGCGCACCATAGCGATGTGTTAAAGATTTTAGAAAAAATACTTCAAAATTAACAATGATACAAATTGTTAGAAAGGGAATATCCAACGCTATAAGCTTTAGGCGAGGTAAACCCGTTTATGGGAAATAACCATGCATCAATAAAACGCGCTTCATAAAGCTATAAAAACAGGGCTAGGCTTTAAACTTGTATCGTTTTTCTTTAATGGCTTATGTTATACTAATAAAATACAGATTCAATTGAAGGCATTAAACAACTGCATGGTATTTTTTCATAAGAAAATTATTTTAAATTTTATCTATTCTTTAATGGTTGCTTTTTTATTCCCTTTATCCTATGGGGTTCTTTTAAAAGCCGATGGAATGGCTAAAAAGCAAACTTTATTGGTGGGCGAAAGGCTTGTGTGGGATAAGCTCACGCTGTTAGGGTTTTTAGAAAAAAACCATATCTCTCAAAAACTCTACTACAACCTGAGCTCTCAAGATAAAGAATTGAGCGCTGAAATCCAAAGCAATGTTACCTACTACACCTTAAGAGATGCTAACAACACGCTCATTCAAGCCCTTATCCCTATAAGCCAGGATTTACAAATCCATATTTACAAAAAAGGGGAGGATTATTTTTTAGACTTTATCCCCATTATTTTCACTCGTAAAGAAAAAACCCTCCTTCTTTCTTTACAAACTTCGCCCTATCAAGATATTATCAAAGCCACCAATGACCCCCTTTTAGCCAACCAATTGATGAACGCGTATAAAAAAAGCGTGCCTTTTAAACGCTTAGCAAAAAACGATAAAATCGCTATCATTTATACAAGAGATTATCGTGTGGGGCAAGCGTTTGGCCAACCAACCATTAAAATAGCCATGATTAGCTCTCGTTTGCACCAATACTATCTTTTTTCCCATTCAAACGGGCGTTATTACGATTCAAAAGCGCAAGAAGTGGCAGGGTTTTTATTAGAAACTCCGGTGAAATACACCCGCATTTCTTCGCCTTTTTCTTATGGGAGATTCCATCCTGTCTTAAAAGTCAAACGGCCTCATTACGGCGTGGATTATGCGGCTAAACATGGCAGTTTGATCCATTCTGCTTCAGATGGCCGTGTGGGTTTTATAGGGGTTAAGGTGGGGTATGGGAAAGTGGTTGAAGTCCATTTGAATGAATTGCGCTTGGTGTATGCTCACATGAGCATGTTTGCTAAGGGGTTGAAA
Source organism: Helicobacter pylori (assembly GCF_011175115.1). Taxonomy (GTDB): domain Bacteria; phylum Campylobacterota; class Campylobacteria; order Campylobacterales; family Helicobacteraceae; genus Helicobacter; species Helicobacter pylori_DF. The sequence continues at coordinate 26,836 of NZ_SHOW01000004.1, read as the reverse complement.
AAAGGATCGTTCGTTAAAAAAGGGCAAATCATAGGAAGAGTGGGAAGCACGGGTTTAAGCACCGGGCCGCATTTGCATTTTGGCGTGTATAAAAACTCCCGCCCCATTAATCCTTTAGGCTATATCCGCACCGCTAAAAGCAAATTACACGGCAAACAAAGAGAGGTTTTTTTAGAAAAAGCTCATCATTCTAAGCAAAAATTAGAAGAACTTCTAAAAACCCATTCCTTTGAAAAAAATTCATTTTATCTTTTGGAGGGTTTTTAATGTCTTATTTTAAGAATGCTTTCAACCAAAAATCTTTAATAGATGATTCTAGTGTGTATTTAGAGCCTTGTTCTAGCTCTAATTTCATAGAATTAAAACGCATGCATTATAATGAAGAGAATACTAAGAAAACATGGGATATTATTAAGTCTTTAGATAGTGTGGCGGTTTTACTCTATGAAAAAGAATCCGATTGTTTTGTGATTGTGAAACAATTCCGCCCAGCCATTTATGCACGCCATTTTCATTTTAAGCGCGATCAAGATCAAAATATTGACGGATACACTTATGAATTGTGCGCGGGGCTTGTGGATAAAGCTAATAAGAGTTTAGAAGAAATCGCTTGCGAAGAAGCGCTAGAAGAATGCGGTTATCAAATTAGCCCTAAAAATTTAGAAACCATAGGCCAATTTTATAGCGCGACCGGGTTGAGCGGGAGTTTGCAAACGCTCTATTACGCTGAAGTGTGCGCGGATTTGAGGGTTTCAAAGGGTGGGGGGATTGATGCCGAAAAGATTGAAGTGCTGTTTTTAGAGCGATCAAAAGCTTTTGATTTTGTAATGGATTTTCAATACGCTAAAACCACCGGATTGTCTTTAGCCATTTTATGGCATTTAAAAAAGTTTAAAAATGTTTAAAAGGAATTTTATGTTAAGGCTTTTGATAGGACTTCTTCTAATGAGTTTTATAAGCTTGCAATCAGCCTCTTGGCAAGAACCCTTAAGAGTGAGTATAGAATTTGTGGATTTGCCTAAAAAAATCATTCGTTTTCCGGCTCATGATTTGCAAGTGGGGGAGTTTGGTTTTGTCGTTACTAAACTTTCAGATTATGAAATCGTTAATTCTGAAGTGGTCATTATTGCCGTTGAAAATGGAGTCGCAACGGCTAAATTCAGAGCGTTTGAGTCTATGAAACAAAGGCATTTACCCACTCCAAGAATGGTCGCTAGAAAGGGCGATTTAGTCTATTTTAGGCAATTCAACAACCAAGCGTTTTTAATCGCTCCTAATGATGAACTCTATGAGCAAATCAGAGCGACCAACACCGATATTAATTTTATTAGCTCTGATTTGTTGGTTACTTTTTTGAATGGGTTTGACCCAAAAATCGCTAATTTAAGAAAAGCGTGCAACGTTTATAGCGTGGGGGTGATTTATATTGTAACCACGAACACGCTCAATATTTTAAGCTGTGAGAGTTTTGAAATTTTAGAAAAAAGAGAGCTGGATACAAGCGGTGTTACTAAAACTTCTACGCCGTTTTTTTCTAGGGTTGAGGGCATTGATGCAGGCACGCTAGGGAAACTTTTTTCAGGCAGTCAGTCTAAAAATTACTTCGCTTACTATGACGCTTTAGTGAAAAAAGAAAAACGCAAAGAAGTGAGGATTAAAAAGCAAGAAGAAAGGATTGATTCTAGAGAAATTAAACGAGAAATCAAGCAAGAAGCCATTAAAGAGCCTAAAAAAGCCAATCAAAGCACAGAAAACGCTCCTACTTTAGAAGAGAAAAACTACCAAAAAGCAGAGCGAAAACTTGATTCTAAAGAAGAAAGGCGCTATTTAAGAGATGAAAGGAAAAAAGCCAAAGCCACCAAAAAGGCTATGGAATTGGAAGAAAGAGAAAAAGAGCATGATGAAAGAGACGAAAAAGAGACTGAAGGAAGAAGAAAAGCTTTAGAAATGGATAAAGGCAATGAAAAAGTCAATGCCAAAGAAAACGAGCGAGAAATCAATCAAGAATCCGCTAATGAGCCAAGTAGTGAAAACAACGCCACTCCAAAAGACACAGAAAACGCTTCTGTCTTAAAAGAGAGTGCCGCTAAAAAAGAAGCGTCAAAACCAAGCTCTAAGGAGGAAAAACGCCGCTTGAAAGAAGAAAAGAAAAAAGCCAAAGCCGAACAAAGGGCAAAAGAATTTGAACAAAGAGCGAGAGAACATCAAGAAAGAGATGAAAAAGAGCTTGAAGAAAGAAGAAAAGCTTTAGAAATGAATAAGAAGTAGGCCCATGTTAGAGAAGCAACACATCCAATACTTTAAAAACCTGGTAGGGGGAGAGGATTTTTTCACCGATTTAGCGCATTTGAACGCTTATTGTTATGACGCTACCAAAGAAAGGCATTTGCCTAGCGGCGTGATTTTCCCTAAAAACGAGCGAGAAATCAGCCAGATTTTAAAATACTGCAACGAGCATCGCCTTATCGTTGTGCCTAGGGGGGCTGGGAGCGGTTTTACAGGGGGGGCGTTGAGCGTGAGCGGGGGGCTAGTTTTAAGCGTAGAAAAGCATTTGGATAAGATTTTAGAGATTGACACTAAAAATTTAATCGCTAGAGTAGAACCGGGCGTGATTAACAAGCATTTCCAAAACGAAGTGGAAAAATTGGATTTATTCTACCCCCCAGATCCAGCGAGCGAGAATCAAAGCACTTTAGGGGGGAATGTCGCTGAAAATGCCGGTGGCATGCGCGCGGCTAAATACGGCATCACTAAAGATTATGTCATGGCTTTAAGGGTGGTTTTAGCGAATGGTGAAATCATAAGGGCGGGCAAAAAAACGATCAAAGATGTCGCCGGTTTTAATGTTGCAGGGCTGATGATCGCTAGTGAGGGGTGTTTGGGCGTGATTTCTGAAATCACTTTAAAGCTTTTAGCCAAACCGCCCCTAAAACAAAGCGCGATGGGGGTTTTTAACCATATTGAAGACGCCATGAACGCCGTTTATAAGGCAATGAGCAGCGGCGTTACGCCTGTGGCGATGGAATTTTTGGATAATTTGAGCATCAAAGCGGTTGAAGAACGATTTTCTAAAGGCTTACCCAAAGACGCTGGAGCGATACTCATCACTCAAGTGGATGGCGTGGTTAAAGAGCAGATTGCATGGCAACTCAATGAGATAGAAAAGCATTTCAAAGCCAATGGGTGCGTGGGTTTTAAGATCGCTCAAAACGAACAAGAAGAGCAGGATTTATGGTTTTCAAGGCGTAACGCTTCCCAAAGCATTAGCGTTTATGGTAAAAAGAAATTGAATGAAGACGTGACCGTTCCTAGGGCGAGCTTGCCGAGTTTGTTGCAAGAAGTCGCCAAAATCAGCCAAAAATACGGCTTTAAAATCCCTTGTTTTGGGCATACGGGCGATGGTAATGTGCATGTGAATATCATGCTAGAAGATCCTAAAAGGGATTTAGAAAAAGGCCATAAGGCTATGGAAGAGATTTTTCAGGCCGCTATTAGTTTGGAGGGGACTTTAAGCGGGGAGCATGGCATAGGCTTGTCTAAAGCCAAATTCATGCCTTTAGCGTTTAATCATAGTGAAATGGAGCTTTTTAGGAACATTAAAAAAGCCCTTGATCCTAACAATATTTTAAACCCTTTTAAAATGGGGTTGTAAGATTTAAAGCAAGGAAAGCACATGAAAATCGGTGTTTATGGAGCGAGCGGTCGTATAGGGAAACTGCTTTTAGAAGAATTAAAAGGGGGGTATAAGGGATTAGCGCTATCTAGCGTGTTTGTCAGACAAAAATGCGAAACGGATTTCAGTTCTTTTTCGCACGCCCCTTTAGTAACCAATGATTTAAAAGCGTTTGTAAGAGCTTGCGAATGCGTGATTGATTTTTCTTTGCCTAAAGGCGTGGATCATTTGCTAGAGACTCTTTTAGAATGCCCTAAAATTTTAGTTTCTGGAACGACCGGTTTAGAAAAAGAAACGCTAGAAAAAATGCAACAATTAGCCTTAAAAACGCCGCTTTTGCATGCGCACAACATGTCTATAGGGATTATGATGCTCAACCAATTAGCTTTTTTAGCTTCTTTGAAATTAAAAGATGCGGATATTGAAATTATAGAAACGCACCACAATCTCAAAAAAGACGCCCCGAGCGGCACGGCGTTGAGTTTGTATGAAACTTGCGCTAAGGCTAGGGGGTATGATGAAAAAAACGCTCTTACCACTCACAGAAAAGGTTTGCGCTCTAAAGAAAGCATTGGCATAGCCGCTTTAAGGGGGGGCGATGTCGCTGGGAAGCACACGATAGGGTTTTATTTAGAGGGCGAATACATAGAGCTTAGCCATACGGCGACTAACCGATCTATTTTTGCTAAAGGGGCTTTAGAAGTGGCTCTATGGCTTAAAGATAAGGCCGCTAAAAAATATGAAATCAGCGAAATGTTTGGTTGAACGCTTGAACCTTTTTTGTATAAATGGTTCATGCTTCTATAATGAAATACCGCTCTTTGTTAGCCTTATTAAAGGGCTTTTACTATACTATAAGGCTTGCATTAAAAGGGTTTGTTTTGTAAGGATTGATCTTGCCTTGGGTTAGTAACATATATAATATTTGGCATTTTTTCATTAATATTGAAAAAGTCCGATCGTTGCAAGCGTCTAAAGGCTAGGAACGATTCACATTTTTACCCATAATTAACAAAAACTTGCTAGAATAGACAAATTTTAACAAGAAAAGAAATTAAGAAATGAGCCTTTAAGAAGAAATAAATGCAATGCTAAAATATGGTTGGAAGCAAGGTGGGCGCATGAAGCGTTCTAAAAATAGTTTGGTTTGTGTGTGCCATACTTATTGTAGTATGTAAGTATGTATTTGTAATTAAGCGTTTGTGATCCGCATGGGAAACAAAATGGAAAACAAATCAATAGGACAGATTTTCAAAGACAGCTTCAAAAAAAGTTTCTTTAGTGGTCTATGGAGTTGCTTAAAATGGAGCTTTATTCTCACTCTGATCAGCTTGGGTTTGTTTCTGCTTGTTTTTAGGTTTCAACCTGAGACGATTAAAAAATACATCAAAGATCCTAAAGATCTACAATTCTACAACGACTTGAGAAAGAAAAATGGTTGGGACAAGTAGGTTTATTGTTCCTGAATGATGTCAGTTGCCAAACAAAAGCGTCGGTTTTGATTTAAATTATGAAGTAGCGCTTGTATGAATAGTATAAAAATACTTTTTTTTTGATATACTCAAACGATTGATTTCAATTTGAAAGGAAACGCATGAAATTTTTTACAAGAATCACTGACAGCCACAAGAAAGTTGTAGTAACTTTAGGGCTAGCGATGACAACCAATCCTTTAATGGCGGTCACCAGTCCTGCAACAGGCGTCACTGAGACTAAAACTTTGGTTATTCAGATCATTTCTGTTCTAGCGATCGTAGGGGGGTGCGCTTTAGGGGTCAAAGGCATAGCAGATATTTGGAAAATCTCTGATGACATCAAAAGAGGTCAGGCGACTGTTTTTGCTTACGCGCAGCCCATAGCTATGTTAGCAGTGGCAGGCGGTATTATCTATTTGAGCACTAAGTTTGGCTTCAATATTGGCGAAAGTGGAGGAGCTAGCTAAATTGATCAACAATAATAGTAATAAAAAACTAAGAGACTTTTTTTTGAAAGTTCTCTTAAGTCTCGTTGTTTTCAGTTCGTATGGGTCAGCAAATGACGATAATCAAGCCAAAAAAGAAGCACTAGAAAAAGAAAAAAACACTCCCAATGGGCTTGTTTATACGAATTTAGATTTTGATAGTTTCAAAGCGACTATCAAAAATTTGAAAGACAAGAAAGTAACTTTCAAAGAAGTCAATCCCGATATTATCAAAGATGAAGTTTTTGACTTCGTGATTGTCAATAGAGTCCTTAAAAAAATAAAGGATTTGAAGCATTACGATCCAATTATTGAAAAAATCTTTGATGAAAAGGGTAAAGAAATGGGATTGAATGTAGAATTACAGATCAATCCTGAAGTGAAAGACTTTTTTACTTTCAAAAGCATCAGCACGACCAACAAACAACGCTGCTTTCTGTCATTGCGCGGAGAAACAAGAGAAATTTTATGCGATGATAAGCTATATAATGTTTTATTGGCCGTATTCAATTCTTATGATCCTAATGATCTTTTGAAACATATTAGCACCGTAGAGTCTCTCAAAAAAATCTTTTATACGATTACATGTGAAGCGGTATATCTATAAAGAGAGAGGTGTTTGTGGCAAGCAAGCAGGCTGATGAACAAAAAAAGCTAATTATAGAGCAAGAGGTTCAAAAGCGGCAGTTTCAAAAAATAGAAGAGCTTAAAGCAGACATGCAAAAGGGTGTCAATCCCTTTTTTAAAGTCTTGTTTGATGGGGGGAATAGGTTGTTTGGTTTCCCTGAAACTTTTATTTATTCCTCTATATTTATATTGTTTGTAACAATTGTATTATCTGTTATTCTTTTTCAAGCCTATGAACCTGTTTTGATTGTGGCGATTGTTATTGTGCTTGTAGCTCTTGGATTCAAGAAAGATTATAGGCTTTATCAAAGAATGGAGCGAGCGATGAAATTTAAAAAACCTTTTTTGTTTAAGGGCGTGAAAAACAAAGCATTCATGAGCATTTTTTCCATGAAGCCTAGTAAAGAAATGGCTAATGACATCCACTTAAATCCAAACAGAGAAGACAGACTTGTGAGTGCTGCAAACTCCTATTTGGCGAATAACTATGAATGTTTTTTAGATGATGGGGTGATCCTTACTAACAACTATTCTCTTTTAGGCACAATCAAATTGGGGGGCATTGATTTTTTAACCACTTCCAAAAAAGATCTCATAGAGTTACACGCTTCTATTTATAGCGTTTTTAGGAATTTTGTTACCCCTGAATTCAAATTTTATTTTCACACTATTAAAAAGAAAATCGTTATTGATGAAACCAATAGGGATTATGGTCTTATTTTTTCTAATGATTTCATGCGAGCCTATAATGAGAAGCAAAAGAGAGAAAGTTTTTATGATATTAGTTTTTATCTCACCATAGAGCAAGATTTATTAGACACTCTCAATGAACCCGTTATGAATAAAAAGCATTTTGCAGACAATAATTTTGAAGAGTTTCAAAGGATTATTAGAGCCAAGCTTGAAAACTTCAAGGATAGGATAGAGCTCATAGAAGAGCTACTGAGTAAATACCACCCCATTAGATTAAAAGAATACACCAAAGATGGCATTATTTACTCCAAACAATGCGAATTTTACAATTTTCTTGTGGGAATGAATGAAGCCCCTTTTATTTGCAACCGAAAAGACTTGTATCTCAAAGAAAAAATGCATGGTGGGGTGAAAGAAGTTTATTTTGCTAATAAGCATGGAAAAATCTTAAACGATGATTTGAGTGAAAAATATTTTAGCGCTATTGAGATTAGTGAATACGCCCCTAAATCACAGAGCGATTTGTTTGATAAAATCAACGCTCTAGACAGCGAATTTATCTTTATGCATGCTTATTCGCCTAAAAACTCACAAGTTTTAAAGGACAAACTGGCTTTCACCTCTAGAAGAATTATTATTAGTGGAGGCTCTAAAGAGCAGGGCATGACTTTGGGTTGCTTGAGCGAATTAGTGGGTAATGGTGATATTACGCTAGGCAGTTATGGTAATTCTTTAGTGCTGTTTGCTGATAGCTTTGAAAAAATGAAACAAAGCGTTAAGGAATGCGTCTCTAGTCTTAACGCTAAAGGTTTTTTAGCCAACGCAGCGACTTTCTCTATGGAAAATTACTTTTTTGCCAAACATTGCTCTTTTATCACGCTTCCTTTTATTTTTGATGTAACTTCTAACAATTTTGCTGACTTCATAGCGATGAGAGCGATGAGTTTTGATGGCAAAGAAGAGAATAACGCTTGGGGTAATAGCGTGATAACGCTAAAAAGCGAGATCAATTCGCCTTTTTATTTGAACTTCCACATGCCCACTGATTTTGGTTCAGCTTCAGCAGGACACACTTTGATACTTGGCTCAACCGGTTCAGGTAAGACAGTGTTTATGTCCATGACCTTGAACGCTATGGGACAATTTGTTCACAATTTTCCTACTAATGTCAGTAAAGACAAGCAAAAGCTCACTATGGTCTATATGGATAAAGATTATGGCGCTTATGGGAATATTGTCGCAATGGGTGGGGAGTATGTCAAGATTGAGCTAGGGACAGATACAGGATTAAATCCTTTTGCTTGGGCGGCTTGCGTGCAAAAAACAGATGCAACAATGGAACAAAAACAAACGGCTATTTCTGTTGTCAAAGAGCTTGTGAAAAACCTAGCGACCAAAAGCGATGAAAAAGATGAAAATGGCAACAGCGTCTCTTTTAGCCTAGCCGATTCTAACACGCTTGCAGCGGCAGTAACCAACCTTATCACAGGAGATATGAACCTAGATTATCCCATCACTCAACTTATTAACGCTTTTGGAAAAGACCATAATGATCCTAATGGGCTTGTCGCGCGATTAGCGCCTTTTTGCAAATCAACCAATGGTGAATTTCAATGGCTTTTTGATAATAAAGCAACAGATCGCTTAGATTTTTCAAAAACGATTATTGGCGTTGATGGGTCAAGTTTCTTAGACAATAATGATGTTTCGCCCTTTATTTGTTTTTACCTTTTCGCTCGTATCCAAGAGGCAATGGATGGGCGTAGATTTGTCTTAGATATTGATGAAGCTTGGAAATATTTAGGCGATCCAAAGGTCGCTTATTTTGTAAGAGACATGTTAAAAACTGCAAGGAAAAGAAACGCTATTGTTAGACTTGCGACTCAAAGCATCACTGATCTTTTGGCTTGCCCTATTGCTGATACGATTAGAGAACAATGCCCTACAAAGATTTTTTTGAGAAACGATGGGGGTAATCTTTCTGATTACCAAAGATTAGCTAATGTTACAGAAAAAGAATTTGAAATCATCACTAAGGGGCTGGATAGGAAAATCCTCTACAAACAGGATGGAAGCCCTAGCGTTATCGCTAGTTTTAATTTGAGAGGCATTCCTAAAGAATATTTGAAAATTTTATCCACAGATACTGTATTTGTCAAAGAAATTGACAAGATTATCCAAAACCATAGTATCATAGATAAATATCAGGCCTTGAGGCAAATGTATCAACAAATAAAGGAGTATTAAAATGAAACAAAGTTTGCGCGAACAAAAATTATTGAAAATTTTGGAAAATGATGTCTTGACGATTTTGGATAGTTTTTCTAATTACCTTTTTGAACTGAGAGAGGAATTGGACTTCATAGAAGAAGAAATGGAAGGTGAAATCACTGAACAAAACCTTACCGCTCTTTATGATTTTTCTAATTTCTTAGAAGACCATGTCAATGTATTTTATGAGAATGTTTTGAATATAGATGATGTCAAAACAGAACACCTTTATTCAGGTCTCATAGATAGTCTTAACGCTAATCTTCACTTTGTCAAGTCATTTCTCAGTAATCAGGATTTAGACTTCCGCTTTTTTAAAGAAATAAACGATGGGCAAGATCCCCAAAAAACATTATCAAGATTGATTCCTCTTCAAAGTGGGAAAAATGATGCAAGCTCGTTTAAAGCCAATAATTCTTTTGTTTCATTAGTTTATGTTTATGCTTACTTCATGCTAGAAACTATCAGGCAGTCGTATAGGATTCTCAGATTACTAGAAAAACCTATCAATAACAACATAAGCGAGGATATGCAGAACGATATAGAGAATTTTTTTGTTCAAGCAAATTTTTTAGAATACTATGTTCAGAACAAAATATACCCAACCAATCATGCCTATGACTTCACGCATTTGATCATGGACTCCATTATTCCTAATTGGATTCAAACTGATATGAGCGTTGAAGCTAAAAAGAAAGAGCTTTTTGAAAAATATTTTCAAAACATTGATGAAGTAACAAACAAAATGCTCGATCAAGAAAATCAAAACAAAAACAGCGATTGAGTGGTGTTAATGCGCTAGAATAATGCTAAAAATAAGAATAAAGGAGTCAAAAATATGAAAACGAACTTTTATAAAATTAAATTACTATTTGCTTGGTGTCTTATCATTGGCATGTTTAACGCTCCGCTTAACGCTGACCAAAACACGGATATAAAAGATATTAGTCCTGAAGATATGGCGCTAAATAGCGTGGGGCTTGTTTCTAGAGATCAGCTAAAAATAGAGATCCCTAAAGAAACCCTAGAGCAAAAAGTGGCCATACTCAATGACTATAATGATAAGAATGTTAATATCAAGTTTGACGACATAAGTTTAGGGAGTTTTCAACCTAATGATAATCTAGGTATCAATGCGATGTGGGGCATTCAAAATCTTCTCATGAGCCAAATGATGGGCGATTACGGTCCAAACAATCCTTTCATGTATGGTTATGCACCAACATACTCAGATTCATCGTTTTTACCACCGATCTTAGGGTATTAACTAGGAGGGTATTAACATGGCAGGTACACAAGCTATATATGAATCATCTTCTGCAGGGTTCTTATCGCAAGTCTCCTCAATCATCTCAAGCACAAGTGGTGTTGCAGGGCCATTTGCAGGAATAGTAGCGGGTGCTATGACAGCAGCGATTATTCCTATTGTTGTGGGATTTACTAATCCACAAATGACCGCTATCATGACCCAATACAATCAAAGCATCGCTGAAGCTGTAAGCGTGCCTATGAAAGCTGCTAACCAACAATACAACCAATTGTATCAAGGTTTTAACGATCAAAGCATGGCTGTGGGGAACAATATCTTAAATATCAGCAAATTAACAGGGGAATTTAACGCACAAGGCAACACGCAAGGCGCGCAAATTGGTGCTGTTAATAGTCAGATTGCGAGCATTTTAGCGAGTAACACTACCCCTAAAAATCCTAGCGCTATTGAAGCTTATGCGACGAATCAAATTGCTGTTCCTAGCGTGCCAACAACGGTTGAAATGATGAGCGGTATATTAGGCAATATTACAAGCGCAGCGCCAAAATACGCCCTAGCTCTACAAGAGCAACTGCGTTCTCAAGCAAGCAACAGCTCAATGAATGATACAGCCGATTCCCTTGATAGCTGTACCGCTTTAGGCGCGCTTGTTGGCTCATCAAAAGTGTTTTTCAGTTGCATGCAAATTTCTATGACTCCTATGAGTGTTTCTATGCCCACTGTTTATGCTAAATACCAAGCGTTAGCCACTAATGCCCTAACTTCAGGCGTTAATCCTATGACCACCCCTGCATGCCCTATTGGGGACAAAGTTCTTGCCGTCTATTGCTATGCTGAGAAAGTAGCAGAAATTTTGAGAGAATACTATATAGAATTTGTGAAAAACAATACCAATTTGTTGCAGAACGCTTCTCAAATGATACTCGGTCAATCAGGATTAGCTACTAGCACCTATGACACTCAAGCGATTTCTAACATAAGCTCGCTATATAATTACAATATAGTAGCGAATAAATCTTTTTTGAAATCGCATTTGACTTACCTTGATTACATCAAAGACAAGCTTAAGGGGCAAAAAGATAGCTACTTAACAGAAAGGGTGCAAACTAAAATAATCGTGAAGTGAGGAAAGAGATGTGAAATGTTTTTTAAGCATATTTTCTTTCTTGACTTTTTGTGGTTTGTCTCTGAATGGTGCAGAGGTAGTAATGACGCTTGAACCTGCCTTAAAAGCCATTCAGGCGGACGCACAAGCCAAACAAAAAACCGCTCAAGCCGAATTAAAAGCCATAGAGGCTCAATCTAGTGCCAAAGAAAAAGCCATTCAAGCGCAAATAGAGGGAGAATTGAGAACTCAGCTTGCAACCATGAGTGCTATGTTAAAAGGGGCTAATGGCGTTATTAATGGTGTCAATGGCATGACAGGGGGGTTTTTTGCAGGTTCAGACATCTTGCTTGGCGTCATGGAAGGGTATTCAAGCGCGCTTAGTGCATTGGGGGGGAATGTCAAAATGATCGTGGAAAAACAAAAAATTAATACCCAAACAGAAATCCAAAACATGCAAATCGCGCTCCAAAAAAATAACGAAATAATCAAGCTCAAAATGAACCAGCAAAACGCTCTCTTAGAAGCGTTAAAAAACAGCTTTGAACCGAGCGTTACCCTAAAAACACAAATGGAAATGCTTTCTCAAGCTCTAGGAAGTTCTTCTGACAACGCTCAATACATCGCTTACAATACGATTGGTATCAAGGCGTTTGAAGAAACCTTAGAAGGTTTTGAAACATGGTTGAAAGAGGCTATGCAAAAAGCGACCCTTATTGACTATAATTCCTTAACAGGTCAGGCTTTGTTTCAAAGTGCCATCTATGCACCTGCTCTTAGTTTTTTTTCAAGCATGGGCGCACCATTTGGAATCATTGAAACATTCACTCTAGCGCCCACAAAATGCCCCTATCTTGATGGGCTAAAAATTTCAGCATGCCTTATGGAACAGGTTATTCAGAATTACAGAATGATTGTAGCCCTTATTCAAAATAAACTGAGTAATGCAGATTTTCAAAATATCGCTTATTTGAATGGGATCAATGGAGAAATCAAAACCTTAAAAGGATCAGTAGATTTGAACGCACTCATAGAAGCTGCTATCTTAAACGCAGAAAATCATTTAAACTATATAGAAAATCTTGAAAAAAAAGCCGATCTTTGGGAAGAACAACTGAAATTAGAGAGAGAAACGACAGCAAGAAACATTGCTAACTCTAAAGTTATTGTCAAATGAAAACACTCGTGAAAAATACCCTATTTTCTTTTTTGCTATTGTCTGTTTTGATGGCAGAAGATATAACAAGCGGCTTAAAGCAACTGGATAGCACCTACCAAGAGACCAACCAACAAGTGCTCAAAAACTTAGATGAGATTTTTTCAACCACTAGCCCTAGCGCTAATGATAAAATGGGTGAAGAAGATGCTCTAAACATCAAAAAAGCGGCCATGGCTTTGAGAGGAGATTTAGCGTTATTGAAAGCCAATTTTGAAGCGAATGAGTTATTTTTCATCTCAGAAGATGTGATTTTTAAGACTTATATGTCTAGCCCTGAACTTTTATTAACCTATATGAAAATCAATCCCTTAGACCAAAAGACTGCTGAGCAGCAATGCGGAATATCCGATAAAATTTTAGTTCTTTATTGTGAGGGGAAGCTGAAAATCGAGCAAGAAAAACAAAATATAAGAGAGCGTTTAGAAACTTCCCTAAAGACGTATCAGAGCAACATTGGAGGTACAGCTTCTTTAATCACTGCTTCACAGACGCTTGTAGAAAGCCTAAAGAATAAAAATTTCATCAAAGGAATCAGAAAGCTTATGTTAGCTCACAACAAGGTCTTTTTAAATTATTTAGAGGAGTTGGACGCATTAGAAAGATCCCTAGAACAAAGCAAGCGACAATACCTACAAGAAAGGCAATCAAGTAAGATCATTGTCAAATGATTTTCTGAGATGACAAGCTATGATTTCTCATTTTTGGAATTTGTTTCTCTAGTTGTTTTTTGAGCTAATAATTTGGATCGCTATTTTTTTCCATGAGCGATGCTTTGTTCTATTTGATTAATGACGCTATTGGGCAGTTCGGATTTAGAGTGATTGTTTGAGGATGTTGCATCTTTTGCTTCATCTTCTTTTGTATCAGTAGTACCAAACTCACTTGCATTTGTAGTATCTTGGTAGTTATTTTCTTGCTCCATTTCTTTTTTTCTCTTCTCACAAATAGCACACGAAGCTATAAGAAAGGTTCTATTGTTGCTGTTATTAAGAGCGAGTTTTAAACCACTCAAGTGTTGTCTAGAAAACTTGTTATTTTCTGTCTCTATTTCTTGAATTTTTTCTAATAAGGGGGCAAGAATTTTTTGATCCTTGATGTCTTTGATCAAACACTTTCTTAACCCATCATAATCGTTGCTTGAAATAATACACTTATTGATAATGATTTCAATTTCAGGCGTTCTCCACTCATCAGGCACAAGCGGAGCAGCAGGTTTCACAAAAGCTTCATTCACCTTATTGATCATCTCATCAAAATTATCATCTTTATTAGATTTGGTTTCAGTGGAAGAATTGCCATTAGGGTTGTCATTCAAAGGGTTAGCGTTAGTTTCGTTTAATTCTTGCAATCCTCTGTGCTTAGCCGCTTTTTTTTGAACAGAAGAGTTGTTCTTTTTTTCAAACGCTTCAATATTCTTTTGAATTTGCTCTGCTCTCGCCCTATCATTCCGTAATTTTTCTCTCAAAGCGTTAGTGGCGAATTCTTTTTCCTCTTTTGTAATTTCTTTGTCGTCATGTCTTTGATAGAGTGTTTTGATTTTTTTAAAGCCTAAAGCCACCAATTCTTTGTATTCACTCGGTAATAATGCCGTATTGATAGCGTTTAAGCCCCCATAAACAACCAAAGAATAAAGAGCGACAGAACCTAATTTTTTGAAGATACTTTTCAAGAGCGTCTCCTTTCCTATTCAAAGGGGTTATTCTTGGCAACATTGTTTCGGTATGCAGAAACTACTGTTTTGAAGAAATTAAATATCTTGTAGTGTTCTTTTTGCATAGTTGTTTTGTCGCTCATCATAGGATCGCTATCTACGAAGATATTGTATTCATTAGTCTTTTTTAATATAGATTTTTTGGATTGGGTATCAAAATTGAAGCTGTCTAAAACCAACAAACACAATTTTTGTTTTTGTGCGAAACTCAATTTTTGGTTGGTGAAGTTTTTAGTCAAAGTATTCAATTCCACATCATCTTTGACATTTTTCAACAAGTTAGAAAAAGCTTCATAGCCCCTTAAGTATTTCTCATTGATCTTATCAATCGCCATGCTAAACGCCAAGCGTTCCGAGTTAAAAATAAGCGTGTTGGTGGCTTTTTGGGCAATATCTTTTGCTTTGGAGTCAAATTTGTTTCTTTCAAGCTGCAAGTAATAATCTATATTATCCAATTCTTTTCTGCTCAATAAATTAGAAATATTATTGGAATATTCTTCAATCGCTTGCTTGTAAGATAGAGCTAATCGGCTCGCTTTTTTGTTTTGCTCTTCATCTAAAGAAAACACACCCATTTGAAGCAAAGCCTGAGCCTTATCTTTAGTGGTAGCGGTAGTTTTTTTAAAAATACTGCTCGTTTTCACTTGGGGGTAGTAATAACTCAAACGCTCCTTATCCTCTTGCGTGAATGTTTCTTGGTTTAAAACATAGGCATAAGGGTTAGGAAGAAGTTTCTTATAAAGAGGGTTATCTTTTAAGGCTTGCTCTAGATCACCATAAGCCTTTGACTTAGCAGTAAGGATTTTACCTCTTGTCTCTTTCTCTAGAGCCTCTTTTTCTTTTTTGTATTTGTTTTCTAAATCTAAAAGAACTTTAGCTCTGTAATCCACAAGCTCTTTGATTTTTTGTTTTCTAAAAACCAAGTCTTCTAAGAAATCATGCGTATTATTTAAGAGCTTTTTGCGAGCCTTAAGAGCGTCTTCTTTTGCAGCCACTTCTTCTTGTTCTTTTTTTATCTCGTTGAAAAATGAACCAAACTGCTCCACATTAGCCGACAAAACTCCAAACGCAACCAATGAGCTAAAAACGATTTTTGCAAGCATCTTATAGTTTTTGTAACCTTAAAATTTCAAAAAATATCAATACATTTTACCACAATTTTTACAAAACTATGAATCAAAATTTTTCCATATCCAAAAGGTAAGTAAAATCTAGGTCTTATAGTATTATGTTTTGCTTGCTTGTATGCGGCTTGTTGGTATTTTTTAAGTTTCTCTTAAGGTTATTTTTATACAATGGATTGGTGTTTTTTGGATAGAAACTCCTTTGTTCTTTAGTTATTCTTTAGATAGATGTTTTCTATTCTTTGTTTGACATAAATAAACAAATCGTTGGTTTGTGTTATATCACATGTTAGTATCAGCATAGTAGGGTATTCTTTGGGATTTTGAGCTAGATTAAGGTGGTTTTGTAAAATACTTATTATTTCCTATGCTCCTTTGCTCCTTTATAGGTTCACCACCTTGAACTAGTTCTTTCAAAACCAAAATGAAACGACCGGTTAGCAAATTGAAACAAAACTTTTTACAATTCAAACATTCTTTCAACAAACATTTAGATAAGTACAGCCTTTATTACAGGCTGTTCAATATCAGCTCTATCGTTATAGGTTTTTTAATAGCGCTTTTTTCTTATGGGGCAGGGGTGATTTTAGTTTATCCAATATTATTCTTGTTTGCTCTTATAATAAAACCTAGCTTTTTTTATTACACTACTTATCTTTTGCTACTCGTTTCTCTCAGCATAATAAGCAAATACTATCTCTTAAGCCACGCAAATTTCACAATGAAGCTAATCATGCTTATGACTCAATGGCAAAATTGGTTCTTATGATTCGTTCAAAAATTTCTCAAGACTTGATTTAGAGAAATTTCTTTATTTCCAAACATTAGCATAAAACCTTACTGACTAAAAACTAAAATCTTTTTAAGCACATACCCAAATCTAGCTTATTTGAAAAAACCAATCGATTTTTGGTATTCAAATCCTAAAACCCCATGATTTTAAATTTAAAGGAGCGTTTTTTAAAAATAATTCTGCATCTAGTGTGTTAGTAATTTGTTTTTGATATGGTGGTGGTTTTCCAAATTAATATTGAGAAAAATTTGCTATAATTAGGAGATAAAAACAAAAAGGATATGGCTTGTTTGGTGGCAGAATATTTGATTTGTTTGCGATTGGTGGTTGCTTATCGCTTGATTTCATGAGTAATCTTAGATTCAAGAATTTTCTTAGTAGCTTTAGGTATGCTATTGTGAAATGCTTCCTACTAAAACACGCATTAGAGATCCGAACAAGCAAGAACTTACACAACCAAAAATAAAAGGACTGAGTATGGGAAAAATTTTAGCTTCTTTGTTGGGTGGCGGAATAAATCTTTTTACAGGTTTATCCAATGATTTGTTTTCTATGATATTAAATTTTTTGTTCTTTCTGATGTTAGTGATGGGACTTAATGAAATATTAGGGAAAAAATTCAACTTGCCTATGGACAATATCAAGAATTTTATGGCAGAAGTGCTGAAGAATGGATTCGATAGTATCAAAAACATGGGATCTGCTTTGGTTGGTAATGGTTTTGGTAGCAACAAATCAGACAAAACCACTAATAAAATGAGTGTCTCTCAAGTAAGACTCTAGTGGTGTATTAACTATCTAAAGATGAAATTTTTTCATCTTTCATGCAGAGCTTTGTTTGATCAACGAGGCAATAGATTACTAGCTGAACATTATGATTTTATTACTTAAGGCTTCTTTTTGAAAATGAGTTATCTTGACTCTTTATTTTAGTTGTAACGATTCTTACAACCGATCTTGCTTTTTAAAAATAATTATAATATTAGAACTTTTTTAAATCGGTTTAGGGCTATTTGTGAAAGCGTTTTTTGTAGGTTTTGAAAAATAGATATGAGAGTGATTGAAGCAATATTTTATGGTTAAAAAAATAGTTTCTTGCTCTTTGAATTATGACCGCTCTGAAATTTTCACGCAACAGATATTGTATAATTTCAATATAAACCTTTACGATTTAAACAATCTGAAGAGAAACAAAAATCCATTGAAGGGATCAAGAGCGATATGAGTAATAACATGCGAAAACTCTTCTTAATGATTGCCAACTCAAAAGATAAGAAAGAAAAACTTATTAAGAGCTTGCAAGAGAACGAACTTTTAGGCACTGATGAAAAAAAGAAAATCATGGATCAAATAAAAACCATGCATGATTTTTTTAAACAGATGCATACAAACAAGGGAGCGTTAGATAAGGTTCTAAGAAATTACATGAAAGATTATCGCGCTGTTATCAAAAGCATTGGTGTTGATAAATTTAAAAAGGTTTATCGTTTGCTTGAGAATGAGACTATGGAACTGTTGCATGCGATTGCAGAAAATCCTAATTTCTTATTCTCCAAATTTGATCGATCAATTCTTGGAATATTTCTGCCTTTCTTCAGCAAGCCCATCATGTTTAAGATGAGTATTAGAGAAATGGACTCGCAAATAGAATTGTATGATACTAAGCTCCCACTATTGAAATTGTTTGTGATGACAGATGAAGAAGTGAATTTCTACGCTAATCTAAAAACCATTGAACAATATAACGACTATGTTAGGGATTTGCTGATGAAATTTGATCTTGAAAAATACATGGAAGAAAAAGGAGTGCAAAATGCTTGATGTGGAAAACGAACAAAAAATCTCGGTGTAACTAACAAAATTCAGTTTGAAAAATATTCGTCTTGGGCAGAAACAGAATTAAAAAATGATGAGTGCTTTAAAAAGATTACCTACCTGATCGCCTTACCTATCAAGTAAAGCTAACGCCCGTTGGCGTTGCTCTCTACCCTTAGAAAAATCTATTCTCTCCTTTTCTTTCAATCACTTACCACTGAGCAAACTTCTGATTTGATTGCGTAAGTATTCATTCTCTCTTTCTTCTTGCAACTTCTCCCTAACTTCTTCCTCTCTGGCTTGCATGTTCAAGTTGCCATTCTTAAAAATCTCAGAACTAATCACATTTTGCCTCATTTGATAACCTGCACGATTACTCAAGGTTTCTAAAATTTCTCGTTGGTTATTTTTCCTAGTGGTATATTCTTGTTCCTTGTCTTGCAAGAGAGTTTTGTAATACTGATTGATTTTTTCCAGCTGGGCTTTTTCTCTTGCCACTTCATTGATCACTTGCTTGTTGTTTGCTCCACTCACATCATAGCCATGCAAGTTTTTTGTGTTAGCTCCTAGCATTGGCTGACTCCCTTGCAACACATCAAAGGTCTGTGGTTTTTCTTTGCTGTTAGGATTATCATTGTAGTTACTCGCTATCATCACCACACCCTTTTGATTCAAAGTGGGTTGCAAGTAAAAATCAATGTCGGATCTCGCTCCATTAGCTTGGAAGTAATTCTTGTATTGAAGGATCTTATTGGCATCGCCTATGAGCGTAATCTTTTTAGAATGATGAACAAGTTTGAAAGTTAGTACAACTTGTTTATTATCCAACAAATAGTCCTTGTAATTTGGCAACTTCACTTGCACCATGAATGGTGTGTCTTTGAGTTTGTCATTTAAGGGGATCTCACTATACTTTTCTATCAGTTCATTATACACAGGCGTATAAACATGGTTCTTTTGTTTCACCACTTTTTTCGCATAATTACTGCACGCACTTAAAGCTAAGCACAGAATTGTCGCACCGATTAAAACACTTGCTCTCAGTTTCATTAGTTGTTTCTCCTTATTGCTCTTGTTTCTTTGAAGTGAAAAGACCATTGATAAAATTTTTTATACCAATAACTTTAATAACTTTATAGATCAAATAGCCCATACCTATGAAGCAAATGTTTTTCAAAACAAAGAGCACCTTGTCGTTAGTGCTACCAATTCCTAAGATATATAGTTCATAAATCGATCTAATTGTTTCTAATCCAAAAAATAAAACCGCACCCACACCAAAGGCATAGTAAAAATACTGAAGTTTTAGTTTTGTTTTTAGACTTTCCACTAGCTCTGTGTTTTTGCTAGTTCTTAAAAATACAAAATAGACTGCAAACAAAACAAATATCCCACCCATACACAATCCTAACAGATGCTCTAGTCCCCCTATATATCCTAAGAATGAATGAGCGTATGCTTCCATTATTCTCTGTTTGGCTTGTCCTATCTGCATCAGAAGTTCATACCTTTTTTCTTGCGGTAGCTTTTCTATTTCTATTAGGATATTTTTCAACTCTTCTTGATTTTTTAAAGCTTCGTGAAATCTTTGCTCTCCTAAACTCCCTTTAGGATATAATGAGTCTAGCAAATTTAAGAGATCATTGCTCTGTGAGTTGCTAGGTGGTGGGGCGTTTAGCGGATTGGATCCATGATGCTCTGTTGTATCGTTCATGAAATTCCTTTTCAAGAATTAAATTAAGAAATTGTTTTGATATTATACCATTCTCTTCTTTCTATGAGTTGCGATTGTCTTATCTCTTTGAATTAGGCGCTTCTAAAATTTCATTACTGATTACGGCTGCTTACTCATTACTCTTACTTTTTGAGTTGCATCGTGTTTCATCTTGCTTCTTGTTTGAAACAAGTCGCTGCTTACATTACTTATCAAGGAATCTTTGCTCAACGCCTTATCCAAAAAGGTTTTTGTTAAAGGTTTTTCAAATACATATTTTTACAGAAATTTTGCTATAATTAGGATTATTTTAAGGAGTTTTTAATGAAAAAATCTCTCAAATTTTACAACCAACAAACCAATAATTAAACAATAAAGCTGTCGCATGTTAGGGAAAAAAAACGAAGAAGTCTTGATTGATGAAAATTTGGTTGGGGGTGTAATAGCCCTTGATAGATTGGCTAAACTCAATAAGGCCAATAGGACTTTCAAAAGGGCTTTTTATCTCTCTATGGTGCTCAATGTCGCCGCTATAACGAGTATTGTGATGATGATGCCTTTGAAGAAAACGGATATATTTGTTTATGGCATTGATCGATACACAGGAGAATTTAAAATTGTCAAACGATCCGATGCTAGGCAAATTGTCAATTCTGAAGCTGTTGTGGATAGTGCAACTTCAAAATTTGTCTCATTGCTGTTTGGTTATAGCAAAAATTCTTTGAGGGATCGCAAGGATCAACTAATGCAATATTGCGATGTGAGTTTCCAAACCCAAGCAATGAGAATGTTCAATGAAAATATCAGACAATTCGTAGATAAAGTCCGAGCAGAAGCTATCATTAGCTCTAACATACAAAGAGAAAAAGTCAAAAATAGTCCCTTAACGAGATTAACATTTTTCATTACCATCAAAATCACACCTGATACAATGGAAAATTATGAATATATCACTAAAAAACAAGTAACTATTTATTATGATTTTGCTAGAGGCAACTCTTCTCAAGAAAATCTTATCATCAATCCTTTTGGCTTCAAAGTGTTTGACATTCAAATCACAGATTTGCAAAACGAACAGACGGTAAGCGAAATTTTGAGAAAGATTAAAGAAGTGGAATCAAAAAATAAGGCATTAAATAAATAAGAACATGTTTAATCTTAAAAGGACTTTTTTAGTAACGATCATAAGTTTTTTTCTCATTGTTCCTAATTGGTTGAAAGCTATTGATTTGCCCATTGTTTCAAATCTCAAAATTTACCAAACAGTTTATTGCATGCTGATACCGAGTTATGTTTTAACCAACAAAAGTTTTGCAGATATTTTGACAGGCTATACATCTATTGGTGCATCAGGGAGTGGAAAGAGTTCAGGGCAGGGTGTGATCGAAGCGCTTAGCACACCATTAGCCACAAGTTTAGCCGCTAGCAATCTGGTGAAATATTTGAATACTTTAGGTCCTTTATGGGGATCGGCGTGGGCAAGTGTTGCTACAGCTATACAAGGTTTTGCTCTAACGCCATCAAGTGGCTGTAATTTTGGTTGGAACGCATTGATAAATAAAAACATAGATGTATCCATGGATAGCGTGCTAGACAATTTGAGCAACAAGATTCAGAATTTTACCAAAGGCGGTGTTGAGGACAATGTGAAAGGTAATATTCTTTTACAAATAATTGGCTCAATAACTGCTCAAGCTTCTACGAATATTACAGCTGATGGTTTAATTTGGCTGATTGGTAAAGAATTCACTGCAAATAAACTGCAAAACAACACTACAGCCATGCTTGCTTTTGCCGCATTAGAATCTGTTGTCAAAGGAGCGGACGCTGCTGTTCTTCCTGCATATGGTGTAGTCAATCTGCCTGATATTATCATAGGGCAAGGGTCATATCTTGATTTTGTTTCTTACCTGATTTATATTGTTTTTGGGATTTTTGTTTTTATTTCTTTTATGAAATTGAGGGATATTTCAAGTAACATTCAGATTAACATAGGTTTTGAATACATGCGATTTGTTGGGGGGACATTATTCAAAATGGCGATGGTCTCTTTTATCGCCTATGCAGGTTTTGGTTATCTTTATAAAATCTCTTATTCTATTTATTTTGGTTTAGCAGGCGCTTTTGGGCTGAATCAAGTTCTTTTTTGGGCTTTAGATTTAGTGCTGAATTACACTGTTAATTCAATTTTACCTGCGGTAAGAGCTGTTTTTTCTAATGTTGGCAACAACGCTCCTAGTTTGTTACAAGGCTTGCAAGTGGCAGGTATTTCTTTATTCGCCATTTTTATGCAAGTAACTATCATTATGAGAATAAGCACTGTGGTTGTGAAACCTTTGATAGCGGGGGCTTTTAGCGGTATTGTGTTCCCTATTGCAGTATGTTTGATCGTGCTAGATTGGTTCAAAGATTCTATGAAAAACATACTGATATGGTTCATTAATAATTTGTTTATCTTGGTTCTAGCTATTCCTATTTTGCTCTTTGGTGTTTTGGCATTATTGGCATTCAATTTGACCATAACGCCCTCTGTTGCTATACAAAACATCAATCAAGGGGGATTGGGTATCGATTCAACTATTGCGAGTTTGATCACCCTATTTATTTTAAAAGGTTTCATAGAGACGATTATTGAGAGTGTCAATGCGATCGTTAATACCATTTTCAGCTCTGTTTCTATGGATGGTAGCAGAATGGATAGAGAAAGAGATGCCTTAATGGTGGGAAGAGTTGGTGGATCTATGTTTAAAGGCTAGCCGCTATATTCTTGTGTTACAATTACAAATATTTTTTAAGAGGAATTGTTGATGGAGCAGGCATTTTTTAAAAAAATTGTTGGCTGTTTCTGTCTTGGTTATTTATTTTTATCTAGCGTAATAGAAGCAGCAGCACCTGACATTAAAAATTTTAATCGTGGCAGGGTGAAAGTGGTGAATAAGAAGATTGCTTATTTGGGAGATGAAAAACCTATTACGATTTGGACTTCATTAGACAATGTTACCGTGATCCAACTTGAAAAAGATGAAACTATTTCTTACATCACAACAGGTTTCAATAAAGGTTGGAGTATTGTGCCTAATTCTAATCACATATTCATTCAACCTAAATCGGTAAAAAGTAATCTCATGTTTGAAAAAGAAGCAGTGAATTTTGCCCTAATGACAAGAGATTACCAAGAATTTTTAAAAACAAAAAAACTTATCGTAGATGCGCCTGACCCTAAAGAATTAGAAGAACAAAAAAAAGCTCTAGAAAAAGAAAAAGAAGCTAAAGAACAGGCACAAAAGGCACAAAAAGATAAAAGAGAAAAAAGAAAGGAGGAGCGTGCAAAAAATAGAGCCAATTTAGAAAATCTCACTAACGCTATGAGTAACCCACAAAATTTGAGCAATAACAAAAATCTTAGCGAATTGATCAAGCAACAACGAGAAAATGAATTAGACCAAATGGAACGACTAGAGGACATGCAAGAGCAGGCTCAAGCTAATGCGCTCAAACAAATTGAAGAACTCAACAAGAAACAAGCTGAAGAGACAATCAAGCAAAGAGCCAAAGATAAAATCAGTATTAAGACAGATAAATCTCAAAAAAGCCCTGAGGATAACTCCATAGAATTATCTCCTAGCGATAGCGCTTGGAGAACCAATCTTGTTGTGCGGACCAATAAAGCCTTGTATCAATTCATTTTGAGAATAGCTCAAAAAGACAATTTTGCTTCAGCGTATCTAACAGTCAAATTAGAATACCCACAAAGACACGAAGTCTCTAGCGTTATTGAAGAGGAATTAAAAAAGAGAGAAGAAGCAAAGAGACAGAGAGAATTGATCAAGCAAGAAAATCTCAACACCACAGCCTACATTAATAGAGTAATGATGGCGAGCAATGAACAGATTATCAACAAAGAAAAAATAAGAGAAGAAAAACAAAAAATTATACTAGATCAAGCAAAGGCGCTAGAGACCCAATATGTGCATAATGCGTTAAAAAGAAACCCTGTGCCTAGAAACTACAATTACTACCAAGCACCTGAAAAACGCTCTAAACATATTATGCCCTCTGAAATTTTTGATGATGGCACATTCACTTATTTTGGTTTCAAAAACATCACTCTCCAACCTGCTATTTTTGTGGTTCAACCTGATGGGAAATTGAGCATGACTGATGCCGCCATTGATCCTAACATGACTAATTCAGGATTGAGATGGTATAGAGTCAATGAAATTGCAGAGAAGTTTAAGCTCATTAAAGACAAAGCCCTTGTAACAGTGATCAATAAAGGCTATGGGAAAAATCCATTGACAAAAAATTACAATATCAAAAACTATGGTGAATTGGAGCGTGTGATTAAAAAGCTCCCTCTTGTCAGAGATAAATAAAAAGGCGTTAAGACATGAATGAAGAAAACGATAAACTTGAAACTTCTAAAAAAACCCAACAAGATTCACCCCAAGATCTATCTAATGAAGAAGCAACGGAAGCCAATCATTTTGAAGATCTTTTAAAAGAATCCAAAGAAAGTTCAGACAATCATCTTGACAATTCCACAGAAACTAAAACCCATTTTGATGAAGACAAGCCAGAAGAAACCCAAACTCAAATGGATTCTGGAGGTAATGAAACTTCAGAATCTAGCAATGGCAGTCTGGCAGATAAGTTATTCAAGAAAGCCAGAAAATTAGTTGATGATAAAAGACCTTTCACTCAGCAAAAGAGTTTAGATGAAGAAACCCAAAAACTGAACGAAGAAGACGATCAAGAAAATAATTGGCATCAAGAAGAAACTCAAACGGACTTAATTGATGATGAAACTTCTGAAAAAACCCAACAAGATTCACCCCAAGATCTATCTAATGAAGAAGCAACAGAAGCCAATCATTTTGAAGATCTTTTAAAAGAAGAAAGTTCAGATAATCATCTTGACAACCCCACAGAAGCTAAAACCCATTTTGATGAAGACAAGCTAGAAGAAATAACTAACGACTCTAACGATCAAGAGATTATCAAAGGAAGCAAAAAAAAATACATTATTGGTGGCATTGTAGTCGCTGTTCTTATCGTGATTATTTTATTTTCTAGAAGCATTTTTCACTACTTTATACCTTTGGAAGATAAAAGCTCTCGTTTTAGCAAAGACAGGAATCTTTATGTCAATGATGAAATCCAAATAAGGCAAGAGTATAACCGATTACTGAAAGAACGGAATGAAAAAGGCAATATGATCGATAAGAATCTTTTCTTCAATGATGATCCCAATAGAACCTTATACAACTATTTGAATATTGCAGAAATTGAGGACAAAAACCCATTGAGAGCCTTTTATGAGTGTATTGGTAATGGTGGCAACTATGAAGAATGTTTGAAGCTTATCAAAGACAAAAAACTTCAAGATCAAATGAAAAAGACTCTAGAGGCTTATAACGACTGCATCAAAAATGCCAAAACTGAAGAAGAAAGGATCAAGTGTTTAGATTTAATCAAAGATGAAAACCTGAAAAAAAGCTTACTGAACCAACAAAAAGTTCAAGTGGCTCTAGATTGTTTGAAAAACGCTAAAACCGATGAAGAACGGAAAGAGTGCCTAAAACTCATAAATGACCCTGAGATTAGAGAGAAATTCCGCAAGGAATTAGAGCTTCAAAAAGAGCTTCAAGAGTATAAGGATTGTATCAAGAACGCCAAAACAGAAGCTGAGAAAAACGAATGCTTGAAAGGCTTGTCTAAAGAAGCTATAGAAAGATTGAAACAACAAGCCCTAGATTGTTTGAAAAACGCTAAAACCGATGAAGAACGGAAAGAGTGCTTGAAAAATATTCCCCAAGACTTGCAAAAAGAACTACTAGCTGATATGAGCGTCAAGGCTTACAAGGACTGCGTTTCAAGAGCTAGGAATGAAAAAGAGAAAAAAGAATGCGAGAAATTACTCACGCCTGAAGCGAAAAAAAAGTTAGAACAACAAGTGCTAGATTGTTTGAAAAACGCTAAGACCAATGAAGAACGAAAAAAGTGTTTAAAAGATCTCCCTAAAGACTTACAAAGCGATATTTTAGCTAAAGAGAGCCTGAAAGCTTATAAAGACTGCGCATCTCAGGCCAAAACTGAAGCTGAGAAACAAGAATGCGAGAAATTACTCACGCCTGAAGCGAAAAGACTTTTAGAAGAAGAAGCCAAAGAGAGCGTTAAGGCTTATTTGGATTGCGTATCTCAAGCCAAAACTGAAGCTGAGAAACAAGAATGCGAGAAATTACTCACGCCTGAAGCGAAAAAAAAGTTAGAAGAAGCCAAAAAGAGCGTTAGAGCTTATTTGGATTGTGCATCAAAAGCCAAAAACGAAGCTGAAAAAAAAGAATGCGAGAAATTGCTCACGCCTGAAGCGAAAAAACTATTAGAGAATCAAGCGCTAGATTGTTTGAAAAACGCTAAAACCGATGAAGAACGGAAAGAGTGCTTGAAAGATCTCCCTAAAGACTTACAGAAAAAGGTTTTAGCCAAAGAGAGTGTTAGGGTTTATTTGGATTGCGTATCAAAAGCCAAAAACGAAGCTGAAAGAAAAGAATGCGAGAAATTACTCACCCCTGAAGCGAGAAAACTATTAGAAGAAGCTAAAGAGAGCGTTAAGGCTTACAAGGACTGCGTATCAAGAGCTAGGAATGAAAAAGAGAAACAAGAATGCGAGAAATTGCTCACGCCTGAAGCTAGGAAACTATTAGAAGAATCTAAAAAGAGCGTTAAGGCTTATTTAGACTGCGTATCTCAAGCTAAAACTGAAGCTGAAAGAAAAGAATGCGAGAAACTACTCACCCCTGAAGCGAGGAAACTATTAGAAGAAGTTAAAAAAAGCGTTAAGGCTTATAAGGACTGCGT
>NZ_SHOW01000003.1:0-167752 GCF_011175115.1 Helicobacter pylori | reverse complement strand
ATGATTGCAATTCTTGCTTATTTTTGATTTGCTTGTTTTTGATTTCTTGCGTGTTAAGTTTTATTTTTTGTGAAATGCATATAAGGGAGTGGTTATTTTGCGATACCCTAAATCTTAAAACGCTTCAAAAGTTATCGTTTGATTGAAGTCAGGCTCTTTTATAGCCAACACTTCATTGAAACAGAATTCAAAACAAAACCATAGACCACCAAGCAAAGACCTAACACCCAATAAGGGAAAAGGCTAAACGAAAACATGGAGCATAAGAATTGCACGCACCGGCAAGTTTGATGAGCAGGAAAGACTTCAAACAGCCTTTCATCGGTTTTGAGTCTGTTTTTTATCAGCCATTGGTATTGCTCCCTAAACAACCTTTCTTGCGTGAGATAATAAGCGTCTAAAAGATAAAAACATGCTAACAACACCCCTAAAACGCATAACCCATAAAGATGAGAGATCGCCTCTATTTTGAGGGATAAGACACCCACAGCGAGCGCGAGTGTCCATTTCTTGCACTCCAAAGAATTTTGTGCCATTCTGTTGATAACGCCTTGTAATATTTTAAGCTCTTCTATAAGGATTTTTGCTCTGTCTGTGGGGTTATGATTGTCCATATTTGCCTGATTATCTGTTGAAGTTAAAAGTCCAGGAGCCTTTATCGGTCTGTATTTCTGCCTCTATAATATCGCACCCTTGAGAAATGCCCTCTATTTTTTCCCCAAATTTAAGGGTTTGATGTTCCATCATCAAACCCTTTTGTTCTAATTGAGAAATTTTATTCTGCATGTCTGCTAACCTTTTCTTATCTTTTATATACTCGTACGCACTTGCTTCATTTTTAAAGTCTTGCACAGAAATTGATCGAGCATATACTTGAGAAAAACTGACAGCACAATTACCCCGATTAAGCTTCACGCCTTGAATAGTAACGCTATCTGCTTTGGAGTCGATTTGAAACGCACCCTCGCTATTTGCAATCATCTCAATCGGCGATTCACTGCTACCACCATTCCCACAGCCCACTAAATACAACGCCAAACAGCTTGCACTTAGTAATTTTTGATAAGTTTTCATTTTGTATCCTTTGTTATAAGATTAGGAGCGATTTTCTTGCACAAACTATCAAGAGAGATAGGTTTAAACCTCCTTAATAAGTTTGTGACATCGTAAGAAACGCACATGGCTTTAATGTGCGATTCTTTTAGAGTAGTGCCAGTTATAAAAGTGTTAGCGATCTTTAATTCTTCATAAATCCATGCGGAATAAGTGATGTGCGATAGCCCTTGATTGGAAACGCTATTCTTACTCTGTAAAAACACGAAATAAGGGCATTTTTCAATCATGTCTTCTAAAGACTCTCTGAGAATGAGCGTGAAAGCGTCTTCAATCCTACTTATACAATCGTATTTTGCTAATTCGTTTAAGACATCGTCTTTATAATCCCAAAAAAGCGAATCGATAAACACTTTGCGTTTTGTTTGGCTTTCCAAATAGTCTTTAACCTCTAAAGCCTTATTTTTGTCCGCATGCGAATGCGAAAGGAACACTTGAGCGTTTTTTAACTGCGGTTTGAACGGGCTAAAAAAGGCTTCTTTGATTTCATTGCGTTTTAAAACGATGTTGTCGTTAGAATATGGGGCGTTTTTAATGAGTTCGTGAATCTTTTCAGCCGCTTCATTAATTTGATGGGCTTGGTTGTTAAAAGAGCGTGCAATGGGTTTTAACATAATTTGATTTTTACTACTATCTAAATCAACCTTAAAAGCTTTTATGATTTCTTTAATGTTTTCATTCATTCTAAACATTTATAAATTATAAATACGATTTTAAGTTCCCTTTAAAATCCTTTGATTATAGTAGACTTAGACTTAGCTTAAGAGTGCTTGAATTTTGGGGTGTTGGGGGGTGTTGGAATAACTAAAAACCACCGCTAAAAAAAGCCTTTTTGCAAACAAAAAGAGCGTATAAATTTACAAGTAGCATGACCCTAAAAGCGCAAAACCAACAAAAACAATCTAAAAAACCTCTTCGCATGCTTTCTTGTCTTTATGGAGTAAGCATGCTTTTTGCAACTCTATAAAACGCTTTTTCCTTTCTTCTTCGGTCATATCGCTAGGCTTTTCAATAGGGTGTGGAAGAGGGCGTGAAGATTTTGAAGTAGGGGTGAATTGGGGCACATACCCCAGTTTATTGACCAAATAAAAACCCAAAGCGGCGATTAAAATAAAAATCCAATCTGTTTTTCTGATCTTAGGGCAAAATTTACACGCCATGATTTAATCCTTAAAACATTTGAAGTATAATACACTCTTATGGTCAAATATTAAGTTTAGGAAAAGCTGCATGTGGAGTTTCATTCAAAAAATCTTTAAGGCTTTAATCATTATGCCTTTAGATTTCATCACGAAGTATTTCAAGTCGTTTGTGCTGTTATTGATTGTGTTAGTCTTTTTTAGCGCTAAAGAAAGCACGCCAAGCGAACCGCCCAATCTCGCTAAACTCTATTTAAATGGGGCGATTTTTAGCACCGAGGATTTTGACAAAGAAGTGGATAAAATCCTAAAAACCCCTAGCATTAAGGGCGTTTTATTGTTGATTGACTCTCCTGGTGGGGCTGTGTCAGCGAGCGTGGAATTGAGCGAAAAAATCGCTGATTTGAAGCAAAAAATGCCCGTTTTAGCGTATGCTAGGGGGGTTATGGCGAGCGGGAGCTATTATGCGGGCATGCAAGCGAGCGAAGTTTATGCCTCTAAAGCGAGTTTGATCGGATCGATTGGGGTGATTTTTTCAGGCGCGAATGTGGAAAATTTGCTCAATAAAGTCGGCGTAGCCACTCAAGGCGTGCATGCGGGCGAATACAAAGAAATAGGCACTTTCACCAGAGCATGGAAACCCAACGAAAAAGATTTTTTGCAAAATTTAGTCAATGAGCAATACCAAATGTTTGTGGATGATGTCGCTAAAGCCAGGAAATTAAACGCTAAGGATTATAAGGATTTTGCTGAAGGGAAGGTCTTTAGCGCTCAAAACGCTCTAAAATTAAAACTCATTGATAAAATCAGCACGATCAAGCAAGCCCAAAACCGCTTAATGGAATTGAGTAAGGTTAAAAAAGCCTATTGGCTAGAAAAAAGCCCTATGGAGCGCTTCATTGAAAAAGCCACGCAATCAGCCACAAACATCATCACGCAAGCCTTTGGCTATCAATTATTAATGAGATAAAGATGTTAGAATTTATTTTAAAAATTCAAGCTAGAGACTCTAAAGGTTTGGTGAGCGCGATTAGCACCACTATCGCTAACAAGGGCTATAACATCGTTAAAAACGATGAATTTGTTGATCCCTTAAAACAGCGCTTTTTCATGCGGCTAAAAATCCAAAAAGAAATGAAGCCCTTGAATACTGAAATTAAAGAGCAAGAAGAGCGATCCTTAAAAACCGCTCTTTTTAAAGCCTTAGAAAACTTTAACGAGCTATTGATTGAAGTCATTTTAACGCATAAAAAAAACATCATTTTACTCGCTACTAAAGAGAGCCATTGCTTAGGGGATTTGCTTTTAAGGGTGTATGGGGGGGAATTGAACGCTCAAATTTTAGGCGTTATTTCTAATTACGAGATTTTACGCCCTTTAGTGGAAAAATTTGACATCCCTTATTTTTACGCGCCTTGCGTTGATCAAATTTTGCATGAAAAAGAAGTTTTAGCGATCATTAAAGACCTAGAATTAAAACACAAAGTGAGCGCGGATCTGCTCGTTTTAGCCAAATACATGCGCATTTTAAGCCATGATTTTACGAAGCGTTATGAAAATCAGATTTTAAATATCCATCATAGTTTCTTGCCCGCATTCATTGGGGCTAACCCTTACCAGCAAGCGTTTGAAAGGGGCGTGAAAGTCATCGGGGCCACGGCGCATTTTGTGAATGAAAGCCTTGATGCTGGGCCAATTATTTTACAAGACACTCTGCCCATTAACCACAATTACAGCGTGGAAAAAATGCGCCTAGCGGGTAAGGATATAGAAAAACTGGTTTTGGCTAGGGCGTTAAAACTGGTTTTAGAAGATCGGGTATTTGTGCATGAAAACAAAACGGTGGTATTTTGAATGCTTTTAGATTTTAGCAATCTCAATGAAGAACCCTTAAAAAGCCAGATCAAAGCCGAGTTCTTTAAGGATAAAAAATTCCTTTATAGTGGGGATAAAATAGATTTCATGCTAAGCTATAAGCACTTTAACGCTACCTTACCCATTTTATGGGGCGAAGCTAAAAGGGGCGATTTTGACGATTTGGACAAAGCTTTCACGCAACTTCTTTTAACCATAGGCAAGCACAGGCTTTATACCCACCACACACCGCCTTATTTGTGCGCTTTTAACGCTTTTAGAATGGAATTTATCGCCTTTGATGATGCAATCACAAGATTTTTTTATAAAAGCGATATAGATTTTTCTATCACCCCAAGCAACCACAACACAGAGAGTTTTAAACACGCTTTAGATGCGTTTAAAGCCATGAGCAAATCCCATAAATTCGTTTTTGACTTTAAAACCCAAAGCCAGGAATGCAAAGAATTTATTGAAAACAATTTAAACTCTAGCCATTTACTCAACAAAATTCAGATTGATAAAAACAATTTCTTTACGATCTATCAAAAGTGGCTTGAAGCTGTCAAACCTACCATTGATATAGATTGGGAAGTGGCTAAAACCAAAGGCATTTTAGACGCAGACTATTATTTAGCGGATTTGCTTAGCGATGGCGATAAAACCATTATTGAGAAATTGCAAACGATTTTAAACTCCAGTTATTATAAATTGAAAAGGGGTGTGAATGAGTTAGGTAAAATAGATTTTATGGAAATTGGTTTCACAGACGGCCAACAAGCCCACAAAGAATTTTGGAGGATTTATGAAAGGCCTCCTAAATTAGAGTTTCAAGCGTTTATTTTAGAGCGGCGCGATTTGTTAGTGCCAAGCGATGTGAGGGAAAGGAAAGGAGCGTTTTTTACCCCTAAAATCTGGGTGGAAAAGAGTCAAGAATATTTAGCTAAAGCTTTGGGACAAGATTATCAAGAGGATTATATCATTTGGGATTGTGCTGGGGGGACTGGGAATTTGCTTCAGGGTTTATTGAATAAGGCTAATTTGTATCTATCCACTTTAGACAGCAACGATGTGGCAATCGTTAAAGATCTGGCTGCAAAAAACCACTTAAAACTACTGGAAAATCATGTCTTTCAATTTGACTTTTTAAACGATGATTTTTTCAGCGATAAGCTGCCAAAAAGCTTGCAAGAAATCTTAAAAGACCAAGAGAAACGAAAAAAACTCATCATTTACATCAATCCGCCTTATGCAGAAGCGGGCAACAAAGCTAAAATGAGCGGCACAGGCGAACACAAAGCCAAGGTTGCAAGAAACAATAAGACTCATGAAACCTATAAAAATTTTTTAGGGTCTGGGGCTAACGAACTTTTCGCTCAATTTTTCATGCGCATTTATAAGGAATTGGATGGCTGCATCATGGCGAGTTTTTCAACGCTCAAATACCTCAACTCTAGCAATTTTAAAAAATTCAGAGAAATCTTTAAAGCTAAATTTTTAGAGGGGTTTATGGTGCCTGCGGATAGCTTTGATAACGTGACAGGGCAATTCCCCATTGGCTTTTTAGTCTGGGATACCGCTACCCCCCCCCCCCTTAAAACCAACCAACGCATTCAATTTAGAAGTGTTTGACTCATTGGGCGGATTTTTGGGGTATAAAAATATTATTAATGAAAATGTCAAAAATATTCATATGTGGTTGAAACAAAAAGAGAAAATTGAAAACATGGAAATTTTAGGATACATAGATACTCCTACTCCAGACTTTCAAGGTTCACCTTCTGTCGCTATCATCAATAATAAAAATTCTTCTAAACGCCATAGTGTGTATTTCGCTATTACTAGCAGTAATATTTTATTTGGAAGCGTATTTTTCTCCATCCGCCATTGCATCAAACACACATGGCAAAACGATAGGGATCAATTTTACGCCCCCTATGACGATGCGTTCCAAGACGACAGCGAGTTTAAAAACAATTGTTTGATTTTCATGCTTTTTCACACCCAAAACCGCATCACTGCCACTCAAGGGACTAACCACTTTATCCCCTTTAACGAAGATGAGGTCAATTCTAAAGAAAGGTATTTGAGCCACGCTTTATTAGACTTTTTAAAAGGCGAAATCAAAGAACCTAAAGAGAGCGATAGCCTCTTTTTAAACGCCAAAAAAGAAAACAAGCCCCTAAAATTCAGCCCGAGCGCTTCAAAGGTGTTTGACGCTGGCAGAGAGATCTATCGTTATTACCACACCCAAGATTTCACCCACACACCCTATAACGCTAACGCAAGCCTTTATGACATCAAAGAATTTTTTCAAGGCCGTAACAAGCAAGGCAAATTAAATTTACCCACCAAAGCCAAAGATAAATATTACAAACAGCTTTACGCTAACTTGCAAGACGCCCTAAAAGATCTTGCCGAAGAAATACAGCCTAAAGTCTATGAATACGGGTTTTTAAGGGAGTGATTTTTAAGACAAATAATCAAAAAGCTAGAGCAAGCGGTATTTTTTAAAAGCACTCTATGAGGGGGATTTAGTTTTATAGGGGGGAGAATTATCTCTATCCCCTTAAAAAAATAAGTTTTACAACAAAATGACCAACGCCCCAAAAGTCAAGGGCAAACCCGCTTTTTAAAGGAAACCCCTAAGCCTTTAAACTCAGGGGAACGCTCTTAGAAAAATCAGCGTTTCACAGAAACGATCACTTTAAGCCCCAAAAAAGCAAACTCAAAGTATAATGATCTCCAAGAGCGTTTGCCACTTTTGTGTTTCATGGCATGCTCCTTACAATGTTGGTTTGCCCCATATCGTAACTATGGGGCGTGATGAAATCCTACAACAAACCCCCTTAAAAACACCCTTTGAATGGCACCAAACACGCATGGCAAATGGCCTAAAGTCTATGAATACGGGTTTTTAAGGGAGTGGTTTTTTAAATTTTCTGCTGGAGCTTTTTCTCTCTCAATTGCCCGCAAGCCGCTTCAATATCCAAGGCTTTAGACTCTCTAATGGTGCATAATAAACCTTTGGAGTTTAAAAAATCCGCAAACATTCTAGCGCTCTCTAAGCTAGGGCGTTCAAACTTAGAGCCTTCATGCGGGTTGAATAAAATCAAATTCACTTTGGATTTAATGCCGTTTAAAAGTTTTAAAAGTTTTTTAGCGCAATCCAAGTTATCGTTTAGATCTTTAATCAAAAGGTATTCAAACATCACTCTTTTGCGCTGTTCTAAAGGCCATTTCCTCACTTCATTCAAAACGCATTCAATGTTGTATTTTTTATTCAAGGGCATTAAAGATGAGCGCGTTTTGTCATCTACGGCGTGTAAGGATATGGCTAATTGCACGCCTAAATTTTTGCCCGCTAAAATGGGGATTTTATCAGCCACGCCACTCGTGGAAATCGTGATTCTTTTAGGCGAAATTTGCATGCCGGTATTGAAAATCTCAATCGCTTTACACACCTCATCTAAATTGTTCAAAGGCTCGCCCATTCCCATAAAAACAATGTTGAGCGCTTTTTCAATGGGGAGGTTATTGTCTTCTTTAATGAGTAGGGCTTGCTGGATAATCTCGCTCGCTTTTAAATTCCTTACAAAACCGCCTTTTTGAGTGAAACAAAACGCGCAACCCACTTGACAGCCTATTTGACAAGACACGCATACGGTGTATTTTTCTCCCTCTAAAATAGCGTTCGTCTCTTCATCAATCTTTTTGTCTTTCATTTTCAACAACACCGCTTCAAAAGTGTGGTTGTCTCTTAAAGATTTAAAAAGGTATTTTTTAGAGCCATCAACGCTCTTTCTCACATGCGCAATTTCTATCGTGCGCAAAGTAAATTCTCGCTCCAAATAAGCGATAAAATCTTTTGAAAAATTATTTTGCATGTCTTTAAAGCTTGTTTTATACTTCGCATAGAGCCACAAATAAAGCTGTTTAGCCCTAAAACTCGGTTTTAAAAGCTGACTCAATTCCTTTAGAGTGAAATCATAAATGCTCGCTTTCATGCTTTAAGCCCTAATTCTAAAAGTTGGTGCAAGTGCAAGACCCCTAAAACCTTATTATGATCATCTACGCACACTAAAAGCTGGATCTTATGGCGCTCTAAAAATTCTAACGCTTCTAAAAGAAGAGCGTCTAAATTCTTAAAGCTTTTAGGCTTTAAAGTGGCAAAATGCTTCACTTCGCTCTCCAAACTAAGCCCTTTTAATAGCGCCCTACGGACATCGCCATCGCTCAACACCCCCACAAGCTCGTTAGCCTCATTGACTAAAATCGCGCTGCCTAGGCGTTTTTCACTCATTTCTATGAGCGCGTCTTTAAAACTTGTGTTAGGAAGAATTAGGGGGAGGTTCGTGGTTTGCAATAAGTCTTTAACCTTGACAAAAAGCTTTTTGCCTAAAAGCCCACCCGGATGAAAGGAAGCAAAATCTTCTTGGCTAAAATTTTTCGCTCGCATCAAGCATGCCATTAAAACATCGCCTAACGCTAGAGTTAGGGTGGTAGAAGTCGTTGGAGCGGTGTTGATCGGGCAAGCTTCTTTTTTAATTTTCAAGCTCAAATAATAATCGCCGAGTTTAGAGAGCGAACTATTAGGGCTTTTAGTGAAAGTGATGATTTTATGGCTCAAGCGTTTTAAATGGCTCACTAGATTCAATAATTCTAAAGACTCGCCCCCATAGCTAATCATTAAGATCACATCGTTTTTTTCCACCATGCCCAAATCCCCATGCATGGCTTCTGTGGGGTGTAAAAACGCGCTCTTGTTACCGGTGCTTAGCATGGAAGCAGCGATTTTTTGCGCCACTAAAGCGCTCTTACCCACGCCCACTATCACAAGCTTGCCCCCTTTTTCTTGGCTTTTTAAAATGAGCTTGACAACCGCTTCTAAATCGTTAGGTTCTTGGAATTGTTTAACGCTTTCTAAAAGCGCGCTCGCTTCATCTTTTAAGACTTGTATAGCAGTAGCGTTACAATCAAAAAGCATGGGCATGACAAATAATAGCCGGGTATTTTCTAAACTTTTTAAAGAGCGCTTTTCTGATGAAATTACGAGTGTGATCTTCTAATTTTTTAGGGTTATTCAAAATTTCAGCGTTGCTGGATTTCAATAACACCTCTAAGCCCCCTTGAATTTCTTTAATCAAATGCTTTTCATCTTTAAAGCCCACAAGCCCTAAACTGGAAAATTGAGAGCTTTCTAAAAGCGCTTGCTTGTTTTTATTCACAAAAATCGTAGCCGCAAACACCCCGGCGCTAGCGACTTCTTCTCTTTGCTGCACGATGCTAGTGTCAATACTCAAATTGCTTTGGTTATCCACATAGCTTTTACCGCTTTTAATCGTGCCGACTTTTTTAATGAACGCAGGGCCAACTTCCACCTGATCGCCATCTTCCATTAAATAGATATTTTTTTCAGGCACCCCACAAGCAATAGCGGTTTGCTTGTGGCGCGCAACATGGTTATACTCCCCATGCACGGGTAAGAAAAACTTAGGCTTAATGAGTCTTAACATGAGCTTTTGCTCTTCTTGGGCGGCATGCCCGCTCACATGGATATTGTCAAATTCTTGATAAGCCACTTTAGCTTCTTTTTTGATCAAAAAATTCAATACCGCTGAAACGCTCGCTTCATTGCCAGGAATGGCTTTAGCGGAGATGATGACTAAATCGTTGGGTTTGATAGAAATGTGGCGGTGCTCATCAGTCGCCATGCGATAAAGCGCGCTCATGGTTTCGCCTTGTGAGCCGGTCGTTACGATTAAGACTTCATTGTCCGGGTATTTAGCGACTTCATTGGCCTCAATAAAAGATTGATAAGGCAAATGGATATAGCCTAATTCTCTGGCGATGTCTAGGTTTTTTTCCATAGAGCGCCCGATCACAGCGATCTTGCGGTTGTATTTAATGCCGTATTGTATGGCTTGATAGACCCGGTGGATATTGCTAGAGAAAGTGCTCATAATCACCCTCCCTTGCGCTTCTTTAAAAAGCGTGTCAAAAGCCGGCGCTATGGTGCTTTCACTCGGCGTGGTCCCGGATTTATGGGAGTTGGTGGAATCGCTTAAAAGAAGCATCACGCCCTTTTCGCCATAGTGCGCCAAACGATACAAATCCGTGGGCAGATTATCCACCGGGGTGTGATCGATTTTAAAATCGCCGGTGTGAATGATGGTTCCGGCTTTAGTTTGGATCGCTAAAGCGCTGCTGTCAATGATAGAATGCGTGATGTGGATCCATTCAATGATAAATTCGCCCACGCTAATGGGGCAGCGCTTTTCTACGATTTTAAAATACGAGCGGTATTTTTTCAAACCATGTTCGTCAAACTTGCTCCCAATCAGCCCCAAACTCAAAGGCGTGCCATAAAGGGGGAATTGTAACTCTTTAAACAAATAAGGCGTGGCCCCTATGTGATCTTCATGGGCATGGGTGATGATAATGCCAGCGATTTTGTCCTTGATTTGGTGCAAGTAGGAAAAATCCGGGATTAAAATATCCACGCCAAAAAGCCCTTCTTTAGGGAAACTCATGCCCGCATCAATCACGATCGCACTTTTTGGGGTTTCAATGACCATCATGTTCCCCCCAATCTCGCCCAAGCCCCCTAAAGGCGTGATCTTAACGCTCGCTTTAGAGTTTAGATTCATCTTATAATGCGGGTTTAAATGCTCCACTTGGATCTTGTTATTCGCTTCAACGCCCCTTTTGAGTTCCTTATGAAAGCCTAAAGTCCCTCTCTCATTCACATGCAAAATTTCCGTAACGCCCTCTACTTTGTTGTTATCCAATTCTTCTTTGGCGTAATTTCGTGTTTTTTGAGGGGCATGTTTAGGTTTGTGGTGGTTGTTTGGTTTTTTGTTGGGGCGATGCTCTTTTTTATGGTGCGAAGACGCTTCATGGTTTGAAGACTCTGTGTTTTTTTGCACGTTTTCTCTGAAACGCTTTTTGCGGTTGGTGAATCGCTCAAACGCCCCGGCTCGCGTCTCGTGATTGGCTCTTGGATTTTCACTGCTGCTTTCGTTGTTTTCATTGTTTTGGTTGTTATCAGTCATAACGATTATTCCTTTATTTCAATTTTTATCTTTCAATTTTTAAAAAGGCACTAGCCTTTTAAAACGGATTTTAAGAGCTTGAGATAATCTTTTACCTCAGACGCCCTCACGCTTGTTGGTTGGTTTTCTAACGCTAAAAAATCTAACACCTTATCAAGCTTTTCTCTATAAGAAACGCTTTTTTTAAGATTGTTTGAAAGCGTCTTCCTAGGAGATGAGAAACAAGCTTTCAAAAAATCTTCTAATGTTTCAAACCCTTTTTGTAGGGCTTCTTCAAAAAATGGTGCTTGGGCTAATGAAGCCAACGCCTTTTCTTTCAGCGGCTCTTTGATCACTTCAAACACGCTAGAAAACACCTTTGGAGGCGGGCTAAACGCGCTAGGCGGCACATCAAACAAAAGGGTAGCGTTCCCTATGGCGTGCGCTAAAACGCTTAAGGCGTTCTGTGAATCTTTAGCACAAAACTTGAGCGCCACTTCCTTTTGCGTCATCACCAATAAGCCCCTGCATTTAGGGTCTTTGAGCGCGTTTAAAACAAGCCTGGTAGCGATATAATAAGGCAAATTAGAAATCAAAAAATAAGGCTCTTCTTCTTTTAAAAAAAGAGCGTCTTTTTCTACCAATTCCAATTGAAAAGGCTTTTTTTCTGCCTTTAACCTCGCTCGCATTTTCTCGCACAAATGGCTATCTATCTCATAAGTCTTTAAAGGATAGCGATCCAACAACTTGAGAGTCAAATCCCCTAACCCCACGCCGATTTCAATTAATCTTAACGAATTTAAGGGAGGCAAAGCATTAACGATTCTGTCTAAAAACGACTCGTCCGTTAAAAAATGCTGTCCTAAAGACTTTTTAGCTACTACCATAGCACGCTTTTAATTCCTAGTATTATACCTTAAAAAGGGGATTTGTCTTTCCTTTTTAATGCAACTTCTTTATTATAGCTTTTTTCATTCAAAGATGTTGGTAGTTTTGACAACAGAAGCGCTTGAATTGGCACTCGTGTTAAAAATTAGTATTAAAATCTTTTTCGTTAATAATTGGTTAGATTTTGCATTATAGAATGAAATCCTAGCCAGTGAGCTAGAATTAAATTTCAATTAAAGGAGTCATCATGGCACACCATGAACAACAACAGCAACAACAGGCTAACAGCCAACACCACCACCATCACCACGCGCACCACCACCATTATTATGGCGGCGAACACCACCATCATAACGCGCAACAACACGCCGAACAACAAGCAGAGCAACATGCGCAACAACAGCAACAACAACAAGCACACCAACAACAACAACAACAAAAAGCACAACAACAAAACCAACAATATTGATTGGGGCGTTTATGGGGCGGCCTTAGGGCTGCTTTCTGGCTTTTTAACTTTCTCTTTTAATTTAGTTTTCTTTCAAAATCAAAAATTTTAATGGCAATGGATCTAGTATTCACTACCAAGCGTTGTTTGCTTTAGCCCTCTTTTTTCAAGTAGCAAAAATTTAAAAATTAGCGTCAAAATTTCTTCCATTAACAATTGATTAGATTTTATACTGTAAAATAAAATCCTAGCCAGTGAGCTAGAATTTAAATTTTTAATCAAAGGAGTCATCATGGCACACCATGAAGAACAACACGGCGGGCACCACCACCATCACCACCACACACACCACCACCATTATCATGGCGGCGAACACCACCATCACCACCACAGCTCTCATCATGAAGAAGGTTGTTGCAGCACTAGCGATAGTCATCATCAAGAAGAAGGTTGTTGCCACGGGCATCACGAGTAATATCGGTGTGGCTAGGGGCAACTTGACTAGGGTTGTCTCTGGCTTTGACTTTAAGATACAATCATTCCATTCTAACCCATTCTAATCAAACCCATTAAATCCAATCAAACCACCGCAACACACTTGATTTTTATTTTTACAAACGCTCATTAATACTCATCAATTCCTATAAAAGTAAATTTTTATTTAATAGTATCGTTAAGACTTTTTAATATTTTAATACCAACGCTCCATAAAACAAAGCCTTGCGTTTTATCGTTCCAACTCCCATGCGTCTTTAAAAGAAGCGTTTTTAAGCTTTAAATTCAAGCTCCCTTCAATCCATTGGGTATTAGCCCCCTTTTCGTTGTTGTCAAATAAAAACACCCCTAAAAAGCCTCTAGGGGTTTTAATCAGGCTCAATTCCACGCTAGGGAGAACGATCTTGCTGTCAGGTTTGACTTCAAAGGCTAGGAAAAAGGGGCGGTTGTTCTTAAAATCGTAGCCATTTTTGGTGTATGAATAGCCGGGGGCGCTTTGCAAGATGCCTTTTTGAGTTTCCACGCTAAAAGAATCCAAGTAATAAAACCCGGGCTCTAGCTTGAACGATTGGACTTTGGCTAAAGTATAGCGGTTTTTCCATAAAAGCATGAAACGATTGCTCCCAAGCATGAACAAAGGCCCCCTAGGGTCTTTGAGCTTTGCTTTAGGGTTTTTCTTAAGCGTTTCATTGTGTTTGGCGACAACTCCTCTATCCACTTTGCGCCAATAAGTGCGCACGCTCTGGCCTTGATGCGCGATATAAAGATTCACCAAACCAGAATGATGGCCTTTAGGGGGCAAACAAGAGGCTAATAAAAAAGCCAATAACAAACTCACAGCATGAAACTTCAAGCAAATTCCTTAAAAAGAGTGGTGGCTGAATGCTAACATGCTAAAACTAAAACCCTAATAAGTTATGGCTAAAAACTTAAAGAATAGGGTAAAATAAACGCATGCGAATAGACAAATTTTTACAATCAGTGGGTTTAGTGAAGCGGCGCGTTTTAGCGACAGATATGTGCAATGTGGGGGCGGTGTGGCTCAATGGGAGTTGCGCTAAGGCCAGTAAAGAAGTGAAAATTGGCGATGTGATTAGCTTGCACTATTTAAAAGGGATAGAAGAATACACGATTTTACAAATCCCTACTTTAAAAAATGTGCCACGAAAAGACACGCACCTTTATATCGCTCCTAAAACAAAAGAATAAAGATAAAGGATTAAGGAACAATCAGTGAAAGAATACAAAGACACCCTAAACTTAAACACAACCACCTTTTCTATGAAAGGGAATTTGAGCGTCAATGAGCCTAAAACTTACGCCAAATGGCAAGAGCAACAAGCGTTCAAACGCATGCAAGCTAGGAAAGATAACCATGGGGATTTCACTTTGCATGACGGGCCGCCTTATGCGAACGGGCATTTGCATTTAGGGCATGCCTTAAATAAGATTTTAAAAGACATTGTCGTTAAAAGGGAATATTTTAAAGGGAATAAAATTTATTACACGCCCGGTTGGGATTGCCATGGCTTACCCATTGAGCAGCAAATTTTAGAACAATTGGAAAAGGAAAAAACGAGCCTAGAAAACCCCACGTTGTTTAGAGAAAAGTGCCGAGATCATGCGAAGAAGTTTTTAGAGATCCAAAAGAACGAGTTTTTGCAATTAGGCGTTTTGGGGGATTTTGAAGATCCTTATAAAACCATGGATTTTAAATTTGAAGCGAGCATTTATAGGGCTTTAGTGGAAGTGGCTAAAAAAGGGCTTTTGAAAGAGCGCCATAAGCCTATTTATTGGAGTTATGCATGCGAGAGCGCTTTAGCGGAAGCTGAAGTGGAATACAAAATGAAAAAATCGCCCTCCATTTTCGTGGCGTTTGGTTTGAAAAAGGAGAGTTTAGAAAAATTAAAAGTCAAAAAAGCGAGCTTGGTGATTTGGACGACCACGCCTTGGACTTTGTATGCGAATGAAGCGATCGCTTTGAAAAAAGACGCCCTTTATGCGCTCACTCAAAAAGGCTATTTAGTCGCTAAAGCCTTGCATGAAAAATTAGCCGCTTTAGGGGTGGTGGATAGTGAGATCACGCATGAATTCAATTCCAATGATTTAGAATATTTGAAGGCCACCAATCCTTTAAACCAAAGAGATTCCCTAATCACTCTAGGAGAGCATGTCGGTTTAGAAGATGGCACAGGAGCCGTGCATACCGCTCCCGGGCATGGTGAAGAGGACTATTATTTAGGCTTAAGATATAATTTAGAAGTGTTAATGTCTGTAGATGAAAAGGGTTGCTATGATGAGGGCATTATCCATAAGAAATTATTAGATGAAAGCTATTTGGGCGAGCATGTTTTTAAGGCTCAAAAACGCATTATAGAGCAATTGGGCGATTCTTTATTGCTAGAGCAAGAGATTGAGCATTCCTACCCGTATTGCTGGAGGACGCACAAGCCTGTGATTTACAGAGCGACCACGCAATGGTTTATTTTAATGGATGAGCCTTTCATGCAAAATGATGGCACTCAAAAAACCTTAAGAGAAGTGGCTTTGAATGCGATTGAAAAGGTGGAATTTGTACCAAGTAGCGGGAAAAACCGCCTAAAAACCATGATAGAAAACCGCCCTGATTGGTGCTTGAGCCGGCAAAGAAAATGGGGCGTGCCACTGGCCTTTTTCGTAGACAAACGCACGAATAAGCCTTGTTTTGAGAGCGAAGTTTTAGAGCATGTGGCGAATCTTTTTGAAAAAAAAGGCTGTGATGTGTGGTGGGAATATAGCGTGAAAGATTTATTACCCCCTAGCTATCAAGAGGACGCCACACATTATGAAAAAGTCATGCATATTTTAGACGTGTGGTTTGATAGCGGTAGCACCTTTAAGGCGGTTTTAGAAGATTATCATGGAGCAAAGGGGCAAAGCCCTAGCGATGTGATCTTAGAAGGGAGCGATCAGCATAGGGGGTGGTTTCAAAGCTCACTTCTAATCGGTTGTGTTTTAAACAACCAAGCCCCTTTTAAAAAGGTCATTACGCATGGCTTTATCGTCGATGAAAAGGGCGAGAAAATGAGCAAATCTAAGGGCAATGTGGTGTCTTTGGATAACTTACTCAAAAAGCATGGGAGCGATGTTGTGCGTTTGTGGGTAGCGTTTAATGACTATCAAAACGATTTGAGGGTCTCTCAAACCTTTTTCATTCAAACAGAACAGCATTATAAAAAATTCCGCAACACCCTAAAATTCTTACTCGCCAATTTTAGCGATATGGATCTCAAGAATTTAGAACGCTCCCATGATTTTAGCCCTTTAGATCATTTTATATTAGAGGCTTTAGAAACCATAAGTGCTGGAGTCAATAGCGCGTTTGAAGAGCATGATTTTGTGAAAGGCTTGAATATTTTAATGGCGTTTGTTACCAATGAATTGAGCGGGATTTATTTAGACGCTTGTAAGGATAGCTTGTATTGCGATAGCAAAAACAATAAAAAACGCCAAGCCATTCAAATGGTCTTACTCGCTGTGGCTAGTCAATTGTGCTACTTTTTAGCCCCGATTTTAACGCACACGATTGAAGAAGTTTTAGAGCATAGCCAGGTGCTTTGTGCGTTTTTACAAGCCAAAGATGTGTTTGATTTAAAAGACATTAGCGTTTCAGAAAAACTCCACCTTAAAGAGTTTAAAAAACCAGAAAATTTTGAAGCCGTTTTAGCCTTGCGTTCTGCCTTTAATGAAGAGTTAGACCGATTGAAAAAAGAAGGCGTTATTAAAAATTCGTTGGAATGCGCTATTGAAGTGAAAGAAAAAGCGTTGCGTGAAAATTTAGTAGAAGAATTGCTGATGGTAAGCTTTGTGGGGATTGCAAAAGAAAAATTGAGCGAAACGCCAGCATTCACGCTCTTTAAAGCCCCCTTTTATAAATGCCCCAGGTGTTGGCGTTTTAAAAGCGAGTTAGAAAACACCCCTTGCAAGCGCTGCGAAGAGGTTTTAAAAGAGCGATGATAAAAG
The DNA here is from genome assembly GCF_011175115.1 of Helicobacter pylori. GTDB lineage: Bacteria > Campylobacterota > Campylobacteria > Campylobacterales > Helicobacteraceae > Helicobacter > Helicobacter pylori_DF. The sequence goes on along the minus strand of NZ_SHOW01000003.1, from coordinate 150,779 downwards.
GATAGGGCTTTTGGAAACTTTACAAACCCATAGAGTTTTACAAGCCCTAATCGGTCATTTCACCCCTTTTTTAGAAAGCGGGATCACCGAGCTTATCATCAATACCGAACAAGAGCTTTGGCTTTATAAGATCAATAACACACGAGAAAAAAGAGAGCATGTGCTTTTTGATAAGGCGTTTTTATTGAGGTTTTGCGAGCAATTGGCCAGTTTTAGGGGGTTGTTTTTTGATGAAGAACACCCCACTTTAAATTGCTCTATCCCTTTCACGTGCTATAGGGTGAGCGCGAATCACTTCAGTATCACCACGAATAATCAAATTACGCTCAATATCCGTGTACCTAGGCTTAAGCCCTTAAGTTTAGACGATTTCACTTTCAAAGCAAGCGATCCAAAGGGTTTGAAAAATTTAGCCCTAAAAGGGCATAACATTCTCATTAGCGGGGAGACTTCAAGCGGTAAAACAAGCTTACTCAACGCTCTTTTAGATTGCGTCAATAAAGATGAAAGGGTGGTGAGCGTTGAAGACAGCCAAGAATTGGATTTAAAAGCGTTCAGTAATTGCGTGGGGCTTTTAGTGGGCAAGCAAGAGAACACGCGCTTTAATTATGAAGACGCTCTCAATATGGCCATGCGCTTAAACCCGGACAGACTCATTGTGGGCGAGATTGACACCAGGAATGCGGCGCTCTTTTTGCGTTTAGGGAATACCGGGCATAAGGGCATGCTTTCAACCATTCACGCTAATAGCGCTCAAAACACTTTAGAAGCCCTTTCACTGAATTTAAGCATGCGTTATACGCATTCTTTAGATAAGGATTTGATGCGAGCGTATTTTAAAAGCGCGATTGATGTGATCGTGCATGTGAATAGAATCAACAATGAGCGCCAAATCGCTGAAGTCTTATGGACTAAAGAGCTTTAAATGCCCCTAAAATCCTTAAAAAACCGCTTGAATCAGCATTTTGATCTATCGCCTCGCTACGGAAGCGTGAAAAAAATCATGCCCAATATCGTCTATGCGAATGGTTTTAACCCCTCTGTGGGCGATGTGGTGAAGATTGAAAAAAGCGATGGCAGCGAATGCGTGGGAATGGTGGTGGTGGCAGAAAAAGAGCAGTTTGGTTTCACGCCCTTTAACTTTATAGAGGGGGCTAGGGCTGGCGATAAGGTGCTGTTTTTAAAAGAGGGGTTGAATTTCCCTGTGGGCCGTAATCTTTTAGGGAGGGTGCTTAACCCTTTAGGGCAAGTCATTGACAATAAGGGGGCGCTAGATTATGAACGATTAGCACCTGTGATTACAACGCCTATAGCCCCTTTAAAAAGAGGCTTGATTGATGAGGTTTTTAGCGTGGGGGTGAAGAGCATTGATGGGCTTTTGACTTGCGGTAAGGGGCAAAAACTGGGCATTTTTGCCGGCTCTGGGGTGGGTAAATCCACGCTAATGGGCATGATCACTAGGGGTTGCTTAGCGCCGATTAAAGTGATCGCTTTGATTGGGGAAAGGGGCAGAGAAATCCCTGAATTTATAGAGAAAAACTTGAAAGGGGATTTAAGCTCTTGCGTGTTGGTGGTCGCTACGAGCGATGATAGCCCTTTGATGCGCAAATACGGGGCTTTTTGCGCGATGAGCGTGGCGGAGTATTTTAAAAACCAAGGGCTAGACGTGTTGTTTATCATGGATTCAGTGACTCGTTTCGCTATGGCTCAAAGAGAAATCGGTTTGGCCTTAGGCGAACCGCCCACTTCCAAAGGCTACCCCCCATCCGCGCTTTCTTTATTGCCTCAATTAATGGAGAGGGCGGGCAAGGAAGAAAATAAGGGGAGCATTACGGCTTTTTTTAGCGTGCTAGTAGAGGGCGATGATTTGAGCGATCCCATAGCCGATCAAGCTAGGAGTATTTTAGATGGGCATATTGTCTTAAGCAGGGAATTGACCGATTATGGGATCTACCCGCCTATCAATATTTTAAACTCCGCATCAAGGGTGGCTAAAGACATCATCAGCGAGTCTCAAAACCTTTATGCGAGAAAATTCCGCCGTTTGTATGCGTTATTGAAAGAAAATGAAATGCTCATTCGCATCGGCTCTTATCAAATGGGGAACGATAAAGAGCTTGATGAAGCGATTAAGAAAAAGGCTCTAATGGAGCAATTTTTAGCGCAAGATGAAAACGCTTTACAGCCTTTTGAAACAAGCTTTCAGCAATTAGAAGAAATCTTAAGATAAAAGGAATGTTATGGAATCACAACTCATGAAACTCGCCATTGAGACTTATAAAATCACTTTGATGATTTCTTTACCGGTATTACTAGCGGGCTTAGTGGTGGGTCTGTTAGTCAGTATTTTTCAAGCGACCACTCAAATCAATGAAATGACCTTGTCTTTTGTGCCTAAGATTTTAGCCGTGATTGGGGTGCTGATTTTAACCATGCCGTGGATGACTAACATGCTTTTAGACTACACCAAAACCTTAATCAAGCTCATTCCTAAAATCATAGGCTAGCAAATGCTAGAAACCATTATTGATTTTTCCCGTTACAGCAGCGTGAAAATCGGCACGCCTTTAAAAGTGAGCGTTTTAGAAAACGATGATGAAATTTCTCAAGAACACCAGATTATCGGTTTAGCGAACAACCTTTTGATCGCTCCTAGCGCAAAAAATCTCGCCCTTTTAGGCAAAAACTACGATTATATTTGCGATAAGGGTGAATGCATTGAAATAGGGGGGGCGGCCAATGCGTCTAAAATTTTTAATTATTTTAGGGCGAATGATTTAGAGGGTTTGGAGTTTTTAGGGCAATTGCCTGGCACTTTAGGGGCGTTAGTTAAAATGAATGCTGGCATGAAAGAATTTGAAATCAAAAACATTTTAGAAAGCGCTTGCATTAATGGCGAATGGCTAGGGAGTGAAGCTTTGGGGTTAGATTATCGCAACAGCAAATTCAATGGCGTTGTTTTAAGGGCTAGGTTTAAAAAAACGCATGGCTTTAGAGAAGAAGTTTTAAAAGCGTGTAAAAGCATGCGCAAAAGCCACCCCAAATTGCCTAATTTTGGGAGCTGTTTCAAAAACCCGCCTAACGATCATGCGGGCAGGCTTTTAGAGGGCGTGGGCTTAAGGGGTTATTGCTCGAAAAGAGTGGGCTTTGCCAAAGAGCATGCGAATTTTTTGGTGAATTTGGGGGGTGCAGAATTCGAAGAAGCCCTAGATCTGATAGAACTCGCCAAAACCAGAGTGTTACAAGAATACGGCATTCATTTAGAAGAAGAAGTGAAAATTTTAAGGTAGGGTTGAAAGCTTTTTTAAAATCAATCTTACCCCTATTGATGAGAGCAGAGCCTTATTTTTCAGCCTTATCATGATCCAATCCCCCAACGACAAGTAATCCTTTTTCTTTGGGCGTCAAATTGTGGGCTAAAAAGGTTTTTACTCTCTATTTCATCTTTAGTGCGAATGCCCACCAAAGGCAAAAGAGAATGGATTAAATCATCGCTCATGAAAGGTTTGTTTAAAGCGTTTTTAATCAATTTGACTTTCTCGGGGTGTTTTTCTTTAAAAATATCGCTCACATAAATCATAAAAGGGATTTCTAATCCCGCTTTAGAACAGCTATGCCCATAAGTGGGGCCGCTTTCAAAAACATCTTGCGCATGATCGCTCAAATAAAACACAATAGCATCCTTATCTTTAAAGAGGTTAAAAATCCCATTCAAAACAAAGTCGTTATAATAAAGCGAATTGACATAATCGGCAACGATTTGTTTGTCTCTATCATTGCTCACATGCAAATTAGAAAAAGACAAATCGCTTGGTTTGAATTTGGCGAAGCTTTTAGGGAAACGCTCGCTGTAAGTCTTGTGTGAGCCACGCAAATGGAACACGATAAAATTCTTGCTTTTTAATTGGGATGGGATATTTTTGGAATAAAAAGTTAAAATATCTTCATCATAGCTTGTCCATTCTTTAGGAAGGAAGTAGCGGTTTCTATCGCGTTGAAGGAGGTAGCGGTTTTTAGAGCGACTAGAAACTAGATCTTGTATCAATGACCATTGATCGACGAATTGTTTTTCTAACCAAAAAGTTTCATAATGGGATCGCTTGAAAATATCTATCATGTTGTGGTAATGATACCAAGGCTTATTCGTTTCGGCGTCGCTGTAATTAAGCAAGTTTTCAAAGACATCAGAGGTGTGGGCTTCTTTGCTTATCGTGTCAGAAAACACGAATAGGTTGTTACTCTCTCTCTCTCTCTCTCGTTGGCGAGTTCGCTCAATAAGGGGTTATTAGGAACGCTATAGCCATAGAGTTGCATGAAATTTCTGCTCGCGCTTTCGCCGATGACTAAGACGACATTTGGAACATCGCCCGTGCTAGAAAGATAATCACTTGGTAAATAAAGGTTATTTAAAAAACTATAAAATTTTATGGCTTGTTGGCGATCAAACAAGCTCAAATAAGCGGAATAAAACCCCCTAGTTAAGGAAAGAGAAAACAATGATCTTTTTAAAATCGCATCGTTATTTGTAAGGGGTTTAATGTTATGAACGCTCCCTATTGTAAGGATAGAAAGCCCTAAAACGCCCGCTATCACACCAGGCACAAGCGCTCTAAAGCGAATGATTTTAATCATAATCAACAAAGCGATCAAAATAAAAGTGTAGTAAAACAAATAATTTTTATAGCTTTTTATGAACGCCATCGTTTCAAAGCTGTTTGTGGCTAAAAGCGTGTCAATCAAGCCTTTGGAAAAAGGCATTTTAAACATAAAGAGTGTAAAAATTTCAGCCACGCTAAAGATAATACCGCTTCCTATAAACAGCCATTCTAATGAATGTTGCAAGCACTTTTTAGGGATAGAAGCGGCAACATAATACACCACAAACCCGATTAAAAAAGCGCCTAAAAAGCCTTTAGAGAAAGAAAACAGATCGCTATTTTTGTAGGCGTTAGAAAGAGCGTTACAAAGAAGGAATATTAAAAATTTTTCATCTAGAGTTACGCTACTGGCAAAGAATTTTAAAAACTTCAATAATTTTTCCATGAATGTCCTTTAAGAGGGTTTGAAAACTTTTTTCAAAATATTTTTTATCCTAAAATAAAAATAATTTCTAATAGTTTGCGATCTTATGTGGGTTTTAAAAGATTGCATTTGTTGGTCTTTAGCCATTTCAAGGCGTTCTTTAAAAAAATCGTTTTTAAAAGGGGTGCAAAAAAGGTTTGCAAGCCAAAAACCCGCTTCAGCTTCATAACAAATCAAACGCCCGTTCAAAGAACTGACAGAACGCCACGGCTTGTATTGGATGAAATGGAGCATGATGATGTTTTTAGGGTAGTGCTCTTTGAAAAAGTCAGAATAGCAATTATAATGAATGGGCAATTCTAAAATGCGCTCTAAAAACACCATATTAACCAAACACTGCTCAGGGTAGAAAAGGTCTTTCCCCCTAGTTTTTAAAAACTCTAAAGCGATTTTTTCAAACCCATTTTCGCGCCACAAATCTAAATTCGCCACCAAAAAGCCCATGTTAAAACCTTGATGGATGCGTTTTAATTCGTTTGGGCTAAAGCGTGAAAAATCCATTTTAAAATTCTTGCAAGCGCGCTCGCAAAAATCACAAAAGGCTTCAAAAGGAAGGTGGGAAAAAGTGTCTCTCACCATGCCAAGCAATTTAGTGGGGTCGTTATCCAGCGCAAAATAAGCGCTTGCAACATCGCCTAAAAACACCGTATCCACATCTATGGAAATGATTTTAGAATAATTAGGGAATAATGAAGCGAGCAAGAGCCGGCACAAAACAAGAAGCCCGCCATAACGCTTGGAGCAAGACTCATTGAGATAGCTTTCTATGGAATGATCTAACGAATTGATGTCTATAAACTCTAATGAAGCGAATTTTTTAAAAGGCTCAATGGTTTTTAAAAGCTTGTTTTGCTGCTCTAAAGTGACCCCTTTAATCAAACAATGGATTTTATACACGATGTTAGCGCCTAAAAGTTGGTTGCTTTGATTTAAGGGGCTAAAGTCTATCGCACTTGTGTGCCTGCTCGCATGGGAGAGTAAAGAATAAAGGCTCACTCCTGCCCCTAGTGCGTAATTCTTATCAAAACTCATAAAAATAGGGATAATTTGATCGGGTAAATTTTGCGTGTCCATTTATCGCTCCCTTATATCGCTTTTTGAGTGTTTTAAAATCGCATGCCTAATCTCTTCAACGCTCCCCGCATAAAGGTTATTGAATTGGGTTTTATTGAAAGTGTTTTGGCGCTTGGCTAATTTGATGGTGTTAGAGGTAATCGCTTCTTCTAGCTCCTTTAAAGTGAGTCGTTTTTCTAAATAAAGAACGCTCTCTTTAACGCCTATAGCTTTAAAAGGCTGCGAATCTTTAGGGTATTTAATATAAAGGGCTTTGATTTCTTCAATAAGCCCTGAATGGAGCATGTTTTTAGTGCGCTGTTTGATATTGTTATGAAGCGCGTTTTTTTCAACAGACAGAGCGAATAACGAGATAGCATGCTCAAAGGGTTTTTTAGGGTTAGCCTTAAAATACTCGCTTGGGGGCGTGCGGGTGGCATAAAAGATTTCTAAAGCCTTATGGATGCGGTAAGTGTCGTTTGGATGGATTTTAAAAGCCATGTTAGGGTCAATGGATTTTAAAAATATATAAGGGTTAGAAAGAGTGGCAATTTCTCGATCTATTTTTACAACCTCCTCACCGCTAATTTTTGGCGTATCGCTCAAACCTTCTAAAATGGATTTGAGGTAAAAACTGCTCCCTCCCACAATGAGTAAAATCTCTTTAGAGGATACTCTCATGGCGTCCTCTAAAAGGGTTTTAAAAAGAGGAGCGTTATTTTTTTCATCAATGTTAAGGCAGTCTAGGGCGTAATGTTTGATATTTTTTCGCTCTTTCAGGCTCGGTTTAGCCGAAGCGATATTAATGTCTTTATAAATACTCAAAGAATCCAAAGAAAAGATTTCAGCGTCCAATTCTTGGGCTAATTCAATAGAAAGAGCACTTTTCCCGCTCCCGCTAGGCCCTAGAAGCGCGATGAGTTTCTTAAGCGTTTTGATAAGGAATCTCCCTTTTATAAGCGTTCAAAAACCCTTCTAAGTCAAATTTTTTACGGCATTCTTCGGTGAAAAGATGGATCATCAAATCCCCTAAATCCAAAATGATCCACTCTTCATTAGACTCATCTATCTGGTAAAAGACTTCCCCTAAAGGCTTAAGGGTGTTTTTAAGCGCATCTAATAAAGAAAGGGCATGCTTATTCGCTAGCGTGGTAGCGATAATGACATCTTCTACCAAATAGGGGGTTTTAGACAAATCAATGTGTGTAATATCAAAAGCCTTTTTTTCATCTAATAAAGCCGTAATCATTTCTATGCGTTGGTTCATGAGTTTCCTAAAAAATGGGTTAAAATAACCTTATTATAACTCAAATCAAGGAAGATTAATGACCCCTGAATCAAACCTCAAATCCTTAGGTGCTAAAACGCCCTATATTTTTGAATACAACAGCCAATTATTAGAAGCTTTCCCTAACCCAAACCCCAATTTAGACCCCCTAATCACGCTAGAATGCAAGGAATTTACAAGCCTTTGCCCCATCACTTCCCAGCCAGATTTTGGCGTGATTTTTATCCGCTACATCCCTAAAGATAAAATGGTAGAAAGCAAGTCTCTAAAACTCTATTTATTCAGTTACAGAAACCATGGGAGTTTCCATGAGAGCTGCATCAATACGATCTTATTAGATTTAGTCCAATTGCTAGAGCCAAAGTATTTGGAAGTGTATGGGGATTTTGCCTCTAGGGGTGGGATTGCGATCAAACCCTTTGTGAATTATGCGATCAAAGAATACCAGGAATTTAAAGAAAAACGCCTTTTGAATGCGAAATAACGCGCAAAGATAGGGTTTTAAGATTAAAGCCCTTCCAAATTAAATGGACAGGTTAGGGGGAGAAGAAAAAAATCAAAGAATAAAAGAGATTAAAAAAAGAGAGACCCCTCACAAGAGAGTAAGAGGGGAGGGGAGGGCGGTTAGTTTTCTAAATTTTCAACCTCTTCCTTATCTAGGTTATCAATATACTCATCAATCTCCTCCGCATTAGCCAAACCGATATAATTGTAAATGTCTTTTAACAAATTTTCAGTAAGACCCGCACAAGAAAGACTATATTTATTGATACCACCATCGCATAAGAGTTGAGCGATAAACAACGCCTCATTTTTGTTTTTAGGTAAAGTCGTAGCCCAAAAACCATTAGGAGAGAAATCATTAAACTCCGCATTAAATTCCTCACGCCCCTCCGCATACGCCTTAATCACGCCACAGAATAAAGTAGTCGCAACTCTATCCATATAATCAAAAGTGTCATAATTACAATCATCAGTATTACGACTTTCAATCATTTTAGACCACTCCGCATCGCTATGTCTATTTAGTCCTTTAGCGTTATTAAGAGCGGTAAGAATGATAGCGGTTACTTGACTGCCTTTGCCCCAAAAAACATGGGAGTGATTAACGCACCAAGTCGGCTTTTTCTGTCGGTTAGAGTATAATCCTCCGCCACAAGCTCAAAGCTAGTCCTATCTTTATCTTTAAAAGCGAAAGAGAGTTTAAACCTGTCCTCTTTTTCTTTAGACTCTTTAGGAGTAGAAGTCCTTTCCTTAACACTCGGTCCGCTAGTTACAATTTTAAGACCTTTCAACAAATCATCAGCGTTATCTTTTTTGTTTTCAGCGTGAAGTCTCATATGCTCGGTCAATGGAACTTTATTGAACCACTTTAAGAACTTGTCGCTATTGAAAGCGTAGGTGGCTTCGTTGCCTTTTTGGCTCCTTAAGGTTACACGATTAAACCCAATATTAATGACTTTAGCCTCCACCACTTTGTTATTGATTGTGGCTTTGACTAACGCCCCTACTTTTAATTTATTTTCATTTTGAAAACCCATAAAACACTCCTTGGTAAAATTTATTTTAAAATCCGCTATAATCGGTCGTTCAATGTTTTTTTAATGTTTTTATCTTTTTGGCATGGCTTGTTCCTCCTTGTTGTGGGGTGGGCGTTTTTTAAACGCCCCCTTATTTTTGAGTGATCGCTTCATTTGATCTCTTTCAAAAGAGCGTTTTTAAAAGCTTTAATTTCGCTTTCACCCACCAATTCAGCGATACGATAATGCGCGATTAAAAAGTCTAATAATTTTTCACTCCTTTCTTTGATTTGCACGACCCCAAAAGAAGCGTTTTTAGCCACTTCTTTTTCGCTATAAGAGCCTTTAAGGTATTCTTTTCTTTTTTCCTCAAAAGGCTTGTTGCTTAAAGAGCTGTTAGCGTTTTTAGAAATTAAGAGCAAGTTCCCTAAAGCATGCGCAATATGGGGGTTTTTAGCCCAACTTTTTTCTTTAGCGCTATAGCCTTGATCGGGTTTTTGGGGCAGGATATGCTCAATGCTTTCTATACTGTCATCAAAATTCAGAGTCGTTTCAGGGTTATGGTATAGCTCGTATTCATAAAGCAAGTAATTCAATGCCTTGCCCCACTGATACCATTTTTCAGTATTCTTTTTAGAATGGATACTCTCTTCAAGCAATTCTAAAGCACTATTTCCTTGTCTGTTGAAAAAACTCTTTTCTAGCGTTGGAAGATCTTCAATGGTTATTTTATCTCCCCAAAATCTACACGCTTGAATCGCTTTGAAAGCTAATCCAATCCATTCATTTTTAGCCGTATTCTTGCCGTCAGCAACCCCATAGATTAAAAACCCGAAACGCTCTAAATATTCTAATAAGCCCTCTAATTCTTTGGTGGTGTAATGCCGTTCACTGCCACTTCTTACAGCAAGCTGTATGGTTAAAAGAGAGAGCAATAAGGGCAGAAAAGCGTTTTCGCTCAAAGCGTTTAAACGCCGCATTTTGTCTAACAAGGTGCGCATTTTAGGCGTGATCTCAATCCTAAGCTCTTCATCATCAAGCGTGTGCAAGAAATACCAAACCTTAGAAGAATAAGAAAGATGCAATAACAAATCATTTATTTTTTCATATTCATCATATGGGTATGTATCGTATTTTTTATAGGCGTCAAACTCTGTCTCCAATAACCTTTCTTTAAATTTTTTACCACTCTCGCCATAGTAATACGCTACAAAATGCTTTAAAAAACTATCTAAATCATCGTCTTTAGATTGCCTCAAATCGTCATAAACGATCGTGTAGGTTTTATTGATTTCTTGTTGAAGCGTTTCTAATTTTTGTCCATCGCAAATCTTGTGCGCTACAAAATGCAAGCGGTTTTTGAACAATTCCAAAGTGGATAGATCCTTACCACGATTGTTAATCGTTTCAAAAGAGCTGAACGGATCGATTCGGTTATCATTCAATTCCACCACGCTAAAAAGCATTTTTTTAGTGAGGGCATCAAACATTTTTTCAAGCGTTCCAACAGGAGTATCGCTGATTTTTTCTTTAAAAAATGCGTAAGCGTCAATCAAATTTTTAGCGTAAAAAGAAGTTTGAAACCTTTCTAAATCTTTTTCTTCTTCAGTGATCGCCCTAAAAGCTTCACTCAAGCCATAATACTTATAGGATAGAATGGGTTCGAGGTTCATTGAATCATACTTTGGGTCTTTATGTTTAGTAATCTTGGCTAAAAGGCCCAGTAAAATCAGGCTTGTAGCCAATCGTTGCTGGCCGTCTATGATTTCAAAAGCGCTATTTTCAAACTCATTTTCAAGCTCTCTTAAGGTTAAGCTATGCATGTAATGGAATTTATCTCCCAGCTTAGAGACATACTCTAAATCGTTCCAAAAATCCTTTAATTGCTCTTTCTGCCATGCATACCCCCTTTGATAGCTGGGGATTTCAAACACGCCTTTTTCAATCACTCCGTCTAAAGTCAATAATTCCATTAAAATCCTTTCATAGGTTTATGGGTTAAGAACCCATAACCCTTTAACTTTTTCTTTTAATCAATTTTGGTTTTCCAAGTCTTGTGCTGTGCGTGAAATGCCAAGTGTTTTTATTGACCAATTCTTCGTATTCCTGGCTCCCTTTTTGAGCGCAAACGCCCTCAACCTTTAACGCCCCCTCTTCGTCAGTCCCGATAGTGTCATGGTCAATCTTTAGGGCAAAAACGCTCCGTTGGACTTCAGCCCCTCTAGTCGTTGAATCCTCATTCACAATACCAATCACATAATCCGCTTTACGCATGAGTTCAAAATGTTCGTATTGAGCCACTTCGCCCATTCTTGGACGAAAACCTGTCAAAGTGCATTCATCGCACCATTCTTTAAAATCCTCATTCCCTGGAATAGTCCCTTTATACGCGCCTGAAACCATGCACAACAACAAATTGTATTTTTCATGCGCTTTCAAATCTTCTAACTGAGCCATCGTCTTCTCCTTGTATTGAATTTAACTCTGTAAGCCCCACTGGTTTAAAAATGGGGCTTATGGAATCAAATGGTTGAAAAATGCGGCGCGGGTTAATGAAGGGGGGAATAAAAGAGGGAATGAAAGGGTTAATAATAGGGTTAATGAAAAGGGGAATAATAAAAAGTAAGGGATTTTTAAGCGATCTTTTGTAAAAGTGATAAAAATAGTTATAAAAACATGATAGCGTTGCTTGGTTGCTTGGTTGCTTGGTTGCTTGGTTGCTTGGTTGCTTGGTTGCTTGATTACTTGAATGCCATTTCTACCCCTTTTTTGAAAAAAAGATGACTCGGGGTATTGTATCTAGCGGTATTTAATCAATGGTTAATGGTGCGTTTGATAACGATGCGTTTGATTTTAGGGTGTGTTTGATTTTAAAGCTTTGTGTTTGATTTTAAAGCTTTGTGTTTGATTTTAAAGCTTTATTCTTAGCCCCCATTCAAAATCATTTCCATCAATTTCATCATTTTCATCATTTTCCAATCATCTCCAATCATTTCAAAATCATTTCCAATAACTTTGTATCCATTCCTTCCAAACTCTAAATTTTCTTTCAAACTCTAAAATTCCTTCCAAACTCTCAAAACTTTAAGCAAACTTTAAGCATTAGATGTCTATAATTACATTTCGTTTTTAAAGACAAGCTTTAAAAAGTTCTTTAATTCAAACTCAAGCAAGTTGTAAAAGCTAAAGCTTTAATTATAAAAGCCCACCAGCTGATAAAACTTGAGCGTTAAAAAAGATTAAGGATCAAGCATTTTTAGTCTTCTTTAAGGGTTTAACATTTAAGAGCGATTATAGCAAGTTTTTAAAGAAAAACGAAGTTATTTGATTTAACATTGTTAATAGCCTATGTAAAAGTAAAGTAAAACTACAATAACTCTGTCTTATATTCATTAAGGCAGTGGTAGCGCTGAAGAATATTCGTGCAATTGTCGTTATTCATTATAAAAGGGCGGGTTTTAAAGGATATTTTAAAATTTAAAACAAGCTTTTAAGAGCAGATGGCGGATGCCTTGCCAAAGAGAGGCGATGAAGGACGTACTAGACTGCGATAAGCTATGCGGAGCTGTCAAGGAGCTTTGATGCGTAGATGTCCGAATGGGGCAACCCAACTAATAGAGATATTAGTTACTCTAACAGAGAGCGAACCTAGTGAAGTGAAACATCTCAGTAACTAGAGGAAAAGAAATCAACGAGATTCCCTAAGTAGTGGCGAGCGAACGGGGAAAAGGGCAAACCGAGTGCTTGCATTCGGGGTTGAGGACTGCAACATCCAAGAGAACGCTTTAGCAGAGTTACCTGGAAAGGTAAGCCATAGAAAGTGATAGCCTTGTATGCGACAAGGCGTTCTTAGGTAGCAGTATCCAGAGTAGGCCAGGACACGAGGAATCCAGGTTGAAGCCGGGGAGACCACTCTCCAACCCTAAATACTACTCTTTGAGCGATAGCGAACAAGTACCGTGAGGGAAAGGTGAAAAGAACCGCAGTGAGCGGAGTGAAATAGAACCTGAAACCATCTGCTTACAATCATTCAGAGCCCTATGATTTATCAGGGTGATGGACTGCCTTTTGCATAATGATCCTGCGAGTTGTGGTATCTGGCAAGGTTAAGCGAATGCGAAGCCGTAGCGAAAGCGAGTCTTAATAGGGCGAACAAGTCAGATGCTGCAGACCCGAAGCTAAGTGATCTATCCATGGCCAAGTTGAAACGCGTGTAATAGCGCGTGGAGGACTGAACTCGTACCCATTGAAACGGGTTGGGATGAGCTGTGGATAGGGGTGAAAGGCCAAACAAACTTAGTGATAGCTGGTTCTCTTCGAAATATATTTAGGTATAGCCTCAAGTGATAATAAAAGGGGGTAGAGCCCTGATTGGGCTAGGGCTGCTCGCCGCGGTACCAAACCCTATCAAACTTCGAATACCTTTTATCGTATCTTGGGAGTCAGGCGGTGGGTGATAAAATCAATCGTCAAAAGGGGAACAACCCAGACTACCAAATAAGGTCCCTAAGTTCTATTCTGAGTGGAAAAAGATGTGTGGCTACTCAAACAACCAGGAGGTTGGCTTAGAAGCAGCCATCCTTTAAAGAAAGCGTAACAGCTCACTGGTCTAGTGGTCATGCGCTGAAAATATAACGGGGCTAAGATAGACACCGAATTTGTAGATTGTGTTAAACACAGTGGTAGAAGAGCGTTCATACCAGCGTTGAAGGTATACCGGTAAGGAGTGCTGGAGCGGTATGAAGTGAGCATGCAGGAATGAGTAACGATAAGATATATGAGAATTGTATCCGCCGTAAATCTAAGGTTTCCTACGCGATGGTCGTCATCGTAGGGTTAGTCGGGTCCTAAGCCGAGTCCGAAAGGGGTAGGTGATGGCAAATTGGTTAATATTCCAATACCGACTATGGAGCGTGATGGGGGGACGCATAGGGTTAAGCGAGCTAGCTGATGGAAGCGCTAGTCTAAGGGCGTAGATTGGAGGGAAGGCAAATCCACCTCTGTATTTGAAACCCAAACAGGCTCTTTGAGTCCTTTTAGGACAAAGGGAGAATCGCTAATACCGTCGTGCCAAGAAAAGCCTCTAAGCATATCCATAGTCGTCCGTACCGCAAACCGACACAGGTAGATGAGATGAGTATTCTAAGGCGCGTGAAAGAACTCTGGTTAAGGAACTCTGCAAACTAGCACCGTAAGTTCGCGATAAGGTGTGCCACAGCGATGTGGTCTCAGCAAAGAGTCCCTCCCGACTGTTTACCAAAAACACAGCACTTTGCCAACTCGTAAGAGGAAGTATAAGGTGTGACGCCTGCCCGGTGCTCGAAGGTTAAGAGGATGCGTCAGTCGCAAGATGAAGCGTTGAATTGAAGCCCGAGTAAACGGCGGCCGTAACTATAACGGTCCTAAGGTAGCGAAATTCCTTGTCGGTTAAATACCGACCTGCATGAATGGCGTAACGAGATGGGAGCTGTCTCAACCAGAGATTCAGTGAAATTGTAGTGGAGGTGAAAATTCCTCCTACCCGCGGCAAGACGGGAAGACCCCGTGGACCTTTACTACAACTTAGCACTGCTAATGGGAATATCATGCGCAGGATAGGTGGGAGGCTTTGAAGTAAGGGCTTTGGCTCTTATGGAGCCATCCTTGAGATACCACCCTTGATGTTTCTGTTAGCTAACTGGCCTGTGTTATCCACAGGCAGGACAATGCTTGGTGGGTAGTTTGACTGGGGCGGTCGCCTCCTAAAAAGTAACGGAGGCTTGCAAAGGTTGGCTCATTGCGGTTGGAAATCGCAAGTTGAGTGTAATGGCACAAGCCAGCCTGACTGTAAGACATACAAGTCAAGCAGAGACGAAAGTCGGTCATAGTGATCCGGTGGTTCTGTGTGGAAGGGCCATCGCTCAAAGGATAAAAGGTACCCCGGGGATAACAGGCTGATCTCCCCCAAGAGCTCACATCGACGGGGAGGTTTGGCACCTCGATGTCGGCTCATCGCATCCTGGGGCTGGAGCAGGTCCCAAGGGTATGGCTGTTCGCCATTTAAAGCGGTACGCGAGCTGGGTTCAGAACGTCGTGAGACAGTTCGGTCCCTATCTGCCGTGGGCGTAGGAAAGTTGAGGAGAGCTGTCCCTAGTACGAGAGGACCGGGATGGACGTGTCACTGGTGCACCAGTTGTTCTGCCAAGAGCATCGCTGGGTAGCTACACACGGATGTGATAACTGCTGAAAGCATCTAAGCAGGAAGCCAACTCCAAGATGAACTTTCCCTGAAGCTCGCACAAAGACTATGTGCTTGATAGGGTAGATGTGTGAGCGCAGTAATGCGTTTAGCTGACTACTACTAATAGAGCGTTTGGCTTGTTTTTTGCTTTTTGATAAGATAACGACAATAGAGCATGGATAAGTTACCACTGCCTTACTGAGTGTAAGAGAGTTGGAGTTTTATAAAGACTTTTATAGGATTGAACTTTAATGAGGAATGAGATACCATCTCAATGATTTAAAGTGAAAGGCTATTAACTGTCTTCTTTGTTACAAAACAGCTCCCTATTGAAGAGAAAGGGGAGTTAAGGGTAAATGCGATTTATCTTTAGCTCCCTTTTCCTTGTGCCTTTAGAGAAGAGGAACTACCCAGTTAACCATTCCGAACCTGGAAGTCAAGCTCTTCATCGCTGATAATACTGCTCTTTTCAAGAGTGGGAATGTAGGTCGGTGCAGGGATAGGGAAATGTTTTTTAATCTTGCTTTTTTATTTGATTTCATTATTGATTGCTTGTTTTTGTTTGTTTAGTGGTTTTTTTGGGGTTTATTGTTTATTCAAAGGTTTTTAGGGTTTTAAGAAAACGAGTTTGACAACAAAATAAAATCTAACGTAATAAAATAAAACTTAAAATCCAATTTTTTAAAAAGTTTAAGATTTATATCTTTGGCAAGAAAAGAGTCCGTATCAATTAAACATGGATTTAAGAAAAAAGTTTTATTCTTTATTCTTTAAAAAGTTATCGCTTTACCACCAAGCCCTTTAGTTTGATTGTAAAAAAACGCTCTTAGCGTTTTAGATCTTTATTCTTTTATTCCGCCGGTGTTGCTTTTTTATTTCTTTTGTTTTTAACTTTTTTAGTTTGGGTTGATTTGGGGGGGTTAAATGGTTTTTGTGTTTTAGAATTTTAGAACCGATCTAAAAGAAAACTTTTTTCATCAAGTTTCTTTTTTAAAAAAACCTAAAATTTTCTTAAACACTTCTTTAGGATCGAACATGTCGCACATTTTACACCCATACATGCCAATTAAAATCACAAACCAGCTCACATACACCCAACTCATCAAAAACCACAAAATAGAAACGCTCCCATACAGCTCATGGTAAGTGCGGTTGTATAACACATAATAAGTGAAAGCCCATTTTAGCACATGCCAAGAAACGCTCGTAAAAAACACCCATAAAAACACCCAAAAATAATGCTTAAACACCTTATTCGTGGGAATGGTAAAAAGGATCAAAAAAAACGCGTAAGTGCCTATCCATCTTAAAACATGCAACAAGCTTGAATCTTTATCTTCAAAAAACACTTGGATCTTAATATCAAAAAACACCACCAAAGGCAGAGCGAATAAAAACACTAAAGTTGTGCCAAAACCCCAAAATAAAAAGATTTCTTTACCCTTAAAATGCGCATAATCTCTGGGCTTTGCGTCAAAAATTTTTGATGCGATGGAGCGGTAGTTTTCACAAAAAAGCACCAACGCCACCACAATGGACACCTCTTCAAGCGTGCCTAAGGTCATGTCTGTTTTTTTAAAATTTTCTAAAAAATCCTTAATCGCGCCAATGAGTTTAGGAGCGTTGGGGAAAATCAAGGCTTCCATTTCACCGCTGTGCGCTTGCAAGTAATGAGACACAAAAAGACTGAACACAAACAACAAAATAGGCGATAAAGACAAAATCGTATAAAAACTCAAGCTGGAAGCGTAGTAAAACAATTCGCTTAACCCCAAAAAGGCGTTTTGAAAGTGCGTGGGGAAAATCATTCTAAGAAGGCGCAAAAACCCTCTAACGCTTTTAAAAAATTCCCTCATCAATGACAACTTGTCGCCATTGTCAAGCCATAAGAGAGCAGTTTTTCTATATCTTTTTTAGGGGCTTTGCCTTTGGTGGTTAAATAATCCCCCAACACCACCGCATTGATGCCGTATTCAAAAAGCTTGGCTTCCTTTTTATCGTTATCTTTAAACACCACTTCACGCCCCCCAGCCACCATAAGCCTAGCGTTAGGCAAAAACTCTTTAGCCAAAAGCACGCATTCTAGGGCTTCATCTGCACTTAAAGTTTCTGTATCAATGGGCAATACTGGGTTTTTAATGAAAAAATTAATGGGCGTGGTGTGCGGAGAGAGCGAAGCTAACGCCCTAAGCATTTCAATCCGATCTTCCCAGCTCTCATTAAGCCCAAAAATCCCCCCACTGCACAAGCCTAACCCCGCCCTTAAAGCGTTTTCGCATGTGATAAACCTTTCTTCCCATGTGTGCGTGGAACAAATCTTAGGGAAGAAATTTTGCGAAGTCTCTAAATTATGGTTATAGCTATGAATGCCCGCATCTCTTAAAAACTCTAATTGATCCAAATCCGCGCGCCCGCAGCATGCGATTAGATGCAAGCCTAATTCTTCTTTGTTGATGGCTTTAGCTAATTTGGCGATGTATTCGCATTTTTCATCGTCTAATTCGCGCCCTGAAGTAACCAGACAAAACCCTAAAGCCCCTAATTCCCTTAACGCTCTAGCCTCTTGTAAAACCACTTTTTCATCTTTAAATTTATAGCGCTTAATCGCTCCTTGGTGGTGCGAGCTTTGCGTGCAATAAGCGCAATCTTCCTTGCAATCCCCACTGCGCACATTGGAAATAGAACATAAAAAAATCTCTTGCATAATCATTCCTTTATTTTAAAAAAGTTGGTTTTTTTAGACTGATTATAGCAAAGAAAAAGAAGCGCTTTTGATTTTAAAGGCTTTATTCCATTAAATATTAAAACTAAAACTTTATTTGATTTTAATTTAATTGTTCGCTAGCGCCTCTAAAGTCAATCTCAAAACTTTACGCTATAATTTCCTCACTTTTTCATTAAGGGATTTCATGCAAGATTCATTCACTCAAAGTTACCCCCCCCCCCCAATCAGCAATAAAAGATCACGCACCAAATAACGCGCCCAATAATAAAGAAATAGAGCTACCCGCTCACATCACCAGTAATTTAAAAAAAGAGCTTAGAGATTACCAGAAACAAGCGATATATAATTATTTAGAAAAACGACAATTTAACCCCACTCAAAAGCATTTCATGTTTGAAATGGCCACCGGTAGCGGTAAAACCTTAGTGATGGCGGGTTTGATTTTAGAATGCTGCAAACAAGGCTATCAAAACTTTATCTTTTTTGTGAACAGCACCAGCATTTTAGAAAAAACCAAGCTTAATTTTACAGACAGCGTTTCATCAAAATACCTTTTTAGCGAGAATATCAATATCAATGATGAAAATATAGAAATTAAAAGCATCAATAATTTGAACGAGAGCCACAGCAACGCTATCAACATTTATTTTAGCACCATTCAGGGCTTGTTTTCATTATTCACTAAAGCTAAAGAAAACGCTATCACCCTAGAGGATTTAAAAGATCAAAAATTAGTTTTTTTAGCGGATGAAGCGCACCATTTAAACACAGAGACTAAAAAGAAATTAAATGATAGTGAGGCTAGTGAAAAACGCAATTGGGAAAGCGTGGTGAAATTAGCCCTAGAACAAAATAAAGACAATTTATTGCTAGAATTTAGTGCCACTATCCCTAAAGAAAAAAGCGTTGAAGAAAAATATAAAAACTTAAAGGTGGCAACTTACACCTTAAAAGAATTTAGCGAGGATAAATTTTGCAAAAACATCTACTCCCTTTCTTATGAAAATAAAGAATTAGAAACGCGCTTTTTAGGGGCATGCGTTTCAAGTTTGTATAAAGAATTATTAGCCCAACACCACAATATTGAAAACTTTAAACCCTGTATTTTGTTTAAAAGCGAAAGGATTGAAGAGAGTAAAGAAAATCAAGAGCGCTTCAATACCTTTTTAGAAAATTTAAGCCCTTTAGATTTAGAAAATTTTTTCCATTACAGCCGCAACGCTTTTTTTAAAAATGCTAAAAACTTTTTTGATGAGCGAAATTACACCCCTAACCTTGCCGCATTATTGCAGACGAAATTCAAAAAAAGCACCCAGATTAACACCAACAACGAAAAAGAATTAGAAAAGAGCATGCTTTTATTGAACTCCCTAGAAGACAGAGACAACCCTAAAAGAGTGATTTTTAGCGTGGATAAGCTCAATGAAGGCTGGGATGTGTTGAATTTATTTGACATTGTCAGGCTTAAAAACAAAGCGAGTCAAAAAGACACCATTAAAGACGCCCAGCTCATAGGGAGAGGAGCGAGATACTACCCCTTTAGCTATAACGATTTCAAGCCAAACCGCATAGAGTTTTACCAACGCAAATTTGATCTTTTTAACCCCTTAAGCGCGCTAGAGAGGTTAGACTACCATGCCATTTATGACAGCGAGTTTATCGCTAAATTAAACAACGAGTTACAAGATTTAGGATTAGGATTTGTGGATGAAAAACAGACTATCCCTTTAACGCCCACCAAGCGTTTCAAATGCTACTATGCGAGCAATACAAAAGACAAAAATAAAAACTTATTCAATAAAGACTATACAGACCCTGTTGAAGCCACACTCAAAAGCTTGCATGTCCCCTTATTTGCTTTTGATGTGCGTGAAAAGAAAGTGGATTTTAAAGAAGAAAATAAAAGCGATACAACTTATTATATACCCCACACCTTAGATAAAATCCCTATAAACTATTTTTTAAAAGCCCTTAATTTAAAAAACCTGGATTTCAAAACGCTTAAAAAAGCCTTTAAAAAACATGCTTTTAACAATAAAGTGGGATTTATAGAGCGCTATATTTCTCCATTAAAAACAAACTTCCATAAAAACCAAAAGTTTGACGACAACCAAATCCTTTTAAAACTCGCTGTTTATATCATTGAAAACTTAAAAGACACGCTTTTAAAAGAGCAAGATAAATACGAGGTGAGCGCGTTAGAATTAAAAGAATTTGAAACGCATAATAAAAGCCTTAGCGCTAGTGAATGGGAAAAAAACATTCCCCCCTATGAATGGCTGCTTTTTAAAGACATGAGAAAACTGGACAGCGATTTAGAAAGGGATTTTTTAGATTTTATCAATAAAAATAAAGAGATTTTAGACAAGAAATTCAAAGAATGGTGCGTTTTAAGGAACGACCATTTCATTGAATTAAAAGTTTTTTGCAATATAGAAAATAGCGATTGTTACGCACAAGGTTTTGAGCCGGATTTTATCCTTTTTGCCCAAACGCATAGCGATGAATTTTTAGGCTTCACTTGTTACATGGAAGCTAAAGGCGAACATTTAAAGCATTCTAACGCTTGGAAAGAAGAATTTTTAGAAATGCTAGAAAACGCCGCGCTTAAAAGCCATAACAAAAAATTAGATTTAAAAGGCTTGCCGTTTTTCACGCTCCATAATCGCGTAGTCAATGACGAATTTCAAACCGCTTTCAATCAACTCTTTAAGGATCAAAAATGTTAAAAAACCCAATAAAAACCCTACTAGACGCTTTAATCAATCATTTCACTAAAGAACGCTTAGAAACTTTAATCCTACAGAATGATGAAAAGCTTTTAACCTTCATGCTTGAAAATCAAAACGCTAACGACTACAAAAACGCTTTTTTCAAAACGATCGCTAATTCGCTTGTATTCAATCAAAAAGCGTTATTAGAATGTTTAGAAAAATATTTAGAAATAAGAAAATTAGATCGCTCTTTCACACGATTTAAAAATAAAATAGGTTTATTTTCACAAGAGGGCTTTATCAAATCCAACGGATCCGTCGTTTTGAATTTCCCTTTTAAAGACAATGTTTTATTGGGCAACGCTAAAGATAACAGCGCCAAATCTAACGAGCTTTTTTACCATGAGATATTACATAAAAAAGAAATTGACACGCTTTTGTGCAAAAAAGCGCTGTGCCGTTTTGAAATGCATGGAGAAGGCGATTTAGAAAGCGCTTTAAAAGACAAGAACACGAATTATCTCATCAAAGGCAACAATTTGATCGCTCTTCATTCTTTAAAAAAGAAATTCGCTAAACAAGTGAAATGCATCTACATTGACCCCCCTTATAATACGGGTAATGACAGCTTTAATTACAACGATAATTTCAACCACAGCTCATGGCTAGTGTTTATGAAAAACAGGCTTGAAGCGGCTAGGGAATTTTTAAGCGATGATGGGAGTATTTATATTAATTTAGATTATAATGAAGTGCATTATTGTAAGGTGTTAATGGACGAAATTTTTAAACGAGAAAATTTCAGAAGTGAAATTATATGGAGAATGGGTTTTTTATCGGGCTACAAAACGGCTGCAAAAAAATATATAAGAAACCATGATACAATTTTATTTTATTCTAAAAGTGATAATTATCTTTTTAATAAGACTTATATAGAAAATAAAGATTTTTTACAGCTATTAACAAAAAATGAAGTGCAAAATGCTTTTAAAAAATTTTCTTTTCCACAAGAAAAAGTAGATGATTTTTTAACTTTTATAAATCATGAAAATAGAGGTGAAAAATATCCATTAGAAGATACATGGAATAGTAATAAGTGGGATAAATTAAATTCGATTGCTATTGATAGTTCAGTTTCAAGAGTTGATGAAACTATAGTAATTGATGATGAAAATTTTAAAGGTCAAAAACCAGAAAGTTTAATTCAAAGAATCTTAGAGGTTTCTACCAACGAAAACGATCTTGTGTTAGATTTTTTTGCCGGGAGCGGGACGACTTGCGCGGTGGCACACAAAATGAAACGCCGCTACATTGGCATCGAGCAAATGGACTATATAGAAACGATCACTAAAGAAAGGTTAAAAAAAGTCATAGAGGGCGAGCAAGGGGGCATTTCTAAAAAATGCGATTTTAAAGGGGGAGGGAGTTTTGTTTATGCTGAATTGAAAGAAGTGAATTCAGGAATTAAAAAACAAATCCTTAACGCTAAAAGTAAGAGCGAATGCCTAAAAATCTTTAACGATCTTAATGAGCGTTTTTTAAAACGCACCGATTGTAAGATTGATGAAATTGATAGCGAAGAGTTCCAAAAATTAGATCTCAATGAGCAAAAAAGAAAATGTTGTGATCTTTTAGACTCTAATGAAGACTATTTGAACTTGGGTGATATTGACGAAGACGCATGGGGGATAGATGGGATCACTAAAAAATACAATGAAATTTTTTATTCTTGAGTTTGATTGCTCAACGCGCGATTTAACGCATCAAAACGCTATGCGCTAGGCTATCTAGCGGGTAAAAATAAACGATTAAAAATATTGTTGTAGTATTCAAGCCAATCAAAAAGGGAGTGAAACATGAAAACCTTTAAAAACTGGCTCTGTTTTAGCCTGATCGCTATGAGTTGGCTCCAAGCGGACATGCTGGATAATTTCACTAAGGCCATTAACAGCTACACCACTAAAAAGCTTAATGAAATCAAGGATCAAGTCAATAGCGCTAATCCTACTAAAAACCACAATACCACTCATAACGTTAATGGCATGCTCACTAACATTGATTGCAAGGTCTTAAAAAATAACTTCTATTCGGTGTGTTATTCTAGCGAGTTAAAAAACCCTATTTATGGCGTGAGCGTGTTGTTTGGGGATTTAGTGGATAAAAATAATATTGAAAAACGCTATGAATTTAAAACGGACACACGATTAGCCAAATACCAACAAGCCACGACACAAGATTACACCAGAAGCGGTTTTGATAGGGGGCATTTTGTGGCGAATGACGCTTCTTTTGACTTTGCCTCTAACCCTTTAAGAGAGACTTACAGAATGACTAATATCACCCCTGAAGCCAAAAACACCAACAGGCATTCTGTTTTATTAGTGGAAAAAGAGGGCCGTAATTTGGCCAGGAAATACCATCAAGTTTTAGTAGAAGAACTCACCATCATCAAACAAGGTTATAGAACCTTTAGTTCTAAGAATATCGCTATCCCTAGCGGATTTTGGTACCACTATGATATAAGCCTAACGGATAGCTATGAAAACGCTAAAAGCGAATGCTTTTATATCCCTAATGACAACCAAAACTATCCTTTACAAGAAATGAGAAGAGATTGTAAAGAATATGAGCGGGTTGAAAAGCAAGTGGTTTTTAAGAACAATAAAAACACTGAGTTGAATGAATTGCCTAAGTATCTTAGCAACGCTAAGAAGTATTAAAACCGCTCTTAAAATGCCCGTAAAAATACCGGTATTTTGGATAAAAAGGTTTAAGGAGTCAAATCCCTAAACGGCTTAAAACTGGTTTTTTATTAGAAGCGATGAAGGTTTTATAGGCGTTGGAGGAATGAGATGAAATTATTATTACAATTATGGCAAACACAACAATAGATCCGGGTTTAAGATAATCTCTTATGGTTGTTTGCTGGTTGCTGGGTAAATCCATGCTATCCATATGAAACAGCCTATAATTGAAACAGCCTATAATCCATAAAAACAATCCAAATACCCCATTTCGCTTCTCGCACCCCTAAAAACAACAATATGCAAAATTTTAAATTATTTTACATGAACTCCTGGAGTTTGTTCGCTTGCGCCATCCATTCTGCAAGGCTTTCATAATCGTTATTTTCTATCCAAGCCTTAGCTTGCGCGATTTCTTTTTCGCATTTTTCAATCGCTTCTAAGACATTGTCTCGGTTTTGTTTGAAAATATCCTTCCACATTAAAGGCGAGCTTTTAGACAAACGGCTCATGTCCCTAAAACCTCCCCCCGCTAAGGATAAAATCATCTCTGGGTCGTTTTGCTTTAAAACGCTATTAGCTAGAGCGTAGCTCAAAACATGGGGTAAATGGCTGATATAAGCCACATGGGTGTCATGCTCGTTGGATTTCATCTTGATCAAGCGCGCTTTAATGCCTAGAAAGATTTCTTTAGCGAGCTCTACTTGCTTGATCCCTGAATCTTCTAAATCGCACAATATCACCAAAGCGTTTTCATACAGCCCCTTAACGCTCGCTTTAGGGCCATAAAACTCTGTCCCGCACATGGGGTGCGCGGCGATGAAATTTTGACGGATGCTTTTAGGGATATTGTGAAGGATTTGCGCTTTTGCCCCCCCTAAATCAATAATCGTTGCACTTTTTTTAACGGGAGTCATTTTTTTCAAACATTCAATGATGCCCTCAACCGGAATGGCTAAAAAAATCACATCGCATTCTAAAATCTTTTCAAATTCCACGCATTCATCTACAAGCCCCAAAGTCAAAGCCAATTTGGCATGCAAGGCGTTGTGATCATAGCCCATAACGCTTTTAAAACGCCCCCATTCTTGCAAGGCTAGCCCTAAACTGCCCCCCATAAGCCCTAAACCAATAATGCCTGCTTTCATGCCAAATTCTAAAGTAAGGTTTTTTCTAACACTTCAGCGATGTTTTTCACCGCAACGATGTTTAAATTCTCTCGCACTTCATTAGGGATCTCGTCTAAATCCCTTTCGTAATTTTTGACAGGAATGAGAGCGGTTTTGATACCGGCTTTAAAAGCAGCGATCAATTTTTCTTTCAACCCTCCTATGGGTAAAACTTCCCCGCTCAAAGTCAATTCGCCCGTCATCGCCACTTCGCTTCTTGTAGCTCGGTCGCACAAAATGCTCGCCATCACGCTCGCCATAGCGATCCCAGCGCTTGGGCCGTCTTTGGGCGTAGCCCCCTCAGGGACATGCAAGTGCAAATCATAAGCGTTATAAACTTTCAGCGCTTTTTTCTTTTTCTTATTCTCTGCATCGGTTTCGCTAGGGATTTTAGGTGCTTTTAAGGTTTCGTTATCCAACAAGGCTTTGACAACAGAAAAGGCAATAATAGCGGATTCTTTCATCACATCGCCTAAGCTCCCGGTGAGTTTTAATTCCCCCTTACCCCTGATCTTAAGCGCTTCAATTTTAAGCACATCACCGCCCACTGGAGTCCATGCCAAACCATTGACGATACCGATTTTATTTTCTCCATCTATGGGGTCAATTTCAAACACCATGCGCTCTAAATACTCTTTAAGGTTGTTAGGCGTGATAGAGACGCAGAAATCTTTGTTCTCGTCTCTTTTTTTGTTTTCTTCATTTTCGCTTTTTTCATTTTCGCCTTTTTTGGTTCGCCCTTTTTTGTGCGGGTTATCTTCTAGGTATTTTAAAGCCACTTTACGCATAATCGTTGCGATCTGTCTTCGTAAATCCCTAACGCCCGCTTCTCTGGTGTATTTTTCAATAATGAGTTTCAAACACTCATGGCTAATATCCACTTCGCTAGGCTTTAGGGCGTGCTTTTCTAATTCTTGGGGGATGAGATAGTTTTTAGCGATTTCTTCTTTTTCATTAGGCGTGTAGCTGGACACGCTGATAAATTCCATTCTGTCTCTTAAAGGGGCCGGGATTCTGTCAATATTATTAGCGGTAGCGATAAAAATCACTTGCGACAAATCAATGCTGAAATTCGCATAATGATCCCTAAAAGCGATATTTTGCTCAGGGTCTAAGATCTCTAATAAAGCGCTCGCCGGATCGCCCCTAACGCTCCTATCCACCTTATCAATTTCATCTAAAACCATGACCGGATTCATCTTTTTGGCTTCAATAAGCCCTTGGACAATACGCCCTGGCATGGAGCCTATATAAGTGCGTCTGTGCCCTCTTAATTCATTCACATCTTCTAATCCCCCCAAAGCGATCCGAACTAAAGGGCGCTCTATCGCTTTAGCAATGGAATTAGCCAAACTCGTTTTACCCACGCCAGGAGGCCCATAAAAGCATAAAATCGTGCCTTTAGCCTTGTCTTTTTTTTCTGGCTTTTTCTTGTGGCGCATTTCTAAAAGTTGCATGGTGGCAAAGTATTCCACAATACGCTCTTTAGGCCTTTTTAAGGAATAATGATCCTTGTCTAGTTGTTCTCTCACATGCTTAATGTCAAGCGCTTTTTTCCCGTATTGCCCAAAAGGCACATCTAACATGGTTTCAATGTAATTTTGTAAAGTCGCGCTATCTGAGCTGTCCGCATGGGTTCGGCTCAGCCGGTCAATTTGTTTTTTGATTTCTTTAAACGCTTCTTCTTTTAAAAAAGGCTTGATGCTTTCTAGTTTTTGGTAGTATTGGTTTAAATCTTCATCTCGCTGTTTGTCTGTGCCAAGCTCTTTTTGGATTTGTTTGAGCTGCTCTTTTAAGAAATATTCCTTATTGGTTTGCTCCATTTTTTGATGGACTTTGGATTTGATTTCTTTTTGGAGTTTTTGGGTTTTAGTCTCTTCTATCACAATATCAATCAAATCCAACAAGCGCTGTTCGGTGTTGTTGTTGGCAAAAAGAGAATACGCTTGATCTTTTTTTAAATGCAAGGCCGCTGCGATTAAATCAGCGATGCGGTTAGGATCGTCATTGTCTTCTAAAGCCTTGATCAAATCTGGGGGGAAGAGTGAGCTGACATTGGCTAGAGTGATCACCTTTTCTTTTAGCACTTCCACGATCGCTTGAATGTTTTCTTTATCGTATTCTAAATACTCAATGGGGCTTATTTGAGCTTCCAAAAAGCCTTGCTCGTTTTCTTTGGCAGGCTCTAAAATACGCCCCTTAGCGATGCCATTAAAGAGCAATTTCACGCGCCCATTAGGCATGTTGGCTTCACGCATGACAGAGCCTATCACTCCCACATCATAATAAGGGGCTTCATTGTCGTTCAATTTGTCTTTTTGGCATGCAATAAAGACTAATGATTTGTTGTTTTTAGCGTAAGCCACCGCCTTAATGCTCGCGTTATTTTGCAAAAAAATAGGGGCTATCATAAAGGGGTATAAAAAAGTGTCTTCTTCTACCAATAAAGGCAGAATTTTAGGAAAATCTTCAGTCATTTTTCATCTCTCTGTTATAAATTTGTATGGTTTTGAAATATCCTACCAATCAAAAATTAACACATACCAAGGCATGTGCGATGGTTTGGGTTTAGTCTCTTTTTCTAAAGTCTCATCTATCCTTTCTAAATAGCGTTTCACGCCCTCGGGCTTGTGGCGTTTTTTATAGACATTCGCGATCGCGCGATTGAGCTCGTTTTGCCCTAAAATGAATTTGATTTGCATGTATTCTACATAGGGGCGGTAACGGCTGTTAGGGTATTTTTCTATAAATTCGCCTAAACTCACAATAGAATTAGAGATAAATTCCTGGTCTTTGGAGTGGTTTTTGAAAGCGTAATAATGCGATTGCAATTTCAAAAAGGTCAAATAATCCACATTGTCTTTCGTCCCAAAGCGCTTGATGTATTCATCAAAGTAAAAAGACGCTAAAACATACTCTTTCTTTTTCATGTGCGCTTGCCCTAAAGCTAGCATCGCCTCTGGGACAAGGGGGGAATTGATGTGTTCGCTCTGTAAAGAAGAATAATAATTGTCCGCTGTTTCTAAATTAGCAAAAAGGATTTCTCTCAAAATCCCTTGATACCAAAAGATCGCCGGCTTGTTGTATTCGTCTTTCTTTTTCTTTTTGTTCGCGCAACCGGTGCCTATCACAATAATCGCCATTGTGATAAAAAGGAAAGTTTTAAAATGTTTTAAACGCATGCCACCTGTCTTGTAAGGATTAAATTTTTTAAAAATAACTTTCATTATATTCAAATTTATTTTTTCTTCGCTTTCTTAATTCCGTTGTATATTTTAAAGACCATTTCTCCAATCATGCACACCGGACACCACTCATTACTGTAATTAGATTTACTGGGATTATTTTTCTTGATTTGTGGTTTTATTTTACTCATTCCTCACTCCTTGTTGTATTTTATAATTCTTCAGTTAAACTTCCATCATGGTTAAGTTATTGGGATTATACCCAAAACTAGCAAAAATTGATTTTACCAAAATTGTTTGATATAATACAGAGTTTAGTTTAGAAATCATTGAGCGCTGGTTTTAAGGCGGTCTTTTATTCTTTAAGGAGAAGATTTTGTGCTTTTTTAAAGGGAATGCAATCGCCTATGCTTTTTGATGTGAAAGCGCCTATATTAGGGTTTGAAACCATTCATAAAATGCACTTGCAAAAGGTTGATGAAATCTTTTTGCGTTTGAATAGCGCAGAAGACAATTCCGTGGTGTCTTTCACGCTGGTCAATCCCTTTGCTTTAAGAAAATACGAATTTGAAGTGCCTACCCCTTTAAAAATCCTTTTAGAATTAGAGGGAGCCAAGAGCGTTCTGGTCGCTAATATCATGGTGGTTCAAACCCCCATTGAGCTTTCTACGGTGAATTATTTAGCCCCTTTAATTTTCAATTTGGACAAACAGCTCATGGGGCAAGTGGTTTTGGATTCTAACAAATACCCACACTATCATTTAAGAGAGAATATTCTAAGCCACACGCATGAATGACGCATGAGCGGTGCAAAGCGGTGTCTGTGTAAAGCGTTTCTTTAAGCTTATGGCGCAATGCATCGGCGTTTTTGCAAATGCAAGCGAGCGGTTTTCTTATGGTATAATAGGGGTTATTTTTATAGGATAACCAACGCTAAAAATGGCGCTTTAATTGAATCCAAAACAAGGAGTTTATTTTATGGAACCAAGCCATCAAAACTTACAATCTCAATTTTTTATAGAGCATATCTTACAGATTCTACCTCACCGCTATCCCGTGCTCTTAGTGGATAGAATTATAGAGTTACAAGCCAATAAAAAAATTGCCGCTTATAAGAATATCACTTTTAATGAAGACGTGTTTAACGGGCATTTCCCTAATAAGCCCATTTTCCCAGGCGTTTTGATCGTAGAGGGCATGGCGCAAAGCGGAGGGTTTTTAGCTTTCACTAGCTTGTGGGGGTTTGACCCTGAAATAGCCAAAACAAAAATCGTGTATTTCATGACGATTGATAAGGTTAAATTCCGTATTCCTGTAACCCCAGGCGACAGATTGGAATACCATTTAGAAGTCTTAAAGCATAAGGGCATGATCTGGCAAGTGGGTGGCACGGCTCAAGTGGATGGCAAAGTGGTCGCTGAAGCCGAATTAAAAGCCATGATCGCAGAGAGAGAATAAAAATGAGTAAGATTGCAAAAACAGCCATTATCTCTCCTAAAGCAGAGATTAATAAGGGCGTAGAAATTGGGGAATTTTGCGTGATTGGAGATGGCGTCAAACTAGATGAAGGCGTAAAACTCCATAACAATGTAACCTTACAAGGGCATACTTTCATCGGGAAAAACACCGAAATTTTCCCTTTTGCCGTGCTAGGCACACAGCCTCAAGATTTAAAATACAAGGGCGAATACAGCGAACTGATTATTGGAGAAGACAACCTTATTCGTGAATTTTGCATGATAAATCCCGGCACTGAAGGGGGGATTAAAAAAACCCTTATTGGGGATAAAAACCTGCTCATGGCTTATGTGCATGTCGCTCATGATTGCGTGATTGGAAGCCATTGTATTTTGGCTAATGGCGTAACTTTAGCAGGGCATATTGAAATAGGCGATTATGTCAATATTGGCGGTCTTACCGCAATCCATCAGTTTGTGCGTATCGCTAAAGGGTGCATGATAGCCGGTAAGAGCGCTTTAGGCAAAGACGTGCCGCCTTATTGCACCGTAGAGGGCAATCGTGCTTTTATTAGGGGGTTAAACCGCCACAGGATGCGCCAATTATTAGAGAGTAAGGATATTGACTTCATCCATGCGCTTTATAAAAGGTTGTTTCGCCCTGTCCCCTCCTTAAGAGAGAGCGCCAAATTAGAGTTAGAAGAGCATGCCAATAACCCTTTTGTGAAAGAGATTTGCTCTTTTATTTTAGAGAGTTCTAGGGGCGTGGCGTATAAGTCAAGCGAATATTCTAACGAAGAAAAACAAGAGGAATAACATGAACGAAACGCTTTATTGCAGTTTTTGCAAAAAACCAGAATCCAGAGATCCCAAAAAACGCCGCATTATTTTTGCGAGCAACCTGAATAAAGATGTGTGCGTGTGCGAATATTGTATAGATGTGATGCATGGGGAATTGCACAAATACGACAATTCTTTATTAACGCTCAAAAGAGACCGATTGAGGCGAATGGAATCTAATGCTTATGAAGAAGAGTTTTTGCTCTCTCATATTCCAGCCCCTAAAGAGTTTAAGGCGGTTTTAGACAATTATGTGATAGGGCAAGAGCAGGCCAAAAAGGTTTTTTCCGTAGCCGTGTATAACCATTACAAACGCTTATCTTTTAAAGAAAAACTCAAAAAACAAGACAACCAAGACAGCAATGTGGAGTTGGAACATTTAGAAGAAGTGGAGTTGAGCAAGTCTAATATTTTACTAATCGGCCCTACAGGCTCAGGCAAGACTTTAATGGCGCAAACTCTCGCCAAGCATTTGGATATTCCTATCGCCATTAGCGATGCGACCAGCTTGACTGAAGCGGGTTATGTGGGCGAAGATGTGGAAAATATCCTTACAAGATTGTTGCAAGCGAGCGATTGGAATGTCCAAAAAGCCCAAAAAGGCATTGTGTTTATTGATGAGATTGATAAAATCAGCCGTTTGTCAGAAAACCGCTCCATCACTAGAGACGTTTCTGGCGAGGGCGTTCAGCAAGCGTTGTTAAAAATCGTTGAAGGCTCTTTAGTGAATATCCCCCCTAAAGGCGGCAGAAAGCACCCTGAGGGCAATTTCATTCAAATTGACACGAGCGATATTTTATTCATTTGCGCCGGAGCGTTTGACGGGTTAGCTGAAATCATTAAAAAACGCACCACGCAGAATGTGTTGGGTTTCACTCAAGAAAAGATGAGCAAAAAAGAGCAAGAAGCGATCTTGCATTTAGTCCAAACCCATGACTTGGTTACTTATGGGCTTATCCCTGAGCTTATTGGCCGTTTGCCGGTTTTAAGCACGCTAGATAGCATCAGTTTAGAAGCGATGGTGGATATTTTACAAAAACCTAAAAACGCCCTCATCAAGCAATACCAGCAACTTTTCAAAATGGATGAGGTGGATTTGATCTTTGAAGAAGAAGCCATTAAAGAAATCGCTAAACTCGCATTAGAAAGAAAAACGGGGGCTAGGGGGTTAAGGGCGATCATTGAAGATTTTTGTTTGGATATTATGTTTGATTTACCCAAGCTTAAGGGATCGGAAGTGCGTATCACTAAAGATTGTGTTTTAAAACAGGCTGAACCTTTGATCATTGCTAAAACGCATTCTAAAATTCTTCCTTAAGGGACACGCTTATAAATTTAACGATAAAGGATTAGAAAGGGCATGATTTTTAGCAAATTGATCGGTTTGTTTTCGCATGATATTGCCATAGATTTAGGCACGGCTAACACGATTGTGTTAGTCAAAGGGCAGGGCATTATTATCAATGAGCCTTCTATTGTGGCGGTGCGCATGGGATTGTTTGATTCTAAAGCTTATGATATTTTGGCAGTGGGGAGTGAGGCTAAAGAAATGCTAGGCAAAACCCCTAACAGCATCAGAGCGATTCGCCCCATGAAAGATGGCGTGATTGCCGATTATGACATTACCGCTAAAATGATTCGCTACTTTATTGAAAAAGCGCACAAACGAAAAACATGGATTCGCCCGCGCATCATGGTGTGCGTGCCTTATGGGCTGACAAGCGTGGAAAGGAATGCGGTTAAAGAGAGCGCTTTAAGCGCGGGGGCTAGAGAAGTCTTTTTGATTGAAGAGCCTATGGCAGCCGCGATTGGAGCAGGCTTGCCGGTCAAAGAGCCGCAAGGGAGTTTGATTGTGGATATTGGTGGCGGCACGACTGAAATTGGCGTGATCAGTCTTGGGGGGTTAGTCATTTCTAAAAGCATTAGAGTGGCTGGGGATAAATTGGATCAAAGCATCGTGGAATACATCCGCAAGAAATTCAATTTGTTGATAGGGGAGCGCACCGGCGAAGAGATTAAGATTGAAATCGGTTGCGCGATCAAATTGGATCCGCCTCTCACCATGGAAGTGTCAGGGAGGGATCAAGTGAGCGGGCTGTTGCACACGATTGAATTGAGCTCTGATGATGTGTTTGAAGCCATTAAAGATCAAGTGAGGGAAATCTCTAGCGCTTTAAGGAGCGTGCTTGAAGAGGTGAAGCCGGATCTAGCGAAAGACATTGTGCAAAATGGCGTGGTGCTTACCGGCGGTGGGGCTTTGATTAAGGGCTTAGACAAGTATTTAAGCGATATGGTAAAACTCCCTGTGTATGTGGGCGATGAGCCTTTATTGGCGGTAGCCAAAGGCACAGGGGAAGCCATACAAGATTTGGATTTACTCAGCCGTGTGGGTTTTAGTGAATAATGCATGCGTTTTTATTTTAAATTCCTTTGGCTTTTAGGGATTTTTCTTATTTTTTATTTTTTAGACATTAAAGGCAGTTCTTCTTATATCAGCGATAGGATTAAAAACGCCTTGATGAGCGCAAAAAACAGCTTATTAGACAACATTCAAGCGTATTTTTTTCAAGCCCAAAACATTAAGGAATTTCAAAAAGAACGCTTGATTTTAGAAGCTTTAAAGCTAGAAAACGCTGATTTGAAAGAGCGTTTGAATAGCGTTTATCCTTTAGAAAATCCAAAAATGACTTATACCCCTACTTTTATGACTTCATTCATCAGTTTAGAAGACACGCGCAGCGTCTCTCTCCACCCTATTGTAAATTTAGAAGAAAATAAGATTTATGGCCTTGTTTCTCACAATCAAGCTATAGGCATTGCCGTGCTAGAAAAAGGGCGCTTGAATGGGTTTTTGAACGCTCACAAGCGGTGCGCTTATAGCGTGATGGTAGGCCAAAATCAAGTCTTAGGCTTTATAGGGACTAATTTTAAGCAAGAATTAATCGTGGATTTTATTGTCCCAAGCGCTGAAATCAACATAGGCGATCAAGTGCTAACGAGCGGGCTAGACGGGATTTTTGGAGCGGGGGTGTTTGTGGGCGAAGTTTCAAGCATTGAAGATCATTACACTTATAAAAGCGCGGTGTTGAAAAACGCTTTTTTAAGCGACGCCAAACTTTTAAGGCATGTGTTTTTAAGCGATGTGAAAAACTAGCCTTATATTCAAGGCTAATAAGCGGATCTTTTAACCCCTTTCAATAAATTTAGGCTTTTAAGGTCAGAAAAAAATCTTCTAGTTTCCCTTTTTTAATCCAATAATCCCTATAACCATCCGCCACATCATCCTTATCCCCATAAAATTTTAAAACCACTTTGATTTTGAGATTGGGATCGTCTTTAGGGTTAAAAATTTTATCTTTAAAAAGTTGATACGCGTCTGCCTTATGCTCGTAATCAGTGTGTTTGCTCCCTTTAGGATCAATGAAGCAAATGATCTGCGTGCCGCTCTTTTGCAGCCAAAAGATAAAATCAGGGAAAAATTTCCTTTCTGTAGCGCCGTTGTCTATATAGGGAATAAACAAATTGTCTAAATGTTCATCAATCTTGCTGAACGCCCAAAAATCATAGTTTTCTTGCAGCGTTTCGGTAATCTTTAACAACTCTTCTAAAAAATCGCTCTCGCTCTTTACTTTAACCACATGCTTAAGCCAATCGCAGTCTTTGGCTTTAATGAGCGGGGTGTAGTAATGCTCTTTGAGTTTTAACAGCTCTGCTTCATCAACTTTGAATGTTCTGTCTTGTTTGTGTTTTTCTATATTATCAATGTCAATCTCGCCTTGCGCGATTTTTGTTCTTAAAGTTTCTTTATCCAAAGGCGCATGCTCTTTCACTTCTTGGATGGTTTGAATCAATTTTTCTTTTTTATCCGCCCTAACTTTAATCCTTTTAAAATGCACGATTTTCTCACTATCTAGGGCGTTAAACTCGTCTTTAGGCACTTTTTGATTAGGGTATAGCTTGCCTTTAATTTCAGAAATCATGTAATCTAAATCTTTATAATGCCAAGTTGGTACCTTTTTAAAATGCGCTGTTTGTATCATTTCTTTTAACAGCGCGTAATCTTTAGGGTCATAAATTTCATGCTTTAAAATAAAATGTTTTTCGCTCATTAAATTGAAATACTCTTTTAAATCCTTAAAATTTTTTTCGCTCATTTTAAACGAAGCGCTTTGAGAAATTTTAAGAGCGTTGGTTTGTTCTTTTCGGTAGCAAGGCACGAATAATGCGTGTTTTATGGGCGTTTTTTCTAATTTGATTTCACGCCAAGAACCTCTATTCTCACCCTTATTTTCGCTCTCTTTTTGGAACTTTAAAATCGCTTCAAGGCTTGCATGGTTAGTGGGTATCACAAAAAGCGTTTCCAATATTGCAGCGTTTGGTTTCAAGTCTTTTTTAATGGCCTCATCTATGTCTAAATACGCTAACCTTTGGCGTTGGTTTTTGACGCTTTCAATCCTTACGCCTCTGCCAAAAGATTGTTTCACCAGCTTTTTAGCGTCATCATCAAGCCCTATATTTAAAAATAAAATCACGCTAGGCCTTGTGCTATCCCACCCGGTTTCAAAAGTGCGAGATCCCACTAAGATATTGATACTGCTCTTGTCAATCTGGCTGAAATAGCTCTCTTCTTTAAAGCTTAAATTCTTGCTCACCACTTTCACGCTCTTTAATTTTTCATCAATCCATTCTGTAATATCGCCTATTTTAATCAAGCAAAAGACCTTATCGCTTGTGTTGAGTTTGAAGGCGATTTCTTGGTTGTTTTTAGGGTTAATAATCACTTCAATGTGCCCGCTATTAGCATAAAAAACTTCTTCTTTTAAGCCTTTAAAATCCATGCTCTTTAAACCCTCTTTAAAAACCTTAACCTTATAGTCTTTATCTTTGCCATCGCTAAAAAGAAATTCCGGATTCTTTAATTCCTCTAATAAATCTTCTTTAGCCTTTACAAAATCGCTCTCATCGTCATTTTCAATCACGCGCGCTAAAGTTTTAAAAAAGATTTCCGCATCGCTGTTTTCCACATTCACAGAATGCGTGAACACGAGCATTAAAGGGTCATGAAAATAGCCTTCTGTTTTATAGCGTTTTTGCATGCCTAAAAGCAATAACGCTTTTAAAAGAGCGATTTCTTTTTCCCTATCGTTTAAATCTTTTAAATCCTTAAAAGCGTTTAAGTTGTTTTTCTTCAATAAAACAGACTCTTTACCATAGCCAAGCTTCACCCACTCGCCCACGCTCAAATTATACACCGAAGTGATGAGATCGCTCTCTTCGGTGAAAGTGGCGCTGAAATTGAATAAAAACCCTTTTAAAGACAGCAGACTAAAGATAGCCTGTCTTTTGCTCTCAGACTTGTTCCCCTTGTGCGCTTCATCTAAAATCACATAATTTTCCCCATTATCCCAATAATCCTTATAATTTAAAAGGTTTTCCTTGCTTTCTTCATCATTCATCAAATCTGCGCGGTAATAAAAAAGAGTGATTTTTTCAAAAAAATCTTTTGGAGCGCGATGGAAATCTTTATGGGTAACGCTTTTAAGGTTTTTGAAATCAATTTGTTTGGAAAAGTCCTTACCCCGGTTGTATTTTTCAATTTCTTTTTCAAATTGCTTGATCAAATTTTCATTGGCGCTAAAAAACATGATATTTTTCTTAGGGATTAAACCCATTCCCATAGCCACGCTTAAAAGCTCTACAAGTTTGATAATGACAATCGTTTTACCGCTCCCTGTGGCCATGTAAAAGGCTAAGCGGTTGATAAAATTTTCAAAACTCACGCGCTGATTTTTTACCTTAAAATGGCTCTTTAACAAATGATTGAGTTTTTTGTTAGTGAAATCGCAATTAGCGAATGAATAATGCTCTTGATAAAATGCGTAAAATTCTTTTTTATTCTCTTTGAAATCTCTAAAATAAGCGACAAGCATTCTAAAAGCGTTAATCAAGGCTTGCTGTTGGTAATCTAAAAGCTCCTTATTGCTATCAAAGCTTTTAAAGTCTAGCATTTCTAACGGCTCGTTAATCTCGTTAGCGTTCAATTCATCTTCAGCGAGTTTTTGAGCGACAAAAATTTCATTATGGGTTGTTAAATCTTTTTTCTTTGCCATTATGTCTCCTTACCAAATGAGCGCTTCTTTTAAGGCTTTTAAAATGCTCACTTCTTTATCATTCCCTTTAAATTTCACCACTTTTTCATTGAAAAACTCCACTCCAACGCCGTGTAAATTTTCTAAAGTCTCTTTAATATCCGTGCCCATGTTTTCTAGCGCTTCTATATTGAGCGTGTAAGACTCGTTTTTACGCTCCACTAAATCGCTGTATTGTTCATCATAAGCTAAGGGTTTGTCATTGTCTTCATACTTGATTTTTCTTAAAATCTCTTCATAGCTTTCCAACGCATAAACTTTCACCACCCCACCTCCATTAAATTCTTTAGCCGCACCGCTTTTAAAACCGCCTATGACCTTTTTAAGGCGAGGCAAAATCACGCTGTCAAAATGCTCCCCCATTTCAATACCGATATACTTTCTCTTAAGCTTGTGCGCCACTGCGCAAGTCGTCCCGCTCCCAGCAAAAAAGTCTAACACGAGATCGTTTTCTTGGGTAGAGATTTCTAAAATCCTTGAAATTAGGGCTTCGGGTTTGGGGGTGTCAAAAAGTTTTACATTATTAAAGAGAGCTAGCAATTGTTTTGTGGCGTCTTGATTATGTCCTACTTCTGTATATTTCCATATTGTTAAAGGTGTTGTGCCTTGCTTGACTTCACTCAAAAAGCGTTTCAAACTAGGAACATTGTCTCCATTTCTTCCAAAATAAATACGATTATCATCTACAAGTTTTTGAAAATTTTCTTTTGAAGTCATCCAACACCGCCCTTTTGGTGGCGTTACAACTTTTCCACTTGGTGTAGTGATAGGATAATCATAACTCGCCATATAAGTTTTTACCAAACAATCACTAGGTTTCCACGCACCCCTTTCATCGTTATCTAAATTTTTATAGCGTGCATTCATCTCGCTTGTGCGTGGTAATAAATTAGGCCGCCAAATTCCTTTATCTTTGGCATATAGTAAAATAAAATCGTGATTATCAGAGAACCATTTTGCATCATTTTGTGGAGAATACTTTTTTTCCCAAATAATCGTATTTACAAAGTTATCACCCCCCCCATTAAACACTTCGTCCATGAGCGCTTTGCAATAAGCCTGTTCGTTATCATCAATGCTCACAAACATCACGCCTTTATCATTCAGTAGAGCGTGCGCAAGCTCTAGGCGGTTTTCCATCATAGCGAGCCAGCTGGAACGCTTGAAATTATCCGCATAAACAAATTCATTGTTTTGCGTGTTATAAGGCGGATCAATGTAAATGCAATCAATTGTTTCTTTATAGCGGTTTTTAAGGGAGTTTAGGGCTTGGTAGTTTTCGCTTTTTATGAGCGTGCCATTGATTTCATCTTCACTGAATAAGTTTTTAACCTCTTCTTCTAAATCTTTAAAATAGATAGTGTCTAGAGGTAGGTATTCATTTTCTAAAAGGTTGTCTGTGGTTTTTAAATTCAAGTCTTGCCATTCTTTAACTTGTTTGGGGTAGTTTTTGTGGCTTGTGATCTTATTCAAATCGTAGTTTTTGGCTTTGAGTTTGTCTAAGCTCACGATGAAATGCGAGTTTAACACAAAACGAGGTTTGTTCCAAATCTTACAAAGTTCGTTTTCAAATTCGCTCACTAATACAATCACTTGCAACGCCACTTCCTTAATGGTGTTGATCTCATTAAGGCGTTTAGCATCAAATGCAGTCATTTCTTTAAAAAGGTATTCAAACAAATACAAATCCAATTGCTCTTTTAAAAACCCTAGCGCGTTTTTATGGATGAAATAATCCATACTGCCTTGCTTTTTGAATTTTCCAAACGCTTTTTTTAAAATTTCTTCATCAAGTTTGACGCCTTGATTGAAACAACTTTTTAGGATTTCACTCATTTTTGTTTGATTCCCTTGACTACTGAGAGTAACGCTAAAATTTAGGGTGTTAGTTTTTGTGTCTGTATCTTTTAAAGTAAAGACTAAATCTATTTTTTCATTATTCTTTTTACTTTCCAATGAAGAAGTGTCAAAATTAAAAAGAATGTTTTCTAATTCAAAGCAAAAATCCTTATAAATCGTTTCGCTTTTCACATAATAGAGATCTTTGGTTTTATAAAATAAGGCGGTGTCTTTTTTAAGGGAGCATTTTTCATAACCGCTTTTGGTATAAAGGCTGTCATAAAGGGGCGTGTCGTTGAAATAAATCCCTCCATTAGCGCTCAAATAACGCTTGAAAAAGCTATAGAGTTTGTCAAACAATTCTTCTTTGAGATTGTTGTTATCTTGGCATTTTAAATCAATGAGTTTTTTTAATTCTTGTTTTTTATGGTGGTAATACTGGCTTTTAGCTTTCATGAGGTTGATCATGCCATTTTTCACCGCTTTAGGGCTAGGATCTAAAAGGCTTTCTTGTTGGTCTTCAACCTTAACGCCTATGAAAAGGTTTTCTAAAACTTCATAAAATTGCACTTCGTTCGTTTTCATCATCACGCTCCTTAAAAAACATAAAAAAGTATTATAACAAAGCCCACCCATTAAGCGCTACAATACCCCCATGCAAAAAAAATTTTTTACTAGAAGACGATTACCTTTTAAGCGAGAGCGTTAGGGAGTTTGACTCATTGAAAATTTAGATTGCCTTGACTGACTCATTTTTTAAAATACCCCCATTTCATTGTAAAATTCTTTCATGCAAAACCCATTGAAGTTTAATAAAAGGTAAAAATAAGATTGAATATCAATAAAGTGTTTTATCACAGCAGCACCAACATGAATGAAGTGCCAGATAATAGCGTGGATTTGATCATCACAAGCCCGCCTTATTTCAACATCAAAGATTACGCAAAAAATGGCACACAAGATTTACAGCATTCAGCCCAACATGTTGAAGATTTGGGGGCGTTAGAAAAATATGAAGATTATCTTTTAGGTCTTTTAAAAGTTTGGCTTGAGTGCCATAGAGTGCTAAAACCCAATGGTAAGCTATGCATTAATGTGCCTTTAACCACCCAAGCAGAAATCCCAATCGTCTTTAGCGTTTGGGATGAATGCTACCAATTCGTGGTATAATATCCCCATACATTCGTATCTAGCACAGGAAGTGTGCAAAGTTACGCCTTTGGAGATATGATGTGTGAGACCTGTAGGGAATGCGTTGGAGCTCAAACTCTGTAAAATCCCTACTATAGGGACACAGAGTGAGAACCAAACTCTCCCTACGGGCAACATCAGCCTAGGAAGCCCAATCGTCTTTAGCGGTTGGGCACTTCACTGCCC
Organism: Helicobacter pylori; assembly: GCF_011175115.1. GTDB lineage: Bacteria > Campylobacterota > Campylobacteria > Campylobacterales > Helicobacteraceae > Helicobacter > Helicobacter pylori_DF. Next base: position 111,417 of record NZ_SHOW01000003.1, on the reverse strand, counting down.
ATGCTTAAAAAGGTTTTAAACACGCATTATAACCGCCATATCTTTGATTTGCATGCTGATATTCAACACTCCATTTTGCATGATTTAAACAACACGCTAGAAAACAAGCCTAGAATGTTCTTACTAGATGTCTATATTTGGAAACGCGTAAATCCTACTAAAAGATTGATGTTTGGGAGCTACCCTTATCCTAGAAATTTTTATGCGCAAAATACTATAGAATTTATCGGCGTGTTTGTCAAAGATGGCAAGCCCAAACAACCCACAGAAGAGCAAAAAGAACAAAGCCAATTGACTCAAGAGGAATGGGTGGAATTTACTAAACAAATTTGGGAAATCCCAATCCCTAATAAAAACGATATTGCTTTTGGTAAGCATGCGGCTTTAATGCCGGCTGAATTAGCAAGGCGTTTGATTAGATTGTATAGTTGCGTGGGCGATGTGGTTCTAGATCCATTTAGCGGGAGCGGGACAACCTTAAGAGAAGCAAAGCTTTTAAAAAGAAATTTTATAGGTTATGAACTCTATGAAAATTATAAGCCCTTGATTGAGCAAAAATTAGGAAACTTGTTTGATTTTGAATAAGATTTATATAGAAGATGTTTTCACATTCTTAGACAAACTAGAAGATAAAAGCGTTGATTTAGCCATTATTGATCCTCCTTACAATCTTAAAATTGCTTCATGGGATAGTTTTAAAAATGATGAAGAGTTTTTAACATTTTCTTACGCTTGGATTGATAAAGTGCTGCCCAAAATCAAAGATACGGGGAGTTTTTATATTTTTAATACCCCTTTTAATTGCGCTTTATTTTTAGCGTATTTGTGCCAAAAAAAAGCGCATTTTTTAAATTTTATCACTTGGGTTAAAAAAGATGGGTTTGCCAACGCCAAAAAGCGTTATAACCACGCGCAAGAAAGCATTTTATTTTATAGCATGCACAAGAAAAACTACACCTTTAATGCCGATGAAGTGCGCACCGCTTATGAATCCGCTGAACGCATCAAGCATGCTCAAAATAAAGGGATTTTAAAAAACAACAAACGCTGGTTCCCTAACCCTAAGGGCAAATTATGCCTTGATGTGTGGGAAATCACTTCACAAAGGCATGTTGAAAAAGAGAATGGTAAAATCCTTAAGCCAAAACACCCTAGCATTAAACCTAAAGCGCTCATTGAACGCATGATAAAGGCTAGCTCTCACAAAAACGATTTGATTTTAGATTTGTTTAGTGGCAGTGGCATGATTAGCTTAGTGGCTAAAAGTTTGGGGCGTAATTTTATAGGGTGTGAAACCCATGCTGAATATGTGCATGAGGGTTTGGAAATGTTTAGGTATAATGAATACAAATAAAAAAGGATATTTAACATGCCAAAATTAGAAAAAATTTTGCTAGAAATCACACAGCTTGATCCTAGTAAAGAGTGTTTGAAATTCTTAGCTAATCGTATAAAAAGCTCTGATTATAGGGGCTTACACTTATCCCAACACAATCGTTACGATCAAAATAAGATTAAAATTATTATTCAAGCTATTTTTAATGAAGCGAGAGAGGATTTTTTACAAATCCGCACCACCGATATGAGCAAACGCCCTAGCAATATCATAGGCGAAGAGGTTTATGCAAAATGCAAAAGTGGTTGATAATATCTGTAAATCTGAAATGTCTCAAGATAATTTAAGAAAAAAGAATCAAGTAACTCAAGATAGCTTGAGAAAAAATCTTTTTGTAGATATGCATAGAATGGGGTTGATTGAACGCTACAATAAAAATAAGGAACCTACAAACCCCTACATTCAAAGCAATATTAAATATATCAGTTTAACTCCCTTAGCTATAGAATTTTTAAACGCGCAGGATTTGTTAAGAAAAAATTTTTGTTACACGCAAGCTTTAGAAAATCTTTTACAGGGTTTTGGGGCAGAATGCAGAGAGGTGATGATAGAGCTTGAAAATCATTATTTAGACATTGAAGAAATGATGTTTTTTGTTACATTTTTAAATATTGAAAATTTTACTAGAAGTGAAATTATAGAGTACGTTAGAGAGTATAGGAGTTTAAGCCGTATCCAAAAAGAAAAATTAAAAGAGTTAGTGCAAAATTATTGCAACCCTAACCATTTTAACGGGAATAAGCTAGAAAAGAGAGATTATCATAATTGGAAAAATCAAGCCCAACAAATTTTTAGCTTGCTAGAACAAAGCGTGTTTTTTGAAACCAATAAAGAGAGGCTTATTTTAAAAACGCTCAATGAAGAAAACAAACAAAACGATAAAAAGCTCAAACGCTCCATTAAAGAAAAAGCCCTTTATTTTGAAAAACATGGCGTTAAAAAAGAAAAGGGTTTTGAGTTGCACCATATTGTGCCTTTATGCTTGGCTCGCTCTATAGAAGAATTTGATCTTTTGGATAAATGGGAAAACTTAATCTACATTGACGCTTTTAACCATGCGAAAATATCTCAAACGCAAAATAAACATATTTGTTTGTATTTTAAAAATTGCGATGCGGTTTTATCTAAAGGCTTAAAAGAAGAACAAGAAAGCCTTTATTTGACTTACATTGAAAATGTGTTATATAAACTTGATTTACAAAATGCTATGTTGGAATACAATAAAGATTTATTGCATTCTAAAAACGGCTGATAAAATAAGGCGGTGTCTTTCTTAAGAGAGCATTTTTCATAACCGCTTTTAGTATAAAAGGCTATAGAATTAGCGCTACAATACCCCCATGCAAAAAAAGATTTTTTTACTAGAAGACGATTACCTTTTAAGCGAGAGCGTTAAGGCGTTTTTAGAGCATTTGGGCTATGAAGTGTTTTGCGCTTTTAATGGGAAAGAAGCTTATGAAAGGCTCTCGGTTGAGCGTTTTAACCTCTTACTTTTAGATGTGCAAGTGCCTGAAATGAATAGCTTGGAATTGTTTAAGCGCATCAAAAACGATTTTTTAATCTCTACGCCTGTGATTTTTATCACCGCCTTACAAGATAACGCTACCTTAAAAAACGCTTTTAATTTGGGGGCGAGCGATTACTTGAAAAAGCCTTTTGATTTAGACGAATTAGAAGCGCGTATTAAAAGGTTTTTCAATGATGATCCCATAGAAATCATGCCTAACATTTTTTATCACCAAAATTGCTTGAGTGTCAGGGGCAAAAAAGAGATCTTGCCTCCCAAAACCGCCCAACTTTTAGAATACTTTTTAGAGCATAAAGGGCAAATCATTAGCTCTCAAGCGCTAGAAAATAACTTATGGGAGCAAGCGATTGATGATTCCACCTTACGCACTTACATTAAGGTGTTGCGCAAGCTTTTGGGTAAAAATTGCATAGAAACGCATAAGGGGGTGGGCTATCGCTTTAACCCACTATGAAAAAAAATCCCTCAAACTCTTTTTAGGGACTTATTTGGGCTCTTCGTTTGTGTTGATGCTAGTGATTAGCGTTTTAGCGTTTAACTATGAAAAAAACGAAAAAATCAAAATGATACGCATGGACATGGACAAAATGGCTTCTAAGATCGCTAGTGAAGTGATTGCCTTGCACATGCAAACGCATGCGGATTATCAAAACGCTTTAAACGCTCTAATCTCACGCTATAAAGACGCTTCTATAGCTCTTTTTGATAGTAAAAAGCGTGTTTTATATTCTAATATCCCTGAGAGCGCGGATTTGATTAAAACCCATAAAGAGGCGGGCTTTTTTAGTTTTAAGGGGGAATATTACCTATTCAGCGATGAAACTTTCGCCCATTTAGGCGTGGCTAAAATGCTTTTTAAAAATTCTAAACCTCTTCATTTTTCTTCTTTGTATCGTAATATTGTTTTAGTGTTTGTCGTAGCGTTTTTATGCGTGATAGGGGTTTCTGTGTTTTTGGGGCGTTTGTTTTTAAAGCCCATTAGGAATGAAATCACGCGCATCGATCATTTTTTAAAAAACACCACGCATGAATTAAACACCCCCATGAGCGCTTTAGTCTTGTCTTTAAAAACCCTAGAAGACAGCCAACAACACCGCCGCATTAAAATCGCTATCCAGCGCATGAGTTTTTTATACCGCTCGCTCTCGTATTTGGTGATGCAAGATATTGAGCGCGAATCCCTTATGCTTTTAGACTTAAAAGCCCTAATTATTAAAGAAAACACGCTTTTTAGCGAGATGATAGACTACCACAAGCTGGAATTTAAAAGCGATTTAGTGGGAGTGGAATTGAAGGCTAAAGAGCAGGATTTCCTTTCGCTTTATAGCAATTTGCTCATGAATGCGATCAAATACAGCGTCATGCATGGGTATATCCACATAGAGCTAACGCGCGAGTTTTTGAAAGTGAAAAATTTAGGGTATGAAATCCCTAAAGACAAGATCACCGAATTAAGCGTTCGTTATGCGCGTTTCAATTCTAGCGTGTTGGGTTATGGTATAGGGTTAGATTTAGTGAAAAAAGTGTGTGAAAAGTATAAAATGCGTTTAGAAATTCATAGCGAACCCTCTTTAAAAGGATCGTTTTATGAAAATTCGTTTTGCGTTCATTTTCAAGGATAAAGATGCTTTCAGTGTATGAAAAAGTGGATGCTCTAGACAAAAGGGCGATTGAAGAATTGTTTTTAAGCGAAGACATTTTAATGGAAAATGCCGCTATGGCTTTAGAAAGGGCGGTTTTACAAAACGCTTCTTTAGGCGCTAAGGTCATTATCCTTTGTGGGAGTGGGGATAATGGAGGCGATGGTTATGCTCTAGCTAGGCGTTTAATGGGGTGTTTTAAAACGCTAGTTTTTGAAATGAAACGAGCCAAAAGCCCCATGTGCCAATTGCAACAAGAAAGGGCCAAAAAAGTGGGGGTAGTTATCAAAACATGGGAAGAAAAGAATGAAGATTTAGAATGCGATGTTTTAGTGGATTGCGTGGTAGGGAGCGCTTTTAAGGGCGAATTAGAGCCGTTTTTAAACTTTGAAAGCCTTTCTCAAAAAGCGCGCTTTAAGATCGCTTGCGACATTCCTAGCGGGATCGATTCTAAAGGCAGGGTGGATAAGGGAGCGTTTAAAGCGGATTTGACTATCAGCATGGGCGCTATCAAATCATGCTTATTAAGCGATAGGGCTAAAGACTATGTGGGGGAATTGAAAGTGGGGCATTTGGGGGTTTTTAATCAAATCTATGAAATCCCAACAGAGACTTTTTTATTAGAAAAAAGCGATCTCAAACTGCCCTTAAGGGATAAAAAAAACGCTCATAAGGGCGATTACGGGCATGCGCATGTGCTTTTGGGCAAGCATAGTGGGGCGGGGTTATTGAGCGCATTAAGCGCGTTAAGTTTTGGATCTGGGGTGGTGAGTATTCAAGCGTTAGAATGCGAGATAACTTCCAATAATAAGCCTTTAGAATTGGTTTTTTGCGAAAATTTCCCTAAAAAACTCAGTGCGTTCGCTCTTGGCATGGGGTTAGAAAATATCCCAAAGGATTTTAACAAGTGGCTTGAATTAGCCCCATGCGTTTTAGATGCGGGCGTTTTTTACCATAAAGAGGTCTTGCAAGCTTTAGAAAAAGAAGTGATCTTAACCCCTCACCCTAAAGAGTTTTTATCGTTGTTAAAATCAGTGGGGATCAATATAAGCATGCTAGAATTGTTAGACAATAAACTAGAAATCGCAAGGGATTTTTCTCAAAAATACCCCAAGGTGGTTTTGCTTTTAAAAGGGGCTAATACCCTAATCGCTCATCAAGGGCAGGTTTTTATCAACATTTTAGGGAGCGTGGCTTTAGCCAAAGCAGGCAGTGGCGATGTGTTAGCGGGGCTTATTTTAAGCTTGCTTTCTCAAAACTACACGCCTTTAGACGCCACTATTAACGCAAGTTTAGCGCACGCGCTAGCGGGTTTGGAATTTAAGAATAATTACGCTTTAACGCCCCTAGATCTGATAGAAAAGATCAAACGATTATAAAAGGATAAAAATGGATCATTTAAAGCATTTGCAGCAATTGCAAAACATTGAAAGGATCGTGCTTTCAGGCATTGTGTTGGCCAATCATAAGATTGAAGAGGTCCATAGCGTTTTAGAGCCTAGCGATTTTTACTACCCGCCTAACGGCTTGTTTTTTGAAATCGCTTTAAAACTGCATGAAGAAGATTGCCCCATTGATGAGAACTTTATCCGCCAAAAAATGCCTAAAGACAAGCAAATCAAAGAAGAAGATTTGGTCGCTATTTTTGCGGCAAGCCCCATAGATAATATTGAAGCCTATGTGGAAGAGATTAAAAACGCTTCCATTAAACGAAAACTTTTTGGCTTGGCTAACACCATTAGAGAGCAAGCCCTAGAAAGCGCGCAAAAATCCAGCGATATTTTAGGCGCTGTGGAGCGAGAAGTCTATGCGTTATTGAATGGCAGCACCATAGAGGGCTTTAGGAGCATTAAAGAAGTGCTTGAAAGCGCAATGGATCTTATTACAGAAAACCAAAGAAAAGGGAGTTTGGAAGTTACTGGCATACCGACTGGCTTTGTCCAGTTGGATAATTATACGAGCGGTTTCAATAAGGGGAGTTTAGTCATTATAGGGGCAAGGCCGTCTATGGGTAAAACCAGTTTGATGATGAACATGGTCTTAGCTGCGCTCAATGACGATAGGGGGGTAGCGGTTTTTAGTTTGGAAATGTCCGCAGAGCAACTCGCTTTAAGGGCGTTATCGGATCTCACTTCTATTAACATGCATGATTTAGAGAGCGGGAGGCTTGATGATGATCAATGGGAAAATTTAGCCAAATGCTACGATCACCTTTCTTGCAAAAAACTCTTTTTCTACGATAAAAGTTATGTGAGGATAGAGCAAATCCGCTTGCAACTGCGAAAGCTTAAATCCCAACACAAGGAATTGGGTATCGCTTTTATTGACTATTTGCAACTCATGTCAGGGAGTAAAGCCACTAAAGAACGCCATGAGCAAATCGCTGAAATTTCAAGGGAGCTTAAAACTTTAGCCAGAGAATTAGAAATCCCTATCATAGCGTTAGTGCAGCTCAACCGCAGCCTAGAAAACCGAGACGATAAACGGCCCATTCTTTCGGATATTAAAGACAGCGGAGGGATTGAACAAGACGCTGATATTGTTTTATTTTTATATAGAGGCTATATCTATCAAATGAGGGCTGAAGACAATAAAATAGACAAACTCAAAAAAGAAGGCAAAATTGAAGAGGCGCAAGAGTTGCACCTAAAAGTTAATGAAGAAAGGCGTATCCACAAGCAAAATGGCAGTATTGAAGAGGCTGAAATCATTGTGGCTAAAAACAGGAATGGGGCTACAGGAACGGTTTATACGCGCTTTAACGCTCCTTTCACGCGCTATGAAGACATGCCCATAGATTCCCATTTAGAAGAGGGACAAGAAACTAAATTTGAAATACCCACAACTTGAAAGATAAAACTTTTCAGGGGGCGTTTGAACTTCTTGCAACCCCCAAAGAATACTTATGGTGTGGGGTGTTTTTAAGCCTTTTGTTGGCGATCAACCTTTATTTAGAATACTTGAATCACCAAAAGCTTGATTTTTCAAAACCTACAAGCTTAAACGCTCAAATCTTGTTGCAATACCCTAAAACTAAAGATCAAAAAACCTATTTTGTCTTAAAACTCCAATCTAAGGGCATGATCTTTTACACCACCATTAAAGAGCCTTTAAAAAACCTCCAATACCGCCATGCGCAATTTTTTGGCAAAATCAAACCTTGCTCGTTTTTGGAGTCTCTAAAATCATGCTTTTTTCAAACTTATTCTTTTTCTTTAACGCGAAAACACAATTTCAAATCGCGTTTGCACCATTTCATTGACAGCGCTCATTCAAGCGCTTTAGTGGGTAATTTGTATCGAGCGTTATTTATAGGGGATAATTTGAATAAGGATTTAAGAGACAGGGCTAACGCGCTAGGGATCAACCACTTACTGGCCATTAGCGGGTTCCATTTAGGGATTTTGAGCGCGAGCGTGTATTTCCTTTTTTCGCTTTTTTATACCCCCTTACAAAAACGCTATTTCCCTTATAGGAACGCTTTTTATGATATAGGGGTTTTGGTGTGGGTTTTTTTGCTGGGGTATTTATTGCTATTAGATTTTTTACCCTCTTTTTTCAGGGCGTTTTTAATGGGCTTATTAGGGTTTTTGGCATGCTTTTTTGGGGTAAGGATTTTGAGTTTTAAACTTTTGGTTTTAGCGTGCTGTATCGCCATAGCGTTACTCCCTAAATTGCTTTTTAGCGTGGGGTTTTTGCTTTCTGTTTGTGGGGTGTGGTACATCTTTTTATTCTTAAAACACACTCAAATTTTTTTTAAAACCTCTTCTTTTTTAAGGCGATCTTTTCAAGTCATAAGCTTAAGCACGCTGGTGTTTTTGAACATGCTCATTGTCGCGCATGCCTTTTTCCCTATGTTTTCGCCCTACCAGCTCTTTAGCATTCCTTTAGGCTTGATTTTTATCGTGTTTTTCCCTTTGAGTTTGTTCTTGCATGCGGTGGGTTTAGGGTCTTTATTGGATCATTTCTTAAGCATGCCTTTAACAATCCCCACGATTTCGGTTTCTTCGCCCTTATGGCTTTTAGGGGTGCATTTGTTTTTAACGATTTTAAGCGCGCGTTTCTTTAAAGTTTATTTAAGCATGAATGTTTTGAGCATGGGCTTTTTCTTGTATTGTTGCTATCAATATATTATAATGCCTAGCTTAATTGTAGGTTAGAAAAGTCATTTTATTAGGGATCAAATAATTGCTTAAAAAAATCACGCATCAAATCAAAGCTTTAAGCGAATTGGTCGCATTAGAGCATACGATATTTTCTAGCATGTTTTTACTCATGGCTATGGTCATAAGCTCCTATCAAAAAAATCAAACGCTCTTTTTTGGGTTAGAAACCTTAATCCTTTGTTTTTTAGCCTTATTGGGGGCAAGAAACTTCGCTATGGGGTTTAACCGCTTGGTGGATAGAGATATTGATAAGGATAACCCAAGGACGAAAAACCGCCCGAGCGTGGATGGCAGGATCAGCGTTAAAGGCATGGTGGTTTTTAGCGCTTTAAACGCTCTTTTATTCGTGGGGGTGAGCTATTTCATTAACCCTTTAGCTTTCAGGCTTTCGTTACCTTTTTTAATCATTTTAGGGGGGTATTCGTATTTCAAGCGCTTTTCTTCTTTGGCGCATTTTATCGTGGGTTTGGCTTTGGGTTTAGCCCCCATTGCCGGGAGTGTGGCGGTTTTAGGGGATATTCCTTTATGGAATGTCTTTTTGGCTTTAGGGGTGATGTTATGGGTGGCTGGGTTTGATTTGCTCTATTCTTTACAGGATATGGAGTTTGATAAAGAAAGGGGCTTGTTTTCCATTCCTAGCCAATTAGGGGAAAAATGGTGCTTGAATCTTTCAAGGCTCTCGCACCTTGTGGCGCTTGTGTGCTGGCTTTGTTTTGTGAAATGCTATCATGGGGGGATTTTTGCGTATTTAGGATTAGGGGTTTCAGCCTTGATTTTACTCTATGAGCAGATCTTAGTGGCTAGAGATTATAAAAACATCCCTAAAGCCTTTTTTGTGAGTAATGGCTATTTGGGGGTGGTGTTTTTTATTTTTATTGTCCTTGATGTGGGGTTCAAGCATGCATGAGTTGGTTTTAAGATCCCAAGCTTTAGGGTTTGAAACGCGCTTAGTCCAATGCGATTTATCGTTCTCTTATGAAAGGTTTATCTCTAAAACCACACGCTCTTTAGCGGTGTTAGAAGAATTTGATTGGTTGGGTTCTGGCTTTGATTTTTCACGCTTGAACGTTGAAAATGACACTCTGGAATTGCTCAAAGCGCTGTATTTTAAATTAGAAAAATTAGAGAGCCTGCTTTTAAAAGAAAAATTACTTGAATTAGAGCAAAAGGATCGCATCACTGCTTTAGGGCATGGGTTAATTTGTATCAAAAAACAAAGCCTGATAGCGCCTCAAACTTATTACGGGCGTTGTGTGTTAGAGGGGAAAATCCTAGCCTTTTTTGGCGTGGCTAGGGATAAAAATTTTTTAGAAATCACTCGCATGCACGCCTTAGACATTAAGCGTTATGATTCTTTCATTGTCCATAGCGAAAGAAAAGGCTTAAAATTATGAACGGGAGCGGTAATGTTATCTTCTAATGATTTGTTTATGGTCGTTTTAGGAGCGATTTTATTGGTGTTGGTGTGCTTGGTGGGGTATTTGTATCTTAAAGAAAAAGAGTTTTACCATAAAATGAGGCGTTTAGAAAAAACCTTAGACGAATCCTATCAAGAAAATTATATCTATTCTAAGCGTTTGAAAGAATTAGAGGGGCGTTTGGAAGGCCTTTCTTTAGAAAAGAGCGCTAAAGAGGATAGCTCATTAAAAACGACTCTTTCGCACCTTTATAACCAGTTGCAAGAAATCCAAAAATCCATGGACAAAGAGCGCGATTATTTAGAAGAAAAAATCATTACTTTAGAAAACAAATTCAAAGACATGGGGCATTATGCCGCTAGCGATGAGATCAATGAAAAACAGGTTTTAAAAATGTATCAAGAGGGTTATAGCGTGGATTCTATTTCTAAAGAATTTAAAGTGAGTAAGGGCGAGGTGGAATTTATACTGAACATGGCAGGGTTAAAATGGTAGCTTTAAGCAACGCTCTTTCAAGGGTTTTTGGCTCTGTGGCTGGCTATGAATTCCCTTTTTTTATCCAAAAAGGCATCAACGCCCTTTATGTTAAGATCTTTAAAATTGATTTGAGCGAGTTTGAGCCTTTGGAAAATTATAAGAGTTTGAACGCCCTTTTCACGCGCTCCTTAAAAAAAGAACGCCCCTTTGACAAAGCCCCTAATATTTGCATTGCGCCTTGCGATGCTTTAATCACCGAATGCGCTTTTTTAGACAACGATAGCGCTTTACAAATTAAAGGCATGCCCTATAAAGCGCATGAATTAGTGGGCGAAATCAACCCCTTAAGCCCTTCTTTTTTCTATGCGAATTTTTACCTTTCGCCCAAAGATTACCACCACTACCATGCCCCTTGCGATTTAGAAATTTTAGAGGCTCGTTATTTTGCGGGGAAATTACTGCCAGTCAATAAGCCCTCATTACACAAAAACAACAATCTGTTTGTGGGCAATGAACGGGTAGTGCTTGTTGCAAAAGACATTCAAGGCAATAGGTTGTATTTTGTAGCGGTGGGAGCGTTAAATGTGGGTAAAATGCGTTTTAATTTTGATAAGAATATCCAAACTAACGCTAAAGCCCGTTTCACGCAAACCTATTCTTACAACCCGCCGATTAAGGTGAAAAAAGGGGATAATTTAGGGAATTTTGAAATGGGCTCTACTATCGTTTTATTCATTCAAAACACCGCTTTTAAAGATTTGAAAGAAAAAAGCGTGAAGTTTGGGGAAAGTATAGGGGAATTTCATGCCAACTGATAACGATTTAAAAACTTCTATTTTAGAATTATTGAACGATTTAGACGCGCTTTTAGTGGCTCATTTTTACCAAAAAGATGAGATTGTAGAATTAGCCCACCACACAGGCGATAGCTTGGAATTAGCCAAAATCGCAAGCCAGAGCGATAAAAACCTCATCGTGTTTTGCGGGGTGCATTTCATGGGCGAGAGCGTGAAAGCCCTAGCCTTTGACAAGCAAGTGATCATGCCCAAACTCTCATGCTGTTCTATGGCAAGAATGATAGACAGCCATTACTACGATAAAAGCGTTCATTTATTGAAAGAATACGGCGTTAAAGAATTTTACCCTATCACTTATATCAATTCTAACGCTGAAGTGAAAGCCAAAGTCGCTAAAGATGATGGCGTGGTCTGCACCAGCAGGAACGCTTCTAAAATCTTCAATCACGCCTTAAAACAAAATAAAAAAATCTTTTTTTTACCGGATAAATGCTTGGGGGAAAATCTAGCCCTAGAAAACGGCTTAAAAAGCACGATTTTAGGCGTAAATAGCCCAGAAGAAATCCAAAACGCTGATGTGGTTTGTTACAACGGCTTTTGTTCGGTGCATCAGCTTTTCAAATTGGAAGACATTGAATTTTACCGCCAAAAATACCCGGATATTTTAATCGCTGTCCATCCAGAGTGCGAACCTAGCGTGGTTTCTAACGCTGATTTTAGCGGATCAACGAGTCAAATCATAGAATTTGTAGAAAAGCTAAGCCCCCATCAAAAAGTCGCCATAGGCACTGAAAGCCATTTAGTCAATCGTTTGAAAGCCAAGCGTAACCATCAAAACACTTTCATTCTTTCTAGCACGCTCGCCTTTTGCCCTACCATGAACGAAACGACTTTAAAGGATTTGTTTGAAGTCTTAAAGGCTTATAAAAACCACAGGGCTTACAATGCGATTGAATTAAAAGATGAGGTGGCGCGTTTAGCCAAACTCGCTTTAACTAAAATGATGGAGTTGTCCTAATGGAGATTAGAACCTTTTTAGAATGCGCTTTAAAAGAAGATTTAGGGCATGGGGATTTGTTTGAAAGGGTGTTAGAAAAGGATTTTAAAGCCACAGCCTTTGTGAGAGCTAAACAAGAGGGCGTGTTTTCAGGCGAAAAATACGCTTTAGAGTTGCTTCAAATGACCGGCATTGAATGCACTCAAACCATTAAAGATAAAGAGCGTTTCAAGCCTAAAGACACTTTAATGGAGATTAGGGGGGATTTTAGCATGCTTTTAAAGGTTGAACGCACCCTTTTAAATCTGTTGCAACACAGCAGCGGGATCGCCACTTTAACGAGCCGTTTTGTAGAAGCTTTAAATTCTCACAAGGTGCGTTTGTTGGACACACGAAAAACCAGACCCCTTTTAAGGATTTTTGAAAAATACTCCGTGCTTAATGGGGGAGCGAGCAACCACCGCTTAGGGCTAGATGACGCTTTAATGCTTAAAGACACGCATTTAAAGCATGTCAAAGATCTCAAAAGCTTTTTAACGCATGCCAGAAAAAACTTGCCTTTCACGGCTAAAATTGAAATTGAATGCGAGAGCTTTGAAGAGGCCAAAAACGCCATGAATGCGGGAGCGGATATTGTGATGTGCGATAACATGAGCGTTGGAGAAACGAAAGAAATTGCCGCTTACAGGGATGCGCATTATCCTTTTGTTTTACTAGAAGCGAGCGGGAATATCTCGCTAGAGAGCATCAGTGCTTACGCCAAAAGCGGCGTGGATGCCATTAGCGTAGGGGCTTTAATCCATCAAGCCACTTTCATTGACATGCACATGAAAATGGCTTAAAACTTTAAAAAGGGGTTATTGATATGCTAAAAGAATACTTAGAAAGCATTAAAGATCTGACGCCTGAAAGTAATGAACTCACGCACCGCGCCTTTTTACAAATTTTGCTTAAGGGTTTAAAAGACCATTTCAATAAAGAATTTAAGATTGAACATGAGCCTAAAAGAGACAAATAAGGGGGTCAGCCTGATTTTCGCGTTTCTTATCAAGGGCTTAACATCGGCTATATAGAAAATAAAAGGGTAGGGACTGATCTTAACCAGCTCTTAAAAAGCGAACAAATCCTTAAATATTTAGAATTGAATCCTAATCTCATGCTCACGGATTACCTTAAGTTCGTGTGGGTAGGGAAAGATGAAGAGAATAAGCCTTCAATTAAAAGAAAAATTTCTATCGCTAGCCCTGAGGAACTCTCTAAACCCCTAAAACCCAAGCCGCAAACCGAGCGCGATCTCATTGAATTGTTTAGAGGCTTTTTCAATCACGAAGCAGCCCCTATCACTAACGCTAAAGATTTCGCAAACGCATTAAGTGCGCCCACCAGGTATTTAAAAGACGCTTTAATCCAATACCAAAAAGACGATCAAGTTTCTAGCATTTTTAAGAATTTTAAAGAATATCTTTATGAAGAATTGAGTTTTGAAGACTTTAGCGATGCGTTCGCTCAAACGCTCACTTACAGCCTTTTTATAGCCAAGCTCAACCACCCTTTTGAAAAAATAGATTTGAATAATGTGAGAAGCTCTATCCCTAAAAACTTCGCTGTGATCAGAGAAATGGCGGATTTTTTAAAGAAGCTTGATGCAATCAAAGAAATCCAATGGCTTTTAAATGAAATTTTAAGCTTGATCAATCGTGTTGATATGGGCTCTATCATTAAAGATTTGAATGACGATAAAGACCCTTATTTGCACTTTTATGAAACCTTTTTAAGTGCTTATGACCCTAAATTGCGAGAGAAAAAGGGCGTGTATTACACCCCAGATTCTGTGGTGAAATTCATCATTAACGCTTTGGATAGCCTGCTTAAAACGCATTTCAAAGACGCTCCCTTAGGCTTAAAAAGCGCTTTAGATAACGAAAACATCAAGCTCTTAGATTTTGCCACCGGCACCGGCACTTTTTTATTGGAAGCGTTTAGAAAAGCGCTAGAAGTGAGAAAAACAAGCGATGGAGGCACCTCCACTAAAGAGGACAAATACCAAAACCTCTTGAAGCAATTCTATGGGTTTGAATACTTGATCGCTCCTTATGCGATCGCTCATTTGAACCTCAGCCAAGCCTTTAAGGAGGAATTTAAAAAGCCTCTCAAAGAAAACGATGCGCTTCAAATCATTTTAACCAACACTCTCATACAGCCTAGTGAGATCGTTGCTTATCGTGGGCTAAACCCGATTTTTGAAACAGAGCTTAAAAGTGCTCAAGAAATTAAAAAAAATGAAAATATCCTTATCATCACCGGTAACCCCCCTTATAGCGGGGCGAGCGAGAATAAGGGCTTGTTTGAATGGGAAGTGAAAGCCACTTACGGCATAGAACCTGAATTTCAAACCATAGAAATAGAAAAAAAGGTTAAGCTTACCGATAAAATCCAAACGCTTTTAGACAATATTCAAAAACAAAAAGAAAGCGGCAGCAAAGACGCCCTAAAGGCCCTTAAAAGCCTCCATTCCAAATACAAACTGCAAAAGGAGAAAAACCCTAAATGGCTCTTAGACGATTACGTGAAATTCATGCGTTTCGCTCAAAACAAGATTAAATCTTTAGGGCATGGCCTTTTTGGCTTTATCTCTAACAACGCCTTTTTAGACAACCCTACTTTTAGGGGGTTAAGGCGCTCTCTTTTAGAATGCTACGATGAGCTTTATATCCTAAACTTGCATGGAAATGCGAGGAAAAAGGAGGAAACCCCACAAGGCGCAAAAGATGAAAACGTTTTCAATATCATGCAAGGTGTGTCCATTAACCTCTTTGTCAAAAAGGCGCAAACAACCAAGCAAAAAATCTTTTATTATGATGTGTATGGTGAAAGGGCTGAAAAATACGCCTTTTTAGCCCAAAACGATTTGGATAGTATTGAATGGCTTGAGCTGACCCCAAGAGAGCCTTTTTACTTACTCATACCCCAAGAAACCCTCTTGTTAGATGAATACGAACAAGGCTTTAGCGTTCAGGATATGTTTCAAGTTGGAGGTACCGGCATTTGTTCGAAACGAGATCATGTCGTTTTCCATAAAGACAAAGAAAGCTTGCTCAAGCTTTTAAAAGATTTTTCAATCTTAGAACCTAGCGAGTTACGCAGAAAATATAATATTGGCGATGATAGCAGAGATTGGCGTTTAAACAATGCTATCAGAGAAGTTGAGACTAATATTAAGCGTTTAGAAGAATACATCGTTTCGTGCCAATACCGCCCCTTTGATTATCGTTGGACTTATTACACACCTAGTTCAAGGACTTTTTTAGCATATCCAGTTTATGATGTTTTTAAGCACATGTTACCCCCCCAACAAACCCTAAAACACCCAATCAAACGCGCAAAAATGTCGCACTAAACACCCCACGACAGCTAAAAAACAACGATAAAAGTTGGACGCAATGCTTTATAAGCTCTCATATTAACGATCAAGGGTTAAGCTCTGGGGGTAATGGAGCTGGGGTCAATTACCCCCTTTATCAATTCAAACACCCCAACTACACCGAAAATTTTACGCCAGAGTTTAGAAGTTTCATAGACAAGCATTATAGCCACTCTTTTGAGCCGTTAGAGGTTTTAGGCTATATCTATGCGCTATTGTATTCCCCAAATTACCGCAAGCGTTATGAAGACTTTCTCAAAGCCGATTACCCTAAAATCCTTTTCACAAACAATAAAGATTTGTTTAGGGCTTTAAGCCTTTTAGGGATTGAACTAATCGGCTTGCATGTCTTAAATAAAGAAAGCCTAAATCACAGCTTTAACAAATTAAAAGACGCCACCATAGGCGAATCCTGCTACAAAGAAGCACATGATCACATCATCAAAAAACCCTCTCATAACGAACCAGAACAACGCCTTTATATCAACCATAGCGCTTATTTTAGGGGGGTGAGTAAAGAAATTTATCATTACATGATAGGGGGGTATGGTGTTTTAGACAAGTATTTAAAAAGCCACAAAAACGAGCCTTGCGACTTTGATCATGTAAGCAACATCATTAAAGTCATCGCGCGCACGATTGAAATCCAAAAAACGCTTGGATTTTTAACGAGCGATTTGCCCCATTTAAAAGGGAATGACAGCAAAGCGTTAATGCAAGAAATCTTGCAAAATCCACCCCCCCCCCCCCCATTTAATACCAATATCGCCCTTATCTTATCGCGCCAAGCCAAAGCTATCGGAGATTTTGACTTTGATGCCGCATTCATCAGCAAAGAAACAAGCGATAACAACATCTACCGCAGAGGCGGAGGTTCAGCCTTCCCTTTATTCTGCCTTGCCTAATCTCGCTCTCATTTGCGATAGAGGCTCTAAAGTAAGCCCCATTTCTAATGTTTTTGTAACGAACATGCTTTGCGATTTGCATGTGAATGGATCGGGGAGTTATGCGTTTTTGTTGTATCGTTTAGAATAGATGGAGACAGATAGCTTCTATCATTTGATGAGAACAGAGTCAGAGATTAAACATTAAGATAGCCTTAAAACGCTTGTGTTAAAATGGCTAGAGTTGCAGATATAAAAGGTTAGTTAATCATGGATTTTTTAAAAGAAAACTTAAACACTATCATAGAGGGGGATTGTTTAGAAAAATTGAAAGACTTTCCTAATAAAAGCGTTGATTTTATCTTTGCTGACCCCCCTTATTTTATGCAAACAGAGGGGGAATTGAAGCGTTTTGAAGGCACAAAATTTCAAGGCGTTGAGGATCATTGGGATAAATTTGGCTCTTTTAAAGAATACGATGCCTTTTGTTTGGATTGGTTAAAAGAATGCCAAAGGATTTTAAAAGATAATGGCAGTATTTGTGTGATAGGGAGTTTCCAAAATATTTTTAGAATTGGTTTTCATTTACAAAATTTAGGGTTTTGGATACTCAATGACATTATTTGGCACAAGAGCAATCCGGTGCCTAATTTTGCTGGCAAGAGACTATGCAACGCCCATGAAACGCTTATTTGGTGCGCTAAACACAAAAACAGCAAAGTTACCTTTAATTATAAAACAATGAAGTACCTCAATAACGACAAACAAGAAAAATCGGTTTGGCAAATCCCTATTTGCATTGGTAACGAAAGACTAAAAGACGCGCAAGGTAAAAAAGTGCATTCCACGCAAAAACCAGAAGCGCTCTTAAAAAAAATCATTTTAAGCGCGACCAAACCTAAAGACATTATTTTAGATCCCTTTTTTGGCACAGGCACAACAGGGGCTGTGGCTAAATCCATGAACAGGTATTTTATTGGCATTGAAAAAGATTCTTTTTATATCAAAGAAGCGGCAAAACGCCTTAATAACACTAGGGATAAAAGCGATTTTATCACTAATTTAGATTTAGAAACTAAACCCCCAAAAATCCCTATGAGTCTTTTAATTTCTAAACAATTATTAAAAATCGGGGATTTTTTATACTCATCTAACAAAGAAAAAATTTGTCAAGTTTTAGAAAACGGACAAGTGAGGGATAATGAAAATTATGAAACTTCTATTCATAAAATGAGCGCTAAATATTTGAATAAAACCAACCATAATGGTTGGAAATTTTTTTATGCGTATTACCAAAATCAATTTTTATTGCTAGATGAATTGCGTTATATCTGCCAAAGGGACTCTTAATGGACTATCAAACCTTTAACGAGATTTTTAATCGTTTTGTTTTTGGAACATCTAAAGCAAAATTACTTGAAAATATTGCCGAAAATCCTGAACGCTATCTGGGGATTTTTAGACCCACTAAGCCTAAAACAAAATTATTACAAAATTTATTGACTTCCCATGAGATTAAGTTTGGCGATGCGTTTGAATGCTTAATAGAACAATATTTAAAAGAGCATAACTTTTCACCTTTATCTAAAAAAATTCCTTATTACAATAAGGATAAAGAAAAAAGGGAATCTTTAGAATTAGATCAGTTGGTTAAAAAAGATAACACCTATTATTTTATAGAACAAAAAATGCGAGATGACCATGACAGCGCCAAAAAGAGAGGGCAAATAGACAACTTTGAAAGGAAATTAGAGGCTTTAATCCATCATTATGGCGAAAACATTCAAGGCTATTTTTACTTTATAGATGAGGGTTTGAATAAAAATCAAAATTATTATAAAGAAGAATTGCAAAAATTATCTGTTGATTATGGCGTGCCTTTGAATTTGTGTTATGGTAAGGAGTTGTTTGAAAATCTTAATATCCCACAAGTTTGGGATGAGGTTTTAAACCATTTAGCGCGATGGCGTGAAATTTTACCCGATTTACCCAGTTTGAATCTTGATGAAAATCCTTTAGAGAGCTTTAAAGAAATCAAAGATTTAGTGCCAAGCGTTTATAGGAAGCTTTTGGATAATGATGGAATTTTTAATCTTGTGTTAATTTTATTCCCAGAACAAAAAGTTTTAAAAATATTAATGGAGTATTTTAGACAACAGAATAAAACGATCTATCAGCAATTAGCGTCAAAGTTAGAAGAAAAGTTATTGTCTTTGCGATAGAGGCTCTAAAGTAAGCCCCATTTCTAATGTTTTTGTAACGGGCATGCTTTGCGATTTGCATGTGAACGGATCGGGGAGTTACGCGTTTTTGTTGTTTAGGCTCAAAATGAGTGAATGAATGGGCATGTTATCTAAATTTTAGATAGAATAAACGCAAAAATTGAATAAAACCTTAAGGGTGATTCTTTCTAATCTCAAAAATGGGTGGTGCTATTAACAATGACAAAACGACTTTTTAAAGGGTTGTTAGCGATTTCTCTTGCTGTGAGTTTGCATGGTGGTGAAGTTAAGGAAAAAAAGCCGGTCAAGCCGGTTAAAGAAGATCCGCAAGAATTAGCGGCTAAAAGGGTGGAAGCGTTCAGTCGTTTCTCTAATGTGGTTACAGAAATTGAAAAAAAGTATGTGGATAAAATCAGTATTTCTGAGATCATGACTAAAGCGATTGAAGGCTTGCTCTCTAATTTGGACGCGCATTCAGCGTATTTGAATGAAAAGAAGTTTAAGGAATTTCAAGCCCAAACCGAGGGCGAATTTGGGGGGCTTGGGATCACGGTGGGCATGCGCGATGGCGTTTTGACCGTTATTGCGCCTTTAGAAGGCACTCCAGCTTACAAGGCTGGGGTTAAATCAGGCGATAGCATTTTAAAAATCAATAACGAAAGCACGCTGAGCATGAGCATTGATGATGCGGTTAATCTCATGCGCGGCAAGCCAAAAACCTCTATTCAGATCACTGTTGTTAGGAAAAATGAGCCAAAACCCTTGGTGTTTAATATCGTTAGGGATATTATCAAGATCCCCTCTGTCTATGTGAAAAAGATTAAAGAAACCCCTTATCTATATGTGAGAGTGAGTGGTTTTGACAAGAATGTTACCAAATCGGTTTTAGAAGGCTTAAAAGCTAACCCTAAGGCTAAAGGGATCGTGTTGGATTTAAGAGGCAATCCTGGAGGGTTGTTAAACCAGGCGGTGGGCTTGTCTAACTTATTCATTAAAGAGGGGGTTTTAGTCTCTCAAAAAGGCAAAAACAAAGAAGAAAATTTAGAATACAAGGCTAACGGCAGAGCCCCTTATACCAATTTGCCTATTGCGGTGTTAGTCAATGGCGGTTCAGCGAGCGCGAGCGAGATCGTCGCAGGGGCACTGCAAGATCACAAACGGGCCGTGATTATCGGTGAAAAAACCTTTGGTAAGGGAAGCGTGCAGATGCTGCTCCCTGTCAATAAAGACGAAGCCATTAAAATCACAACCGCACGCTACTATTTACCGAGCGGGCGCACCATTCAAGCTAAGGGGATCACGCCTGATATTGTGATTTATCCGGGTAAAGCGCCAGACAATGAGAATAAATTCAGCTTGAAAGAAGCGGATCTAAAACACCATTTAGAGCAAGAGCTTAAAAAGATTGATGATAAAACCCCTAATTCCAAAGAGGCGGATAAAGACAAGAAAAGCGAAGAGGAAAAAGAGGTTACTCCTAAAATGATCAACGATGACATTCAACTGAAAACCGCTATTGACAGCTTGAAAACCTGGTCTATCGTTGATGAGAAAATGGACGAAAAAGCGCCTAAGAAGAAATAAAAACTCATGGGGTTTTTATTTGAAAAATCGTTAATGAGTTTTTGCGCCCACTCAATCAAAATCCTTAGAATCATCAGTTTGATTTTAAGCTTTTTGGCGGCTTTTTTGGTTGCTGAGGACGCTCATGAGCCAGAAGAGATCAAGGCTAAAGTGGCTTATGTGAAAATCCCCCAATTAGAAGATTTGGAAAACACCCCGGTTTATATCGGTCAAATTATAGGCGTAACTTATGATTTATTGCTGTTTGACGCTGAGTTTTTGGAAGCCAAAATCAAAGACGGGTGGGATAAAACCCAAATTGAGCTTTTAAATAAGATGCCTAAATGGAAAAAGGTGGAAAAAGAGCTTTTCAGAGCGACTTATTATTACAAGATTAAGGGCATGAAAGCGAGTATTCCGTCCTTAGAAGTGAGCGCGTTTTCCAATAAAGACAAATACATCGATCATTCCATAGCCCCAAAAGTTGCTTTGCAGGTAACGGATCTGTCCAAAAACCCTCGTTACGCGAATGTCATGGCTAAAGATTTACAAGTCTTGCAATACAAAACCAAAGATTATGACGATAAAAACAATATTTTGGTGATGGAAATAGCGTTCAAAGAAGCCACTTGGGAAGATTTTCACATCAAAGAAGCGATCAAACAAGGGTTTGATAACGCCTCTTTAAACCAGATCAAGGCTAAAGAAGGGAGCGTTTTTTATTATTGCGTGTTGCCTAAGACTATTCAAAACCTTTCTTTTGATTATTTCTCGCTTTCAAATAAGCAATTTAAGACCTTATCTTTTTCAGCCATTCCCACTCAAGACACTACTGGTATCCAAAGCGATCTCATCCCTAAAAACAATTTTTTAGTCTTTTCTAATGTGGCGCTGCTCGCTTTGTGCGTGTTTTTCTTGGCGTTGTTTTTCATTTTTGGGCGCAAACTCATTTTTTTAGGGCTTGGGATTTTGTGCTTAGGGTTTGTTTTGTACCACCTTTTATTCACGCAAAAATCAGCCATTTTGCTCGCTCATAAAAAAATCCGCATTCTGCCCACGCAAAATTCCACCATTTTAGGGCTTTCTAAAAATGAAATGCCGATTAAAATCTTAGGCTCGCATGATGATTATTATAAAATCCTAACGCCGCATGAACAAATAGGATGGGTCAAAAAAGATGAAGTCAAATAGTTTAAGAGCGATTTATAGGGCTTTAGTGATCGCTATCGGACTAGCTGTTATCATTGTTTTCAATTATTTTAACCGCAAAAACAATAACGCCCGCTCCAGCCGTAGGGCTTGTTCGTGCTTTTTTTCTCTCACCGGGGTTCATTTAGAAAAAATAGGCGCTTTTGATACGGACGCTAAACTCATTGTCTTAAACCACCAAAGCCTATTAGACATCATTTATTTAGAAGCCTACCACCCCAGTAATATTTGCTGGATCGCTAAAAAAGAGCTGGGTGAAATCCCCTTTTATGGGCATGCCTTAACCGATACCGGAATGATCTTAATTGACAGAGAGGATAAAAAGGGGATTGTGAGCCTTTTGAAAGCGTGTAAAGAAAAACTGGATCAAAACCGCCCCTTAGTGATTTTCCCTGAAGGCACTAGAGGCAAAGGAGGAGAAAAATTCCTCCCCTTCAAGCAAGGGGCTAAAATCATCGCTGAAAAATTCCAGCTCAAAATCCAGCCCATGGTGTTAATCAATTCCATTAAAATCTTTAATTCCAAGCCCCTAGAAGCCTATAAAGCACGCACCCGCTTAGTCATGCTAGAAAGCTATACGCCTGATTTTAGCTCGCCTACCTGGTATGAAGAATTACAAGAACGCATGCAAAAAGAGTATTTAAAACACTACCACGAACTAAACGCATGAAGCTTTTTGACTACGCTCCTTTGAGTTTGGCTTGGCGGGAGTTTTTGCAAAGCGAATTTAAAAAGCCTTATTTCTTAGAAATAGAAAAACGCTACCTAGAAGCCCTAAAAAGCCCTAAAACCATTTTCCCCAAAAGCTCTAATCTGTTTTATGCGCTCAATCTAACGCCTCCTAGCGCGGTTAAAATCATCCTTTTAGGGCAAGACCCCTACCATTCCACCTACCTAGAAAATGAACAAGAATTGCCGGTGGCGATGGGCTTAAGCTTTAGCGTGGAAAAAAACGCCCCCATCCCCCCAAGCTTAAAAAATATTTTTAAAGAATTGCATGCGAATTTAGGCGTGCCTGTGCCTTGTTGTGGGGATTTGAACGCATGGGCTAAAAGGGGCATGCTGTTATTGAACGCCATTTTAAGCGTGGAAAAAAACCAAGCCGCTTCACACAAATATATTGGCTGGGAAGCTTTTAGCGATAGGATACTGATGCGTCTTTTTGAAACGATCTCCCCTTTAATCGTGGTGTTATTAGGGAAAGTCGCCCAAAAAAAGATCGCGCTAATCCCTAAAAACAAACACATCATCATCACAGCCCCTCACCCCAGCCCATTATCTAGGGGGTTTTTAGGGAGTGGGGTTTTTACAAGCGTTCAAAAAGCTTATAGAGAGGTTTATCATAAGGATTTTGATTTCAGTTTGTGATTGATGCTTAATGAGACTAGAACCCCTTAAGAATGCCTTGATTTAAAAGCATTTGTGATAAAATGCTAATTTTTAAATAAAGGGAAAACATGCCAATTAAAATCGCTATCAATGGGACTGGGCGCATCGGTTTGTGCACTATAAGAGTCGCCAGTCAAAGAAAAGATGTAGAAATCGTAGCCATCAATTCCACCGCTGAATTAGAAACTCTTTTGCATTTGATACGCCATGATAGCGTGCATGGGCATTTTGAAGCCAAATTAAACGCCAATAGAACCCTAAATATCGGGCATAGTAAAAATATTTTAGTGTTGAGCGAGCGAGACATTAACAAGCTTGATTTTTCTGCCGCTAACGCAGAAATCATCATAGAATGCACGGGGAAATTCAATTCCCTAGAAGCTTCAAGCGCTCATCTTAAAAACAGCGTGAAAAAAGTCATCATCTCCGCTCCCGCGCAAAACGCCCCCACATTTGTCTATGGGGTGAATCACACTAATTACCATAACGAAAGCGTGATTTCTAACGCCTCTTGCACGACTAACGCTACCGCTCCTTTACTCAAAATCTTAGATGAAGCCTTTAAAGTAGAAAACGCGCTTTTAACCACCATCCACAGCTACACTAACGATCAAAACCTTTTAGACACCAAGCACAAGGACATCCGCCGTGCTAGAGCGGCTAGTTTAAACCTTATCCCCACAAGCACCGGCGTGAGCAAAGCCATTTCGCTAGTCTTACCGCATTTAGGCCCTAAGATTACAGGCCTTGCGATTAGAGTGCCTACCCCTAATGTGAGCTTGGTGGATCTGTCTTTAAATTTTAAAAAAGTTGTGAGTAAAGCAAGCGTTCATCATGCGCTTAAAGACGCTTGCAAGCATGCCTTTAAAGGGATTGTGAGCGTTGATGAAGAAAGGCTCGTTTCAAGCGATTTTATTTCTTCGCCTTTTAGCGCGATCGTGATTGATGATCAGATCATGACGATAGGCGAAAAAAATGCTAAAGTATTGGCATGGTATGATAATGAAATGGGTTATAGCGAGCGCTTGATAGACATGGCGCAATATATAGCACAAAATTAAAAGAAAGGATTTTCATGTTAGCTAAAATGTCGTTTATGCAAAACGTTAAAAACATTCAAGAGGTGGATGTCAATCATAAAAGGGTGCTTATTAGAGTGGATTTTAACGTGCCTTTAGATGAAAATTTGAATATCACTGATGACACGCGCATCAGAGAGAGCTTGCCTACCATCCAATTTTGTATTGACAATAAGGCTAAAGATATTATTTTAGTGAGCCATTTGGGTCGCCCTAAAGGGGTTGAAGAAAAATTGAGCTTAAAGCCCTTTTTGAAACGCCTTGAAAGACTCTTAAACCATGAAGTGGTTTTTTCTCAAAATATCGCGCAACTCAAGCAAGCCTTAAACGAAAACGCGCCCACAAGGATTTTTCTTTTAGAAAACATCCGCTTTTTAAAAGGTGAAGAAGAAAATGATGAAAATCTGGCTAAGGATTTAGCGGGCTTGTGCGATGTGTTTGTGAATGACGCTTTTGGCACGAGCCACAGAAAGCATGCCAGCACTTATGGCACCGCTAAATTCGCCCCTATTAAAGTGAGCGGGTTTTTACTCAAAAAAGAAATTGATTCGTTTTATCAAGCGTTTAACCACCCTTTACGCCCTTTATTGTTGATTGTGGGGGGGGCTAAGGTCAGCTCCAAACTCACTTTATTAAAAAACATTTTAGATCTCATTGACAAGCTCATCATTGCCGGGGCGATGAGCAACACCTTCTTAAAAGCCTTAGGCTATGATGTGCAAGATTCTTCTGTAGAAGACGCCCTAATCAATGACGCCCTAGAGTTGTTAAAAAGCGCGAAAGAAAAAAAAGTCAAAGTCTATTTACCCATAGACGCTGTAACCACTGATGATATTCTTAACTCCAAACACATCAAAATTTCACCCGTCCAAGACATTGAGCCTAAACACAAGATCGCTGATATAGGGCCTGCGAGCGTGAAATTATTTTCTGAAGTCATAGAGAGCGCGCCCACGATCATATGGAATGGCCCCTTAGGCGTGCATGAAAAACAAGAATTTGCCAGAGGCACAACCTTTTTAGCCCACAAGATCGCTGACACTTACGCTTTCTCGCTCATTGGCGGGGGCGATACCATTGATGCGATCAACCGTGCGGGCGAAAAGGATAACATGAGCTTTATTTCTACCGGTGGGGGAGCGAGTTTGGAATTATTAGAGGGCAAAATTTTACCTTGTTTTGAGGTTTTGGACAAACGCCATTAACTCTAAGGATCGCTTATGGTGAATGTGTTTTTCAAACAGCAAAAATTTGTCATTAAAAAACGCTTTAATGATTTTAATGGCTTTGATATAGAAGAAAATGAGGTTTTATGGTTTGAGCTCATCAACCCCACGCCCAATGAATTAGCCACTCTAAGCCAAGAATACGCCATCCACTACAACACGGATCATTCCCAACGAGTCTCATCAGTAACCAAATATTGGGAAGACAGCTCCAGCGTTACGATTAATGCTTTTTTCACCAACCAGGATGAAAATGAGACTTTCCACACGGAAATGGCGACCTTTATTTTGTCCAATAACATTCTTTTCACGATCTATTATGGGACTTTAGAAATCTTTGATTCTATCCAAAAAAAGGTTTTGGCTAGCCCTAAAAAATTTGAAGACGGGTTTGATATTCTAACCAAAATCTTTGAAGTGTATTTTGAAAAAGGGGTAGAATGTTTGGAGTGGATCAACAAACAAACAAGCCTGTTGCGTAAAAACATCATTTTCAAAGAAACTTCTACGCATGATGATATTTTAGTGCGCTTGTCCAATTTGCAAGAATTTAATGTGGCTTTAAGGGATTCCTTTTTTGACAAACGGCGCATCATCACCGCTTTATTAAGGAGCAATAAAGTGGATAGCGATACTAAAAATAATTTAAATATCATTTTAACCGATTTCAGCTCGTTAGTGGAGTCTACGACGGTCAATCTCAACTCCCTTGATAACATTCAAAACCTGTTCGCTTCTCAAGTCAATGTGGAGCAAAATAAAATCATCAAACTCTTCACTGTGGCGACTATGGCGATGATGCCCCCCACATTGATTGGCACGATTTATGGCATGAATTTTAAATTCATGCCGGAGTTAGAATGGCAATACGGGTATCTTTTCGCGCTGATTGTCATGGCGATCTCTACGATTTTGCCTGTGCTCTATTTTAAAAAGAAAGGCTGGTTGTAGCCTTTCATGGAATTTTTATCTTCGCTCTTAGACGCTCTTTCTACACCGCATGGCGTAATCTCCTTGGCTACGCTCACGCTTTTAGAGATCGTTTTAGGGATTGATAACATCATTTTTATCACGGTGATGGTTTATAAACTCCCCAAACACCAGCAAAATAAGGCCATGATTTTAGGCTTGGGTCTGGCTATGATCGCTCGTATAGGGCTTTTAGGGAGTTTGTTTTTCATCAGCCATTTGCAAAAACCTTTATTCGTTATAGCGGGCATGAGCTTTTCATGGCGTGATGTGGTGCTGCTTTTAGGGGGGGCGTTTTTGGCTTTTAAAGCGTTAGTGGAACTAAAAGAGCAGATTTACCCTAAAGAAAAACGCCAAGAAAAAGCGTTTGGCTTTTTCATCACCTTAATAGAAATCATGTTTTTAGACATTGTTTTTTCTTTAGACTCCGTGATCACGGCTATTGGGATCGCTAAACACTTAGAAGTCATGGCGCTTGCTATCGTTTTATCTGTAATCGTGATGATGTTTTTTTCCAAAATCGTTGGCGATTTTATTGAAAAGCATTATCGCGTCAAAACTTTAGCCTTTGTGTTTTTGCTCGTTGTGGGCGTGATCTTGTTTTTAGAAGGCTTGCATTTGCACATCAATAAAAACTATTTGTATGCGGGCATTGGTTTTGCTTTGCTCATAGAATGCTTGAACATTTTCATAGAAAAGAAAATGAAAAAAAATTAAAAAGCGTTTTTTTAAAAGGCTTTCATGCTTTTATGAACAACTAAATTTTAATCAAAACTCATAAGTGCATAGGGGCATTTCGCAATGAAGCCCCCTTAAAAGGAGGGTTTGTGCCACCTAGTAAGCGAACACATAATTGAGATACACGCTATAGAGCCTTCTGTATTTGAGTTCAGCCCCCATGAAAGAGTAATAATCCGTGTTAATGGTGGGGATTTTCACGCCCAATTCAATGCCATGCTGAGCGGCATGATCGCTGTCTTTTTTCTTAGGCCTAGCGAGGTTCATTCTCAAGCCTAAGTCAAACAAAAATTGGAAGTTAGAAGCGCTGACATTAGCGTTATAAATGCCATTCATCATGGTCAAATTCACTTGTTGGGAATTAAGCCACGAAGTCCCGGCTAACGCAAAGCCACCAAAAAGTCCCACGGAGAGTTTGTTATTTTTGCCTAAAAAGTTGGTGTTTTTATCGTTGATGAAGTTATAAAGAGCGTCCATGCCCACCCCATAAGTCCACACGTCAGAAGCCGAGTTGAAGAAATTGGATTTGATGAACGCATGGTTGTAATCAAAGAAACCATAATACCTTAACCCCCAATTCCTTTTTTTGCCAAAGAATTGTTTGTAACCCGCTTGCACGCCGATCCCATTCATCGCGCCGTTATTGTTTTGATAGTCAATCACGCCGATACGCCTAAAGGGGTTTTTGCCCAATTCTTGCGCGGTGGTTTGGAGTTGGTTGTATTTGTTGATATCCAAAGAATAAGTGAGCAAACCTTCTGGGGAATTAGGGTTTTGAGAGGCATGCGTCATGTTTTGAAGAGATTTGGCGTTAGGCAAGTGAGAGATACCGCTATTAATCGCTTTTGAGTCTTTATTCAGGGTGTTAAGGGCTTCTTTAAAATTCAAAATGGTTTGAGATAAAGCCCTATCCTGATTGACCTGATTGCCATAATAAGCGGTGTGTTGCTCCAAAGAGTTTAAAGTTTCTTTCACAAACGCGCAGCCTGAAGCCAATAAAAAGGGCTATGACTTGCCACATGCCCACAGCGGCGTTGAGCGCTAAAGCCACAGCTTGATAGGCAGGGGAAGTGGTGGTGGCGCTAGTGAGGTTGATCGCGCTTGAGCTTAAATTATCAATCGCGCCGGTGATCGCGCTCGGTGTGCTGGCTAGATTGACTAAGGAATTTAAGTAATTGTATTGGTTTAAAAGGTTGCTCAAGTTATCGTATCGGTCTGCAAGATTTTGCAATGCTCCTGTGTTTTTCACTTGTTGGACCGCTTCACCGATCTGATAGCCCACACTCATATAAAATCCGTCATCTTCAGCCCTTGATAATGAAGCCATGAGAGAAAGAGAGAGTAAGAGAGATTTTTTGATTTTCATGTTTTCTCCTTTTAATAGATTTTTCTTTGATACAAAGAAACTTCATATTATAAGCAATAAATGGAATTTTATGGCTAATTTTAGCTCTGAATTTTAGAGATTTTGTTTTTTTTTTTTTTGTAAATTGCGAAAAATAGGGGTTTTGGCCTAACTTTTAAGGCTTAAAAACCGCCCTTAAAAGAAAGACTAATCAGTCTTCTTTCAAGCTATAAGCGATAGGGATTTTTAGATGCACGGTTTCTTCTGGTTTAGGGAATAGATGCGCCGCGCTTTTAATGGCTTCTAAAGCTGCATGGTTTAAAATATCAGTCGTGTTGCTTTTGACTACTTTAATGTCTGTAGTGCTCCCATCAGCATTGATTGTAAAGCTCACTAACACTTCGCCCTCAATGCCCCTAATCTGCGCCATTTTAGGGTAGCGGTTCTTAGAAGAAATAGCGGTTTGGATCTTCATTAAAAATTCGTTGCTCACCCCTGGGTTATAAGCTTGAGCTTCAGAAGTTGCACCCTCAGAGGTTTTGTTAGACTCTTCTTGCTTGTCTTTTTCTTTGACTATATCTTTAGTCGTTACTTGTTTAGGGGCACTTTTTTCTTTAGCTTCCTCTTTAGCTTCTTCTTTTTTGGGTTCTTCTTTAGGCTCTTCTTTCTTAGGTTCTTCAACTTTAGGCTCGGGTTTTGGCTCAGGTTTAGGTTTTGGCTTTGGCTCAGGCTTAGGTTTTGGTTCAGGTTTAGGTTTAGGTTTAGGTTTAGGTTTTGGCTCAGGCTTGGGTTTTGGCTTAGGCTTTGTTACCTCTTTCTTGGGTTCTTCTTTTTTGGGTTCTTCTTTAGGCTCTTCTTTGGGTTTAGCGGATTCGGCATTCGTCTTCACTTTAGAATTGGTGTTAATGCTGGCTAAACTCATGGTAACCTTAGTGGTCCCGGCTTGCGCTAAAGGCTCTGGGGCGTCTTCGTGCAGTAAAAAATAGCCAAACCCTATAGCGTATAGGGCAAAAGAAATTAAAAAGCTGACACTCGTTGAGACTTTACTTAGTTTCTGTGGAGATGGAGAAATTTTCATGATTATGCTCTTTTAAAATATCCATAATGCTGATAAAAGTTTCAAAACGAGAGCTTTTGTCGCTTTTTAAATCTATAAGGGTTTTAGGGTCTGTTTGTTTGACTACAGCACTCAAAGCTTCTAAATTCGTCGGTTTGTCATCTACGAAAATATTGTCATGCTCATCTACGGAGATGACCACCACTTTTTGATCGTTTGACTGCGTTTTTTCCGCATTTTTAGCGTTAGGGAGACTGACTTTAATCTTACCTTGTGCAATAAAAGTAGAAACGCTTAACACAATCGCCAACAAAACGAGCATAATATCAATGAAAGGGACAACATTCAGCCCATCGCCTCTTCTGATGCTTTTCATTTTTTCATGATCCTAAATTTTTCACTCAAAACATCGGATTTTCTCAACAAGCTATTATAAGCGATCAAAGTAGGGATCGCCACAGCAAGCCCTAGAGCGGTCGCTTTTAAAGCCAAAGACAAACCTACCATGATCGTTTTAGCGTCCATCCCGCCGCTCACGCCCATGTCATAGAAAATCACCATGATCCCTAAAACTGTTCCTAATAAGCCCACGTAAGGCGCGTTAGAAAAAATCACATAGAGAATGGTCAAGTTCTTGGTTAAATCCAAATTTAGGGCGTCTATATCATCATAAGCCTTCAAATCGACTTTAGAATAAAAAATAACCCTTTCAATCGCAAACCACAAGGCTAAAAAACTGGCCACGCCAAGCACCGCAAAAACAAATATGTCCACATAATCTTTCAACATTCCCACTGAAAAACCGCCCATAAAAACTCCTTTTGTCTATAATCAAATAACTCCCCTAAAACTAAAGCAAGCCGTTCTAGGGTAACGCTCTAAGAAACACCAATTCGCATAATCCTCTAAAAATGATAAAGGAACATTGGATTGTTGATTATATTGTTTTAATAATAACAAGTCAATAATGATTAAGCTAATAATTACAATCAAATTCAAACGCTCTTATGGCCAACCATTTAAATCCAGTTTGTATTATAATGGTTCATTTTAAATTAATTCAATCATACTAGCATGAGCGACTTTTAATAAACTCATGCCAAAAAAGGACTTTTCTCAATGGATGCACCCAATAAAGACGATTCAATCATCCGCTTTTCGGTTTCTTTGCAACAAAATTTATTAGACGAATTAGACAACCGCATCATTAAAAACGGCTATTCTTCTCGTTCAGAATTAGTGCGCGACATGATCAGAGAAAAATTAGTAGAAGACAATTGGGCAGAAGATAACCCTAATGATGAGAGCAAAATCGCCGTGCTTGTGGTGATTTATGATCACCACCAAAGGGAATTAAACCAGCGCATGATAGACATTCAGCATGACAGCGGGACGCATGTTTTATGCACCACGCACATTCATATGGATGCGCATAATTGTTTAGAAACGATTATTTTACAAGGCAATTCGCTTGAAATCCAACGCTTGCAATTGGAAATTGGGGGGCTTAGGGGGGTTAAATTCGCTAAATTGACTAAGGCGTCTAGCTTTGAATGCAATGAATAGCGTCTTACAATATAAAGAATTAGCGCTCTATGGAGGGAGTTTTGATCCCTTACACAAGGCTCATTTAGCCATTATTGATCAAACTTTAGAATTATTGCCCTTTGCTCAGCTCATTGTCTTGCCCGCTTATCAAAACCCTTTCAAAAAGCCATGTTTTTTGGATGCGCAAACCCGTTTTAAGGAATTAGAAAGAGCTTTAAAGAGAATGGATAGGGTGCTATTGAGCGATTTTGAAATCAAGCAAGAAAGGGCCGTGCCTACGATAGAAAGCGTTCTTCATTTCCAAAAACTCTACAGCCCCCAAACGCTTTATTTAGTCATAGGAGCGGATTGCTTGAGGCATCTTTCTTCTTGGACTAACGCTAAAGAGCTTTTAAAAAGGGTGGAATTAGTGGTTTTTGAAAGGATTGGCTATGAAGAAATCCAATTTAAGGGGCGTTATTTCCCTTTAAAAGGCATTGACGCGCCGATTTCTTCTAGCACGATTAGGGCTAGCTTGGGGGTTTAGGCGTGTTTTTTAATGTGGCGATACGCCTCTTGAATGATCGCAAAACGTTTGGCATAAAGAGCCTTTTTTTCTTTAAGATCGCATAAATCAGGGTGGTAGGTTTTAGCCAATTCTAAATAGCGCTTTTTGACTTCGCTGAAATTTTCATGCTTGATGAAACCTAACGCTTTATAGCATTCTCTTAATTTGCGCTCAGCCATAGTGGTGTAGCTGTCCTTGCCAAAGCCATTAGGGTAGATGAAATCTAAGCATGCGTTATGGACGATTCTATTTTCATTGAGCGTTACAATGAGTTCCCAAAAACGCTCTGAGTCGCCTCTTATATGCAATTCATCTTGGGTTTCCAAAAACACACAGCCGCTGAATTTTTGGCGTAAAAACCGCTTGGCGATAGGGTGTTTGGTGATAAAAAGCGCGTATTCTGCCCCAAAGGTTAAAACTTTCACTTCTATTTTTTCTAAAAGCGTGTTTTGAGCTATGATTTTGATGCGTATGGGCAAGTGGCTTTTTTGTAAAATCTCTTCTAATGAATATTGGCTAATATCTTTTTCATGCGCGCATTCAAGGGCATGATAGACCCAATTAAGCAAGTAGTTTTTTTTGAAGCATTCCGTGTCGTTTAAAATGAGTAACGATGAAGAGAGCATGTGGCACTGGCTGAAATGCTTTTTAGCGTAGTTTAAAACTTTTTTCAATAAAGGGTGGCTGTTAGGGAGCGCGACTTGCGTGAATTTGGCTAACAATTCAATTTTGGCCATTACCCTTATTTTCTCCGTGCGTTTTGATGCGATTTTAAAAAATCTTTAGGTATTTTAGCATGCCAATGGTTAAAAAAAGGTGGTTATGAATGGTTTTTGTGCTAGACTACGAGCCATAACTCATAATGAAAGATTAAAAATGAAAATAGCGGTATTACTCAGTGGGGGGGTGGATAGCTCTTATAGCGCTTATAGCTTAAAAGAGCAAGGGCATGAATTAGTGGGGATTTATTTAAAGCTCCATGCGAGTGAAAAAAAGCATGATTTATACATTAAAAACGCTCAAAAAGCGTGCGAGTTTTTAGGCATTCCTTTAGAGGTGTTGGATTTTCAAAAGGATTTCAAAAGCGCGGTTTATGATGAATTTATCAGCGCCTATGAAGAAGGGCAAACCCCTAACCCATGCGCGTTGTGCAACCCTTTAATGAAGTTTGGGCTAGCTTTAGATCACGCTTTAAAATTAGGGTGTGAAAAGATCGCTACCGGGCATTATGCGAGAGTCAAAGAAATTGACAAGATAAGTTATATTCAAGAAGCTTTGGATAAAACTAAAGATCAGAGCTATTTTTTATACGCTTTAGAGCATGAAGTTATCGCTAAATTGGTGTTCCCTTTAGGGGATTTGCTAAAAAAGGATATTAAGCCTTTAGCCTTGAATGCGATGCCTTTTTTAGGCACTTTAGAGACTTATAAGGAATCTCAAGAAATCTGCTTTGTGGAAAAAAGCTACATTGACACTTTAAAAAAGCATGTTGAAGTGGAAAAAGAGGGCGTGGTGAAAAACCTACAAGGCGAAGTCATTGGCACGCATAAGGGCTATATGCAATACACGATTGGCAAACGCAAAGGCTTTAGTGTTAAAGGTGCGTTAGAGCCGCATTTTGTGGTGGGGATTGACGCTAAAAAGAACGAGTTGATTGTGGGCAAAAAAGAAGATTTAGCCACGCATTCGCTTAAGGCTAAAAACAAGTCTTTAATGAAAGATTTTAAAAATGGCGAATACTTCATCAAGGCTCGTTACAGGAGTGTGCCTGCTAAAGCGTTTGTCAGCTTGAAAGATGAGATGATTGAAGTGGAGTTTGAAGAGCCTTTTTATGGCGTGGCTAAAGGGCAAGCCTTAGTCGTTTATCAAGATGACATCTTGCTTGGCGGGGGCGTGATTGTTTAAAAACTAAAGAACTAAGAGATACGCCTTTTGGCAGTCTCTTAATGTTTTATCGAATAGGCGTTATTATTGTTGTTTAAATTGTGGCAACCTAGTGGTCAAATAATCAATATGTTCTTTTAGATCCTCTCTAATATGATTTCCCATAGGATCAAGAGTGAAAATGATACCTTCAACTCGAGCAAGTTTTGCAGCAGGGACAAAATCGCTATCACCAGAAATTAAAACGATTTTTTGCACTAATTTTTTCAACGCTAAAGTGGCTATATCAAGTCCTATCTTTATATCAACGCCCTTTTGCTTTGCGTGATAGATAAAATCATCATTTTGAAATTCCTCTATACTTATTCTCCTGTTAAAAAGTTTCTTTTCTTTTTCTTGGTCACGAATGATCCATCTGGCATTTTTCTCGTCAAGATACCCCAACCTTAACGCCAAGCAAGGTTTGGAAATTAAGTGTTCGTGTAACTCTTCCCTTTCTTTATAGGTTGGGCTTTTGGATAGATCTAGAGCTTTTTGAGTGTGTGGATAATGAGCCTTTTTCTTTAATGGCTTGCAATCGTAAAAAAATATGCGGTATAGTTCTTCATCATTCTTTTTATTGATATGCTTTAGGGATATGCTTTAGGCAATAAGTATGAGCATGGCGTGCTAATTTTTTTGGGTTAAGACCTTCATACTTGTCACTAGACTGCTTTTTAAGATGAGATTTGTAGCATCTTATAAAAAAGTCTCCATCCACAAGTATAGCTACTTTTTTTGACATTCTTAAATCCTAAGTAATATAAGGAAAGCTCCGCTCCTTTCAACATGTCAGTGTTGAAAAAAGGAACGGATAAAAATATCTAGGGTTCGCGCTTGTATTCTATGGGTTCACAAGGGTCGTGGGATCTCCTAATAAAAGAGATCCTTCCTAGAAGTTATGCTCTTATTTTACTCTAATTGTTTTTGCTTGTCAAATATTGTCTTACTCTCGCTTAAAATTTTCAAAGCTAGGGAATCCATGCGGATCTAGGCGGATATTTTTAATGGAAGCCTTTTTATCGCTCAAATCGCCATTCAAATTGGAAGGCTTTGGCGTTTTGGCATGCTGTTTGGCTAAAAGGGCTAAAACTCGGGCGTTTAACGCCATGGTTTCATTCAAAAACGCCATTTGCTCACTCAATTCGCTTAAAAATTCTATATTCAAGGTTTTTAAAGTGTGTTCGTAATTGGCTAGGATTAGAGCATGCTTTTCTTTGTTGTTTTTAGCGTTTTTTAATTCCTTATCTCGCTCTATCAGGGCATTTTGGTAGCGTTGGCGCAATTCTTTAGCGCATGATTTTAGATTTTCTTTATCGCATAAAAAATGCGTTTTCAAAGTTTCTAGGCGTTTTTCTAGGGGTAAAAAGGTTTTTAGGGCGTCTTCTTTAGCTTGGATTTGGCTTTGAAGCTTGTTTTTAAATTTTTTCAAACGCATGGCTTTATAGGCTTGAAAATCATGGTTCATAAGGGCGTTGTATTCTAGGGTTTTGTTACGGGATTGTTGATCCTGTATTTCATTTTCTAAAACCTGATCGCATAAGGCGTTTAAAGTGCTCATCAAATCCAATCGTGAGAGCAATTGGGCGAGTTTAGGCTCTTTGAGTAAGAAAAGGGCGTTGTTTTTTTCTTGGACTTCTAAAGCGTTTGACGCCTCTTCTAAATTCTTAACGCCGCTCAAATAAGGGCAATGTTCTTGCAAGAAAAGCGTTTGGGATTCTTTGATTAAGCGTTCTTGCTCCATGCTTTCTTTTAAGCGTTTTTCTAAAGCTTGTAATTTTTCTAATTCCAAAGCGCTTTGTTTCAATAGTGCATCAGTGTCCATAAGGCGGATCTGGCTGGCGTTAAAAAAACGCCTCTGGCTAGTTAGGGTGCTGTTAGCCTTTTTGATTTCTTTAAGTTGATCCTGGTTGTTGGAAAGCACGTTTTGATAGATTCTTAAACTTTCATTGAGTTTGTAAAGCATGTCAGAAAGCTGTTCGTTGGAGCGCGAGAGCTTGGCGTTAGTTTGGGAATCAAAAGTCATCATTATCTGCGCGTTTGAAAAGGTTAGAAAAAATAAAAAGAAGCAAAAAAATCTCATAAGGTTATCTTTATTACTATAGTTTCATCGTGTTATTTTATCTAAGTTTTGGCATGCGCAAAAACACGCAAAATTATCGCTTTTAAGATAAAATAAGCGTTTTGATGCCATTTTTGGAGCGATCGTGGAATTGAGTTATTATGAAATTTTAGAAGTGGAAAAACACAGCAACCAAGAGACCATTAAAAAGTCTTACAGAAAGCTGGCCTTAAAATACCACCCGGACCGAAACGCCGGCGATAAAGAAGCCGAAGAAAAATTCAAGCTCATCAATGAAGCCTATGGGGTGCTAGGCGATGAAAAGAAGCGGGCTTTATACGACAGGTATGGTAAAAAAGGCTTAAACCAAGCCGGCGCAAGCCAGAGCGATTTTTCTGATTTTTTTGAAGATTTAGGCTCGTTTTTTGAAGACGCTTTTGGGTTTAGCGCTAGGGGGAGTAAAAGGCAAAAAAGCTCTATCGCACCGGATTATTTGCAAACCCTTGAATTGAGTTTCAAAGAAGCGGTTTTTGGCTGTAAAAAAACCATTAAGGTCCAATACCAGAGTGTTTGTGAAAGTTGCGATGGCACGGGTGCTAAAGACAAAGCCCTAGAGACTTGCAAGCAATGCAGTGGGCAGGGGCAGGTGTTCATGCGTCAAGGTTTTATGAGTTTTGCGCAAACTTGCGGGGCGTGTCAAGGCAAGGGTAAGATCATTAAAACCCCATGCCAAGCGTGTAAGGGTAAAACCTATATTCTTAAAGATGAAGAAATTGATGCGATAATCCCTGAGGGCATTGATGATCAAAACCGCATGGTGCTTAAAAATAAGGGCAATGAATACGAGAAGGGGAAAAGAGGGGATTTGTATTTAGAAGCGCGAGTCAAAGAAGATGAGCATTTCAAGCGCGAAGGCTGTGATTTGTTCATTGAAGCGCCGGTGTTTTTCACCACTATCGCTTTAGGGCATACGATTAAAGTGCCGTCTTTAAGAGGAGGCGAATTGGAATTAAAAATCCCTAGAAACGCCAAAGACAGGCAAACTTTTGCGTTTAGAAACGAGGGCGTGAAGCACCCCGAAAGCTCTTATAGGGGGAGTTTGATCGTGGTGTTGCAAGTGATTTATCCAAAAAGTTTGAATAAAGAGCAGCAGGGGTTATTGGAAAAATTGCATGCGAGTTTTGGCTATGAAGGCGAACCGCATAAAAGCGTTTTGGAAACTTGCGTTTCTAAAATTAAAGACTGGTTCAAATAAAAGGTTATTGGTGCGCGAGTTTCTAAAAGCTTTCAAAGACGCTTTCCCTCATACCATTTCTATCTTTTTAGGGTATTTGCTTATGGGAATGACTTTTGGAATGCTTTTAGTCCAGCATGGCTATGATTATAAGGTCGCCTTGTTCATGTCGTTATTCATTTATGCTGGGGCGGTGCAGTTTGTAGCGATCACGCTTTTAAGCGCGCAAGCGAGTTTGATGAATGTCGTTATTGTGAGCTTGTTAGTGAATGCGAGGCAGACTTGTTATGCGCTTTCCATGCTAGATCGATTCAAAAACACCCAATGGCGTTTGCCCTATTTAGCGCATGCGCTCACGGATGAAACCTTTGCTCTATTGAATTTATACGCTCCTAAAGAGGGGGTGAGTGAAAAAGACTTTATTTTTAGCATTTCCTTACTCAACCACTCTTATTGGATTTTTGGCTCGTTAGTGGGTTCGTTAGTGGGTTCGCATTTTTCTTTTGACACTCAAGGCATGGAATTTGTGATGACAGCGATTTTTATCGTGCTGTTCATGGAGCAATACAAACGAAACACAAACCACAAAAACGCATGGCTTGGGATCATTATTGCGGTTGTTTGTTTAGCGCTCTTTGGGACTGAATACTTTTTGCTCATCGCTTTGGTTTTAATGGTGCTTGCCCTCATTTTGTTTAGAAAGCAGTTAGAATGTTAATGCATTCTATACTCATTCTTTTAGTCATCATATTAACGACTTATTTCACGCGCATTTGGCCTTTTATGGTGTT
Source organism: Helicobacter pylori (assembly GCF_011175115.1). Classification (GTDB taxonomy): domain Bacteria; phylum Campylobacterota; class Campylobacteria; order Campylobacterales; family Helicobacteraceae; genus Helicobacter; species Helicobacter pylori_DF. The sequence goes on along the minus strand of NZ_SHOW01000003.1, from coordinate 73,791 downwards.
TAATTCTAAAAACCCGCCCAATGACTTTGTGCGTTATTTGGGTAGGGCTTTATCATGCTCAGTGATAGGCATGCTCGTGATCTATTGTTTTAAAGACATTCACATTTTAAAACCCCCTTATGGGATCAATGAAATCACCGCTTTTTTGTCCGTTATCCTTTTGCACCGCATTTTTAAGGTGTTTGTTTTAAGCATCACGCTCCCTACCATTCTTTATATGGTTTTAGTCCAAAGCCATGCGTTAGAAAAGGCTTTTTTTAATATTCATGTTTCCTAACTCTAGCGTTTTTAATCACAAAATACGCCGTAGGGATAATAAAAAGCGTTAAAACAACGCTGCTTATCATGCCCCCTAGCATGGGTGCGGCGATGGATTTCATGATCTCACTACCGGTGCCATGGCTATACATGATAGGAATGAGTGAAGCTAAAATGCTAAAAAAGGTCATCAGCTTGGGCCTTACCCTAAGCACCGCCCCATGCATGATAGCTTCTTTTAAGGCGGTAGTCGTCTGCTCTTTTAGGGGGGTTTTGATGAATTTTTGAAACGCGTCTTCTAAATAAATAATCATCACAATAGCCGTTTCGCTCGCTACCCCTAAAAGGGCTAAAAAACCCACTAACGCCGCCACGCTCATGTTAAAGCCCATGATATTCATAAAAATTAACCCTCCCAAAAACGCAAAAGGCAGAGTGAAAAAGCATAGCAAGGAATTAGTGAAATTCTTTAACGCAAAGACAATTAAAATAAAAATGATAAACACGCTCACCGGCACGATGTATTGTAAGGTTTTAAACGCCTCTTCTAAATACTGGCTTTCGCCGCTGAATTCATAATAATACCCGCTAGGCAACTGGATTTTTTCTAGCGTTTTTTGAGCCAGTTGCCTGTAAGTGTCAGAGCTGATACCATTTTGCGGCACGATATAGATAAAATTCACGTTCAAGCCCTTTTCGCTTTTTAACACCGCCGGCGAGTTGTCGTAATACACATGGGCTAACTCCCTTAAGGGCATGTAATTGTAAGCGGTTTTGATGTAGAGGTTTTTTAATTTTTCAATGGTGTTTCTTTCGGTGTCTTCTAATCGTAAAGAAATAGGGTAACTTTCTACGCCTTTAATCATGGTAGTGAGCGTGGCTCCGCCCAGAGCGAATTTGATCGCATCTAGCACGGCGTTTTTGTTGATGCCGTAACGAGCTAGATTTTCATCGTTCAAATCCAGCGTGATGTAGTAGCCGTTATTGGATCGCTCGGCAAAGACGGACAAGCTTTCTTTTAGGGTTTTGAGCTGTTGCTCCATAAGGATCGCTAATTCTTGTAATTTGTCCGTATCGTTACCATAGAGCTTGATGCCTAGGGGCGTTCTAATGCCGGTTAAGAGCATGTCCGTTCTGCCACGAATGGGGTAAGTCCATGAATTGGTTAGGCCTTTTAATTGCAGGGTTTTTTCCAATTTGTCCCTAACTTCTTTATAGCTGAGCTTTTCTTTCCATTCGTTTTTTGGCTTTAATTCAATGTAGGTTTCTATCATTCCTAAACCGGCGGCATCGGTGCTGGTGTTAGCGCGCCCCACTTTACCAAAAACCTGTTTGACAAAATCCAGTTGCTTGATAGCGCTATTACTTTTTTTCAAATATTCTAAAGCGGTATCAATACCCACGCCATTAATGGTTACAGGCATATACATGATTACCCCTTCATTGATTTGGGGGATAAATTCCCAGTTGAGTTTTTTATACGCTAGATACAACCCCCCTAAACCTAGGACGCTTGCTATTAAAAAAGCGTATCTGAACTTAAGTACAAAATCCAAACTCACACCATAAATTTTCATGAAAAAAGCGTTAATGGGGTTTTTAGATTCTTCTAAAATCCGCCCTTTAATGAGCCATACCATTAAAATAGGGACCATGGTGATAGAAAGCAGCGCTCCTACTAGCATGGCAAAGGTTTTGGTGTAAGCTAAAGGGGCAAAAAGCTTTTCTTCTTGGCCGGTGAGCGCAAAAATAGGCAAGAAAGAAACCACAATGATCATCAAAGCAAAAAATATCGCGCCCCCCACATGCTTAACCCCTTGCATGATGGCATTAACCCTTTGAGTGTTGTCTTTCGTATCAATGTGTTGCAGATGCTTGTGAGCGTTCTCCACCATCACAATAGCCGCATCCACCATCGCCCCTATAGCGATCGCAATGCCCCCTAAACTCATGATGCTCGCTTCAATATTGAAATAACGCATGAGCAAGAAACTGATGCACACGCTTAAAGGCAGAGTGACAATCACCACTAAAGCGCTCCTGAAATGCAGTAAGAAAATCGCAATAATGACTAGCACAATAACGCTTTCTTCTATGAGCGTGTGGATCAAATTGTCAATGCCTTTTTCAATCAATTCGCTCCTGTCATACACGCTGGTGATTTTCACATCAGGGTTACTCGCTTGTAAGGTGGCGATTTTTTCTTTAATGGCTTTAAGCACCTTATAAGTGTCAGCGTGATAGCGCACCATAACAATCCCCCCCACCACTTCCTTATCGCCATTGAGATTAGCCGCTCCTCTGCGTGGTTTTGGCGTTAGCCTAACGCTGGCTATATCTTTGATTTTTAAAGGGATAGCCCCTTCTTTTTTAATGACAATTTCTTCTAAATCCTTCAAAGATTGGATATAGCCATGCGATCTTATGATTTTTTCAAACCCGTTTTCCAAAATAACCCCCCCACCGGTATCGTTATTGGAATTTTTAATCGCGTTAGCGACTTGTTCCAAACTCAAGTTATAACGGATCAAAGAATCGTTTTGAAGCGTTACTTCATAATCTTTCACAAAGCCCCCCACGCTTGCAACCTCACTCACCCCATCAACCCCTAAAAGCGCGTAGCGGTAATAAAAATCTTGTAAGACTTTCAGATCGCTTAAATTCTTGCTGTCGCTAGATAGGGCGTATTGATACGCCCAGCCAATAGAAGTGGAATCGCTCCCTATTTCCACTTTAGCGTCCTTGGGTAGATTATTCACTCGGTTTAATTGCTCTAAAACCCTGTCTCTAGCCCAATACAAATTGACGCCGTCTTTAAAAATGATGTAAATCAAGCCGCTTTCATAGCTAGAAATCCCCCTAACCGTGTCAATGTTAGCGATGCTCATGAAAGTAGAAACTAATGGGTAAGTAACCTGCTCTTGCACGATTTTAGGGCTTTGATTGGGGTAAGTGATTTGCACGACCACTTGAGCGGGGCTTAAATCCGGCAAAGCGTCTAAACGAACGCTTTTTATCGCCCACAAAGAGGCTAAAAAAATGAGTAGAGTGACTAAAGTGGTAAGGAGTTTGTTTTTAACGCTTAAATCAATGATTTTTTCTATCATTCAATAATCCCCATTGTTTTGAGCGTCAGCGTCTAGCACGAATAAAGCGTTATTAGCGACTTCTTCGCCCGCCTCTAAACCCTCTAAAATTTCATAGCTCCCATCGCTCAAGCGAACGGCTTTAATTTCTAACGGGCTTAAGCCAAAATCATCTTTTTTAAACACGATAGCTTTCCCCCCTTTAATCAAAACCGCTTCTTTAGGCAAAATCTTCATTTTTTGGGGTTTTTGAAAGATTTCTACTTGAGCGAACATGTTAGGGTAATAAAGCTGTTGGGCGTTAGGCACATTGAAGCGCACTTCTAGCATTTTATCTTGCGGGTTTATGATGGGGTTGATGTTTTCAAGCGTGATTGCTTGCTTGCCTTTAACCCCTTCTACGAACAAAATCGCTTGATGCGTGTTTTTTAAAAACTCTAAATCCTCTTGATTGACTTTAACAAGCACCCACAATCGGCTTAAATCTATGATTTGAAACAACTCTTGCCCTTTTTTAATGAAACTCCCCTCATTGAGATCCGGGCTTTTTTTAAAAATAACGCCGTTGAAACGAGAGTAAATAGTGATTTCATTTTGGACTTTATGGCTGCTGATGATTTTTTCAATGCTAAAGTTTTCTAGCCCCAATAGTTTTAATTTTTCTTTAATCGCTCCCACTTGCTGGTTGAATTTCAATGACGATAGCAATTCGCTTTGAACGCCCGCTAATTCAGGGGAATACACGCTCAACAACCTGTCGCCCTTTTTAATGGGGGTATAGGTTTTATTCGCATAAAGCTTTTCCACATAGCCATCAAAACGCAGGGTTTGAGAAAAAATCAGCGCTTCATTAGGCTCTAAAAGCGCGTAATAGCGCCGGCTCTGGGCGAATTCTTTTTCTATGACCTTAGTGGTGGAAATATTAAAACGGGTTTGGCTTTTAGCTTCTTTAGTTTCTTTAATTTCTTGAGTTTTTTGAGCGTTAGCGAATAAGGGGCTAAAAAATAAAATCAAGGCGAACAATAAAAGCCGTTTCATTCTAATCCTTTGAGGTTTTGTAAGGACAAATAAGCGCTATTTAGAGCACTCAAGGTTTCAAGCTGGGTGATTTGCATAGTGATTTTGTCATTAAAAGCGTTGTAATAAGCGTTATAATCGCCATTAGATTTCAAATCAAGCGCATAAATTTGCGCGATTTTTTCATTCTGTTTTACAATTTTATTGATCGATTCTAGGTTTTTTTGCAAGGTTTCTAATTTTTTAAGGAGTTTTAGGGCCAGGTGGCGCGTTTTGTTTTTGGTATTTTCCACTTCGCTTTTAAACGCCAAGCTTTCTTTTTTCTTTTGTTCCACTAATTTGGCTTGCTTGCCATAAAGGGGTAAGGGGATGGACAAAGCGACGCTAAACATGTCGTAGTTATAGTATTGTTTGGAGCGGAAATAATACACCCCGGTAACATTCACGTCTTCTAAAAAGCTTTTTTTAGCCAAAGTGATGTCTTTTTGCGCTTTTTCTTCATCAAGCCTGGCGATCGCAATATCGTAATTAGTGGCGCTAATGTTATATAGCTCTTGCTCCTTATTAAATTCAAAATTTTTAGGGGCGATGCTTAAAATCTCATCTTCCTTAAAAGTCAATTCACCCATAGAATAATGGCTGCTAGAGAGCGCTTCTTCTAAATTGTTTTTTTTGATTTCTAATTGCGATTTTAAAATTTCTAATTTAGCGATTGCTATTAAATTGGGCGAACTGGAATGGTTGGCTTGATAGAGGGTATTTTCTAAATTTTTAATCGCTGTGTTTAAAAGCTCTATTTCTTGTTGGTTTTTATAATTTTCAATGCCATTTATCATTAAATTAATCACCAATTGCTGCTTGGTTTTTTTAAGCTCTAATATCTTTTTTTGTTTTTCTAAATTGATCATTTGAGATTGCGTGAGTTTTTTACCATTTAAATCCACTTTTTGAGATAAACCCAAGCTCATGTTTTGCATTAAGGTGCTATCTAGCCTGAAAAAATCGCTCACGTTAGCGTTGTTATAGCCTAAATACAAAATAGGGTTATCCCACTTGCTAACGGCTTTTTCTTGAGAACTTAAAGCGTCAATTTGCTCTTGTAAGGCTTGTATTTTTTGATTTTTAGAAAGGTATTTAGCCACAAAAGATTGGATCTCTAAATCTTTAGCCAAACCCAAACTAAAAAGCAGTAACAAGGCTGTTAAAAGGCGTATTGAAACGCCCCCCTTATAAAACGCACTTATAAAAGACAGCATGCGCTTATAAATCCAGGCTTGTTTTAGTGCGATAAACCTGGCCCTCTTTGGATTTAATATCCACCCTCACCTGCCATGTCCCGTTCATAGAAAGATTGGTTTTCGCTTCATAAAGGCCGTTTTTTTCACTCACTTGCGCCATTTCTTTCATCGCTGGCATGCCGGGCATTTCAGGCATCATAAACTGCACCCTAACGATAGCTTTTTCTAAAGCCTTACCTTTTAAAGTGGGGCTAAGCACAAAAGTGTTATCGCCTTTAATGGGGTTACCCACGGATTTGATCTTCACTTCCAAGTCATTGGCTTTTAGGGTTTGCTCCCATGCGTTTAAACTCATAACCCCCAACACGCTTACTAAAAATAAAGCGGCTAACTTTTTCATCGTTTTGACCTTTACATTAAGATAACAAGAAAATTCTTGTTGCGGACGAATGATAACCCTCTTGTGTGTAAAAATTGTGGAAATGGTGTTTAAAAAATTAAGGTTTTTAAGTAGAAGGTATAAGAGTTTATGCTATTTTTTTAAGGTTTTAAAATCAAATTTCAAAGGATTAGTATGCAATTTAGAATCGAACATGACACGATGGGCGAAATCAAAGTGGATGATAGCCAATACTGGGGGGCTCAAACGCAACGCAGTCTTGAAAACTTTAAGATCGGCACTGAAAAAATGCCTAAAGAACTCATTGGCGCATTTGCCAAACTCAAAAGGAGTCTGGCGGTAGTCAACCACAAGTTAGGGAAATTAAGCCTAGAAAAATCCCAAGCCATTATCAAAGCGTGCGATTGCATTTTAAAAGGCGAGTTGTGCGGCGAGTTTCCCTTAGCGATATGGCAAACAGGGAGCGGGACTCAAACGAACATGAACCTCAATGAAGTCATTGCCAATAAGGCTACCGAAATTTTAGGGGGTAATTTCAGGGAGAAAAAACTCATCCACCCTAACGATGATGTGAACATGTCTCAAAGCTCTAACGACACTTTCCCTACCGCAATGCACATTGTGAGCGTGCTAGAAATCACGCACAAACTACTGCCTAGTTTAGAGAATCTGTTAAAAACCTTTAAAGACAAAAGCCAACAATTTAAAGAGATTGTCAAAATCGGGCGCACGCATTTACAAGACGCTACGCCTTTAACTTTGGGGCAAGAATTTAGCGGGTATGTGAGCATGTTAGAGCATTCTAAACAACAAATTTTAGAGAGTTTGGAACATTTAAGGGAATTAGCCATAGGCGGGACTGCCGTAGGCACAGGGCTAAACGCTCATAAGGAATTGAGCGAAAAAGTGGCTGAAGAATTGAGCCAGTTTAGCGGCGTGAAATTCATCTCTGCGCCCAATAAATTCCATGCACTCACTAGCCATGACGCTATCGCTTATGCGCATGGGGCTTTTAAGGCTTTAGCGGCGAATTTAATGAAAATCGCTAACGATATTAGATGGCTTGCGAGCGGGCCACGCTGTGGTTTGGGCGAGCTTAATATCCCTGAAAACGAGCCGGGCAGTTCTATTATGCCCGGTAAAGTCAATCCCACGCAATGCGAAGCGATGACAATGGTGGCCGTGCAAGTGATGGGGAATGATACCGCTATTGGCATTGCGGCCAGTCAGGGTAATTTTGAATTGAACGTGTTCAAGCCGGTGATCATTTATAATTTCTTGCAGAGTTTGAGGCTACTAAGCGATAGCATGGAAAGTTTTAATGTCCATTGCGCGAGCGGTATTGAGCCTAACAAAGAAAAAATTGATTATTACTTGCACCATTCTTTAATGCTAGTAACCGCCCTTAACCCGCATGTAGGCTATGAAAACGCCGCTAAAATCGCTAAAAACGCCCACAAAAAAGGCATTTCTCTAAAAGAAAGCGCGCTGGAACTGAAACTCTTGAGCGCTGAAGATTTTGACAAATTCGTGGTGCCTGAAAAGATGATCGGGCCTAAGGCTTGAAACATGGCTAAGATCAAGGATCAAGATTATGAAATGTGGGCAAGAGAAATTGCGAGAGGGAGTGCTGTAGTGTTTTTGGGGCTGGCTTTTCAGCTGGCGCTACAGGGTTTGATGGCGAATTGCCCTTGGGCAATCAGCTAAGAGATAAATTAGGTGAATTTTGTGGACTTGAGAGGAAGTATTATGAGACAAAAGATCTGAAAGATGTGGCTGAATATTGCTTAAAAAAACAAGATCATCAAAAAATTGTAGAAAAATTAAAAGATATTTTTAGGGTCAAACAATCAAAGGATAAACAAAAAGTTGTTGTAGGATGGCCATGGAAGAGCATTTACACGACAAATTACGATGACTTGGTTTGTTATGCTGGCAAGCAGGTTGATAAAAATATTGATACTTTAACGCTTGAAAGCATGTTGCCAAGTAAATCTAGAAATTTTTGTTTGCATATTAATGGCTGTGTGGATAGATTAGAACCAAAACATTTAGATAATTCTTTCAAATTGAGTCGTTCTTCTTATGTTAATAGTGATGTTTTTGCAAACTCTTCAGAGTGGAAAGAGAAATTTATGCATGATTTGCAATACTCTGCATTGGTGGTGTTTATGGGATATTCTTTAGCGGATATGCCTATTGAGAGAATCTTATTTGCAAAAACTGAAAGCATGCGGAAGAAAACTATCTTTGTGGTTGCAGATCCTAAAAATTCCGATGATGATCCTATTGGCGATAACAAATTTGAAGGGTATGGGAAATTGCTTAAAATTGGTATGGAGTCTTTTGTAAACAAGATACAAGAATGTTGGCCACAGGATACTAATTTAGGTTTTAGCTATTTAGAACAAATAATCATTTCTAATTCATTGGGTGTCAATATTAGAGACAATGACTTAAAATTATTTTTTGAGCAAGGTAAGTTTGAAGATGGATGGTTACGAAATGAGGTTTTGCAGTATTTAAAAAATGGGCATCAGATTAGAAAAAGTTTTTCAGGTAAGGGATTCACTCTAGGAGATAAGATAACAGAAGGGATAAAGGATAAATATAGCTTGAAAAGTCCTATTCAGTCAGATTATGTTCCTAAACTAATTCCTAGAAAAAAAGAAATTGATGAAGCTAAACGCGAATTAGCACGAGATAGCGTAGGGATTTTAGGGGTGTTTGGCGAATTAGGGAGTGGGAAAACGATATTTTTAAGACAATTAGCAATAGCACTTGTTGAAAGTGGTAACTTAGTATATTTTCTTAGGTATGGGGATTTTATTTCTCAAAAAGAAGAAATAGATACCCTACTAAAACGACTCAAAGATGGAAATAAGAAAGCTATAATCTTTATAGATTCTTATTTGAATCAATTAAAAATTTCTCAATACATTGCTAAGAAAGTTAAAGAAGCGCGTTGTGTCAAACTGATATTGGCAACAAGAGCTGTTGATGGGCATGGCGATGAGGGTTGCAAGTCTATTTCAGAAGACTCATCAGTAGAGATAGGGCAGTTAAGCGATTTAGATTTAGGCATTTTTGTACAGATTATTAGTTATCTTGGTTTGTGGTCGAGAGATTTGAGTGGAAAATCTTTTAAAAGACAAAAAGGGTATCTTCAAAGAAATTGCAACGCTCAAATGTTGCTTATTTTGCTAGATATATTTAATTCTGAACATATTTATAACAAGCTAGTTAAGAGCTTAAATAATGTTTTAAACGACAAAAAAATAAAAAAGATATTATTTGTTATTTGTTTTTTGCATGTAGCGAATATCACTAGCAAAGACATTGCGCTTTTTTCATATTTATTAGGAGATGATGGATTAGGGAATCTTAAATCGCAACATATCAAACAGCTCAGAGCTTTAAACTTATGGATTGACGACGATTCTGGTTCCAGTATTCTAGCTTTATTTATTTTGCGCCACATGTTCTCATATGATGAAATCACAGGATATGCTTTTGAGATATTAAAAAGGGTGAGAAACACAGAGAAAAGCTACCATAATTTAAGTTATCAAGCATATCTTAAGTTATTGAATTATCGCACTATGAGTCGTGTATTTGGCAAAGAAAAAGATGGAGATAAGGATAAGAAGTTTACATTTTTGCGTAACTATTATGATGACGCTAAAAGAGAGATTCCAATTCTTATAGAGAATCCTCAGTTTTGGTTACAGTATGCAATATGTCATATATCAATAGGCAAGTTTAAAGAAGCACAAGATTATTTGGATCAAGCGTATGGTAAGGCGAATCAAAAAGATAGCTATGATGTGGATTATATTGATAACCAGCAAGCCCGATTATATATCTATCAAGGAATTGAAACTGAAGATAAGGAAGATGCGTTCAGCTTTTTTAAAAAAGCTGTTGGGTTACTAGGGGAGCGTAGAAAAGAAGATGAATATAAATACAGCATTATTGAAAGTTTTTGGGAATTTTTAGAAAAACATTTTTTGCATTTTGGAAAGAATAAGCAAGAAGTTATTCAGAAAGTTTTGGCGGACCATTATGAAAAGTTTTGTAGTTTTTGTGGGCAAGGTTCATGGTATAAACAAAAGATTATTAGGGGGTGTGAGAAAGTGTTTGAAAAGTATTTGCCTAATCCTGAAAAACCTAATCTCTCAAAAAATTTATCAAGCAAATGACTCTAGGCATTGATGAAGCGGGTAGGGGGTGTTTGGCCGGGTCGCTTTTTGTGGTTGGGGTGGCGTGTAGTGAAAAAACAGCCTTAGAATTTCTAAAAATGGGTCTTAAGGATAGCAAGAAGCTCAGCCAAAAAAAGCGCTTTTTCTTAGAAGATAAAATCAAAACGCATGGTGAGGTGGGGTTTTTCGTGATTAAAAAAAGCGCAGAAGCAATTGATAGCTTGGGCTTAGGGGCGTGTTTGAAGCTCGCTATTCAAGAAATTTTAGAAAATGGTTGCCCTTTGGCTAATGAAATAAAGATAGATGGCAACACGGCGTTTGGCTTGAACAAGTGCTACCCCCATATACAAACCATCATCAAGGGCGATGAAACAATCGCTCAAATCGCTATGGCGTCTGTTTTAGCGAAAGCTGCTAAGGACAGAGAAATGCGACAATTGCACGCTTTGTTTAAGGAATACGGCTGGGATAAGAATTGCGGGTATGGGACTAAGCAGCATATAGAAGCGATGAGTAAGCTAGGGGCTACGCCCTTTCATCGGCGTAGCTTCACGCTTAAAAACCGTATCTTAAATCCCAAACTCTTAGAGATGGAACAACGCCTTATTTAAAAGGGCGCTGAGATGGGTAGCGCTCGTTAAAGAAAGGTCGATGCGTTTGGCTTTAAAGTAAGCGATTAAGTCTTCAGGCTGAATGAAAGGGAATTGCACCATGACATACACACGATGGTTGGTGGTATCCACGAACCTTTTAGCCAAAATGGATTTAGACGTTAAAAAATCAACCAACCCGAATAAATGGCTGATAACATTATTTTTAACGTGAAGCGCTTTAACAATGTGATGGTGCATTTTAGTGATTAAAATGCTTTCTAACGAGCTGTAAGCGTTCATTTTAGCCCTTAAAAAAGCCACTTTTTCAGCGTTCTTTTCAGGGGGCAATTGGTCATCATAGGGGATGTAATTGGCGTAAAAATCGTTCCTTTTACCCGAAATTGAAGCCGATCCGACATATTGATTGGGCGGGTTCTTTTGGTTAAAAAGATTGATTTTAAGCCAACTAGGATAGTTAATCGTGTCTTTTAAACTATGAGCATGCGCTGTTTGAGCGAAGAGGCCTAGGGATAGCAAGGTGCAGAAACTTAATTTTTTCAATGCGTTCATTATAACTTCCTTTCTATAAAAAAAATATCCTACGCTTTTAGGGTAGGTGGGTATTTCTCAAAAAGGCGAAATACTGGGATAGCTTATAGCGAGTTAGCTTAAAAAAAATAAAAAATATTAAATAATCAATTAAAAATTTTAGTAATAATATTAAATACATAAATACATAATAACTATTATACCAAAATAGATTGAATATCCAAAGAAAAATCAATGAAATTAAGGTGTTTGTAGGGGGGATTGGTTGCTGAAATAGGGGCGTTGATAGAAACCACCACGATATTTAAAAACCCATGTTCATGGCACCATAGAAGCTGTTTTTCTAAAAAATGGGGCGTGGGGAAAGCGTGGGCGATGAGGGCAAGCTTGTTGGTAGAATTTTCGCGCAAGATAAAAATCCCATTATCATGGGAGTAAAGCTCATAATGGGGGAATTGCTTGTAAAGCTCTAAAAAAACCATGTTTTCAAAAACGTTTAAAAGCGAAGGGCTAGGGGTCAGGCTATAAGGCAGGGCAAAATCGCACAGATACAATTTGGTTTTATTATTTTCAAAACTGGGGACTAAAAAAAGGATGCGTTGTTTTTCTAGCGCGTGTAACAATTTATAAAGGGTGTCTTTAGAAGTTTTCAGCTCTTTTTTGAATTGCGTATAAAGATAAAAAGCGCTCACAAACTTAGATTGATGCGCGCAGATTTTAGCCATTAAGGGGGCGTAAGCTTGAAAGGCTAGTTTGATATTTTCTTGTTTTTTTAGGATTTTTTCCTGTTCGTTTTCTATAAAAAGCGAATCTAAAGCGTTGCCGTCTCTTAAAAAGCGGTTAAACAGGGTGTTTTTAGGGGTGTTGGGTTTGAAAAAGCTAGTGTATTCTTTGAAATTCAACCCTAACGCATAGCGCAAGCTAAAATCTTTTTCCATTATGGGGCTTAAATAATTAGGGATAAGAACGATTTTAGGGAGCTTAGGCAGGCTGAAATCCAAGCGCTCTATATTGTCTAAAATGAGCAAATCCATTTTCTTTTCTAAATGCCATTTTAAAAGCCATGAGCTTAGAATGTTTTGGTTCAAACGCATGTCATTGTAATTGAGATACACAGGGTTTTTAAAATCCTTCGCTAGTTTGAGGGCGAAAGTGGTTTTACCGGATTTCATCGGTCCTAAAAGACAGATTTTATCGCTTGAAGGTGGGGTTAAAAGTGGGTTGTTTAAAGCCGGCTCTTTAGGGGTTTCAAAAGGCCCAAAAGGGTGCAAGCAAGAAAGGGGCATGAACTTCCTTATTAAAGGGGATTGGATTAAGACAATCGTAGCGCATTTTTTTATATTTCCTTATAAAAAGGAAGTAAAAATCTCTAAAAAGCCCTAAAAACAGCAAAATTTATTGACTAAATGGCGCATTTTGAGTAGTATTTCAGTTTTTATTTTATTGTTTTATTCTGTTTTGAGTAACGAATGAAACGAGTTCTTTTAGGAGAGTTTATGGAAAAAATCAGGTTGAAGCTCAAAGCTTATGACCATAGAGTGTTGGATCGCTCTGTTGTGGCTATCGTGGAGGCCGTAAAGCGCTCAGGTTCTGAAATTAGAGGGCCTATCCCTTTACCGACTAAGAATAAGCGTTACACCGTTTTACGCTCCCCGCATGTCAATAAGGATTCAAGAGAGCAGTTTGAGATTAGGGTTTATAGCCGATTGATTGATATTATTTCGGCCACCCCAGAAACCGTGGATAGCTTGATGAAGTTGGATTTAGCTCCTGAAGTGGATGTAGAAGTAACTTCTATGGAAACGAAGTAGTCCTAACGCATTGAGATCATAAAATAAGGGTTAGATATGGAATTTTTAGTTCAAAAGATAGGCATGAGCCGCACCATTGATGCTAACAGCACGCCTGTAACCTTGCTTAAAGTCTTGCAAGCGAAAGTGTGCCAGCTAGAAAACGGGAAAGCTTTAGTGGCCTATGCGATGCATAAAAAACACAATAAGGCGATTGAAGGCCAGCAAAAGAAATACCAACTCAGCAAAGAGTTTAACCATTTCGCTACCTTAAAAGCTTCCCAACAACAAGAGTTGGGCGATTTGGATTTGAGCGCTTTAGAAACGCTTAAAAGGGTTAAAGCGAGTTTTAAAACGAAGGGAAGAGGCTTTGCGGGGGTGATGAAGCGTTGGAATTTCCAAGGCGGGCCTGCAGCGCATGGGAGCCGTTTCCATCGCCGTCCTGGTTCTATTGGTAACAGAGAATGGCCAGGAAGAGTGCAAAAGGGTAGGAAAATGGCAGGGCATTATGGCAATGAGCTAGTTACTTGCCAAAACGAGGTGCTCTCTTTTGATAAAGAAAGTATGGTGTTAGTGCTAAAGGGTTCAGTGGCCGGCTTTTCTGGGGCTTATGGACGCATTAGAGCGGTATAAAACCATACATTGAATATAATATAAAGGGTTTGATATGAGTAAGGCCATCGTTTTAGACAGCCATTTGAAAGAAAAGGGTAGCGTGGAGTTACCTAAAAGATATGAGGGTATTAACAGCCATAACCTCTATCTTTATGTGAAACATTATTTATCTTCTGTGCGCGCTAATACCGCTAAAAGTAAAAACCGCGCTGAAGTGAGCGGGGGCGGTAGGAAGCCTTGGGCGCAAAAAGGGGGCGGGAGAGCCAGAGCAGGGAGTATCACTTCGCCTGTGTTTGTCGGTGGGGGTGTCTCTCATGGGGCTACAAATAAGCGCAACTACAACCTTAAAATCAATAAAAAACAAAAGCGCTTGGCTTTAGAATACGCTTTAGAAGAAAAAGCGCAAGCGAACAAGCTTTTTGTGGTGGAAAAAATCGCTATAAAAGGCGTGGTTGAAGACAATAAAAGAAAGCATTTGACTAAAGAAGCCAACCAAATGTTTCAGGCTTTAGAGCAACGAGACACTTTGTTTGTGTGCATGAACATGGACGAATACACCGAGTTAGCCTTTAGCAACCTTAAAAAATGCCTTATTGTTGATGTGAGCGAGTTAAACGCTTATCTTTTGGCGGCGTTTAGCTCTGTCGTGATGGAAGAAGCGGCGTTTCAGCATGCGGTGCAAGATAAGACAGAGGAGTAAAAAATGGCAGACATCATGGATATAAAGTCAATTCTTTACACTGAAAAGTCATTAGGATTGCAAGAAAAAGGCGTTTTAGTGGTCCAAACGGCTCAAAATGTAACTAAAAACCAGCTCAAAGAAGTGTTTAAAACTTACTTTGGCTTTGAGCCTTTGAAAATCAATTCTTTGAAACAAGAGGGTAAGGTGAAACGCTTTAGAGGGAAGCTTGGACAAAGAAAGTCGTTTAAGAAATTTTATGTGAAAGTTCCAGAGGGCGCTAGCATTGCCGCCCTTGGCGCGTAGAAAGGAGAAAGCGTTATGGCGATTAAAACTTATAAGCCCTACACCCCAAGCAGACGCTTCATGTCGGTGTTGGACTCTAAAGACATTACCGCAAAAAGCAGTGTTAAAGGCTTACTCACTAAGCTTAAAGCGACAGCAGGGAGAAACAATAACGGGCGCATCACCAGCCGCCACAAAGAGAGAGGGGCTAAAAAACTCTATCGCATTATTGATTTCAAACGCAACAAATACAATATTGAAGGGAAAGTGGCTGCGATTGAGTATGATCCTTACAGAAACGCGCGTATCGCTCTTGTAGTCTATCCTGATGGGGACAAACGCTATATTTTACAGCCAAGCGGTTTGAAAGTGGGCGATAGCGTTATCGCTGCTGAAGGCGGTTTGGATATTAAAGTGGGCTTTGCGATGAAGTTGAAAAATATCCCCATAGGAACGGTGGTGCATAATATTGAAATGCATCCGGGGGCTGGCGGGCAATTAGCCAGAAGTGCTGGGATGAGCGCTCAAATCATGGGTAGGGAAAATAAATATACCATTCTTAGGATGCCAAGTTCTGAAATGCGCTACATTCTAAGCGAATGCATGGCGAGTGTTGGCGTGGTAGGGAACGAGGATTTTATCAATGTCTCTATCGGTAAGGCAGGGCGTAACCGCCATAGAGGGATTCGCCCACAAACTCGTGGGAGTGCTATGAACCCAGTGGATCACCCGCATGGTGGGGGTGAGGGTAAAACAGGGACAAGCGGTCATCCTGTATCGCCTTGGGGCACTCCAGCTAAGGGCTATAAAACGAGAAAGAAAAAAGCTAGCGACAAGCTCATCATTTCCAGAAAGAAACATAAATAAAGGGTTAAAGAATGTCTAGGTCAATTAAAAAGGGTCCTTTTATAGACGACCACTTGATGAAAAAAACGCTCAAGGCAAAAGAGGGTAAGGATAACCGCCCGATTAAAACATGGTCTAGAAGAAGCACCATTTTGCCTGAAATGATTGGTTTTACTTATAATGTGCATAACGGAAGGGTTTTTGTCCCTGTGTATATCACAGAAAACCATGTGGGTTATAAGTTAGGGGAATTCGCTCCTACAAGAACTTTTAAAGGGCACAAAGGCAGTGTCCAAAAAAAGATTGGCAAGTAAGGGGGTAGAATGAGTAAAGCGTTATTAAAATTTGTGCGGTTATCTCCTACTAAAGCCAGATTGATTGCAAGACAGATCCAAGGCATGAACGCTGAATTAGCGATCGCTAGTTTGGAATTTACGCCCAATAAAGCGGCCAGAGTGCTTTCAAAAGTGGTGGCTTCTGCGGTCGCTAACGGCTCTTTAGACGCCAAGAGCGCTCTGATTGTTTCTTGCAGAGTGGATGCTGGTCCTGTGCTTAGGCGCTCCATTCCAAGGGCTAAAGGCAGAGCCACAGCCATTAGAAAGCCAACATCTCATGTATTCGTAGAAGTAGCAGAAGGGAAAGAAATGAAATCTTCTAAAAGCCATAAAAAAAATCAAGCAGAAGGTAAGTAGGGCATGGGACAAAAAGTTAATCCGGTAGGTTTAAGATTAGGTATTAATAGGAATTGGACTTCCAGATGGTTCCCTAGTGCTCGCACTGCTCCAAGCAATATTGATGAAGACAATAAGATTAGGAAATTCCTTAAAAAAGAGCTTTATTACGCTGGCGTGAGCGAGATTGTGATTGAAAGAGCGGCTAAAAAACTGCGCGTTACGGTTGTAGCGGCTCGCCCAGGGCTTATCATTGGTAAAAAAGGCGTGGATATTGAAAAAGTCAAAGAAGGCTTAAAAACGCTCATTAAAAAAGAAGTCTCCATTAATATTAAAGAAGTCAAACGCCCCCAAGCTGACGCCCAATTAGCCGCAGAAAATGTAGCCACCCAGCTAGAAAAAAGGGTCGCTTTCCGCCGCGCGATGAAAAAGGTCATGCAAGCGGCGTTAAAATCCGGCGCTAAAGGGATCAAGGTGCGCGTTTCTGGCCGTTTAGCAGGGGCTGAAATCGCTCGCACCGAATGGTATATGGAAGGGCGCGTGCCTTTACACACCTTAAGGGCTAAAATTGATTATGGCTTTGCTGAAGCGATGACGGTATATGGTATTATTGGCGTGAAAGTGTGGATTTTCAAAGGGGAAGTTTTGCAAAAAGGCATCCAATTTGAGAAAAAAGAAGAGGCTAAAGAAGAAAGAGAGCCTAGAAGAAGCAGAAGAGGGAGGCAATAATCATGTTAATGCCAAAAAGAACAAAATACAGAAAGCAAATGAAAGGGCGCAATCGTGGGAAAGCCCATCGTGGTAATTCCATTGCGTTTGGGGATATTGCGATTAAAGCCATAGAGCATGGGAGGATTGATTCACGCCAGATTGAATCCGCAAGGGTGGCCATGACAAGGCACATTAAAAGAGCGGGTAAGGTGTGGATTAGAGTATTTCCCGATAAGCCTTTGACCGCTAAGCCTTTAGAAACCAGGATGGGTAAAGGTAAAGGCTCTGTGGAAAAATGGGTGATGAATATCAAGCCGGGCAGAATCGTTTATGAAATGCTAGGCATTGAAGAAGGACTAGCGAGAGAAGCTTTAGCGTTAGCTCAGAGCAAACTTCCTTTTAAAACCAAAATTGTAACTTGTGAGAGCGAAAATGAAATATACTGAATTGAAAGATAAAAGTATCAAGGAATTAGAAGAGTTGTTGCATGCTAAGAAAGCGGAGCTTTTTGAGTTGCGCATTAAATTAAAGGCTATGCAATTGAGTAATCCTAACGAGATTAAGAAAGCCAGAAGAAATATCGCTCGCATTAACACGGCTATTAATGCGCATTATTCTTCTAGCGTTGAGTAAAAAAGGGTAAGCAATGAATACGAAAGAGCCACATAAAAGGCTGGTGCAAGGCAAGGTTATCAGCAAGTTTGCTGAAAAAAGCGCTGTGATTCTTGTGGAAAGAAAAGTGGTGCATGAAAAATACCGCAAGATTGTTAAAAAATTCAAAAAATACACCATCCATGATGAAAACAATCAGGTGAAAGTAGGGGATTTTGTGAGCGCGATTGAGTGCAGACCGCTTTCTAAAACCAAGTCCTTCACGCTTAAAGAAATTTTAGTAGTGGGAGTATAAGCATGATACAGAGTTTTACAAGATTGAATGTCGCTGACAATAGCGGCGCTAAAGAAATCATGTGCATTAAGGTGTTAGGAGGCAGCCACAAACGCTATGCGAGCGTGGGTAGCGTGATCGTGGCTTCCGTGAAAAAAGCTATCCCTAATGGTAAGGTGAAACGCGGTCAAGTCGTCAAAGCCGTTGTGGTGAGAACGAAAAAAGAAATCCAAAGGAAAAATGGTTCTTTGGTGCGTTTTGATGACAATGCGGCAGTGATTTTGGACGCTAAAAAAGATCCGGTTGGCACAAGGATTTTTGGGCCAGTGAGCCGAGAAGTGCGTTACGCTAATTTCATGAAAATTATTTCTCTAGCGCCGGAGGTTGTATAATGAAAAGCGAAATCAAAAAAAATGACATGGTGAAAGTCATTGCAGGAGACGATAAGGGTAAGGTCGCTAAGGTTCTAGCGGTGTTGCCTAAGACTTCTCAAGTGGTTGTTGAAGGGTGTAAGGTGGTGAAAAAAGCGATTAAACCTACTGATGATAACCCTAAAGGGGGCTTTATCCATAAAGAAAAGCCCATGCACATTTCCAATGTGAAGAAAGCCTAAGGAGTTGGATACATGTTTGGTTTGAAACAATTTTATCAAAATGAAGTGAGGGCAAAACTCGCTCAAGAATTGGACATCAAAAACCCCATGCTTTTACCCAAGCTAGAAAAAATCGTTATCAGCGTGGGCGCTGGAGCGCATGCAAAAGACATGAAAATCATGCAAAATATCGCGCAAACGATTTCTTTGATTGCAGGGCAAAAAGCCGTTATCACTAAAGCGAAAAAATCCGTTGCAGGCTTTAAGATCAGAGAAGGCATGGCGGTAGGGGCGAAAGTTACCTTAAGGAATAAACGCATGTATAATTTCTTAGAAAAGCTGATTGTGATTTCGTTGCCCAGAGTGAAAGACTTTAGAGGGATTTCACGGAATGGCTTTGATGGGCGCGGGAATTACACCTTTGGGATCAATGAGCAGTTGATTTTCCCGGAAGTGGTTTATGATGATATTATGGTCAGTCATGGCATGAACATCACTATGGTAACTTCTACGGACAACGATAAAGAAGCGTTCAAGTTGTTAGAATTGCTTGGATTGCCTTTTGCAAAAGTGAGATAAGGGGTTAATATGGCTAAAAAATCAATGATAGCAAAGGCTCAAAGGAAAGCAAAATTCCAAGTAAGGGCTTATACGAGATGCCGCATTTGTGGGAGACCTCATTCGGTTTATAGGGATTTTGGGCTTTGTAGGGTGTGCCTAAGAAAAATGGGCAGTGAGGGACTCATCCCAGGCTTGAGAAAAGCCAGTTGGTAAGGATAAGATATGGTAAATGATATAATTGCAGATTCATTAACTCGTTTGAGAAACGCTTCTATGCGCCGCTTAGAATTCACACAGCTTTATTACGCAAAAATCGTGGTTTCTATTTTAGAGATTTTTAAAGAAAAAGGCTTCATTAAAGATTTCAATATCAAAGATAAAGACAAGAAACAATCGGTTTATGTGCAATTGGCTTATGATGAAAAAGGGCATTCAAAAATCAGCGAAGTGAAACGCTTAAGCAAGCCCGGTCGTCGTGTGTATAAGCAAAAAAACGAGTTGAAGCGCTTTAAAAATGGCTATGGCGTGATTGTGGTAAGCACTTCTAAGGGGGTGATCACCAACGAAGAAGCTTACAGACAAAATGTCGGTGGCGAAGTGCTTTGCAGCATTTGGTAAAGGATTGAAAATGTCAAGAATCGGGAAAAGAATCATTGAAATTCCAAGCTCTGTGCAAGCGAGCGTTGAAGGGAGCAAGCTTCTTTTTAAAAACAGCAAAGAAAAGCATGAGTTAGAAACTCACAACCGAGTGAAAATCACGCTTGAAAACAACCAATTGAGCTTCCAGCCTGTGGGCGAAGACGCGCAGTCTAGGGCTTATTGGGGGACTTATGGGGCGTTAGCCAACAACATTGTAACAGGCTTAAGCACCGGTTTCACTAAGACTTTAGAAGTCAATGGCGTGGGCTATAAGGTGGCTTTGGGCAATAAAACTTTGGATTTGAGTTTGGGTTTTAGCCACCCGGTGAAATACCCCATTCCAGCAGGGATTGAAATGGTGGTGGAAAAAAACACGATCACTATCAAAGGGAGCGATAAGCAAAAAGTAGGGCAAGTCGCCGCTGAAATCAGGAGCTTCAGACCCCCAGAGCCATACAAGGGCAAGGGCGTGAAATACAGCAATGAAGTCATTATTAGAAAAGCTGGTAAAACAGCTAAAAAATAAATAAGGTGGAGTGATGAACGCAAAAGCATTGTATAAAAAGAAAGCCTTAAGGGATCGCCGAAAATTAAGGATTAAAAGCAAACTCTTGGGCGATAATTTAAGGCCTAGGGTGAGCGTTTTTCGTTCGAATCGCTATTTCTATGTGCAAGCGATTGATGATGTTAAGCAAAGCACCATAACGCATATTGACGGCAGAAAAATGGGCTTTAAAAACACGCAAGAAGACGCTAAGAAATTAGGCGCTCTCTTTGCTGAAGAATTGAAAAAAGCAGGGATTGAGCGAGCGGTTTATGACAGGAATGGTTACCTCTATCATGGCGTGGTAGCAGCGTTTGCTGAAAGCTTGAGAGAGAATGGGATCGCTCTATGACAGAAAGGAAAGGTATGGAAGAGATTAACAGAGAAGAGTTTCAAGAAGTCGTTGTGAATATTGGCCGTGTAACCAAAGTAGTTAAGGGCGGTAGGCGGTTTCGTTTTAACGCTTTAGTGGTTGTGGGCAATAAAAATGGGCTTGTGGGCTTTGGTTTAGGCAAGGCTAAAGAAGTCCCTGATGCGATTAAAAAAGCGGTAGATGATGCGTTTAAAAACCTGATTCATGTAACGATTAAAGGCACGACTATCGCTCATGATATTGAGCATAAATACAACGCAAGCCGTATTTTACTCAAACCGGCAAGTGAGGGAACGGGAGTGATTGCCGGGGGTTCAACGCGCCCTATCGTGGAATTAGCAGGCATTAAGGATATTCTAACCAAATCTTTAGGCTCCAACAACCCCTATAATGTGGTGCGCGCGACTTTTGACGCTTTAGCGAAAATTAAGGCGTAGTTAAAAAGGAGATATGATAATGGGATTAGAAAATTTAAAACCGGCTAAAGGTAGCGTTAAGAAAATCAAACGAGTGGGCCGTGGTCAAGGAAGCGGCATGGGAAAGACGGCCACAAGAGGCGGTAAAGGTCAAACCGCAAGGACAGGCTATAAGGCTAAAAGAGGCTTTGAAGGGGGGCAGCAACCCTTACAACGCCGTTTGCCTAAAATAGGTTTTAGGACTAAAGATTCTCATATCTATTCTATCAATGTGGAAAAGAATGAAGCGATTAAAAATTTAGAAGAAATCACTTTTTCAAGCTTGCGCGCTTTACACCATTTCCCCCTTTATATTGAAGGCGTGAAATTGATCGGTAAAGACGCTAAAAACCTAGCTTCTAAAATTAAAGATGAGAGAATCAAAACAAGCGGGCAGAAGTAATGCCCCTATTGTATCAGCTTGATTTAAGAGGAATAAGTTATTATGAATAAAGCTATTGCTAGTAAGATACTCATCACTTTGGGTTTTTTATTTCTCTACAGAGTCTTAGCTTATATCCCCATTCCTGGCGTAGATTTAGCAGCGATCAAGGCTTTTTTTGACAGCAATTCCAACAACGCTTTGGGGTTGTTTAACATGTTTAGCGGGAATGCGGTTTCTCGCTTGAGCATCATCTCTTTGGGTATCATGCCCTATATCACTTCTTCAATTATCATGGAGCTTTTGAGCGCGACTTTCCCTAACCTGGCCAAAATAAAAAAAGAGCGAGACGGCATGCAAAAATACATGCAAATCGTGCGCTATTTGACCATTTTAATCACCTTAATCCAAGCGGTGAGCGTATCAGTGGGTTTAAGGAGCATTAGCGGTGGAGCCAATGGAGCGATCATGATTGATATGCAAGTTTTTATGATCGTTTCAGCGTTTTCAATGCTTACAGGGACGATGCTACTCATGTGGATAGGGGAGCAAATCACGCAAAGGGGCGTGGGGAATGGGATTAGCCTCATTATTTTTGCCGGGATTGTTTCAGGGATCCCATCAGCTATTTCAGGCACATTCAATTTGGTCAATACGGGCGTGATCAATATTTTAATGCTCATTGGTATTGTGCTGATTGTTTTAGCGACTATTTTTGCGATCATCTATGTGGAATTAGCTGAACGCAGGATCCCTATTTCTTATGCGCGTAAAGTGGTGATGCAAAACCAAAACAAGCGCATCATGAATTACATTCCCATTAAGTTGAATTTAAGCGGGGTGATCCCCCCTATTTTCGCTTCAGCTCTGCTCGTGTTCCCTTCTACGATCTTACAGCAAGCCACAAGCAACAAAACCTTGCAAGCGATTGCAGATTTTTTAAGCCCGCAAGGGTATGCGTATAATATTTTGATGTTCTTGCTCATCATCTTTTTCGCTTACTTTTATTCTTCTATCGTGTTCAATTCTAAGGATATTGCGGATAATTTGAGGCGTAATGGCGGGTATATTCCAGGGCTTAGGCCTGGAGAGGGGACTTCATCGTTTTTGAATGCTGTAGCGAGTAAGCTCACTTTGTGGGGTTCATTGTATTTAGCGCTCATTTCTACCGTGCCTTGGATTTTGGTTAAGGCTATGGGCGTGCCTTTTTACTTTGGAGGCACAGCGGTGCTGATTGTGGTTCAAGTCGCTATTGACACCATGAAAAAGATTGAAGCGCAAATTTATATGAGCAAGTATAAAACTTTAAGCGCGGTAGGCTTTTAATGGCGATCTCTATTAAAAGCCCAAAAGAAATCAAAGCTCTAAGAAAAGCCGGGGAATTAACCGCTCAAGCGTTAGCCCTTTTAGAGCGAGAAGTAAGGCCTGGGGTTTCACTTTTAGAGCTGGATAAAATGGCTGAAGATTTTATCAAATCCTCGCATGCCAGGCCTGCTTTTAAGGGGCTTTATGGTTTCCCTAACTCGGTGTGCATGTCCTTAAATGAGGTGGTTATTCATGGCATTCCTACGGATTATGTTTTACAAGAAGGGGATATTATAGGCTTGGATTTGGGGGTGGAGGTGGATGGCTATTATGGCGATTCGGCTCTCACGCTTCCTATAGGTGCGATAAGCCCGCAAGATGAAAAATTGCTCGCTTGCTCCAAAGAGAGCTTAATGCATGCCATTAGTTCAATTAGAGTGGGCATGCATTTTAAGGAGTTGAGTCAGATTTTAGAGGGTGCTATTGTAGAAAGGGGCTTTGTGCCTTTGAAGGGATTTTGCGGGCATGGCATTGGTAAAAAACCCCATGAAGAGCCAGAAATCCCCAACTACCTAGAAAAAGGCGTTAAACCTAATAGCGGCCCTAAAATCAAAGAGGGCATGGTGTTTTGCTTAGAGCCTATGGTGTGTCAAAAACAAGGCGAGCCTAAAATACTAGCGGATAAGTGGAGCGTGGTTTCAGTGGATGGGCTTAACACAAGCCACCATGAGCATACTATCGCCATAATTGGTAATAAAGCAGTGATTCTTACGGAGCGTTAATGGCAAGAGATGATGTTATAGAAGTGGATGGGAAAGTGATTGAGGCGTTGCCTAACGCCACTTTTAAGGTGGAATTAGACAATAAGCATGTGGTGTTGTGCCGTATTTCTGGAAAGATGCGCATGCACTATATTAGGATTGCTTTAGGCGATAGGGTCAAGCTAGAGCTTACGCCCTATAGCTTAGACAAGGGTCGGATAACTTTTAGATATAAATGAATTTAAGGGTTATTTCAATGAAAATATGTTAGTATAAAAGTTTTTAGTAGTGCCTAATTTTTTCAAAGGAGAAAAATCATGAAAGTCAGGCCATCAGTGAAAAAGATGTGCGATAAGTGCAAAATCATTAAAAGAAGGGGCGTTATTAGAGTGATCTGCGCTACCCCTAAACACAAACAAAGACAAGGATAAAGCATGGCAAGGATTGCTGGTGTAGATTTACCAAAAAAGAAGAGAGTAGAGTATGCTCTCACCTATATTTATGGGATTGGGCTTAAGAGTTCCAGAGAGATTTTAGAAGCGGTAGGCATTTCTTTTGACAAGCGCGTGCATGAATTGAGCGAAGATGAAGTGTCTAGCATCGCTAAAAAAATCCAGCAAAGCTACCTAGTAGAGGGCGATTTGCGTAAAAAAGTTCAAATGGATATTAAATCTTTAATGGACTTAGGGAATTATCGTGGGATTAGGCATCGTAAGGGTCTTCCTGTAAGAGGCCAAACCACTAAAAATAACGCTAGGACTCGTAAGGGTAAGAAAAAAACCGTGGGTAGCAAGTAGCGAATAAGGAGATGATGATTTAATGGCTAAGAGAAATGTAGCGGCTAAAAAGAAAGTAGTCAAAAAGAATATTGCTAGAGGGGTTGTTTATATTTCAGCGACCTTTAATAATACCAACATCACTATCACTGATGAAATGGGCAATGTGATTTGCTGGAGCACGGCGGGCGGTTTAGGGTTTAAAGGCTCTAAAAAATCCACCCCTTATGCGGCCCAACAAGCTGTAGAAAGCGCTCTAAGCAAGGCTAAAGAGCATGGCGTTAAAGAAGTGGGCATTAAGGTTCAAGGGCCAGGCAGTGGGCGTGAGACCGCTATTAAGAGCGTGGGCGCAACAGAGGGCGTTAAAGTGCTTTGGATTAAAGACATCACCCCACTCCCTCATAATGGTTGCAGACCCCCTAAAAGAAGAAGAGTGTAAGGAGGCTTTATGGCAAGATATAGAGGCGCAGTAGAAAGACTAGAAAGGCGTTTTGGGGTTTCTTTAGCCTTAAAAGGTGAAAGGCGATTGAGTGGGAAGAGCGCGCTAGATAAAAGGGCTTATGGGCCAGGCCAGCATGGGCAAAGACGCGCTAAGACTTCTGATTACGGGTTGCAATTGAAAGAAAAGCAAAAAGCTAAAATGATGTATGGCATTTCTGAAAAGCAATTCAGGAGTATTTTTGTGGAAGCCAATCGCTTGGACGGCAATACGGGTGAAAACCTTATCCGCTTGATTGAGAGAAGATTGGACAATGTCGTCTATCGCATGGGGTTTGCGACCACTAGAAGCTCTGCTAGGCAATTAGTAACGCATGGGCATGTGCTTGTGGATGGTAAGCGTTTGGATATTCCCTCTTATTTCGTGCGTTCAGGGCAAAAAATTGAGATCAAAGAAAAAACCAAGAGCAACCCTCAAGTGGTGCGTGCGATGGAATTGACAGCTCAAACAGGGATTGTGCCATGGATTGATGTGGAAAAAGATAAAAAATACGGCATCTTCACCCGCTACCCTGAAAGAGAAGAAGTGGTTGTCCCTATTGAAGAAAGACTCATTGTAGAATTGTATTCTAAGTAAGGGGTTAGAGCATGAAAGTTATCAAAACAGCACCTTTGATCCCATCAGAAATTAAGGTGCTAGAGAAAGAGGGCAATCGGGTTAAGATTTCTCTGGCTCCATTTGAGTTTGGTTACGCTGTTACGCTCGCTCATCCTATTAGAAGGCTTTTGCTTTTAAGCTCTGTGGGGTATGCTCCTGTAGGTTTAAAGATTGAAGGTGCACATCATGAGTTTGACTCATTAAGGGGAGTTACTGAAGATGTGTCGCTTTTTATCATGAATTTAAAGAATATCCGCTTTATAGCCAAGGCGTTAGTGGGGCAGGATAGCTCTTTAGAAAACCAATCGGTTGTGGTGGATTATTCTTTTAAAGGGCCTATGGAGCTTAGGGCTAGGGATTTGAATTCTGAGCATATAGAAATCGTCAATCCGGAAATGCCCCTAGCGACAATCAACGAAGACGCTCAATTGAATTTTTCGCTCATTATCTATAAAGGAATGGGGTATGTCCCAAGCGAAAACACAAGGGAATTGATGCCTGAGGGCTACATGCCATTAGACGGCTCTTTCACGCCGATTAAAAAGGTCGTTTATGAGATTGAAAATGTTTTGGTTGAGGGCGATCCCAACTATGAAAAAATCATTTTTGATATTGAAACAGATGGGCAGATTGACCCTTATAAAGCGTTTTTATCAGCGGTGAAAGTGATGAGCAAGCAACTAGGCGTTTTTGGCGAAAGGCCCATTGCTAACACGGAGTATTCAGGCGATTACGCCCAAAGAGATGACGCTAAAGACTTGAGCGCTAAAATTGAAAGCATGAATTTGAGCGCTAGGTGTTTTAATTGCTTGGATAAAATCGGCATCAAGTATGTGGGCGAACTCGTGTTGATGAGCGAAGAAGAGCTTAAGGGCGTGAAAAACATGGGTAAAAAATCCTATGATGAAATCGCTGAAAAATTGAATGATTTGGGCTATCCGGTAGGCACAGAATTAAGCCCTGAACAAAGAGAAAGTTTAAAGAAAAGATTAGAAAAATTAGAAGATAAAGGAGGTAACGACTGATGAGACACAAACACGGATACCGCAAGCTTGGGAGAACCAGCTCGCACAGAAAGGCGTTATTAAAAAATTTAGCGATCGCTTTGATTGAGCATAACAAAATTGAAACAGGGATTTATAAGGCTAAGGAATTGCGCAGTTACATTGAGAAATTAACGACAGCGGCTCGTGTGGGCGATTTTAATGCGCACCGCCATGTTTTTGCATATTTGCAAAACAAAGAAGCCACCCACAAGCTTGTAACTGAAATCGCGCCCAAATACGCGCAAAGGAATGGCGGATACACCAGGATCCAACGCACCACTTTTAGAAGAGGGGACGCTTCCACTCTAGCCACCATTGAATTTGTGTGAAATTTGACGGGCTGCTAGCCAAGATTTTAGTCTTGGTTAGTATCGCTTTGATTTTATCTTTTCAAAAGAAGCACTTAAAAGCTTTGGTCTTGTTTTGTTGAGCGTTAATTATAAAATTTAAAAAATGCTAAAAAGCGTTTTCTCAAAATATAAAAGAGCTTGGCGTTAGTTGAGCGATAACCTTCAAACTGCAAAAATCAAGCAACTAAAACCCCATTTTTTAAAAAATTAAAATAAACTCAAAACTCGCTTCTATCCCACCCTTTAATTGAGCGGTGTTTCTTGCATTTTTATTGGGATTTCTAATTGGTTTGATGATTTTAAGAAATCCAACTACTATAAAGATTGAGTTAGATGGATTGTGTTTTTAGACATGCTAGATATGGTTTGATTTGGCCGCTTTGTGATGGTTTTGTTAAAAAATGATGAACCCTCTATGCCCACTTTCTCAAATGCTCCTTAACTTGGCGTAATATACAGACAAAAATTCGCCTAATAAAACCCGCTCATAAGAACTTTTGATACACCAACACCACCGATTTAGGTTCAGAGTTAAGGCTAAAAAAACTATCTGTAGCTTCATTGAGCGAGCCAGAAAAGAGCGTTTTTAAACGCAAGTTTTTTAAGGGGTATTTGAGGTTTTTAGAAGTGAATTGGGCTTTAAGATCCAAGCTAAAAAGCGAGATTTGCTCCCCTTTAAAACTGGGCAAAGTAAAAGGGGTTTCTAACACCCTAAAAAGACCATAGTCGCTTATGGCTTGGATTTTTTTGCAAAATTTAAAATACTCCAACAATAAAAAAGTGTTCGCTAAAGCGTGATCTTCTCGCTTGCCATTCAACCCTAAAAAAATAAAGTCATCACAGCCCCTATTCAAAGCATAAAAAAAGGCTTTGGACAAATCGTTGCTGTTTTGTTCGCTCACGCATATAGGGTTATACAAGGCTTTCAAATGCGAATCAATGCTATCTAGATCGCCTATAACAACGCTGGGTTTGAATTGAAGTGCATGCAATGATATAACAGCCCCATCGCATGCGATTAAAAAGGGGGCGTTTTTTAAAAGGTCTAAGCATTTTTGGGATTTAGGAAACTCCCCATTCGCTAAAATCACTGCTTGCATGACTTATTCCAACGGTTAAAATAATACAAGCCAATAAAAAGGTATAGGATCGTTGTGAAGAGTTGCACCAAGCTCTCTGTAGAAATTTGGAAAATACAAAACCACACGATAATGGACACGATATTCCCCAAAGTCATTAAAACATAACTCTCCATATAACGCAAAACCTGTAAAATAAAAGCAATAATAAAGATGACGAAATTAAAACTCTCTGCCCATAAAAAATTCGTTTTAATCTCTTTAAAAAACAAAGCGCTCACATAAGTTAAAACCCCTACGCCTAAAACGAGCGCAAAACGCCAACTTTTGGGAAGTTTTTGAGCCTTGATAACGCCTTCATGCTGCTCTGTCTTTTTCCATGCGAACAGCCCATAAATCGTTACCGGCATATACAAAAAAAGGCATAAAATCACATCAGCGTTTAATTTCCACTGATAAGCGACATAAGCGTAACTCAAATTATAAACAAGACCAAACACAAAGCAAATCGTTTGCCTTTCTCCGGCAAAAAACGCATACAAAACCCCACTAAGCCCCGCTAAAAGATTGATAAACGAGCCTTTGACAAGGATATTAGTGATGGTTAAAAACACGCAAGAAAGAATGAGCGTGGCGTAAAATCGTTTGGATAGTTGGGTGGTTATTAACATGTTATTTCCTTACGCAAGAATTACCTTGACAAGTTCTACGGGTTTGATCTCAGCCTTTTAAAACTTGAGCGTTTTAAAAAGCACCCCTTAAATGCTCCTTATTGTAACACAAATCAGTGAGAACGCGCTTTAAAATTTCTTTAATTTTTTTACTCCCCCCTCCATTTAATGCTATTTGGGTTGAATCACCACCCTAATTTAGCGCAAAGCCTAGAACAAATCCCAAAACACACAAGAAAGCCAAGCATAACCAAACCCTCTATAAGGAGATTGCTAGGATGCCCGCAATACGCTGAAATTTCATGGATAGCGGCAATAAAGGGCATCGTTAAAAGCGCCATATAAAAATCCCTCAGTCTTGCCCCTAACACAGCGTCATGAAACGCGCCAAAAAACCTAGCCTTAAAAATGGCTTTGAGAAACCTAGGGTATCTTACTTGGAAAGATTTATAACAATCCCTACCTCGTGGGTCAAATAAAAGGTTAGACAATAGGGTTGCTATTAAAAGCGTTAGCCATGCATAATAACTATCTTTAGGGCTAAAAAGTGGATCGACAACGCCTAGGCTATAAGGAATGTGGATATGCATCCCGCATAGACTATGGCCACTGCCCATTGATATTCCCAGTCGCTCAAACGATTTTTGATATTCATGCTCTCTCCTTTCTTGCCCAAAGCTACCTATCATACACGAAATGACGATCATAGGTGGGTTCTCTTGGGGTTTGTGGCTCTCTATCAACGCCACGGATAAAATCTTCTACCCTATCGCCTATTTCAGACCCAATATATCCTCCTGCTGTGCTACCAAGAAATCTCCCTAATCCAATACCCACTGGACCTCCAGGAACCCCAATTGCTCCTCCAATTTTATCACCAACAAAACCCCCAACACCACCCCCTATAAGTTTGCCTAATTCACCCCTTGCCTCTATTTTAGGACTAGCTATAGCCACATTAGCCATTGCACCGCATAAAACCACTACACAACTGAATGTTCTTAATCCACTCATAACAAATCCTTTCATCAATTGAGATTCAAAACATGTTTTGCACACCTTGATGAGATATTTATACCACAATCGCATTAAGAAAATTGTTACAGATCAGCAAAAGATCACAAAAAAGATAAGTAGATGTTTTGTTTATTCACAAATTACAGGATTAAGGTAAATCATTGGTTTTATGGTTTTAGTATTTTTTAAGCGTTTTAGAGCGTTAAGTTTCAAGCATTAAAGCCTTTAATTGCGTTTTTACACCAACCGCTTAAAAATTGAACGCCTATTTTGAATATATTAGACGCTTTTTTATTTTTATGCTAAACTATTTTGAGTTTCAGCCGATATGACTTCATACAGAGATTAAACCAACCATAAATAGTAAGGTTAATTCCATCTCGCTCTGTAATAGGTTTGAAACCATGCATCTAAGATTGACTCCTATCTTGTAAGTGCCATACTACAAGTTCCCATAATAAAAACTTCTAAAAATAAAAACCTACAGAGTGAGATGGAATTAACCTTTTTATGATTACAAAGGATAGCCAATCTTAAACAACATAAAGGCAATACAAGCCCTATAATATCATTAACCGCTATTCAAAATCACAGATATTTTGATATATCGTTCAATTTTAGATAGCAGGGCTTACTCACAAATCTTTTAAAAACAAATTTTTATACCATATTTGTGAGCTTTCGTGTTAGAATGCGTGTTGAATTGATTTTAGGAGTGTAAAAATGCAAGTTTCACAATATCTGTATGAAAATGCGCGATCTATTTGGGGAGGTTGTATTTCCCATCCGTTTGTTCAAGGCATCGGGCGTGGGACTTTAGAAAGAGATAAATTCCGTTTTTATATCATTCAGGATTATTTGTTCCTTTTAGAATACGCTAAGGTGTTTGCTTTGGGCGTAGTTAAGGCTTGTGATGAAGCGGTGATGAGGGAGTTTTCTAACGCTATACAAGACATTTTAAATAACGAGATGAGTATCCATAACCATTACATTAGAGAACTTCAAATCACTCCAAAAGAATTGCAAAACGCGCGCCCCACTCTAGCGAATAAATCCTATACAAGCTACATGCTCGCTGAAGGGTTTAAGGGTTCTATCAAAGAAGTTGCGGCGGCTGTTCTATCTTGTGGTTGGAGCTATTTGGTGATCGCGCAAAATTTAAGCCAAATCCCCAACGCTTTAGAACATGCCTTTTATGGGCATTGGATTAAGGGCTATAGTTCCAAAGAATTTCAAGCGTGCGTAAATTGGAATATCAACTTGCTTGATTCCCTCACACTCGCTTCTTCAAAACAAGAAATTGAAAAATTAAAGGAGATTTTTATCACTACAAGCGAATACGAATATCTGTTTTGGGATATGGCGTATCAAAGTTGAATAAAAGTTTTTGTGCTGTTAGAAAAACGCAAGAGAAGAAAATATCTATCTCTTGCAAAACGATTATTGGGCGTAAGCTTCTAGTTTGAGCTCAATCTTTACCTCATCTCCAACGACAGCATCGCTAAAGGTTTTACCGATACCAAAATCCTTGCGGTTGATTTTGCCTTCAGCTTGTAACACCATGAATTCTTTTTTATTCATGGGGTTTTGTAAGGGGGCTTGGATTTTGGCTTCTAACACGACAGGCTTAGTTACGCCACGAAGAGTCAAATCCCCATAGATTTTACCATCTTCGTATTTGGTCATTTTAAAGCTCCCTTTGGGGTATTTCACCACATCAAAAAAGTCTGCTGTTTTCAAATGGTTATCTCTTTTTCTGTCCCTAGTATTGACGCTTTTCACATCAATATTGCCTTCAAAAACGCTGAGCGTTTTAGTGTTAGGCTCTAGATCAATTTTGCCATCAAAATTATCAAACGCACCTCTTGTTTCATTGAATGTGAAGTGCTTAACCTCAAACCACACGCTAGAGTTTGCCTTATCAATCGTATAAGGTTTTGCAAACGCCAAACTAACGCCTAAAAGGGTGAACATTAACGCTTTTTTCATTGTTTCCTCGCTTCATTTTGAATTAAAAACGCCAACTATACAACAAATTGGTTAATGGTAAAATACTCCTAATCGTCTGTTTTAAGGTATAATACAGAAAATCTCCATTAGGTAGGTGTTGTTATGGTAAAAAAGACCCTTGCATCAGTTTTATTAGGATTGAGTTTGATGAGTGTGTTAGACACTAAAGAGTGCGTTTCGCCGATAACAAGAAGCGTTAAGTATCATCAGCAAAGCGCTGAGATTAGAGCCTTGCAATTGCAAAGTTACAAAATGGCAAAAATGGCCCTAGACAATAACCTCAAGCTCGTTAAAGACAAAAAGCCAGCCGTCATCTTGGATTTAGATGAAACCGTTTTGAACACTTTTGATTATGCGGGCTATTTAGTCAAAAACTGCATTAAATACACCCCAGAAACTTGGGATAAATTTGAAAAAGAAGGCTCTCTTTCGCTCATTCCTGGAGCGCTAGACTTTTTAGAATACGCTAATTCTAAGGGCGTTAAGATTTTTTACATTTCTAACCGCACCCAAAAAAATAAGGCATTCACTTTAAAAACGCTCAAAAGCTTTAAGCTCCCCCAAGTGAGTGAAGAATCTGTTTTATTAAAGGAAAAAGGTAAGCCTAAAGCCGTTAGGCGGGAGTTAGTCGCTAAGGATTATGAGATTGTTTTACAAGTGGGCGACACTTTGCATGATTTTGACGCGCTTTTTGCTAAAGACGCTAAAAACAGCCAAGAACAACAAGCCAAAGTCTTGCAAAACGCTCAAAAATTCGGCACAGAATGGATTATTTTACCCAACTCTCTTTATGGCACATGGGAAGATGAGCCTATAAAAGCATGGCAAAATAAAAAATAAAATTTATCCATCGCATAAGAACGATTTTTGCTAACATGACAAAAAATTTGATCTCTTAGGCGGAGCTATGGATTTTGTAGGGTTTGAAGATTTAAAATGCAAAGATAAAGAAAACTCTCAAAAAGTTTTTGTGATCCGTAACGATAAGTTAGGCGATTTTATTTTAGCCATACCCGCTTTAATCGCTCTCAAGCATGCTTTTTTAGAAAAAGGCAAAGAAGTGTATTTGGGCGTGGTTGTGCCTAGCTATACCACCCCAATCGCTTTAGAATTCCCTTTCATTGATGAAGTCATTATAGAAGATAACCATTTGAGCGCCACTCTCAAACGCAAATCCATTGACGCTCTTATCTTTTTATTTTCTAATTTTAAAAACGCCAGACTCGCTTTTAGTTTGAGAAAATTTATTCCTTACATCCTAGCCCCAAAGACTAAAATCTATTCTTGGCTTTATCAAAAGAGCGTGCGCCAAAGCCGATCGTTATGCTTAAAAACCGAATACGAATACAATTTGGACTTAATCCATGCGTTTTGTAAAGATCACAACCTCCCTAACGCTCAATTTAAAAAAATCGCATGGAAGCTTAAAGACAAATCCAAAGAGCGATCCATCATCGCTTCAAAACTCAACGCTAATGTTGATCTATTGTGGATTGGCGTGCATATGCATAGCGGAGGCAGTTCGCCCGTATTGCCTGCTTCACACTTTATCAAACTGATTGATTGTTTACACAACAATTTAAGTTGTGAGATCATTCTTATTTGCGGGCCAGGCGAGAGGAAAGCCACAGAAGAACTCCTTAAAAAAGTCCCTTTCGCTCATCTCTATGATACGAGCCATAGTTTAGTGGATTTAGCCAAATTGTGCGCGAATTTGTCCGTCTATATCGGGAACGCTTCAGGCCCTTTGCATGTGAACGCTTTATTTGACAACCAATCTATTGGGTTTTATCCTAACGAACTCAGCGCCTCTATTACCAGATGGCGGCCTTTTAATGAGCGTTTTTTAGGCATCACCCCGCCTAATGGCTCAAACGATATGGGTTTGATTGACATCAAAAAAGAAAGCGAGAATATTATTGAATTTATCGCACCCAATCTTTCTTGCCACATGCAAGAAAGATAACGACAACAAGCGCCACACAAGCAACCTTAACAATACTCAAAAGTTTAATCTGATTAAAGTGGTTTTTCGCATTCCTAATTAAAATTTCTAATTTCCTCATAAATTGAGCCTTGAGAAATCCAATTTGAGTTTAAGTTAGATTAGCCCTTGCAAACTCTAATAGGGATATTAATTTATTGCCCATTTATCTATTTCTTGTAGAATACGAGTTTATTTTTAATATAAAGAAATTGATGATCAGTCTCATAGAAAAAGCCCCTTATATTCCCTACCCCCTAGCTCTTTATGAACAATTAGAGCGCGAGCACACCTTGCTTTTTGAAAGCGCTGAGATTGAGAGCAAAGCGCACACCAAATCCCTATTAATGGCTAAAGCCTGTTTGAAGCTAGTTTGCAACCACAATATCGTAACTATCACTAGCCTGACGCCTAATGGCGGGGCGTTTTTGCAAACATTGAGTGCGTTTTTTAAAACGCCTATACAGGACAATGCCCTAACCTTAATTTATACCAAAAATAAAAAAACGCAAGATGAGTTTTTAAAACTCTTTGAGCCTAGCCCTTTTGACGCTTTAAGGGGGCTTTTTAAAAGCGTTAAAACAAAACCCAAACACCCTTTTATGCTTTTAAGTGCGGGCGTTTTTTCTTTTGAAATGCTCAATTTTTTTGAAGATTTACCTAACTTAAAAGCACAAGACAACACCGCGCATGACTTTATTTTTTATGTCGCGCAAAATTTGATCATCATAGACCATAAAGAAAAAAGCGCTGAAATCTTGGGGGCGTGTTTTGATGAACGCTTTAAAACAGAGATAGCTAAAGAATTACAGGATTTAAAAGAATTGGCTAAAAACATCAAAGGCGATTTTATCCCTAAAAAAGCTAAGCAAAGCACAGGAGTTAGCGTTAGTTGCGATGATAGCGAGTTTGAAAAAAAGGTGCTATCCTTACAAGAAGAAATCAAAAAAGGCGAGATTTTTCAAGCGGTGTTGTCGCGCAGTTTTTACATGGAGTGCTTGGAGGGTTTGAGCGCGTATTATCATTTAAAACTCTCTAACCCTAGCCCTTATATGTTCTATATTAAAGACAGCGATTTTATCCTTTTTGGGGCAAGCCCTGAGAGCGCTTTAAAATACAACGCCCTAATGAATACGGCTGAAATTTATCCCATTGCTGGCACCCGTTTAAGGGGCAAGGACAAGCAAGGCAATATTGATTACGATTTAGATAGTAAAATGGAATTTGATTTGCAACACGACTATAAAGAAAGGGCTGAACACATCATGCTAGTGGATTTAGCCAGAAACGACATGGCCAGAGTTTCAAAAAAACGCTATTGCGACAAGCTTTTAAAGGTGGATAAATATTCCAATGTCATGCATTTAGTCTCAAGGGTTGTGGGGGAATTGAAAAAAGGGTGCGATAGTTTGCATGCTTATAGGAGTTTTATGAACGCTGGCACGCTCAGCGGTGCGCCTAAAATCTCTGCGATCAAGCTCATTTACCAATTAGAAAAGCAAAGGAGAGGCTCTTATGGGGGGAGTGTGGGGTATTTAAACAGCGAGGGTTCTATGGATTCTTGCATCACTATCCGTTCATGTTTTGTCAAAAACAATAAGGCGGTGATCCAAGCAGGAGCTGGCATCGTGTTAGACAGCGTGCCGCAAAACGAAGCGAATGAAACAAGAGCCAAAGCGCAAGCCCTTATTGATGCGATCAGGAAAACAAGCTTATGAAAATCTTTTTTATAGACAATTTTGATTCTTTCTCTTATAATTTGGTGTATGAATTAGAGTGTTTGGGTTATGAAGTGGCCGTTTATCAAAACGATATTGATCCGAGTTATCTTATGGGCTTGATGCATGAAGAATCAAAAACCCCCTTATTGTTCATTTCACCCGGGCCTAGTAACCCTAGTAATTCAGGCAATCTTTTAGAAATCATTGCAATGGCTAAAAAGAAATTCCCTATTTTAGGGGTTTGTTTGGGCTTGCAGGCTTTAGCGCAAAGCTATGGGGCTAAAATCATAAGGAGCAAAGAAATCGTGCATGGCAAAGCGACCACTATCGCACTCAAAAAGCATGCCGTTTTTAAAGGTTTAGGGGAAAGCATGGTGGTGGGGCGTTACCATTCTTTAATGGCGAGCGGGTTGCCTAAAAATTTAGAAGTGATCGCCGAGCATGACAATATCCCTATGGCTATTGTCAATGAAGAAGATAAGATCCTAGCTTACCAATTCCACCCTGAAAGCATCATGACTTTACAAGGGAGGGCGTTGTTAGAGCGAAGCGTGGGGTTTTTAAGAGGGTTATCATGAAAGAGATTTTAAACGCTCTGTATCATCAAAAAGACTTAAGCGATGAAGAAGTCAAAAAGTTATTCACTCTCATTATCCACGAAAAAGTAAGCCCAGCGCAACTTGGGGCCATTTTGTGCGCTTTAAAAATCAAGGGCGAGAGCTTTAAGGAGATTAGCGTTGCTGCAACCACGCTTTTAGAGCATGCCCCTAAGCCTTTTAACAGCGGCTTGGATTTAATAGACAATTGTGGCACAGGGGGCGATGGGTTAAAAACGATCAATGTCAGCACGATTGCTGCGCTCATTGCCAGCTCTATGGGGTTATCTATGGCTAAACATGGATCAAGGAGCGTGTCCAGTCATAGCGGGAGCGCGGATTTGTTAGAAAATTTGGGCGTGAATATTGAAATGAACCCCACGCAATTAGAGAATTGCTTCAAACAAACGCATTTTGGGTTTTTATTCGCGCCTTTATACCATCAAAGTTTTAAAAAATCCGCCCCTTTAAGAAAAGAGCTTTTCACTAAAACGATTTTCAATTGCTTAGGGCCTTTAATCAACCCCTTAAGGCCAAAAATCCAGCTTTTAGGCGTGTATGACAGATCCTTGTGTAAGACTATGGCGCTAGCATTGAAGGCTTTAGGCGTTAAAAGGGCGATGGTGGTTAATGGAGGGGGGACAGATGAAATCGTGTTGCATGACATTACGCATGCGTGTGAATTGAAAAATAACGAAATTTTAGAGTATGACTTGAGCGCTAAAGATTTTGATTTACCCCCCTATGATTTGAAAGAATTACAGATTGGAAACGCCAAAGAAAGCACTCAAGCGTGTTTAGATATTTTAGAAAATAAAGGCAAAAATTCGCACACGATGGTGGTTGTGGCGAATGTGGCGAGTTTGTTGTATTTAAGCCATAAAGCTAAAGATTTAAAAGAGGGTGTGGGCATGACTTTAGAGCATTTAAAAACCAAAGCGCCTTATACGCATTTGCAAAAAATCATAAGGCTAAGCCATGCCTAGCGTGTTAGAAAACATCCTTAAAGACAAACTCTTAGAAGTTTCTGCACTCAAAAAAAATCACACCTTGCCCGCAAACATAACCCCAAGCGACAGGGATTTTAAAAAAGCGTTACTAGAAAAAAAGACAAGCTTTATTTTAGAATGCAAAAAAGCATCGCCCTCTAAAGGTTTGATCAGAAAAGATTTTGATCTGTTAAAAATAGCCAAGACTTATGAAAAATTCGCCTCTTGTGTTTCAGTTTTAGCTGATTCTAAATATTTTTTAGGCTCTTATAAAAACATTAAAATTGTCTCGCAGCATTTCACCAAGCCCATTTTGTGTAAAGATTTTATCATTGATGCTTTTCAAATCAAACTCGCTAGAATGATGGGGGCTAATGCGGTGCTTTTAATGTTAAGCGTGTTAGATGATAAGAATTATTTAGAGCTTTTCAATCTCGCCAAATCCTTAAACATGAGCGTGTTAACTGAAGTTTCCAATAAGCAAGAAATCAAACGCTTGCTCAAACTCCAATACGACATTATAGGCATCAATAATAGGGATTTGCACACCCTAGCAACCGACATCAACAACACGCTCAAATTACGCCCCCTTTTGCCTAAAGACGCGCTCATTATCAGTGAGTCCGGTATTTATTCGCATGTGCAAATCAAAGCCCTAGCTCCCTATGTGAATGGCTTTTTAGTGGGCAGCTCTTTAATGAAAGAAAAAGATTTGAAAAAAGCGTGTATTAAATTGATTTTAGGCGAAAATAAAGTGTGCGGGCTTACAAGGATTAAAGACGCTAAAGCCGTTTATAAAAACCATTTTATTTATGGGGGTTTGATTTTTGAAAAATCTTCGCCCCGATACATCAAGCCTAAAAAAGCCCTAAAAATCACAAAAGCGGTTAAAAAACTGGATTTTGTGGGCGTGTTTGTGAAAGATAAAATCAAAAAAATCGCAAAAATCGTTAAAAAACTTGATTTAAAAGCGGTGCAGCTTTATGGCTATTCGCAAAAAGAAATCGCTCAATTAAAAAAATCGTTCCCTAAAACTTGCGCGATCTGGCAAGTAATAAGCGTGATGAACGCTAAAGATTTAGCACCTAAAACTAAAGAGGCCTCTCTAATCTTATACGACACTAAGGGGGATAAAATGGGAGGCAATGGCGTGAGTTTTGATTGGGGTATTTTAGAAAATGTCAAAACGCCTTTCATGTTAGCTGGGGGGCTTAATTTGGATAATATTCAAGAAGCCTTGAAAATTAAAGCGTTGGGGTTGGATTTCAATTCAGGTTTAGAAATAAGCCCCGGGATTAAAAATAAGGATAAAATCAAGCGATTAGCCCGAATTTTAAGAGAGTATTAAATGAATAAAAAAGCGTATTTTGGGGAGTTTGGAGGGAGTTTTGTTTCAGAATTGTTAGTGCCTGCATTAAGAGAGTTAGAACAGGCGTTTGATGCATGTTTGAAAGATGAAAAATTCCAAAAAGAATATTTTCATCTTTTAAAAGATTTTGTGGGCCGTCCTAGCCCTTTAACCTTGTGTCAAAACATCGTTTCTAACCCTAAAGTCAAGCTTTATTTAAAACGAGAGGATTTAATCCATGGCGGGGCACACAAGACTAATCAAGCCTTAGGGCAAGCCCTTTTAGCGAAAAAAATGGGTAAAACAAGGATCATTGCTGAAACGGGCGCTGGGCAGCATGGCGTGGCGACGGCTATCGCTTGCGCGTTATTGGGTTTAAAATGCGTGATTTTTATGGGAGAAAAAGACATCAAACGCCAAGAAATGAATGTTTTTAGAATGCGCTTATTGGGCGCTGAAGTGAGAGAAGTTAATTCAGGGAGCGCGACGCTTAAAGACGCCGTGAATGAGGCCTTAAGAGATTGGGCGAGCAGTTACAAGGACACGCATTATTTACTAGGCACAGCCGCCGGGCCGCACCCTTACCCCACAATGGTTAAAACCTTTCAAAAAATGATAGGCGATGAGGTTAAAAGCCAAATTTTAGAAAAAGAAAACCGCTTGCCTGATTATGTGATCGCATGCGTTGGAGGGGGGTCTAACGCTATAGGGATATTCAGCGCGTTTTTAAACGATAAAGAAGTGAAACTCATAGGCGTAGAGCCGGCCGGATTAGGGCTAGAAACCAATAAGCATGGGGCGACTTTGAATAAGGGGCGTGTGGGGATTTTGCATGGGAATAAAACCTATCTTTTACAAGATGATGAAGGCCAGATTGCAGAAAGCCACAGCATTAGCGCCGGGCTTGATTATCCAGGGGTGGGGCCAGAACACAGCTATTTAAAAGAGAGTAAGCGTGCAGTTTATGAAAGCGCAAGCGATGCTGAAGCGTTAGAAGCCTTCAGGTTGTTGTGCCAAAAAGAAGGCATTATCCCAGCACTAGAAAGCTCACACGCCTTAGCGTATGCCTTAAAACTCGCTCAAAAAGAAGAAGAAAGTATCATCGTAGTGAATTTAAGCGGTCGGGGGGATAAGGATTTAAACACCGTTTATAACGCTTTAAAGGAGGTTTAAAATGAGGTATCAAAACATGTTTGAAACCTTAAAAAAACAAGAAAAAATGGCGTTTATCCCGTTTGTAACCTTGGGCGATCCCAATTATGAATGGAGTTTTGAAATCATTAAAACCCTAATTGATAGCGGGGTGAACGCTTTAGAATTGGGTTTTGCTTTTTCTGATCCTGTAGCGGATGGCGTTACCATACAAGCGAGCCATTTAAGGGCGTTAAAACACGCTAGCATGGCTAAAAATTTCCAGCTTTTAAGGGCGGTCAGAGATTACAATCCCCACATTCCCATAGGGCTTTTAGCGTATGCGAATCTCATTTTTTCTTACGGCGTTGATGGCTTTTACGCTCAAATCAAAGAATGCGGCGTGGATAGCGTTTTAATAGCGGATATGCCCCTAATAGAGAAAGAATTAGTCATCAAATCCGCTCAAAAACACCAAATCAAGCAGATCTTTATCGCCAGCCCTAATGCGAGCGTTAAAGATTTAGAACAAGTCGCTACGCATTCGCAAGGCTATATCTACACTTTAGCCAGGAGTGGGGTTACAGGGATAAGCCATGCTCTAGAGAACGATGCAAGCGCGATCATCAAAACCTTAAAAGCCTTTAGCCCCACCCCAGCCTTACTGGGCTTTGGCATTTCTAAAAAAGAACACATCACAAACGCTAAAGGTATGGGCGCTGATGGCGTGATTTGCGGCTCAGCGTTAGTCAAAATCATAGAAGAAAATTTAAACAATGAAAACGCCATGCTAGAAAAAATTAAAGGGTTTATAGGAGGAATGATTTTTTAAGGCTTTTAGGCTTTGTTGCGTTAAAAATTAAAGATCACAGATTAACAATCATCATCAGGTTTTATTGCATGCGTCTGAAGCCTAACAACAATATAAAGGCAGCCTTGTAGCGTGGTTGATAGCGGCTAAAATCGCAGGTATTTTGATAATAAAAAAGGCTAGTTTTGATATACCAAGCCATAAGCTCTTTATAATACTTTTAAATAATACTTTTAAAAAGAACTATTGGTTGCTTAGTCCTCTTAATCTTCGGGTTCTATGTCTATTGTGTTATTGTCATGGTTGATTGTTTTTAGATCATTTACGATTTTATCCATCCTTTCTTTTGCTTCAAGCGCTTTTTTATATCCTTCAGCCGCTTTTTTATATCCTTCAGATTCTTCTTTAGCTACATGATATAGTGCTTTAAAGATTGGTTGCATTTCAGCTTTTTTGCCTGCTTCTATAAGACCTCCGTGTTCCTTTTTCATTTCATGAGTGAGATGAGAAGCGTTTTTATTTTTATTATTTGTGTTCATAAAAATCCTTTACGATTAATTGAAAACTTTCCATTATAATAGGCTTAGGCTTAGCTTAAATAGTGCAAAAAATTTGAGATCTTATGATTTTATGTGTGGTTTTAAAGCAACTTGTTTAATTGATCCAATATTTTTAAGAGTAAGGGATATGAAATGAGATTATCCCAAGCTCTATTTTAAAGTTTTTCTAATAGCCCAAGCAACGCCCTTTTATATTCTAACGCCGTTGCTTCATCCTTGCCTTCAAAGCGGCTGACTAAATAGGGGGTGGTGTTGCTTGCGCGAATAAGCCCAAAGCCATGTTCAAAAACCACCCTCACGCCATCAATGCTGATGATTTCTTTGATTGTAGGGAAATGGCTTGGCGGGTTTTTAAGCGCTTCTTGTAAGTTGTGAATGATTTCAAATTTTTCTTCTTCGCTCACGGCGATTTTTTCTTCAGGCGTGGTGTAGGAATAGGGGAGGTTTTTAATAATGTTTTCCAAATCACTTGGACTTTGTTCAAGCAATAACTCCAAAGCCCTTAAGCATGCATAAAGAGCGTCATCATAGCCAAAATAGCGTTCTTTAAAAAAGATATGTCCGCTCATTTCAGCCGCAAAATGCGCGTTGGTTTCTTTGAGCTTGATTTTTAAATTGCTATGCCCGGTTTTATACATGAGCGTCTTACCAAAAGTATTGATTGCGTTATACATCACTTGAGAGCATTTGACTTCGCCGATCACAAAAGGGGTGATGCCTTGAGCATGCAAGCGTTTAGCGAATAAAATCGCTAATTCATCGCCCGCATAGATATGATGAGAGCTTAGCATCGCGATCCTATCCGCATCGCCATCAAAAGCAAAGCCTATCAAAATAGCGTTTTCTTGCATGTGTTTTTCTAAATCTTTTAAGTTTTTCGCTTCGCTAGGGTCTGGGTGGTGGTTAGGAAAATCCCCATCAGGATCGCTATAAAGGCTGCTAAAATCAATGTTTAAAGCCTTTAAAATCGGCTCTAATCCTAACGCTCCCACGCCATTGCCAAAATCCAGGGCGATTTTGTATTTAAGGTTTTTCAAATGCTTAAAATCCTTGATCAAATAGCGCTGATAGGCTTCTAGGGCATTGACTTTCTCTGGTGTTTCTTTTAGGGGTTTTATTTCATGCTTGGCGTTTAAAAGCGTGTCTTTTAAAGCTTGAATGTCCTTGCCATAAAACGGGTTTTGGTTGAGCGTGATTTTAAAGCCGTTGTATTCTTTGGGGTTGTGAGAGCCAGTGATCATGATGGAATTAGGGCATTGAATGCCATTGATTTCATTAAAGGCCGCAAAATACGCTACCGGTGTGGGGATTAGCCCTAAATCATACACTTTCAAGCCACTTGATTGCAGCCCCGCGCTCAAAGCTTCAAACAAAAAGCGCCCATGCACCCTTGCGTCATGCCCTACAAACACGCTTTTATCGTATTCTCGCATGATTTTCCCCAACTCCACGCCGATACTAAAAGCCGTATTTTCATCTAAAGTGGTGGGGTAAATGCCTCTAATGTCGTATTCTCTAAAAATGCTAATGTCCATTCATGACTCCTTGTTTTTGAATAAATTTAAACCCTGTTCGCATAAATTTTGCCATGCGTTTGTTTGATCTTTTTGTTTTAATTGAACACATTTTTCTAAACTGGCTTTAGATTTTGCTTTTTGATGGGTTAAATCCAGTAGGCTTGATTGTAAATACAAGGCTTTTTGGTGATCTTCTAAAGAAAGCCTGCGGTTTAAAAGCTTGTCTAGCGTTTCTAACGCTTTTGAATAATCTTTGGTGGTTCTGTAAGCGTCAATGAGAGCAAATTCGCTAAAGGGTGTGTAAGAATAGTCCTTGTAAGCGTCTTGGAGTTTGAGCAAGCTTGTGGCATAAATTTTGACGCTTTTAGGGTCTTTTTCATTCTCTAGCAATTTAAAATAAACCAACGCCATGCGTTTATCGTCTTTGAAATGCTTTTCTAAAAACGCATACAAATTGAGGGCCAATCCTTTTTCATTGCTTTGCATGTAATCTGAAAACAAAACAAAAGCAATATCATAAAATTCTTTTTTGTTCAAGCTTTGAGCGAGAGTTAAAGCGTCTTTAGAGGCCAGAGTGGAATTTTTAAAATCCCCTAAGCGGTAGTAATTGCGCCCCAAACGATAAAGCCATATTAATTTTTCGCTAGGGGTTTTAGCTGTTTTTAAAGCGTTTAGGGCAATAATTTGCGCTTTTTCTTTGAGCGATGCGAAATACAAGCAATCAAAGGCTTGGATTTCTTCTTTGGGGTTGAATGCAAAGGCGGTAATTTGGGATAAGTATTTTAAGGCTTCTTCGCAACGATTGTCCTCTAATGGGGTTTTGGCAAGGACATTGAGCGTTTTTTGGATTAAAGGAGAATCTTTAGGCAAATTTTTTTGCATGCTTAACACTTCAGCGTAACGCTTATTTTCAAACAACAGTTGGGCTTTCAATTCTAAAGCTTTTAGGGCTTCATTAGAATTAGGGAAATTTTGAATGATTTTATCGTAGTGGGCGATTTTTTCTTGCGTGTTCCCCTCCATGGAAAAAAGGGCTTTTTCATCGCGTGCTCTAACGACAGAAGCTTTATCCAATTCCGCATGGTCTTGCAAATATTGCAGATTGTAAAGGTGGGCGTTTTTAAAGTCTTTGATCCTTGCATACAACGCCCCTAAATCATAAAGCGCTTGCTCTTTAGCTTTCAAGTCATCGTCTTGATTAAGGAGCAAGTGAGCGATCTCAATCGCGCTTTCATTCATCTGGTTTTTTTTCAATAACTTGAGCAAGTCTAGGGCTGATTCGCTATGCGTAGAAATATAATCTGGGTTGGATTGGACCACCTTATCAATGAGGTATTTAGCGTTATTAAAATTTTGATAGTTTATCTCTGCTTCGGCCCAATTAAGAGCGATTTCACTCGCGCTCTCTTTGTCTTTAGCATTAGAAAAAGCTTCTTTAAAAAGCATACTGGCGTTGCTCAAATCAGAGCTTTCAGCCGCTTCAATGGCTAAACGCATTTGGGCTAAGGGAGCGTAGCGGGA
The DNA here is from genome assembly GCF_011175115.1 of Helicobacter pylori. GTDB lineage: Bacteria > Campylobacterota > Campylobacteria > Campylobacterales > Helicobacteraceae > Helicobacter > Helicobacter pylori_DF. The sequence continues at coordinate 30,130 of NZ_SHOW01000003.1, read as the reverse complement.
GTTTTTGTATTCTAAAAGAATGCGTTTGTAATAACGCATGGCCTGTTTGTAATTGTTGTTTTCGTCTAAAGCTTTAGCGACATAGTATAGCGCTTCAGGGATATTGGGGTCAGTTGGGTAATTTTTAATCCACTTGGTGCCAATGTCTATGAGTAAGGATTTTTTAATGCCTAATTGGCCTAATGCGATAATTTCTAACAAATACAAATCTTTTTTAAACATCGTTTGAGGGTAGTTTTTAAACGCACGGCTGATCGTGCGTAAAGCGTCAAAATAGGCTTGCGAATCCATTTGTTTTTTAGCCTCTAAATAAGCGTTTAAGTCATAGCCCTTTGTGGTGAGTAGGGGTTTGTTATTCACGTCTAGTTCTTGAATGATGGGGGTTTGAGCGTCTTTAATGACAATGGGGAAATTCAAGCCTTTTTGAGCGTTGTCTTTTTCGCTCAAAAAAGGGATATTTTGATCATAGCCTATGATCTGCCACATTTTGGCTTTAGGATCGTTTTCCACAAAAAGGGGGATCGCTTTTTTATAATCCCTATCAAAAGAAAAAAGGGTGAGCCTTCGCATCACTTTGGGTTTGATGTGTAAAATGAATTGTTGTTGGCGCATGGAATAGGTGATATTGAAAAAAGCGTTTTCTAAAGGGGTAAAACCCTCCTTAGGGATAGAGTCTATCACGCATTCTATGGGGCGTTTAGCGTGTATAATGGATAAAGACGCTTCAATCCCGCTTGGCGGTTTTTCATTGGTATAAAAACAAGAAAACGCCTTATTGTGTCGTAAGGTTAAAACCGAAAAATCTTCCCCCCCTTCTTTGCCTTGCGTGAGCGTGAGGCTTAAGGCGTTGAGCGAATGGGAGAGCAAGCCCACACTCATTAAAAGAAAGATTTTTGACTTAAGCCACAAACTCTAAAAGCCCTCGCATCATAAACACAGAGAACAAGCACGCTAACGCCATAGCAATAATGACCGCATAAATGGGCATGGTGGCGTTTTGGGTGTAAATATCGTTTTGAGCGTAGCTTTGTAAGGGCTTATTGAAAAACATCGCCACGAGCCAACGGAAATAATAAAACGCAGCCACCGCGCTATTAACTAACATCACCACCGCTAAAAGAATGTGATTGCTCTCTAAAGCGCTTTCAACGGCTAAAAATTTCCCCCAAAACACGCTAAAAGGCGGGATCCCTGCAAGCCCAAAAACAAAAATAGCGCCTAAGATCGCCACTAAAGGGTGGGTTTTGATAAGGCCGTTGAATTTGGAATAAGGGTGATCGTAGCGTTCATCCCATGTTTTTTCCCGGCTTTTTAAGAGCCATAAAAGGCCAAAAGCCCCAATGTAAGTGAAGGCGAACATGAACCAATAAACAAACATCGCTTGTTGGCTATCTTCAGTGTGGATAAACACGCATGCTAAAGCGAACCCAGAATGCGAAATGGAGCTGTAAGCGAGCATTCTTTTGACATCTTCTTGCCATAAAGCAATGAAATTAGGGATGGTGATAGTCATAAGAATCAAAACATAAAAAATGTCTTCTACCCAAGCGATGCGAGTGTCTATAAACGCCCCAAAAAGGCGAGTCGCTACCACAAAGCCAGCGATTTTAGGCACAATGGAAATATAGCTCGCAAAGACCGGGTTATTGCCCTCATACACATCAGGCATCCAGGTATGGAAAGGCACTAAAGAAACCTTAAAGCCAATCGCTCCAATCAAAAAAATAGCACCCATCGCAAAGAGCATGGGGTTTGTAACGCCCTCGGTGTGCAAGTATAGGATAATGACTTCAAGATTCAAGCTCCCTGTGAGCAAGTAAAAAGCCATCGCGCCCATAGCAAAAAACGCGCTCGCCATCGCCCCCATAGTGAAATACTTGATCCCTGCTTCCAAGCCGTAGCGTTTATCGCTCAACGCCATTAACACACAAAGGGGTAAGGACGCTGTTTCTAACCCAATAAGGATTAACAATAAATGGTTGCTTGAAACCATAAACTGAAAGCCAGCGACAATAAACAAGTATAAAGAATAAAACTCAGCGGTCTGAAATTCGTTGAAGCGTTCTTTGGAAAGGGCTAAGAAAATGAGAAAAAAGGCTGAAATCAAGACAATGCTTTGAGAGATGAGCGAGAGAGTATCCAAGCTCAAAAACCCAAAAAAGGCGTTTTCTTGCTGCTCTAACCCTAAAACCACCAAAAAATCCAAAACCAAAAAAAGCATGCATAAAAATACATTCAAATTGCGTGAAAACCTGGAAGTGAAAGCGTTGATTAAGAGCGTGAAAATCCCCCCACACACCAACACCAGCATGGGTAAAACGCTCTCAAAATTAAAGCTGTCAAAAGAGATGTGGAGACTATCTATTAGCATAAGAGACCTCTTTTATCTTAGTATCCAATGAACCTAAAAAAGGGAGCGAGCGGATTTCTATCACCTCTAAAAGCTGCTTAGAGCCTTGCTCAATCGGTTTTAAAAGGATTTTAGGATAAATCCCTAAAATTAAAATCAAAGCTAAAATCACGCTTAAAACCCCTACCTCACGAGCGTTCAAATCTTCAAACACGCTGATTTGATTGTTCCCGGCTTTCAAATTACCAAAGAAAACATCTTTATATGAAGTGAGCATGTAAACCGCTGATAAAATGATGCTTGTCCCGGCAATGATAGCCAAAAGAGGGTAAGTGGCAAAAAACCCTAACAAGCTTAAAAACTCTCCCACAAAGCCAATGCTTAAAGGCATGCCCACATTCGCCATTAAAACGATCATAAAAAAGGCTGCAAAAATAGGAGCGCTTTTAGCGATCGATCCAAAGCGAGCGATTTCCAAACTGCTGGCGCGTTCTTCCAAGATACCAGCGAGCAAAAATAATCCCATGACGATAATACCATGCGCAAACATCATAAACACCGCCCCTGAAACCCCCTCAACATTGAAAGAAAAAACCCCAAGCACCACGACTCCCATGTGCGAGAATGAGCTATAAGCGATGAGGGTTTTTAAATCTTTTTGAGCGTAGGCTAGAAAACCTCCATAAATGATCATGCACAGCGCCACAATGGCTATAGGGGTTAAATAGATTTCTGAAAGCTCAGGAAAAAGCGGGAGTAAGAAGCGTAATAAAGCGTAAGTCCCCATTTTAGAAAGCAAGGCCGAAAGCATGACAGAGCCTAAAGTAGGAGCGTTAGAATACGCATAAGGCAGCCATGTGTGTAAGGGAAAGAGCGGGATTTTAACCGCAATCCCTATTAAGAAAGCCACAAAGAGCCAGGTTTTAACCCCGCTAGAAAAGTTCAACTGATACCAGTCTAAAATATCAAAACTCATCATGCCGTAATTATTCGCGTATTCATACCCGATGTATAAAATGCCTAAGAGCATGCATAATGACGCTAAAAAGGTGTAGAGAAAAAACTTCATGCCAGAATAGATCTTATTATTACGGCCAAAACGACCGATGAGGTATAAGACCGGCAAGAGCGAGATTTCCCAAAAAGCGTAGAAAAAGATCATATTGAGAGAAGAAAACACGCCCATTAAAATCCCCTCTAGCAATAAAAGACAAATCGCAAAGTCTTTACGACGCTCTTTGACATAAATCACGGACAATAACACCACGATAGCGTTTAAGAGCAACAAAAAGAGCGCGATGCCATCAACGCCCACATGGTAATTCACGCCAATTTGATAGACTAATTCCTTCATTTCTTCAAACTGCATGCCGGCTGTTTGAATATCAAACCCATGCCACAACAACAAGATTAATAACAATTCAATCAAAGCGATGACGATCGCATACGCTCTGCTCGCTTGATCGCTCATAAAGAACGCTAATAGCGCGCTCAGCATGGGGAAAAAGATCACCACACTTAAAAGATGCGCATGTAAAAACTGCATTTCTTATCTCCCAAAAAAAGCTACAAACGCTAATAAGATTAAAACCCCGGCCACCATGAAGCGCAGCATGGAGGTTAAATTCCCATCTTGACTGATTCTAAACACACGCCCTATAACAAAAACGCTTCTTCCTATGGTATCCACTATCGCATCAATGATCCTTAATTCCACGACCTGGTGCAAGAATGAAGCGATAGCGCTAAAAACTTTTGCAATCCCTTGATAGAGCTGTGGGATATAGTATTGGTTGAGCAAGAGCTTGTATAAAAAGCCCCCCTCTTTTTTGGAAGTGATACCATTTTTATATTTAAATATGGCATAGGCGATGCTCAATAATACCACTATGGTGGTGATACTGATTAAAAGAGCGAGAGGGACTAGATACTCTCCAACGCTAGGGATCACTTGAGAGATGAAATGAAAAAACGGCTCTTCAAAAAACCCGGCAATGACCGCTAAAACCCCTAAGGGTAGCATGCTTAAAAGCATGAAATTTTTGGCTTCATGGGGGTGGTTGATTTCGTGCTGTTTGGGTGCAAAAAACACCAGCATGATGAGCCTGAAGCTATAAAAAGCGGTAAAGATCGCCCCAATTAGAAGAACAAACCATAAAATGTGGTGGTGCATCCCAAAAGCCACTTCTAAAATTTTGTCTTTAGAAAAGTATCCTGCGAAAGGGTAAATCCCGCACAAAGCCACTGATCCTATAATCATAAAGATCGCTGTGATCTTCATGGGCTTGTATAAAGCGCCCATTTTAGTAATATCCAAATTGTCTTCCATCGCATGCATGACATTCCCTGAGCCTAAGAAAAGGAGGGATTTGAAAAACGCATGCGTAAAGAGGTGGAAAAGCGCGATCGCATAAGCCCCAAGACCGGCCGCTACAAACATATAGCCTAATTGAGAAAGCGTGGAATAAGCCACAATGCGTTTTAAATCCTTATTGACTAAAGCCATGCTCGCTCCAAAAAGAGCCACAAACGCCCCTAAACATGCGATGAAATAACCCACTTCAAACACCGCGCTATACAAGGGATTGGCTCTAATGACCAGATACACCCCAGCGGTTACCATCGTCGCTGCATGGATGAGTGCGGATACAGGGGTAGGCCCCTCCATAGCGTTGGCTAACCATGTGTGCATAGGGAATTGAGCGCTCTTCCCCATAGCGCCAATGAAAAGAAACACGCTGATGAAAAAGAGCATGGAATAATCGGCGTTATTAAGTGTGCTAAAGACTTCTTTATACTGAAGAGTGCCAAAATTCCAAAAGATCAAAATAATCCCCATGAGCATGCCTAAATCCGTGATCCGATTCATCACAAAGGCTTCAATGGAAGCGTTATTCGCGCTTGTTTTATGATACCAAAAGCCAATGAGCAAGTAAGAGCATAGCCCCACCCCTTCCCAACCAATGAAAAGCCCTAAAAAATTATCGCTCAACACCAACACCAGCATGGAAAACACAAAGCCGCTGAGGTAGGAAAAATAGCGGTTAAACCCTTTATCATGCTCCATATAGCCTATAGAATACACATGCACTAAGAAAGAAACTAAAGTTACCACGACAATCATGACCGCATTGATATTATCCAGCATGAGAGAAAAGCCGACTTTAAAATTCCCTACCACGATCCAGTCAAACAAATATTTTTCATAGCTTTGATGATGCCATGCTTGAATGAAAAGAACCACCGCACCAATGAAAGAAACCAGCACGCACAAAGAATTGAAAACGCCCACATGCAACGCTTTAGCTTTAGCCCCAAACAGTCCGGCATAAATCGCGCCGATTAAAGGCAAAAACAACACCACTGACAGCAAAGAAGAATATTGCATGCTCAACCCTTCATAGCGTTTAAAGAATCAATATCTAGGCTTTTGAATTTCTTAAACCACAAAATCACCAAGCCCAAACCAATAGCCACCTCACTAGCGGCAATAGCGATAATAAAGAGCGCGAACATCTGCCCGTCTAAATTGTGCGTGTATTTAGAGATCGCTACAAAACCGATATTGATCGCATTGAGCATGATTTCTGTAGAAAAAAAGAGTAACAGAATGTTTTTGCGTTTCAACATGCCCGCTAAACCAATGCAAAAGAGCAACCCTGAAACAATCAAATAGTGGTTTAACCCTATCATAGAGATTCCTTTATAAATTGCGTGTGATTTTTCCCATGGATTTTTTGAATCCCTGTAGCGATGCCTCCAACCATAGCGACTAAAAGCATTAAAGCCGCTGCTTCAAAGGGAATGAGGTAATTAGTAAAAAGCACATAACCAATCGCTTTAATGTTAGGGATTTGCGCATCAATAGCGTTAGAATTGACTTGATTAGAAAGGTTTTCGCCAATGCTAGGAGCGCTTAAAATCAAGGTGAGTAATATTGCCACGCCAAACGAAAGAACGCACAAGATTTTAGGGCTTTGCTTGCGTTCAACCACTTCCGCAGCGGAGTTGAAAAACATCATGCCAAACGCATACATCACAATGACTGCGCCCACATACACCGTGATTTGCACCACGCCCAAAAACTCAGCGTCTAGCAAAAAGAAAAAAGCAGAGATAAAAACCATGCTGCTAGCGAGAGCGGTAATGGCATAGAGGATATTCGTGGTGGTGATCACCACTAACGCCATGCTCAAAGTAAGGATCGCAAAGAAATAAAAGGCAATGGTTTCAAACATTTTCATCTCCCTTATGGCTTTCTGGGTTTGTTGGAGTTTCTTCTTGTGATTCTTCTTTTGAGAGCTCTTGAACATAATCTAAAGGGGTGGCTTGCATGCGTTCGTTATAATTAGGGCTTACCGCACCAAAGCCTAAAAACTCGGCATGCGAGCAGTTTTTAGCGTCTTGTTCGCTCGTTAAAAACTCGCTTTTAGAGCCGTATTGGGAACGTTGGGTGCTGGCGTTTTCAAACCGATTCCCCATAACAATCGCTAATTCTGGGCAAACTTCCGCGCACAGCCCACAATAAATGCAACGCCCCAAATTGATCGTGTAAGAATCGATCTTTTTGCGGTTGTCTTCGCCTTTATGCGTGATGATCCTTATGCAATTGCTCGTGCAAATCTTTTCGCACAGCCCACAGCCGATACACCTTTCAGAGCCTGAGTCTAAAAGCCGCTGCAAATGATGCACCGCGCGATAGCGTGGGCTTAAGGGGAGTTGCTCCATAGGGTAATGGATGGTTACGCTTGGGCTAAAAAATTCCTTGATCGTAAGCCCTAACCCTTTGAATAGATCCAAACCCAAGCTCGTTTTAACGGTGTCTTTAAACTGCTCGGTCGCGCTATGGACTTCGGCTCGTTTAGGAAGTTGCTTGTATTCTTGTTTGGCCATAAAACCTCCTTTAAATTAAAATGATAATGCCTGTTAGCACGATATTCAATAACGCTAAAGGCAGCATGATTTTCCAGCACATATCCATCAGTTGGTCGGGCCTTACATGCGGATAAGTCGCTCTAACCCACATGGATAAAAAGACAAAAAAGCCCGCTTTAATCAAAATCGCTATGCCTCCAGGGATAAAGCCCCATGCGTTAAACCCGCCAAAAAACACAATAGAAATCACAAAAGAAAAAGCGAATAAATGCGCGTATTCCGCTAAAAAGAACATGCCCCATTTCAAGCCGCTGTATTCGGTGCAATACCCTGCCACGATCTCGGCTTCATGCTCTAACAAGTCAAAGGGGGTTCGATTCAATTCGGCATAGCTTGCGATCAAAAACAAAACAAACGCTAGAGGTTGCTTAAACACAAGCCAGTCTAAAAACCCACCGCTTTGGTAATGATTGATTTCCACTAAAGAGAGCGATCCTACCACCATTAAGGGGGCTAGAATGGTTAAAGTGCTGACCACTTCAAAGCTGAGCAGTTGGATCGTCGCTCTCGCGGAGCCAATCAAAGAGTATTTGTTATTAGAGGCAAGCCCGGCTAAAATGGGTGCATAAATCCCTGCTGAACCCACGGCCAAGAAAAACAAAAAGCCAATGTTGATGTCAGAAATAAGGGGCTTGATCTCATAGCCAAACAGAGTGAAATTAGGGAAAAAAGGGATAGGCGCCATGGACACAAACGCGCTCACCATCGCAATAATGGGCGCTAGCGTGAAAATGAATTTGTTCGCGCCTTGGGGGATAATGTCTTCTTTAGTGAAAAGCTTAATGCCGTCTGCTGCGACTTGCAAAAGCCCAAAAGGCCCCACATAACAAGGCCCTAAACGGCGTTGGAAATAGGCTAACACTTTCCTTTCAATATAAGTGGCAAAGCCTCCTAAAGCCGAAAAAACAGCGACTAAAATCAAAATTTTAATCAAGGTTTCAATGATATAAGCGCTCATGCTTGCTCCTTTAAATCCACGCTATCAAACACGCCATCTCTAAAAAAGTTAGAATGGTTTGTCAAAAGAGAAGGCGAAATGACAAACACCTCCTGATCCAAGCTCTCATCAAGATACAAAACGCCTGTTAATTCCTCTTCTTCTTTAAATAAAGTGATGTTTTGCCCCACTTCTTTATCCAATTTTTTTAAGAAAGCTTTAGACACATAAATACCAGTCTTTAATTGCAAATTCTCGCTTTTATTGGTGGCGTTATTGAATTGCGTTTCTGGGTATTTTAAATAAGCGTTGAAAGCGATTTTTTCTTTTAAAGGCTTGATAGGTTCGCATTCTGTTTTTTCATGCTCTTTAGCGCTGTTTTCAAAATGGCTTGTTCCTAATAAATAGCCCCTGTGATTAGCCCTATCGTTAGTGAAATAGTTGGTTAGATGATCAAACTCTGTGGCTTTAAAGCCCGCTTCTGTAGGGAGTTTGTGGGTGCATTCTGTGAGATTTTCTTCCACAAAGCCAAAGCCTTGCACAATATCGCTCAAGTCATAGCCCTCAAACCTCAAAGCCGGTTTTAAGGGCAACACACGCCCTTCAACATTGGTGATCGTGCCTTCTAGCTGGTTGAGACTGGGCAAAATAAAATCCACTTTGCTGAGAGCGTCTTTCCCAAAAACCCTATCGTCGCTATTGATAGTGAAATCCCCTTGAGCGCGAATGCCTACGATTTTTTCATGTTCAAAAATTTCTTCGCTCAATTGACAAATAGAAACGATGCCTAAAGCGTTCGCGCTCGGGGGGATAAGAATGAGTTTAATAGCGCTTTTTTGGGCTAGCAAACGCAACATTTTAGCGATATTGTGGGCTTGTTTATGGCTATAGATTTCTTCGCCAACCACTAGTAGGGTGTTATTTGATTTTTGCAAAAGAGCGAGAATTTTTTCATAAGTTTCTAAATTGATGCCCGCTTCTTCAAGCAACAAATAAGTGGTTTTGGTAGGGACTTCAATTTTTTCTTCTTTAACCTCTGTCTTGTTTTCTTCTTGATTTTCTTTTGGGGTAGTCGCTTCTGTTTTATCCTCTTCTTGATTTTCTGCCTTATTTTCTCCAATACTGCACCCTTGCTCGGCTTGTTCTAAAGCTTTTTTTCGCTCTTCTTCTAAGGCTTTAAGAGCCGCTTCATCTACAATATCTTGCTTGGAATCTTCTAAGCTTTTTAGAGCCGCGCTTTCAATATTAAGCATTTTTAAAAGCATGCCTAAAAGGATTTCTTCAGCCCCCACTTCATGGGTGATGCAAAAAGAGCTTCGACACAAATTCGCTAGCGCGTTATCCTTAATAGGGTGCATAGCGATCAAAGAAGCTTTATTGAGTTTGAGAGCGTTATTAATAGCATAGCGCACCAAAGGGTTTTCTGTTTTGATAGAAGATCCTATCGTAACGACCAAATTGGAAGTTTTAATCTCTTCAATATTGGGGCGTTTAACTTCGCCCAATACTTTTAAGAATTGCTGGAAATGATACACTTCTTGATTGTAGATTTTAAAATCAAGCTCTTTCCTCAAACGCTCTATTAAAAACGCCTCTTCATTCGTAATATCCCCACCTATTCGCACCGCTTCGCATTCTTTGAGGGCGTTTTGCGCTTCTTTAAGATTAGCACTGCCTTTAGGGCTAGAGCTCACATCAAAAGCAAACCGGCCTGCCCCACAAATAGGGTTATGGTAAAAATCATTAAGCACCCTAAAAATTTTAGATTCTTCGCCTAGAGTATCAAAATGGCGCACATCATAAGAAATCAAACACCCGGCTGAGCAGTGCGAACAAGTAGAATGGATCTTTTTTAGTTCCCATGCGTTAGCCGTGTAAGCGAAATCTTTATAGCTCAAAGCGCCCACAGGGCATACCGCAATGCATTCCCCGCAATCATAACAAGGCACACTGCCCACAAAAGAAATAATGCCTTTTTGCTTACGACTCCACACGCTAAAAGCGTCTTTGGACATGCTGTCTTTAAATTTATCCGGAGCATGCAAGTCGGCTTTAGTGGCTTTAAGGTTGTTTTCGCCCACATTGTCCTTGCAAGTGGTTACGCACCTTTCGCACATGATGCACAAATTAGGATCATACAAGGCTTTTGCCCATGAATCTAGCGCTTTAAAATCATCAGCCACCGCATAGGGTTGGTGCTCCACGCCGGTTAAATGCGTCATATCTTGCAATTCGCACTCCCCGCTTTTATCGCACACGCCACACTCTAGGGGGTGGTTGACATCATAAGTTTGCATGATGCTTTTTCTTTCATCCATGAGCGTGGGGGTGTTAGTGAGAATAACGGCATTGTTTTTGGCTTTCGTGTTGCAGCTATAAATGCGTTTGCCATCCATTTCAACCATGCACATTTTGCATGCGACTGTGGGCGAGCAACCGCTTAAATAACAAATAGTAGGGATGTAGATCCCAGCACTCCTAGCGGCCTCTAAAACGCTTTGTCCCTCTTGGCATTCAATTATTTTGCCATTGATATTCATTGTGATCATGAAATTCCTTGAGAGTGGGATAAAATAGGGATATAAGGGTAAGCATCAAAAAACGCCCCTTCTAAAATCGCAATCAAGCCCTTTAAATGGGGGCTTTCTTCTAACTCGCATTCTAGCGTTTGATTGGAGATTTGAAACTTTGCCTTAGAATGCTGGATCTTATTAGCGATCTTAAATTGCTTGGAAAAAGATAATTTGGGGGTTTCAAGGCTCTTGTAAGAAACATAGACAAACGAGCCGTTAGCCTCACCCATTCGCTCTAAAAACTCTAAATCTTTTGATTGGAGTTGCGATTTAAAAGGCAAAATGCCCTCTTTAAAGGCTGTTTCTAGCAGCCATTCTTGATCTTTAAAATCATAAAAAGCGGTCGTTGTGCCTGAATCATTGCAAGGGATATGCAAAATTTCTAGGTAATTTTGCAACTCGCTTAAAAGGGTGTATAAAAAGGCGCTATGAGCATGCTTAGTGATTTCTCTGTTTAAAACAAGCACCCTTTTTTTTGCTTTAACAATAAGCGCGATGAGTTCTTGTAATTCTTCTTCGCTCATGTTCGCTTCAGAGCTTAAATACCCCACATCAACCTTTTCTAAAACATGCCCTTTTAATTGGGAAGTTTGTTCCAAAATGCCCCTTAAAATCAAGGCCAAAATCGCCGCTTCCGTGTGGATTTCATACGACGCAAAAAGGCAATTTTCTTGCAAGTCTCTTGTATCTTGTAAGGGTCTTAATAGGGCGTAGGGGCGTTTTGATTGGTTAATGCTTCCTAAAATCAATCGTTCGTTTTCATTCAAACAAGCGTTTGAAAACCCCCCAAACAAAACGCACAAATCGCTTTTTTCTAAAAGGTTTAAGCTATCTTTTGTCATCTTGTAATGGATTTCAAACCCTTTTTGAAGAGATAATTTTTCTAAACAATAGGCTTCTTTCAAACTAATTGAAGAGCTTGCGCTTAAAGGGGAATTTAAGGGGTTAAAGCCGCTCAAAATCAAGCCTTTTTTCTCACGACAATCGTCCAATCCGCTTGATTGAAACGCAAAGAATTGAGGAGCTCATGCCCTTTAGATTGGATAAATTCAGCGCTCTTAGGGATGTTAGAAAAATCCCCCACTTCAAACATGAAAATAGCGACTTCATTAGGTTGCATTTCTTTTTCAATCAATTCTTCTAAGCGTTCAAAAATATCTGCTTTTAAGGGGCGTAAATCAAAGCGTTTCATCTATCCACCTCGCCAAACACCGCATTGGTTGAGCCAATCACGGTTACTGCATCCGCTAAATATTGCCCCACTAAAATATCGCTCAAAGCCCCGATGTGATAAAAGCTAGGAGCTCTGATTTTTAGTCTATGAGAGTAAGGCTCGCCCTCTGAATGGATAAAAAATCCTAATTCCCCTTTAGGGCTTTCTGTGGGGGCATACACTTCCCCAACAGGCGGGCGCATGCCTTGAGCCACTAAAACAAAATGCTGCATCAAGGCGTAGTTTTGCGTCATTATATCTTCTTTAGGGGCAGAAATATAATGCGGGTTTTGAGCCATGATAGGCGTATCGGTTTTAGCATACATGGGAATGAGTTGTTCAACGATGCGAATGCTTTCATCAATTTCTAACATATACAAACAATACCGGTCATAACTATCGCCATAATTACCCACCGGCACATCAAAATCAAGCTCTTTATAAAGCTCATAAGGCTCTTCTTTTCTAATGTCATAAGCGATCCCAGTCCCTCTTAGCATGATACCGCTCATGCCCCAACTTTGCGCCATTTTGGGCGTTACAACGCCCACATTTTCCAAGCGCATCCGCCAAATGCGATTTTTATCCAATAAGCCTTGAATGAGTTTTTTGCATTCTTTCATTTCGCCTAAAAATTTTCTTAAGCCCTCTAGCCAATTAGGGGGTAAATCTAAAGGCACGCCCCCAATCCTTATAGCGTTATGCGTGAGCCTAGCCCCGCAATAATCCTCCATCAAATCCAAGCCGTATTCCCTCGTTTTAAACGCATACAAAAACACGCTCATCGCCCCCACATCTAAAGCATGCACGCTGATAAAAAAGATGTGTGAAATCATGCGGTTAAGCTCTAGTAAAATCGTGCGGATCACTTGCGCTCGGCGAGGGATTTCTAAGTTGAGTAAGGTCTCTACCGCATAAGCGTAAGCGTAATTATTGCTGGTAGAAGAAGTGTAATCCAATCTATCAGTAGTGGGCATGTATTCGTTATAGGTCATGTTTTCGCCTAACTTTTCACAGCCTCTATGCAAGTAGCCAATTTCAGGGGTAGCCTTAATGATTTTTTCGCCCTCTAATTCCAAAATCAAGCGCAATTGCCCATGACTACTGGGGTGTTGAGGGCCAAAGTTTAAAATCATTTGGTTGTCGTCATGTTCAAAAATGATGTTTTCAAACTGGGGGTTGAGTTTCGTGAAATTTTGAGCCATTTTATAGCCTCTTTTTTAAGATAGTGGGGGCGATTTTGTGCAAATCTTTGACAAAAGGGATTTTCTTAAACGCATGTTTTTCTTCTACTTCTTTTAATTCTTCGCCCTTGCCCTGCTCATAGCCGATTTTGGCGAAATTAAAAGTGTCTTTTTCATCCACCCTCGCACTGTCTCTCTGCTCTTTGCCCACCACTTCTCGATATTCTTTGCCAAAAATTTTATCCACTTCATACCATTGGGCGAATTCATCGCCTTTGAGCGGGTAAGAACGCAATAAAGGGTGGCCTACCCAATCATGCGGCATGATAAGGCGCTTCAAATAGGGGTGTTTGTCAAACACAATACCAAGCATGTCATACGCTTCCCTTTCGCTCCAATTAGCCGATCGGTATAAAAAACTCAAAGAATCCACGCTCTCATTAGGCAACAAAACGCATTTCACGCGCACCCTACGGCGGTTCTTACAGCTATCGCTAAAACCCACAAATTGATAAAACAATTCAAAATGCCCTTTTTTAGCACACAAATCTATCGCGCTCATTTCGCTCAAACACTCATAGCCCAAATGCCTTAAAATCGTAGCAACAGAAAAAATATCGTCTTTTTTGATCCAAAACACAGCCGTGTTCGTTTCTATATATTTGTCTAAAATCTCATGTTTGTAAGAAAGGTGGTTGTAAATGACCTCATAAGCGCTGCCCTCTAAATATTTTTTAGGGGTGGGTTCTATGATTTTATAGGGGTCATGCTGGCGCGATTGTTTTTGCACATCTTCATAGGGGGATTGTTTTCTTACCATCACACTAACCTTTTGGGAGCGTCTTGTTTGATCGCTTTAGAGCGTCTGATTTTATCTTGCAAAACCATAAGAGCGTATTGTAAAGTCTCTGGGCGTGGCGCGCAACCGGGCAAGTAAATATCCACAGGAACGATCCTGTCTGCTCCTTGAACGGTCGCATAAGTGTTGAACATCCCGCCCGTGTTAGCGCAACTCCCCATAGAAATCACCCATTTAGGTTCAGGCATTTGATCATAGAGCCTACGCATGAATTCGGCATGCTTTTTAGTGAGCGTGCCAGCGATGATCATCACATCAGATTGCCTAGGGCTCGCTCTAAAAATCGTGCCAAATCTGTCAAAATCAAACCTTGAACCCCCTGTCGCCATCATCTCAATCGCACAACACGCCAAGCCATAAGTTAAGGGCCAGAGCGAATTAGAACGCCCCCAATTCAATAATTTATCCAAAGTGCTTAGAACAACCGGTGCTTGTTGCATTATTTCACCTCTAATTTCTGCCAGCTCAAAGCGTTTCGCTTTAAAGCGTAAATAAAACCAATGGTTAAAAAGAAGACAAAGCCTAGCATTTCAACGAGTCCAAACAAGCCTAATTTTTTAAAATCAATCGCCCAAGGGAACATGAAAACGATTTCTACATCAAATAAAATAAAAAGCATGGCCATGATATAGAAATGGTGCGACACTCTATTAGGCTGCTTGAGAGCCACAGGCCCGCATTCATAGGGAGCGAGCTTGAGCTTTTCGCCCTTTTTTTGAGCCATTTTACGGCTTAAAAACCTTTGGATCCTTAAGGTTAAGTTAAACACCCAAAAGGTGAATACCAACAAAACAAAAACGCCAAAATAGGGGTGATTCAATGCTTCTGTGGCTTGTTGCATCAGGCTCTCAAACTCCTTTAATTATTACTTTTAGCAAACGATGGAAGCAATTAAACCATGTTTTTGCTAATCGTTAGCTGAAAAAATAAAAATTATTTTAACATCTCTTAAGAGGCCATTTCTATGAGTTTGGGCATTAAATCTTGCATGGCATGCACCGCGCTTTCATTAATGCATTGGATATTCTGGGGTAAATGGGCGTTTTTAGCTTTAGGGTCAATGTAATAAATGAGGGCGTCTTTATGCGCATGCGTGTAGAGACTAGCGGCGGGATAAACTTGCAAAGAAGTGCCAATGATGATTAAAAGATGCGCTTGTTTGACTAAAGAAATCGCTTCTTTAAGCAAAGGCACCTCTTCGCCAAACCACACAATATCAGGGCGTAATTGCGATTTGTCTTTAGCCAAGTCGCCTAAATTCAAGTCCTTTTCCCACCTATAAATTAAATTAGGATCTTTTTCGCTGCGAACGCTTAACAATTCCCCATGCAAGTGTAAAATGTGAGAAGAACCCGCCCTTTCATGCAAATCATCTACATTTTGAGTGATGATATGGACTTGATAGTGTTTTTCCAATTCCGCTAAAGCCTTATGGGCTTTGTTAGGATAAACTTCAAAAAGCTGTCGGCGCCTTTGGTTGTAAAAATCCAACACCTTTTGCGGGTTCTTTTTCCAACCATAAGGCGAGGCGACTTCCATGATGTCATGCCCTTCCCACAAGCCATCAGCATCTCTAAAGGTTTTAATCCCGCTTTCTGCTGAAATGCCAGCCCCGCTTAAAATCACTAAATTTTTCATGTTTCCTCCTTGATGAGTTCAATATGAGTGCCGCTGAGTTTGTCATGCAAAAAAAACTTAAACATAAAAGGCGCAACAAACCCTACAAGTAACCCCATGCTCAACACCCACAAAACAAAGCGCCACAAAGCTAAAAAAAAGCCCACTTCTTTGCGGTTATTTTTGACTAATTTAAACTGAGCGTAACGCATGCCAGGGCTTTGGGATTTAAAAGCGATAAAAAAGCTGTGTGTTAAGGCATAAAAAAGCAAGCATAAAAAAATCGCGCTCTGGTTTTCCCTAAAATCCTTCGCGCTCCCTAAAATCGCATAGGTCATTATGTAAAGCATGGGGGTATAAATCATAAAAATATCGGTGATAAAGGCCTTTAAACGTAAAGAGAGATACAGCCCTTTTAAAGGGCTTTCTAACGCTTGCTTTTTTTCTGGGGTTTTATTTTTTTTGGTTTTTTTAGTTGCCACGACTTCCCGGTTTGATAGCAACGCTAGTAGCGCATAAAGGGCAAGAGCTAGGCTTGTGCATGTCAAAAACAAAATCTTCTAAAGCAAAAAGGGGCAAATGGCTAGGCAAACACGCGCCCTCTTGGGCTTTTAAATGAGAATGAGCGCGCTTGCAAATGCCCCGATTAGCTAAAGCGCCAAAAGCCACGATTTGAGCCCCCTTTTCTTCTAAAACTTTAACGCATTCCATAGCGGATTTTCCCGTAGTGATAATGTCCTCACACACTAAAATTTTTTCGTTTTTTTTGACTTCAAAACCACGCCTTAACGCCATGGTATTATCCACCCTTTCAGTGAAAATAAAACGCACGCCCAAAGCCCTTGCAAGCTCATACCCAGCCAAGATCCCCCCAATAGCAGGCGAGCACACGCATTCAATATTCAAATGGGCTTCTTGGATCTGTTTGGCCAATTCTTTGGCTAATTGTTCGGCTAGTTTGGGATCTTCTAAGACTTTAGCGGATTGCAAATAATAATTAGAATGAAACCCGCTGCTGAGCAAGAAATGCCCCTCTAACAGCGCTTGAGCGTTTTGATAACATGCCTTAATATCCATGGTTTAGACCTTTAAAATCGCGTCTTCTTTGTTTTTCACGCTTTCATCAATTGTTTTAATGGCTTCATCGGTGATTTTTTGGATCTGCTCTTGGGCTTTTTTGCTTTCATCTTCGCTGATTTCTTTGTCTTTTTCTAATTTTTTTATCTTGTTGTTAGCGTCTTGGCGGATATTCCTTACAGCCACTTTAGCCTTTTCACCCATCGCTTTGGCGTCTTTTGCGATGAGTTTTCTTTGCTCGGTTGTCATGGGCGGGAAAAAAAGCTTGATCGTTTCGCCGTCGTTATTAGGATTCACGCCGATATTGGCTTCTTGAATGGATCTTTCAATTTCTTTGAGCAGGTTTTTTTCCCATGGGCTGATTTGAAGAGTGGTCGCATCTAGGCTCATCACCGAGCCGACTTGATTTAATGCGGTGGGCGTGCCGTAATAATCCACTTTGATGTGATCTAAAATATTGACTGAAACTTTCGCACTCCTTAGAGTGGAAAAATCTCTATTTAAAGCCTGAATGCTTTTTTGCATCAGATCTTTGGTTTCGTTATAAATGGCTTGTAACATTATTTTTCATCCTTTTTTTGGTTTGTATGGGCGTTGGTTTGCGTTGCATGCGTTTTAGGCTTTTGGTGGGAGGTTGGGGGCGTTTTTGTATTCTCTTTGGTTTTTTCAACGCCCTTTATATTGTTCTCTTTATTCTCTTTTTTGGCATCATTTTTTTCATTCTGTTTGGGGCTTTCAATAAAAGGCGCTTTGGCTGGCTCTTTAGGAAGTTCGCTAGGCGTTTGTTTGGGCATTAAAGGATTAGTGGGAACTTGCTCTAAAGGGTTGAGTGTTGGGTTTAGCGTGGGATTAAGCGTTGGGTTAAGCGTGCCGGTGGCAGGGACTAAGGGCGAAAGCTCTTTGTTGGTTTTAGTTTCATCTAAAATGCTTTTGCCATATTCTTTGTTATAAAAATAGCCCAAAGCGATGGTGTTGGCAACAAATAACAGCCCTAAAAACATGGTCAATTTCGCCATAAAGCTCGCAGGCCCTTTAGCGCCAAACAAAGACTCATTACTCCCGCTATAAGCCCCTAAGCCGATGCTAGAACTTTTTTGCAACAAAACCACCACCACAATCAATACCGCTAAAACAATTTGTAAGCCTAACAGAGCGCTTGTCATAAACACTGATTCCTTAAATGCCTGAAATTTAGAAAAAATTACGCTTGATCTTATCTAAAATTTGCTAAGAATACACTAAAATTTAGTTTTAATTTCAAGCGCGGCGCGTTAAAGGCGGTGGTGTTGGACTCATTTCATTCATTCAATCAGCATGCATTCAATAAGCATGCCAAAACTTATCACCTCTTTGCCCATATCCAGCAACAAATCGCTATCTGTCTTGTTCAATTTTTAAAACAAAAACATTACGCTAAAGTTTTGGATCTAGGATCAGGGAGTGGGGCTGTTCTTAACGCTTTAGAGCAGCAAAACATTGTGATTGAAGACTTTATCGCTTTGGATAATTCCATGAACATGCTCAAATTACACCCCACGCGTTCTCTTAACATTCAAAAAATCTCTTTAGAGCATGCGGATTTTGAAGAACATGTTTTTCACGCTTACGATCTGGTTGTGTCTTCTTCCTCTTTACAATGGGCAAGGGATTTAAAAAGCGTTTTAGAAAAAATCGCTCTTTCTAGTAAGGAGGTTGCTTTAGCTATCCATACGGATTTTAGTTTGCATGAAGTGCATGAATTTTTAGGCACGCCTTCGCCTTTAAGGGATCTTAAAACGCTCAAATCCTTAATCAAAAACGCTTTTAAACATTTTCAAATAGAATTAGAAAACAAGCGCTTCGCCCTTTATTTCAACCGCAAACAAGATTGCTTGAATTACCTTAAAAAATGCGGTCTTTTGGGGGGTTCAACGCTGAGTTTCAAGCAAAAAAAACATTTTTTTCAAAACATGGCGTTTGAAAAATTGAGCTATGAAGTGTTACTCTTTTCGGGGATCAAGCGTTCTTAAAAACTAAGATAAATTAAAATATTAAAATTAGGTGGTTACAATAACACTAACTAAACCAACGAGAAACAACATGCATAAAAAACGAGTCTTTTCAGGCATCCAACCTACCGGGCAAATCCACTTGGGCAACTATCTAGGAGCGATCAAGCATTGGGTAGAATTGCAAGATGAGTATGAAAACCTTTTTTGTATCGTCAATTCGCATGCGATCACCCTACCCATAGAGCCTACATTTTTAAAATCCCAAACCTATGAGCTGGTTAAATTGCTTTTAGCTTGCGGGATTAGTCCTAAGCAATCGGGATTATTCATTCAAAGTGAAGTGGATGAGCACCCGGCTTTAGCGTGGCTACTAGATTGCCAGGTTTCTATGGGGGAAATGCAACGAATGACGCAATTCAAAGACAAGTCTTTAAAAAACCCTAAAAGCGTGAACGTGGGGCTTTTCAATTACCCTATTTTGATGGCGTCAGATATTTTGTTATACCAAAGCGATTTAGTGCCAGTGGGCGAAGATCAAAAACAGCATTTAGAGCTCACACGAAACGTTGCAGAAAAATTTAACAGGGATTTTGGAGACTGCTTTAAAGTGCCAGAGCCTTTGATCGCTAAAGTGGGGGCAAGGGTTATGGGGCTAGACGATCCAAAAGTGAAGATGAGTAAATCGCATAAAGGGGCTAACCATGCGATTTTTCTTTTAGATGAGCCAGACATTATTGTAAAAAAAATCAAAAAAGCGGCCACTGATTCTATGGGCGTTATTGCATTTGATGAAAAAAGAGAGGGCATTTTTAACCTTTTGAATATCTACATGCTTTTAAGCGATGAAAGCCCAGAAAACATAGAGGAGCGTTTCAAAAATAAAGGCTATGGGGATTTTAAAAAGGAATTAGCTGAAGTAGTGATCCAATCTTTAAAGCCTATCCAAGAAAGATACAAAGAAATCAGCGATGATGAAGTGAAAGCCGTCTTAAATTGCGGTGCTGAAAAAGCCAGGCCTTTAGCGAGGGCGACTTACCAAAAGGCTAAAGAATTGATGGGGTTAATTTGAGTGGTCTTTAAAATTTTAGGTTTATGGTTAGGGGTGTTTTGTTTCCTTAAGGCTACGCCTTATTTATACTTAGGCGAAGAGCCTAAATATAAAGACAATTTCACGCATTTTGAATACGCTAACCCTAACGCTAGAAAAGGCGGTGTTTTAAGAAATGACGCTATAGGGACTTTTGATAGCCTTAACCCTTTCGCGCTTAAAGGCACTAAAGCCGAAGGCTTGGATCTCATTTATGACACTTTAATGGTGCAAAGTTTAGACGAACCTTTTGCAGAATACCCTTTGATCGCTAAAGACGCAGAAGTGGCTAAGGATAACAGCTATGTGATTTTTACGATAGATAAAAGAGCGAGATTCAGCAATAACGCTCCCATTTTAGCGAGCGACGTGAAGTTTAGTTTTGATACGATCATGAAATTAGGATCGCCTATTTATAGGCAGTATTACCAAGATGTTAAAAAGGCGGTTATCTTAGACAAACACCATGTTAAATTCATTTTCAAAACCACTGAAAATAAAGAATTGCCCCTTATTTTAGGGCAGTTGCAAATCTTTTCCAAAAAAGCGTTTCAAAAGGATTATTTTGAAAAAAACCCTTTACTCATTCCTGTTTCTAGCGGCCCTTATGTGATCGCTTCTTTTGATGTGGGCAAGAAAATCACCTACCAAAGAAACCCTAATTATTGGGCGAAAAATTTGCCCAGCAGAAAGGGGCAATTCAATTTTGATCAAATCAAATTTGAGTATTACAAAGATGAAACCGTCGCCTTACAGGCTTTTTTAAGCGGGGCGTATGACTGGCGCCTTGAAAGCACGGCTAAGGTTTGGGCTAGGGGCTATGTGGGGAAAGCTATGGATAATAAAAAAATCACTAAATACCTCATAGCCCACAAAATGCCAAGCGGCATGCAAGGGTTTTTCTTCAACACGCGCCGAGAAATTTTCAAGGATAAAAGGGTGCGTGAAGCCTTATTTTATGCGTTTGATTTTGAATGGGCGAATAAAAATTTGTTTTTTTCGCAATACAAGCGCACCACCAGTTTTTTCAGTAACTCTATCTATGCGTCCCCTCCCCTTCCAAGCCCTGAAGAAAAAGCCCTGCTAGCCCCTTATGAAAAGAGTTTAGATGAAAGGGTTTTTAAAGAGCCTTATGTCGTGCCTAGAACCGATGGGGCTGATGTTTTGGGCGATAATTTGAGAGAAAATTTAAAATACGCTCAAAAGCTTTTAGAAAGCGCGGGCTTTTCTTACAAAAACATGCGTTTGGTGGATAAGAATAACAAGCCGTTTAGTTTCACTTTGCTTTTAAACAGCCCGGCCTTTGAAAGATTAGCTCTAGCCTTTGCTAAAAACTTAAGGGTGTTAGGGATTGAAATGAAAATCCAAAGAGTGGATTTAAGCCAGTATGTCAATCGGGTCAAAAGCTATGATTTTGACATGATTGTAGGAGTGATTGGCCAATCGTCTTTCCCGGGTAATGAGCAACGCTTTTATTTTGGCTCTTTGAGCGCGAAAGAAAAAGGCACAAGGAATTATGCAGGAATCTCTAGCAAAGCGGTAGATGATTTGATTGAAAAAATCATTAACGCTAAAGATTACAAGGAGCAACTAGCCGCCATTCAAGCGATGGATAGAGTGCTGTTGTGGGGGTTTTATGTGATACCGCATTTTTATTTGCCTAATTACAGGATCGCAGCGTATAATTACATTGGCATGCCTGAAATCAGCCCTAGCTATGGATTTTCGCCGTATTTGTGGTGGATAAAAGAAAAGGATCTTCAATGATTGCTTACATCCTCAAACGCTTGCTTTTGATTATCCCTACTTTATTAGCCATCATGACGATTAATTTTTTTCTGATCCAATCCGCCCCAGGAGGGCCTATTGAGCAGATGATGGCTAAAATCAATAACACGCAATCCAAAGAGATTCAAGGCGTTGTTAAAGATCGTGCCTATAGGGCGTCTCAAGGGTTAGAGAGCGATTTGTTAGAAAATTTAAAAAAACTCTATGGTTTTGACAAGCCTATAGGGGAGCGCTACCTTCTCATGCTCAAAAAATACCTGCAATTTGATTTTGGGGAGAGCTTTTATCGCCAGATTAAAGTGATAGATTTGATTAAGGAAAAATTGCCCGTATCCATTTCGTTAGGGCTTTTTAGCACGCTTTTGATTTATCTTATTTCTATCCCTTTAGGGATTTTTAAAGCCAAACGCAATAACGAGCCTTTAGATGTGTTAAGCAGCGTGGTGATCATTGTCGCTAACGCTATCCCGGCCTTTTTGTTTGCGGTGGTGTTGATCGTGTTTTTTGCTGGAGGGAATTATTGGCACTGGTTCCCTTTAAAAGGGCTAGTGAGCGATAATTTTGAGAGTTTGAGTGCATTGGGCAAAATCAAGGATTATTTATGGCATATCACTTTGCCCGTTCTTTGCATTTCTTTAGGGGGTTTTGCAAGCCTTACGCTTTTAGTGAAAAACTCTTTTTTAGATGAAATGGGCAAACTCTATGTGGTGAGCGCTAAGGCTAAGGGCTGTTCAGTGGGGCGTATTTTTTATGCGCATGTGTTCCGCAATGCGATTTTATTAGTGGTGGCGGGTTTCCCGCAAGCTTTTTTGGGCATGTTTTTTAGCTCAAGCTTATTGATAGAAATTGTTTTTAGCCTAGATGGGTTAGGGCTTTTAGGGTATGAAAGCATTGTGAGTAGGGATTATCCTGTCGTGTTTGGTTCGCTTTATATTTTCACGCTTTTAGGTTTGGTAGCGAGTTTGATAAGCGATTTGCTCTGCGTGGTGATTGACCCTAGGATTGATTTTGAAAAGCGTTGAGGGTAGGAATGAAAACTGAAATGAAATCTTCTTTAAAACTTTTTGTGCAGCCTTTTTTGGTGGTTTTAGGGTTTATGTTGTTGTATGCTTTAGCGCATGCTGTGCTTGGTTTTTATGCGAAAAAAGACAGCACTTCAATAAACCAGAATTTAGAAAAAACCGAGATAGAGCATCAAAGTAGTGCGCTTTCGCCCAAACAAGAAGAAGCCAACACGGCCACAACCGCCACAGAAGAAAACCCCGCTAAAAATCCTCCTTTGCCTTTAGAAACACCCACGCAAAAACAAGAGAATAAACAAGAAACTAAACAAGAGGATAAAATCCAAAACGAACCCAAACAAAACAGCGCTTCACCTATTCAAAACAATCAAAAAACCCCTACAATCTCTACAATGGGAAAAAAACCTTTAGAGTATAAAGTCGCAGTCAGTGGCGTGAATGTGCGCGCTTTTCCTAGCACAAAAGGTAAAATCATTGGCTCGCTTGCAAGAGATAAAAGCGTGAAAGTTTTAGGAATCCAAAACGATTGGGCTGAAATTGAATTTTCTCACGAAACAAAGGGCTATGTGTTTTTAAAACTTTTAAAAAAGGCTGAATGAAAGAATAATGAAATTAAAATCTTTTGGGGTTTTTGGAAATCCCATTAAGCATTCCAAATCGCCCTTAATCCATAACGCTTGTTTTTTGACTTTTCAAAAAGAATTGGGGTTTTTGGGGCATTACCACCCCATATTACTCCCTTTAGAAAGCCACATCAAAAGCGAGTTCTTGCATTTAGGATTGAGTGGGGTTAATGTAACCTTACCCTTTAAAGAAAGGGCGTTTCAAGTTTGCGACAAAATCAAGGGTATTGCGCTTGAATGCGCTTCAGTCAATACGCTTGTTTTAGAAAATGATGAACTTGTGGGCTACAATACCGACGCTTTAGGGTTTTGGCTCTCTTTGGGAGATGAGGGCTACCAGAGCACTCTGATTTTAGGATCTGGGGGGAGCGCTAAGGCTTTAGCGTGCGAATTGAAAAAACAAGGCTTGAAAGTGAGCGTGTTGAACCGCTCTGCTAGGGGATTGGATTTTTTCCAACGCTTGGGCTGTGATTGTTTTATGGAGCCTCCTAAAAGCGCTTTTGATTTGATTATTAACGCCACTTCAGCGAGTTTGAATAACGAATTGCCTTTAAATAAAGAGGTTTTGAAAGGGTATTTTAAAGAGGCTAAGCTCGCTTATGATTTGGCGTATGGGTTTTTAACGCCCTTTTTATCTTTAGCCAAAGAGTTAAAAATCCCCTTTCAAGACGGAAAAGACATGCTCATCTATCAAGCTTCTTTAAGTTTTGAAAAATTCAGCGCTTCTCAAATCCCTTATTCAAAAGCGTTTGAAGTCATGCGAAGTGTTTTTTGATGCAAGGGTTTTTAAGAAGCCTGTTTTTTGGGGTTAAAAAGATCCCTAAAGCATTCGCCCCTCTAATAGAAAAGGGCGTTTTAAAAGAAGCGCTTGGTTTCAACAAGGAACGCTATTTTTTAAAAGAAGGCTTTGATATAGGCAGAATTGAGCGGGCAGAAAATAAGGCGTTTTTCATTTCTTTAGCGAAAAATTACCCCAAAGACCCTTTAATCAAAAACTTACCCCCATCTTTTAAAACAGACGCTTTGATTTTATGCAAAATAGAATGTTCTAAAAAACGCCCCATGGCCTTTTTTAAAGCCACTCTTTTAAATGCAGATCACACGATGATAGCTTACTTGGCTAAAAAAAATCACCAGATTGTGGCTATCCCTTTTAAAGAGCCTTTTAAAAAACCCATTCTTTTAAAGCACAGCCAAAGATCCTTATTAGAATTGCCCAGGCATTGCGTGGTAAAAATCGATCTTAAAAAGCGTGAAATCAGCGAAATTTTAGGGGCTTTAGAAGACCCTTTAATAGATGAAAACCTTTCTTTAAGCCTTTTTGACAGGATTAAGGATTTTTCAAAAGATTGTTTGAATTTAGCCCAACATTACGCGCAACTTAAAGCGAGCGATTTTAAAAACAGGATCAATTATTCTCACCTCCCTTTTATCACCATTGACCCCAAAGACGCTAAAGATTTTGACGATGCGATTTTTTATGATCAAGAAAAAAGGGTTTTGTTTGTGGCGGTTGCTGACGTGAGCGAATTTGTGCCGAAATATTCCAGTTTGGATAAAGAAGCTAGGATTAGGGGCTTTAGCGTGTATTTCCCTAATAGCGTGTATCCCATGCTGCCTTTGAGTTTGTCTCAAGGGGCATGCTCACTAAAAGCGTTTGAAAAACGCCTGGCTTTAGTGTATGAAATCCCTTTAGATGATTTGGAAAACGCCCGATTATCTCAAGGCGTTATTGAAGTTAGGGCTAATTGCACTTATGAAGAAATCAATCATTTTTTAAATACCCAACAAAGCTCGTTAGATAAAGATTTGCAACAAAGCCTTTTGGGGTTTTTAGAAATGGCTTTGAAGTTAAAAAAGGAGCGTTTAAAAAAAGGGTTTAATTTCAATTCGTTTGAAAACAAGCTGTATTTGAATGAAGAAGGGCGTATAGAAAAAATTGAAACGCAAACAGAAAGCAACGCGCACACCCTTATAGAAGAAGCCATGCTCTTAGCCAACCAGTCTAGTGCTAGGTTATTAGATGAGCATTTTCACCATAGGGGGATATACCGCACCCACAAAGAGCCCAGTTTGGAGCAGCAAAAACGCCTCTACGATAAGCTTTTTGATTATGAGATCATGCGCCCTAAAAACATGGGCTTTTTTCCTTTTTTAGAGCATGCTTTAAAGATAGCCAAAGAAAAGAAGTTAGAAAGAGAAGTTTCGCGCTTGATCATTAAATCTCAAAATTTAGCCCTTTATAGCCCTATGCAAGAAAGCCATTTTGGTTTGGGGTTTGCCAGCTATACGCATTTCACTTCGCCCATTAGACGATACAGCGATTTAGCCTTACACAGGCTTTTAAAAGAATTGTTGTTTCATCAAGCTAAAGGCTGTTCGTATTTGTTAGAAGAAACGCCTAAATTGTGTGCTGAGTTGAACGCTTTACAAAAAAAGGCCGCTTTGATTGAAAGGGATTTTGTCAAACGCAAATTCGCTCGCTTGGCTTTAGAACTTTTAGAAAAAGAATTTTTGGGCGTTGTTTTGGAGGTTAAAGATTGGGTGGTGGTGGGGCTAAAAGAATTAATAGGGCTTAAAGTTTTAGTCAAAACGAACAAGGTTTTTAAGTCTTTAGAAAAGGTGCGCGTTAAAATCACGCATGCGGATTTGGTTTTAGGGCAAGTTTGGGGCGAAATCACAGAAAGGATTAAAGAGCATGTATCGTAAAGATTTGGACAATTATTTAAAACAACGACTCCCTAAAGCGGTGTTTTTGTATGGGGAGTTTGATTTTTTTATCCATTATTACATTCAAACGATTAGCTCGCTTTTTAAATGCAATAACCCTGACACAGAAACTTCGTTTTTTTATGCGAGCGATTATGAAAAAAGCCAGATTGCAACCCTTTTAGAGCAGGATTCTTTATTTGGAGGGAGCAGTTTAGTCGTTTTAAAACTGGATTTTGTGCTGCATAAGAAATTTAAGGAAAATGATATCAATCTTTTTTTAAAAGTTTTAGAGCGGCCTAGCCATAACAGGCTTATCATAGGGCTTTATAATGCTAAAAGCGACACCACCAAATACAAATACAAATACACTAGCGATGCTATCGTTAAATTTTTCCAAAAAAGCCCCTTGAAAGATGAAGCGATCTGCGCGCGCTTTTTTACCCCTAAAACTTGGGAGAGTTTGAAATTCTTACAAGAAAGGGCTAATTTTTTACATTTAGACATCAGCAGCCATCTTTTAAACGCTCTTTTTGAAACCAATAACGAAGATTTAGGCGTTTCGTTTAACGATTTAGACAAGCTAGCGGTTTTAAATGCGCCCATCACTTTAGAAGACATTCAAGAATTAAGCTCCAATGCGGGGGATATGGATTTGCAAAAGCTCATTTTAGGGCTTTTTTTGAAAAAAAGCGTGCTTGATATTTATGATTATTTGTTAAAAGAGGGCAAAAAGGATGCGGATATTTTAAGGGGGTTAGAGCGGTATTTTTACCAGCTTTTTTTATTTTTCGCCCACATTAAAACGACCGGTTTAATGGACGCTAAAGAGGTTTTAGGCTACGCTCCTCCTAAAGAAATTGCTGAAAATTACGCTAAAAACGCCCTGCGTTTGAAAGAAGCCGGCTATAAGAGGGTTTTTGAAATTTTTAGGTTATGGCACATTCAAAGCATGCAAGGGCAAAAGGAATTGGGCTTTTTGTATTTGACCTCCATTCAAAAAATCATTAACCCTTAAAAAATGCTGAAAGGTATTTTTAGATTTTAGGTTCAATATTCCAATAAAATTAAATTTAATCCAAAAACAAGCGAAAGCAAGGTATAATTGAAAGTTTTTTAGACCTTGCTCTTTTTTAGTAAAAAAAAGGGCTATACAACCACAAGGAGAATGGATGAGGCATTATGAAACGATGTTTATTCTCAAACCTACTTTAGTAGAAGAAGAGATTAAATCCAAAATTGAGTTTTATAAAGAAGTGATCACTAAGCACCATGGCGTGATTGAAACGAGCCTAGATATGGGCATGCGTAATTTAGCCTATGAAATCAAAAAGCACAAAAGAGGCTATTATTATGTGGCGTATTTCAAAGCAGAGCCGTCCATGATTTTAGAGCTTGAAAGATTGTATCGCATCAATGAAGATGTGTTGCGTTTCATTGTGATCAAATACGAAAGCAAGAAAGAAGTAGAAGCGTGGCATGCGTTAGTGGATAGGGCTAATAAAAAGCCATCACACGCCAAAGAAAAGCATGAAAAAACCGAACACGCGCATTCTCACCACGCAGAGGAAGCAAAAAGCACAGGATCTCATAGCGAATAAGGGCTTATCATGTTTAATAAAGTGATTATGGTAGGGCGTTTGACTAGGAATGTGGAGTTGAAATATTTGCCTAGCGGTTCGGCTGCGGCTACAATAGGTTTAGCCACAAGCAGGCGCTTTAAAAAGCAAGACGGCACGCTAGGCGAAGAAGTGTGCTTCATAGACGCTCGTTTGTTTGGGCGAACAGCCGAAATCGCTAACCAGTATTTGAGCAAGGGGTCAAGCGTTTTGATAGAAGGCCGTTTGACTTATGAGAGTTGGATGGATCAAACGGGCAAAAAAAATTCCCGCCACACTATCACAGCGGACTCGTTGCAATTTATGGATAAAAAGTCAGACAATCCCCAAGCAAGCGCTATGCAAGATAGCGTAATGCATGAGAATTTCAACAACGCTTATCCCGCTAATTACAACGCCCCTAGCCAGGATCCTTTCAGCCAAGCCCAAAGCTACCCGCAAAACGCTTACGCTAAAGAAAATTCACAAGCACAGCCGTCCAAGTATCAAAACAGCGTGCCTGAAATCAATATTGATGAAGAAGAAATCCCCTTTTAAGGGTTAAAATTAAGGAGACATTATGGAAAGAAAACGCTATTCAAAGCGCTATTGCAAATACACCGAAGCTAAAATCAGCTTTATTGACTATAAAGATTTAGACATGCTCAAGCACACGCTATCAGAGCGCTATAAAATCATGCCAAGGAGGTTGACAGGCAATAGCAAAAAGTGGCAAGAGAGGGTGGAAGTGGCAATCAAAAGAGCCCGCCACATGGCTTTAATCCCCTACATTGTGGACAGGAAAAAGGTCGTGGATAGCCCTTTTAAACAGCATTAAGTTTTTGATTAGGGCTAATGGGGGGCATGCCCTTTTAATCTTGTTTAATCTTATTTAATCTTCGTTCTATTTTTGTTAAATGTTGGTTGTAAAAGCGTTAAAAGCGTTTTTAAAACCCAATTAAAAGCGTTCAAAAGTAACGCAAAAAAACAAAAAAAAGCAAAAAATGACACAATTTTTTCAAAATTACAAAAAAAAAAAAACGCTTTCATGCTATAATGCTTTTAATACATTCCAATGCAAATGCATTCTTAATGTATGAAATCCCTAATATTAAAATCCAATTTAATCTAAAAAGGAGAAAACATGAAAAAACACATCCTTTCATTGACTTTAGGCTCGCTTTTAGTTTCCACTTTGAGCGCTGAAGACGACGGCTTTTACATGAGCGCGGGCTATCAAATCGGTGAAGCCGCTCAAATGGTAACCAACACCAAAGGCATCCAACAGCTTTCAGACAATTATGAAAACTTGAGCAAGCTTTTAACCAGATACAGCACCCTAAACACCCTCATCCAATTGTCCGCTGACCCGAGCGCGATCAACTCGGCGCGTGAAAACCTGGGCGCAAGCGCCAAAAACTTGATTGGCGATACCAAAAATTCCCCGGCCTATCAAGCCGTGCTTTTAGCGATCAATGCGGCGGTGGGGTTTTGGAATGTCGTAGGCTATGTTACGCAGTGTGGGGGTAATGCCGGTGGCACAAAAAGCACTTCTTCAACAACCATCTTCAACAACGAGCCAGGGTATCGATCCACTTCCATCACTTGTTCTTTGAATGGTTATCCTCCTGGATACTATGGCCCTATGAGTATTGAGAATTTTAAAAAGCTTAACGAAGCCTATCAAATCCTCCAAACGGCTTTAAAAAACGGCTTGCCAGCGCTCAACAACAGCAATGGGAAGGTGAATGTAAGCTATACTTACACATGCTCAGGGAACGGGAATAACAACTGCGATCCGTCATTACTTGGAATAGATGACAGCAAACGAAATGGCGGAACCGTAACCAAAACCCAAACCATAGACGGCAAACAAGTAAGCACCACGATCAGTTCAAAAGTCGTTGATTCGGGTGCACCAGGTAATACATCAAAGGTCTCCTACACCGAAATCACCAACGCATTGAATGGAGTGCCTGATAGCGCTCAAGCGCTCTTAGCGCAAGCGAGCACGCTCATCAACACCATCAACGAAGCATGCCCGTTTTTCAGCGCGCCTAATAACCAAGCTAATGGCCCAAAATGGGAATGGCCCTCTAACAAGCTGTGCGGTGCTTTTTCACAAGAAATCAGCACGATCCAAAAGATGATCACAGACGCGCAAGAGCTTGTCAATCAAACGAGCGCCATTAATACCAATGAACAAACAGCTCAAGTGAGAGGCAGTGGAGGCAAGCCTTTCAACCCTTTCACAGACGCTAGCTTTGCGCAAGGCATGCTCGCTAACGCTAGCGCGCAAGCCAAAATGCTTGATTTAGCCAATCAAGTGGGGCAAGCCATTAACCCTGAGAGGCTTACCGGGACTTTTCAAAATTTTGTTAAAGGCTTTTTAGCCACATGCCACAACCCCTCAACAGCTGGCACTGGTGGCACACAAGGTTCAGCTCCTGGCACGGTTACCAATCAAACTTTCGCTTCTGGTTGCGCCTATGTGGAACAAACCATAACGAATTTAACCAACAGCATCGCTCATTTTGGCACTCAAGAGCAGCAAATACAGCAAGCCG
>NZ_SHOW01000002.1:27417-228249 GCF_011175115.1 Helicobacter pylori | reverse complement strand
TAGTTCTAAATATGGCAACATATTAGATCTAGCTAGTTATGGAGCTACGAAGCAAGAAAAAGCCCAATCGCTTTAGCGGTTGGGTAATTCACTATGCTCCACTTCTTTAGGGTTTGCCCCAAGTTTTAAGGCATCATCTAAACCTACCCAAACATTACTCTCATAGCCATTCTCATGTTGCTTGGCATCTAAAATAAGAGAATTTAAGCCATTATAGGCATTGCCAGCATTACCATTATAAGCTCTATTATTTGGCTTAAACTCTAATCCAGATTCTAAACTTTTAGCAATTTCGCTCGCTAAAAACCTAGCAAAAACCTCTTTTTGCTCTTTAATATCCATTTCATTCCACGCTTTCATTTAATGCTCCTTGTTTTTATTGACTTCATTTTCTAAGGAATGTTCTAACTCTATTTTTGTTTCTTGTTCGCTTTTAGGCTCTACTCCCATTTGCATAAACTCTATCATTTGCCATTCATTCATAGGGTATTTTCCCTCTTTAAGTTCTAAAAAATCTTGTGTCATTTTTTCTGTCCTTGTTTTTAAAAAATCTTTTTAGAATGCCATTAAAATTACAAGGAAATCAAGGTCTTGACTTATTTACTTTTTCAAAGTGTGTGCGTACACATATGCCACTTTTTAAGCTATTTTTAAGCAAAAAACACAAGTGTGTACGCACACATTTTTTAGGCTCAAACCATGCAACCCCCTAAAATGCGTAACTTAATCTAAAAGTAAATTAAAAGTAAATAAACCTAAAAATTTAATGAAAAAAAGTTAAAATTTAAGCTAATCTTAAGCTAAAATGATAGTTTTTTGCTCCTTTTTAATGTTTAAAAAAACTTTTTTTAAAAATGAAAAAGACAAATTAAACCTTAGAATTTCTTGAGAAAGTTCGCTTAAAATGCTTTAAATTTAATTGATAATTTAATTTCTTAATAGTTTAATGATATAAGCTAAATAAGAATAAATTCTTTTAACATTTTAATATTAAATTAAAGACTAAATACTCTTTAAATAACATAGTTTTATTATCCCTTGCTAAGTTTAATTATTCACTATATTTATATAAATAATCTTAAACAATCAAATTGTTTAAAGTTAATTCAAAATCTATATAATTGTGATATACTTTTAAAATAACTAAAATAAGGAAAATAACATGACCATTTGCATTGCTAATGAAAAGGGTGGCAGTGGTAAAAGCACGCTTTGTTTAAACTTAGCCGTGCAATTACTCAAAGACAATAAAGAAGTGGTTGTTTTAGATACAGATAGCCAAAAGTCTATGGAAACTTTTGCTACAATTCGTGCTGAAAAAGAACGCCCCACTTTTAGCTTATTTAATCGTAGTAGTGGCTTTAGCGATACTTTAAAGCAAATGGTATCTAAGTATGAAAATATCCTTATTGATACTAAGGGGGAATACAGCAAAGAAACCCAAAAAGCTATGCTTTTAAGTGATATTGTGCTAGTGCCAACAACTCCTAGTCAATTAGACACTGAAGTCTTAGCTAATATGCTAGAAAGAATTGAGCAACTCCAAGAGCTTAATGAAAATCTAAGAGCCTTAATTGTCATCAATAGAATGCCTACTATTCCTAACCCTTAAAGAAAGACAAGCCTTAATAGAGTTTATTAAAGAAAATAACCCTAGCGATAGGATTACACTTTTAGAAAGCTCTTTGAGTGAGCGCATTGTTTATAAGCGCAGTGTAAGCGAAGGCTTAGGGGTCATAGAATACAGCGATAAAAAGGCTATCAATGAGTGGGTTAATTTTTATAACGAATTAAAAAGCCATTTAGAAAAAGAGAAAATACATGCGGTTTAGAAGGGTTAAAAAGCACAAAAATAAACACAATAAGGAGCATACAAGTATGGATTTACAACAAATTGATGAGCTAGAAAAGAAGTTTGAAGAACAAGAAGAACAAGCCCAAGATACCCCCCTAAAACAAGAGCCTAGCACAAAGGAAGTAAAAATCCCTAAAAAAAGGGGGCGTAAAAAAAGCTTGTTAGATGAAGATAAGAAAAAGAGCTTTAACATTGCCTTTAGTCCTTGTGTGATAAAAGAACTTGATGAATTTTTGCTAGAATTTGGCTCATTTAAAGAGACACGAAGCACTTTTATTGAAGAAGCGCTTATTAGGCATTTAAAACACAGAAAAAACACCCAAGAGCAAAAGCTTTTAAAGCAACTAGAAAGATTACAAAACAAAGAAAAGGGCAATAATGAAAACAATGAACTTGAATGAATTTTTTACGCATAAGATAATCTATAAAGACACCCCTTTAAAGTTTAAGGATACACTAGAACAAGAAATCAGCCAAGCTAGTTTAGTAGAGAAGTTAATCTTAGCTAATATCTTAGCCAATATGGTGTTTGCTAAGATAAGCAATGAGAATGCCCCTAAAATTCTTATTTCACGCTTGATGTGTAAGTTTAGTCCTATTGATTATGAAAGCACTATTCCTAGTGATTTTAAGCCTATAGATGAAGAAGAATATGAAGATGATTTAGAATGGCTAAATGAAGAAAAAGAAGATAGGCTCTTTAATTACTATCTATTTTTAAATGGTATTAAAGAAAGTGATGTAGAAGAAGTGTTTAATGAAAGTGTAGAAATCTATGATGAGTGCTTAATAGAAATCGCTCAAAATGTCCTTAAAGATAAATTTTCTTATGACATTGACTTATTGCAAGTTTTAGTAAAAGGTTATGCTAAAGAGATTAGAGAATTTTTGAGTTATAAACCTACAAAAGAAATCAAAGACTTTAAAGACAAAGACACCGCACTTTATATCAGCTTAGGAAAAGACTATGACAAAGAAAAAGAGCCATTTTCTAAAAAATTGCAACAATGTTTTAAAGAGACTTTAGAGAGCAAGGGTATTTAAGTAGTTTTAAATAGAATTAAATTAACAAGACAAAACAACTAAAAACTATCAAATACCCACTCAATAAGGTTACTTATCGCCTACGCTTAGATGTGTGGGTGTTTTCATTAGAATTATCTAAACTATTATAAACATTAGGTTCTTGCAGGGTATTAAGGGAATGAGATTATTTTTCAGGTTTTTTATGAATTAGATGAGCCATAATGCTTAATTCTAGAGCTGTTTATTCCAAGTCCATAATCTTATTAACTAGAATATCATCATTTTTATCTTCTAAATAATTGCTCACTAATTTATCAGGGTCTTTGCTAAAATCTTTTAAACGCTTTGCCAAGTCTAAGTTAAAGTGTTCTTCATAATACTTGGCTAAAAAATGCAAATCAAACAAATCTCTTGCTTTAGTTCTTATATGCTCCCCATCAAAACAAGCACAGAGTTTATTGTCAATAATACGCTCCACTTTGGCAATTTTCATTCCATCAATAACATTGACTTCGCTCTCTTTTGGTGTGTCTCTATAAGATATTTCTAATTTTAAAGTTTGTTCTTCTTTATTGTCTTTGGTAGCATAACGCACCATATAACGCCCCACACTATCAGTGTCTTTTTTAATATGAATATCATTTAAGATAATGCCATTAGGAATAGCACTCTTTACTCTGCCTAAGAGATTGATTTTTTTATGACAATCAAAGTCTAAATCTTCTGAAAAACGATTTAAGCCATAGCCTAGATACAACGCTGTTCCACCCTTTAACACCATAGGGGTGTCGGCTAAATTTTTAACAATGGCTCTCATCAATCTTTCATGATAGATTTCTTGTTCGCTTAAAATCACTCGGTAATGGGGTTTCTTGCTATCCATTTATCCAAATTCTCTCTTTCTTGCTTGTTTAATTTGGGTTTCATCACTTCTATAAGAGCATAGACACTCTTTTTATCTTCAATACTAGGAAACCATTCATCTAGCATAACAACCCCTAGCTTTCCAGTTTGCAATACAGAAACATAGAGACAATCTACACAAGCTCTTGGATGCTCTGCAATATAAGTGGGAGTATGTTTAGGGTAATAGCCCATTTTATTGAGCCTTGCTGTGCCATCTATAATGCCTAGATTGCCTAGTAGTTTATTAGTATTATGGGCTTGTTTTTCACCATAGATATAAACCCCTATATCATCAAACGCATTCTCCATTAAAGCATAGCTACTATGCCAATCTCCTGTGCCTTGTGGGCTATGGATATTTAAAGCCACAATAGAGCTAACATAGACTTCTTTTGAAGTGGGTGGAATATAAAGCATGCTAAACTCCCTCATTAGTTTTAATTAGGTTCTAGTTTAGCAAAATTTCACTTACTACTTCTTATGATACTCATTGATAAAATCCCCACACACTTTCATACTATATTTAAATCCTTTGGGGAGCTTGACATTATGCTTTTTAGCTAACATCTCAGCAAAGCTAATTTGTTTAGGCGTAGCGGGTCTATTTTCATCATTATTAGAGCTACTAGCCTTTTTGTTGTTTTTCTTAAAAAACTCATGCTCTTTAATGTATCGGTCTAAAAACGCCTTAGCCACTCTGTTGTCTTCTTTGTAGTTTTTAAACTCTTCGCTTAAATTTAATTGCAAATCTCTTAAAATATTTTCTATATAAGTGATTTGTCCTTCACTGCTAGGTTTTATATCATCATCATTTCTTTCTAGCTTTTCAATCTTAGGGCATTTAGAATTTAAATTGCTGATAAAATCCACATAAGAGCTTTTATTTTCTACAATCTCATCTAGCATTTCTTCCATTTGTTTAGTATAGGTCAAATCAATAATGAATTGATAAGCATTTTCAAACACTTCTACCACTCTCTTACCCTTATGTGTAGGCGTAATAATGTGTTTTTTATCTTGGCTAATGCTGATATATTCTCTTTTTACAAGCGTAGGCAAATAGCTCGCATAAGTGCTAGGTCTGCCTATGCCTTTATTTTCTAAAAGCTTGACAAAACCTGCCTCTTTATAAGCACTTGGGGCATTTCTTTTAATGGTGGCTAAAACTAAGTCATTTAGACTTAACACATCATCAATTTTTAGATTAAATTGTGCGTTTTGTTCTTTTTCTTTATTGTCTTTATCATCATTACTTTCATCATTTTCTAGCTCTTTTTTAGAAAACATTGCTAAAAATCCAGCACTTTTTAAACTCTTTACAGAACATTTAAAATACTCATTTTTGATTTTAAAGAGCAAGTCTTGTTTGTCGTAAATAGCATTCTTGCCTTGACTTTCAATAGTTCTTTCAAAAATAAGTTGATAGAGTTTTAAAGCGTCTTGATTAGCAATGCCAGCATTATAGACCACACTTTCTAAGTTTTCATAAGTATGGGGGTGCGTAATCCTAATCGCCTCGTGTGCTTCTGCTTGGCTTTGCTTACCAGCTTTATATTCTCTTTTTAGATACACTTCTTTATAAATGGGGGCGTAAAAGCTCTCTGCCTCATTTAAAAATTCCACACTCAAACTTTCAGCGTCCGTTCTAATGTAAGTAATAAGCCCAGCCTCAAAAAGACTTTGAGCTAGAGATTGCACTTCAGCGATACTTAAACCTAACTCAGAGCTCGCTTTCTCTAAAAGCGTAGAAGTGATAAAAGGTTTTTTAGGTTTAGTTTCTAGGATAGAATTTTTTAAATCCTTTAAAAGACAAGCTTTATTATCCTTTAAGCTTTCAAAGAGTTTTAAAGCCTCTTCTTTATCATTGAATTTAATCTCTTCGCCCTTTTCATCACAATGCTTGATAGTTACTTCTCTGTTAGCACTATCGTTAATCTTAGCTTGAATTTGATAGCTTACTTTCTCATTTTCAGGTAAAGCCTTAAATTTTTCAATCTCTCTGTCTCTATCTACAATAAGTTTTAAACAAGGGGTTTGCACTCGCCCAGCACTACTACCTTTCATTTGTCCTAAAGCCTTACCTAAATAAGGGGATAGCGTAAAACCTAAGAGCATATCTGCAACTCGTCTTGCTAAAGCACTTTGATACATTTGCTTATTGGTGTTTTCAAATAAAAGGGCGTTTTGTAAGCCCTTGTTAATCCCACTTGGTGTGATTTCAAAAAACTCCGCCCTATAAATAGAACTAGCTACATTTTTGATTTTTTGATAAAACATATAGCCTATAGCATAGCCCTCTCTATCAGGGTCAGTGGCGATATAAACCTTTTTGTTTTTACACGCCTCTATCATCTCAAAAATATGTTTTTTCTTTTCTTGGTCATAATCAAAAGTCGGCTTAAAGCCATTACTTTCATCATAGCTTTTAAGTTGCATAAAATGCCCTATGGTAGCAAAGACCTTAGCTCCTATGATTTCTCTAATCTTAGCTACCTTATTAGGACTTTCAATAATGATGACGCTGTTATTCATTTGATTGCTCCTTTAAAATGGGATTTTATTAGGATTTATCGTTTCTTCCAACTCAAGCACAGAAAGATAAACTAAACTTCTTAGGGCATTAAAATCTTCGCATTTAACATCACCGCAAAAAATAGGCATTTTAGGTATTACTTTGGATTTAAAAATCCCATTAAAAAAATCTCTAACTAAAAAGTTTAAAAGTTCTTCTGTGTAGCCAATCATTTCGCCATCAAATTTGGTTTTTTTGGTTAATTCAAACATCATTTTTACGATTTCAACCCATGCTTTAAACATAATCTCAAATTGCTCTTTAAACAAATCTTCATTATCAATAATCAACATTTTAAAAAGCTCGTTTGAATGTTGTTGTAAATCTTTCTTTAAAACTTCGCTTTCTTTTTCCAATTTCTTAATTAACTCTATTTTTTCGTTAGCCTATTTGCTACACTTTATTTCTGTATTGCTCATTGTTATTACTCCTTAAATTTTGA
Organism: Helicobacter pylori; assembly: GCF_011175115.1. Classification (GTDB taxonomy): domain Bacteria; phylum Campylobacterota; class Campylobacteria; order Campylobacterales; family Helicobacteraceae; genus Helicobacter; species Helicobacter pylori_DF. The sequence continues at coordinate 221,448 of NZ_SHOW01000002.1, read as the reverse complement.
TTTTCTATAACTCTCTGTAAGATGTGGTAGCAATTCCCCCTTAATATCCATAATAATAGGTTTATGCGCCATTTCAAGAATACTAGGAATTTTAATATTACAATTACAGCGTTGTAATTTCTCTTTTAATCTCTTATTCTTATCTTTTAATTTAAGATATTGCCTTAATCCATAGGCATACCAAATAATTAGCAAGATTAGTGCTAAAAATCCCATTAAAACATCGTAATTCATTGCTTTAACTCCTTAATTGATTTTTGTTCTAAGATTTCTAATCTCTTTTTGCACTCGCTTACATCATCAAGCAAGCTTTCTAATAATTCGCTATGCTTATTCATAAAATCTTCTTGAGATTGTTTGGTGCTATTTAGGGCTTTATACAAGTAGATAGAATTGATAATATAAAGCCCTAAGAATAGAAAAAATCCTAATTCAAACATTGTTTTCCCCTTATTTAAACTTAGCTAATCGTTTCACTAGCTTGACTACTCGCATAATAAGGCGTAAATCACGCCACTTAATGCCATTTGAAAAACTAAAGAGTTTGTTAGACTGCTTTCTCATCTTCTACCCATTGATTTAGTAATTTCCACTTCTTGTTCGTTCTCGTAGTAATCAACATTATTAGTGGTTGCAACTTCCTTAGAATAGATAATTTCAGCTCCTTTTTCTATTTCTTTTTCAATCACTTGTTCTGTAGCTGGCTCTATTTCATCATGGCTCTTTGTGTTCCCCTTAACCCCTTGCTCTTCCCTCTCATTTTCTAAACTCGCTCTTTTTCCAGCGTTCAAATTCTTTAAGACTTCTTTAGATTTAGGGTTGAACACAGGCTTATAATCTCTGTCTTTGCCCATTTTAGCTAAATCATCTATTAGAGTTTTATGATCCCATTTTAAAGCTTGCAGGTATTCTAGTCGTGGGTAAGAAGGTTTTTGCTCCACTAATCTGGTGTATTTAGAAATATTCTCTTTAGTGGTTTCAATGGAGTTTTCTAATTCCTTGATTTTTTCAGGGAGTTTAATGATAGCGTTATCTAACCTCTTTAACAACCCATCAAATTTGATCTCAGCGCAGAAATTATAAGAACTAAACATGTTGGCTGTATCGTTTTTGTAAATCATATTGCTAGGGCTATAGGCAATATTGGGATTGTCTTTAGGGCTTAAACTAAACTCCACTTGATACTTAGTTTTATAAGCATTCACCACAAAGCCCTTGTATTCTAAAAGCTTATAATCTTCTTCTTCATTCAAAAACAAGGTGTTCAAGTTGCTTGCAAATTGCTTTTTAATAGCGTCCAGTTTTTCTTTATTTTGTTCGGCTATTTGCTTGTTTTGTTCTTTGAGTTTCTTGTGCGTTAATTCTTCACTCATAGAGGCGTTTTCTTTTAAAGGCTCTACTTCTTTAACTTTGATAAGCTCATAATCCTTACTTTCTTCATTTATCAAATCATAGAGCTTGATCTCTGTATGAGTGGGGATTATTACAGAGCTTTGAAGCGTTTCTAAATCTTTCAATTCCTGTTTGAGATAATCCAATTGAGAAGCGTTGTTTTTTAAGCTTTCTTCGTTGAAGTAATGTTCTTTATTGAAAGCTTTGTATTTTGATTCTTCGCTTTTAATCTCCGCTCTCAATTTGACTTCTTCAATAATTAAGGGATTGCCTGTCGCTTCTGCTTTCATCTCGCTCGCATTAGAACTCCCCATATTAAAGTCTTCTAATTCATTCAAGCCTAATTTGTGCGCGTTTCTAAATTGCTCTATGCCTTTAGATTTAGTCTCTATGATTTGCCACATACGGCTATCATAAGTCTTTTCAGTGGCGTAGCGATAGATTTTCATTCTAAAATTTTCAGGGTCATTTTGGTGTAAAATATTGCCTTGTCTTATCCCACGCCCTTCCATTTGCAACAATTCATCAGGCCTCCATGGGCAATCTAATTCATGCATAGCGATTAATCTGGCTTGCACATTAGTGCCTACGCCCATTTTAGCAGGACTGCCCAATAATACCCTGACTTCGCCACGATTGAGCTTTTTAAACAAATCTTGCTTTTGTTCTTCGGTTTTAGCGTCATGGATGAAAGCGATTTCATTTTGTGGGATACCCATTTGGACTAAATGCCTTAAAACATCGCTATAAACATCAAACTTACAGCCTTTAGCTAGCTCTTCATCTAAATTGACGCTTTTAGCCTTTTTCTCTTTGAGTTCGTTCTCTAATTCTTTCTTGCTAGGAGCGATAAGATTGCCATTTTCATCATAACTAGACAAGCTCTCTAAAAGTTCTTGAGCTTCATCTAGGGGATTTTTATTTTCTATCTCATGAGTGTTATCTAGCGCTTCTAAACTCACTTTTTGGCTATGGGTTTTGGGTGTGGATAGACCTATGAAACCAAGTTGTGTGCCTTTAGTGGCATGAGTTTCTAAATAATTCTCATAGATATTTTTTGCCATAGCATAGCTTTTAGAAAATTCTTTTTCTACTTTAGCGTTAGGGTCAATCAAGCGGTAATCCAAAGCCACTTTTCTAGCGTCTGTGGTGCAAGAAAGGATATTGTCTTGCCCTTTTTTGCTTTTCTTGCCCTCGCATTTTTGCATCCTATCAATGATAGAGCCTTCATTATATTTGCCATTTTCATCCGCCACGCCAATAAATTGAGCCACTTCTTCGCTTCTTTTCACCACCACATTGATAGGTTTATCCCCATACACTTTAGGCACAAAGTGGGGGTTATGCTTTAAAATATCATCATTGGAGACAATATCTGCAAAAGCTCTATACATGGTGCTTAAGCCTTGCACATCGCTAAATTTAGAAAAGCGATTGACCATTTTATAACTTTGAGCGGAAGTGTCTAATTCAAAATTATTCACCACTTCCCCATAAGTCTTAGCCCAATCATCAAAGAATTCTAACCCTCTTTCTTCCAACACATCAGGGGTCAGGTAGCGTTGCAAGTGATACATTTCACTCAAGGAATTAGCTATAGGCGTGCCGGTTAAAAACATGATTTTCTTATTGTTTTGATGCAAGTAGCGCGTTTTAATAAACAAATCTCTGGCACGATTAGAGCCTTGTTGGTTACCAAGCCCTGCAATTTTTTCCATAGAAGTTTCAAAGGCTAGATTTTTGAATAAGTGGGCTTCATCCACAATCAAATTGTCAATCCCCATTTGACTAATATCAATATGGGAGCCTTGTTTTTCTAAAATCGCATCGTATTGAGCGCGGATTTTATCCAGCTTGTTTTTAAAGGCTCTTTCATTAGGTTTTTTAGTTTCTCTAGGGTTATTTTTATAGGCCAGTTCTTGCCTTTCAAAGTTTTTTTCGGCATTCACTAGCTCTTCTTCTTTCAATTTTTCTATGATTCCTCTAGGGTTAGACAATAATTCCAAATGGGTGTGCGCGATAATCACAGCGTCGTAATTGTTGTTAGCGATTTGATTGAATAAAAGCTCTCTTTCTTTTTCAGTGATGTCCTTGCTATCAACGACTAACACGTTAGCGTTAGGGTAAGCCCTATAAAATTCATCGCCCCATTGTTTGGTTAAATGGTTAGGCACGGCAATGAGGGTTTTATTCACTAATCCCATGCGTTTTTGCTCCATGCAACTGGCTATAGCGCACAAAGTTTTGCCCGCTCCAACCTGATGATCTAAACACACCGATCTGTCTTGGATCGTTCTAAAAATAGCGTTCTTTTGGTGGGGTCGCAATTTGATATGCTGATTAAAGCCCTCTAGTTCTAATTGCGAGCCATCATAGGCTTTTAAAACCAGGTTATTGAAAGTGTCATTATAGATTTGCTCTAAATGGGTTCTTCTTGCATAGTCTTTGTAAATCCAGTCTTTGAAAGCCTCTTTCAATTCTTCTGCTTTTTGTCTGGCGAGATTGCTTTGCTCTTCATCAGTGATAAAGATTTCTTTTTTAGGGTCATTGGGATCAACTTGGGCGTATTTAACGCTCAAATCCTTGTTGTTTAAGACTTTATTTAAAAGGCTTTCAAAAGGCGCTTTATAAGAATGCGGCTTGTCTTTATGCCTGATGCCATAAAGCTCGTTTAATTCATTGCTTCTAACAAAAACTTCATAAGCACCGCTTAGGTGTTCTACTTTGATATTTTCTTTGAGATTGCCTAGTTGGTAATCTGTCATTTTATCGCCGTATTGCTTTTCATAATGGTTAGCGCTCAATTCTATTAAAAACTCTTCTAAATACTGAGTGGGTATCCAAGGGCTGTTGATATTAGCCATGATTTCAGTGGCTTTCAAATCTTTAGGGATAATCAGCTCTAGATCTTTCACATTAGCCTCTAATCCCTCCACGCCTTGATTGATGGCTTCTTTAACTTCTTTGAGTTTTCTTTTTACATTGCCGCTCAAATAATTGTTCGCTAAAACATAGTCGCCATTATCCTTGTGGTCTTTATAAATAAGTTTTTGCTCTAAAAGTTCTTTAATCGTGGTTTCTAAACTTTGGGTTTTAAAATGATCCCTAATGAAATGCAAATTCAAACCCCCTTTTTAATTGATGCTTGCAATTAATGCCTCTTTAGCGTTAGTGATAATAAGTTCTTTTTTAGGGTTTAAAGTCCTTTCAAAAAAGATTTGAGCCTTTTTAGCTTGAGCTTGCCTTGGCTCTATGTTTTGCATCTTGGCGCTTCTAGGGGTGATTTCTTTTTCAAAGTCTTTTTCTAATCCTAAAACTTTAGCGCCATACAAATCTTGTTTGATGTCCTTACGATTTTTATTCTCATTGAGATAGCCAAATTTCTTGACAAATCCATCATAAACAAGATTGAGCCTAACTCTTTTACTTTCTAGCTCCAAATCAGAGCTTAAGGGGTTTAATTCCGCGCTCGTTAAATCATTCAAAGCGTCTTTGATTTTAAGATAGGCTTTTAGTCGTGAGTCTTGGGCTTTAGAGTTGATTTTAGTGGGTCTTAAAAAGATGCCCATTTCATTATCTTGCTCCAGTTTATAGTAAAGATTATCCCACTTGACTAATTCCCCCCTTTCTAAATTTTTGATAAGTTTTTGGACTTCTTGATAGCGTTCGTTACTTGGATCAATAATAAGAGCGTCTGTTTTAAGGGTAGTCTTATGGTATTGATAGACATCTTTAGGCAATTTTTCTATCGCTTGTTGAAGCGCTTGGGATAAATCCAAGCCCTCATCTTCTAAGGCTTGCAACTCGTATTTATAAATTTGTTCGCCATTGATTTCAGAGCTATAGCGGGTTTTTTCCAAACTCAAACGCCCCAGAATGTTTTCAGGGTGGTGGATAAAGTATTCATTTAGGGTTTGTTCGTTGAGATTGATATTGTTCTCGCCAACTTTATCCATGAAGTCTTTGATAACCTGATAATCTTGCGCGCTGTAGCCAAAGTTAGTGGTGTCTATTTTTTCATACCAGCGTTGCAATTTTTCTTGTTTGAAACCAAAATGGTTTGCAACCGCATTGACAATTTTAAGTTGGTCGCTAGGGATAAAACTATCAAAGCGGTTGTTTTGTAAGGCAAAAAGGGTGTCATCATCCAAGCTATTGAGTATCTTGTCATAATAAGGCATGGCTTTAGTGAAACTTTGATTGGTTGCTTTTTCAACGCCTTTTTTGAAAAACACAATGTCGCTCGTAACTTCCGCTCCTGTTGCTTTAAACACGCTATTAGGCAATCTTATCGCGCCTAAAAAGGTGGCGTTTTTTGCGATGTGTTCCCTCATTTTAGGATTTTTAGCGTCCATAAACCAAGAACTCACCACAAACGCCCCTATGCCATCATCTTTCAATTCCTTAATCGCTTTCCCTAAAAAGTAATTATGAACGCTCTCGTTACTCAATTCTTTGTCATTGGAGCTATAGATTTTATGATTGCCATAAGGGGGATTGCCCACAAACGCATCATAATCTTGGTGGAAAGGGTGGTTTTCTAAAGCGGTGTTTTGGATGACTTGATTAGGGTAAAGGAATTGAGAAATACTTGTGCTAGTGGGATCTAATTCTGTTCCCATAAAGCGGTAATTCTTATCGCTTGGTGCATGAGCGATGAATTTGCCTGTGCCTAAACTGGGTTCAAAGATTTCTTTTTGATAATTGTCGTTATTGAACCCTAATTGATCTAAACCTTGATAAATGCTATCAATAACTAATTTAGGGGTGTAGTAAGCGTCTCTTGCGCTTGAATAAGCTCTTCTGAATTCATCTTTAGTGAGTAAGGCGTTTAATTCTTTAAATTCCTCAGGGCGTTGAGCCTTTTTAAAGTAGCTTTCTAACCCACCCCATCCGCTAAATTGCGCTAGGATTTCTTGCTCTTTTAAAGTGGCGTAATAACCGCCTTTTAAGATCTCTTGTTTGGCTTGCAGTTCTTTTAAAAGCCTAATGGCTTTTATGTTAGCCTTATAGCGGGTTTTAGCTCCTTTAATTAAAACTTCTTCGCTCGGCTTAAAATCTATTTTAGGATTAAGGGGGATGGTTGGCGTGGATTGTGTGGTTTGCTCTTGTGTTTCTTGTTTTAGCGTGGTTTGTGCGCTTTCTTGAGTGTCTTGCTCTTGTGCGTTATTCAACTCTACGCTATTGTCTGTTATTTTGCTCTCTTGTGTGGGATTTAATCCTACGCTATTAGAGATAGCGTTTTTATCAATGGCTTGACTATCCAGCGCATTGAATGCGTTTAGCGTTTCATTCGTTGTTTCAATGGATTTTTGAATGCGATTTTCTAAAATCTCTAAGACTTTTTTAGGGCTGATTTTTAATTGGAATTTATCATAGAATATTTTAGTCGTAGGGTCTTTAAGGAGTTGTGCCCCTACAACACTATCCTTTAAAGGCTCGTTGTTTTGAATGGCTTCTAAGAGCCTGGATCTAAAGTCAGGCTCGCTCGCTATGGTGTTGTTTCTAATAGCGTTAAGCAAGCTTTCTAAATGGTCTAAATTTGATAAAAGTCTTCCCTCTTGATCCCTGTTTTTTTCAAGGTCTCTAAGTCCATTTGGTGCGCCAAGTCTTGCAAGATGTAATCGGCTTTGAGCAGGTAATAATACTGATTGATTTGAGCCTCCTGGAGCAATTCCAAATCGCTCACCCCTTGCGCCCTCTTGATTTGCGCTCCCATTCTGTCTAGGGCTTCTGTCTCCATTTTCGTTTGCTCTATCACTGCTTTTATCAAGCTCATTATTGTTCTGTGATCTTTGGTTTTCATGGTCTGTGGGAAATAATGAGCCCACCTGTCCATGATCAAAAAGGCGTAAGCGTCCAGTCTGTCCTGGCTGTTCTCTAGAGAGAGAAAGCCCCAAATCTCTGGAGCTATTTTGTTGATGAGATGGGGATTGCGGTGGCTGTGGTATTCCTCTCTCATTACTGGGATTATCCCCTTTTTCTTCGCTTCTTGCTCCATTTTCCATTCGGCTTGCTGGACTGCTCGCTTGAGTTGATTCTCCATTGCTATCTGCTCTTGCTGATACTCCATCTCCTCCAAATACATGTTCATGTAATCTATCTCGCTCTCTATGGGGTTTTTCTGAAACTGCCTGTTGGTCGCTAGATCTATAAACTCCTCTTGTTCCTCCCTGCTCTCTAGGCTCAATAAATAGATTAGGGTCTTGGTGTAGAAGTTCTTCATCACTCGATCGCTCCATTCCCTCTTGCTGTCCTCCATGTTCGCTTCTGCGGTGAATTTCTTGCGGAATTCCTGCTCTAGCTCTGCTCGGCTCATCTGCGCGATTCGTTCTTTCTTTTCCATTTGGTTCTCCTAAATTTTGTTGCTCTAATTCTAAATCAGCCAAGCTTAAATTTGGATGATTATTATCATTATTTTTAATAATATTGTTAGAAGTATTAGTCTCTATTGTATTGTTAATAGGGTTATTGTTGTTTGCGCTATAATCTTGCCGCTCATTACTACCCTCTTTAGCTTGAACGATTGCTTCATTCAAGCTTACCAATTCGTTATAACGCTGTTGATAAGCTTTTTCAAAATTGTTCATGTCTCTTAAAATTTCTTTGAAAGGCTTGATGTCTCTTTGATTCCCATCGCCATTAACATAAACGCTTTCATAGTATTTTTGCAATTCAATTTTTGCTTGAGCGATTTCTTCCAAACTCAAAAGAGCGCTTCTTAAAGAATAATCTCTGTTTTCTTGCATAGCGCTTTGTTCTTCTTTAGTCCAACCTAAAATAAAACCATTATTAAAGAAAAATTGCTTAATCTTATTAGCGTTATCTGCGCTGAGATGGTTTTCTTTGAGTTTATTTAAAATCCCTAAACAATTTCCCTAAATCCAAATCAAGCAATTCCGTTTGGGATCGCAATTCTAAAAGGTTTTTAGCTCCTTTAATCAAATCGTTACTGGAAATGCCATGAGAAAGAGAGATTTGGGCTTCTAAAAACGCGCTCAAATGATCGCACACCTTCAAAAGTTCCCCGCAAACCCCAAGGTATTCATCGCTGTTATAAAGCGTGAATAATTCTTCAGCGTCTTTAGTGAAAACAATTTGATGAGACTTGTCTTTGTAGCGGTTTTTAAACTCGTTTTCGGTGAAATATTTTAAATCTTCTTGAACGCCCAAAGAAACAAAGGAATAGACTTTGTTTTGCATTTCCTTTTTTTCAATCTCTTTAATGCAATGATCAAGCCCTGCAACGCTTTGTTTGATAGGCGTGATAATGTCTCGGGTTAAAATCTCGGGTAAATCATGGAAAAGCCCGCCCAAAAAATGATTGATCCGCATGCTTTTACAAGCTTTTAAATCAAAGCTCAACAAATACCCCATAATCGCCACGCATAAGGTATGCCCTAAAACGCTAGTTTGTGGCACTCTTGGGGTCTGGCTCCAACGCTTTTGGAAACGCAACTGCCCAAACATGCTCACCAATTTTTTCAAATCTTCTTTTTCCCCAAAAAGCCCTTCAAACAAATGATCGTTATTGTGGAGTTGCTTGTCAATTTTATCTTTAATTTCTTTCACGCCATACATGTTGGGGTTAAAATGATAAATAATATCAAACTCCCACTTAGACGCATAAAAATGCGCACTCTCTAAAATTTGAGTTTCTAAAATTTGGGGCCTGTGGCTTAAATACTCTTTGAGTTCCTCTAAAGAAAAATACGTGCTGATTTCATCTTGCAAACTTTGCGCAACATAGGAGGCTAATTCTTGGCTGTGCGTTTGTTGGAGAGCGTAAAAAATAGGGGGTTTAATATCGGTTAAAACCAAGCGCTCCAAAAATTCAAAGCAAAAGAACTTGATTAAAAGATCTAAATCTAAATCTTTACCCCTATCTTTTGAATCTTTAGCGAGCAGATACGCAATCATCGCTTTATGGGCTTGCTTGTCTAATTCCACAAATTCCAAAGGGCATGCTTGGTCATTCCAGCGCCTAATAGACGCGCCCGCAAACACACGTCTCAAAAATTTAGTTTTGAGTTTAGGGGCTTTTAGGGGTTTAATAGGATGAGCCGCATACATGACTTTCCTTTTTATACTATTTTGAATGTTTAAAACTATAAGCTTATTAAGAAGCGTTGATTTTATCGCACAAGATTGAAAAATCTTAACGCACCACTATCAACACTAACTTAAATTTTATTATACGAAAAAAAGATAAAAATAAGGCTTTTATTTAAAAAAACGTTATTTTTATCAATTTCTTTCTCACTCTAAAACACCCACCCGTAATTAAAAAACACCTTAAAGTGGCTAGCCCCTTCATTGAAAACAAAAGAGTTTGTGTAATCGCTACTGCTAGAAACGACGCTAGCTTTTCTTTGGATCAAAGGGATGCTAATCCCTACAGAATATTTAGAATGCTTATAGCGGTAGTTCAACCCGGTAGCCACATCCAAATTACCGCTCCCTTTGACTTTGTTCAACACATAATAGCTGTTATACAAGCCCCTTAACCCACCAAAGATACCAAAAGATGATGAAAAATTCCTTTTGGTTTGAACGCCTGTAGGGCTATTTTTATTAGAGTAAGTGGTGATGAAATCCACCAACAAATCTATCCCCCCACCATAGCTCAATTGCTGGAATTTTTGATTAAGGGCTTTAGAATAGTTGTATTTGATAATGCCATAATAAGCTAACCCTATGAAATCATTAAAGTAGTTTTGATAGCCTATTTTAGCGTTAACCCCTAAAATAGGGCTTCTAAAACTCTGTGAAGCACTTGAAAAATAGTGGTTGGTAACGCTAGAAGTGACAAAGGTTTTTTGAATGGTGCTGAGCATGGAATTGGCTAAATCTTGCGTGTTCAAACTAGCGTTTAAGTTGTAGTTCGTTTGAGCGCTCAAATTAGCGTAATCTATGGGTAAAGCGTTTTGATTAATAAGCTGCTGCCAAACCGCTGCTGTTACCCCTAAAAAGCCAGCTGGGACATCTGCGCAATTGTGATAGATGGAATTAGGGTAGTTGCTAGGGAAAGCGCTCTGACCTTGACCCCCATAAAGCGAACACACATTATAAGGGAGGCCATCAGAATCTTTTGGTTTGCCATTTTCATTTTGACCGGTTGGCACCCTTTGGTAAGTCATGTTCCCGTTATGGGTATAGCCTTTAGTGTGGCTGAATTCATGCAAGATGGTCCTTAAATCTTCTAAATTGATAGTCTTAAGGTCGTTGCCAAAGAGTTTTTGGGGTTCTAAGGCATAGGCTTCTACTCCTAATGTGCCATATTCACCATCATTACCATATCCATTGGCTAACCCTACAACCCCTGAATTTTTTAAAACAACCGCATCAATTTCTATTTTTTTTCTAAAATTATTAATAATACCTTGTTTGTTGAGTATATATTGTTGATCGACTTTAGAATCAACACGCCCATTTACTCCGGGATTTACGCATTTTGAAGGATCATTATCGCAATCTGTTGAGCTGTTAGTGAATTCAAAAGGAGCGTTTAAGATCGCATCGCCCCAAGATTGGGAGTCTAAAACAGCGATCATGTTCAACATCAAATTAGTGAATTCTTCTGCGGTTTGTGGGGTAAAGGCTTCCCAGTGGTTTTGGTGACCTTCAAATTTGTTTTCATTCCTATAATTTACGACCAAATTTGTCTTAATCTTATTGAGCGTTTCAAACACCCTTTGCGTGTTAGTATCAGAAATAGAAGTGCTAGTGGCTTCAAATTTTGGAAAAAAGAAAGTATAGGGGCCAATTTTATCAAACGCCTCTTTTAAACTATCAAACGCCTCCCCGGGTAAAACAATCTTAGAGTGTTTGGGGATAGTCTCTATCACGCCTAGATCAATTACATTGCCTTGAGCGTCTGTAAAACTAAGCTTCACATTGCTTAAATTATAAGGTAAGAAATTTTCTATAGTTAATTTACCACCAATATACAACACTTTAACAGGAGATAAGGATGAGAATGTTAATTGCGATATAGATTTAGCGTCTGTGAACAAATTAGCCGCTCTTTTTAAAATCGTGTCTGTGGGTAAATAGTTATAAGTCGCGTAAGTGTTTTTTGTGGTGGTGTGTCTTTTTTCTTGCGTTTGTGCACCTTCTAATAGCCCAGTTTCAAAGCCGGCTTCTATGAAAAAGCCATTTTTCTCATTCGCTTCTAAAGCGCTGAATAATAAAAGTGGGATGAATAGTTTTCTCATGGTTATCTCTTTTTAGTTTATAGTGCCTTTATTATACAATTTAAGGGGGTTGTTTGTTTGTTTTTTGAAATTTAAAGTTTTTACAAGGGATTAGTGTTTCATATTAAAACAAAATTTTAAAAACAAGCGTTTGTTTTAGGGTTAATTTAGCATTAATTGGGCTGTGTTAATCAAAGTTTGGTAGTTAAAAATATCTAACCCCCCCTTAATTTTTTAAAAAGCGCCTTATTTAGCACACTTCTTTATATCAATATTCCAGTCAGCACCAGATTTAATTTGATGTTTTTGCGCGAAATTATCCATATTCAACGCCACGGAAACATTCAACAAGCTGTTTAAATAGACCAACGGCTGGCCTTCTAAAACATCGCCAAAACTCGCAACATACGGCATTTTCCCTTCGTATTGTTTCTTGGAATTTTTAAAAATAGTTACACACACTATATCGTTTCGTTTGATCCCTGCTTGATTGAGCAGTTTATCGCTGATATTGCTCCAAACATTGCCATATTGAATATCCAAAATCGGGATATTGCCTTTCACTCCCCCTTTTGTGGCTTTCGCTTTTTGGTAAGGAATTTCAACAACTTTTGGGGGAAGCTCTGGACCGATTTGCTCGAATGTGATTGCTCCAGAAGCCAAACGCGCCCCAGTGTAAGCATACACATCACGACCATGGAAAGTATAGGATTTTTCAGAACCTTTCAAGCGGTTGGCTTTTTCATCAATTTCGTGCACGCTATCAATCCCCAAAGTTTGCGCTACCAAAGTCAGCGTGCCGTTATCTGGAGAGACAAAATATTGGCCGTTTTTAGTTTTCAACACCACCGATTTACGATTAGTGCCTACGCCCGGATCCACTACGCTCACAAATACCGAACCTTTTGGCCAATAACTGGCGGTCTGATACAAGCGGTAAGCGCCTTCCCAAATGTTATACGGGGGGATTTCGTGCGTTAAATCAAAGATTTTAAGATTAGAATCAACGCTGAAAGCGACGCCTTTCATCGCCGAGACGGCCCCATCTTTTAGGCTAAAATCTGTTTGTAAAATCAAAGCGTTATCTGCATGAACAGACGATAACCCTATACACGCTGATAAAAACAACGCTGAAATCGTTTTTCTCATCTATATTTCCTTATCTGATGTTAGTGTTGTGTTATATACTGAATAACAAAAGCGAAGTGAATATTTTTTATGGTTGCTCCTTGATTAACTTTTATGGGCTTTTCTATTATACTATTTAAGAGAGGTTTTTCCTAAAAATCAAGGGTTTAAAGGGGCTTTACATCTAAATAGAAACAATAAATAGAAACAAATTTTTAAAAACAAGCGTTTGTTTTAGGGCTAATTTAGCGTTAATTAGGTCATTTTTAATAAAAACTTGACACTCAAAACCTTTAACCCCCCCTTAATTTTTCTAAAAAAGGGGTTTGAGTTGCTTTGTTTGATAGCAAAATCATGAACGCATAGGGGGATATTTTGCGCTTAATGCCCTCTAAGAGCGCTTTATAAGAGACCTTGCTTGACGCAAGCTCTTTTATATTTAGTTTAAAAAATGTTTTCTGGCATTTTTTCATTAAAACGCAATATCGCCAATATTTTCACTATTCTCTATGTAGTATTTAAAACGCTCTTTTTCTAATTCGTTTTTTAGGATTTGCTGTTCTTCTAAAAGCAGGCGTTTTTGATCTTCTAGGGTGTTGATTTTACGGCTAATATAATAAATATTATTGCTCAAATAGATTTTAGGCGCTAACAGAGCTAAAAACGCGCCCCCAAAAACCAATACCCCTATTAAATTCATTAGAGAAAGACCATGCGGATTTTCATTTGCAGTTCCAGCGAATAATTCTTTCTTTTCGCCCTCTTCTATGCGCACAAAGCGTTCTTTTTCATTTGAAGAATGGGTTTTGATATTCATGGCTTACTCATGGCTTAAATTGGAACACCCTCATTTTAGCGCTTCGTGAACGCCTGTTGTTTTTAATTTCTTCTGGGCTTGGAGTGATGGGCTTTTTGGTTAAAATTTCGCCTAAGGCGTGATTGTTAGAGCAAGTGCATTTAAAACTTAAAGGATCGCAAATGCAATTTTTAGCGTAATCTTTGAAAGCGTTTTTCACTAATGCGTCTTCTAAAGAATGAAAAGAAATCACGCACAAAATCGCCCCCTTAAGGTTTCTAGCGCATTGTAAAAACTCTTTTAACTCTTCTAATTCGCTATTGACTTCTATGCGAACGGCTTGAAACACCAAAGTCGCTGGATGGATTTTTTTATTTTTAGAAAAAGAGCTTAAAAAATCGCTCAAATCCTTAGCGTCTTTAAAGGGTTTTTTAGCGCGCCTTTCTGCAATTTTGTGGGCGATTTTTTTGTATTCTTTGATCTCGCCATAGTCTCTAAAGATTTTTTCTAACGCTATTACAGGATAAGAGTTGATGACTTTTTGAGCGTTCAAATCGCTCTCTAAATCCATGCGCATATCCAAAGCGTGCGAGTGGAAATTAAACCCTCTGTTATCATCATCAAGCTGTAAAGAGCTCACCCCTAAATCCACTAAAACCCCTTTAATCTCCTTGTCATGCGTTTCTAGGGCTTCTTTAAAGCGTTTGGCAAACCCTCCACTTAAGAGATTATAACGCCCTTCAAAGGCTTTCAATCGTTCTTTAGCGATTTCTTGAGCGAATTTATCCTTATCAATGCCAATGAGCTTTAGGTGCGGTTTTTGGGATAAAAGGGCTTTAGAATGCCCCCCTAACCCTAAAGTGCAATCAATCAAAACCCCTTCTTCTAAAGGCGTGAACGCTTGCAAAACTTCTTGCAACAAAACGCTTTGGTGCAAACTCTCTATTTCTTGCAAACAATCCCCTTAAAACCCTTTAGGTGAATTTTCCAAATGCCTACTCAATGGTATTGGTTTTGTTGGTTACGCTTAAAAGTTTCTTTATAATCAACCTCAGCTTTCAATCTTTAGCTTTTTAAGATGTAAAAATTAAGATGCAAAAACCCAACTTAAAATCCTTTTTATAAAGACAAAAAAGGGCTTAAAAATACCCTTTTAAAGGGTTTAAAAAGTGTAGTTATACCCTAAATAAAGCGAATAATCCCGTTTCAAATGGTAATAAAGATTAGTAGCGTTAGGACCCGCACTCAAAAACTTGTTGATGAGTAGCGGCACTCTCACGCCAAACTCTACGCCATTATGCTTGTAGATATTGGCTCTCACCCCAAAATTCAACCATACCTGAAAAGCGACGGTTGAAGTGTTGGTGCTATAAGGAGCGTTAGGGTTACAATAAGTAGGGGTACAAACATCAGGACCTTTGGCTTCAATGATTTGCTCTTTCCAATAGTTCGCTGCGGAGCTTTTCCAAGTGTTACCGCCGATAGCGACCCCACCAAAAATACCAAAAGAAGCGTTGTCCTTATCAATAATATCAGCTAACAAATCGCTCCCCACACCCCAAGAGACCATATCCAACTGGATTTTATTAGGTGCATAAACTTGCTTACCTAAATCGGCATGCCCGTAATCAAAAAGCCCATACACTCTAAAACCAAACCACTTGCTTGTCATATCTAGCGACTTGAATTGGAAGAATTTCTTATAACCCACATTCAACCCAAAACCATTCAAAGCCCCATTAGCGTATTTGGAGTGCCAATTGATATTGGTGCCTCCTGGGTTATGCTTATTAGCGGTAAGACCTGGGGGGCAACCTACAACACTCCCTGTGCAATCCCCTGTATTATAAATATTGCTATTCAAACGGGCTTGTCCAAGCTGATAATTAGTCCCTATATAAACACCATCGCCTTCGGCTAACAACGAAGAGCTTAAAACTGCGGATAGAAGCCCTAAAGCTACAAACTTTTTCATAAATTCCATTCCTTTACATTCCTATCTTTAAAATTGTCTCATAAAATAATAGCATGTTTATCCTTAATTCAAGCAAGTATTTTAACTCTTATGAATAAGAAATGATAATAAAACCATTCTTTTTTGAAGTATAATAGCTCCTTTTAATCCACTTTCTTATTTTAAGGAAACTCTTGCAACATAAAACCATTATGGATAAGATCATTATTCAAGGGGCTAGGGAAAACAATCTCAAAAATATCTTTTTAGAAATCCCTAAAAACCAATTTGTTGTTTTTACCGGATTGAGCGGTTCGGGTAAATCCACTCTGGCGTTTGACACTTTATACGCTGAAGGCCAAAGGCGCTATTTAGAGAGTTTGTCCAGCTATGCTAGGCAATTTTTAGACAAAGTGGGTAAGCCTAATGTGGATAAAATTGAAGGGCTAACCCCAGCGATCGCTATTGATCAAAAAACCACTTCTAAAAACCCTAGATCCACTGTGGGGACGATCACTGAGATTTATGATTATTTAAGGTTGTTGTTTGCAAGGGTTGGGGAACAATTTTGCCCCACATGTTTAGAGCCTATTAGTTCTATGAGCGCGAGCGATATTATTTCTCAAATCTGTCATTTAGAAGAAAATTCTAAAATCATTATTCTAGCCCCCATTATTAAAGATAAAAAAGGTTCGTTTAACGATAAATTAGAGAGCTTGCGTTTAAAGGGGTATGTGAGGGCTTTTGTTGATGGGGTGATGGTGCGTTTAGATGAAGAAATCCATTTGCACAAAACCAAAAAACACACCATTGAAGCGGTGGTGGATAGGGTAGTCATTAATAGCGAAAACGCTTCACGGATCGCTAGTGCAATAGAAAAAGCCCTTAAAGAAAGCTATGGGGAATTAGAAGTGGAAATCTTGCAAGACAACGCGCCAAGCATTAGGAAGCATTACAGCGAGCATAAGGCATGCTTTAAATGCAAGATGAGTTTTGAAGAATTAGAGCCTTTGAGTTTTTCCTTCAATTCGCCTAAAGGAGCGTGCGAAAGTTGTTTGGGTTTAGGGACAAAATTTAGCTTAGATATTAGTAAAATTTTAGATCCTAACACGCCTTTAAATCAAGGGGCGATTAAAGTGATTTTTGGGTATAACCGCAGTTATTACGCTCAAATGTTTGAAGGCTTTTGCGAATATAATGGCATTGACAGCGCGCTTTGTTTTAATGAATTGAATAAAGAACAACAAGACGCTCTTTTGTATGGGAATGGCACTGAAATCAGCTTTCATTTTAAAAACAGCCCTTTAAAACGCCCCTGGAAAGGCATCATTCAAATCGCTTATGACATGTTTAAAGAGCAAAAGGATTTGAGCGATTACATGAGCGAAAAACCCTGTTCTTCATGCAAGGGGCATCGTTTGAAAGCTTCAAGTCTGAGCGTTCAAGTTGCTGGCTTGAAAATGGCGGATTTTTTAACTAAGCCTATTGAAGAAGTTTATCATTTTTTTAATGATCCCACGCATTTTAGCTATCTTAACGAGCAAGAAAAAAAGATCGCTGAACCGATTTTAAAAGAGATTTTAGAAAGGGTGTTTTTTTTATACGATGTGGGGCTAGGGTATTTGACTTTAGGGAGGGATGCGCGAACGATTAGCGGAGGGGAGAGTCAAAGGATACGAATCGCTAGTCAAATCGGGAGTGGTTTGACAGGGGTTTTGTATGTTTTAGACGAGCCTAGCATTGGCTTGCATGAAAAAGACACGCTCAAACTCATCAACACCCTTAGGAATTTACAAAAAAAAGGGAACACGCTCATTGTCGTAGAGCATGATAAAGAGACGATTAAGCATGCGGATTTTGTTGTGGATATTGGGCCAAAGGCTGGAAGGCATGGGGGTGAAGTGGTTTTTAGCGGGAGCGTGAAAGATTTATTGCAAAATAACCATTCTACCGCCTTGTATCTCAACGGCACTAAAAAGATTGAGCGCCCCAAATTTGAACTCCCTAAAGAAAAGCATTTTTTAGAAATTAAAAATGTCAATATCAATAACATTAAGAATTTGAGCGTTCAAATCCCCTTAAAACAATTGGTGTGTATTACTGGGGTGAGTGGGAGCGGTAAAAGCTCGCTGATTTTACAAACCCTTTTACCCACCGCTCAAACCCTTTTAAACCATGCTAAAAAAGCTCAAAGTTTGAATGGGGTAGAGATTGTAGGGTTGGAGCATTTGGATAAAGTGATCTATTTAGATCAAGCCCCCATAGGCAAAACCCCACGAAGCAACCCTGCTACTTACACGGGAGTGATGGATGAAATCAGGATTTTATTTGCCGAGCAAAAAGAAGCTAAAACTTTAGGCTATAGTGCGAGCCGTTTTAGCTTTAATGTTAAAGGAGGGCGGTGCGAGAAATGCCAAGGCGATGGGGATATTAAAATAGAAATGCACTTTTTGCCTGATGTGTTAGTCCAATGCGATAGCTGTAAGGGCGCTAAATACAACCCCCAAACTTTAGAGATTAAGGTTAAAGGCAAATCCATTGCCGATGTGTTGAACATGAGCGTGGAAGAGGCTTATGAATTTTTTGCTAAATTCCCTAAAATCGCCGTGAAGTTAAAAACGCTTATAGATGTGGGCTTAGGCTATATCACTTTAGGGCAAAACGCTACGACTTTAAGCGGGGGGGAGGCTCAAAGGATCAAATTGGCTAAAGAATTGAGTAAAAAAGACACAGGCAAAACCCTTTATATTTTAGATGAACCCACCACTGGTTTGCATTTTGAAGACGTGAATCACCTTTTACAGGTTTTGCATTCTTTAGTGGCGTTAGGCAATTCCATGCTAGTGATTGAGCATAATTTAGACATTATCAAAAACGCTGACTACATTATAGACATGGGGCCTGATGGGGGGGATAAGGGCGGGAGAGTCATTGCGAGCGGCACGCCTTTAGAAGTGGCAAAAAATTGCGAAAAAACCCAAAGCTATACGGGAAAATTTTTAGCTTTAGAATTGAAATAGCTTGCATTTGTTTGTAGAAACGATGTAGGGCTGAAAATAACAGACAGCTAAATATTAGATAAGCAGAGGTGCTATTGCGTCATGGTTTCAAATTATAAGGCTAGCGGCAACAATAACCATTGATTATATAAATAAGAGCTAGCAAAGAAACCATGCCTTTAAAATCTATCGCATGAGAGTTTGAAAAATGAGAAAATATTAAGGAAAACAGAGGCTATTGGAACACTCCCTAACCATTACCGAAGCGACACCAACTATAGCGTTTCAAACCTTTATAAAATAGCGAGAGTGAGCCACCGTTCCTCCTTATGGCTCAATTACAAGGGGTAGGTTTGGGAACCCCTAAACTCACTGAACTTAATCCTACACAAAAATTATTAATAGAATGAGAGCCACGAAATTAAGAAAAATAGGGGCGAAAGTTAAATCATCATTAAGTGGTTAGCAATTATAGATTATAGAGAGAAGCATGCGATTTTTTCTACTCCGCAAGCCATTACAAAAGAAAAGGCATTTAATTCTTTAGCTCTTTCAAGCTAATCCTACTATAAATGAGTTTAAAACACAATAACCGCACTAATAAAAAATGGGGTTTTAGTTACTTTATTATAAAAACTTATTTTTAAGGAGATGGTGTTTTGAAATAATTATCCCCCTTAAAATCCCCTAACTCCCTACCTTTCTAAAAACAAATCTTTCTCTTGGATTTCCGTTTCTTCGCTTAAAATCGCCGCTCTCTCCACCACGCCTAAAAGCTCTCGCACATTCCCATGCCAAGAGTATTCTAAAAGGCGTTTTGTGGCGTTTTTTGAAAAAGATTTTGGCCCCAAATGATACGCATCGCACACTTCTTTAAGCTTGATTTCAGCAATGGGCAAAATCTCTTCTACCCTCTCTCTTAAAGGCGCGATAGTTATAGGCACGATTTGCAAGCGGAAAAACAAATCTTCTCTAAATTCTTTTGAAGCGATTTTTTCTTTCATGTTAGCGTTGGTAGCGGAAATGAAACGAACATCAATTTTAACGCTCTTATTATCCCCAAGGCGCGTGATTTCTTTTTCTTGAACCACTCTTAAAAGTTTGCTTTGCAATTGAAGGGGCATTTCAGCGATTTCATCTAAAAAGATCGTGCCTTTATTAGCGCTCTCAAAAAGCCCCATTTTAGGCACTGTGGCGTCCGTGAACGCCCCTTTTTGATACCCAAAAAGCTCGCTTTCTAATAGATGCTCTGGGATTGCGGACATGTTGATTGCGATAAAAGGGTGTTTGGATCGATGAGAATGCTGGTGGATGAAATGAGCAAAAACTTCCTTGCCCACCCCGCTTTCGCCTAATAGCATGACATTAGCGTCCGTGCTTGCGACTTTTAAGGCCTGTCGTTTGGTTTCTTCTAAAGCTTTTGAAGTGGCTAAAAAGCTGTGTTTGTGTGGTTTTTTTAAAGGTTTTTCTAAAGGGTGTTTTTTTTGAAATTCTAAAACTTTTTTAGTGCGATAGATAGATTCTAAAAGCAATTCTGGTTTAAAAGGTTTTTGGAAAAAGTCTTTCACGCCTAAACGAATGGAATCAATGGCTTTATTCAAGGTCGCATTACCGGTAATCACAATGGATTCGTATTTGCCTTCTAAAAGGCGTAAAAATTCCAAGCCGTCCATATGGGGCATGTTAATATCCGTGATGACCAAATCAAAGCTTTCATCTAACTTGGCTAAAGCGTCTTTAGGGTTTTTAAAACTCACAATCTCTAAATCGTCCTGAAGCTCAAAAAAAAGCTCCAGGCTTTTACGCATGTTAATATCATCTTCTACAATGGCGATTTTCATTCTTCTTCCTTTCTAAAAATATCTAAAGACAGCATATCCCCCTCTAAACTCGCCCTAACGCTTAAGGCTTTGAGGTTAAGAATGCTCGTGGTAGTGGTGCCGTTTTTATAGCTATGATCATAATGCGTGATAGCGACTTGGCTTTTTAAAAGGCAATCAATGACTCGCTCTTTTTCCTTTTTTAACGCTATTTCTAAAAGGAAGCGTTCTAGTTTGGTTTGGAGCAAGGGGTTTTTCAAATCGGGCAAGTTGCTAGTAATAATAGAGCAATGATAGTCTAAAACATAGGGGGCTGTTTTAATGCGGCTAACGATAGGCTTAGAGACAGAATACTCTTCGCCCATCACCCTGGAATCAACGATTTTCAAGCGGTACGAAATTAAAAATTCTTGTTCTTCTAGGGGGCTTAGGGCATGCAAAGAAACCCCTAAAAAATAAAATAAAAAATAAAAGAATGAAAAGAAACGCATCACTCAAACAAATTTTGTGCATGTGAGGTTTCTAAATTTTCTGGCTCTTCTTCTTTAGGGCAAGAGTTGACATACACAACTTTATCAGCGGTGTTTATGAGTTTTACCCCACTGGCATTTCTTCCGGTTTCTCTAATATCTTTAATGGAAACTCTGATCATTTTCGCGCTCGCAGTAAGGATCATCAAATCCAAGTTCTCATCATCCACGCTGATAACGCCCACCAAATTACCGGTCTTTTGAGTGAGCTTCATGCCAATGACCCCCTTACCTCCACGAGATTGCTCCCTATACGCTTCGGCTAGAGTTTGCTTGCCAAGCCCGTTCTCGCTCACGCTCAAAAGCTTGTTGCTGTCATCGCTAATGACGACCGCACCGACAACAAAATCATTTTCATTCAGCTTAATCCCTCTAACCCCACGAGTCGTTCTTCCGATCTCGCGCACATCTTCTAGAGGGAATTTAATGAAAATACCCAAATGCGATGCGATGAGTAAATGCTTAGCGTTTTTATCCACAACTTTTGCACCCACTAATTCATCGCCTTCATCTAAAACAATCGCTCTGATACCGCTATAACTCCTATTACCGCCAAATTCACTCAAATTGGTGCGCTTCACCACGCCATTTTTCGTGAAGAAAGCTAAAGAGCGTTCATCGCTAAAGTCTTTAGTGCTTAGAGTCGTCATGATTTTTTCATCCGGAGCGAGCGAGATTAAATTCACAACGGCTTTACCCATAGCGATCCGGCTCGCTTCTGGGATTTTATAGACTTTCAAATGATACAATTGCCCCTTATTGGTGATAAAGAGCAAAATATCATGCGTGTTAGCCACAAAAAAGTTTTCAATGAAATCGTCTTCATAAGTGCTGCCTGAAAGCTTGCCTTTACCTCCACGATTTTGCTTTTCATAAGCTTTTAAATCCACTCTTTTCACATAGCCTTTATGGCTCATGCTCACCACCATAGGCTCATTAGCGATCAAATCTTCTGTGTCAATACTTTCGTAAGATTCTTGAATTTCAGTGCGCCTTGGAGAAGAAAACTGCTCTTTGACTTCTAAAAGCTCTGTTTTGACGACTTCATTCAAGCGATCTTCGCTCTTTAAAATGCCATTGAGATCATCAATAAGCTCTAGCAGGTTTTGGTATTCTTCTTTGATCTTATCCCTTTCAAGGCCTGTTAAGCGCTGCAAACGCATTTCTAAAATGGCTTTGCTTTGGATCTCACTCAAAGTAAAACGCTCCATTAAGGCGTTTTTAGCCGCTTCTGGGCTTGGGCTTGTTTTAATGAGCTGCACGATTTCATCAATATTGTCCAAGGCGATCAAATAGCCCTCTAAAATATGCGCTCTGGCCTTAGCCTTTTCTAATTCAAAAATCGTGCGTCTTATAATAATGGTTTTTCTGTGGTTTAAGAAAAGGCGCAACAACTCTAAAAGCGTGAAAATCTTAGGCTCTTTATTGTAAATAGCGAGTAAAATGATGCTAAAAGTGGTCTCCATGGTGGTGAGTTTGTAAAGGTGGTTTAAGACAATTTCACTCATCGCGTCTCTTTTTAATTCAATCACCACTCTAATGCCCTCTCTATCGCTCTCATCGCGCACTTCGCTAATGCCTTCAATTTGCTTTTCTCGCGCTAAATCGCTGATTTGTTCCACTAATTTGGCTTTATTGGTTTGAAAAGGCATTTCATCTAAAACGATGATTTCTTTATTTTTTGTTTTTTCCACATGCACTTTGGCCCGTACTTTCACGCGCCCTCGCCCCGTTTTATAGGCTTCAATAATCCCTGCTTTACCATAAATGATCCCACCAGTGGGAAAGTCAGGCCCTTTGACAAATTCCAAAATTTCATCTAATTCAGCGTTAGGGTTTTCTAAGACATGCGCTAAAGCGTCTATAATTTCATCAATCCTGTGAGGGGGGATAGAAGTCGCCATCCCTACGGCGATCCCATTAGCCCCATTGACTAAAAGGTTAGGCAGACGGCTTGGTAGAATATCTGGCTCTTTTAAGGTGTCATCGTAATTAGGCACAAAATCAATGGTGTCTTTATCAATATCCCTTAAAATTTCTTCACTCGCCTTAGTCATTCTGGCTTCAGTGTAACGCATCGCCGCAGCGTTATCGCCATCAATAGAGCCAAAGTTACCCTGCCCATCCACTAATTCCAAACGCATAGAAAAATCTTGCGCCATTCTCACTAACGCATCATAAACCGCTTTATCGCCATGGGGGTGGTATTTACCAATCACATCACC
This sequence comes from Helicobacter pylori, assembly GCF_011175115.1. Classification (GTDB taxonomy): domain Bacteria; phylum Campylobacterota; class Campylobacteria; order Campylobacterales; family Helicobacteraceae; genus Helicobacter; species Helicobacter pylori_DF. The sequence goes on along the minus strand of NZ_SHOW01000002.1, from coordinate 198,408 downwards.
CACGATCCTAGCGCTTTTTTTGTAAGCGACTTTGGAAGTAAGGCCTAATTCATGCATCGCATACAAAATACGCCTATGCACAGGCTTTAAGCCATCTCTAGCGTCCGGTAAAGCGCGCCCTATGATCACGCTCATGGAATAGGCCAAATAGCTCTCTTCAATAGAAGAATCAATCCCCACTTCTACAATATTTTTTGTTTCATTAACTAAATGATCTTGCATGTGTCTCCCTAAAATTTAATTAAAATAAAGCGTTAAAAGATAACGCCCCCAAATCAAAGCCCAAAAAATAAGCCCTATCAGTTGGGCCGAACTGGCCATGTCTTTAGCCTTTTTGGCTAAAGGGTGGAACTCGGTGCCAGTAAAATCTACAGCCTTTTCAATGGAACTATTGATGAGTTCAACCACCACCGATAAAAAACAAGGCAAGATCAATAGCCCCCATTCTAAAAAATCTTTAGCTAGATAGCTCGCTAGAACGATGCAAAAAAGAGCCAAAATAATAATTTGCCTGAACGCGCTCTCTTCAGCCCATGCGCATTTAAGCCCGTCTTTAGAATAAAAAAGGGCTTTAAAAAGGCGTTTAAACCCTTTAGCTTTGGGCGGGACTTTGAAATCACTCATGGCTTATTGTGTAAGATTGAAAGAAATTCACGCTAAGGCTTTCTAACAAAGCGTTAAAAGTCAGCTTGGCGTTGTCTTTAGCTTGGGCGTTAAGAGCGATTTGGGATTGTTTGTCTTTAGCCATAGAAACAAAGGCTTGCAACAATCCTTTAAAATTCTGTTGGAGTGCGGTATCGTCTTTAAAACGGGATTGGAACAAGGCCATAAAATAGTTTTCTAAAGAAGCTAACGCGCTTTCATAAGAGACGCTAGGGGTTTGAGAACGCAAGCTAAAATAAGGGGAAAAAAAGCCCAAACTCTCTTTATTTTGGTAATAAAAGGCTTCTAAAACATTTTTAAGATGGCGCGCTTGGATAGAAACACCCAACTTTGGCGCTAAAAAACGTAGTTTGTCTTGCAACTCTTCTATGGCTTTAGCGTCTTTAGAACTCAAGGTTTTAAAAATATTTTTAAGGGATAGATTTTCTTGTGCCTCCATTAAACCCTCTTGAAAAAAAGTGTAAGCAAGGATATTTTCTGCATTAGTCAAATCGCATTTTAAGTTGTCATTTAAGGTTTTTTCATCTAAAGCGTTGAATTTTAAAGAGCAATTCAAGCGCGTGGGTTTCATTTTTTCTAATAAGGCATTCAAGTTTTTTAAGGGGATTTGATGGATTTTTTGCTGAATATCTTGTTCTAAAATAGGGGATTGGATTTGAGAATGGACAGAAAGGGTAAGAGAGCTTTTATCTAAAGAATGGAGCTTGATCTTTAAATTTTTAAAATCCACAATAGGGGAGTTTTGAGAATCTAAAAAACTCAGCTCTTTAGAAACGCATGCGATTTTAAAAAACCCTTCGCATTCAAAAGGAGCACCTGCAATCCCCATGCCCTTAATATGGGGGCGTTGATCCAAATAAGCGTTAAGATAAGCGGTTAAAGATTTTTTAACCGACATGCTGGTAAAGAAGATAAACACCCCTAAAAGCACGCAAATTAAAGCCCCGATAACCACCATCCAAGACATGAATTTTTTAGTCAAAAACACCCTTTATTGAAAGCATAATGGCTCTAATTGTAGCATAATCGCGCTTAAAATTAAAGAACGCTTTAATAATGTAATGATAAAAGATCGTGCAATAATCATTGAACGATAAGAATAATATTTTTGTGAAAAAAATAAACGGATCGCTCTCAATCTAAAACAAAACCTAAAACAGAATAAAACTTATTAGGGTTTCAATCACTTAAAAGTGATACTATGATGAGTAAATCAACTTAAAGGCAAAGACATGAATGAAGTGGTTATAGTGGCGGCAAAGCGTAGTGCTGTAGGGAGTTTTTTAGGCTCTCTAAAGAATGTGGGCGCTAGGCAAATGGGCGTTAGCGTGCTTAAAGACGCTTTGAACGCGAGCGGACTTGAGCCTAGCGATGTGGATTCTGTCGTTTTAGGCAATGTCTTAGGCGCTGGTTTGGGTCAAAATATCGCCAGGCAGATCCAACTGGATTCTGGCATACCCAATGACAGAAACGCTTTTAGCGTCAATATGGTTTGCGGATCGTCTATGAAAGCTATCCAATTAGCGCATGACAGCATCGTGCTTGGGTGCGATGAAGTGGTGGTGTGCGGTGGCGTGGAAAACATGAGCGCAGCGCCTTATCTGTCGTTTGACATGCGAGAGGGGAAAAGAATGGGGAATGCAAACATGATAGACTCCATGATACATGACGGATTGTGGGATGCGTTCAATGATTACCACATGGGGATCACCGCTGATAATGTCGCTCAAGCATACCACATAAGCCGAGAAGATCAAGACGCATTCGCGCTCCAGTCGCAACTCAAAGCGAGAGCCGCCATTAATGCAGGGAAATTCCAAGAAGAAATCACGCCTATTGAAATAGCGAATAAAAAAGGCGTGGTGGTTTTTAAAGAAGACGAATACCCTAGAGACACGACGCTAGAATCCCTTGCAAAGCTCAAACCCGCCTTTAAAAAAGACGGATCGGTAACGGCAGGAAATTCATCAGGGATCAATGATGGCGCGAGTATTATCATTTTATGCAGCGCTAAAAAAGCGCAAAAACTGGGGTTAAAAACAATGGCCACTATCAAGGGGTTTGGTTTGGGCGGTTGCAGTCCGGATATAATGGGCATATGCCCAAGCATCGCTATTAAAAACAATCTTAAAAATGTCAAAATGAATCTCAACGACATCAATCTTTTTGAACTCAATGAAGCCTTTGCCGCGCAAAGCATCGCCGTGTTAAAAGAGCTTGAATTAAACCCTAATATCGTGAATGTGAATGGAGGCGCGATAGCGATTGGCCACCCTATTGGCGCGAGCGGCGCTAGAATCTTAGTTACTTTATTGCATGAAATGAAAAGGAGTGGGCATGGCGTGGGTTGCGCATCGTTGTGCGTGGGCGGTGGTCAAGGGCTATCAGTGGTAGTTGAACAAAAATAAGGAGAATGAGATGAACAAGGTTATAACCGATTTAGACAAAGCGTTGAGCGGGTTAAAAGATGGGGATACTATTTTAGTGGGCGGTTTTGGGCTGTGCGGGATACCCGAATACGCCATTGATTACATTTATAAGAAAGGCATTAAGGATTTGGTTGTCGTGAGCAATAATTGCGGCGTTGATGACTTTGGGTTGGGTATTCTTTTGGAAAAAAAGCAGATTAAAAAGATTATCGCTTCGTATGTGGGGGAGAATAAGATTTTTGAATCGCAGATGCTGAATGGAGAAATTGAAGTCGTTTTGACACCGCAAGGCACGCTAGCTGAAAACTTGCGTGCTGGAGGGGCTGGGATACCCGCTTATTACACCCCAACAGGGGTTGGGACTTTGATCGCTCAAGGCAAGGAATCAAGGGAGTTTAACGGCAAGGAGTATATTTTAGAAAGAGCGATAACGGGCGATTATGGGCTTATCAAAGCCTATAAAAGCGACACCCTTGGGAATTTGGTGTTTAGAAAAACGGCTAGAAATTTCAACCCCTTGTGCGCGATGGCGTCAAAAATATGCGTCGCTGAAGTGGAAGAAATTGTCCCGGCCGGGGAATTAGACCCAGATGAAATACACTTGCCAGGAATCTATGTGCAACACATCTATAAGGGCGAGAAATTTGAAAAACGGATAGAAAAAACCACCACAAGGAGCACGAAATGAGAGAGGCTATCATTAAACGAGCGGCAAAGGAATTGAAAGATGGTATGTATGTGAATTTAGGGATAGGCTTGCCCACGCTTGTGGCTAATGAAGTGAGCGGGATGAATATCGTTTTCCAAAGCGAGAACGGGCTATTAGGGATTGGCGCTTACCCTTTAGAGGGGAGCGTTGATGCGGATCTTATCAACGCAGGAAAGGAAACCATAACCGTGGTGCCGGGCGCTTCGTTTTTCAACAGCGCGGATTCGTTTGCGATGATTCGTGGGGGGCATATTGATTTAGCGATTTTAGGGGGGATGGAAGTCTCACAAAATGGGGATTTGGCTAATTGGATGATCCCTAAAAAACTCATAAAGGGCATGGGAGGGGCTATGGATCTGGTGCATGGCGCTAAAAAAGTGATTGTCATCATGGAACATTGCAACAAATACGGGGAGTCTAAAGTGAAAAAAGAATGCTCCTTACCCTTAACAGGAAAAGGCGTGGTGCATCAATTGATAACGGATTTAGCGGTGTTTGAGTTTTCCAATAACGCCATGAAATTAGTGGAATTGCAAGAGGGTGTCAGCCTTGATCAAGTGAGAGAAAAAACAGAAGCTGAATTTGAAGTGCACTTATAGTTTATAAAAGGGGGTGTTTATGTTTTTATTAAGGCATTTGACTTCAGCGTGCGTGTTTTTAGCGTCTAAATGTTTGCCGGACTCTTTTGTCTTGGTCGCTCTTTTATCGTTTGTCGTGTTTGTTCTTGTTTATTGCTTGACAGGGCAAGACGCTTCGTCTGTCATTTCTAGTTGGGGGAATGGCGCTTGGACGCTTTTAGGCTTTTCTATGCAAATGGCCCTTATTTTGGTGCTGGGTCAGGCTCTAGCTAGCGCTAAATTAGTCCAAAAACTTTTAAAATACTTGGCGTCTTTACCTAAGGGGTATTACACGGCTTTATGGTTGGTTACTTTTTTATCGTTAATCGCTAATTGGATCAACTGGGGTTTTGGCTTAGTGATTAGCGCGATTTTTGCAAAAGAGATCGCCAAAAATGTTAAAGGGGTGGATTACAGGCTGCTCATCGCTAGCGCTTATTCGGGTTTTGTCATCTGGCATGGGGGTTTATCAGGCTCTATCCCTTTAAGCGTTGCCACCCAAAATGAAAATCTGTCCAAAATGAGTGCTGGGGTGATTGAAAAAGCTATCCCTATCAGTCAGACGATTTTTTCTGCTTATAATTTAATCATTATAGGGATCATTCTTGTAGGGTTACCCTTTTTAATGGCAATAATCCACCCTAAAAAAGAAGAAATCGTTGAGATTGATTCAAAGCTTTTAAAAGACGAATACAAAGAGATTGAACTCATTGACCACCAACAAGACAAAACAATCGCGCATTTTTTGGAAAACAGCGCTTTGCTTTCTTATCTTTTGGTTTTTTTGGGTTTTGGGTATCTTGGTGTTTATTTTTTTAAAGGGGGAGGGATTAGTTTAAACATTGTCAATACGATTTTCCTTTTTTTAGGGATTTTGCTCCATAAAACCCCTTTAGCTTATGTGAAAGCGATCAATCATTCCTCTAGGAGCGTGGCTGGGATTTTACTCCAATTCCCTTTTTATGCTGGGATTATGGGGATGATGGCAAGCCATAGCGTGGGGGGGCATTCTTTAGCGCAAATGCTTTCTTTAGCCTTCACGCACATCGCTAATGAAAAAACTTTCGCGCTCATGACTTTTTTGAGCGCAGGGATTGTTAATATTTTTATTCCGTCAGGCGGAGGGCAATGGGCGATTCAAGCTCCTATCATGCTCCCAGCTGGCCAAAGCTTGGGGGTGGATCCGGGCGTGGTTTCTATGGCTATCGCTTGGGGAGACGCTTGGACGAACATGATACAGCCTTTTTGGGCTTTGCCCGCGTTAGCCATTGCCGGTTTGGGCGCTAAAGATATTATGGGTTATTGCGTTTTGACTTTAATTTTTGTCGCTTTAGTCGTGTGTGGGGTGTTTTATTTTTTGGTGTGAGTTTTTCTTATGCCTAAAACCACGCTTTTTTCAATGGGGGTAAAAGTTTCCTCTTTTTACCTCTCAAACACCCTTATAATTCAGTCTTATTTCGTTACAATAACCCCACAATAACCTAAGGAAGTGTTTTGTTTTTCAAATTTATTTTATGTTTATCATTAGGAATATTTGCATGGGCAAAGGAAATCATTCCAACCCCTTCAACCCCACTAACGCCCTCTAAACGCTATTCTATCAATTTGATGACTGAAAATGATGGTTATATCAATCCTTACATTGATGAGTATTATACCGCAGGCAATCAAATAGGCTTTTCTACTAAAGAGTTTGATTTTTCTAAAAATAAAGCGATGAAATGGTCTTCGTATTTAGGGTTTTTCAATAAAAGCCCTAGGGTTACTCGTTTTGGTATTTCTCTCGCCCAAGACATGTATACCCCCTCACTGGCAAACAGAAAACTGGTGCATTTGCATGACAACCACCCTTATGGGGGGTATTTACGGGTGAATTTGAATGTGTATAACCGCCATCAAACTTTCATGGAGTTATTCACGCTTTCTTTAGGCACGACAGGGCAAGATTCTTTGGCCGCTCAAACGCAGCGTCTCATTCATAAATGGGGTCATGATCCCCAATTTTATGGCTGGAACACGCAGCTCAAAAACGAATTTATTTTTGAATTGCACTACCAATTGCTCAAAAAAGTCCCCCTTTTAAAGACTCGTTTTTTTTCTATGGAGTTGATGCCTGGGTTTAATGTGGAGCTGGGTAATGCGAGGGATTATTTCCAACTCGGCTCGCTCTTTAGGGCTGGGTATAACTTGGACGCTGATTATGGGGTCAATAAAGTCAATACCGCTTTTGATGGGGGCATGCCTTATAGCGATAAATTTTCCATCTATTTTTTTGTAGGGGCTTTTGGGCGCTTCCAACCCCTTAACATATTCATTCAAGGCAATAGCCCTGAAACTAGGGGCATTGCTAATTTGGAATACTTTGTTTATGCCAGTGAAATAGGAGCGGCTATGATGTGGCGCAGCTTTAGGGTGGCTTTTACAATCACTGATATTAGTAAAACCTTTCAATCCCAGCCTAAACACCACCAGATCGGCACCTTAGAATTGAATTTTGCCTTTTGATTTAATATAGGTTTAATATTTTTCTGCCTATATGATATTTATATGATATTTTTGGGTAATTTAAGATGAATATCAGTAGCGTTTTAAATGAATTTGTTACTACTTTTCACTTTATTACACCAAATTTTCCCTTATTACAAACAACTTTGAAATAAACGATTTCCATTTAAAAATCAGTCCTACTATTTGAATAGGTTACCTTGATAGGTTACCTCGAGCAACACTTTAATACAAGGAGTCTAACAATGAAAGACGCAAGAGTTCAGGTGATGGGTATTGATGCCGGTGGCACCATGACGGACACATTTTTTGTGAAAGAAAATGGCAGTTTCGTAGTCGGTAAAGCCCAAAGCAACCCAGAAGATGAGAGTTTAGCTATTTATAATAGCTCACAAGACGCTTTATCGCATTGGAAATCAGATGTCAGTAAGGTTTATCCAGAGTTGGTCACTTGCGTGTATTCTGGCACGGCGATGCTCAATCGGGTCGTCCAAAGGCGTGGGATGGAAGTGGGCCTGATTTGCAATAAGGGTTTTGAGCAGATGCATTCTATGGGTAGGGCGTTGCAATCCTACTTGGGGTATGCGCTAGAAGAAAGATTGCATATCAACACACACAAGTATGATGATCCGCTGATTCCTTTAAAAAGGATTAGAGGCGTTACAGAAAGAACCGATGTCAAGGGGCAAGTGGTTATCCCAGTGCGCGAAGAAGAGGTTAAAATTGCTGTTAAGGAGCTTTTAGAAGCAGGCGCAAAGGCTATTGTGATTTGCTTGTTACAATCTCATAAAAACGCTGAAAGCGAGCGGATCGTTAGAGATATAGCGTTAAAAGAGATTGAAAAATTGGGTAAAAATATTCCGGTATTCGCTTCGGTGGATTACTACCCTCAAAGAAAAGAAAGCCACAGAATGAACACCACTATCTTAGAAGCTTATGCGGCTGAGCCAAGCAGGCAAACTCTCTCTAAAGTCAGCAACCGCTTCAAAGAGCATGGCGCTAAATTTGATCTTCGTGTGATGGCAACGCATGGAGGCACCATTAGTTGGAAAGCTAAAGAGCTTGCCAGAACGATCGTGAGCGGCCCTATTGGAGGCGTGATCGGATCTAAATTGCTAGGCGAAACGCTTGGTTATGACAATATTGCATGCAGCGATATTGGCGGCACGAGCTTTGATATGGCGCTTATCGTTAAGAGCAATTTCAACATCGCTTCTGACCCTGATATGGCGCGTCTTGTTTTATCTCTACCGCTTGTGGCTATGGATTCTGTTGGTGCAGGTGCGGGGAGTTTTGTGCGCATTGATCCGCACAGCCGATCGGTCAAACTAGGGCCTGACAGCGCGGGGTATAGAGTTGGCACTTGTTGGAAAGACAGCGGATTAGACACGGTTTCAGTAACCGATTGCCACATTGTTTTAGGCTATTTGAACCCGGATAATTTCTTAGGCGGTTTGATCAAATTAGATGCCAACAGAGCTAAAAAACACATTAAAGAGCAAATCGCTGATCCGCTAGGCATTAGCGTAGAAGATGCGGCTGCGGGTGTGATTGAATTGCTTGATTTGGAGCTTAAAGAATACTTGCGATCCAATATTAGCGCTAAAGGGTATAGCCCATCTGACTTTGCGTGCTTTTCGTATGGTGGCGCGGGACCTGTGCACACTTATGGCTATACAGAAGGCTTAGGGTTTAAGGATGTGGTAGTGCCTGCATGGGCGGCTGGATTTAGTGCTTTTGGTTGCGCTTGCGCTGATTTTGAATACAGATACGACAAGAGCGTGGATATAGCCATTCCGCAGTATTCTTCAGACAAGTCCAAAATAGAAGCATGCAAAATCATTCAAGACGCATGGGATGAATTGACCCTTAAAGTGATTGAAGAGTTCAAGATCAATGGATTCTCTGAAAAAGATGTGATTCTAAGACCTGGATACAGGATGCAGTATATGGGGCAATTGAATGACTTAGAGATCACTTCTCCTGTGTCAAAAGCTACAAGCGTGGCTGATTGGGAAGAGATTGTCAAAGAATATGAAAAAACCTACGCTCGCGTTTATTCTGAATCAGCGTGTTCTCCAGAGCTTGGTTTTAGCGTGACTGGCGTGATCATGCGTGGTGTTGTGGCTACGCAAAAACCTGTGATTCCGGTTGAAAAAGAGCATGGTGCTACGCCTCCAAAAGAGGCCAAAGTAGGCGTTAGAAAATTCTATCGGCATAAGCAATGGGTGGATGCAGATGTGTGGCACATGGAAAAGTTACTGCCTGGAAATGAAGTCATAGGGCCTGCGATCGTGGAAGCGGATTCAACCACTTTTGTGATACCCAAAGGCTTTGCGACAAGACTAGACAAACACCGATTGTTCCACTTGAAAGAAATTAAATAAAGGAGTTCAAAATGGCAAATTTATTGAAAAACGGCAAAACTTTAAAACAAGCTAGAGATGAAATCCTAGCCAGGACAGAAAAGACAGGGCATTATAATGGCCTTAAAAAACTAGAGTTTAAAGAAAGAGATCCGATCGGTTATGAGAAAATGTTTTCTAAATTAAGAGGCGGTATCGTGCATGCCAGAGAAACGGCTAAAAGGATTGCTGCAAGCCCTATTGTTGAGCAAGAGGGTGAATTGTGCTTCACGCTTTATAACGCTGTGGGCGATAGCGTGCTGACTTCTACGGGTATCATTATCCATGTAGGCACTATGGGATCGGCTATTAAATACATGGTAGAGAATAATTGGGAAGATAACCCTGGTATCAACGATAAGGATATTTTCACCAATAACGACTGCGCGATTGGGAATGTGCACCCATGCGATATCATGACTCTTGTGCCTATCTTTCACGATGAAAAATTGATCGGGTGGGTAGGCGGCGTTACGCATGTGATTGATACGGGATCAGTTACTCCAGGATCGATGAGTACCGGACAGGTTCAAAGGTTTGGGGATGGATACATGATCACTTGCCGTAAAACAGGGGCGAATGATGAGAGCTTTAAGGATTGGTTGCATGAATCTCAAAGATCAGTAAGAACGCCTAAATATTGGATTTTGGATGAAAGGACTAGGATTGCTGGGTGCCACATGATTAGGGATTTAGTGATGGAAGTCATTAAAGAAGACGGCATTGATTCTTACATGCGATTTATTGATGAAGTGATTGAAGAAGGGAGAAGAGGCCTTATCTCTAGGATCAAATCCATGACCATACCTGGCAAGTATAGAAAGGTAGCGTTTGTGGATGTGCCTTATGCGCATAAGGATATTGGTGTGTGCTCTGAATTTGCTAAGCTAGATACGATCATGCACTCTCCAGTGGAAATCACTATCAATAAAGACGCTACATGGAAATTGGATTTTGATGGCGCGTCCAGGTGGGGATGGCACTCTTTCAATTGCAACCAAGTGTCCTTTACTAGCGGCATTTGGGTGATGATGACTCAAACATTGATCCCCACTTCTCGCATCAACGATGGCGCTTATTTTGCGACTCAATTCAGACTCAAAAAAGGGACTTGGATGAATCCAGATGACAGACGCACTGGGCATGCTTATGCGTGGCATTTCTTGGTATCAGGCTGGAGCGCTTTGTGGAGAGGCTTGTCTCAAGCGTATTACAGCCGAGGGTATTTAGAAGAGGTCAATTCCGGGAACGCTAACACTTCCAATTGGCTGCAAGGCGGTGGTATCAACCAAGATGGAGAAATCCATGCGGTGAATAGCTTTGAGACAAGTTCTTGTGGGACTGGAGCTTGCGCGATAAAAGACGGCCTGAATCACGCAGCAGCTATTTGGAATCCAGAGGGCGATATGGGCGATGTTGAAATTTGGGAAATGGCAGAACCTCTTCTTTATCTAGGCAGGAATGTCAAAGCCAATACCGGTGGGTATGGGAAATATCGAGGCGGTAACGGGTTTGAAACCTTAAGAATGGTGTGGGGTGCGCATGATTGGACCATGTTCTTTATGGGTAATGGCTATATGAATAGCGATTGGGGTATGATGGGGGGCTATCCAGCGGCTAGTGGTTATAGGTTTGAAGCGCACAACACCGATTTAAAAAACAGGATTAAAAATAACGCCAGCTTGCCTTTGGGAGGCGATTTTAACCCAACGGATAGAGATTATGAAAAGCACATTTCTCATGCGTCTCAAGTCAAAAGGGATAAGCAATGCATCACCACTGAGAACTGCTTTGATAATTACGACTTGTATTTGAATTACATCAAAGGCGGTCCTGGATTTGGCGATCCTATTGAAAGGGATTTGAACGCGATTTTAGAAGACCTAAACAGCAAACAGCTATTGCCAGAATACGCTTACAAGGTTTATGGCGCGATTGTGAGCCAGAATAAAGACGGCATTTGGGTAGGAGATGAAGCCAAAACGAAAGCCAGAAGAAAAGAAATTCTTGAAAACAGAAAGGCTAGATCCATACCGGTAAAACAATGGATGGAGCAAGAAAGAAACGCTATCCTTGAAAAAGAGGCTTCCAAACAGGTTAAGCACATGTATGCGACTAGCTTTGATCTCTCGCCTAAGTTTTTGAATGATTTTAAAACATTCTGGAACTTGCCAAAGAGCTGGAGCGTGAAAGAAGATGAGCTTGGCGTATTCACCTATGGATCTAAATACAGGATGGATTTGAGCAAATTGCCTGATGTGCGCACAGTTCTGTTGGTTGATGAGAAATAAAGAAAGGAGAATGGTCATGTCAAAATACACACAAGAACAAATTAAAAATTTAGTAGAGGGGAACTTGGATTGGAACACTGTCTTAAAAATGCTTAGCATGCCTAAAGATCATGAAAGGTTCCAAATGTATTTGAAGGTGTTGCAAGATAAGGTAGATTTTGATGACAAAATCGTCTTACCCTTGGGGCCGCATTTGTTTGTGGTGCAAGATTCTCAAAAGAAATGGGTCATTAAGTGTTCATGCGGTCATGCATTCTGTGCCCCGGAAGAAAACTGGAAATTGCATGCAAACATCTATGTGCGCGATACAGCAGAAAAAATGGAAGAGGTGTATCCTAAACTCTTAGCCAGTGATACTCACTGGCAAGTGTATCGGGAGTATATTTGCCCGGATTGCGGCATCCTTTTGGATGTTGAAGCTCCGACTCCTTGGTATCCTGTGATCCATGATTTTGAGCCTGATATAGAGACATTCTATAAAGATTGGCTAGGCATACAGCCCCCAGAAAGACATTAAAATCGCTCAATCCTTTTTATGAAGAGGCTTTATGCCTCTTCTTATGCCAAAAATTTGGAGTAGGAGTTTGTTTTTAGCGATGCGTGTCTAGTAACTTAAGGCTCATTGATGGATATTGGGTTGAATTAAGCCAAAAATATTTTTGGGGTTTAAAAAATCCAATAAATAGTTTTCCTAAAACCGATATGAAAAAATCCGCTTGAGTTATCTTGACCTTTTTAATCAAAGGATAGTGCTATATTTTCTAGTAAAATTTTATACCATTCTAAAGCTTTCTCTTCCCCTTTATAAAGTTTTAAAGTGTCATAAATAGCTTGTATAAATTCATGTGTATTTTGAAAAGCAAAAGCTTTATTAGTTTTAAAAGCACTATTAGGGCGTATGTTATAAATCATCTTTCTTTTTACTTGCACTTTTAAAGGATAATAAGATGAACGCCCTGCAATTTCATAAATTTTATGCAAATAAATTTCTTTAATTAGAATATCCCCATTTTCTTGCATCTTATAGGCAAAAATCAAGTAAAAAGTGTTTAAAATTTGTGGATTTTCTAGTAATCTATCACAATAAGACTCAAAATTTGCAATATCAAATGCGGGGTTTTTTTCGTATTGAAAAGCCTTGATTTCTAAAAACTCCCAAATTTGTAGTTCTTGATTAAATAATAAAAAATCAGGAAAACTTTGTGAATTTTTTGGTTCTTCAAATTGATAGCCAACCTGCAACATAAAATCTTTAAGCCATTCTTGCAAAACAAACCCCACTGTATCTTTAGCTTTTAAAGTAGTAGAGATATTAGCTAAACAAAAAGTAATTTTTCCTTGTGTTTTATCCCATTCAATTTGTTTTAAATCTTTATAAAGTTGTATCGTACTTATAGCTTATCCTTTTATGACTGCCAATAAGCCAAATTATAGCCAAAAACAATTATAATAACTCCATGATAGTAGAACAAGACCTTTTTACACCATTATTGAAGCCCAATAATTTTAAGCCCTATTTCACAGATCATAAAAATCAAATTGTGCGTTTTGTAGATTTATTTGCAGGTCTTGGGGGATTACGTTTGGGATTTGAACAAGCTTTATTTAGTATAGGATTAAAATCGCAATGCGTTTTAAGCTCTGAAATTAAAAAAAGTGCTTTACAAGCTTATATAAATCATTTTAAAGAAACGCCACAAGGTGATGTTACACAAATTGATACAAATGCTATTCCTAATTTTGATATTTTATTAGCAGGTTTTCCTTGCCAACCTTTTTCTAGTGCTGGGAAACGACGAGGGTTAGATGATACTAGAGGAACTTTATTTTTTGAAATCATGCGGTTTTTATTGGCTAAAAAACCTAAAGGATTTTTGCTAGAGAATGTTCCTGGACTTCTTACGCATGACAAAGGAAAAACTTTTTCCATTATGTTAGGCCACTTAAAAGAATGTGGTTATTTTGTCAATTATAAACTTTTGAACGCCAAAGATTTTGGGGTTGCACAAAATAGAGAACGCCTTTATATTGTGGGTAGTTTATCTTGTCCTATTGATTTGAATAATTTTCCTACTACAAAATGCGTTTTTAAAGATGTTCAAGAACACCACTTGGAACTTTTAAATACCCCTTTCACAAAAAAAATTTTGTCTCAATTTACTCCAAATGAACTTTATGGTAAGGCTATTAAAGATAAAAGAGGGGCTAGTAATAATATTCACTCGTGGGATTTAGAGCTAAGAGGAGCAGTTAATCAAACTCAAAAAGACTTTCTTAATCTCTTTTTAAAAGAAAGACGCAAATCTAAATATGCTATACTTTGGGGAACACCCAAAAAAGATGGTGTACCTCTTAGTTTAAAAAGTATTCAAGATTTTTTTAATCATACAGATTTAATCAATTTGTTAGATGATTTGGTTGCTAAAGGCTATTTAAAACAAATTAAAAATCCTAAAAATAACGAATTGGGTTTTGCTCTTAGTGGTGGAAAACTCTCTTTTGAATTTTCTAAAATCTTGCACCCTAATGAGCCTACTCCAACCTTAGTAGCGAGTGATATGCATAAAATGGGAGTAATAGATTTTAAAAACAAAAAGGTAGGATTACGGCGTTTGAGCATTCAAGAAGGATTAAGATTGTTTGGTTTTCCTAAAAATTATAACCTGAATACATCTTACAAAGAAAGCATGGATTTATTAGGCAATAGCGTGTGTGTACCTGTTATTCAAGCCATTAGCAAGAGACTAATAAAAATTATATAAAAAGGGATTGAAACATCTCAAAAAAGTATATAGCTAATCTTAAAAACACATTTTTTATTTTATTAAATTTATAGAATTTTAAGCAAACTCCCTAATTTCTTTCTCTAAAGCGTCAATAAAAACGCTTGAATAGGATTTTTCTTTAGGGAATTTGGCTAAAAAATCATTCAATAGCCCAAGGTATTGCTCCTTATTTAAAGCCCCTTTTAACACTTCGTATTTTAAAAAAAGCCAGTAAGTGTTAAGCACATCGCTTTGGCAATAGCTATCAATAATCTCTTTTTTCTCCTTTTGGCTTAAATTGGGGTTGTAATAAATCGCATGCACTAAATCCCCGCTCACATCAAATTTACCAGGAATATTCGTCATAGAGCAAATGCCATTCAAATTCAACCCCCTAACGGATCCATAATGGCTCAAGCTATCCATTAAATCCAAATGAAACTGCTCGCTATAGCGCGCGCGGTAATTCTCCCATTTGTTTTCTTGGCTGTAAAAAGCGTCTAAGGTTAAATTGTATTTAAGGGCTTTGAGCGTGAGTAGGGGCATATCAAAACCTCTGCCATTGAAGCTTATTAGGCGTGGTTGCTTTTCGTTAAAGTATTTGAAAAAGTCTTCTAAAAGCTCTTTTTCGCTTGTAAAACCCTCTTTATTCTCGTGTTTTTGACCAAAATTCCCCACTTTGACAAACTGCCCGTAATCATCGCCAATGACCGCTGCAATAGAGACAATTTCATGCAAATAAAGGGGCAAAAACTCGCTCCCGCTTTTTTCTTTTTGCTTTTCAAAACTCCATTCACAGATTTTTAGCGCATCATTTTCTTCTAATTGAAAATGCTCTTTACACAAGCTTATATTAGGAATGGTTTCTATATCAAACACGCACAACATCACACGCTCCTTTCGCATTTTGACATTCTTGTCTCGCTTTTATTATATAACAATTAGTCTTATAGCGCTATAGTGCTAACTTTTAAAAACTATATAACCAAAAATTAAAAAAACTTTAATGCGGAGCATTCAAACCCAATGAAAGAAATCATTGTCGCCCTTGTGGGCCAGCCTAATGTGGGGAAATCGTCCCTCATCAACGCTTTGAGTAACGCCCATTTGAAAGTGGGGAATTTTGCCGGGGTTACCGTGGATAAAATGGAAGTGAGCTTAGTCCATAAAGAGCATCAAATCACTATCATTGATTTACCAGGCACTTACGCGCTCAATGACTTCACCACTGAAGAAAAGGTTACTAAAGATTTTTTAGAAAAGGGGCAATACGATCTCATTCTCAATGTGGTGGATTCCACCAATTTAGAGCGTAATTTAGCCTTAAGCACGCAGTTATTAGGTACGAATAAAAAAATGCTTCTTGCGCTCAACATGTGGGATGAGGCGCAAAAAGAGGGCATTAAAATCAATACAGAAAAGCTTTCTCAAGAATTAGGGGTTGTGTGCGTGCCAACAAGCGCGAGATCCAAAGAAGATCGCTTGAACACAGAGCTTTTATTAGACGAAATTGTCAGGCTTTATTCTCAAAACACTGCAAACAATGAAAATATCAAAGTCCCATCTCAAAGCTTTAAAGAGTCTTTAAAATACAGCCAGAGCGCTCAAAGAATCGCTAAATCAGTGATCAGTGAAAACAAACAAAATGCGAGTTTTGAACACACTTATAAGATTGATAAGATTTTAATGCACCAGCGTTATGGGATTTTCATTTTTTTAGGGTTTATGTTTATCATTTTTTCCTTGAGCTTTTTAATAGGGGGGGGAGTGCAAAAAGCGCTTGAAGAGGGGTTTAAATTTTTGAGCGATAGCATTAAGGAAAATGTGGCTAATGAAGATTTAGCGTCTTTGGTGGGCGATGGCATTATTGGGGGAGTGGGAGCGACGGTTTCATTCTTGCCCTTAATCGTGGTGTTGTATTTTGGGATTTCTTTACTAGAGACGACAGGCTATATGAGTAGGGTAGCGTTTTTACTAGATGGGATCTTGCATAAATTTGGCTTGCATGGGAAGAGCTTTATCCCTTTAATCACCGGTTTTGGCTGCTCAGTTCCCGCTTACATGGCGACAAGAACCTTACAAAACTATAACGAACGATTGATCACGCTTTTTGTGATCGGCTTTATGAGTTGCTCGGCAAGACTCCCTATTTATGTGCTGTTTGTAGGCTCGTTTTTCCCCTCTTCAAGCGCTGGGTTTGTGCTGTTTTGCATTTATATTTTGGGGGCGGTTGTGGCGTTAGTGATGGCAAAATTACTCAAATTAAGCGTGTTTAAAGGACAGACTGAATCCTTTATCATGGAAATGCCCAAATACCGCTTTCCCAGTTGGAGAATGGTCTATTTCAGTATCTATACCAAATCGCTTTCTTACCTCAAAAAAGCCGGGACTTATATTTTAGTGGGAGCGATTTTAATCTGGTTTATGTCCCAATACCCTAAAAATGATGCGGCTATGAAGACTTACAAACAAGAAAGCTTGTTAGTGGATAAAGACACCACTCTTTCAAGCGAAGCCAAAGAAGAAAAATTAAAAGAATTAAAAACCGAATTGGATAAAAAGAATTTAAAAAATAGCGTTGTAGGGAGAGGTGGGGCGTATTTAGAAAAAGTCTTTAGCCCTATGGATTTTGATTGGCGTTTGAGTGTCTCACTTGTAACCGGATTTATGGCTAAAGAGGTGGTGGTTTCTACTTTAGGCGTGTTGTTTTCTTTAGGGGATCAAAATGAAAAATCTGACGCTTTTAGAGGGATTTTAAGAAAAGAAGTCAGCGTGCCTAGCGGGATCGCTTTTATCGTGTTTGTGATGTTTTATATCCCTTGTTTTGCAGCGACCATTACTTTTGGTAGGGAAGCTGGGGGGATAAAGTTTGTAGCGTATTTATTCATCTTCACAACCGTTGTAGCGTATGCGTTTTCCTTGATAGCTTTTTATGCGACTCAAATTTTGGTTTAAAGGCTAGCCATAAAGGGTTTTTAAACCCTTTATTGGTTTAAAATTCCACCCATTAGAAATATTAAAAAATTTTTATTTTTCTTTATATCCCAATCCTTTCTATCAACATTCGCATTAATCGGCATTTTTGATAAAAAAAGTCATTAATATTATCTAAATAATAATTTTTTAAAAATTTAAGCTAAAACTAATAATGGTTATTATAAAGTACTCCTTGTTGTAAAAAAGAATATTTTTCATAAAAGGTGGTAAATGAAAAGAATTTTAGTCTCTTTGGCTGTTTTGAGTCATAGCGCGCATGCTGTCAAAACTCATAATTTGGAAAGGGTGGAAGCTTCAGGAATAGCTAACGATAAAGAAGCGCCTTTAAGTTGGAGAAGTAAGGAGATTAGAAACTATATGGGTTCTCGCACGGTGATTTCTAACAAGCAGCTCACTAAAAGCGCGAATCAAAGCATTGAAGAAGCTTTGCAAAATGTGCCGGGCGTGCATATTAGAAACTCTACAGGTATTGGAGCTGTGCCTAGCATTTCCATTAGGGGGTTTGGTGCGGGAGGCCCAGGGCATTCTAATACGGGAATGATTCTAGTCAATGGGATCCCTATTTATGTCGCGCCCTATGTTGAAATTGGCACGGTTATTTTTCCTGTAACCTTTCAATCTGTGGATAGAATCAGTGTAACTAAAGGTGGGGAGAGCGTGCGTTATGGCCCTAACGCTTTTGGCGGTGTGATCAACATCATCACCAAAGGCATTCCTACCAATTGGGAAAGTCAGGTGAGCGAGAGGACCACTTTTTGGGGCAAGTCTGAAAATGGGGGCTTTTTCAATCAAAATTCTAAAAACATTGATAAAAGCTTAGTTAATAACATGCTTTTTAACACCTATTTAAGAACGGGGGGTATGATGAATAAGCATTTTGGAATCCAAGCTCAAGTCAATTGGCTCAAAGGGCAAGGGTTTAGATACAACAGCCCTACCAACATTCAAAACTACTTGCTAGATTCGTTGTATCAAATCAATGATAGTAATAAAATCACTGCTTTTTTTCAATATTACAGCTATTTTTTAACAGACCCTGGGTCTTTAGGTATAGCTGCCTATAATGAAAATCGTTTTCAAAATAACCGCCCTAATAACGATAAAAGCGGGAGAGCGAAGCGATGGGGAGCTGTGTATCAAAACTTTTTTGGGGACACGGATAGAGTCGGTGGGGATTTCACTTTTAGCTACTATGGGCATGACATGTCAAGGGATTTTAAATTTGATTCTAACTATTTAAATGTCAATACCAATCCTAAATTAGGCCCTGTTTATACGGATCAAAATTATCCAGGATTTTTTATTTTTGATCATTTAAGGCGTTATGTGATGAACGCATTTGAACCTAATTTGAACTTAGTTGTCAATACTAATAAAGTTAAGCAAACTTTTAATGTGGGCATGCGTTTTATGACGATGGACATGTTCATTAGATCCGATCAAAGCACATGCGAAAAATCAGATATTATTGATGGGGTGTGCCATATGCCCCCATATGTTCTTTCTAAAAAGCCTAGTAACAATCAAGAAATGTTTAACAACTATACAGCGGTATGGTTGAGCGATAAAATAGAGCTTTTTGATTCTAAATTGGTGATAACTCCAGGGCTTAGATACACCTTTTTAAACTACGATAACAAAGAGCCAGAAAAGAACGATTTTTCCGTATGGACCAGTAAAAAACAGCGTCAAAACGAATGGAGTCCTGCCCTTAACATTGGCTATAAACCTATGGAAAATTGGATATGGTATGCGAACTACCGCCGCAGTTTTATCCCCCCACAACACACAATGGTAGGCATTACTAGGACTAATTACAACCAAATTTTTAATGAAATTGAAGTGGGGCAACGCTATAGTTATAAAAATCTATTGAGCTTTAATACCAATTATTTTGTGATTTTTGCCAATCGTTACTATGCGGGAGGCTATAGTCCACAGCCTGTGAATGCTAGGAGTCAAGGGGTGGAATTAGAATTGTATTACGCGCCGATTAGGGGTTTGCAATTTCATGTGGCTTACACTTACATTGATGCGCGCATCACTTCTAACGCTGATGATATTGCTTATTATTTTACAGGCATTGTCAATAAACCCTTTGACATTAAAGGGAAGCGTTTGCCTTATGTGAGTCCTAACCAATTCATATTTGACATGATGTATACTTACAAGCACACGACTTTTGGAATTAGCAGCTATTTTTATAGCCGCGCTTATAGTTCCATGCTCAATCAAGCTAAAGATCAAACCGTGTGCCTGCCCTTAAACCCAGAATACACAGGGGGGCTAGAGTATGGTTGTAATTCAGTGGGGTTATTGCCCTTGTATTTTGTGTTGAACGTTCAAGTAAGCTCCGTTTTATGGCAAAGCGGTAGGCATAAAATCACCGGGAGTTTGCAAATCAATAACCTTTTTAACATGAAGTATTATTTTAGGGGGATTGGCACAAGCCCTACAGGGAGAGAGCCCGCACCAGGGAGATCCATTACAGCGTATTTGAATTATGAATTTTAAATTAATTTCAAGCTTTTATAGCTTGAATGTTTTTAATATTAAACCATTTTAAAACTCGCTACTAAATTTTCGGTCAATAAATTAAACCCATCTACTAAAATAAACACTAAAATTTTAAAAGGCAGAGAAATCATTACAGGCGGGAGCATCATCATGCCCATCGCCATTAAAATAGAGCTGATGACCATATCAATCACCAAAAAAGGCAAGTAGAGTAAAAAGCCGATTTGAAACGCTGTTTTCAACTCGCTTATCATAAATGCCGGGATTAAAACGCTCAAGCTCACCTCATCAGGGGTTTTAGGGTTAGGCAAATTCCTAATCCTAAAAAAAAGCGCTAGATCCTTTTCTCGTGTGTTTTTAAGCATGAATTCCTTGAAAGGCAGAGCGCTTTTTTCAAACGCTTCGGTGTAAGAAATCTTTTTATCCATATAAGGCTTAATCCCTGTATCATAAGCCTTTTTCAAACTGGGTTCCATGATGAAAAAAGTCAATATCAAAGAGAGCGAGACTAAAATTTGAGTGGGGGGGGTTTGTTGCGTGCCTAAAGCGGTCCTTAAAAAAGAAAACACCACGATCAAACGGGTGAAACTCGTCATCACTAAAATCAATGACGGGGCTAAAACTAATAGCGTGAGCAGGGCGATGACATTAAGGGTGGTTACAAGCTGCTTAGGATCATTAGGAGCGTTTAAAGAGAGATTGACGCTAGGCAGCGCGCTATCAGCGCTCATTAAAGGGCATATTAAAGGGCAAATGAGGATTAAAAAAATGAAAAAACGCAAAATTCTAGCCTTAAATCTTTGATGAAACAAAGTCAAATTATAAGATAAGGCATGTTAAAATTCCCTAAAAAAAGGATTTTAATGCTTTCTGTAATCATACTAGCCGCTGGCAAAGGCACTCGCATGCGTTCTAGCCTGCCTAAAACTTTACACACCATTTGTGGGGAGCCTATGTTATTTTACATTTTAGAAGTGGCTTTTTCAATCAGCGATGATGTGCATCTTATCTTACACCACCAACGAGAACGCATTAAAGAAGCGGTGTTGGAGCGTTTTAAGGGCGTAATCTTTCACACTCAAATCGTGGAAAAATATTCAGGGACAGGTGGGGCTATCATGCAAGAAGATAAAACGCCTATTTCTACGAAACATGAGCGGGTTTTGATTTTGAATGCGGACATGCCCTTAATCACTAAAGACGCTCTTACCCCCTTATTAGAAAGCAAGAATAACGCCATAGGTTTACTGCATTTAGCTGACCCCAAAGGTTATGGGCGCGTTGTTTTAGAAAACCATCAGGTTAAAAAGATTGTAGAAGAAAAGGACGCTAATGATGAAGAAAAAACCATTAAAAACGTGAACGCTGGCGTGTATGGGTTTGAAAGGGAGTTTTTAGAAAAATACTTGCCCAAACTACATGACCAAAACGCCCAAAAAGAATACTACCTCACGGATTTGATCGCTTTGGGTATTAAGGGGAATGAAAAAATTGACGCTATTTTTTTAGAAGAAGAGTGTTTTTTAGGGGTGAATAGCCAAACAGAAAGGGCGAAGGCTGAAGAAATCATGCTAGAAAGACTGCGAAAAAACGCCATGGACTTAGGAGTAGTGATGCAATTACCTAATAGCATTTATTTAGAAAAAGGCGTGAGTTTTAAGGGGGAGTGCGTTTTAGAGCAAGGGGTGCGTTTGATTGGGAATTGCTTGATAGAAAACGCGCACATTAAGGCTTATAGCGTGATAGAAGAAAGCCAGATTGTTAATAGCAGTGTGGGGCCGTTTGCCCATGCGCGCCCTAAAAGCGTGATTTGTGATAGCCATGTGGGGAATTTTGTAGAGACTAAAAACGCCAAACTTCAAGGCGCTAAAGCAGGGCATTTGAGCTATTTGGGGGATTGTGAGATAGGGAAAAACACAAATGTGGGGGCTGGCGTGATCACTTGCAATTACGATGGCAAAAATAAACACCAAACGATCATCGGTGAAAATGTCTTTATAGGGAGCGATAGCCAGCTAGTCGCCCCCATAACTATCGGCTCTAATGTCTTAATCGGCAGCGGCACCACCATCATTAAAGACATTCCTAGCGGTTCGTTGAGCCTTTCACGCACCCCTCAAACTAACATTGAAAACGGGTATTTTAAGTTTTTTAAGAAACCTTAATTTGCTTCAATAATGAAAAATCCTAAAATATTATAATCATTTACCTTAATCCTGTAATTTGTGAATAAACAAAACATTTATTGAGATTTTTGTGATATTTGGCTGATCTGTAACAACGCTTTTAATAGGGTTGTGGTATAAATATTCTTATCAAGGTGTGCCAAACATGCCTTGAATCTCCATTTTATGAAAGGATTTGTTATGAGTGGATTAAAAGCATTTAGTTGTGTAGTGGTTTTATGCGGTGCAATGGCTAATGTAGCTGTAGCTAGTCCTAAAATAGAGGCAAGGGGTCAGCTTGGCAGAGATATAGGAGAAGGTGTTGGAGCTGGAATGGGTGGTGCAATGGGTGGAATGATTGGGGCTCTTGGAGGTCCGTGGGGTACTGTGTTTGGTGCAGGCATTGGTGGTGGAATAGGGGCATATTCTGGGGCTGAAATAGGCGATAGGGTAGAAGATTTTATCCGTGGCGTTGATAGAGAGCCGCAAGCTCCAAGAGAGCCCACCTATGATCGTGATTTTGGGCATGACAGGTAGTTTTAGGGGAGAAAGGAGAGAGCATGAATATCAAAGAGCGTTTGAGCATCTCCGAATATCACTGGGCAATGAGTCTAGTCTATGGGGGATGTCTCTCCATAACCACTAGGATTTTGTATGAGATCAATGGTTCAGCTAGCGATCCGATCTTTGACCCTAAAAATAGCTATTATGTGTGGCTAATGACTCTAATAGCGGCTTTGTTGTCTAATTTCTTGTTCAACCCAAAAGGCAGGTCGCCAGGTTATTTGATTATTGAAACTTGGCAAGGTTTTCCCAAGTTTTTTAAAGCCATTTTTAAGGCTAGGTTTTTTGGTGCGTTTTATGACGCTGTGTTAGGAGCGAGACTAAGGGATTTTTATATGGTGCTTTTAATAATGCCCTTTGTTGTCGCTATGCATGAAATTTCAGCGTATTGCGGGAATCCTAGCAACTTTCTTGTAGAGTGTTTGGTCATTTTGGGGTTTCAAGGTTTTCTTAAGCTTTGTGCTAAATTAGGGTGGTGATTTAACTCAAATAGCATTAAATGGAGGGGGTATAAAAAATTAAAAGACTTTAAAACTCATTCTCATTAATAGAACAGATCCAACTTGAACTTTTCTTTTTCTTAAGTTTTTTATTGATACAATTCCAAATTTAAAAAACAAACGATTTAATTCAAATTTAAGGAAAAATTTTGATTACAGTGGTTAAACGAAACGGGCGCATTGAGCCTTTGGATATCACCAAAATCCAAAAATACACTAAGGACGCTACGGACAATTTAGAGGGCGTGAGCCAAAGTGAGCTAGAAGTGGATGCGAGGTTGCAATTTAGAGACAAGATCACTACTGAAGAAATCCAACAAACTTTGATTAAAACCGCTGTGGATAAAATAGATATTGACACGCCTAATTGGAGTTTTGTCGCCTCAAGGCTTTTTTTGTATGATTTATACCATAAAGTGAGTGGTTTTACAGGATATAGGCATTTGAAAGAGTATTTTGAAAACGCTGAAGAAAAGGGCCGCATCCTTAAGGGCTTTAAGGAAAAATTTGATTTAGAGTTTTTAAACAGCCAGATCAAGCCTGAAAGGGATTTCCAATTCAATTATTTAGGGATTAAAACCTTGTATGATCGCTATTTGTTAAAAGACGCTAACAACAACCCTATTGAATTGCCCCAGCACATGTTTATGAGCATTGCGATGTTTTTGGCGCAAAACGAACAAGAACCCAATAAAATCGCTTTAGAATTTTATGAAGTTTTGAGCAAATTTGAAGCAATGTGCGCGACCCCCACTCTAGCGAACGCCCGCACCACCAAACACCAATTAAGCTCATGCTATATTGGCAGCACGCCGGATAATATTGAAGGGATTTTTGACAGCTATAAGGAAATGGCGCTGTTGTCCAAATACGGCGGGGGGATTGGCTGGGATTTTTCTTTGGTGCGCTCTATTGGGAGTTATATTGATGGGCATAAGAATGCGAGCGCTGGCACGATCCCGTTTTTAAAAATCGCTAACGATGTGGCGATTGCGGTGGATCAATTAGGCACACGAAAGGGCGCGATTGCGGTGTATTTGGAAATCTGGCACATTGATGTGATGGAGTTCATTGATTTAAGGAAAAATAGCGGCGATGAAAGGCGAAGAGCGCATGATTTGTTCCCGGCTCTTTGGGTGTGCGATTTGTTCATGAAAAGGGTTTTAGAAGACGCGATGTGGACTTTGTTTGACCCTTATGAGTGTAAGGATTTGACTGAGCTTTATGGGCAGGATTTTGAAAAACGCTATTTAGAGTATGAAAAAGATCCTAAAATCATTAAAGAATACATCAACGCTAAAGATTTATGGAAAAAAATCTTAATGAATTATTTTGAAGCCGGTTTGCCCTTCTTAGCCTTTAAAGATAACGCCAATCGGTGCAACCCAAACGCTCATGCAGGAATCATTCGATCCAGCAATCTATGCACGGAGATTTTTCAAAACACCGCACCAAACCACTACTACATGCAAATAGAATACACCGATGGTGCGATAGAGTTTTTTGAAGAAAAAGAGTTGGTAACGACAGATAGTAATATCACTAAATGCGCTAACAAGCTCACTAGCACGGATATTCTTAAAGGCAAAAAAATCTATATCGCTACTAAAATCGCTAAAGACGGGCAAACGGCGGTGTGCAATCTGGCGAGCATCAATTTAAGCAAGATCAACACTGAAGAAGATATTAAAAGGGTCGTGCCGATCATTATCAGGCTTTTAGACAATGTGATTGATTTGAATTTCTACCCTAACCGCAAAGTCAAAGCCACTAATTTACAAAATAGAGCCATAGGGTTAGGGGTTATGGGTGAAGCGCAAATGCTCGCAGAACACCAAATCGCTTGGGGGTCTAAAGAGCATTTAGAAAAAATTGACGCTTTAATGGAGCAAATCAGCTACCATGCGATTGACACGAGTGCGAATTTAGCGAAAGAAAAAGGGGTTTATAAGGATTTTGAAAATTCAGAATGGAGTAAGGGGGTTTTCCCTATTGATAAGGCCAATAATGAAGCCTTAAAACTCACGGAAAAAGGGCTTTTCAACCACGCTTGCGATTGGCAAGGTTTGAGGGAAAAAGTCAAAGCCAACGGCATGCGTAATGGCTATTTAATGGCGATCGCTCCCACAAGCTCCATTTCTATTTTAGTAGGCACAACCCAAACGATTGAACCCATTTATAAGAAAAAATGGTTCGAAGAAAATTTGAGCGGGCTAATTCCTGTGGTAGTGCCTAATTTGAATGTAGAAACCTGGAATTTTTACACATCAGCCTATGATATTGACGCTAAAGATTTGATTAAAGCAGCGGCCGTGCGCCAAAAATGGATCGATCAAGGCCAAAGCATCAATGTGTTTTTACGCATAGAAAACGCTAGCGGTAAAACCTTGCATGAAATTTACACGCTCGCTTGGAAATTAGGACTCAAATCCACTTATTATTTGCGTAGCGAAAGCCCTAGCATAGATGAAAAAAGCGTGTTGGATCGCTCGGTGGAGTGTTTTAATTGCCAATAATATAAGCTTAAATAAGCTAATCTTTGCTAAAATGAGATTCAAAATTATTTAAGGAAGATGAATGCTTTTTGCTATGATTGGTTCAGGGGGGTTTATCGCGCCCAAGCACTTGCAAGCGATTAGAGATACGGGGCATTTTTTGGATTGCTCTTTTGATGTTCATGATAGCGTGGGGGTTTTAGATGAGTATTTCCCGCAATCAGAGTTTTTTACCAATATTGAAGATTTTGAAAAGCATTTAGAGCAGTCTAAGGCTATGGGTAAAGAAATCAATTATCTGAGCGTTTGCACGCCCACGCACACGCATTTTGATCACATCCGTTTCGGGTTAAGAAACGGCATAAATGTGATTTGTGAAAAACCCTTAGTTTTAGACCCTGGCGAAATACAAGAATTGAAAGATTTAGAGATGAAACACCAAAAAAGGGTGTTCAGTCTTTTGCCCTTGCGCTTGCATTGCGACACGCTGGCTTTGAAAGAAAAAATTAAAAGCGAATTAGAAAAAAACCCTGAAAAAGTGTTTGACATCACGCTCACTTATATCAGCGTTCAAGGGAAATGGTATTTTTCTTCATGGCGAGCCGATGTGAATAGGAGTGGGGGGCTAGCCACTCAAATGGGAGTGAATATCTTTGATGCTTTATTGTATTTGTTTGGAGGCGTTAAAGACAAGGTTATCAATAGAGAAGAGCCTGATTGCGTGTGCGGGATACTCTTTTTAGAGCATGCCAAAATAAGATGGTTTTTTTCCATCAATCCAGAACACATGGGAGTGGCTAAAGAAAAAGTTTATCATAAAATGATCCTAGAGGGCGAAGAAGTCAATCTCACGCAAAGCTTTGATAACCTGTATATAGAAAGCTACAAACAGATTTTAGCTCAAGGGGGGTTTGGCTTGGATGATGCTGCGGCGTCTATCAAATTGGCTTATGAATTAAGAAACCTCTCAGTCAGCGAACCCAATGAAGATTCGCATGTTTTGTGTTGCAAAAACAACGCATGCGAGTGAGGCTAATCGCTTTTTAATTTCTTTTAAGAGGGTTTTTTATTTTTTTAAGGGTTTGTATGGATATTTATGCGTTATACATAGCGATAGGGCTTTTTACTGGCATTCTATCAGGGATTTTTGGCATTGGTGGGGGGATGATCATTGTCCCTATCATGCTCGCAACCGGGCATTCTTTTGAAGAATCCATTGGTATTTCCATTTTGCAAATGGTGCTTTCATCGTTCGTTGGCTCCGTTTTGAATTTCAAAAAAAAATCGCTTGATTTTTCTTTAGGCTTGTTGATAGGGGCAGGGGGGCTGATAGGAGCGAGTTTTAGCGGATTTGTTTTAAAAATCGTTTCCAGTAAAATTTTAATGGTTATTTTCGCGCTTTTAGTCGTGTATTCTATGATCCAATTTGTTTTAAAACCCAAAAAAAAAGATTTTATAGCGGATACTAAACGCTACCATTTGCAAGGTTTAAAATTATTTTTAATTGGCGCGCTCACCGGGTTTTTTGCTATCACTTTAGGGATTGGTGGGGGGATGCTCATGGTGCCTTTGATGCATTATTTTTTAGGGTATGATTCTAAAAAATGCGTGGCACTAGGGTTATTTTTCATCTTGTTTTCTTCTATTTCAGGAGCTTTTTCTTTAATCTATCATCACATCATCAATAAAGAAGTGCTTTTAGCGGGGGCGATTGTGGGATTAGGCTCTGTTATGGGCGTGAGCATTGGGATTAAATGGATCATGGGGCTTTTGAATGAAAAAATGCATAAAGTTTTGATTTTGGGGGTGTATGGTTTGTCGCTATTGATTGTTTTATACAAACTCTTTTTTTAATTGATGGTTTTATACCACTACTATTTTAAGACCCCTAAGAGTTTCCCTTTAGAGTATTTGCATTTGTGCGCTAATGAGAGCCATTTATTAAGATTGGATTTTGATGCGAGCAATTTTTCTCATAACACCCCTATGAATACCCCATTAAAACTCAGCGTTCAAGCCTTGGAGCGTTATTTCTTGGGGCAACTTTTTGAATTTAATGCACCTTTAGATTTGATAGGGACTTTTTTTCAAAAACAAGTTTGGTCTGCATTAATGACTATCCCTTATGGCAAGACAAAAAGTTACGATGAAATCGCAAAGCTCATTAATAACCCTAGATCTTGCAGAGCTATTGGCAACGCTAATCGCAATAACCCTATTTCTTTGATCGTGCCTTGTCATAGAGTGGTGCGTAAAAATGGCGCTTTAGGGGGGTATAATGGGGGCATAGAAGTCAAAAAGTGGCTGTTAGAATTTGAAAGCAAAATTTTAAATGAGCGAGCTAAAAATTTTTTGATTTCTTAAAAATGGGGGTTTTAGTTATTTTATAGTAAAAATCCTTTTTTTAAGGAAGTAGGGGGGTGTTTTTATTTTTCTTCCCAAATGCTCGCCGCTTCTTTTAAACGTTCTTTGTCAAAATGCGTGTAAATCCTGCTCGTATTCAAGCTCGCATGCCCTAGAGCTTCTTGGACTAAAATCAAATCATGGCGTTTTTGATAAAGCAAGGTCGCAAAAGAATGCCTTAACATGTGTGCCCCATTTTTCTCCCGCCTAAGTCCGGCAAAATTGATAATACGCTCCACTTGCTTATACAAATAAGCTTGCGTTAAAGCCATGCCTTTTTGGTTGCAAAACAATAAATCGTTTTTAACGGGATACAATTCCCTTTCTGTGAGCCATTCTTTCAAAAGGCTCTCAATGTGGAAAGATTTGAGCATCACCGCTCTGTATTTATCGCCCTTGCCTTTAATCAAAATCGTATAACAGCCATTTTCTAAAGTGAAATCCTTTATTTTAAGCTGCAAGGCTTCATTAGAACGCATGCCTGTAAAAACGATGATTTTAATGAGCAGGCGGTTTCGTGCGCGCACTTTAGCGGACATTTCTATTTTATCAATGCTCTCTAAAAACTTTTCTAATTCTTCATTGTTTAAATGAGTAGGGAGCTTGTTGCCTGCGCTTTGATTGGTTCCGCTGATGTTTTTAAGCGTGATATTATAGATATAAGATTTTTCATTTCCATCTTGATTTTGCTTGTCTATATAGCTAAAAAGCCCTAACAGGGCAATCCGGTAATTTTTCTTAGTGGCTAAACTCAAACCTCCGGTATAAATACTCAAAAATTCAGCCAACATGACTTCGTCTATGCTTTTGAGCGATTTTAAAGAAAGCTTTTGAGCGTATTCGTAAAATTTGAGTAGGGGCAATGCGTAGGTGTTGATACCTAGTAATCCGGCATTACGGGCTTTTTTGCAAACTTTTTCTAATTGGCTTGAATTGATGAACGCATGATTGAATTCGTTCAAGCATTCAAAAACCTTGTTTTGATCTTTCACTTGGGAATTAGACAGGCTCGTGCATTTGTAACGCAAAAAGCGCCCTATCCATAGCAAAAGATTTTCTACAGGGTCTTTTAATTCTTCTAGGGGGTGTTTCATTTAGGGTTTTTAAACTGATCTAAATCGTCATCATGCGGCGTATCATTGGGCGTTTTTTGCGTTATAAGCGCGTTCGCAATAAGTTTGTTGCTAACTACCTCACCTTGTTTTAAATCATCAGCAATTTGATTGATTTTAAGGTTCTGTGCCGAACCTATTTTATGTTGTTCTCTCTTCAATAACTTCTCTTTCTATGCTCTCTATTTTTTCAATGTCAAAAACTTTAGGATAACTGCGCCACTGACTATGCTGAATAGATAATTTTATGTCATCCTCAAATACCCCAGTAACAATATTAGGCATGCATGTCGCTTTTATTTGAACCTTATCAATTTCCTTAAAACTCATACTACTACAATTGCCACCAGGCTGTTTTGAAAAGAATGTAGCTGCCTTATTTTTTAAGCGTGTGAGAGATTGCGGTAATTGACTAGGCACTGAGAATGTAATATCTGAGAACTCAGCCCACATCTCATTAAAATCACCAGATAAAGTGCTCACCAATTCTACCTTATAAGTGTTTTCTTTATCATGAATAGCGTTTTTACAATAACAGATCGCCTCTTGATCAAACAATCTT
Organism: Helicobacter pylori; assembly: GCF_011175115.1. Classification (GTDB taxonomy): domain Bacteria; phylum Campylobacterota; class Campylobacteria; order Campylobacterales; family Helicobacteraceae; genus Helicobacter; species Helicobacter pylori_DF. The sequence continues at coordinate 168,709 of NZ_SHOW01000002.1, read as the reverse complement.
GCCAATAACAACAAATAATTTCTTAAATTGAATGTCTTGCTTGGCTCGTTTTGAAATACAAAAAAACTTATTTCTTTGTTAGGCAAAATATCGTTTTCTACCTTTTCTTTCCAATAACCAATCGCTTGAATATAACCAAGAAAATCACGCTTTCCATCTAAAAAAGATTTTAGGCGTTGCGTTTCTTTCACATAGTCGCTATAAGAGTATTTGTATCTAGTGATAAATCCTTGAGCAGACATGAAATCTTTCATTGTCGCTTTGCTCTTATCTGTTGTGAATTTATCCACAAAAGCTTTATTGAACGTTTTACAATTACAGAGTTTTCTATAAATGCCATCATTTTCTCTAAGGAAATCCCTAGTTAAAGAATCGCTTTTAGCTGCTTTTATAAGTGCTTTTTGCTCTTCATCAGTAAAATCCTTTGTAAAAACTCCTTTAAAAGGTCTAAACGCTGAGATAATCCCAAAAGGTAGTCCGCTCCTAATTTTCTCATACACTCTATTAAGCTTAGCGCCCTCAATTGCATAAACTTCAGCAGCATAAGCTTCAGTAGGGTTGTTCTTAATATTAGAGATTTCATAGCCAAGAAAAATCTTATCGTCCTCATCGCCAATGCCAAAAAAATCTAAAATATTTACACACAACTTATCGTCTATCACTCTAACTTTTTTATCATTTTCAAATTCTAAAAAATCATAATTCAATAACATCCAACACCTCTTTTAATTTATTTGCAAAAATAAAAACGATCCTTAAAGGCTGATTTTAGCACCAAAACTAAAACCATTCCCAAATGATGAATAGGGGGTGTTTCATTTAGGGTTTTAGCTTATTCTTTCAAGTGTGTGTCAAGAATAAAAGAGCCTTCTCTAACATATATGCTTAAAGAACCGTGGCTATAATTTTCAACAAGCCGATCAACATTCTCTAGATCCAATGCTTCTCTAGGCACTTCAATAATAAATTCTAATTTTTCATCTAAAAAGTTAACAATATCAAAGATAAAATGGAATGTATTGTAGTTGAAATTATATCGAACTCTTCTTATTAACACATAAGTGATAATTGGCGGTTGAGATGGTTGAAACGATAATTGATTTAAAGCCTCAATAATACGATTCGATAGATCTTGCTTTATTTTGTGATAATTTTTGCAATAATTGTGTTTCTAGATCCTTAGGATCTATGAAACAATAGCTAGAACCTGTATATTCCTTGCTTGCATAAAATAAAGCATTGTTGATAATTTTTTCACCAACTATCTTACCACTTTCTAAATCTTTAGCAATTTCATTGATTTTAATGTTTTGTACAGAGCTTTGCTTATATGTCTTATTCTTTTCACTCTTTCGTTGATCTCTTTCTTCAATCACTCGTGCCTTTAGTTTATTTATTGTTTCACTTGGTAGGGTTTCAGAATAGTCAAGCAAAAATGTCTCACGAAACCGCTTATAGTGCGACTTAATATCTTCCATGTGTTTTTCAAAAGTTGAGTTTATGCGAAAATCACTACTTGAATATTTATTGTCTACAAAACAATCATTATGGGGATACAATGTTATGGAGATACGATCATTTATTATTTTTTTATTTTTTATTAAAAAATCTTTATAATCTTCAATTGGATTCTCATCTAATACAAAAGAATAAAACTCATTCCTCAACTCCAAAAGAGAATCCCAAAAAGTCTTGGGGTTTGAAATTCCAATTTTAACTTTTGTAGATCCGAATTCTTTCCCAAAAAAATGCGTTCTTGTTTCTAGGAATTTTATCTCTTTTGTGTCGGTGTTTTGCGTGTCTTGCTTGTTTTCGCAATAACAAATCGCTTTTGGCTTACAATAATATGTTGTGGCTAACACCAATAAGTAGTTTTTTAAATTGAATGTCGCACTTGGCTCGTTTTCATATACAAAAAACAAGCTTTCGCGTAGCTATTCATTATTTCATCAAAATACGATGATGGTTCAATTAGTTTATTAAAAGTGATAACCCCAAAAGGCGAGCCATTATTGATCTTGTCAAAAAGCATTTGCCATTCTTCAGAATTATTGTTATGATCAAATCTTATTGCCATTTATTATTCCTTTCTCAAAAATCTCTTTTAGTTATGAAAACTACACTTTTCAAACTTTTAAATCAAACCATTATACCACGCTATGCCACTAACTACAATATAAAATCCCAAAATAAAATCCTAAACAAGATTAACCCCCCCTTTTTTTAAATACCAATTCTTTTTTATCCCTTTGATTTGACAAAGCGAGCGATGCGTTCAATCCCCTTTTCAGTCTGTTCTTCTGAGCATGCAAAAGACAAACGGACATAGCCCTCCAATCCAAAAGCCTTTCCAGGCACTAACGCCACGCCTTCTTTTTCTAATAACTCATGGCAAAATCGCATCGAATCCCCCCCACAAAGGCTGCCAATATTAATAAACAGATAAAACGCCCCATCAGGTTTCAAAGCATTCAACCCTCCAATCGCATTGATTTTTGCGTGGGCTAAATCACAGCGTTTTTCAAAAGCCTGACGCATCGTTTCAATTTCCTTATCCACCAACCCCTCAAGCGCCACAATAGAAGCCATTTGCGTGATAGAATTGATATTGGAAGTGCATTGGCTTTGCAAGTTGTTCATCAATTTGACTAACTTTTTATCCTTGCTCGCCGCATAGCCCATACGCCAGCCTGTCATCGCCACTGACTTGCTCAAGCCATTAATGGTAATGGTGCGTTTTTTCATCTCTTCACTCACCGCCGCGCAAGAAACAAACTCCCCTTTATAGACAAGCTTTTCATAAATTTCATCGCTAAGCACCCAAACTTTTGTCTCTTTCAAAACTTCGCCCAAAGCCTCTAATTCCGCCTTGCTATAAAGCATGCCGGTAGGGTTTGATGGGGTGGTGAGAATGAGCATTTTCGTTTTGGGGCTTAAGGCGTCTTTAAGCTGCTTGGGGGTGATTTTAAAATGGCTTTTTTCATCGGTTTGAATGAATTTGCTCACCCCATTGCTGTATTTCACAAGCTCAGGGTAAGTTACCCAAAAAGGCACAGGGATAATCACCTCATCGCCCTCCTCTATTAAAGCTTGAATCGCATTGAACAAGCTTTGCTTAGCGCCATTACTCACTAAAATTTCACTCAGCTCATAATCCAAGTTGTTTTCTTTTTTCAATTTAAAAGCGATCGCTTTGAGTAATTCAGGAATCCCAGCCACTGGAGTGTATTTCGTAAAGCCGTCATTTAGGGCTTTTATAGCCGCATCTTTAATCGCTTGTGGGGTGTCAAAATCAGGCTCGCCCGCTGAAAAACTCAAAATATCTTTTCCTTGCGATTTTAATTCTTTAGCGAGCGTGCTGATAGCGATCGTTGTGGATTCTGAAAGGGATTGGACTTTAGAAGAATAGGGCATGCTTAATCCTTATTAAATTTTTGGATTATCATAACATGATCAAAAAGATTTTAATTCTAATTTTCAAAAAACTTTCAAAAATGTTTCAAAAGAAAGCGGTGGTCTATGGAGAAAACTCTAATTGAAAAACTTCAATTAGAGAAAAACAAGCGTTTTAAATCAGAAATTGTAACGATACCCTACATAAAGGCTGTATTGACGGCGGTAAGTGAAGCTCAAATTCCCATGGTTAAAATAATAAACATTGATAGTAGGAATCTTCACGCCAAAGTCAAATTCTTGATGCTGGCCAATATGGGTGCGAATCCCTAAATTAAAAAGGAACTGGAAAATCGCCGGATCAAGGCTATAAGAGGTGTGCTTATAAGGGCTTTTAGTTTCCAAAAAGGCCCCTGTCGTATTACCCCAAGAGTTACCCGCGATTTGAGCCCCAAAAAAGAAACCAAAACTCGCGTCTTCTTTATTAATGACATTGTATAAAGTGTCAATACCCACACCATAAGTGAACATGTCAGACAGATTGCCCATAGTCCCTACTTTGGTCGCACATGGTTGGTGAAGCTCGCACACCCCACCATTATCTGATGTCAAAGCGTTCGCTCCAAACACGGCATGCCCATAATCCATAAAGCCGTAATAACGGGCACCAAACCATCTCTTCTCCCCAAAAAACTGCTTATAACCCACAGTAAGCCCTAAGCCTTGCATAACGGCGAGATAGTCGGTTTTACCCACAGGAAACTTAGGATAGTTAAATTCACTGCTCTTTGGGGGGTTTTTAACGCTTTGTGAAGCCTGACCGACTTGATAGCTAATCCCCAAATACCAAGCGTTTTTCTCGCCTTTCACTGCTTTATACTCTTTTGGCTTTTCCAATTGCTTTTGCACTTCTGTGCTACCTTCTGCTGCCAAAAGACTATTACCTAACACTACCGATAAACAGAGCGTTTTAAACACTACAAACTTTTTCATACAACATTTTTCCTTCTAAAAGTCTACATTTCGTATAATAATAACATAATAATCTATAAAAAACCTAAATTCTTAAGAAAAACACCCCTAAAACTTAAAATTTTAAATTTTCTAGGGGGTTTTAGCGGTTTGGCTCTGCGATTTTTTCTGTTTTTGGGGGGGTTTCTTAATAAAGTTTAATAAACTTCCAATGTTTTAAACAATGAGTATTAGGAAATAATCTATTCTTTTTTAAAACTATTCTCACAATCTTTAAGCAAAGCAAGCATCCTATCAAGCGCATCTTCTTGCATTGCTTGTTTAAGTAGTTGCTCATGAATAGGTTGTTCATTATTGAACTTTTTCGCTGTTTCTCTATTCATGTATTTATTTTTTAGTTCCAAGAATATTTTTTGATATTGCTCGCTATTTAAAATGCATACTCTGTGCATGTTGTGTGTTAGAAGTAAATAATTTTCATCTTCTTGTATTGTCTTTCTATTTTGATTCTTTTCCCAAATATTGAGCAAAAATTTTTTTACATTTTGATTGACGCTATCGTTATTCTTCGTAATGGGAAATAAATCGCAAATGAGAAAATTGGAAATGAATATCTGTGTGTCATTAGGAAGTTCCATTGTTTTTTTAATGAGCGTATTAATTAGGGCTTGTTGTATGGGATCTAGCTCAATATTATATTGTTGCAAAATATAAAGCAAATTTTGCATACAGGGTGAACCTTGTAGAATCATTAAATATCCTCCGAAATTCTCAGTTAGTTTCTTAACAAAAGAAAAGAGAATATGACACAAAATAGAAAACTTGATCTCTGTTTTAATTTCCATTTTAAATTTATTCCATTGTTTTGTAATGAAATATCCCATCGAATCGTAACCATTCCGTAGAATGTCTTCATCTATTTTTTCTTGACATATTTCAATAATAGCATCAAATACATTCTGATCCAACTCTATCCAAGCGCTTAATACCAAAAAATTCTTAAAAAGTCTGCTAAATTCAGTTTCAAATATATCAATATTAACAAATTGAAAAGAAATATTTTTAAAAATCCCTATCAAGTCAATATCCTTTTCTGTTTTAAAAATAATGTTTGTTTTTTGAAAATATTGATTGAGTTTTTGTATTAGAGTTTTGTTGTCAAAATATTTCAAGATGCAGTAAATTTGTTCTGATTTCAAAGTAATCGGTATTGCTTCATTATTGTTTCTTCTTTTTTCTTGGATCTGATATATTTCTAAAAAAGAAAAGAATATTTCAATCATTTGTTCAAAAAATTTCTTTTGATTTCCATTAATAATAAGGAAATGGAAATATTCTAATAGGGTTTTTTTGAATATTTTATCAGCTTTAGTTTGTTAGTACTTCTTCTTTTAGCTGATAGGCTTCTATCAAGTTAGTATCGAGTGTGGTGCCAATATCTCTAATATGTTTTAACTGCTCTCTTTTATAAAAAGGGAGTTCATAAAAACTCTCATTTAGATCTATTAATATTCTTTCTTTATGGTAGGTTTGTAACCTTTCCATTTCTTTATCATCAAATCTATCATAAGACAATGGCATATTATACATATTATACAGACTAATATACCAAACATCATAGTTTCTTTCACGAAAGGCTTGTTTAGAAGTTATTTTTAATACTTCAAAGGCTTGAATGCCTTTTCTGAGGTGATAGAATAAAAACACTTTTTCTAACTCATTAAGAACGCTAAAGTTTTTTAATGATATTTCATTAATTCTTTTTTTCATTGCTTCATAATCAAAATTAAAAATCATTCTTCTTAGTTGCTTGGTTGAAGAAAAGATTGCGTTGTAATTTTTAGAAATATCTGTGGGTTTAGCTTTTATTTCTTTTAGAAATTTTATCAGTTCCTCATAATGTCCTTGTTTTTCAAAATATTCTTGGGTATAAAGAATGTGAATGTTTTTATTTTTGTAAAATTCAAATTCAATCCTATCAAATTCTTTGGCTGTTTTAATAAAATAGATTGGTTTTACACTTTTTGAATGAGAATTTACCCAAGAAATAATTTGCTTTACATTTTGATCACTCAATGAGTAGCCAAGTAAAATCACTGTATCCGTTGAAAAAACTCCTTTAATATAGTTTTCAATCAAAGGGAAATACTTACTATATTCTAGATAATCTTGCTCTTTAAATACAATGTTGTTTTCATCTAAACTTCCATGCATTTTAATAAACTTTGCAAAGCCGGTTGAGCTCCCAATATCTTTATCGCTCTTTATGATATTAAAAAATCTTCCTTCTTCATTAATTGCTTGCTCAAACAGATTGTCCCAATTTGTCGTGATTAAATTTTTAATGTTCAATTTGACAATCTCCAAATGCAAATCATTTTTCTTTGCACTATCAGGGATTAGAGATTTTAAAGTTTGGTAATAAGAACTCTCTCCAAATTGATTGTAAAATTTTTCTGCAAGGACAAGGTAATCCTCATTTTTTTTAGTCTCACCATAAAGACGCTTTTGAAGCTCATTGATCAAATCACCCCATTTAGGCAATTTTGATTCAGCGCTTATTCCAGCTCCTGCGAATATGCTTAAATAGTTTTCATTGTGAGCTTTCCTAATATTGTCTATTGATGTCTCAATAAACTCTTTGTATTGTTGGCTATTCACTCAAACCTCTTCGTGCTGATCTTTTCTATCAAATCCACGCTTTTTACCGAAAGGGTGATGACCCTACAAAGGAGTTCAAAAACGTATTTGCCGCCGGCGTAATGATTCGGATTGTTTTCAATCAAGCTGTCTTTATCTTTAGTGATTGAATAGCGTTCGATCACCCAGTCAATCGCGCTTTTGCCATTCACCACATACTCAAAGGCTTTTTTAGGGATTTGAGTGATAGCGATGTTTTGGTTATAAAGGATGCGATCCCCTTTTTTATCCTTTTTCATTTGAACCACATCATAATAGCCCTCCACTTCGGCGTTCTCTAGTAGGTTATGTTTAACGCTTGTGTGCATTTCCCCATTCTCATAGTTCAAATGCAACTCTCCTAATTCTTTGCCAAGCACAGAGAGTTCTTTAAAATCCTCGCTCAAAGCGATTCGTGGCGCTTCTTTGGCGAGGGAATTTTGGTATTTTTCCAAATAGCCTTTATGGTGGAAAATCGCATAAATGTAATAAAAAATTTCTTCTTCAGTAATAGCATTATCTTTATAATGCCTCCTAAAGAGATTGAGTGCATAGCCGCTGATGGCGTTATAGCGGTTCCCCAAATCATCGTAATAATACAAGGGGTAAGCTTGGGTGTCGCCTATAAAATGCTTATCAGGGATAGCGTCCCCTATAAGTGAGCAAAAATTTCTTGTGGTTGTATTAATCACCACATTGTGCGCGCCTTTATCCGGGAAAATTTTTTTCATTGAGAAAAAACTCCAAGCAAGCTCTCGCTCGTAGTAAAAATATTGTTTGTTAAAAGGGCGATACAAACTAACAGAGATTTTTTCTTGCGAAAAATCATCAAGTTTTTTCCCTTTTATCAGTTGCGTTTTAAGATTTTGAACCCATGCGATTTTCGTTTTATCGGTGGTGATTTCTCTATCATTTAGGTGTTTGTAACGATCGGCTGGTTTGATACCTTTATCTTTAGCCGTGCGTTGTTTGAAAGCTTCCCTGAAACGCTCATTGAAGCGCTCCAAATCAGCGTTATAAGTGTCAATGCATTTTTGCACCGATTGCATTAAAGCGTTTAGCGAAAAATTATACACCCAAGGATCACGACCGCTTACCACCCCCATAGAATTAATATCAAAAATAGTATCAAATATTTTGAGTTTTGGGTCTCTTTTTAAAGGGATGAGCTTTTCAAAATCGTCATTCCTTTGGTTGATCCAATCGCCTTTGTCATTGGGGGTGATTGTTTTAAAAGCGATTGCATCTAGGTTTAAAAAGTTAGCGAGCCGATTGAGCTTTTCTTCTCTTTTCAAATAATCCCCAATATCGTAGTAATGGATCGTGCTATTTTTCACGCTTGTGTCTTTGACAAAAAAGATAATCGCTATCGTCGCCCTTGATCCGCTATCAAAAATTTTCCCTCCCTCTTTTTTAGACACTTCTCCCGAAGTGCGCTGATTGCCCCTCAAATTCAGCGCATAAAGGCGCGAAAATTCTTTGGCCACGCATTTTCTAAACCCGTCCGCGCTTTTAGAGTCAATGAAACTCCCATTCACCACAAAGCCTAGCACCCCTTTATCTCTTAAAAGATCGCTCGCCATGCGGATGCTGTGGATGAGCGTGTCTCGTGTGGTGTTCCCCACTTTAGCGGTGGAATTTTTGCCGTAAGTTTCATAAACCCATTTTTCCAGCTTAGGGTGTGAAAGGTTTTGGTTGTTGTCGTTTTCGCTTTTAGTGCCACTTGAATAAGGCGGGTTGCCTATGATGACTCTAATGTTTTGTTTTTCTATAGTGGATTTGATTTCTTTGTTTTCTTTCAAATCCTCAAATAAAGGGAATACCCCCTTAGCGCTTTTTTCTTCTAAATAATCCAAGCTGTCCGTGAGCGCGATGTTTTTGAAATTTTTTAACGAGCCATCCCTACTTTGCGCGGCTTGGGTGATGTTGATTAAAGCGATATAATAAGATAAAAGCACGATGTCAAAAGCGAACAAATGGTTTTGAAACTTCTCTTTCAAGGCTTCATCGCTAATGAGATTATTTTCTTTAGAAAGCAAACGAGCGATAAAACTCCCGGTGCCAGTGAAGGGGTCAAAAATCGTGATGTTTTTATCGTTAAAATCCGTGTTGAAATGCTTTTTCAAAATGCCGTTAGTGGCCCTTAAAATGAAATCCACCACCTCTATAGGCGTATAAACGATCCCTAGTTTTTCGCTTTGCTTTCTAAAGGCTTCTTTAAAGAAAGTGTTGTAGAGGTTTTTAATGAGTTCTTGTTGGCTTTTTTGGCTTTTGGCACGCATGGCTTCTGTTTTCACGCTTTCATAGAGGTTTTTAAGACCTTTAGTTTCTCCTTGTAATCCCAGAGTGGAGAGTTTTTGAACCATTTTATCCAAGGCTTTAGCGATAGGGTTTTGAATATTGTCCCCAAAAATCGCATCAAAAATGGGCTTAGTGATGATATGAGAGGTGATCATATCTAAGGCTTCATCTTCTTTGATGCTTTGGTGGATATTGCCTCTTAACGAAGTTAAAAAGTTGTCAAAAATTTCAGGGTTTTTTTCAAAAATATCTTTCAAGCGATGATTCAAGGTTCTTGCGATATTGCCCGTTTTTTTGGCGAAATTTTCCCAATAATTCCTGTCCCCTAATTTAGTGGGCATGACATTATACACAGCGTTCGCTAGATCTTGCAGCAAGATAGCGTCAAAAAGGGTTTTTTGGGCTTCTTTGGGATCGGATTGCTCGGTTTTATCTTTTTGTAACTCGTCATCGTCTGGATTTTTTGCGTCATCGCTCCCGAAGATTTTGATTTTTTCTTTGAAAGTGGCTTCATCAACTAAACTAGGATCATGGCTTCTTAAGGCTTTTAGCACTTTCCAAATGTTTTGGAAATTGGTGTTTTTGACGGCTTCATCTAGGTTTTTAATCTCGCTCTCTTTTAAAGCGATAGGCAAAATGATATAGCCTCTTTTCTTGTTTTTGGCTTTTCGCATCACCCTACCCACCGCTTGGATAATATCCACCATCGCGCTTCTGCCATCAAAAAAGATCACGCTATCAAGCGCTGGGACATCCACCCCCTCGCTCAAACACCTAGCGTTGCTTAAAACCTTACAAATGTTAGGCTCGAATTTATTGAGTTCTTCTAATTTGTCAAGCCTCTCCTTACAATTCATGGTGCCATCAACATGATCGATATTGATTTGTAGGTTTTTAAAACTCTTTTTCTTCAGCTCTTCATCATAGCATTCCATGATCGTTTCAAAGGAGTCTTTGATATTTTTACTCGTTTGTATGCTTTTACAAAAGCTTATGGCTCTTTGAGAAACAAAGGTGTCGGCTTTGTTTCTCAAGTCGTTGTCTTCTTGGTTTTCATCGTCTAAAGCGATCACATCCTGCTTGGCTAGCCCTTTATGCGTGCCAACGATCTTGCAAACAAATTCGTTATTGATGAGCTTTTTATCCAATTTAGTGCCTTTGGCTTCAAGCTGGCTGATCTTTTTATTCACGCTGTTAGTAACGCCGCTTAAATTTTCTGATCGCACCGCTAAAATGATGACTTTGTAATCGGTTAAGAGATCTAAAGCGATCGCTCGTTCAAAATTGAGCTTATAAATTTCTTCGCCAAAAGTCTCTTCATCGTCCATGGAATAGATAACGTTATCTTTCTCTTTGGCTTTAGCTTTGGAACTTTCGCTATACACTTTAGGCGTGGCGGTCATATACAGGCGTTTTGTAGCTTTGATATTTTCATCGCTGTGGCAAAGCGTGAAAGCGTTTTTATCGTCCCTTTCATTGGTAGAATACATAGCCCCTACTGTTCTGTGGGCTTCATCGCAAATGATGAGATCGATTCCATTCAAACCCGCTTCTTGCGCTTCTTTAATACGCAATGCGCTTTGATAAGTTGAAAAGATAATGAAGCGTTTGTTTTCTTTTTGCGCTTTTTCATAAGTGCTTAAAATGTCTTCAAGGCGGGTGGAGGGCTTTAAAGGGAGCTCAGAAAATTTAATATCGCCATTGTCTTCGTTCTTGCTCTTATTTTTCTTACTTTGCCCGGTTTTATCATCGCTGCACACGATAGAAGCGTAAAAAGGCTCGCTTTTTTCTTGCGCATATTCCCTAAAAGTTTGAGAAAGCAAGGCGATGCTTGGCGCTAGAAAAAGCGTGATCTTGGGATCTAAAGCTTCCATGATTTTTAAAGAAGTGTAGGTTTTGCCTGTCCCGCATGCCATAATGAGCTTGCCTCTAGCGTTTTTAGGGTCAGAAAAATACTCTTTGGTGGCGTTTATCGCTTCTGTTTGGTGAGGGCGCGGCCTTTTCTTATCGCATAAGGGGATTTCGTCTTCGGTTTTTGTGGGATCAAACTTTTCCCAATCAATACGAGAATAAATGAAATCCTCTTCAGTGATTTCATCAATGTCAATCCCCATTCCTGCGCTTCTGATTTGCTCAATTGCTTTAAGGGCTTCAGAGGTTAAATTAGAAGTGGAGATGATGATCCCTTTTTTAAACTTGACCTCCCCTACCCCGATTAGCAATTGGGTTAAAAAAGTTGAAATGTCGTTATACGAGATGCTGTTTTGATGGAATTTGCATTGCACGGCGATGTATTCTTTTGAAGTCGTTTGAATGACTATATCAATCCCCTTATCGCACTCCTTCCCCCTTAATTTCCAATCATACCAAAGATCAATAGACTCGTATTCGTTAGCGCTGTCATGCTCGTATAAAAATTGCTTAGAAATTTTTTCAAACAAGCTCCCTTTATGGCGAAGGTTAGGTATGGCGTGCAGTTTTTCTTTGATGAGTTCGTAGGCACTGATTTCTTGCATTTTTCATTCCTTATAGTGGCGTTAAAGTTCTGTATTATATAAAAAAATAGGATTTTAATTAACTTGCTTTATTGTTTTAGATTTCATTTTATTGTCAAACTCTTAAGGGAATAAGGGGGGATATTTTGAAATAATTCCCCCCCTACAACCCCCTTTAACAACCCCCTAACCCAAGAAGACCGCTTTTTCTAATAAGCTATCGTTTGCTTTTCGCAAGCTCTTTGATATTTTAATTGTTAAAAATGCCTTTAAGCGCTTTTTAACCTCTATTCAGCGCTTTTTAAAGCTTTAGCGATGAGTTCTAAAGGGTGTGAAAAAGAGGGGGTGTTAGGGTCGTCTAAAGACTTTAGAGCGTTGTTTAATTGCATGTGGCATGCCCCGCATTCTGCGCTCAAAATTCTAGCTTTGGTGTCCATGATTTCTTTAGCCCTGAGAAGCCCCACTTTTAAAGAAAACTCCGCCTTTTCGGTTTGCATTGTAATCCCCCCAAAACCGCAGCAATTGTCCGGCATTTCTTTAATTTCATAATGCGAATTGAGCAAATTTCGCACTTCTTTATGGGCGTTTAGGGTTTTTTTGGCATGGCAAGGGTTATGATAAGTGATAGCCTCTTTTTTTCCCTTAGGGATTTTTTCTAAAAGACTTTTTAAAGGGGTGTGTTTCTCTAAAAACACGCTCGCAAGATAGATTTTAGGCGTGATCTTTTCCAAGCGCTTCACATACAAATCCCTATCTGTTTCGCCTAAAAACACCTTGTAATAATCATTGATAAGCATGCTAGCGCATGTGGCTTCAGGCACGATGATCGCATCCACTTTATCTAAATAGCTTTCAAAACATTCTATGTTTTTTTTCACTAAAAAAAGCGTGGTGTCTTTATCGCCGGTAAAATACGCAGGCGCTGCACAGCATTCTTGCTTAGGGATGATCGCTTGAATGTTGAGCTTTTCTAAAATATACAACAAGCTTTCCCCCACTTGCTGGTAATGGTAATTGCTCAAGCACCCTATAAAGATCGCCACTTTTTGAATGGGGTTTTCTAAAGGCTTAACCTCTGTGTGCTTTTGTAAGAAACTTTTTTGATTTAAGGGAGGCAGAGCGCTTTTTTTAAAGCGTTTGAACAAGCCTTTAAACACCGCCCTAGGCTCTAAACTATCCCCTACTTGCTTGAAGATACAAGGGGCTAAAAAATGCGCAGTTGAAAACACTCTATCCATTTTTTTGCGGTTTTTTAAAAGGGAAAAATAGGATTTTTTATACCAAGCGATGCCATGCTTTTGAGCGATTTTTTCTCTGGCTTTTTCTATTAAGGTGTCTATGGGCAAATGAAAAGGGCAAATTTCCACGCAAGCGGTGCATAAAAAACAAGTTTCTAAAAGGTGTTTTAAATTCGTGTCTAATTGGAGCTTGTTTTGAGCGTTTAGGTGCATCAAATCTAAAAAGCCTCTAGGCGAAGTCGCCTCGTCTTTATGAATGCGATATATGGTGCAGCCTGGCACGCATTTAGCGCATTTAACGCAAGCGTCCCCTACTTCTTCAAAAATATTTTCATTAACATTTTCATTCATAGCGTTTTACTGAAATGTTTTTCGCCCCCACGCAAATACGCGTCAAACTCCATGGCCATGTTTCTTACGAGCATGCCCCCTGTTCTTGTCATCTCAAAGCCTTTAGAATTGAAAGAAAGCAAGCCCGCTTCTTCATAAGGCTTTAATTTTTCTAATTCTTTTTTAAAATGCGCTTTAAAATCAACAGAAAATTTTTCTTCAATCTTAGAGTAATCCAATTTTAAATTGCTCATCATCTGCATGATCACTTCTTTTCTCAACGCATCTTCTTGACTGAGCGCTACACCCCTTTCTACCGGTAAATGCCCCAAATCAAGGGCTTTTTCATAGTGGTGCAAGTCTTTATAATTTTGCGTGTAATAATCGCTCCCTTCGCCAATGCTTGTAACGCCAATGCCAATGGTTTGGGTGAATTTTTTCGTGGTATAGCCTTGAAAATTACGGCGTAACTCCGCTTTTTGAAGGGCCAGATACAATTCATTATCGCTTTTAGCGAAATGATCCATGCCTATCATTTGGTAATTGGCTTTTTCTAAAAAACTAATGAGAGATTCCAAAATCTCTAGCTTGTCTCTAGGGCTTGGCAATAAGGTTTCATCAATTTTACGCATCGTTTTTTTCACCCAAGGCACATGTGCGTAATTAAACACCGCTAACCGGTCCGGATCCAATTTCAAAACCCATTCCAAAGTTTTTAAAAAACTCTCTTTAGTCTGGTTGGGTAAGCCATAAATCAAATCAAAATTAATGGATTTGATGCCGTAATCTCTAGCGAGCTTCACGGATTCTTGAACCATTTCAAAAGGCTGGATCCTATGAATGGCTTTTTGGACTTCAAAATCAAAATCCTGCACCCCAAAACTCAAGCGGTTAAACCCCCTATCAAACAAGGTTTGCATGTGTTCTTTAGTGAAATGCCTAGGGTCAATCTCACAACTCATTTCAATATCTTGGCTGAAATTGGGGAAAACTTCTTGAATGCTTTGCGTGATTTCATCTAATTGAATGGGCGAAAAAAAGGTCGGCGTGCCGCCTCCATAGTGGAATTGCACCACTTCTCTGTTAGTGTCCATGGCGTTTTTTAAAAGGGCGAGTTCTTTTTTAAGGTAGCTGATATAGCGGACTTTTTTCTCTTCTAAACTGGTGTAAATGACTGAACATGCGCAAAAATAACACGCGCTCCTGCAAAAAGGCAAATGCGTATAAAGCGATAAAGGCATGGGGTTTTTGAGGTTGTCATGGTTAAAAAACGCCGTTTTCAAGCTCTCTTCATTAAAATTTTCTTTAAATTCCACCGCTGTGGGGTAGCTGGTGTATCGTGGGCCGGGCTTGGAATATTGTGAAAATTTTTCAAAATCAATGGTTTGCATTAAAAATTTTCCTCATCGCTATTGTCAAAATTTTCAAAATTATTCTCATTAAAAGGGGGCTGTTTGAACATGTTGTCAAAATTAAAGAATAAATTAGGGTGTTCTTTTTTGATTTGTTTGACAAAATTTAGGGTGTTGATATTGGGCAAATTCCCGTCTTTTTGGCGTAAATTTTCTAACAATTGTAAGGAAACTTCGCGCACGTCTTCAAAATCAATCGGCGCTTGGGTGATAATATCCCTTTCTAATTCCGCCCTAAGCCTGGCTTCAAAAGCCTTTCTGGCGTTTTCTGCCAAAAGAGAAATCACATTGTCCGGCACTAAAACATAATTTTTATCTTCTTCATCAGAAATAAAGTAGGCTTCATTTTTTTTGAACGCCCCTTTTTCTAATTCTAAAAGCATTTCATTAGCGCTGATTTTTTTGAGAAAGGCTCTGTTTTTTTGGGTGGTTAGGCTATGGATAAGTTTTTGTGATTTGGTTTTAGAAACTCGTTTTTTAGGTAATTTTTCCACTTTTATATCCTTTTTAAGCTGATTGTATCCAATTTCGTTTAATTCTCATTATAAATCGTTTTTAAATACTCTATTTTTGAAGTCAAATTGAGTAATACCATATCGGCTAACACCAACGAAAGCAAACTCTCACACACCACGCTCCCTCTAATCGCAATGCAAGGATCATGCCTACCCTTTAACAAGCATTCGCATTCGTTATTATTAATGTCTATGGTTTGTTGAGGTTGGAAAATGCTTGGCGTGGGTTTGAAATGCACTCTAACAATAATCTCTTCCCCATTGCTCATGCCCCCTAAAACCCCTCCGCTATGATTGCTCAAAAACCCTTTTTGACTCATTAAATCGTTATACTCTGAGCCTTTTAGTAAAGAGCTTTCTACCCCCTTGCCTATTTCAACCGCTTTCACCCCGTTAAGCCCCATCATCGCTTCAGCGATTTTAGCATCCAATTTAGCGTATAGCCCTTGACCCAAGCCAATGGGGAGTTTTTGATTGGTTTTCACGCTCCTTGCCCTAATCAAAGCCACGCCCCCGATGCTATCGTGGTTTTTGATAGCGTTTTGAATGGCTGTTTTTTGCGCTTCTTCTTGTTCTTTGTCTAAGGCAAAAATCTCGCTTTTTAAGGCGTGATTAAAATCGTAATTTTTGGCTTCAATACCCCCAATTTTAATAATCCCGCTTTCACAAACAACGCCAATTTCTCTTAAAAGCATTTTAGCAAACGCCCCAGCAGCCACTCTTATAGCGCTCTCTCTGGCCGAACTCCTCCCCCCACCCCTAAAATCCCTGATGCCGTATTTATGAAAATAAGTGAAATCCGCATGGCTAGGCCTAAAAAGGTTTTTAATGTTATCGTAATCCTTGCTCCTAGCCCTTTGGTTGTGGATTAAAAACCCTATGGGCGTCCCTGTGCTAAAACCTTCAAAAACCCCGCTTGTTATTTCCACTTTATCGTCTTCTTTTCGTGGCGTAATGAAAACGTTCCTCCCCCCTTGGCGGCGCTTCATTTCATTTTCTAATAATTCATAGTCTATTTTAATCCCGCTAGGCATGCCGTCTAATACCCCCCCTATCACATCCCCATGCGATTCCCCAAAGGTCGTGAGCCTTAAAAAACGCCCCAAAGTGTTCATTTGGCTTCCTTAAGTTTTTGAAGCGCTTGATAAGCGCATTGCTGTTCAGCTTCTTTTTTACTTTTGCCTTTAGCGGTCGCATACATTTTATCTTGAATGTATAGAGCCATTTCAAATTCTTTATGGTGATCGGGGCCTTTTTCTTGGAGTAATTGGTAAGTGGGGATCACGCAAAATTGCGCTTGGGTCAATTCCTGCAAAGCGGTTTTATAGTCCATGAACAAATGCTCCAGATCCAAACGCTTGTAAGCGCGATTGAGTAATTTTTGTATGATTTTACGCACCTTAGCTAACCCCGCTTCTAAATACACCCCAGCCATTAAAGCCTCAAAAGCGCTTGATAAAATGGAGGGTTTTTCTCTCCCATTAGAAATTTCTTCAGAAGAAGAAACGCGCAAATAATCTTGCAAAGCGATCGCTTTCGCTAATTTAGTAAAACCATGCGCGCTCACAATAGAAGCCCTTAATTTAGAGAGTTTGCCCTCATCGTATTGGTAGAATTTATGGTATAGCAACTCCCCTATCACCAAACCCAACACCGCATCGCCCAAAAATTCCAAGCGTTCATTGTTTAAAGCGAGCTTGCATGATTTATGCGTTAAGGCTTGTTCCAATAAACGCTTGTCTTTAAAAGAATACCCTAAAGCTTTTTCTAGCGTTACATAAGGGCTATTTTGAGAGCGTTTGTTTTTCATCATGTTTCCCTTTAAGTGGTCGTTTTGACCCGTTTTTGCGCCTCTAATTTAGCGAGGCTGTCGCATCGTTCATTCTCGGCATGCCCGTTATGCCCCTTGATCCAAACAGCCACAATCAAATGCCCTTTAGAGACTTTTAAAAATTCTTTCCATAAATCCACATTTTTAACTTTAGAAAAATTCTTTTTTTGCCAGTTAGCTAGCCACACATTGATCGCTTGGCACACGTATTGCGAATCGCTATAAAGCGTGATATGGCATGGGCGTTTCAAAATTTTTAAGGCTTCATTGAGCGCTCTTAATTCCATGCGGTTATTCGTGGTGAAATTTTCGCCCCCACTGATGATTTTTTCTTTATCTTTATAGCGTAAAATCGCCGCATACCCACCTGGCCCAGGATTACCCAAAGAAGAACCATCGCAAAAAATTTCAATTTCTTGCATCTTAATCCACTCCCATAGCATGCGTTTTTTTAGAGATTTTAAGCACCATATCCATAAACGCTAACTGGTAACACACAGGGCATCTATGGCTTTCAAAAGGAAAGATTTGTTTGCAATGCTTGCAGCGGTATTCAAAAGTCAGACGCGCTTTCATAGGGCTATTTAATAGAGCACGTAAAACCTCTAATTCAAAAATTTGGCAAGGTTTGTTGTCCAAAAGCAGCCCTTGAGATCGCGCGATGTCTTGCAAAAGGGCATGTTTTTCTAAAATAAAAACAGGGATATTCATATCCCATAAAAGATCGATCACATTTTCTAGCCGTTTGGTGGCATCAATTTCTTGCCAAAAAAGCTTTTCATCATGCGATTTTAAGTGATTTAAAGCGATTTTTTTCAAATCTAACGACGCTTTTGAAACATGCAAGATTTTAGCCGCCTCTTCCTTATTCTCTATTAAATGCATTAAATAGAGGTAATTTTTAATCGTTTCAATTTCAGGCACTTCTAATTCTTCCAAACATTCCAGAGTCTCTAAAGCCTTTGAATAATCTTTTTCTAATTCATACGCATGCAAAAGTTTCAACAACGCTCCCACATTCCTTGGGGAAAAGCGCAAAATTTCTTTCACGGTGTCTTTTGTTTTTTGCAAATACCCCACACTAAAATAATTTTCAGCTAATAAATCTAAAACAGCGATTTTTTCTTCATCTTTTAGGGGGCGATTCAAAAGCCCTTTTAAGATTTCAATACTCATTTCTATGTCAGCGATTTTAGAATACGCCCTGGCTAAAAACATCAAACTGGAAATTTTGGCATGCTTTAAAAGTTCGTCTAAATTCTCACTGCTCGCGTAAGCGTTTTGATTTTGGGCGAATTTTTGTAAAAATTTTTTGTTTCTCTTTCGGGTGAAATACGCCCTAGCCTGTTCTAATAGAATGACAAGAGCGATAATGAAAGTGAATAAAGCGATAGAAAATAAAGAATCTTTATAGAGGAAATTGAAGTGTTGCACAATCTAAAAATCACTCTCTAATCATCACAATCCTAGACTTAACGCGCAATTTTTCAAAATGCTCTTCTAAAATCTTATCTTTAGATTCTTCCACTAATTTTTGGGCGATGAATTGCTTGGCCTGGCTGAAACTCACTTCATTTTTACCCTTTTTTTCCTTGATATAAAAGGTGATAAACTGCCCCCCACCCCCATTCATAACGGGCGTAAAAGAGCCTTGCTCATGCGAAATAAAGACTTGAGCGATTTGGGGGTTTAGGGTTTTCATCTCTATTTTTTCATTAGCCTTACTCACCCCTGGAATTTCCAAATTAGGGTCTGCCATAGCCCTTTCTAAATCTTCTTGATTGGTGGAAGTGTAGCGCACGGTTTCTATTTCTGTGGGGATACTGAATTGCTCCTTGTGTTTGTTGTAATACTCGCGCATTTTGGTTTCAGAGCTGGTATCCACATTGGTGAGTAAGATATTACGCAACAATTCTTGCATTTCTAAATGCTCCTTAAGCTGATCCCTATAGAGTTTATAATGCCCCTCAGCCATAAGCATTTGTTTGAAATGATCCAAATCCATGCCTTGTTGTTGCGCCATCATCGCCATTTCTTGGTCTAGCTTGTCATCATCTACATGGATTTTCAAGCGCTCAATTTCTTGGTTTTTAATGCGTTCCGCAATCAAACGATCCCTAGCTTGAGCCTTACTCACTTTAGATTTTTCTTGCTCTTCTTGGATTTGATACAGCGTGATAGGCGAGCCATTAACAAGCAATGAAATGCCCCCTACGACCTTATCTTCAAGGGTGTTGTTGGTAGCGTTATTAGGATTACCAAAAATGGAATTGAATTGAGAGCTAGGGCTTGTTTCCTTATTTCTTTCAGTAGCTTGAGGGGTTGTCTCTTTTTTTTCAGGTTTTGGCGCGTTGCTTTGAACGCCTTGATTTTGAACGCCCTTACTACTCCCTTTGATTTTAGGAGGCGTGATCTTTGGAGTGGGATTTTTGGTATCCCCATGATGGACTTCTGCTCTGGGTTTTCTTTTGGCTTTTGTTTCTTTCTTTTCTTCGGGGTTTTTCTTTTCTTCTTTTTTATTTTTCAAATCCTTATTCTTCAATTCTTGGCGGATTTTTTTATCCAAAGAAGACTCTTGCTTCCTCCCTTCTAAGGCTTCTACTTTAGATTCCGGCTCTGCATAAACGATCCCAATAAACAACAAAGCCTTCAAAACATAAGAAAAAATTTTCCTCATCAACCCAATTTCTCTTTCAAAATAGCATTCACCACGCTAGGATTAGCGCCTTTTAGATTTTTCATCGCTTGCCCTACAAAAAACCCAAAAAGCTTGTCCTTACCGCTTTTGTATTCAAGCACCTTATCGGCGTTGTTTTTAAGCACCTCTTCTATAACTTTAACAATCGCTTCTGTGTCATTGACTTGAGACAAGCCCATTTGTTCAATGAGCGCATCCACATCGCCCCCTTGCTCTTCTAAAAGCTTGTCTAACACGTCTTTAGCGCTCTTGCCCGAAATCTTGCCCTCATCAATGCGTTTGGCTAAAGCGCCTAACGCATGAGCGCTAACTCCGCAATTTTCTAAAGTGGTTTCGGCTTTCAAGCGCCCTAATAATTCCACGCAAAGCCATGTTACGCTCGTTTTAGCCTTAACCCCAAGATGGAGCATGCTTTCAAAATACTCCGCCAATAAAGGATCGCTCACCAATAAATTCGCATCGTCTTCTTTAAGGTTAAAATCTTTCATGTAGCGGATTTTTTTCGCACCCGGCAATTCATTGATCTTTTGAGCTTCTTTTAAAAGCTTCTCATCAATAAAAACAGGATACAAATCCGGATCTTTAAAATAGCGGTAATCCGCTGACTCTTCTTTATTGCGCATAGAAAGGGTGATCCCTTTGGCGGTGTCAAAAAGGCGCGTTTCTTGAACCACCTCTTCATTATAACGCCCGCTTTCCCACGCCGCGCTTTGGCGCTCTATCTCGTATTCAATCGCTTTAGCGATGAATCTAAAGCTATTTAGGTTTTTAATCTCCACCCTCGTGTAAAGCTTTTCATCACCTTTGGGTCTGATGGACACATTCGCATCGCACCTGAAATTCCCCTCTTGCATGTTCGCATCAGAAATCCCTATAAAACGCACGATAGCATGGAGCTTTTTCAAATACGCTATGGCTTCTTCACTATTTTTCATGTCCGGCTTGCTGACAATTTCTAATAAAGGGGTGCAAGCGCGGTTCAAATCCACTAAAGAATAACTGCCCTCATGGATATTTTTACCGGCGTCTTCTTCCATGTGGGCTCTTTCAATACGCACGATTTTTGCGCCCTCTTTAGTGTCAATCTCTAATTTCCCATCGCTCACAATGGGGACTTCAAACTGCGAAATTTGATAAGCCTTAGGCAAATCAGGGTAAAAATAATTTTTCCTTGCAAAAATGGAATATTGGTTGATGTTGGCTTCAATGGCTGTGCCTAATTGGATGGCTTTTTTAACCACTTCTTTATTCAATACCGGCAAAGCTCCCGGTAAGCCCAAACACACAGGGCATGTGTTAGAATTAGGGGATTCTCCAAAGCTTGTAGAGCAAGAGCAAAAGATTTTGGTTTTAGTGTTGAGTTGGACATGGACTTCTAGCCCGATTACAGCTTCAAATGGCATCATTTGTCCTTCTTTTTGTTGCTCACAATGGCAAAAGTCAAGTCGTTGATTTCGGTGTGCTCTTTAATGAAATCATTGATCTCTTTCAAACTCATTTTTTGGATTTGATCCAGCAGCGTTTGGTTGAAATTTAAAGGCAAATCCAAATAAAAATAATTGTAAGTGGTGTTCAAGCGGCTAGAGATCGTTTCATTCCTTAAAGGCTCAGAGCCTAGTAAAAACTTTTTAGCGTCGTCTAATTCTTGTTGCGTCATGCCTTTTTCTATAAATTCTTTGACTATTTTTTTAACTAAGGCAACGCTTTTAGCTTGAGTGCTGAGCTTGGTTTGCAAATACCCGCTTGCAAAATGCGCCACTTTAGAAAAATTGGAACGGATATACACGCTATAAGCCAAGCCCTCTTGAACCCTGATTTTTTCCATCAAACGAGAGCCAAACCCTCCCCCAAGCACAAACATCATGACTTTAGATTTCGCTAAATCCTGTTTTAAATCCTTGATTTTAAAGGGCGCGCCAAAATACACGAAAGCCTGTTCGGTGTCTTTATAGAGGATTTTTTCGCTCTTTTGATCGCTCGTTTCAAAATAAGGTTCATTATACGCTTTACCTTGCGGCAAGAAATTAAGAGCGTTATCTAAACGCTTAAGGGTTTGATTGATTTTCAAATCGCCCCCAAGCACCACCACGAGTTTATTGAGTTCAAAAACCTTATCAAATTGCTGTTTCAAATCGTCTAGCTTGATTTTTTGAAGACTCTCTTTAGTGCCTAAAGCTGCGTTAGCTAAAGGGGTGTTAGCAAAAAGCTCTTGTTTTAAAGTCAGTTTAGCCAAATAATCAAAGTCGCTTTCTTTTTGTAAAAGTTGGGCTAACATTCTGGTTTTGACTTTTTCTAAAGCGTTTTGCGTGAAGTTAGGGGATTTTAAAAGCTCTTTTAAGCGCATGATGGCTTCATCTTCGTATTCTTTTAAAAATTCTAAAGTGATTTGCAAATCTTCTGCACTGGTATCCACATTCAAACTGATCGCTTTTTGCTCTAACGCTTGTGCAAATCCCACCGCACCAAGCTCTTTAGTGCCTTCGTTTAAAATTTGCGCGAATAGTTTTGCTAAACCTAATTGGTTTTTATCGCTTAAGCTCCCGCCCCCCCTAAAAGCTAAATGGATAAACCCCATAGGCAACAAATGGTTTTCTTCATAAATCACAGGGACTTTAGCTTGATTGATTTCTTGGTGTGTCAAAGCGCTCGCTTGTAACCCCATAAAAACTCCTAATAATAAAGTGATTAAAATTTTTTTCATTCTCATGCCTTTGCTTTAGCCGGATAACGCTTTAAGATTTCATAAGCGGTGTTTCGTTTAGCCGCCACGCTCCCAATGTCTTCAATAAGCTCTATCATTTCCGCTTCATTCATGCAAAAACTCGTTCCGGCCGCTTTCACTACATTTTCTTCCATCATCACACTCCCTAAATCATTCGCTCCAAACAATAAGGCTAACTGCCCTATCATAGAGCCTTGAGTAACCCATGAGCTTTGTATGTTTTGAATGTTATCTAAAAAAATCCTACTGCATGCCAAATAGCGTAAATACCGATTGGAACTCGCTTTTTTAATGCTTGGGATTTCTTCTTTTAAGGGGGTGTTGTTGGGCTGAAAACTCCATAAAATAAAAGCCCTAAAGCCGCCGGTTTCATCTTGCAAATCGCGTACCCTTTGTAAATGCTCCACTACATCTTCTTCATTATCCACGCTCCCAAACATCATGGTAGCTGTGCTTTTAATCCCGCAAAGATGCGCCATTCTATGCACTTCAATCCACCGATCACTGCTCAATTTTTTAGGAGCAATGACATCGCGCACCCTATCGCTTAGTATTTCTGCTCCCGCTCCTGGAATGGAGCTTAAACCGGCGTTTTTCAACCTTTCTAAAACTTCTTTTAAAGACAATTTAGAGATTTTAGAAATGTAATCAATTTCAACCGCGCTAAAACCATGAATGGTAATGGTGGGGAATTTTTGAGCGATATGGCTGACTAAATTTTCATAATAGTCTATTTTGAGCTGCGGGTGCACCCCCCCTTGAAAAAGGATCTGCGTGCCGCCAATGGCGAGTAATTCTTCAATCTTTTGATCAATTTCTTCATAGCTCAACACATAGGCGTCTTTTTCTTTTAGGGTGCGTTTGAAAGCGCAAAACTTGCAATCCACAAAACAAATATTGGTGTAATTGATATTCCTATCCACAATAAAAGTCGTCAAGTTTTCAGGGTGCAAGCGTTGCTTGATTTCTAAAGCCTTTTGCCCTAATTCTTTCAAGGGCGCGTTTTTCATTAAATCTAAAATTTCTTCTCTGTTAATGCGCATTTTAAAACCTTGTTCCCATAGAAAATTCAAAGTGTTGCGTGTAATCGTCCATGTTAGGGTTGAAGCATAGCCCTTTACATTTCTTGCCATTGCCATCGCCCCATTGGTTGAAAAACGCTATAGGGAATATGAGCACCAAAGGCCCCATGGGCGAAATCCATTCAATCTGCAAGCCTGTAGAAGCCCTCCAAGTCGCCCTTTCAAACCCAGCCCCTACAACGCCATAATCTTTAAAATTCGCTGTTGTGAGGGGAGCGTTATAGAAGAAGCTCCCCCTAGTTGGGGTTTTAAAGGTCAAGAAACCAAAGTCAAAAAACCACGCCAAACGCATTTTAGCCGCTTTTAACACCCCATAGCTTAATTCTGTAGAAGCGGTGAAGATCCCATCGCCTCCAAGCCACAAGCCAAACTCATCTTTAGGCGTAACCGATCCGTTCCTAAAGCCTCTTACCGTGGTTACGCCCCCCATGTAGAAGGTGGAGTTTAAGGGCAAGTAATCATCGGTGTTATACCTAAAGATATAGCCCCCTTGCGTTTTAAAGCGAGCGATCAAATCTATCAATAAATATTTTTGCAAATGGTGGTAAGCGGCGAATTTACCATAAACTTTAGTGTTACGGACATTCCCGCCTAACCCATTCCACGAATTGAGCGTGCCAGAGCTTGGCAAGCCAGACATCGTCGCATAGGAACTAAAGATAACCCCATTTCTAGGGAAATAATAATCATCGGTGTTGTCATAGCTCACATCAAGGGTGAAAGAGCTGGTGATAGGCGTATGGTAATCCCTATCCCAAATCCCTTTTATTTCTGGTGAAGTGGTGATCGCTCCAGGACTAGAACAATTTTCAGGTTGTAAAGGAGTTCTACCGCCTGATAAGCGGTTGATAATCACCGATGCGGGGGTAGAGCATTGCCTTGGAGCGACCACTTCATTAACAGAGGAATAGTAGCGGTTGTATAAAGGGCTGCTGAAACCAAGGAGTTTGGTAACATTCAAGTTATACCCTAAGCTCACATGGGTTCTGTTACCCAGCATGCGCCCGACATTCACCCCAAAGCCCCCGCCTTGTTGGATGTATTGGTAGCTTATCCTATAATCCGCATAAAGATTGATCGTAGAGCTATACCAGCTGTCAAAAATCCTTGGATTAGTCAAGCTCAAATTCCCCGCAAACATACGCCCCGCTCCTCTTGGCATGCCCGGATAAGATCTACCCCCCCCTGTGGCAATGTTAGCATACAAGCTCATGCTTTGCCCGGTGCCAAAAAGATTCCTTTCGCTCACGCTCCCATTAAGCATAAGCCCTCCATAAGAGCCATAGCCTAACCCAAATTGCAACTGCCCGGTGCGCCCCTCTTCTACGCTCACTAACAAATCCATAAGCGAGCTATTAACTCTTTTTTCTTCAATTTTGACTTTAGAGAAAAACCCTAAACGCCTTAAAGAATTTTCGGAATTTCTCAGTTTGGTCAAGTTGTATTTATCTTTAGGCCCTAGTAACAATTCCCTCCTAATGATCCTATCGCTCGTGCGTTGGTTTCCTGAAATGATGACATCATTGATATGCACCATATCGCCCACTTCAATACGATAAATGACTTTCACAAGCCCGTTTTTTTCATCTTTATCCAAGTCTGGCTTCACCACCGCAAACGCATAACCCTTATCGGCGATTTCGGTTTTTAAAATTTGCGCATCCGCTCTTAAATGCTCAATATTAAAGACATCTTTCCTTTTAACTTTAAGCGCTTTTTCTAAGGTTTTTAAGGGGACTACTGGGTTGTCAATTTCTATTAAAATGTCTGAAATCCTGTATTGGATCCCCTCTTTGACCTTATAATGGAGCTTAGCGTCATGGGTGGAAAAATCCGTTTTCAAAAAAGGCGAAGAAATATGAGCGTCTAAGTAACCCCTACGCATATACACATCTTGGATACGCAAAGAATCGTATTCTAATTGATCTAAGCGCAATTTTCCGTCATTCAAGCCCCACATCCAACCCATGAAATCGCGCTGCTTGTTCGCGCTCAAAGATTCAATCACACGGCGTTTTAATTTATTGCTTCCCTCATAAATGGATTGTTTGATATAAATACTATCCCCCCTATTCACATCAAACACGATTAATAACGCGCCTTCACTGACCTTTTGGGTGCGCACCTCCACCACGCTCCCATAATAGCCCTGCCCCTCTAAAGCCGTTTTTAAAGCCGTTTTAGCATGCTCTAATTTTTGCTCATCAAAAGTGTCGCCCTTTTTGATCCCCATTTGGGATTTTAAGCCGTCTTTTTCCTTTTCAGTCCCATAACCCTTGATTTCTACCCCGGCAATCCTAGCTTTTTCATCAAAATGAAACTCTAAAATGCCGTTTTCAAAAGTGGCATAAACATCTTTAAAATACCCTTGATTGAACAAAGCTAAAACAGCGGTGTCTATTTTTTTAGAATCCACAATATCGCCCACACGAATCTTTACAATTTCATTAGCGAGCATGTCAGACATGTAAGAAAGCCCGACATAAGAAATGGATTTGACTTTCATTTCTTTAGGCGTTTGACTTGATTGGGAGGTTTCTTTTTGAGCTTCATTTCTTTGGGATTCTTGAGAGACTTCTTTTGGAGAGGTCAAATCGTTTGGTTTAGAGCCGTCATTTTCTAAAGCTTCAACGCTGGTATTGATACATGCGAAAACAAGAGAGGATAGAATAAATTTTTTAATACTGATTTCCTTAATAGATTTTAGCTTGAGTGTTGTTAGTAGCATTATTATAACTAATCATTCTTAAAAACGCTAAAAATTATTAAAATTTTTGTATAAAATTATACAAACTATCCCTTTCTACCGCAACAAAACCAGCGTCCTTGATTTTAAATACCAAATCTTCTTTTTCTAAACCATGCCGGCTCTTCGCGCCTGCCGCGCTTTGAATGCTCTCTATTTCTATCGTGCCGTCTAAATCGTTAGCGCCAAATTCTTGAGCCACTAAAGCCAAATTCAAGCCCAAAGTCGCCCAATAAGCTTTAATGTGGGGGATATTGTTTAAAAGAATGCGAGATATGGCGATGGTTTTTAAGATTTCTATTGCGCTAGGGGATTTTTCCACATTCAAATAATTGTTTTCTTTTTGATACAACAAGGGGATAAAAGCGTTAAAACCCCCTTCTTTGTTTTCCACTTTATCTTTAGGGCTTTGGATTTTTTTGATCCTTAGCATGTGATCGATGCGATGGATTTTATTTTCAATATGCCCAAAAAGCATGGTAGCGTTACTCATTTTGCCTAATTTGTGCCAATAAGCATGGATTTCTAACCACCGAGAAGATCCCACCTTACCATTACAGATTTTACGCCTAACTTCTTCATCAAAAATCTCCGCCCCCCCACCCGGCATGGAATCCACCCCAGCTTTAAGCATGTCTTCTAGCACCAATTCAAAAGGCTTGTTGAATTTGGTGCTTAAAAAATGCACTTCTGCGGCGGTCATGGCCTTTAAATGCAAGTTAGGCATTTCTTGCTTGATGGTTTCAAACACCTTTAAATACCATTCATAAGAATAATTAGGGTTATGAGCGCTCACGATATGGACTTCTTTAATCCCCTTGTTGTAGGAGTTTTTAACCTTTTCTAGGATTTCTTCTAAACTCATTTCATAAGGGTTAGGGTTTTTTCTGTGGGCTGAAAAAGCGCAAAATTTGCAAGCGTCCGCGCAAATATTACTGGGGTTTAAATGCCTATTGACATTAAAATACACGATTTTTTGGTGCATGTTTTGGCGCATGTGATCCGCTGCTTCCCCTAGCGTGTATAAATCATAATCATAAAGCTTCACTAATTCTTTACTTTCAGTAACTTGATTGTCTAATACTTTTTCTAAAAAGTCCATGGTTAAATTGCCTTTCATTTTAAAGATAAACATTGTAGCATTTTTAGATTGAAGAATGCTTTTTATACATTATATAATAACCCCCTTTTAACCCCCTAATTACCAACCCTTTTTTCACCTAATTCTCATTAAATAGATTTTTATGATAAAATCTAAGCTTTATCAAGCCATTCGCTGGCGTTCTCTCTCATTTTTTGCAAGTTTTTGAAAATTTTCATACTCTTGTTTACTTTTTCATTATCATTTATGCTATAATTATGGGACAACTTAAACCAACACAAAGGAGATACTATGTTATCAAAAGACATCATTAAGTTGCTAAACGAACAAGTGAATAAGGAAATGAACTCTTCCAACTTGTATATGAGCATGAGTTCTTGGTGCTATACCCATAGCTTAGATGGCGCAGGGCTTTTCTTGTTTGACCATGCGGCTGAAGAATACGAGCATGCTAAAAAGCTCATCATCTTCTTGAATGAAAACAATGTGCCTGTGCAATTGACTAGCATCAGTGCGCCTGAGCATAAGTTTGAAGGTTTGACTCAAATTTTCCAAAAAGCTTATAACCATGAGCAAGACATCAGCAAGTCTATCGCTAACATCGTGGATCACGCTTTAAAAAGCAACGATTACGCGACTTTCAATTTCTTGCAATGGTATGTGGCTGAACAGCATGAAGAAGAAGTGCTTTTCAAGGATATTTTGGATAAAATTGAGTTGATTGGTAATGAAAACCATGGCTTGTATTTGGCCGATCAGTATATCAAAGGGATCGCTAAAAGCAGGAAATCTTAATTTTAAGGTCATTGAGTGCAAAAACTAGCCGTTTTTGATTTTGACTCCACGCTAGTTAATGCTGAGACGATTGAGTCTTTAGCGAGGGCGTGGGGGGTTTTTGATGAAGTGAAAAAGTTCACTTCACAAGCCATGAATGGCGAAACAGATTTTCATAAAAGTCTTATTTTAAGGGTTTCTAAACTCAAAAACATGCCCTTAAAACTAGCCAAAGAAGTTTGTGAAAGTCTG
Source organism: Helicobacter pylori (assembly GCF_011175115.1). GTDB lineage: Bacteria > Campylobacterota > Campylobacteria > Campylobacterales > Helicobacteraceae > Helicobacter > Helicobacter pylori_DF. The sequence continues at coordinate 140,167 of NZ_SHOW01000002.1, read as the reverse complement.
CCTTTGTTTGATGGGGCGCTTGAGCTTGTTAGCGCCTTAAAAGAGAAAAATTATAAGGTGGTTTGCTTCAGCGGGGGCTTTGATCTAGCGACGAATTATTATAGGGATTTATTAAATTTAGATGCGGCTTTCAGTAACACGCTGATAGTGGAAAATAACGCCTTAAACGGCTTGGTTACGGGGCATATGATGTTTTCACACTCTAAAGGCGAAATGCTCCTTTCCTTACAACGCCTGTTGAATATCAGTAAAACGAACACTTTAGTCGTGGGCGATGGGGCGAATGACTTGAGCATGTTCAAACATGCCCGCATTAAAATCGCTTTCAACGCTAAAGAGGTTTTAAAACAGCACGCCACGCATTGCATCAATGAGCCTGATTTAGCCCTAATCAAGCCTTTGATTTAAAAAAATTTTTTTGTAAAATACTCCTTTAAAGGATAACCATGTTCCAACCCCTATTAGACGCTTATATAGAAAGCGCTTCCATTGAAAAAATGGCCTCTAAATCTCCCCCCCCCCTAAAAATCGCTGTGGCGAATTGGTGGGGAGATGAAGAAATTAAAGAATTTAAAAAGAGCACTCTGTATTTCATCTTAAAACAACGCTACACAATCACCCTCCACCAAAACCCCAACGAACCCTCAGATCTTGTCTTTGGCAGTCCTATTGGATCAGCCAGAAAAATCCTATCCTATCAAAACGCTAAAAGAGTGTTTTACACCGGTGAAAACGAAGTCCCTAATTTCAACCTCTTTGATTACGCCATAGGCTTTGATGAATTGGACTTTAACAATCGTTATTTGAGAATGCCTTTATATTATGATAGGCTACACCGTAAAGCCGAGAGCGTGAATGACACCACCGCGCCCTACAAGATTAAAGACAACAGCCTTTATACTTTAAAAAAACCCTCCCACCATTTTAAAGAAAACCACCCCCATTTATGCGCAATAGTGAATGATGAGAGCGATCCTTTGAAAAGAGGGTTTGCGAGCTTTGTAGCGAGCAACCCTAACGCTCCTAAAAGGAATGCTTTCTATGACGCTTTAAATTCTATTGAGCCAGTTACTGGGGGAGGGAGCGTGAAAAACACTCTAGGCTATAAGGTTAAAAACAAGAGCGAGTTTTTAAGCCAATATAAATTCAATCTGTGTTTTGAAAACTCGCAAGGCTATGGCTATGTAACCGAAAAAATCATTGACGCTTATTTCAGCCATACCATTCCTATTTATTGGGGGAGTCCCAGCGTGGCGAAAGATTTTAACCCTAAGAGTTTTGTGAATGTGCATGATTTTAAAGATTTTGATGAAGCGATTGATTATATTAGATACTTGCACACGCACCCAAACGCTTATTTAGACATGCTCTATGAAAACCCTTTAAACACCCTTGATGGGAAAGCTTACTTTTACCAAGATTTGAGTTTTAAAAAAATCCTAGATTTTTTTAAAACGATTTTAGAAAACGACACGATTTATCACAAATCCTCAACATCTTTCATGTGGGAGGGTGATCTGCATGATCCGTTAGTATCCATTGATGATTTGAGGGTTAATTATGATGATTTGAGGGTTAATTATGATGATTTGAGGGTTAATTATGATGATTTGAGGGTTAATTATGATCGCCTCTTACAAAACGCTTCGCCTTTGTTGGAACTCTCTCAAAACACCACTTTTAAAATCTATTACAAAGCTTATCAAAAATCCTTACCTTTGCTATGCGCCATAAGGAAGTGGGTTAGAAAATAAGGCGTATTTTAAGATTGGTTAAGAAATTGAAGCGCTATTTTAAAATGCGCTAACGCTTCTTTTTTGAGCGTGGGGTTTTTGAGCATGTCTTCTAAAGCATGGGTGCTTAAAAAATGTTTGGTTTTTAAAGACACGATGCGCCCAAAGGATTCTTCTTTAGAAAGGTTTAAAAGGCGTTGGGGCAAAATCTCGCCAAATACCACAATGACTTTTGAAGCGCTGTTGTCTAATTGCCAGATTAAATGAGGCAAGCATGCGTTGATTTCTTCTTCTAAATTAAGGCTGCTAGAGTCGCATTTAAGGAGCGATAAAATACTGCAATCTTTTAAGGGGCAGTTAAAAACTTTTTGGATAATGCTCTCTAACATGGCCGCTTTTAAATTGTTTAAGAAATTTAATTGGCTATCTAGCATGGGGGTTAGCGTGATGAAAGTGAGCTTGGAAGTGGGGTTAAAAAGCCCGATCACCGGTTTTGAATGTTGGTGGCGTTTGCACAGATTGCAATTTTCTATGCCCTCATAAACTTGTTTGTTAAGGGGCTTATTTTGGGGCTTAGTAAGGTTGATATTCGTATAAGTTTCGCCCAAAAGACGCTCCATATAAAGGGAGTGTAAAGTTTGAAGGCGTGAGTGTTGCAAAGCGTTCAGTCTTTATGCTTTTTGAAAGCGTGAGGGCTTAGCATGTTTTCTGGCTTGAAAATATCATCCAGTTGCTCTTTGGTTAAGATTTTCTTTTCTAAAGCGATGTCATAGATAGAACGATCGCTTTTTAAGGCTTCTTTAGCGATCATAGCGGATTTTTCATAGCCGATATGAGGGTTTAGCGCGGTAACAATGCCAATGCTGTTAAAGACATAATCGTGGCAAATCTTTTCATTAGCCGTGATGCCTTCCACGCATTTAGTCGTTAAGGTTTCAATCGCGCGCCCTAAAATCACAAAGGAATGGAAAAGCTTGTAAGCGATCACCGGCTCAAACACATTGAGTTGCAATTGCCCTCCTTCTGCGGCTAACGCCACGCTCAAATCGTTCCCAATTACCGCAAAACACACTTGATTGACCACTTCAGGGATCACCGGATTGACTTTACCGGGCATAATAGAGCTGCCCGGCTGCATTTTAGGCAAATTGATTTCATTCAACCCGGCTCTAGGGCCTGAACTGAGTAACCTTAAATCGTTACAAACCTTAGAAAGTTTCACCGCAATACGCTTTAAAACCCCACTCACTTGCACATACGCTCCCGTGCTTTGAGTGGCTTCTATCAAATTGTTAGCCATGACAAAGGGGCGGCCCGTTACTTCTTGGATTTTCTTTTCAATCAAACTGCGATAATCCGGGTGCGAATTGATCCCTGTGCCAATAGCCGTGCCGCCTAAATTAAGCTCTCTTACCCAATTCCTAGCGTCTAAAACCTGCTCAATATCCCTATCAACCATCAAGGCATAAGTTTCAAACTCTTGGCCTAAAGTCATAGGCACAGCGTCTTGAAGCTGGGTGCGCCCCATTTTAATCACATGGGAAAATTCCTTAGCTTTTTGAGCGAAAGCGTCCCTTAAAGCCTTCATGGGAGCGACTAAATTACTCAAGCGCTCATAAATAGCGATTTTTAACGCGCTAGGATAGGCGTCATTGGTGGATTGAGAGCGGTTGACATGGTCGTTTGGGTGGCAAAATTGGTACTCGCCCTTTTGATGCCCCATGTATTCTAAAGCCAAATTAGCAATCACTTCATTCATGTTCATGTTCGTGCTTGTGCCAGCCCCCCCTTGAATCATATCCACAATGAATTGATCATGGTATTTGCCATCAATGAGCAAATCGCACGCATGGCAAATCGCAATTTTAAGCTTTTCATCAATCAAGCCTAATTGCGCGTTCGCTAAAGCAGCCGCTTTTTTGACTTGAGCAAAAGATTTGATAAAAACAGGATAACTGCAAAGCTTGTCGTTGGTGATGAAAAAATTTTCACTCGCTCTTAAAGTTTGAATCCCGTAATAAACTTCATCGCTAATTTCCATTTGCCCAATGAAATCATGCTCAATACGCATAAAAGCTCCTTATGTAATAATTGAAAAATATTCTAGCTATTGTAACCAAATCTTGAGCTATTTTTCTTTTAAACGCAACACTTTTGCCCCTAAAGCGTTGATTTTATCCTCTAACCTCTCATAACCCCTATCCAAGTGGTAAATCCTATGCACCCTACTCACGCCCTTAGCCACTAAAGCGGCTAAAACGAGAGCCGAAGAAGCCCTTAAATCGGTCGCCATCACATCGCTTCCGGTAAGCTCTGTGGATCCGCTAATGGTAGCCACATTCGTTTTCAGGCTGATATTAGCCCCCAAGCGTTGCAACTCGCTTGCATGCATGAAGCGGTTTTCAAAAAGCGTCTCTTCAATCACGCTCGTCCCCAAACACTGCGTGGCTAACGCCATGAATTGCGCTTGCATGTCTGTGGGAAAGCCTGGGTATTCTTTCGTGGTGATTTCAAAGGCTTGGCGTTTTTTAGCCGGATAAATTTCTATAGAATTTTCTTGAATGTTTAGCGAAAAACCAATTTCTATGAGCTTGTCCGTGATCGCTTGAAGATGGTTAGGGATGATACGATTGATTTTAAGCTGGCTGTTAGTGATAGCCCCCACGCACAAATAAGTGCCTGCTTCAATCCTATCCGGTATGATTTGAATATCTTTTAAATTTAAAGCGTCATTTTCTACCCCCCTAATCTTTAGCTCACTGCTACCAACGCCCTCAATTTCTACGCCCCCACTCTGTAAAAACGCGCACAATTGAGCGATTTCTGGCTCTTTAGCGGCGTTAATGATGCGCGTGATCCCTTTAGCTAAGCTTGCGGCCATGAGGGCGTTTTCTGTGCCTGTAACGCTGATTTTATCAAATAAAATATCATTCCCTTTCAAGCCTTTAGGGGCTTTTGCATGGATATAGCCTTGCTCAATTTTGATTTCAGCCCCTAATTGTTGCATCGCTTTTAGGTGTAAATCCACAGGCCTAGCTCCTATAGCGCACCCACCGGGCAAACTCACTAAGCATTCTTTAAAGCGCGCTAATAAAGGGCCTAAAACCAAAATAGAAGCGCGCATTTTACGCACCAAATCGTAAGTGGCTTCGGTGTGGCGCAGGGATTTAGCGCTGATTTGAAGCGTGTTAGGATCAAGCCATTCTAAGCTTGCACCTAAATTTTGCAACAATAACGCCATCGCCTTGATATCCACCACTTGGGGCAGAGATTTGATTTTGACTTCTTGGCGGCTTAAAAGCGTGGCGGCTAAAATGGGGAGTGCGGAATTTTTCGCCCCTGAAATTTCTACCCCCCCTTTTAAAGGGACTTGTCCTACAATCTCTAAAAAATCCAATTCTATCCTTTTTCTTTTTTATTCTTAAGGGCTAAGCCGGTAGCGTTAGCGATTTTTTGCGCATGACTAGGGTTAGCGTTTTCTAATTCTTGCCCAAAATTAATAGCGTCTTCTAATTCAAAAAATTCTGAAGCGACTAATTTTTGGATCGTTTCTAGCCACAGAGTTTCTTTGTCTTTGGGGCAGATTTTAAAGCGCTCATTGAAGTCGTTTTTCAGTTTTTCTAAAGCTGGTGTGCTTTTAAGGTTTTTGATTTGTTCGTTTAAATTTTCTAAAGAAAGGCTTTTATTAGGAATATTTTGCTTTAAAGGGGGGCGAGTAAGCCTCCAAACAAGCCCCATTAATAACACAGGCAGCAGGCATACAAAGAGGATCAAATACATGTAAGCGTAATAAGTCAAATTGCCCATGTTGATAAGATTTATAAGCGTTTTTTATAATAAGCGTTACTCGCTTCAATATAGCCTTCCACGCTCCCGCAATCGTATCGTTTGCCTTTGAATTGGTAAGCGATGATGCGCTTTCTTTTGGCTTGAGTGCGTAAGGCGTCTGTGATTTGGATTTCATTGTTTTTACCCGGTTTCGTCTCGCTTAAAATTTCAAAAATATCTGGGGTTAAAATGTAGCGCCCTATCACGGCTAGATTGCTTGGGGCGTCTTCTTGATTTGGTTTTTCTACCATGTCTTTAATCTCATACACCCCCTCTTCTAACCATTCGCCTCTGATCACGCCGTATTTTGAAACTTCTTCTAGCGCCACTTCTTCAATGGCTACAATGGAGCATTGGTATTTTTGATACAATGAAGTCATTTGCTTTAACACGCTTGGGTGATCATGGCTTATGCATAAGTCGTCGGCTAAAATCACCGCAAAAGGCTCATTGCCTATGAGGGCTTCTCCGGTTAAAATCGCATGCCCTAAGCCTTTCATTTGCTTTTGGCGCACATAGGAAAAACAGCATTTTTCTATAATGTTACGAATGCTTTTTAGGGCGTTTTCTTTGTTAGTACCTTGGATTTGATGCTCTATTTCATAGCTCGTGTCAAAATAATCTTCTAAGCTTCGTTTATTCCTTCCTGTAACGATCGCCATCACTTCACAGCCCGCTTCCATCGCTTCTTCCACAGCGTATTGGATTAAAGGCTTATCCACAATGGGCAGCATTTCTTTAGGAATGGTTTTAGTGATCGGCAAAAAGCGCGTGCCATAGCCCGCGGCAGGAAAAAGGCATTTTTTAATCACGGTTTGTCCTTTGAGTTAAGAGTTTGTTCTAAAAACGCATCAATAGGGATGAAATTCCCAAAAATTTCTTGATAAATCAAGTAATTGAGCATGACTCTAAAGCCATACATGCGAGTCTCGCTATAAGGCATAAGCTCCATGCTAAGCCATGGCTCAAAATGATTTTTTTCTTTAAATCGTTTGGAGCTTTCTAACCACCTCCTTAAAAACCCAGGCCCAGCGTTATAAGCGTAGGCGACAAAAAGGGGGTGGTTGAATTCTTTTTTCAAATGGTTCAAGTAATAATTGCCAAGTTTGAGGGCGATATTGGGGTTAAACATGTCGTTTAGATCAATGTTATCCATGCCAAGGCGTTTAGCGAAAGGCCCTACATTAAAGGGCATGATTTGCATAAGCCCCAGAGCGAACGAGCGCGAAATGACTGCCGGGAGCAAAAAGCTTTCTTGCCTAGCGATCGCATACGCCATAGCCCTTTCATCTGTATTTTGCCATTCAATAATGCCCTCATAAGGGGATAAATAATAATAAATCTTGTCTTTATTGCGTTGGCTTAAAAGATAGGTCAATTCAGGAGCGCTTTTTTCATAATACAAGCTTTTTAGCATCGCATTAAACGCGCCCTCATCTTTCAAACTCAAAGTTTTTTCCTTAAAAATTTGCCACGAAAAAGGATCGTAAGTGTTAAAAGGAGGGTTCTCTTGGCTTAAATTCTGGATGCGAGAAATGATGCGATAACTGGGCGTGGTTTTGAGTTTGCGGCTCGCATAAAGGCTATAGAGATTTAGGGCTGGGCTTTGTGAAAGGCGCTCCAAAGTTTTTTTCTTTTTAGAGGCTAAATACTGCCAAAAAATCGCTCTGTCTTTTGAAAAATCATCGTCCTTGACAACCGCTTCTGAGCGTTCAAAATACTTGAGCGCTTTAGAAGTTTTTTTGCGCAAGATCTCATTGATCCCTAGAATAAAAAAGGTTTGCGCGTTGCTTTGGGTGGCGTTACTTTTCGCTAAAGCGTCTTTAAAATGATCCAATTTAGGATCTAAGATAACCTGATAGATCAAGCGGTTAAACGCCGGGTAATCTTCATCTAAAAGGCGGTTTAACTCTTTAATAGGGATATGCTTTTCAAAAATTTGGAGCTTTTTTTCATAACTCAAATGATTGAAAAGCGCGCTAAACACTTGCGCGTTAGCCTTAAATAAAGAAGCGCTCACATGCTTACTTTGCAAAATTTCTAATTCTTCATAAAGAACAGGGTAAGCCTCTTTGATTTTTTCTTGTAAGGGCTTAAGAGTTTGAAGGGGGATTTTATCAAAATCTCTGATTTTTGATTTTAAAGCGATAGCGATACAGCTATTTTGGAAAGTGTCTGTTTCTTCTAACATGCTTTCTAAAGTGATTTGCTTGCAATAAATATCTTCAGGCAATTTGACATCAGGGCTTTTTTCTGCATTGTCTGAGCCTTTTTCTTGCATGGCCTTTTGTAGGGCGTTATTTTTATTTTGAGTCAATTCATAGGCTTTTTTAGCGTTTTCTAAAGTGGTTTTTTTATCGCTAATATAACGCCATAAATAATAATCCCTAACGATCCCGGCGGGCTTTTTTTCTAAATCTTTTAAATTGAACTCGGTTTGAGAAAAACTAACGCCAAGTGCACCGATAAAAAATAAAATAAAAAAACGCATGATTTCCTTTAAAGACTTTTGGCGAGCATAAAAAGCCATTGGATGAGAGTTAAATCCAAAAATTTCAAAACGATGACCACCACTAAAGGAGCGAAATCCAACCCGTTAAACACCAGCTTGAATCTAGAGCGTAAAAAATAAAACACCGGCTCACACAAGCGAGCGAGGATTTGCATGATGGGGTTATTGGGGTTAGGCTGCACAAAACTGATAAGCGAATAAATGATCACCACCCACATATAAATCGTAATGAGCAAGCTTAAAATCACCGCTATCGCATTAATAAGGGTAGAAAAAATCATGCTTTGAGCCTTAAAACTTCTTGATAATGGCTTTGGATATAGGGGAAAATCAACGGCAATTCAACGCCATGCGAGTTCCCGGTTAAAAGAATGCGCAAAGGTTTGAAAAAATCCTTACCCTTAAGCTGGCTCAATCGCATGGCTTCTTTTTTAAAACTTTCAAAATCCTTATACGCTTGAAAATCCATGCTTTTTAGAGCGTTAAAAAGCGCTAAACAACGCTCTTTAAAATCTTCATTTTCATAAGTTTTAACAATATCCTTTGGCTCTAAAAACAACGAAATTTTTTCTTTCAATTCTAAAAGCGTGCCGCATTCTTCTATAAACAATCTTAAAAGCCCTAAGAGGTTTTTATCTTTTATTGAAGTGAGTTCTAATAACTTTTCATCGTCTAAAAGCTTTAAATGCTCGTGGTTTAAGTGTTTTAAATATTTTAAATTAAAATGAGCCGGGGAATTAGAAAGATTTTCTAAACTAAACCACTCTATCGCTTCATCAAGACTAAAAACTTCCTTAGGCACTTTATTACCGATAGTGATGAGATAATTCACGATCGCAACCGGTAAAAACCCTTGATTCAAAAGCCATTTCACGCTGGACGCTTCGTCTCTTTTGCTCATCTTTTTACCGCTTACTTCATCTAAAATAATGGGCAAATGCGCATAAACAATGGGATTATTGGAGCCTAAAGCTTCTTGGATTAAGATTTGTTTAGGGGTGTTACTCACATGATCTTCGCCTCTAATGATCAGACTGATTTCATAGAGCAAATCATCGCATGCGCAAGCGAAATTATAAGTAGGGCTTTTATCCTTCCTTAAAAGCACAAAAGAATCCAATTCATCAGGCTCAAATTTCACTTCTTTTTTAATCGCATCATTGAAAGACACCGCATGATTTGGGGCTTTTAAACGCACCACAGGGGCATGGTTTTTGTCTTTTTCTAAAGTGGCCCACTCGTCTAAATACCTAAAAGGGCGTTTTTCATTTTTGGCTTTTTCTTTTTCTCTTTCTAAAAACTCCGCGCTCGCATAACAATAAAACGCTTTATTTTCTTTCAGTAATTTTTCTGCCATTTCTCTGTGATACTCTATATTATGGCTTTGATACACGAGCTTGTCCCAGCTTATCCCCATAAGCTTTAAAATTTCTAAAATCTCTTGGTCTTTGCCTTCAATGTTGCGCTCTTTGTCCGTGTCTTCAATGCGAATGAGAAAGGGTTTGTGTTGCTGTTTAGCCACAATGTAGTTAAAAATGGCTGCCCTTAAATTCCCTATGTGCATATCCCCTGTAGGCGAAGGCGCAAAACGAAGCATAAAAACCCTTTATTTAAAAATAGTTTTTGATTATACCCAAAGAATACTTAATTGTGTTGTGGTAGTTCTGTTTTATCAAACATGAATAGGCATCATTTAAGAGATTAGTGCTTGGCTAACGCCAAGCTCTTTATGATTGGTTATCAAAAAGCTAAAAGCGTTTTTTATTCAATCACTTCATAAATAACTTCTGTCTTCCAGCGGGTTTTAGGGGTGATTTCTTGGTTGCGATAACCAAAACAAGCCATTACCGACACGCCAAATTCCGCCGTGTTCAGATAGCCTTTTTCCTCTAAATAAGCCTCCACTTTTTCTTGATCATACCCTTCAATCGGGCAAGAATCAATCCCTAACATGGCCGCTGCCATCATCATGTTCGCCATTTGGATATAAGTCTGCTTGCTAGCCCAATCAAACAAGGATCGTTCGCTATTGAGTTTCATATCGTTCTCTTGGAAATTTTTGATGATTTGAGCGAACCTGGAATTGGTGTCATAATCCCTTTTTTTAACCTCATGCATCACTTTCTTAACGTAATCGCTGTCATAAGTAACGCCTTTTCGTGCAAGATAAATGACAAAATGGCTCGCTCCCTCTAAACCAAAAAGCGCCCCCCAGGCCATCGGTTTTAAATCTTCTTTCATGCGTTCATTCTTTAATAAAAGCATTTTCCATGGTTCAAGTCCGATTGAAGAAGGGGCTAACCTCCCCACTTCAACCAAAGCTTCCCAATCCTTTTGGGAAATACGACGATTAGGATCGTATTTTTTTGCAGCAAATCGTTAGTGCTGTAAAGCAACCACTTGTTCTCTGTCCATTTTAATGATCTCCTTTTTCTAAATAATGATAAACGACTGCCATATCCATTTCGCCTAAACCGGATTTTTCCGCTTGAGAATAAAGCTCTTGCACTTGAAGTAAGAATGGCAACTTTATCGCCTCTCCTGCTTCATTGTTAGCTAAACGAATGTCTTTGAGCATGAGCTTCAAGCTGAAAGCGGCCGGATAATTATCTTGCAACCACATGCCTTTTTTAGCTTGAAAGAGAGGCGAATTCATGCCAGATTGGCCAATAATTTGCAAAAATGACTCTGCATCAACCCCTAAACGTTTGGCTAATAGCAAAGCCTCTGAATAAGCAACCCCCATTTGAGCCAAAAGGCTATTAATGGATAACTTGGCTCTTGTCCCTTGACCAATCTTACCCAAATAAAAAATCTGACTCCCTAAATGCGCCAAAACAGGTTTGAGTTTAGAGATAACTTCTTCATCACCTGCCGCCAAAATCAATAACGCCCCGGCTTTAGCCGCGCCAACCGATCCTGAAACGGGTGCTTCAAGGTAAGTTACTTGATGCTTTTGAGCGATTTTTTCTAAAGATAAGCTTTCCAAAGGGGCGATAGTGCTCATATTCACCACGATTTTTTCAGACATCTGTTCCCAAAATTCTGGTGCTAAAACAGCATCAATCGCCGTTTTATCCGAAAGCATGGTAAAAATCAGATCAACTTTAGCGGCCAAATCTATAGGGTTAGTATAAACCGCTACGCCCTTTTCTTTTAAATAGGCCGCTTTGCTTTCTGTTCGGTTATAAACAGACACGTCTAAATTTGCATCGCACAAACGAGTCGCCATAGGAGTCCCCATAGCCCCTAGTCCAATCCATCCGATTTTCATTCAATCCTCACTTATTAGCGTGAATACGCCACTAAACCATCTAACCAAGCTTGATGGCCATTCAACATCGCATTAGGTACAGATTTCGCTAAAGCTTTAGCAGGAACTCCTGATTGGCTTTCTTGGGTTAAAATACGCACACGATCATTGTCTAATTTTTCAACTAGCCATGCGTGATACACTTCAAGATACTCATCGCCTTTAGCTTCATTCCAACCTCTCCAAGCCAAACGCAGTATGGTGTCTTTCAATTCAAACTCTTCCACTTGTGCTTCAATGAGAAAGCCAAAAGTTTCAAAACGGAAACGAGTCTTGTCTTTAAGAATGGTATTGTCTTGATTATGCATGTGGACATTCCCTGAATTTTTGTAATACTTTTCCCAACAAGACGCGTCTCTTAAATGCTGCACCACTTTATTAAAATCCAAACCTTTGACAATGACTTCATTGGACACGAAATTATCAGTCTCTCCTGGTGTCCATTTCTTAGGCCATTGAATCGCATTCATCGTTATCATGTTTTCTCTGTTTTTAATTTTTTCTGCCTATTGGCGAATGATTTATAGCATCATTAGGTAAATAATGATCTTTAACCCATTTTATCAGCCACTCTAAAGCGTTATTTTTAGGATTTTCAATGACTAAATTTAAGCATGCGTTTAAAATTTCGCCGATTTTTTGGTGTTGGTAGCCCAAGCTTTGAAGCGCGCCGCCCTTAAGGGCTAGGTGCTCTTTTTTAAAAGGCTCGTTAGCGTTAAATATTTCTTTTAATAAGCCTTTAATTTTTAAAGCGTGTTTGGGGTTTTTGAGCGCATAAAAATCTAAAGCCAAATTAAAAGGTTCTAAATCATAGTTTTTCAATAAAAATTTTAACTCTGTTTTATTATGAATATTTAAAAAAGATTTGTGGCATTCTTTAGCTTGAGCAAATAAAACACATGTTTTTTTAGGGTATCGTAGATTTTCTAAACTTTTTTGATGTTTAAAAAACCCCAATAATCTTAATTCCAGATTGAAAGGCGCGTTTTTTAAAAACCCTAAATTTTCTATTTTTTCTTGAATAACCAACTCCAAAATTTCTTGATATTCTTTAGCCACTTCATAGGCGTTTTTCCCCATAAGAAGCTTATTCAATTCACTTTGTAAGCGCTCTTTAGAAAGGTGTTTTAACAAATCCTTACACGCAAAAACCGCCCTTTTGGTGCTTGGCGCTATCTTAAAGCCTAAAGTCGCGCTAAATCGCAGCGCTCTTAAAATCCTTAAAGCGTCTTCAAAAAACCTCAATCGCGCTTCCCCCACGCATTCAATCGTTTGATTTTCAATCGCATTCTGCCCTTTAAAAGGATCAATCAGCCCTTTTGTAGGGCTATAAGCGATCGCATTCATGCTAAAATCGCGCCGCTTTAAATCGTCTGTCAAACGCATGCTAAAAACCAATTCTTTAGGCTTTCGGTGTTTGATATGCCCCTTTTCCATTCTAAAAGTTGTGATTTCATAGCTTTGATGGTTTTTAAGAGCCGTGATCGTGCCATGTTTGATACCGGTTTCTAGCACCCTAAAATGGCGCTTTAAAAGAAGCTCTTTACTTTCATTGACTAAAGCGTTTGAGGTCAAATCGTAATCTTTGGGGGTAATGCCCATCAAACAATCGCGCACGCACCCCCCTACCAAGTAAAGCTCATGAGGGGATTTTTCATAAATGTCAAACAATTCTTTTAATTCTGCTTCTAACTCAAACACGCTTTTTACTCTTAAAATTTCTTTGTGTTATTATATCTTTTTAGAATTTTTAAGGAATTTTGATGGAACAAGAAATTTGCGTGATCGGTTTTAGCGGCGGGCAAGACAGCACCACTTTAGCCGTATGGGCGAAAAAGCGTTTTAAAAAAGTCTGTTTAGTGGGGTTTGATTACGCGCAAAAACACTCTGTGGAATTAGAATGCGCTCAAAAAATCGCTTCTCTTTTACAACTCCCTTATGAAATCATCCCGTTAGATTTTTTAGAGAATATCACCCACTCCGCGCTTTTTAAAAACTCTAACGATTTAATGGGGCATTCGCATGCGCAAAATAAAGATTTGCCTAACTCTTTTGTGCCTAATCGTAACGCCATTTTTATCACCCTTTTGCATTCTTACGCGCAAAAACTGGGGGCTAGTAACATCGCTTTAGGGGTTTCGCAAGCGGATTTTAGCGGCTATCCGGATTGTAAAGAAGATTTTATTAAAAGCATCGAGCATGCCCTAAATTTAGGATCAAACACAGCGATTAAAATTGTAACACCTCTAATGTTTTTAAGTAAAGCGCAAGAATTTCAAATGGCTAAAGATTTAGGGGCTTTAGATTTGATCATCAAAGAAACGCACACCTGCTATCAAGGAGAGCGAAAGATTTTGCATGCTTATGGCTATGGCTGTGGGAAATGCCCGGCATGCCAATTGAGGAAAAAAGGCTTTGAAGAGTTTCAAGCTAAGCTGTAAAAAAATAATTTTTTAAAGAATGGGGTTTTTAAAACTTTGTTTTTATAATAAGTTTCTTAAGAGAACAGGGGATTTTGAAATAATTCCTCCTACAACCCCCAACTAAAACCCCTAACCCAAAAAGAGCGTTTTTTTAAGAGTTTGTCGCTTGATTAAGATCAAGCTGTTTTATATTTTTGTTTAAAAAATGCCTTTGAGCGTTTTTACAAAACAATCAAAGAGCGATAAAAAGCGCATTTTTAATGTTTGTTTTTAAAGTTATATGCATAGTTAAGATAAACGCTCACCACTCTTTTATAATCCAATTTATCCCCATAATCATCGCTATAGTAATTGACTTTAAACGCTGGCACTTTAACCCCTAATTCAACACTAGAACCCCCAAGATAGTTTTCATCGCCATAGCGATCAATATCGTATTCATCACTACTAAAACGAACGCCAAATTTCCCTTGTAACTGAAAGATTGTGCGGCTCTTGACTTGATTGAAAGGGGTGAGATTGTTGCTTGCAAACCAAGTGCTAGCCCCTATATCCATGCCAACCACAAGCCCTGAAGATTTTCTGATTATATGCCTTGATGCTCTTTTTAATGTGTTAGCGTCTAGCGTTCTGCCGGTCATATCTTTGTAAAATATAGAGAGCCCTTTTACCCTTCTTTCAACGTATTCTTGAGACGCTCGCTTATCGTTAGTCCAATTAATGAGCAAATCCGTATTGAAACCATAGGGTAAAAAAGCTATTAAACCGCTGCCAGGAACAGAACCAACGCCACCAAGTTGGTAACCGAAAAAAAGAGAGTGCCTAAACCCTATAATCCTTTTTTTGCCCAAAAAATATTTATACCCCAAGCTGAGTTCATTGAAAATACCGCCAGACCCGCCATTTCCTGCGAATCGGTTAGCGATTTTGTTTGAATCTTTCACTGCATTTAAGGCGTTTTGCGCATCTCTTATGGCTTTTGTGTTTTGTGTTGTAGGGAATAATGAATTTTTTGCGTTATTGATCGCTTGATTTAAGGCGTTTTCTGCTGAAGCTTTTTCGCCGATGCTACCTTGTCCTTGAATATAGCTTCCTTCTGCAAAATTTAAACCTAAATAAAATCCGTTCCTTTCAGCGTGGAGCCAAAACGAGAGAGAGAGAGTTAGTAAGAGGACTTTTTTCATGGTTTTTCTTTGGTTTAAGATTTGATATTATTGCTAGGTATTTTATCATAAAATAAGATTTTAGTATGGGGTTTTGATGAAAAACAAAGTTAAAATGAAATAACCCTAAAAACCACCGCTTAACCAACATTAAATCAAAAACATGTTAATCTTTAGTTATTTTAAAATTTAGGAAAACCCATGCATCAAAACAATAAAACTTTTTTACCCAACCAATCCGCTCATCTTTCTAAAATCGTTCTTTTTTTAAACACCGGCTTTTTAGCCTATCTGTTAAGCGCTTGTGGGGCGAATGTGCCTATAGAAGAAGTGATAGTTAAAGATCCTAAAGAAACCAAAGCCCAAGAAGTCGCCAGAGAAGAAAAAGCCATCCAGCAAGAAAACGCCACTATTGATGCGCGCACCACGCCTTTAATCAATCGTTTCACTAATTATAACGCTTATGGTTCTCTAAACGGCTTTTACAATTCAGTGGATAATCTCAATTCGCCCATGCAAAACGGCATGTATGGAGGCTATTACATGCCTTATTATTACATGCCCTATGGTTTCATGCCTTATGGGTCAGGTCTTATGCCTTATGGGCCTTATGGGTATGGAGCGCCTGGATACTTCCCTTACGCTTTTTATTGATTAGCTTAAAACAGCTTGCGCTAAACAATAAGCGTGTTGGCGTTTTTACTCAAACGCGCTTGTGTTTTCTAATGGTTATTTCTAACATGCTATGGTGACGTGATAAAGAAAGGCTATATAAGAGGAGATCTTATGCGTATAGTTAGAAATTTATTTCTTGTATCGTTTGTGGCTTATAGTAGCATGTTCGCAGCGGATTTAGAAACCGAAACCAAAAACGATAAAAAGAGCGGTAAAAAATTTTACAAACTCCATAAAAACCATGGCTCAGAAACCGAGGCTAAAAACGACAAAAAGCTTTACGATTTCACTAAAAATAGCGGCTTAGAAGGCGTGGATTTAGAAAAAAGCCCTAACCTTAAAAGCCATAAAAAAAGCGACAAAAAGTTTTACAAACAACTCGCTAAAAACAATATCGCTGAAGGGGTGAGCATGCCGATTGTGAATTTCAATAAAGCCCTGTCTTTTGGGCCTTATTTTGAAAGGACTAAAAGCAAAAAAACCCAATACATGGACGGCGGGTTGATGATGCACATCCGCTTTTAAGCCCTTATTTATAATCCAAAAACGCATGCGTTTTAAGAGCAAGGGTTTTAGGGAAATACCGCACAAACAAATCCAAAAACACTTTTTCGCCAAAGAAATCCCCAGCGATCGTTACTTCTTGGACGCTAAAATTTTGCGCATTATCCCAAATGAAATTCCCTAAAAACTCCGCTAAAGAATCCAAAATCCCCAAACTCAAAATTTCATTTTCCACGCCTGCGAGCCTGAAACTCATCGCACTGTGCATGATCTTTGAAAAGTTTAAAGCCATTTTCAAAGAATCGTCTTTAAGGATTTTATAATCAATCCTAGGGCCTTTAGGGCGTAAGCATTCTTTAGCCAAAGGAATAACGCTCTGCACGCAAAAATCTTCGCTATAACCCAAAACAAACCCTAAAATTTGAAAAAAATCCAATAAATTCGCACCCCCTAGATTGTGGTGAGAAAGCTCTACAATGCGCGCGTAAAAATCAGGGAATTTAGCCGCGTAGTTTTGTAGCATTCTGGAGGCTTTTTCATCTTGTTTGAGGAGGTTAAATATTTGATTGAAATCAAAACTAATGCTTAAAAGCGTTTTTAAAGAACCATTAGCATGCAATAACAACCTTGTAGGGCGCTTGAAACTAAAATACAAAACGATAGAATTGGGGGTTGCGCTTAAAAACTCTAATTCATCTTTAAAGGGAAGGGTAGAAAGATGGTTTTCTAACACGAAATTTTTAGCGGGTGTGATCAAGCGCTTAGGGGTTTTAAAAAGCGCTTCATAATGCAAAAGCGCTTCACAAGAACGGCTTTCATGCATAAAAACAAATTCTATACCCTCATCTTGTAAAATACGGCACAATAAATTCAATATGGGGTCAAAGGGTAGTTGGGCTATGATTTCATCGTTTTTAAAAGTGTCCTTAAACACGCTTTTTAATGAGGCTTTGATGGAGGGTTTTTCCAAACTGGCTAAATATTTAGCATCTTCTAAAGGCAATTTAGTGCAGCTCAAAACGCTAGAAAGATCGCTAAAAATAACGCTTGGAGAGGGATTTTTTAAAGAAAGGGATAATGCCCCCCTAGAAGTGAAAATAGGGATAAAATCCTGTGTTTTGAGCGCCTCTTTTAATTGGGTTAAGCAATCTATAAGCTCTTTAGGGCTATGGATTGTATCTCCTTTAAAAGCGGTGTTTTCAATCAAGCCCAGAGTATCGGCATACAAAGATGCGTTTTTGTCTAAAAAATCTTGATGCTCTTTAGCGTTCATAAAAAGGGGCTTTGAAAGGCTTGTTGTTTGGAAAAGATTTTCATCTAAAGGCTCTGTGATTTCCTTTAAAGACAAAAAGCTAAAATCTAAAGAAAAGGGCAGAATTTCGCTGAGTTTTTGCGCGAATTCTAAGGTGATCTCAGCGTTCGCTTGGAGGTAGAAAGAAGTCATGTTATCTTTATAAACGCTATAAAAACGTGCTTGCAAATTGCATGCCATTTGCTCTAAAAGGGGCGTAAAAATCAGGCTTGTTTTTTCATTAACGCATCTAAAAAGAAAGACAAACACCAATTCAAAAACCCTTATAAGAGAGTTCAGCGATACAATCTAGGGCGATATTGCCCGTGCGTTGCATTTTAACCCCCCATGCGTTGAGTTGGGTTTCTATGGCTTTTAGGGCTGTTTCTAAAGCGTTTAACATTTCGCTTGAAAGCTTGAAAGTGGTCTCGCTCCCTATCACAAAAGGCACAAGCCCCACGATAAAAGTTTTAGGCAGATCCCCTAAAAACTCCGTGAGCCTTAAAGTGTGCAGCATTTCCACTTCATGCGCGCTCCCAGCCCATGTGATTTCTTTAGGAGCGTCCTTAAAATCAAAGGCATAAACTGATCCAATTTCAACGCCTTTAGCGCTCACGCAATCTAAAATCAAAACCTTTTCATACGAAGTGATCAAAGGAATGAGTTGCTGAGCCATAGTCCCCCCATCCACAATATCCACGCTAGGGAAAAAAGAAAAATTCTTTTTAAGATAGTGGGCTAGATGCACCCCAATCCCTTCATCGCCAAAAAGGATATTTCCAATGCCTAGAATTAGGATTTTTTCACTCATTCTTTGGTATAACCATAGCCATTAATCATAGAATCCGCCCCTGAACTATCATACCGGATAGAATGGAAAAACACCATATAAACATGCACAGGGACAAACAAAATAAACCCCCAAGTCGCTAAGTGGTGGATGAAACGAACATTCGCTAACCCTCCACAAAGCGTTTCAAACCACTTAAAAGCGCTTGCTAAAAACGCCCCAAGCCCCGCATGATAGACATTATAATACAGCACTATCCCGCTCAAACTCATCAATACGATCAAAACAACCAAAGTGAAATAAGCCACGAGTTGGATAGGGTTATACAATCCTTTAGTGTGGGGTTTGCCGCTGATAAGAAAATACGCTTTCATCTGATCGATCCAAGCTTTTGGGCTTAAAAGTTGGCCAAAACTCCTGCGTTCCATCAAGCTTTCTTTAGTGAAAAAAAGATAGGTTCTAAAGATTAATGCGCTAATGAGTAAAAACCCAAACATGACATGAAAAGAGCGTACATAAGCTTGTAAAAGATACACCCCTTTATAAAAGCTGGAATTAGGCTGCAAAAAAGGGTAAGCGATGTAAAAACCTGTAGCGATTAAAGCAAAAATACTCAAAGCCCTAACCCAATGGAAAAAGCGCACAAAACCTGAATACTCTTTGTGTAAAACGACCTTATTCATTTTATCCATGCGTAACCCTTTTTAGAATTTAGCGAAATTAGGCTCTACTTTAAACTCGTTTAAAGACTGCCCTTTAAAATCCATCACATGCACTGAGCATGCGATGCATGGGTCAAAAGAATGGATAGTCCTAATGATTTCTAAAGGCTGGGTTAAATCAGCGATTTTAGTACCAATCAAGCTCATTTCATAAGCCCCCCTTTGATTTTTGGAATCCCTAGGCCCCGCATTCCAAGTAGAAGGCACTACCGCTTGATAATTTTCCACCACGCCGTTTTTAATACGCACCCAATGGCTTAGCATGCCCCTTGGCACTTGACCAATGTAGCGCCCTTTATATTCTTGATTTTTATCAATGTGATAAGGAGCGCAAGTGCTTTGATCGCTTTTTAGATTTTCCACTAACGCATCAAACGCCAAAAGACCATTATCAGCGATAGTCTTAGCTTCAATACACCTTGCAGCTGTGCGCCCAAGCGTTGAAAACAACGCCTCTAAAGGCAGTTTCGTGTCTTTTAAAAACTTCGTAGCCACTTCAGTAACATAAGGGTTTTTCGCCGCTAAACCTACCACTACGGAACTTAAAGGGCCTACTTCCATGGGCTTACTATCGTATCTGGGCGATTTTATCCAAGAATATTTATTTTTAGTGTCAAGCACTTTAGCAGGGATGATTTTATTTTCAATCCCCACGCTCTCGCCGTCTTTTAAACCGGTATAATGCGGGTTCGTTTGCCCGTCATAAGGGTGGAGTTGCACCTCTTTAGTGTCTTCATATTGATACCAAGAATGCGTAACTTCTTCTTTAATCAAACTCTCATCAATGGGGTGCAGTTTAGAAATATCCCCATCAAGCACCACCCCACTACTCAAAAGGTATTTATCCTTCCCGAGCAACACTTCTTCATAAGCGATAAAATTCCTTAAGCCACAGCCTTTAATAACGGATGGTTCGTTAGCGAACATTTCGCCCGCCATCACCAAATCAGGGTAGTAAGCATGGTTGATAAAATTGGCCACCACTTCAAACTTGCTCTTCCATTCAGCCAATCTCGTCGGATCCAATATATCCATAACACTCGTAACACCCCCCACCGTTAGGCTTTGTGGGTGAGGCTGTTTGGCCCCAAAAATAGCGGTCATTTTCGCCGCTTCCCTTTGGATTTCTAAAAGCTTGAGGTAGTGGCTTAAGACGATTAAATTTTGCTCTGGGCTTAAACGATAGGTTTTATGCCCATAATAGCCATTACTAAAAGGCCCTAAAGATCCGCTCTTAGCGAAATCACTCAAGCGTTTTTGAACCGCTTTTAATTCACCGGCACCGGTATTAATGGGATAAGGGCTGTATTTGAAAGAAAGTTTTGAAGCTTCAAAAGGGTCGGCTTTTAAAGCGCTCATAATATCGCACCAATCAAGCCCATGCAAAGTATAGAAATGCACCACATGATCATGAAAAAGTAGTGCCATGTTCATCAAAGATCGCACTAATTGCGCGTTTAATGGGGGGGTGATGCCTAGAGCGTTTTCTACCGCAGTAATACCGGCTTTATAATGCGAATAAGTGCATACCCCACAAATCCTTTGAGCGATAAAGCCTGCATCTCGTGGGTCTCTGCCCTTAATGATCGTCTCTAGCCCCCTAAAAAGCGTAGAAGAAGAAAACGCATCGGTAATCACATTATCATCATCTACGATCACTTCAATCCTTAAATGCCCCTCAATCCTGGTGATAGGATCGACTACGATTTTTTTTGACATGTTAATCCCTTACTCTTTGTTTTTGATCGCTTTAGAAAGGAGCGCATGCGCAACAATGCCAATAGCGGTTGCACTAAGCAAAGTTGTGCCGACTTTATCGGCCACTTTATCAGCCCCTAAGCCGTCAAAAGCGGTTTTAATGGAACGATTCGCTAAAGGCTCTTCAAAAGGACTCATCGTATCCCAAAAATTAGGCTCAGAACACCCTATGCACCCATGCCCTGCACCTATGGGCCAAGAAGTGTGTGAATTGAAGCGGAGTTTGGAGCAATTGTTGAAAGTATAAGGCCCTTTACAGCCCATTTTATACAAACAAAAACCCCTTTTAGCGTTTTCATCGCCAAAATGCTCCACAAATTCGCCCGCATCAAAATGCCCTCTCCTTTCGCACAAATCATGGATCCTGTTCCCATAAGCCCAAGAGGGGCGGTTATACGCATCCAATTTAGGGAGAGCCCCAAACATCAAGTAATAAAGCACATTGCCCACGATATTTTTTTCACTAGGCGGGCAACCAGGAACATTAATCACGGGTTTGTCAATGATTTTATGCAAGGGTTGCGCGTTAGAGGGGTTAGGGTAAGCCGCTTGAACGCCCCCAAAACTTGAGCATGTGCCTATGGCAAAAATAGCGGCTGCGTATTTGGCGGCTTTTCTGCACTCTTCAGCCCCCGTTTCAGCGTTTGGGCCTTGAGTGAGGAAGTATTCTGTGCCTTGGGGGATACCGCCCTCTACCATTAAAATGTAATTGTTTTTGTGCTTTTCTATGGCGTCATGCAAGCTTTTTTCAGCCTGAAAACCGCTCGCTACCATGATGGTCTCATGGTATTCTAGGTTGATGTAATCAAAGATAATGCTATCAATAGTGGGGTCTGCACTCCTTAACAAGCTCTCGCTGCAGCCGGTGCATTCTGCCATGTGCAACCAAATCACAGGCAACCTGTTAGCCACTTCTACCGCTTTCAAAGTCAAGGGAGCAAAACTAGCCGGCAAGGCTAGAGTCGTGCTCATCATGCCCGCCCACTTCAATAAATCGCGCCTAGAAATGCCCGCACCCTTAAACTCGTCTTGCAAGTTTTTATGCTCGTTATGAGCGTTAAACGAGCTGACTATCTCAAGGCGTTCTTCAATCTTTTGATAGGTCTTTTTTTCATCGTAGAACATGACCACTCCTTAATTAGAAATTTTCATTATCTTAACATAATAAAAATAATGTAGTGGCAATTGATTGTTTTTTAGTTTTTATTTAGATGAAAGGAATTTCTTTAACATTAAGTTTCATTTGGATAGAATTCCCACTTATTTTATTAAAAAAGGAACAAAATGAAAAAAGTACTCATCATTAATGGGGCCAAAGCGTTCGGGAGCTCTGGGGGAAAACTCAATGAAACCCTAACCCACCATGCAAAAAAGACTCTAGAGTCTTTGGGGCTAGAAGTGGATACAACGATCGTGGATAAAGGCTATGAAAAGAGCCAAGAAGTGGAGAAATTCTTTAACGCTGATGCGACGATTTGGCAAATGCCTGGCTGGTGGATGGGCGAGCCTTGGATTGTGAAAAAATACATTGATGAAGTCTTCACTTCAGGGCATGGGAAGCTTTATGCTAGCGATGGCAGAAGTTCGCAAAACCCCACCAAAAACTACGGGAAAGGGGGCTTGATGCAGGGCAAAAAATACATGTTGAGCTTGACCTGGAACGCTCCCATTGAAGCCTTTAACGATCCTAATGAATTTTTTGAAGGGGTGGGCGTGGATGTTGTGTATTTGCATTTGCATAAGGCGTTCCAGTTTTTAGGGCTTTCAGCGTTGCCCACTTTTATTTGCAACGATGTGGTGAAAAACCCCCAAGTGGAGCAGTATCTTAACTCCCTAACCGTGCATTTGCGCCAAGCTTTTGGTAAGTGATTTTAAAATAAGGGCTTTTTAACCCCCCCCATTTTTTGGGGGGCTTGTTTATTCCACAACAAAGTCTCTGGGATTGAGATCGCAGCCTAAGATAAGATCTTTAAGATTACTGCCCGTAGTTTGATAACTCGCATTGCTTACAAAGTAAAATCCGTATTTTTCAAAAGGCACAACCAAAGTGCCATCTCTATCCCTTAATTGCGCTTTTGCTTTATCCCAGTAAATGTATTTTTGAGACTCAGTGTAGCTTTCAAAGGCTTCTCTGGCATTTTCTAGCAAGTAGTCTATGACAACGCTAGCTAATTCTTTAGCGTTTCTTGCCATGTGCCTTTGGCCATTGGGGAGCTTGACGCTTTGAAGATTATGGTTAGTTAAGTCATCATCAAGGGTTTTATTAAGCTCTCTGGTGCGGTATTCTTTAGGCAAATCTTTAAACAATCCCACTTGACAGAATTGATCCGCTAAATATCCGCTCCTAGCTTTCACTTCCTCTATCCCCCAAGAATGGGTGTTGTTGATGAAATAGTCGTTTAAATGCAAAGAGCTGTATTCTTCCATAAGCGCTATTTTTTCCTCGTAAGATTTGTTGCTAAGCTTTTGATTTTGCCCTGATAGGGTTAGATTCCCAAAATTATTAAGGTAGTCTTGCTCAAAAGTGAAATAATCCCCCACCCTATCGCGCCATTCTTGAGTGGGGGTTTTGGGGTAGAAATGCTCCACTTCCAGATTTTCTTCTCTTGGCGGTTCGGCGTTGCTTAGCTTTTCTATCTCAAGCAAAATGAATTTGCACACTTGATTTGCTGCATAAGCGTTACGCACAAGAAACGCCGCTTTAATTCGATCGTCATTAGGAAATACCATTTGACCAACGCTCTTGCCCAAATACTGCTTCAATGCATCGGCTGAAACATTTTCTAGCTGTCTGTATAAAATATAAAGAACTTTATTAAGTGCACCGGTAGGATCTCCGCACACGCTTCGGCGCACATAGTAGCTGATAAGGATTTGCAAAATTTCGCAGAAGTTTTCATAATCCAACTTGCCTTCTTCAAAGTCTCTGGCGCAACGCAAGATAAAGGGCTTTGCCACGCCAAATTTGATTTTCACAAGATCCTTAATACGCAAGCGTAAATTCGCCAACTGCTGCGGATCCCCACGCCCTAAAAAATAATGATCTCTGTCTAAAAAGATTTGATAGATTCTGCCATATTCACGCATATCGCTCATAAGACCTTGTATATCATCAGAGAAATTGTCTCTGTGGTGGGCTTTTAGCGCGTAATACACTTCACGCTCTCCCTCTTTTAATCTATTTTCAAGGTAGATTCTTAAATAGGTGATGATAAAATCATTCAAATCCTTTTCGCCAAGCCAGTTTTCTAAAGGAACCCAATAAGTATTATAAAGATGATTCTGGTTGTCAGAATTTTCTCCCATCATCAGATAGTTGCGGATGAGATCCAGCCCTTTTAATTGCACGCCGGTAGCGTTAATGCTTTCAAACACCACTTGCGGATCGTCTTCGCCTAGCTCTAAGCCTATGGCTACGATTTTAAGTCGCAAAAACGCACCATAAATCTCTTCTATGCGATACCCCTTGCTGATATAATTGTCAAGCTCTTTGGTGAAAAATTTATAATTGTTCCTGATGTGTGATACGCCTTGTATTTCATGCGATCGATTTTGCATGACCAGATCAAAGGCTTCTTTGTCGCTTTTAATAGGCTTGAGACGCAATCTTTGTCCCGAAAGATTGAGTAGATTACCAATCTCTTTTTTTATCTCTTCATTTGGTATCTTGGTTTCTATGGCTTTAAGCAAAAGCATGAGAGTGGTAATCCTTTGCTGCCCGTCAATGATGACAAATTCTTGCAGTTGTCTTAAGCTCTTTTCATCATCAATCCAATGCAAAATATAAGTGATAGAACCCATGAAATGCGTTTT
This sequence comes from Helicobacter pylori, assembly GCF_011175115.1. Lineage (GTDB taxonomy): Bacteria > Campylobacterota > Campylobacteria > Campylobacterales > Helicobacteraceae > Helicobacter > Helicobacter pylori_DF. Next base: position 115,642 of record NZ_SHOW01000002.1, on the reverse strand, counting down.
CTTATTTTGAGAAATACTGACAATATCTTGCAGTAATTTTTCACAATTTTCTTCTTCCCAAGTGTAGTTTCTCTGGTATACAGGGATAGAAAATATCGTGCCTGGTGGGGCAAAAAATTCGTTAACGGTGCTTTGTTTCGCTTCCATCGCTTTTCCTTTTAAATAAGATCAAAATCACACCGAGTATTAAATCAAAAAAAAAAGATAGCTTAAATTTTTGAAAAAGTCCTAATTTGTGGCTAAATTTATCTAAAAGATATAAAAAAGCTTTGCGCAAAGCAAGCACTAATCTCTTAAAAATGCGATCTTTAGGGGGGTTTAGTTAATGGGAGCGAGAATGGTTTCAAAATACCCCCTATTCCCTTAAGAAATTGCTATTACTAGGGTATCTCATAAGAATGATACGGCATGAACAAGCGCCCGTAATTAGGGTTCACGCGCAATAAATGCTCTTTAAAATTCCCGTAATTACGACAGCTTGACTCAAAACCATTATCGCACGCATACGAGAATAAATCCAAAGCCCTCTGATCGTCTTGAGGCACGCCTAAGCCCTTTTGATACAGCACGCCTAAATTGTTACAACTCCCCAAAATCCCCCCATCGCATGCCATTTGAAAATATTTCGCCGCGTAGTGGTTATTCAAAGGAGCCCCTAAATCCCCATTCGCATAAATCCAGCCTAAATTCGCGCACCCCATCATATCCCCAGCGTTACACGCCAAATAATTCAAATCCACTTGACTGAGTTGCGCTTTATCAATGCCATAAATATTATTCACATTAGACATCAAGCCCAGATTATAACACCCCATATCATTCCCGTTTTCGCATGAAAATTTATAATAACTCATCGCTTTGTAATAATCTTTTGGGACCCCACTCCCATTAGCAAACATCCACCCCAAATTATTGCATGCGATCATATCCCCCCCTTGACAAGCCACCGCATACAACTGCAAAGCGTTTTCTTTGTCGTTCGTATCCGCATTTTTCTTGTTTTCATACATTTGAGCCAAGTTCGCGCAAGCGGTCGCATCGCCCCCACTGCAACCCATTTCATAATAGCGAGCGGCTTTTAATCTGTTCGTTTGGATCCCTACCCCATTAGCATACATCGCCCCCACTGCAAAACACCCGGCCGCATTGCCATTATCGCACGATTGGGAAAAAAGCTTAAAAGCCCCTTGATAATCGCCCTTTTTAGCCAAATCAATACCGGCAGAAAGCTCGGTTTGAGCGTTTTCAGGCGATCCCAATTTGTCTAACAGGTTAGAGTTATCGTTTTTAGGGGTGATCTGGGTGTTAGGGTTTGGCGCGCCCTTAGCGTTAGCGGGGTTTAATTCAGGGGGCGTGTTTTTTGGGGCTTGATTGTTTTCTTCAGCGCCGCTAAGCTGTAAGACTAAAAAAACAAGCAATAACAAACTTTTTTTGAGCATTCTTTTAATCCTTAATGCAGGTTTTGATTCAACTCAATTTTTTTCACGCTCCTAAAAGCAATCAGCTTACCATTCTGGCTATTGGAACGAAAATGCACGCCATTTTTTCCGGAAAGCTCTTTGCCTTTGTAGAGATTGTTGGCATGTTTTTCTAAAGCGCTATTCACTTCTAAAAGCTTTTTAAACTCATTTTCTTCAACTTCTATCACGCTCCCGGCTAGTATGGCAACGCCTGCATCCACAATACAGCCATCGCCTAAACTAATACCGGTAACGCTATTAGCCCCTAGCAAACAATTTTTCCCGATGCTAATAGGGTTATTATTCCCTCCGCTTAAAACGCCTAAAACGCTCGCCCCCCCACCAATATCAGTGCCTGCTCCAACCACCACCGATGAAGAAATACGCCCCTCATTCATGCACACTCCCATAGCCCCTGCGTTAAAATTCACATAACTCGCCCCAGGCATTTGGGTATAACCTCCGGTGCCTAAATACGCCCCAAAGCGCGTTTTTGAGCTATCCAGTAAGCGGATATTATCAAATTCAGGGATTAATTGCATCAAATAGCGCGGGAATTTATCTATAAAATCAATGCTAGGGAAATGGCCTCGCATTTTTAAAGCCACTTCGTTCATTCTGAGCCATTCTAATTCATAAGGCTTGTTACCGCTCCAAGCCGCATTAGAAAGCTGGTTAAAAATGCCCTCTAAATTCAAACTCCTCAAAGGGGCTTTCCCTAAAGAAAGCGCTAAAAGTTTCATATACGCGCTCTCCACGCTCTCGCAAGGCTTATCTTCATACAAGATCACCAAGCGATAAAGAGACTCCCCATCGCTATTTTTCAAACGATTTTCTTCTAAAGCTTTTAAAAGCTCTAAAACCACTTGGATGTTTTTATGAGTCATTTTATTAGAATAGGCTTCATTCAAAAAGGGCGTATAAAAATCCAGCGCTTTTAACACAAAACTTTCATCAATCTCAATGACGCGCTCGCTCGCGCTCTCTTTTAGGATTTTTTCTTTAGAAAGCGAGTTGCAAAACACCGCATAAGAGCCTAAATTTTCATCTTTCCAGTTCAAAACGGGGTAAGTGGCGCATAAAATCTTTTTGGAAATGGGGGCAATATCCACTCTGGCAATGCCAAAGCCTAAAGGCTCTTTATAGTTATTAGATTGCTGGTAGTTGCTCACAAAATTTTTAAACTTATTGATCATGCCTAATCCTTTAAACTCTTTTCTCTTTCTTTAGCTAAATTTTCCACTTCTATCACAAAAGTTTCAAACAAATCCTTTTCAGCCAGTTTGTGAATGACTTTACCCTCTTTAATGATCAAACCGCTGCGATTCCCAAAAGCGATCGCCATGTCTGCATGCTTGGCTTCACCTAAAGCGTTCACCACGCAACCCATCACGCTAATGTCTAAAGGGGTTTTAATATGGCTTAGGCGTTTTTCTACCTTGCTCGCCATATCCACTAAATTGGCCTCAATGCGCCCGCAAGTGGGGCAAGAAATCAAATTAATCCCTTCTTTCAAACGCCCGCTATGGCGTAAAATCGCTCGAGCCACTTTGATTTCATTTTCTAACTCCCCTGTAATGGATACGCGCATCGTATCCCCAATGCCTTCCATTAAAAGCCCCCCTAAAGCCATGGCGGATTTGATACTGGAGCTAAAAAGATTCCCCGCTTCAGTAACCCCCAAATGGAAAGGATAGATCACAAGAGGGCGAAGCATCCTGTAAGCTTCTATGGTGCGAATCACATCGCTCGCTTTCAAAGAAATCTTAAAATCAGTAAAATCCAAATCTTCTAAAAGTTTGGCGTTATATAAAGCGCTTTCTACCATGCCTTTTGGGGTGGGTCCGTATTTTTGATCAAACTGCTTTTCTAAACTCCCGGCATTCACGCCAATTCTTATAGGAATGTTTTTTTCTTTACAAGCATCAACCACCGCTTTAATCTTGTCTTTAGAGCCGATGTTTCCGGGGTTAATCCTGATCGCATCCACGCTTTGAGCGGCAATGAGAGCGAATTTATAATGGAAATGGATATCAGCGATTAAAGGCAAAGGAGACACTTTTTTCAATTCTTTTAAGGCCAGGGCATCCTTTTCATTGCTCACCGCTACCCTCACTAAATCAGCCCCAGCGAGTTTGAGTCGGTCAATTTGATTTTTAGTGCTTTCAATATCAGCGGTTTTGCTAAAGGTCATGCTTTGCGTGCTTATGGGAGCATCACCCCCTATGGCCACGCCACCGATAAAAATTTGCTTGGTCTTAACTCTATTTTCCAGCATTAAACCTCTTCATCAGTTAAATTCTTATGCGCTATTATACTCTTTCTTGGTGGTTTCATACCATAACGCTTAAATTTTAGATAAGATTAACCATTCCATTTTAAGATTAAAGTAGCCCTATGACCTTTGAGCCTTATCCTTTTGAACGATTAAGAGCCTTGTTTAAAGAGATCACCCCTAAAAAAAGGGGGCTAGATCTAAGCATCGGCGAGCCGCGATTTGAAACGCCCAAATTCATTCAAGACGCTCTCAAACAGCATGCTCATTCGCTCAATATCTACCCTAAAAGCGCGTTTGAAGAGGGTTTGAGAGAGGCTCAAAGGGGTTTTTTTAAACGCCGTTTCAAGATAGAATTGAAAGAAAACGGACTCATCTCCACGCTAGGATCTAGAGAAGTGTTATTCAATTTCCCTAGTTTTGTTTTATTTGACTATCCAAACCCCACTATCGCCTACCCTAACCCCTTTTATCAAATCTATGAAGGATCAGCCCAATTCGCTAGAGCCAAAAGCCTTTTAATGCCTTTAGTTAAAGAAAATGATTTCACTCCAAGCTTGAATGAAAAAGAGTTGCAAGAAGTGGATTTAGTGATCTTAAATTCCCCTAACAACCCCACCGGAAGAACCCTTTCTGTAGAAGAGCTGATTAGTTGGGTCAAACTCGCTTTAAAACATGATTTTATTTTAATCAATGATGAATGCTATAGTGAAATTTATGAAAATACGCCTCCCCCTTCGCTTTTAGAAGCTTGCATGCTCGCTAATAATAAAGATTTTAAAAATGTTTTGGTTATCCATTCGCTCTCCAAACGATCTAGCGCTCCAGGGCTAAGGAGTGGTTTTATCGCTGGGGATAGTCGCATTCTAGAAAAATACAAAGCGTTTCGCACCTATTTAGGCTATACGAGCGCTAATGCGATCCAAAAGGCTAGTGAAACGGCTTGGCTAGATGATGAACATGCAGAATTTTTCCGCAATATTTATGCGAATAATTTGAAACTGGCGCGAAAAATCTTTAAAAACACGCTCATTTATCCTTATAGTTTTTATGTGTATCTGCCCGTTAAAGATGGCGAAAATTTTGCTAAAAGACTTTATCAAAATGAAGGCATTACTACTTTACCGGCTTTGTATTTAGGGCGTAATCATATCGGCGCTGACTATGTGCGTTTAGCCCTTGTCTATGACACCCCCCTTTTAGAAAAGCCTTTAGAAATCATAGAAGCTTACCGAGAAAACCATGCTTGAAACCCCAAAAGTTTTACTCAAAAACTTACAAGATTGTAAGATCCATTTTATCGGTATAGGGGGGATTGGCATTTCAGGCTTAGCCAAATACCTTAAAGCGCAAGGGGCTAAGATCAGCGGATCTGATATTGCCATAAGCCCCAGCGTTAAGTATTTGAAAGCTTTAGGCGTAGAAATTAATATCCCACATGATCCAAAGGCAATCAACAATCAAGATGCTATCATCCATTCAGCCATTATCAAAGAAGACAATACCGAAATACAAAGGGCTAAGGAATTAGAAATCCCTATTTTGTCTCGTAAAGACGCTTTGTATTCTATCCTTAAAGACAAACGCGTTTTTAGCGTGTGCGGGGCTCATGGAAAAAGCAGTATCACGGCCATGTTGAGCGCGATTTGCCCCTTTTTTGGAGCGATTATTGGGGCACATTCTAAAGAGTTTGATTCCAATGTGCGAGAGAGCGCGGATATGAGCTTGGTTTTTGAAGCCGATGAGAGCGATTCAAGTTTTTTGTTTTCCAACCCTTTTTGCGCGATTGTGCCTAACACAGAGCCAGAACATTTAGAGCATTATGATCACGATTTAGAGCGCTTTTTCTCCGCTTATAAATATTTTTTAGACCATGCTCAAAAAAGAGTGATCTATAAAGAAGATCCTTTTTTAAAAAACTATTCTAAAGACGCCATTGTTTTAGAAAAAAAAGACATTTATAATATCCAATACATTTTAAAAGACGGCGAGCCTTACACTTCGTTTGAATTGAAAAATTTGGGGGCTTTTTTGGTGTGGGGGTTAGGCGAACATAACGCCACGAATGCGAGTTTAGCGATTTTAAGCGCTTTAGATGAATTGGATTTAGAAGAAATTAGAAATAATTTATTGAATTTTAAAGGCATTAAAAAACGCTTTGATATTTTGCAAAAAAACGCACTCATTCTCATTGATGATTACGCCCACCACCCTACTGAAATTAGCGCCACTTTAAAAAGCGCTAGGATTTATGCTAACTTATTGAACACGCAAGAAAAAATTATAGTGATCTGGCAAGCGCACAAATATTCTCGCTTAATGGATAATTTAGAAGAGTTTAAAAAATGTTTTTTAGAGCATTGCAACAGGTTGATCATTTTACCCGTTTATAGCGCGAGTGAGGCTAAAAGAGACATTGATTTGAAAGCCCATTTTAAACATTATAACCCCACCTTTATAGACAGGGTGCGTAAAAAAGGGGATTTTTTAGAGCTGTTAGTCAATGATAATGTTATAGAAACGATTGAAAAAGGCTTTGTGATAGGCTTTGGAGCGGGGGATATTACCTATCAATTGAGAGGCGAAATGTAATGGGCGTAGCGGTTGTTTTATTTTTAACGCTAGTTTTATTGTTTTTAGTGTTAAGGGATTTTGGTTTAGCTAGCCCTAAACAAAAGATTTTAGCTTTTTTAATCGTGGGGATTATAGGGGCGAGCATCAGCGTTTATACTTATAAACAAAACCAGCAAAACCAACAAGAGATCGCTTTGCAAAGAGCGTTTTTAAGAGGGGAAACTTTGTTGTGTAAAGGCATTAAAGTCAATAACCAAACCTTTAACTTAGTGAGCGGGACTTTAAGCTTTTTAGGCAAAAAACAAACCCCTATGAAAGACGTTCTTGTGGATTTGGATTCTTGTCAGACGCTTCAAAAAGATCCCTTAATCCAACCCTAATGAATACCCAATGAATAATGAATAATAATAATACCCTACCCAAACCCTTAGAAGAAAGCCTGGATTTAAAAGGGTTTATCGCTCTTTTTAAAACCTTTTTCGCAAAAGAAGGGGGTATCACTCTAGAAAACGATCTCAAACAGGCTTTCACTTATCTAACTGAAGTGGATTCGATCGGTTTGATCGCCCCCAAAAGCGTGAAAGAAAGCGATCTTATTCTTATCAAACTCACCAAATTAGGGACGCTCCATCTAGATGAAATTTTTGAGATTGTCAAACGATTGCGCTACATTGTCGTTTTACAAAACGCTTTTAAAACTTTCACGCATTTAAAATTTCATGAACGCCTTAACGCCATTATTTTACCCCCATTTTTTAATGATCTAATCGCTTTATTGGATGATGAAGGGCAAATCAAACAAGGGGCTAACGCTACCCTAGACGCTTTGAATGAAAGCTTGAACCGCCTTAAAAAAGAAAGCGCAAAAATCATTCACCATTACGCCCACTCTAAAGAGCTTGCTCCTTATTTAGTGGATACGCAAAGCCACCTTAAGCATGGCTATGAATGCCTTTTATTAAAAAGCGGGTTTTCTAGCGCGATCAAAGGCGTTGTGCTAGAAAGGAGCGCTAATGGCTATTTCTATCTTTTGCCTGAAAGCGCGCAAAAAATCGCCCAAAAAATCGCGCAAATTAATAATGAAATAGATTGCTGTATCGTTGAAATGTGTCAAACTCTAAGCCGTAGCTTGCAAAAACACCTTTTATTTTTAAAATTCCTTTTTAAAGAATTTGATTTTTTAGACAGCTTGCAAGCCAGACTCAATTTTGCTAAAGCTTATAATTTAGAATTTGTCATGCCAAGCTTTACGCAAAAAAAAATGATTTTAGAAAACTTTTCACACCCCATTTTAAAAGAGCCAAAGCCCTTAAATTTGAAGTTTGAAAAATCCATGCTCGCTGTTACTGGCGTGAATGCGGGCGGGAAAACCATGCTCTTAAAATCGCTTTTAAGCGCGGCTTTTTTGAGCAAGCATCTCATTCCTATGAAAATCAACGCCCATCATTCCATTATCCCCTATTTTAAAGAAATCCACGCCATTATCAACGACCCCCAAAACAGCGCGAACAATATTTCTACTTTTGCCGGTAGAATGAAGCAATTTAGCGCTCTTTTATCCAAAGAAAACATGCTTTTAGGCGTTGATGAAATTGAGCTAGGGACTGACGCTGATGAAGCGAGCAGCTTGTATAAAACCCTGTTGGAAAAATTGCTTAAACAAAACAACCAAATCGTTATCACCACGCACCACAAACGCTTGAGCGTATTAATGGCAGAAAATAAGGAAGTGGAATTACTAGCCGCTCTTTATGACGAAGAAAAAGAACGGCCCACTTACACTTTTTTAAAAGGGGTTATTGGCAAAAGCTATGCGTTTGAAACCGCTTTACGCTATGGCGTGCCGCATTTTTTGATTGAAAAAGCGAAAGCTTTCTATGGCGAAGATAAGGAAAAATTGAATGTTTTGATTGAAAATTCCAGCGCGCTAGAAAGAGAATTAAAACAAAAAAATGAAAGCTTAGAGAACGCTTTAAAAGAGCAAGAAGATTTAAAAAACGCATGGCTTTTAGAAATGGAAAAACAAAAAGAAATCTTTCATAATAAAAAATTGGAATTGGAAAAATCCTACCAACAAGCCCTAAATATCTTAAAAAGCGAGGTCGCTTCAAAAGATACCAGCTCCATGCATAAAGAAATCCATAAAGCGAGCGAGATTTTAAACAAACATAAAACAGACCAAGAAATCCCACAAATCATAACAAGCTTTCAAATTAACGAAAAAGCGCGCTATAAAAATGAAAGCGTGCTGGTTATACAAATTTTAGACAAGGGCTATTACTTGGTAGAAACCGAGCTTGGCATGCGCTTGAAAGCGCATGGGAGTTGGTTGAAAAAAATCCAAAAACCCTCTAAAAACAAATTCAAACCCCCTAAAACCATTATTCCTAAACCTAAAGAAGCGAGCTTACGCCTTGATTTAAGGGGGCAACGCAGCGAAGAAGCCCTGGATTTACTAGACGCTTTTTTAAACGACGCGCTTTTAGGGGGCTTTGAAGAAGTGCTGATTTGCCATGGCAAGGGGAGCGGGATTTTAGAAAAGTTCGTGAAAGAATTTTTAAAAAACCACCCCAAAGTGGTGAGTTTTAGCGACGCTCCCATTAATTTAGGCGGCAGTGGGGTTAAAATCGTTAAATTGTAGTTTTTGGCGCTTTTTATGGGGAATACAAAAATCCACTTTAAACTACCCTATTTTACACCAACACCCAACAAGACAAAAGCCTTTTAAAAGAGCGTTAAAAAGGGCTTATCGCTTAATTGATCCAAAACCCTTAAAAATCTTTAGCCTTGATAGGCTTTTATCGCTTTTTCTAAAACCTTAATCGCGCTCTCTTTGTTTTCAAACCCCTTGACTTTCACCCATTTATTAGGCTCTAGATCCTTGTAAGTTTCAAAAAAATGTTTGATTTTATCCAAAGTGTGTTTGGATAAATCATCAATATCTTTAACATAGGAATGCGTGGGATCAATCTTATCTATGGGTAGAGCGAGTAATTTTTCATCCATTCCGCTTTCATCTTCCATGTTCAAAACCCCAACCAAGCGCGCTTTCACTACGCTTCCGGCTTGAAAAGCCACATCGCTTAAAACAAGCGCATCTACAGGATCGCCATCAGATCCTAAAGTGTTAGGCACAAAGCCGTAATTTGCGGGGTAATTTTGCGCCCCATAAAGCACCCTATCCACCATTAAAGCCCCGCTTTCTTTATCCAATTCATACTTGATATTAGAATGCTTGGATATTTCAATCACCACGCACAAAGAATCAGCGTCATGGCTCACTTCTAACTTCTCTAAATTCATTGCAATCTCCTTTGAATAATAAAAAAGAATTATTCTAACATAAAGCCCGCTCTTTTTAAACCTCTTTAGGGGTTTTTAAAGGAGCGTATTGTTTGCTGTATTTGTGAAAGGCTTTTAAGCACTTTTGAGCGTTGAATTTATGATAAAAAAGATTATCAAAATAGGATTTTCTAGGGGGTTTTAATGAAATGTCAGGCTTTTTTGCATTTTGAATGGTGCTATTGAAAGCATGTTTGTTTAAAGAAACAGGGCAAGGCAAATAGGTAAAATTCGCAACATTATGGTAAGTGGGGTTGTTCATAAACATATCCACCGGCTCTATGATTTTAAAACGCTCCGTGGCTTCTATAAAGGTTTTAGCGCCTTTTGGCGTGAGGTAGTAGGCGGCCGTAGTGGCCACATACACGCTGGTGAGGTAAAAATGCTCTAAAAATAGCGCTTCTTTTTCATTATCAGCGCGAGATTCCCAAAAGGTCTCTTTGATGTTTACCTCTTTTGCCAATAAGGATTCGTATTTTCCCATGAGTTCATCGTATTTTCCCATGAGTTCATCGTATTTTCCTGTGAGATCATCGTATTTTCCTGTGAGATCATCGTATTTTCCTGTGAGTTCATCGTATTTTGTGGTGAGATCATCGTATTTTCCTACGATATTCTTATACACTTCTGTCCGATCTAGAATATTTCCAATGAAGCGGTTGAGTTTTCTTTTAATTTTTCTAAAAACCACTGGATTAAAAGAGGTTTTTTGGGGTGCTATTTTGCGAGAATCAGATAGTTCTTGTCGCGTTTCCATAATAAAGTCTTGTTGTGCATCTTGTGTGGGATTGGGGGGGGGGGGGGGGGTAACTTCATGGTTTTCAATAGGCGTTTTTTCAATAGACGCTTCAGCCTCTGCATGATTTTCCATAGGCACTTCAACCTCTTCATTTTCATTCTCTGTATAGATAGGGAGAGAGCACAAATTGGTTTTATGGCCTCCCCAATAATGCCCATAGAGCCTCACAAAATCAAAAGGGCTTTTCAAGCAATCTTCTAAGGCTTGCATGAAATTAGACTCTAAGGCTATATCATCTTCTAAAATAACGATCGGTTGGTTTGTTTTAACGCATTCTTTCCACAAAAAATAATGGCTTAGATAGCACCCAAATTCTTGGGGCAATAATTCTTGATAACAATAATCAGAATGAAACCAATCGGATTTTAACATGCTTTGCGTATCATAAAGCTCTTGAACGAATTTTTCAAAATCTTCGTGTTTGGGGCTAATAGCGTCAAAGATTTGAAAAACGCAACGGCCTTTAAATTTTTCATTGGATTCTAAAACGAGTTTTTCAGTATCCAAACGCCTTTGACTTTCTTTTAAAGAAATGATATAAACTTGTGTCAAATGAACTCCTAAATATGGCATTCTGTGGCATTCTACCATAAAGTTTTTTCATTCTTTTTAAAACTCTTTAGGGGTTTTTAAAGGAGCGTATTGCTTGCTGTATTGTTGAAAGGCATTTAAGCGTTTTTTGGCATTCAAGCTATAATAGAAAAGATTCTTAAAAGTTGATTTTTTAGGCGGAAAGGGGTAAGATTTCAAGCTCTTTTTTTGGGGCTTTTGAATGGTGCTGTCTAAAGAATGCTCGCTTAAAGAAACAGGGCAAGGCACATAAGTTAGATTCGCCACATCATGGTAAGCAGAATTATCCATAAACATATCCACCGGCTCTATGATTTTAAAACGCTCCGTGGCTTCTATAAAGGTTTTAGCGCCTTTTGGCGTGAGGTAGTAGGCGGCCGTAGAAGCCACATACACGCTGGTGAGGTAAAAATGCTCTAAAAAAAAGGTTTCTTTTTCATGCGTTGCGTAATAGCTTTTTTGTATTTTTTTGAGAATATAATGAATGACTTTATGGGTAGAAAGATTTAAGAATCTAGAAACATCAAAAAATTTTTTAAATTTTTCTAAAATAGGGTTATTTTTAAAAGGATAATCAAAGGGAGGAAATACAAATTCTTTGGGCAAAACATGGAATTTTGTCTCGTGGTAATACCAATAGCACCCATAGAGTCTCACAAAATCAAAAGGGCTTTTCAAGCAATTTTCTAAGGCTTGCATGAAATGAGACTCTAGCACTACATCATCTTCTAAAATAACGACCGGTTGATCTAATTTGACGCATTCTTTCCACAAAAGATAATGGCTTAAATAGCACCCTAATTCAGGCAAAGTCAAACCAGCGCCCACATAAGAATGATACCAATCAGATTGCAATAAACTCTGGGCGTCATAAAGCTCTTGAACGAATTTTTCAAAATCTTGATGTTTAGGGCTAATAGCGTCAAAGATTTGAAAAACACAACGGCCTTTAAATTTTTCATTGGATTCTGAAACGAGTTTTTCAGTATCCAAACGCCTTTGACTTTCTTTTAACGAGATGATATAGACAGAAATCACAGCTCATTCTCCTTAAGAACACATTTTAATTCCCAAAAGACAAAATATACTCTTGCATTTCGCCCACAATCTCTTCAATGCTCCTCTCCCCATTGATCGCTTTATACACTTTCTTATTCTTGTAAAAATTTTGGATTTCAGCTAAGGGATCTAAAAACACCCGCATGCGGTTATGAAACACGACTTCATTATCATCAGCCCCCCTAGAGCGCCCTAAAACCCTTTCTTTAGCGGTGTTTTCACTCACTTTTACTTCAATCACGCTTTTTAAGATCACTTCGTTTTGAGCGTTCAATTCCTTATCCAAAGCCTGCATTTGTTCCACGCTCCTAGGATAGCCATCAATTAAAATAATCCCTTTTTCAGAGCTTTTAATCGCTGAAAGGATCGTTTCTACCACAATCTCTAAAGGCACTAATTCGCCTTGAGAAGTGAATTTCTCAATCAATAAGCCTCGCTCGGTCTTTTTAGCGCTCTCAGCCCTGAGTAAATCCCCGGTAGAAAAATGAGCGATTGTTTCGCTGTTATTCTTAGCGATAAGCTCTGCATCAGTGGTTTTACCACTCCCTGGGGCTCCAATGATCAAAAATAGTTGTTTCATATCGTATCCTTTTAAATTATTTTCTCAAGCGAATGTGTAATTCTCTTAGTTGCTCTTCATTAATGGGGCTAGGAGCGTTCGTCAATAAACATGAAGCTTTTTGCGTTTTAGGGAAAGCGATCACGTCTCTAATGCTATTGGATTTAGTCATTAGCATGATCAAGCGATCAAAGCCTATCGCAAAGCCCCCATGAGGAGGAGCGCCAAATTTTAGCGCTTCTAGCAAAAAGCCAAATTTCTTTTGCGCTTCTTCTTCATGGATATTGATCCTTTCAAAGACTTTTTTTTGCATTTCTTCTTTATGAATCCTTATGCTCCCCCCACCAAGCTCCACGCCATTAAGCACCACATCATACGCATGCGCTTCAATTTCTTCTATGTCTTCGCATTCTATATTTTTAGGCATCGTAAAGGGGTGGTGTGCGGCATGATAGCCGTTTTCGGTTTTTTCAAACATGGGGAAATTGACTACCCATAAAAAATTCAAAGCGTCTTTATCAATCAAATCAAGCGTTTCAGCCACCTTCAAGCGCAAACGCCCCATGTAATCTAACACGATTTTTTTATCCCCGGCCCCAAAAAAGACAATATCTCCAGTTTTTGCACCAGTTTTTTCTAAAATATTCTTAAGCCCCTTTTCGCTCAAAAATTTAACTAAAGGTCCTTTAATCCCATCTTCTTTAATTTGCAAATACGCCAAGCCTTGAGCCCCAAATTGGCGCACAAATTCTTCTAATTCTTTTAAAACGCTGCGGCTAAAAATGACATCAGCCCCCTTAACGTTCAAAGCTTTAATGCGTTTATTTTTAGGATCTTGCGCGATATTAGAAAAAATAGCGTTTGAGCTGTCCATAAAACAATCCCCCACTTCTATTAAAGGCAATTCAAAGCGTAAATCCGGCTTATCGCTCCCGTAATTTTCCATCGCTTCCTTATAAGGCATGCGTTTAAAAGGTTTAGAAATAGTATGCCCGATCGCTTTAAAAATCGCTTGCAACAAATCTTCCACCACGCCCATCACATCATTTTCACTACAAAAGCTCATTTCCGCATCAATTTGCGTGAATTCTGGCTGCCTATCCGCCCTCAAATCTTCATCTCTAAAGCAACGAGCGATTTGAAAATACCTATCCATCCCCCCCACCATTAAAAGCTGTTTGAACAATTGCGGGCTTTGGGGGAGTGCGAAAAATTCGCCCTCATGCACCCTACTTGGCACTAAATAATCCCTAGCCCCCTCAGGCGTGGTTTTAGACAAAATGGGGGTTTCAATCTCTAAAAAGCCCTTTTGGGCCAGAGTGTTACGAGTGATTAAAGCCACTTCGCTACGCAATTTGAAGATTTCATAGGAATTAGGAGAGCGCAAATCCAAATAGCGGTATTTCAAGCGCAAATCTTCATTCACGCTTTTATTGCCAATTTCAATCGGTGGGGTAGCGCTTTTATTTTCAATGACTAATTCTTCTAAAACGATTTCAATTTTACCGGTCTTTAGTTTAGGGTTTTCTAACCCAACGCCCCTTAAACGCGCTTTTCCTTTAGCCACTAGCACAAATTCGCTCCTAACCTCTAAAGCCTTTTCATAAGCCTTAGAGCTAGGATCACAGACGAGTTGCACTAAACCGCTTTTATCCCTTAAATCAATAAAAACCACGCCTCCATGGTCTCTATAAGTGTTACACCACCCGGCCACTTTGATGATTTTACCCACATCTTTTTCACTAATTTCTGTGCAGAAATGACTTCGCATGTTTTATCCCTTTAAATTAAAACAAAAATTAAATTTATGAAAGCGTTTTTTTAAGCATTTCATGGATTTCAAGAATGTTAGATTTTACCACAAAACCATCCGCTTCTAAAGATTGGGCTAACTGGCGGTTAGAATCGCTGCTCATGGACGAATTGATAATCACAGGAAGATGCTCAGTCCTGTGATCAGCTTTAATGGTTTTTAGCACTTCAAACCCTGAAACGTTAGGCATTTCTAAATCCGTAATGACCACGCCGACTTGTTGGTAATGTTCTTTTTCATATAAATAATCCAACAATTCCCTCCCGTTTGGAAAGGCTAAATAACGCAATTCTAAAGTTTGAACGATCTTTTCTAGGGTTTTAAGAGCGCTTAAGGAGTCTTCAGCGATTAAAATGAGTTTTTGGCTTTGAATGGCTTCTATGCAACGCAAAGTCAAATCGTCTAAATCCTTCAAGCTAGGGAAAACATCGCTAATCATTTTTTCCACATCTAAGATCTGCACCACTCGTTCTTCATCAAAACGAGTAATAGCACTAAGCTTACCCTCTTCATTAATGCCTTGTTTGTCCCCAGCGCTAATCTCAGTCCAATTTTTATGAATAATCCTTTCAATTTTTAAAACTTTTAGAGCGATGGAATGGTTAGAAAAATGACACACGATCACTAAATTATGGTCATCTTTAACGCTGCATTCTGTTAAATCACGACTCGGATCATTGGCGTTATAATGCAACCACCTTTTCACATCCACTAAAGGAATGGATTCGCCCCTAACGCTAAGAAACCCAAGCATCACGCCATCGCTCCCCCCAAGAATCTCTGTAACCTCTCCGTCATAATGGATAATTTCTCGGATCTTAAAAATATTCATGCCATAAAGTTGGGCGTCTTTTTCTGCATCTAATCTAAAGCACAGAAATTGCACTTCGTTGTTTAAGTGCAACGAAGTCGTTTTGTCAATGTCTCTTACCACCTAATTTCCCCTAAAGCCCTATCAAAGATTAAATGTTATAATACTACCCTAATTTAGTTTAAAAGGTTTTTACAAAAATGATAAAAAGCCAAAAAGAATATTTAGAAAGAATTGAATATTTAAACACCTTATCGCACCATTATTACAACCTTGATGAGTCAATCGTAAGCGATGCGATCTATGATGAACTTTACCAAGAATTAAAAGCTTATGAAGAAGAAAACCCTAATCGCATTCAGGCTAACTCCCCTACCCAAAAAGTGGGGGCCACTGCCACCAATGAGTTCAGTAAAAACCCCCATTTAATGCGGATGTGGAGCTTAGATGATGTGTTCAATCAAAGTGAATTGCAAGCGTGGTTGCAACGCATTTTAAAAGTTTATCCTAACGCTTCATTCGTGTGTTCGCCCAAACTTGATGGGGTTTCACTCAATCTTTTGTATCACCATGGCAAGCTAATAAGCGCAACCACTAGGGGTAATGGCTTAGAAGGGGAGCTTGTTACCCACAACGCTAAACACATCGCTAATATCCCCCATTCTATCGCTTATGATGGAGGAATAGAAATCAGGGGCGAAGTGATCATTGCTAAAGAGGATTTTGACGCCTTGAATAAAGAGCGCCTAAACGCTAACGAACCCCTATTCGCTAACCCTAGAAACGCCGCATCAGGGAGTTTGAGGCAGCTTGATAGCAATATCACTAAAAAGCGTAAATTGCAATTCATCCCTTGGGGCGTGGGCAAGCATTCTTTAAATTTTTTAAGCTTTAAGGAGTGTTTGGATTTTATCGTCTCGTTAGGTTTTAGCGCTATTCAATACTTAAGCCTAAACAAAAACCACCAAGAAATAGAAGAAAATTACCACACCCTGATTAGAGAAAGGGAGGGCTTTTTTGCCCTTTTAGACGGCATGGTGATCGTTGTGAATGAATTGGATATTCAAAAAGAGCTAGGCTACACGCAAAAATCCCCTAAATTCGCTTGCGCTTATAAATTCCCGGCTCTAGAAAAACACACCAAAATCATAGGAGTCATCAACCAAGTGGGGCGCAGCGGGGCGATAACCCCAGTCGCTCTTTTAGAGCCTGTAGAAATCGCTGGAGCTATAATTACGAAAGCGACCTTGCACAATTATTCTGAAATTGAAAAAAAGAATATCATGCTCAATGATAGGGTCGTTGTCATTAGAAGCGGCGATGTGATCCCTAAAATCATCAAGCCTTTAGAATCTTATAGAGACGGCTCGCAACACAAAATTGAACGCCCCAAAGTTTGCCCCATATGCTCACATGAGCTTTTATGCGAAGAGATTTTTACTTATTGTCAAAACCTTAATTGCCCGGCAAGGTTGAAAGAGAGCTTGATTCATTTTGCTTCTAAGGACGCTTTAAACATTCAAGGCTTAGGCGATAAAGTCATAGAGCAACTTTTTGAAGAAAAACTCATTGTTAACGCCTTGGATTTGTATGCTTTAAAATTGGAAGATTTAATGCGGCTAGACAAATTCAAAATCAAAAAAGCTCAAAATCTATTAGACGCTATTCAAAAGAGCAAAAACCCTCCCTTATGGCGTTTGATTAACGCTTTAGGGATTGAGCATATCGGTAAGGGAGCGAGTAAAACGCTGGCCAGATACGGCTTAAATGTGTTAGAAAAAAGCGAAGCCGAGTTTTTAGAAATGGAAGGTTTTGGGGTGGAAATGGCGCGCTCTTTAGTCAATTTTTATGCGAGCAATCAGGAATTTATCCGATCGTTATTTGATTTGTTAAACCCTAAAAATAGCGATACGGCTGAAGAAAAGCAAAAAAGCTCTTCTGTTTTCAGTGATAAAACGATTGTTTTAACCGGCACGCTTTCTAAACCACGGCAAGAATACGCTCAAATGTTGGAAAATTTAGGGGCAAAAATTTCTTCAAGCGTGAGCGCTAAAACCGATTTTTTAATCGCTGGAGAAAACCCCGGCTCAAAACTCGCTCTAGCAAAAAAACATGGCGTGAGCGTTTTGAATGAAGAAGAATTGTTAAAGCGCCTTAAGGAATTGGATTAAAATTAAAATCAAATACCCGGTTAAATTCTAAAGAAAAATTCCAATTTTCATTCTTAATGAATTTACTCACAAAATCCTATTTTATAGTAGAATGCGAAAAATAAAGATGTTTTAAGGAGCAATGATGGAACACCATAAAGCGCACACAACCATTCAGGCTTTACAAGCCAAACGCAAAAAATTGCTAACCGAATTAGCCGAATTAGAAGCAGAAATAAAGGTGAGCAGCGAACGAAGGAGCAGTTTTAACATTTCGCTCTCGCCCAGTTTGTTAGCTGAAATAGAAGAAATAGAATACGAAGAAAAAACAAGTAAAGAGCGAAGAATCAATCACAGCGTTTTACTTTCGCCCAGTTTTATGGCTAAAGTGGATGAATACATGAAAGAGAAAGGTTTTCCTAACCGCTCGCTTCTCTTTGAAAAAGCGTTGGAATTTTATATGTTAAAACACCCATAAACCAATAACGGACAAGAAACGAAAGGGTATTTAGGGTTTTGATAATGAAAAATCAAAAGCTCCGTTTCTCTTTTAGGGTCTTTCTTATTTAAAGCCTTGGCTCTGTTTATTTTTTGGAGTTTGGAGTGCTTTTTAAAATCGTTTCACTCGCTTAGAGCGTATCTATCAGTAACGCTTTTGGATCGTTTTAACAAATATTAGTTAATTTTTTAGTAATACTGCACTCAATAAAACCATCATTTGAATATAACAAACCTAAATGGGATTTTAAATCATTTCTAATAAGGGGATTTTATGATTTCTAACATCAGCATACACCCAAAAACCATGTTTAAAAACGCTTTAAATATACAAGATTTTTCATTTAAAAGTCATACTAGTACAGCCATTATTGGCACAAATGGTGCTGGAAAATCAACGCTTATCAACACTATTCTAGGCATTAGATCAGACTATAATTTTAAAGCACAAAACAATAATATTCCATACTACGACAATGTTATACCACAACGCAAGCAATTGGGAGTTGTCTCTAACCTATTCAACTACCCACCTGGATTAAACGCAAACGACCTTTTTAAATTCTATCAATTTTTTCACAAAAACTGCACTCCAAATCTATTTGAAAAAAATCTTTTGAATAAAACCTACGAACACCTAAGTGACGGACAAAAACAGCGCTTAAAAATTGACTTAGCTCTTAGCCATCACCCACAATTAGTTATTATGGATGAACCAGAAACTAGTTTGGAGCAAAACGCTCTTATAAAGTTATCAAACCTTATTAAGCTACGCAATACCCAGCAACTTACGAGCGTTATTGCCACTCATGATCCCATTGTTTTAGAAAGTTGCAAATGGGTCTTATTCCTTAAAAATGGCAACATTGCCAAATACGAACCTTTAGATTCCATATTAAAATCTGTAGCTATAACTTTTGATCTTAAAGAAAAACTGAGTGCAAAAGACTTGTTGGCATTGTTAAAGGATATTTAATGGGTGCAATTTTATCTATTTTAAAACTTGAAATTAAATCTTATTTTACTAATACAAGCGCGCTATTTTGGACTTTTATCTATCCTATTTTGATGCTCTTATTGTTAGTTTTTATCTTTTCAAAAAATACTACTGAAATTTTTTACTTTAATAGCATCATAGGTCTAATGGGACTACTCATTATTTCTAGTGCAATCTTTGGTCTTACACAAGCTATAGCAAGCTCTAGATCACATAATGTTTTCTTATTCTATGCACTATCACCAGCAACTTTCAAACAAATAACTCTTGCGCTCATTGCTTCAAGATTAATCGTTGTAATCATATACGCTTTTGTCTTTATTTGCACTTCTTTTTATGCATTCAATATCATTGCTCTCCTGAATTTTAAAACACTCATTTTTGGATTTATTAGCATTTTTTCAAGCTCATTATTTTGCTTTTGTTTAGCCATTTTTGTCGCTAAAATCTTTCAAAATGAACAAAGTATCTTAGGATTTGCCAACATTATCAATCTCTACGCAGTAATGTCTTGTAATGTGTTTGTTTCTCTAGACTATCTACCTAGTATTGGTCAGTTATTTATCAAAACTTCTGTTTTTTATCAACTTAACCAACTTTTACTAAAGGCCTTTCAAGGAATTGACCCTATACTAATACTGATAACTTCAACACTTTTTATTGTTTGTGGCATTATCCTCTTTTTACTAAGTGCTAATCGCATGCTGTTAATACCAAGAGAACGCATGCGTTAAACACTTAATCCTAACCATTTATCAATTGTTTAATGGCTCAAAAAAGGGGTAAGCCCCAACCCCTTAAAACGCTAAACGCATTCCAATATTCCCGGTAATGTTAATCATTTTGTAATCCAATCCAAACCTAGCCCCCACCCCAGCGTTCGCATAAAAGCTTTTAAACAACCTCACTTCCCCGCCTGTAGTGATGCTCGCAAAAGTGTTATAAAGCTCGCCTTTTCTGTAGCTCAAAGTGTTGTTACCAATAAAACGCACCAACTTATCCCCCATAGAATTAACTAATAAGTCTCTACCAAAGCCGCCAATCGCATAAAAATAAGAGTTTGTGTTGAAATAATGGCGGTTCTCCAAAGCAAGATCAATCGTTAAAACGGATTTTTTAGACGGATCGGCGTTCGCTTTAAACTGGTTATAGAGCGCGTTATTCATAACCCCTTCTAAACCGGTCATGCCAATATAGTAATACCTTAAACCAATTTGAGGTTTTAAAATGATGCTTTTGTTTTTAAACATGAAATCATACCCGTAATTAACTCTCGCGTTCGTCGTCCATGTGCTGTATTTATAGGACTGGTTGATCATAGAAAGCAGAGTGTCGTTGGAGCTGATTTGGGTTTTATTAGCCCCCCAAGTTTCATTGACGCTAAAAGTCAGCTCGCTCTTTTTGATAAAGGCTCTCGCATACAAGCCCATGTCCACATTATTCGATCGAGAACTAGTGATGCGTTCATAAAACCCGCTATACCCATAAGCCGCATACCCTCCAACAATTACCTCTCTAACAAAGCGATCATAGCCCACATTGACACCATAGAGCGTTCCTGTGCCATTTTCCACAAAGCTCACGCCCCCAACACCGGTCGCCCAAAGGTTGTTTTTCAATTTATCCCTTTGAGAGTATTTTAAAATCACATCCATCGCGTTAGGGGTCGCATCAGCAAATCTTTGGTTTTTGAGACTGCTCAAGCGTTCGCTAAAATCCATTGAGTCAAAAGAAGCGAAATTAGAAAGCTTGGCTAAACGGCTCATTTGTTGCGTGTAAGTGTTGAGCTGTAAAACATCAGTGGAGTTGTTTTTGAGATTGGAGTTAGAGAGCATTCCTAAAGCGCTGGTAATATCTTTCATTAAAGTAACAATGTGTTCAGTGGGATTGTCTTGCAAATAATAAGGGGCGAACAAGGGATTACCCCCTTTAGCCGCAAAAAGCTCATTCAACCACATAATGGAATTATTGCCCGCAGATTTGATTGCATTCAAACCGGTGCTACCTTGAATGTGTTTAACATAATACTCCAAACTAGGGGCTTGAATGCTCATGGGTTTATCAGAGACGGTAACTTGGATTTTATCATAAAGGATAGATGAATACACCATTTGCCCTTGATTGTCTTTAAAGCTTACCACAAGACCCCCATCTTTAATACTGACCGGTTGGTTGTCATAGCTTAGTGAATCGCCATTCAATTGCATGCGTTTGCCGTTAAAATCAATGAGGGTGTAAAGTTTGAGGTAATCGCTCAAGCTCCCCCCAAGAATCGTTTGATTATCATAGCCATAAACCATGCGATTAGCGTTAATAAGCGTGTAAGAACCCTGCTTAAGCTGGGTGTTAAAGTTGATTAAGGCTTGATTGTTATAAGACATGATCGTAGAAGCACCAGTTACATTAATAATCGTTTGATTGGTTTTATTGTTAAGATTAAAGATTAATGGCCCTTCGCTGTTAAAATTCCCCCCCACATCCAAACCATTTTCATTCGTGCTTAAAGTCGCTCCTTTAAGCACATTGAGATTACCGCTAATATCAGCCCTGTAATTAGAATTGTTGTTAAAAGCGTTATTCACGATCAAGTTGTTGGCTTTAAAAGTGGCGTTTGGCCCTAAATTTAAAGTCCCGATAGTCGTATTTTGCAAGACTTTTGAAAAATCCACTAATCCATTAGCTTTAATGGTTCCTAAAAAAGCGAAGTTATTGGCATTCACTTCTAAAGTTTCATTGGTTGGAACGCTTGAAGTTGAAGAATGAGCTTTTTTCTTGCCCATGCAATCTAAGACATTCACGCAAATTTGACCTTTTTGAACGCTAATATCGTTTCGTGGCGCGTTAAGAATTAAACCATTGGTAGCGTTTAAGGTATCTAATGAAATATTAGAAAAATCTTTAGATACAAAAGAAAGCCTGCCCTGATATTGCGTGAAATTAATCGTGTTTTTCCCGTTAAAGATAATGGACTTGCCCGCTACAAAATTCAATTCCCCCCCTGTGGCGTTACTAAACGAGCTGTTATTCACAAACACATGGTTTTTAGCCACGAAATTGAAATTCCCTTTTTGCCAAAGATTGTGCAAACCTTTAGGTTTGAGTAAAGAGCCCATGCCCAATTTCTTCAATTCATCTTGCAAGGGTTTAGGCAGTATGGATCCCAAACCTTGATGATAAACGCCTCCAAAGCCCTTATCAGCGATGATTTTATTAATCATTTGCCCTAAGACTTGATTGTTCATGATTTTATTCACTACGCCTTCGCCTAGCAAATCGTTCAACACTTTTTGACCCATTCCAGAAATCGCGCCCAATAATTCCTTACTGGGATTGGTGATGCTATTTAAAGCGATATTAACTAACACGCTTAAATCCTGCGGGCCTAGCCAAGAAATGAGCTTATTGATTAAGGGGGCTTGTTCAATCATTTGATTGAGAATATCCCCAAAGGTCGTTTTATCCAAGAAACTCTGTAAGTCTTTGGCATCAGCGCTAGAACCTATTTTATCCAGGGCTTGATTCAAGCCTCCAGGCACAAAATTATTGGCAAAAGAACTCAAACTTTGCTTGCCATACCAGTTATTGATGAAATTCTCTACATTTTCAATCCCTAAAGTTTTAACAATGAATTTTTCAAACCCTGAAGAATGGGCTTGGATTTGCTCTAAAAGCATTTGATCGATTTCTTTTCTTTTTGCCGTATCCAATGCATTTAAAAGCCCGTTTTCACCAAAAACATCGCCCACCGTTTTAGAATTTAAAATTTCCATGATCGCGTTTTTAAAAGCGCTCACGCCTAAGAGGCTATTCACTTCAGCAGGGCTAAACAAAGAGCTTAAAGTCTTAGATCCAAAATCTTTAGGGATCATGCTAGCTAAATCTTTAGGGATAGCGTTATCATTCAAGCTCTCTTCATAAACAATATTAGAAAGCGCATTCGCTAAGCCTTTTTCTCCAAAAAGCTTTTCAATACCCCCTTGCCCTAGATAAGAAAAGATTTTATCGGTCCCTTGAGCGTCAATATTGGCTTGATTGAGCACCAAATTTGTCGCGCTTTCAAAAGACACATTCGCGCTCCCTCCGCTCCCCCAAGCGTTCCCGCTGCCGATGGTTCCGGTAATGTAGATGTTTTTAGCCCTAAAATTAGCGTTAATGTAGCCTAAATAAGGTGCACTAGAATGGAGCAATTGCCCTAAATTAGTCTGCCTGAACATCTGGCAAGTGTTATCCCCAACCGCGCATGGATTTTTATACCCATCGCCTCCAAACCACACCACGCTTTTAGTGTTCGTTTGCCCTTCTTTGATCGCCCCTACCACGAGATTGCCTTGAGAGAAATGATAATTAGCCGTGTTGGAAAAATTATTGATAATACCCAATAAACTCTTCCAATTTGCTTGAGTTAAAGTGATACCATACTTTTCAAAGATACCAAAAAGAGTTTCAAAACTATTCGGGCTATTGAGATTGAGATTGTCCAAAGCCCCTGAAGCAATAAGCTTAGCCATTTTAGGCAAAAATTCCTTACCCAAACTGGCGATCACACTCAAATCTTGCTTAGTGATAGCCTGATTGTAAATGTGTAAGGCTTGTAAGGGTTGGTTTTGTGCGTTATAAGTTCCTAGTGTTTCATTGTTTTGATTAAAGCCTTTGATATTGCTCGTTAAATAATAAGTGCCAACCTTATCGCTTGTGTAATTATAGGAATTAGAGCTTTCATCATAAGGGTTTTTTTGGTAAAAATACAAGCTAGGAGCGAGATTGAACATCGCATTATTAGAAACGCCGTTTTGAGAGATCTGCACTTTCAAGCGGTTGTTATGCAAGGTTTCGGTAATGGTTTCAGTCGTGTTGAGCGGGTTAGTGAAGCTCCAAGAATGAACGCCGTTATTGAACGAGTAATCGGCCTTTTCAATCTGGATGCCATAAAAACGGATCTTCTCATAGCCGTTATTCCCTTTTAGGCCATCAATATTTTGGGCTTGCAACACATCATAAACGGAAGCTTTTTTATCCCCCCCAAATAGATTCATATAAGACAGATTCAAAATCCCTTGAGATCCAAAACTAAAATTCCCTTTAGCATTAATCGCTAGATTGTTATCGCTATTGCCTAAAAGGTTTAGAGAGCCATTCAAGAAAACGCTTTGAAAATTCAGGGTGCTGTTATTGCCTAAATCAAATGAAGCGTCTGCATTAAAAGTCGCTAATTTAGTGAAAGAAATTTGAGAATTATTAGCGTAGAAATTCACAGGGGCGTTAAAAACGCTGTTGCCATTGAAATTTAACAAGCTTGAGCCGTTGAGGTTGAAATTTGTTTCCCCCTCCACGCTAAGCGTGTTAAAGCTCGCTTGAGAACTTTCAGCCAAATTCATCGTAGAGTTATTTTCAAAAGTGGAAGCCCCTTGGAAATTCAAATGGATATTTTTAGCCCTTAAATTGAGCGTGGCTTGATTAAACTTTGCGTCCCCTTTGAAATTAATCAGGCGTGCAGAGTTGCCAAAATCAGGCGTTTTACCAAATAAAGGAATGCCATAAAAGGTTACATTAGCGTTATTGAAATTCGCTTGATTGAAGCTGACTTGAGCGTTAGGGTTTAAATTCAAGTAAGAAACCCCGTTAAAAGCGGTCGTGCCGTTAAAATTCGCTACGCTGTTGTTGTAAAAAGAAAGGCTTGAAGCGTTTTCTAAAGTCGTTTGGGTCTGATCCCCCCCAATATTGATAGCCGCATTGGGTTTGACTGAAAGCCTGGAATTATTGAAAGTAACATCCCCATTCAATGAAGACTGATTCACATTTTTAGACACATCAATCACCATTTGAGTGTTATTGAAAATAATGTTATTAGCCTTCAAATCATAGCGAATGCCCCCTCCTAAAATGGAATCAGTGAAAATCAAATCCGTATTCGCAACCATGTTCACATACGATGAACCGCTCTCAGTCGCCCCATTAATATTAGTCCAGCCACTAAAAGTGGTGTTTTCAAAAACCATGCGCCCTGAATTGAACCTAAAGCCTCCCCATGTGAAATCCCTAAAGTTAGAGTTTTTAATCTCCATAGAAAGCCTGGAATTAAAATTCGCCCATGAATGCTGGCTCGCGCTGGTTTGTAAGCCCATAGCCACGGTTTGGAAATTCGTGTAATTCAACCCATCAGCGTTCAAGGTTTCATCAGCGTTAAAATTGATCGTCGCCCCACCGCCAGCGTTAGGGTTGCCGACATTAAAGTTATTCGTTAAAAAGATATTAGTCGCGTTGAAATTGCCATGCAAATACAGCAAATTATTCTTACCAAACCAGATAGATCCGCCATTGTTATTGGCTTTTTCTTGAGCGCTCCCTAAAAGCAAAGTCCCTACCACCGTAGCCCCAAAGTTCAGCGACCACGCAAAAGCGCTAGAGCCAACAAGATTTTGATTTTTATAGGGTGCGATATAGCACACCCCAACGCACACCGGGGTTTTTCCAGGCACAAAATCAAATTGTTTTTTTAACTGATTCCAAATATCCTTAGAATCAGCGTCTGTGTGGAAAGGCGAAGAATGGATAGTGAAATATTTATAGGTGATAGAGCCCGGGTTAAAAGTTTCTTCAAAAACAAATTTTTGGCCGTTGCTCTGCGTGAATTGCACAAAATAAGTGTTGTTATCCGTTCTTAATAGAGTCCCTCTCTCGCCACCATAATGAATCAAATCCCACAAATTTTTTGAAAAAACATTATCCGCTAAAGCTTGGTTATTGTATTTGATGTTATCCCCGCTTAAAAGCGTGTAAGTGGTTTTATCGGTCAAATCCCTTTCAATGTTAAAGATACTATTATTGTCAATAGAAACTGATCCTTTAAGGCGGCTGAAAGGATCGCTGTTAATGAGCGTGTTTGTGCCTTTAAAGGTGGTGTTTTTAGTGTCGTTAAACGAATAGCTACCGCCATTAAACGAGTTATTATTGAAAATAAGGTTTTGCGCTTTGGCGTTGATATTATAAGAATTGAAGGTGTTGTTTTCTAAGGTCAGGGAATTCCCGGCACTGTTTTCACCCCCCTTATAAATCAAAGTGCCGTTATCGCTGAAATTAACATTTTTAATCACCGCATTCCCATTAGCACTAGCGTTATCCACGCCAAAATTCCCCTCTCCACTCACAGACCCCCCATTAAAAGTAATATCATTCGCTTTAAGGTTAAAGCCTCCATGCGGGGTTTGGTTGCTAAAATCTGCGTTTGTTGCATTCAAGTTGCCATTATTAACAATGAAATTCATCCATGAATTTTGCAAACCGGCTTTATCGTTATTCAAATGAGCGTTAGCGATATTCAAACGCTCTTGAGCGTTAAACACTAAAGTCGCGCCCCCACCGGTTTTAGCCCCATTACCAGAGCGAATCGTGCCGGTAATATCAATTTGATTGGCTTTAAAAACGCCTTGAATATATCCCACTAGCCCCCATTCAGCCCCCGAAGTTTTCCCAAAACCCACCACGCTATTAGAAGTGGGATTCGCTCCAGCAAGAAAAGGGGTGGTTTGGTTGAACACTAAAACGCTGTTAGCGCCGCTATAATCTTGCGTGAAAACGCCTGTGCCAGCGATCTTCCAAGTCGTCATGCCGTTGAGATAGAACACGGTGTTACTGGCGTTGTTATTGACATTTTTAAGATTAAACGCATCGTTATCAATATTTACGCAATGTGTATAGCCTAGAGTGCATAAACGAGTGAGCGTAATCCCATTATTAAAATTTTCTTTAATATAGTAAGTCAAGCCGTTATCAGTGAATTGGACATTATAAATTTTAGTATTGTTTGGCGTGGATTGATCCTTATTTACTAGCGTGCCGCTAGGGTTTTCCCCACTAATCCAACGCAACATTTGATACAAAGCGTTATTGTTATCCTTATAATCCACGCTTTTAGCGTTAAGCAATTGATAAGTCGTGCCTACGCTTAAACTGCTCAAAAGCCCTTGCATGTTAAAAACAACGCCCTTATTGAAAGTAAAAGCTGTTTGAGCGCCATTTATTTTGAATTGGTTATTCACATTGAAAGTGTCACTAGTAAAATTGACTTTAGAAGTTTTATTGAAATTAAACACGCCCCCATTGAACGAGTTCCCACTAAAATCCACTTGCTTGGCGTTAAAACTAAACGATCCGCCATTAAACGAGTTGTTATTAAAAGCGTTTGTTTGCTCTGCGTGGTTGAAACTAAACGATCCGCCATTAAATTTGTCTTCAGTAAAGGCGTTATTTATGCCATCAAAAGAATAAGAAGCGTCATCTAAAACGGATTTCTCAATGGTGGTCTTGCCTTGAAACTTAAAATTCCCGGCTAAAAAGTTCGTGTTTTTAAAAGTGTAAGTGTTTTCAGCGCCTTGAAATTTGTAATAAGCCTTGTTGAAATTCACGCCATCAAAAGCACCATTACCGGTAAAATCATACCCTCCACCCGTCCAATCGTAAAAATCAGACTGAGAAACATTAATTTTACCGCTACCAGAGCCATTCCCTAAGGCGATAAAAGTCATGTAAGAGTTTTGTGAAGTGGTTTTTAAGTTTTTAAAAGTGGCTCCAGCGATATTGACTTCAGTCGCACCCACAAAATTCAAAGTCGCCCCTCCACCGGTTTGAGCGCCATTCCCAGACATCATGTTGCCGGTGATATAAACCCTATCGGCTGTGAAAGTGCCGGTGATATAGCCTGTTTTCCCCCAATTGACTCCCTCATACCCCCCAAAACGCACCGTGCTGTTAGATTTAGGGATTGCGCCATTAGCCCAAGGGGTCGTAGCGTTAAAGACTAAAGCGCTGTTTTTCCCGCCATAGGTTTGAGTGAATCTCGCTTGCGTGTAATTCCAAGTGTTCAAGCCGTTAAGATAAAAAATCGTATCAGCCCTATTATAGTTAATATTTTTTAAATTAAAGACATTGTCATGGATATTCACGCTATTGGTGTAGTAAATATTGTTCGCGCCATAATAGACGGATTGCAAAACAATGGAATCAGGGCTAAAAATTTGTCTGAAATGATAGAGCGTGCCGCCTAAATTGTAGGTTACATAGTAAGTGTGGGTGTTGTTATTTGAACTTGTATGATTTTTATCAGCGTCTTTTGTGGCTTGCGTGTTTTTAAGCCTGATGATATTCCATAAATTATTCACATCATTGTAAGCGATAGAGCCATTTTTCATGCTAAAAAGCGTGTAAGCACTCCCTATGCTAGGCGTGTAATTTTGAATATTAAAAATCGCATTAGGATTAATAGTAACTTTACCGGTCATATTCAAAAAGGGTGAAGTGGGGTTGTTGATCGTGGTCGTGCCTTGAAAATTAACATGAGCATCAGATCTATCAAAAACGAACCAACCCCCATTAAAGGTCAAATTATTAAAAGTAATATTATTTGCATTAAGAATATAGGCATTCCCTATAGTATTAGTGTTGCCATTAGGCATGCTCCCCAGAGTGCTGTTATTAAAGGTAACGCTATTGGCGTTAAGATTGAGCTTGTAATGATTGATATTAGAGTTAGTGAAAGTGATACTCCCCCCAATACCATTCCCACCCTTATAAGTGAGCGCGCCATTATTATTGAAAGTTACCCCGCTAATGGTGGTTGCGCCATTGCTATCCACGTTATCAAAGCCAAAATTCCCACCATTGACGCTCCCACCATTATAAGTAATCTTTCGCCCCATAACATTAAAGCCCCCATTAGGGGTTTGGTTGCCAAAATCCGTGTTTGTCAAATTCACGCTATTGTTGGAAATCAAATTGATCCAAGAAGTTTGTGTCCCAGCTCTGTTATTTTGAAAATAAGCCCCATTAGCGTTTAATTCGTTTGAGCTTTCAAAAACCAGTATCGCACCTCCGCCAGTTTTCCATTCATTGCCCGATCCAACAGCTCCTGTGATAAAAATGTCTTTTGCCTTAAAAACCCCTGTAATAAAACCTACATAGCCCTTTTCCCCAAACCACACAGAAGAATGATTGGGCGTTGCGGAAGCGTTTTTTGTCCCTATATACAATTTGCTGTTGTTGTAGTTTTGCGTAAAACTCCTATTCCCCCCAGCCCAAGTGCGTAAGGGGCTGATATAGTAGGATTTGTTGTTATTGTTTTCATTCACGCTGTTGAGCCAATACACCGAACTATTATAATCTTCAGCGCTCAAAGCCGAAACAAACCCAAGCCCTAAGAAGATTTTTTTATTAATGGATAGAGAAGGATTTGAATGCGTTTTTAAGGAATAAATTATCAAAGGCGAGTTTTTGATTGTGTATTTTTTAGCGATTTTCTTTTTAATGCCCTTAAAAGAGCGGTTTTTACTAAAGCGTTCCTTTAAATCTATTTTGCTATTTCTATAAGTCATATTTTGAACCCTTTCATGTGGTCATACTCGTTGTTATATTTTTTGATGCTATCCATTATACAATTTAATTAAAAACGGCACGATCTCCTTATATCATTAAGGATCTTATCTTATTGATAACGACCACCAATAGGCTATTTTTTATTCTCTCTTAAAACATATAACTATAAGCCGCATGGATAAAAACGCTCTCTAAAAAATAAGAATTTTTAAAAGAATTTCTGGTGTTTGAAAAAGGGATGTTAGCCCCAAGCTCTACGCGGTGGTGGCGATCGATCGTGCTGCCAAGCCCCACATTAAACAAGCCGTTATAACCCATAAACGAACTATTTTTCATGCCTAAATGATCGCTTTGATAAAAATACCCTATCCCAAGCCCCCCATACACCCCAAAGCTGTATTTTTTGTAAGTGTAAAAATCGCTCAACACGTCCATATTTAAGCTCAATAAAGAAGTGTTAATCGTGTGCAATGCGGTGGGTTTGATCGCCATAAGGTAGGAAAATTCACCCCTTAACGCTAAAGCTTTAAAAAAAGCGAATTGATACCCCCCTTTAGCCCCCCATAAAAAAGCTGTATAAGAAGAATCGCTAGCTGGTTTTGGGGTTATTTTAATGGGGGCTAAACCCACCATAGCCCCAAAATAAATATGACTTTTTTTAGGCTCAAACGCCCCTAACAAGCCCGCCCATAAAGCCAAAATGAAAACAATCTTTTTCATTCTAAAGTTTTTTGGTTTTGATAAAACCGCTTGAGTTTGTCGTCTATGGGAGCGAGCAAACGATAAAACACCGGCACAATGAGTAAGCTTAACACCATAGAAATCATTAAGCCCCCACTCATCGCAATCCCTATAGGGGATTTCATCGCTGCTCCATCCCCACTCGCTAACGCTAAAGGCAGCATGCCGCAAACCATCGCAATGGTCGTCATTAAAATCGGTCTTAAACGGGTTTTGCCGGCAAATAAAATGGCTTCTTGGATATTTAAACCTTTTTTACGCTCTTCATTCGCCACATCAATTAAAAGCGTGGCGTTTTTACCCACCATACCAATGAGCAAGATCAAGCCTATCATAGAAAACATGCTCAAAGGCTGATGGACTAAACCTAGAGCGAAAAACGCCCCTGAAAAGCTTAAAGGCATGGTAACCATGATGATAAAAGGCTCTAAAATGGACTCATACAACGCCGCTAAAATCATATAGATCAACACAAACGCTGTCGCTAAAGCGACTAAAAACTCCCCATTGGTCTCTTTAGCGTTATCCGCTTCACCGGTGAATCTGTAATTCGCCCCTTCAACCAGCCATTCTTTAGTGTTTTTGCTCACTTGCGTTAAAATCTCGCCCAAAGAAACGCCCGCATTCCTATTAGGCTCAGCAAGCACCGTAACGCTGCGTTGGCGGTTATAGCGAGAAATACTGGACGGGCTTTTAGTTTCTGTGATTTCCACTAAAGCGTCTAAAAACATCAATTTATCGTATTTGTTACGCACTTGCAAGCGTTTGATGTCTTCTACAGAAACGCGCTTGTCATCAGGCACTCTAATGATCATGTCGTATTCTTTGCCATCTTCTTTGAACACGCTCGCTTGAGAAGTCCCAGAAAAAGCAGAGCTCACCACCGAGCCAATGGTTTGAGCGCTCACGCCGTATTTGTTAGCGTTTTGTCTTAAAATTTTGAGTTGCAGTTGCGGTTGCGATTCGCTCGTGCTTGTATGGTAGCTTTCAACCTTGCCTTTTAATTCAGGGCTTTCTAATAAGAATTTTCTCAAATTCTCCACGCTTTTATCCACCGCTTCTTGAGAATGGGAAAACACAAAGGTTTGGAAGGGCGAACTATCCCCACCGCCCCCTATAAGAGCAACTTCAGAAAGATTAATAGTATCTAAACCTTTAGCTTCAGGCATGCTTCTCAACTCTTTCCTTAAAGCGCTCATCAACTCAAATTGCCCCAATTCACCCTCTTTTTTGCGCTCTTTTAAAGGCTTGAGCTGCACAAAAATCTTAGCCTTAAAAGGGTTTTGCGATGTGCCATAACCCACTTGCAAGGTGGTAAATTCCACTTCAGCATGTTTTTCAATCGCTTTTTGAAAGATCTTACTCTTTTGTGTCATGTAATCTATGCTCACGCCCGGTTTAGCCTTAAGCCACACTAAAAACCTCCCCCTATCTTCTTTCAGCATGAACTCCATACCCAATTTAGAAGCCACAAAAAGCGAACCCACAAACACCAAAACCACCGCTATAAAGATAATGAGCTTGTGGTTTAATACCCATTGGAGCAATCTGGTATAACGAGACTCTAAAGCCTTAAAAAAAGGCTCACTCCACACGTAAAAACGAGAATGCCTGGGATTGACCACCACTGAGCTTACCATGGGTATAATCGTAACGACCACCACATACGATAGAGCGATCGCTAAAGCCACCGTGATCCCAAAGCTTTGGAAAAAGCGCCCGATAATGCCTTTCATGTTCCCTATAGGCACAAACACAGAGAGCAGCATCGCTGAAATCGCCACTAGAGCAAAGCCAATTTCCCTCACCCCCTCATAGCTCGCTTTGCGTTTGCTCATGCCCATTTCTAGCTTTTTATGGATGTTTTCAATCACCACGATCGCATCGTCAATGATAATCCCTATCGCTAGCGTTAAAGCCACCATGGTGAGCATGTTTAACGAAAAGCCCATCCATTGAATGAGCGCAAAAGTCCCCATGATAGAAATAGGGATAGAGATCGCTGAAACGAGGGTGATCGTGCCGCTACGCAAGAACGCAAACACCACTAAAACCGCTAAAATTGCCCCTAAGATTAGGTCAAATTTCACGTCTTCAATGGAGGTGCGGATATAGCTCGTGGTGTCTAAAAAGGGTCTGATTTCATAGCTGGGGCTAATGGCTTGAATGCGCTTTAAAGCTTCATACACCCTATCCACGATTTCAATTTCATTCGCTCCGGCAATCTTTTGGATTTCTAAAATCACACCGGGTTTGTCTTTAAAGCTCGCAAAAGTGTTGTCTTCTTCCAAACCGATTTCAATCTTTGCAATATCGCCAAGACGCACATGATTACCCACTTGAATCTTTTCCACATCCGCCACGCTATAACTATTCGCATTCACTAAGATAGACAATTCCCTTTGGCTATTGACAATGCGCCCCCCATCAATTTCCACATTCTCCGCTTTAAGCGTGCTGAAAAGATCCGCATAAGTCAGGTTGTATTTATTCATCAAAGTGGGATCGGCATAAATCCTAATCTGACGCTCCCTAAAGCCGTTGAGCTGCACGCCCCCTACCCCATTGATTTTTTGGAGCATGGGCTTAATGGTGTTTTTAGCGTAATCATTAAGGGTTGTAGCCGGCACGCTTGAACTGCTCACAAACAATGAAATAATGGCTTGACTATCGGTATCAAATTTATTGATAGAGGGTTTTTTAATGTTGGAGTCATCAAAACGCACCGAAGAAATTTTATTCACCACATCGTTTAAGGCTTCTTCATTAGGTTTTTCTAACTCAAATTCAATGACGACGATACTCACATTTTTAGAACTCGTAGAAGTAACCTTTTTGATCCCATCAATCCCCATAACCGCTTCTTCAATCTTATCGGTTACCTTACTCTCTATGATTTCAGCGCTAGCCCCAGGATAAGTCGTAGTAACCACCACCGTAGGCAGATCAATTTTAGGGAAAAGCGCCACGCTCAATTTTTTGAAACCCATAGTCCCAAAAAAGACGATCGCCAAAGCGAACATCAAGGTCGTAATAGGACGATTAATCGCTGTTTTATACATCAAAATACCCTATCACTTCGTTTGGATAAACCCATCGCCAAAAAGCCCCACTGCCATAGGCTTAGACAAAAGGGCTTCAGCGCTCACTTTTCGTGTGTTTTCATCAACCGTGGGATAAATCTTAGTGATTTTAACTTCATGTTGATTGGAATCCCCGTCTATAGAATAAGTGTAAGTATCCCCCACTTTGACCGCATTAATGTATTTAGAATCAAATTCAATGACTAATTTCCTGGCATGGCTGACTAATCTTAGTAACACCGTGCTATTCGCGCTCACCCCTTCGCCCACTTGAATGTTTTTGCTCGCTACTACGCCATCAAAAGGGGCTCTTAAAATGGTCTTATTCAATACCGCAATAGAATAAGCGTAATCAGACTCCAAGCGCCTGTAAGTGAACTCATAACCCTCTAGAGTGTTTTTATCCACAGCTCCCCCAATTTTGCTGTATCGTTGGTATTGCTTTTTAGCGAAAATGAGTTGTTGCTCGGTGGAATCGCTTTGAGCCTGTTTGTCTTGATTATACAAAAGCAACAAAACATCGCCCTTTTTGACCACGCTCCCCTCAGTAACCTTAATGCTATCCACAATCCCTGTGCTATCCAAGGTGAGTTTGGAATCTTGCATCGCTTTCACATTGAAAATCGCATACACTTTTTCGCCAGCTTCCATGCTCAAAAAACTCAAAAAAAACCCTATTAAAATTTTTCGTATCATTTCTACTCCCTTAATGCACATAGTCGTCTATTTTATGCCCGCTGTTAAAAATGTAATTGGCTTTTTGCACTTCATAGTTGTTGAGCGCTAAATTGTAAGCCACTTCTGCATCAAAGCGCGTGGTTAAGCCCCTTAAATAAGTGGTGAAATCCACTAAATTAGCGTCGTATTTCCTTTTAATATTGGCAAAAGAAAGATTGGCCGCATCCAAACTAGCCTTTGAAGATTCAATCTTAGCTCTGGCAATATCAAGCGACTTCCTGTAAAGCTGTTCGTCTTTTTCTTGCTCTAATTTTTTATACGCTAAATTCTTTTCATTCGCTAATTGGCCTAGCATGATGGATTGTTTTTGCAAACTCAACCCTATATCATCAAAAATATTCAAAGTCGCAGTAACCCCAGCCGTATTTTGCTGACCGGGGTAGAAATTCCCAAAACGCCCTGTGGCATAAGCGGGTTTTTGGATCCAAAAAAGCCATGAGTCAAACACATCTATCTTGGGGTAATAGTTGAGTTGCTTGTTTTGGTATCTGAGTGCAGAAATCTGCTCCCTTAAAGAAACCAAATCCTGCCTTTCTCTCAATTGCAAATTAGGCGCATCAATCGTAGTCTTTTTCAAATTTTTCACACTGAGGTTAGTGAGGTATTCTAAAGTCAAGCGGTTTTGCTCCAAAGCAAATTGCATGTCTAAAATATCGTATTCGCTCAAATTCCCTTGCGCTTTTAGGCTTTGCAAATCATCAATCGTGGTCAGCCCTTTATCATAGAGTTTGGTAACCCTTTTAATGTCTGTTTGGATTTGCTCTAATTTTTTTTGCAAAGCGATCATGCGAGCGAGATTGTTAAAATACTCGTAGTATTGTTGCACCACTTGCAAATACACGCTTTGGCGGCTATACTCTAAATTAGCCACAGTGGATCGGTAAGTCGCAGACTTTTCTTTGACATTATTCACATTGCTAAAGCCATTAAACACATTCAATGTGACTTGAGCTTGGAGTTGTTGGGTGTTATAATGCTTATATTCTGGAGTATCCCTAGCTTCATTTTTAAAATTATAACTCGCGTTCAAAGTGGGCAAAAACATCGCTTTGGCGATGGTGTGGTTCTTCATCGCTTGCTTGACACTGAGTTCTTGCGCTTGCAAACTAAGATTAGTGGTAGCCCCTTTTAGCAATTCATAAAGCCCCAAAGCGGCTTTATCGCTTTTTTCATGGTATTTAGCAATCTCTTGATTGATCGTGGTCGCTGTTTCTTTAGGCGAGGATAAAAAACTCGGTGTTGCTTCTAAAGAACTTGTCGGCGGATCAATGAGCTTTAAATTCTTGTGGCTGTAATTGTTAAGGATTTGCTTGATTTCATCTGGGGTTTTAGAGGGGGTTTGGGCTAGAGTTAAAGCCGCACACAAGCCCCATAAACTAACATATCTTATAATAGTTTTCATCAATCCCCCCTACCGCCTGGTTTTAGCATGCACTAATTGCACTAAATATTTTGCGTTTTCTCTGGGTAAATCCGGTAGCATCCCATGCCCTAAATTAAAAATATGCCCTTGATTGCCCATGACTTTTAGAATCCTTTCAACCCCTTCTTCTAAAGCGTTTTTATCATAAAGGCGGGTGGGTTCTAAATTCCCTTGCAAAACATACTTATCGCCTAAAATCTTTTTTGCCACCTCTAAAGGCGTGCCCCAATCCACGCCAAACACATCAAATTCCCCATCTATGCTATCCAAATAAGCACCAATCCCTTTAGGGAAAAGGATAACCGGGATATGTGCATAGCGTTTTTTAAGCTCTTTAGAGATTTTTTTCAAATAATCCCAACTGAATTTCAAATACGCTTCTTTTTCTAAAGCGCTAGCCCATGAGTCAAAGATCATCACCGCATTGACCCCTGCTTGGATTTGAAGGCTCAAATACTCTATCAATTCAAGGCTTAATTTTTCTAAAAGCGCTTTTAAAACTTCAGGCTCGCTATAGAGCATTTTCTTGCTTTTAGCATACGATTTGCTCCCTTCGCCTTCTATCATGTAAATCGCTAAAGTCCAAGGCGATCCGCAAAAACCGATTAACGCTTTCTCTTTAGAAAGCTTTTGGCGCGTTTGAGAAATCGTATCATAGACATAGTTTAGTTGTTTGTAAGCCCCTATTTTTAGGCTTTCCACGCTTTTTAAATCCGTAATAGTCTCTAAAAAATACGGCCCCTTTTTAGGGATAAACTCCAAATTCAAGCCCATTTCCAAAGGCACTACTAAAATATCGCTAAACAAAATAGCCGCATCCACGCCTAAAATCTCTACCGGCTGTAAGGTAACTTCTGTGGCTAGATCGCTATTTTGACACAATTCCAAGAAACTCCCCGCTTTTTGGCGACTCTCTTGGTATTCGCTAAGGTAACGCCCCGCTTGCCTCATCATCCAAATGGGCGTGTAAGGCGTTTCTTTTCTAAAACATGCGTCAATGAAAATCATCATAAATCCTTAAAGGTTTGTCTAATTATGGTTTTTATACTCTATAGTTGCTTTTTAAAATGAATATTTTACCCTAAAAATCTCGTAAAGTCATAAAAAGTGAAAGTGATACCAACAGAATAGATGTTCAATCGTGGCGTGCCAAAGGCTTTAGAAAATTTGCTTTGGATAAAATAAAAAGGGATACCACCCCTTGCTTCTATGCTCAAGCCAAAATTTTTAGCCGCATTGAAAAACAAGCCCACACTCCCCACTGCTGATTGGATATTGAATTGATACTTATCAATCTTAGCCCCTAAAATTTGGAGCTGATAGCCTAAGGCGATTTTAGGGATAACCCACCCCTTAAAAAGCCTCACCCCAGCCATAAACCCAGCGCTCATGAAATACGAATCGCCCATTCCTGCATCCAAATACCCCCCTAATAAAGCGTTCTTTTTTAAAACGAACCCTGCCTGAAAGCCTAAAGAAGCGTCATGGTAAATTTTATCCATTAAAATAGGCGGGCGGTTTTTAGGGCGGATGGGGGATCTTTTAGTCGTTTCTGCATGCTGATACAGATAGCCGATCTTAAAAGAGCCAAAATATTTTTTAGTAGGCTCTAAAGGTTTGAAAAAATTTAAATCCTTTTTGGCTAACAAGACCCCTTTAAAAAGGCTTAAGATTAAGAAAAATCTAAAAATCAAAGCTTCAATTCCAATTTTTGTTTGGAAAATTCCACGATCTTTCCATGGAATCTCGCATAAAGTTGCGCTAAAGGAATGGTGTTTTCATAAAGCGCTAAAGCGGCATTTAAATTCTCTTGAACGCCTTTTTCAAAAAAATGTTGCAATTCGTCATAATCTTCTATCTCTATGCCTAATTTTTTTAAAAAAAGATAGCTGTATTTATCCACCACCATCACTTCTTTAGCGCACGCGTAGCATAAAATCGCATCCGCGCTTTCTTTGCCAATACCCTTTTGATCTAAAAGCCACTCTCTGGTTACTTCTTGTTTAAAATTTTCAAAACTTTGAAAGTCTTTTAAAATATTCTTGCTCAAATCAATCAGTCGTTTGGCTTTTTGGTTATAAAACCCGCTAGGGCGGACACACTCTGCAAGCTTTGAAAACTCCGTATCAGCGATTTTTTTAAGATTGATCTCATCATCATTTTCTAAAATGAAAGCATTTTTTAGATTTTCTAAAGATTTCACAACGGCTTCAAATTTAGTGTTTTGCGTTAAAACCGCCCCTAATAAAGCTTCAAATTTCAAAGCGTTAGGCCACCACCAAGCAGGGGCGTTTTTCAATAAATCCAAACTCTTTAAAGCCTTTAAAATCTCAAAACTATCCAACACAATAACCGCCTGTAATAAAAAGAAATAAAAAAGAGTATTTTATTGAAAAAGAAGTAAAAATTAAAACAAAAAGCCAACGCTTAAAGCGTTAGCCCCATACAAACACCTTTCTTAAAACTAAGTTAAAAGCCTTAAGATATTTTGTTGAACGGTATTGGCTTGACTCATCGCATAGCTGCCTGATTGCGCCAAAATGTTGTTTTTATTGAAATTCGCGCTCTCTTCAGCAAAATCCACATCCCTGATTTGAGATTCAGCCGCTTTAACATTCACTTGAGTGATGCTGATGTTATTCACGGTGCTAATCATTTGATTTTGCACAGAACCTAAATCAGAGCGGACTTTATCCAACATTTTCATCGCAGACTCGGCAATATCAATCACCACCATCGCACCCCTTAAGGTTGTAACCCCAGATCCCAAGCTTTGATTACCACTAGCGATGACAGCATTATAGTTCGCACCACTAGCTGATTTGACATTAGCGTTAAAATTCCCAGTAACATCGCGCAAATTCACCGTGGTTTCTGCCACTTGAGATTCCCCAAAACCAATCGCTGTGAAACCTAAATGCTGTGAGTCAGAAGCCGAAACCACATTGATGCTCTTAGCGTCTAAGCGTGTGAGAGAAAGTCTCCCATAGTTAGTAGAGCCTTTTGTTAAATCCTGACCGCCATTGACCATCGTTAAAGCACTAGGCCCATTACTGACGCTATCGGTTTTAATTTCAATCCCACGACCATCTATACTGCGCAAATTCAAGCGCCCTTTTTGATCCGTATAAGCTTCCACACCGGTTTCTGAAGTAACCGCATTGATCGCTGCGACTAACCTTCCGTCTGAGTCATTTTTCTTAATATCTGCGATATTACCCAAATGGATCCCATTTAAGGTTAAATTACTCAAACTTCCTGACTGGACCGCCACATCGCTTGTGGTGATAACGCTCGCATAAGCTTTAACCCCTGTTCGGTTAGAGTTTTTGTTGATCACTTCTGCTAACACGCCAATCCCTGTGCCTGCTGAACTAGAGACTTTCACGCTCTCTAAAGTTACATCATTCACGCCATCCACTTGTTTAAAAGTCAAGCTAATATCCCCAGAAGCCGTGATTAACGCGCCTGTAGCGATACGAACCTGACCGATTTTATCGGAAGTGGTAGAGCCGATAGAAGCCTTAATGCTTTGGTTAGAATAAGCCCCTACTTGGAATTCTTTGTTAGTGAATTGACCAGACAATAACGCTTGCCCGTTATAAGTAGTCGTGTTACCGATATTGTCTAAACCTTGAATCAAACGAACGATGTCAGATTGAATCGCTTTACGAGATTCCGTAGTTTGCCCGTCTTGAGCCGCTTGAGTCGCTTTAACCTTAACGGTGTCTAAGATTTTCAACTGCTCATCCATAGCCTTATCCGCAACCTGGATAATCCCCATGCCGTCATTCGTGTTGGCAATCGCTTGACCCAAACTGCTCGCTTGTGAACGCAAAGAATCCGCCACCGTCATGCCTGATGCGTCATCAGCCGCTTTATTAATCCTTAAACCTGAACTCAATCGCTCCAATGAAGTTTTAAGCGCATTTTGAGTGAGTGCGGATTGCACATGCGCATTCATCGCATTGATATTTGTATTGACCTGAAAAGCCATTGTTGTAACTCCTTGTTATAAAAAACCCAAAGGCATCCTTGCTTTTGGTTGGAACTATAATCGGTTAAAGTTTGAAATTTTAAAGGGCTTTATTTTAAAAAGCGAAATTTAAAGAGGTGCAAAATTGAGATATAATAGAGAAAATTTACACCCAATCTTATTGAATGCAGACACCAATGGATACCATAAAAAACATTCCGTTAAGGACTTTTGTTTTACTCTATAAAAGCTCACCAAAAAGGTATTGAAGTGAAAAAAGCGTTATCTATAACTAGCAAAATAACTCTTTGGTTATTAGCGCTTTTAGGTGTTTATGCTTTAGTGATCTTTGTTGTGCTTAAAGCCTATCGTCAAGATAAAGGCTATAGGATTTTAACATTTGGAGTAACTATAATGACAGAAGAAACCTATGAAGCCTATCTTGATACTGATATTGCAAATAGCTCTAAACAATTGGAAGAGATAAGAAATCAAAAGCTTAAAAAAGCATTAGAATTATGCAAACAATCAGGTCTTGTTCTCAGAAAGTTTGACGGAAAAAATTTTTCGTTTGAATGCGATGAACCAAATCGCTCTAAACCCTAACGAAAAGATAGATCCTTAGAGTTTAATTTTTATGCATTAGTCGGTAGGAATGCTAGCGGAAAAAGCACGCTGATTAATTTATTGTTAGGTTTTTATACCCCAAATTCAGGTCAAATTATCATTAATAATAAATACCCACTACAAGACTTGGAACTAAACAGCTACCACCGACAAATGAGTGCCATATTCCAAGATTTTTCTCTTTATGCTGGGTATAGCATTGATGATAATCTTTTCATGCAAAACAACCCCACAAGAGAGCAATTAAAGCAAAAGAGAGAAATGCTAAAATCTTTTGATGAAAATTTTCAAAATTGTCTTAATGATTATAGCAACGCATTATTTGGAACACAGTATAATGGGATAGATTTTTCTCTGGGTCAAAAGCAACGCATAGCCACTATAAGAGCCTTTTTAAAACCAAGTCATTGTGTTGTTTTAGATGAACCAAGTAGTGCTATTGACCCCATTATGGAAAAAGAGTTTTTAGATTTTATTTTTAAAAAATCGCAATCTAAGATGGCTTTAATTATTACACACCGCATGAATAGTGTCAAGCAAGCTGATGAAATTATCGTGTTAGATCAAGGCAAACTAATAGAACAGGGCAACTTTGAAACCCTTATAAAGAAACAGGGCTTATTTTACGAATTGTTTTTGAAGCAACAATACTAGCGAGCGCTTAAATTGTTTGGTAATTTTGGGTATAATCTCAAAAGATTCAAATTTAAATAAGGAATGCCATAATGTTTGGGAATAAGCAGTTGCAACTTCAAATCAGTCAGAAAGATTCTGAGATTGCGGAGTTAAAAAAAGAAGTCAATCTCTATCAAAGCCTTTTAAATTTGTGCTTGCATGAA
This sequence comes from Helicobacter pylori, assembly GCF_011175115.1. Taxonomy (GTDB): domain Bacteria; phylum Campylobacterota; class Campylobacteria; order Campylobacterales; family Helicobacteraceae; genus Helicobacter; species Helicobacter pylori_DF. Next base: position 74,943 of record NZ_SHOW01000002.1, on the reverse strand, counting down.
GGTTTTGTAGGCATTAAAAACAATAAAGTCGTTTTTAAGAGCGGGAATCTTGCAAGCTTAAACAATTTAGAAGAACAAAGCGTTCATTTTAAAGAAAATGCAGAGAGCGTTGATTTGCAAGGGGTTTCCTATTCTTTAAAAAGCCAAAATATTGATGGCGTGCAGTATTTTTCACTAGCCAAAAAAACAGGGGGTGTGGGGGAATACCATAAAAGCGATTTGTTTAAGACTTTTTGCGCGAGCTTAAAAGAAGGCTTAGAGAACGCACAAGAAAGCATGCAGTATTTCCATCAAGAGACAGGCTTGCTCTTAAATGCGGCTAAAAATGGCGAAGCGCATTCTGCTGAAGGATTAGGGACCGTTAATAAAACGGGTCAAGACATTGAATCGCTTTATGAAAAGATGCAAAACGCCACTTCGTTAGCGGACTCTCTAAACCAACGGAGCAATGAAATCACTCAAGTCATTTCTTTGATTGATGATATTGCAGAACAAACCAATCTCTTAGCCCTAAATGCCGCTATTGAGGCCGCACGAGCGGGCGAGCATGGGAGAGGGTTTGCGGTGGTGGCTGATGAGGTGAGAAAACTCGCTGAAAAAACCCAAAAAGCCACTAAAGAAATCGCTGTCGTGGTTAAAAGCATGCAACAAGAAGCGAACGACATTCAAACCAATACCCACGATATTAATTCTATTGTAAGCTCTATTAAGGGCGATGTGGAAGAGCTTAAATCCACCGTGAAAAACAACATGATTGTCGCGCAAGCGGCAAAATACACCATCTACAATGTCAATAACCGGGTGTTTTGTGGTCTAGCCAAACTCGATCATGTGGTCTTTAAAAACAATCTTTATGGCATGGTTTTTGGTCTCAATTCCTTTGATATTACTAGCCATAAGAGTTGCCGTTTAGGCAAATGGTATTATGAGGGCGCGGGTAAAGAGAATTTTTCCAACACTTCAGGCTATAGAGCTTTAGAAAGCCACCATGCGAGCGTGCATGCTGAAGCTAATGATTTGGTTAAGGCCGTTCAAGAAGATCACATTACCGATTCAAAATACCTAGAACATAAAGTGCATTTAATGGAAGATAGCGCTAAACATGTTAAAGAAAATATTGATAAGATGTTTTACGAAAAACAAGACGAACTCAATAAAATCATTGAAAAAATTCAAAAAGGCGAATGATTTTATTCAATGAAGTGTTTTGATGTTTTCTAAATCTTTAGAAGCCCTACACCATGCCAAACGATACCGCAAAAGAGAATTGTTTGACCCTTTATTAAAGGATTACGCTTCTAATGATTATTTGGGTTTGAGCGTTAAAAAAGACTTGCTTGAAAACGCTTTTAATAAGCTCCAATCCTTTAACGCTCATTCCCCCAAGGCTTCCATGCTAGTGAATGGCTACCACTCTTTGCATGCAGAGTTAGAAGAACGATTAGCGGATTTGTTAGAATTTGAAAGCGCTCTTTTAGTGGGGAGTGGTTTTTTGGGCAATCTGGCTTTAATAGATACCCTTTTAGTCAAAAACGCCCTCTTATTCATGGACGCACACTACCATGCAAGCGGGATTTTTAGCACCAAAACGAAGCCTGATCAAGTGGTTTTTTTCTCGCACAATGACGCTAAAGATTTACAACAAAAACTCTTTAACGCTCCTAAAAATAAACTCAAATTCATAGCCATTGAGGGGGTTTATTCTATGGATGCGAGCATCGCTCCTTATGATTTTTATGCAATCACTCAAGAGATTCCTAACGCTTTTTTAATCGTAGATGAAGCCCATAGTTTTGGAACTATCGGCGAGAATTTATTGGGTTTTTTAGAATATTATCGCATCAAAGAAAAAGACAAAATCATTAAGCTCAGCACTTTTTCTAAAGCGCTTGCGAGCTATGGGGCGTGTATTTTAGCCCCTTTACAAACCATAGAGTTTTTAACCAATCGCGCTAAAAGCGTGATTTACACCACCGCTTTAAGCCTGTTAGACACCGCTTTAACTTTAGCCCATTTAGAATACTTTATCGCGCAAAAACAAGAATTAAAAAATGAGCTTAGCAAACACCAACAGATTATTTTTGAAACCTTAGGTATTAGAACGCTCGCAGGATTTTTTACTTTAGAATTTGAAAGCAATCCCGCTCTTTTAAACGCCCATCATTTTTTGAAAGAAAAGGGGTTTTTAGTGGGAGCTATCCGCCCCCCAACGGTTTCTAAACCCCTTTTACGCATCTCTTTATCCCTCAAAAACAGCTTACAAGACACTAAAGAGCTTGCGAACACCCTTTTAAATTATTCTAAAATACAATCTTCTTTTAAGAGTGATTAAATGCTAAAAAAGATTTTTTATGGTTTTATCGTTTTATTTTTAATTATCGTAGGGTTGTTAGCCATTCTTATCGCTCAAGTTTGGGTAACTACAGATAAGGATATTGCTAAAATTAAAGATTATCGCCCAGGCGTCGCTTCACAGATTTTAGACCGAAAAGGGCGTTTGATTGCTAATATTTATGATAAGGAATTTCGTTTTTATGCGCGTTTTGAAGAAATCCCCCCACGATTTATTGAAAGCCTTTTAGCGGTAGAAGACACCCTCTTTTTTGAACATGGGGGGATCAATTTAGACGCTATCATGCGCGCTATGATTAAAAACGCTAAAAGCGGTCGTTACACTGAAGGGGGTAGCACTCTAACCCAACAACTCGTTAAAAACATGGTGCTCACACGAGAAAAAACCCTGACCAGAAAGCTCAAAGAAGCTATCATCTCCATACGCATTGAAAAAGTCTTAAGCAAAGAAGAAATTTTAGAGCGTTATTTGAACCAAACTTTTTTTGGGCATGGGTATTATGGCGTGAAAACCGCAAGTTTAGGGTATTTTAAAAAACCTCTTGACAAACTCACGCTTAAAGAAATCACCATGTTAGTCGCCTTGCCAAGAGCTCCAAGTTTTTATGACCCTACCAAAAATTTAGAATTTTCACTCTCTAGGGCTAATGATATTTTAAGGCGGTTGTATTCTTTAGGCTGGATTTCTTCTAACGAGCTCAAAGGCGCTCTCAATGAAGTGCCAATCGTTTATAACCAAACTTCCACACAAAATATCGCTCCCTATGTCGTGGATGAAGTGTTGAAACAATTGGATCAATTAGACGGGCTAAAAACTCAAGGCTATACCATAAAGCTCACGATAGATTTGGATTACCAACGCTTAGCGTTAGAGTCTTTGCGTTTTGGGCATCAAAAAATCTTAGAAAAAATCGCTAAAGAGAAGCCAAAAACTAACGCCTCTAATGATGAAGATGAAGACAACTTGAACGCTAGCATGATAGTTACAGAAACGAGTACCGGTAAGATTTTAGCTTTAGTGGGGGGGATTGATTATAAAAAAAGCGCTTTCAATCGCGCCACGCAAGCCAAACGGCAATTTGGGAGCGCGATCAAGCCCTTTGTGTATCAAATCGCCTTTGATAATGGCTATTCCACGACTTCTAAAATCCCTGATACCGCGCGAAACTTTGAAAATGGCAATTATAGTAAAAACAGCGAACAAAACCACGCATGGCACCCTAGCAATTACACTCGCAAATTTTTAGGGCTTGTAACCTTGCAAGAAGCCTTGAGCCATTCGTTAAATCTGGCTACGATTAATTTAAGCGATCAGCTTGGCTTTGAAAAAATTTATCAATCTTTAAGCGATATGGGGTTTAAAAACCTCCCTAAAGACTTGTCTATTGTGTTAGGGAGCTTTGCTATCTCACCGATTGAAGCGGCTGAAAAGTATTCTTTATTTTCTAATTACGGCACCATGCTCAAACCCATGCTCATTGAAAGCATCACTAACCAACAAAACGATGTCAAAACTTTCACGCCTATGGAAACCAAAAAGATCACCTCCAAAGAACAGGCTTTTTTAACCATTTCAGTGCTGATGGATGCGGTAGAAAATGGCACAGGGAGTTTGGCTCGCATTAAAGGTTTAGAAATCGCCGGTAAAACCGGGACTTCTAACAACAATATTGACGCTTGGTTCATTGGCTTTACTCCCACCTTACAAAGCGTGATCTGGTTTGGGAGAGACGATAACACGCCTATTAGCAAAGGAGCGGCAGGGAGCATTGTGAGTGCACCTGTGTATTCGTATTTCATGCGTAACATTTTAGCAATTGAACCTTCTTTAAAAAGAAAGTTTGATGTCCCCAAAGGCTTGCGTAAAGAAATCGTGGATAAAATCCCCTACTATTCAACCCCCAATTCCATCACCCCCACCCCCAAAAGAACAGACGATAGCGAGGAACGCTTGTTGTTCTAAGCCTACATGGCTATAGGGACTTTAATGTCTCCGTAATTGATAGAATCTTTAAAGATTTCTTCCACTTTAGCCACAAGGATACTCACCGTTTGATTGTCTAATGACATTTTATGCAACCCTTCGCTCAAAGCGTCCTTATCAAAACCACGCGCACGCACCAACGCAAACACCTCCTCATTGTTAGGATTGATATAGATCCCTAAACGATCCACATTCATCAAGCTGTCATAAATGGGCTGTGTCATTTGGATAAACATTTCATTAGTGATCTTTTGCTTGATGCGATTGGTTTTAGAAAGGTAAGCCTCTTTGAGTTTATGCACAATATTTTGCGCCACTCTTATTGTCGCTCTTTTGGTAGCGATTTTTTCTATCTCTTCAGTTGTCTTACCATCTACAATGTGCGAGCTATCCACCCCTTGCGTGAGATACTGGCTACGATTTTGCAACATCCAATAAGGCACATCTTGCAAGAAAGAATTTCTTTGTGAAGTGTTTGGGCAAGTGCAAGCCTGCAACATTAAAACACCCAACCCGCACAAAAATAATTGCTTGCTTTTTAAAAAAGATTTTTCTAACACGCTATCCCCTTTGATTTTGATTTTGCAGAGTGTAACACAAATCTTTAAGATTTTAAACAATAATTAGGTAAAAAAATAAAAAAAATAAAATGATTGAAACTTTGTTAAAAAAATCAACACGCAGTTGAGCATTAGAATAAGCCGGGTTCTGTCAATGGATGGCCATTTATCTGGGAAATATTTTGCAATATTCCTCAAGCGAAGCGTGTATCAATTTAGACTTACCATGCGCTTCTTGCTACAAATTGGGTTTGCCCAAACAAGCTAAATCGCTTTAGCTTTGGTGGGCTCTTACCCCACCCTTTCACCCTTACCTTAAAAAGGCGGTTTGCTTTCTGTGGCACTTTCCCTTAGCTTGCGCTAGCCATCCGTTAGATGGAATTTTGTCTAATGTAGCCCGGACTTTCCTCTATTCTAAAATAGCGACCATCTTCTAATGCGTTAATATATTAGAAAAAAACAGCTTTAAAAGAGTTTAAAAATTAAGGGTGTAAAGAATATTTTTATCATTCTCATAGCTCACAAGGACAAGCTCATCGTTTCTAAACCCCCCAGCGCTGATATTTTTAATCTCTTTAGGCAAGCCATAAACTTCAAGGATCTCTTCTTTTGTAGGGTCTATGACTAAAAGCGTGTTAAATTCCTTACTGAACGCATAAAGTTGATTATCCTTTAAAGCTAGCGCACTAATGACTAACTCGCCCAGTTTCCTTTTTTCTTTAAGTTTGGCATTGCCTAGTTCAAGTAAAAACTCCCCATGCACCTGTTTATCGCTATTAAGCATGGAGATGATAATCAAATCCTTATAACGCTTGTTAGGAGAGGTGGTTAAATAAGTGAATTTAGCCCCTCTTCTTGCGGCGCTAACATAGTAGTTTTTCGCCCTAGAAGTCTTTAAGCGGCTGCGTTCCACTTCGTCAAAAGAGTTAGCCCCTTCTAAAAAATAAGGGAAGTTTTTAAGCGCGTTGGCGTTTTTGTTAGGAGTGATTTCTACGCTTGTTTTATTATTGCCCATGATCACAATGTTTTCATCTTCATTGAAATCCGCCCCCACGAACGCCCCCACCGTCGCGCTATAATAGCTATCCAACACCATATGGCTATGAATGGTTTTCAAATCGTTACTTACAAGATAAAGCCCTTGGTTTTCTGTGGTAAGGATCGCCTTGTCTTCATTGAAACTCAAATCCGTGATCGCTCCATTCAATTTTAAGGGAAGCTCTTCTTTTTTCCCAATCTTTAGAGTTTTTGTAATTTCTAAAGGCGAACGCTCATAATCATTATCTTTAGGCAAAGCGCTCAATTTCAAAGGCTCACCCACATCTCTTCTGCCTAAAACGCTTCTTGGGAATTTCAAATGATCCCAATTCTCCATAGACCAGACCGATTCTTTCAAATTCCACGAAAAACGCACCGGATCGCTTTGCCCTATGTAAGGGAAAGGCCCGGTAGAAACAAACGCCTGTATTGCATTAGAACCCACCACCATAAAGAAAACATAAAAAGCGCTTTTTTGGAGCGTGTTTAACAAACGATCTTTAAAAGGTTGGGCATTAGGGGCAAAAAAGAGCAAAACCGCTAAAAGCACCACCACGCTAAAAAAGACAAAAAGCGCCCAAAACTGCGTGTGCAAGCCCAAAATAGCGAGCGCGAATCCCTGCCCCACATCTTCTAAAGCATGGCCACCCGTATGATAAAAGCTCTCATACAGTCCGCTACTAGCCATTAGTAGCAGCAAAGCAATGTATTTAGGCTTAAACCCAAAACGCACCACCAAAAGCGCCACCGCCCCAATTAAAATCATGTTGATGCGTTGCGCCCAGCAAAAAATACAAGGCGAATCCTTCAAAACATAGCCAAAATAAAAATTCGCCAAACCCACAGGAAAGATCAAAATCCCTAAAACCGCCAAAGAAAAAAGATTGTAAAATCGGGTTTCTTTATTCATGCATCCCCCTTATAGATTCATGTTAGGCAAAACGCTAGAGCTATGGGCTATAAAAATAATAAGCTCCACTAACCACACCACAATCAAAATCCCAAACGCCCAATTTTCTTTTTCAGGCTTTTTAAACGCTATCAAAATAGCGACCAGACTTAAAACCAGTCCTAAAAACTCCATGCCGTTCCTTAAAATTTTCGTAGGATTATACTCAAAAACGGATTATTTGATAAATAAAAAATATCTAGTGGACAACTTTTGAGAGAATTATATTAAAGGGAGAAAGCCCTATTTATCCATATTTGATTAAAAACAGAGCCGATTTTATCATTTCTTTTTTAACTTCCCATAGATTTTTTTAATGAGAGATAATATTTTAAACAACCTCTCTTGCTTGTTTGTCCTAAGGCTTCTTTTTAATACGCCATAACTTTGTGAAGGTTTTAAGATACAAGACAATAAAGAAACATCGTTGCAAAACAAGGGCAGAGCGTTTTTATGCGTCGCATCTGGAAGAAAATAAATTTGTTTGAATTGCTCTTGATCTTGAATACTAGGATTGTCAATGAAGAAATTCACCCATTCTATCACATCATGAATGTCTAAAGAAATTTGACTTTCTTTAAAATATGAAGCATATCCAACAGCCCCTTCTACTATTTTTTCATAAGCTTTAGAGCGGTATTTTTCACAAGATGAAACGTCTTTTTGATAAATTGGAACGCCATTTTCTACATTTAAAATAGGGTATTCAGGGCTTGTTAGCAAAAACTCCATAAAATCCCAATTATGAAAATAAACGGATTTAGGGTGTGAAAAAGGTAAGAAACTCACGCAATCATAATTTAAAATTCTTAGGAGATCCACATAGCACCCAAAAACTTCTTTGTTTAAAGCTTTTTGGATTAACCCTTGCGAAGAATAGCCTAAAGTAATCGTATCTACAATAGCGATATTTCCCTCTAAATTTTGTGAATACAAATATCTTCTGTAATTATCCAAACATTTTAACGCTAAATGGCGACAATGTTCAAAATTGCTATAGAGATATACATACGCCTGTTGGTTGGTGGTGATTTGTTTCTTTTTAACTTCTTCTTCGCCTTCTAAAATACGCAAAATTTCCAAACTCTCGCCCTCTACGACTTCTAAAAATACCGCTTTTTTTAAAATTCTGGGAGCATAGACATAAGTAGTTTTATATGAATTTGGATATAAAATATTAAAAATTTTTTGCAATAAATAACCATCTCGCGCAACAAACACTAAAGTATCAATATTTCTTTTATGAATTTCCTTATAGATAAACTGGCAATAAGCAACGGCTGCAATTCCTGCCTGCATCGCTCCCAAAAGAAACCAATAATCAAATTTTTCATGTTTTTGAATATGATTTTTATAAAAAACGCATAAAGATCCTAAAATAAAACTTTGCGCAACACTGGTTGGATTAAATGTTTTGTATTTAGGAAAAACTTCTTCTAATTGTTTCAACACGCTTTTTCTAAATAGCGTTGCTATGCCTAAACTTTTAGGCATAGCACCATCCGCCCAAGAATTATCACCGATATGCAACATTTGCGTGTGAGTAATATTTTCTTGTTTTAAAACATGCTTAAACAAATCCTTTGAATGTTTAGTGAGCATTATATGGTTACTAAGATAGAAATTTGTATAACCACCAAAACCCTTAGAAATTAAAATATCTTCAAGGACTTCTAAAGGTAAATACATATCTGATACAATAATCACTCTCTTATTGTTCTCTTTAGCGAAACGATAGAGTTCCAACATCTCCAAGTTTGGAATAAGCACCTCTTTTTCAGTGGTGATTTCTACTCTCTTATATGAATGAAACTCTTTTGGGATTTGATGATAAATTTCATCTAGAGTGATGTCTTGTTCTTTGCTTAATTTTCTAGATTGCATTTCTGCCAGGATCCTTGCTTGATGAAAACCTTTAATATTGTATTTAGTCTCAATATACCAAAATAAATCTGTGGGTTTAATGAAAGGTCTTAGAAGAAGGGTATCAAAAATATCAAAAGAAATCACATCGTATTTTAAAACCTCACTTTTTGCCCCATCCAAAAATTTGTGCATGCAAGAATCCTTTGTAAAATTCAAGCATTATATCATTTTTTTTTTTTCAAAAACACAAGAAAAAGGGGAAAAAGCTATAGCTAAAGAAAAATAAGATAAGGAGTTACCCCCTTATTTTTTCAAAGCTTCTAAAGCATGTTTTTTGCCAATTTCAAAGGCTTTTTTGTTGGTGTCAGCGACTTTTGCAGGGACTTTTTTAAGCATGGTGTCTAGCACGATATTTTCTTCCACGCATTTAGTCAGCTCCACGGTAATGGCTAGCGCCACCACAGATTGCGTGATAATGTTACCCACTTCATCTTTAGCGATACTAATGATAGGGATTTTATAAAGCTGGTATTTTTCCTCATCTTCTTTAGTAGGGGTTACCAGATTGGGATCAATGACAACGATACCGCCTTGTTTAATGTCGCTTTTAAACTGGTTGTAGCTGATTTGAGCGACTGAAAGCATGAAATCAATCTCGCCCTCTTTAGCATAAGGGAAAATGATTTCATCTTTGTCTAGCAAAATATCCACTTTAGTAGGCCCTCCACGCACTTGCGAAGTGTAAGTGGAAGTCTTAGTGCCATAGCCCCCACTCACAATCTTAGCCTCAGCTAAAATCTCTCCCGCTAACAGCACGCCTTGCCCTCCAACGCCCGTAAATCGTAATTGCGCTTCCATTATTGTTTTCCTTGTGCTTTTTCAATGATTTCTTGATACGCTTCGCAATATTCTTTCCTGTCCGTGTCATGCTTTAAAACGCCTGTAGGGAATTTATCCACCCTTTCTTCAGGGCTCATGGCTTCAAATTGGCGTTTGCTCACCAATCGGCTTTCCATCCATTTTAGCATTTGAGACGCTTCACCCATTTTATTCTTACGCCCTAAATTGATATGGCAATTGCTATGGACATCAAAGAAGCTAAAGCCCTTGTGCGTAAAGCCTTCTTTAAGCACTTTTTCTAATTTTTGAGGGTCTAAAACGCTCTCTCTAGCCACAAAGCTCGCCCCGGCGGCGGTGGTTAAAGCGCATGGGTCAAATTGGTTATCAATATTCCCCCATTGAGCCGTAACCGTCCACATGCCATTAGGCGTGGTGGGCGAAGTTTGGGAGTTGGTCAAACCATAAATGAAATTATTCACTAAAATAAAATTCAAATCAATGTTTCTTCTGCATGCATGCATGGTGTGATTGCCTCCAATCGCAAAGCCATCGCCATCGCCAGAAACCACGATCACATGCTTACTAGGGTTAGCCAATTTAATCCCTGTCGCATACGCTACAGCCCTACCATGCGTGGTATGAACGGTGTTGCAATTCACATACGAACTCATGCGCCCGCTGCAACCAATCCCACTCACCAAACACACATCATCCATTTTCCAACCTAAAGCGTCAATCGTGCGGATAATGGATTTTAAAATCACGCCATCGCCACAACCCCAACACCACAAAGTGGGTATTTTATCCACACGCAAATATTCATCATAATTAAACGCCATTTTAAAGCTCCTTCAACTTTGCGATGATTTGTTTAGGCGAAATCGTACGCCCATTGGCTTGCCCAAAGAAATGCACTTTCCTTTGCATAGCCCTTTCAATTTCTTCTAAATACTGCCCCTTATTCAATTCAATCACAAGGATTTTTTCGTATTTATCCCCTATTTCTTTCAAGCGTTTAGCCGGGCTTGGCCATAAGGTTTTAGGCCTGAAAAAGCCGACTTTTTGTTTGCTTTCTTTATGGTAATCTTTCAAGGCCTCTTTAACCGCTAGAGAAACCGAACCATAAGCGATGATAATAATTTCAGCACTCTCTAAATCCATTTCCTCGTTTTCGTTGATAATGTCTTGCTTGGATTCAATCTTATGGAATAATCTGTCAATCAAATCCCCCCCGATTTTAGCGTCTTCAGTAGGAAAGCCAATAGGCCCATGGTGCAAGCCTGAAATATGGTAGCGATAGCCTTTAAAGAAAGGGTTTAAGACAGCCGGCTCATCTTGCGCGACCCCATAAGGTTTGTAGTCCTTTTTATCGCCCACAAATTCCTTACGATTAATGGTTATCTTTTGCACTTCTTCTAAATCTGGGATTTGCACCTTGCCATACATATGCCCCACGGTTTCATCCATGAGCAAGAATACAGGAGTCATGAGCATTTCAGCCAGGTTAAATGCGCGAACGGTTTCTGTGTAAGCCTCTTCTAAATTTGCAGGAGCGAGCGCGACGGCTTTAAAATCCCCATGTATGGGGTGTCTTAAAAAATTCACATCGCCTTGAGCCACACGAGTGGGCATTCCGGTTGATGGGCCTGAACGCATCACATCAGCGATCACTAAAGGGATTTCCGCCATGAAAGAATAACCGATTTGCTCCACTTTCAATGAAATACCAGGCCCAGAGCTCGCTGTCATAGACTTCGTCCCGCTCATGCTCGCCCCTAAAGACACGCTAATCCCGCTGATTTCATCTTCCATTTGGATAAAATGGCCGCCACATTTGGGCAAAGCCACGCTCATCGCATGCATAATATCCGAGCTTGGCGTGATAGGATAGCCCCCAAAAAACCGACACCCCACTTCAATCGCCGCTTTAGCGACTAATTCATTCCCATCAGAAATAATCTCACGCATTACTTGCCTCTCCCTTCTAAAATAGTCTCTTCTAAGAGCATGTATTTATTGGCCTTAACCTTTTCGCTTCTTTCTTGGGCTTCTTTAGAAACTTTAGCGAATTTGAAATCCTTCCTGTCAGCCACATAAATCGCAAAATCCGGGCAGTGCAACTCGCATTGCACGCAACCGATACAACTCTCTGGGTAGGCTACTTTGGCCACTTTTCCAAGCACCCTTTCTTTTTCAATCCCCATGCCAAGAACCCCAGCAGGGCATACCGATACGCAAATATCACAACCCTTACACCTGTCTTCATTCACCCAAACGGCAACCCCATCTGGAGCGCTCATTTTAGCCATTCATTCTCCTTTGTGCTAAAAGCTGTATTTTAGCCCTAGCAATCAAAATTTGCCTAAAATTGTAGCAAGCCTTTTTTAATAAAATCTAAAATGCTTTAATAGTAAGAACTTAAAATTAAAATGAGAAAATACTAAACACTTTTTACTCAATTTAAAAGAAAAAACGCCCCATTAACCTTAATCTTAAAAATGATTATTAGAAAGATTAATGTTTTTTAAATGCTCTTTATAAGTCGCGCTGAAAGCATGTTTTTTATCCGGCATTTTCACAAAATACAAGAAATCCGTTTTTTTAGGGAAAACCACGGCTCTAATCGCTTCTAGGCTCACGCTCCCTACAGGATTTTTAGGCAAGCCCTTAAATTTATAGGTGTTATAGGGGGTGTTATCGGTTTTAATGCGCTCTTTGGTCACTTTAGCGTGTGAAAATTCCTGATAATTCAAAGCCCCATCCATTTGTAAAGGCATGCCTTTTTTTAGGCGGTTAAAAATCACGCTCGCAATCAAGGGCATTTCTTCAATATTAGCGGCTTCTTTTTGCACAATAGAAGCGAGAATGATTTTTTCAAACCACTCTTCTTTATGGTAGTATCCAAGCCATTGCTTGCTTAAAGCTTCGTGTTTTTTGAGAGATTGACCGATTAAAGCTTGCATGATTTTAAAAGCGTCCTCCCCTAAAGGCAAATGATAAGTGTCTGGCCATATCACCCCATCTTCTATCACAGAGCCGTTTAATCGTGGCGCGATGCTTTTATAAGCTTCATTGAGATCGCCAACTCCTAACTGGTAAGTCTCGCTCAAAATTTGCGTGAAAAAATAGCGGGTTTCTCCAGGGATTAAAGTCGCGCTTTTTTGTGCCGCTTTCGCTTTGATCAAACGGACTAAAAAATCCCCCTTCCTTAAAGCCCCATCGCCCATGTCAATGTAGCCTTTTTTAGGCATGCCCATTAAGCGTAAAAAAAGCAAATCTAAAGCGTTCATATCCACGCCTTGCTCTTTTAAAGAAAAAAACACTTTTTTGAGCGAACCTTGCGGGACAACCACCACTTTGTTAGGATAAATTGGTATACTTAAATAAAAAAGAATACTGATGAATAAAAGAAAACATGTATCCAAGAAAGTATTTAATGTCATTATCTTGTTTGTGGCAGTATTCACTCTTTTAGTTGTCATTCACAAAACCCTTTCAAACGGCATTCACATACAAAATTTAAAAATTGGAAAGCTTGGCATTTCTGAATTATACTTAAAACTTAACAACAAGCTTTCTTTAGAAATTGAACGCATCGATCTCTCTTCTTTCTTCCATCAAAAACCCACTAAAAAGCGTTTAGAAGTTTCTGATCTGATTAAAAATATCCGTTATGGCATTTGGGCGGTGTCTTATTTTGAAAAACTTAAAGTCAAAGAAATCATTTTAGACGATAAAAATAAAGCCAATATCTTTTTTGATGGGAATAAATACGAGTTAGAATTTCCAGGAGTCAAAGGGGAATTTTCCCTAGAAGATGATAAAAATATCAAGCTTAAAATCATCAATTTGCTTTTTAAAGACATTAAAGTCCAAGTGGATGGCAACGCCCACTATTCACCCAAAGCTAGGAAAATGGCGTTCAATTTGATTGTCAAGCCCTTAATCGAACCTAGTGCTGCAATTTATTTGCAAGGGCTAACCGATTTAAAAACCATAGAATTGAGAGCGAACACTTCTCCAATGAAAAGCCTGGCGTTTTTAAAGCCTCTTTTCCAACACCAATCGCAAAAAAATTTAAAAACATGGATTTTTGACAAGATCCAATTTGCCAGCTTTAAGATTGATAACGCTTTAATCAAGGCTAATTTCACTCCTAGCGAGTTTATCCCATCGCTTTTAGAAAATTCTGTAGTTAAAGCCACTTTGATGAAGCCTTCAGTCGTTTTCAATGATGGCTTATCGCCCATTAAAATGGATAAAACCGAATTAATTTTCAAAAACAAACAGCTCCTCATACAGCCCCAAAAAATCACTTATGAAACCATGGAATTGACCGGCTCTTACGCCACTTTTTCCAATTTGTTAGAAGCCCCCAAGTTGGAGGTTTTTTTAAAAACGACCCCTAATTATTATGGCGATAGCATTAAGGATTTATTGAGCGCTTATAAAGTCGTTTTACCTTTGGATAAAATCAGCACGCCATCTAGCGCGGATTTGAAACTCACCTTGCAATTCTTGAAAAACACCGCCCCCTTATTTAGCGTTCAAGGCAGCGTTAATTTGCAAGAAGGCACCCTCTCGCTCTATAATATCCCCCTTTATACGCAAAACGCTAATATAAGCTTAGATATTACCCAAGAATACCAATACATCTACATAGAAACTACCCACACCCGCTATGAAAACATGCTGGATTTAGACGCTAAAATCGCTTTAGACTTGAATAAAAAAACCCTTTCTTTAGATTCTTTAGTCCATAAGATACGATTCAACACTAACAACAATATCAACATGCGTTCTTATGGCTTGAATAACGACCAAGATAACCCACAGCCTACTAAATTTTCTTTAGATTTAAAAAGCTTGCATTCTGTTATTCAAGAGGGTGAAAACTCAGAGGTGTTTAGACGAAAAATCATAGACACCATTAAAGCCCAAAGTGAAGATAAATTCACCAAAGATGTTTTCTACGCTACAGGAGACACTCTTAAAAACCTTTCTTTGAATTTTGATTTTTCTAACCCCAATCACATGCAATGGAGCGTGCCGCAACTTTTATTAGAGGGTGAATTTAAAGATAACGCCTATGTTTTTAGAGTCAAAGATTTGAAAAAAATCAAGCCCTATTCCCCTATTATGAAATATTTCGCCTTAGAAGATGGCTCTTTAGAAGTTTCTACGAGCGATTTTATCAATATTGATTTTTTTGCTAAGGATTTAAAAATCACTTTACCCATCTATCATAGCAACGGCAAGCAATTTAATTCCCTCTCTTTATTTGGATCTATTAATAAAGATGAAATTTCTGTCTATACTCCAAGCAAAAGCATATCTATAAAAGTTAAGGAGGATCAAAAGGATATTACCCTTAATAACATTGATTTGAGTATTGACGATTTTTTAGATAGCAAGATGCCAGCGATTGCGGGATTATTCTCAAAAGAACGAAAAGAAAAGCCTAGCTCTAAAGAAATCCAGGATGAAGATATTTTCATTAGCGCCAAACAACGCTATGAAAAAGCCCACAAAATTATCCCTATCTCTACACGCATCCATGCTAAAGATGTCGTGTTAATCTATAAAAAAATGCCTTTTCCTTTAGAAAATCTTGATATTGTCGCTCAAGATGACAGAGTGAAAATTGATGGCAATTATAAAAACGCCATGATCATGGCGGATTTAGTGCATGGGGCTTTGTATCTTAAGGCCCATAATTTTACCGGGGATTATATCAACACCATTCTCCAAAAAGATTTCGTAGAAGGGGGCTTATTCACGCTTATTGGGGCTCTTGAAGATCAGGTTTTCAATGGCGAATTGAAATTCCAAAACACAAGCTTAAAGAATTTCGCCCTCATGCAAAACATGATCAATCTCATCAACACCATTCCCTCTCTCATTGTCTTTAGGAACCCTCATTTAGGGGCTAATGGCTATCAAATCAAAAAGGGGTCTGTTGTTTTTGGGATCACTAAAGAATATTTAGGGTTAGAAAAAATTGATCTTATTGGCAAAACGCTTGATATTGCTGGCAATGGCATCATTGAATTGGACAAAAACAAATTGGATTTGAATTTAGAAGTTTCCACTATCAAGGCTTTGAGCAATGTCTTAAATAAAATCCCTATCGTGGGCTATCTTGTTTTAGGAAAAGGAGGTAAAATCACCACTAATGTGAATGTCAAAGGCACGCTAGATAAACCTAAAACTCAAGTCACTTTAGCATCAGATATTATCCAAGCGCCTTTTAAAATCTTGCGCCGTATTTTCACACCTATTGACATCATCGTAGATGAAATCAAAAAAAACATTGATTCAAAAAGGAAGTAAAATGACGCTCAATGAAGCCATTAAAGACAAAGTTTATGAAATCGTAGAAATCGCTAACTGCGATGAAGCCCTTAAAAAACGCTTCCTCTCTTTTGGTATCCATGAAGGGGTTCAATGCATTCTTTTGCATTATTCCATGAAAAAAGCCACGCTTTCGGTTAAAATCAACCGCATTCAAGTGGCTTTAAGATCCCATGAAGCGCAATACCTTGTCATCAAAGAAAGCGTGTGAAAATGACCTTAAAACGCACTAAAACTCACCAAAAAGCCCAACAAATCAAAGAACTGCTCTTAAAACATTACCCTAACCAAACCACCGAATTGCACCATAAAAACCCCTATGAATTGCTAGTGGCTACCATTTTAAGTGCTCAATGCACGGACGCTAGAGTGAATCAAATAACGCCCAAGTTATTTGAAAAATACCCAAGCGTGAGTGATTTAGCACTCGCTTCCTTAGAAGAAGTTAAAGAGATCATCAAATCCGTTTCTTATTTTAACAATAAAAGCAAGCATTTAATCAGTATGGCACAAAAAGTGGTTAGGGATTTTAAGGGCGTTATCCCCTCTACGCAAAAAGAATTGATGAGTTTAGATGGCGTGGGGCAAAAAACCGCTAATGTGGTGCTTTCAGTGTGCTTTGATGCAAATTATATAGCGGTAGATACCCATGTGTTCCGCACAACACACCGCTTAGGCTTAAGCAACGCTAAAACGCCTATTAAAACCGAAGAAGAACTCAGCGATCTTTTTAAAGACAACCTGTCCAAACTCCACCATGCCTTAATCTTGTTTGGCCGCTACACCTGCAAGGCTAAAAACCCCTTATGCGGTGCGTGTTTTTTAAAGGAATTTTGCGTTTCTAAAGCCAGCTTTAAAGCGTAGTGGCTTTATTTGTTATAAAATTTATAGTAAAATTAAGATTTTATAATCAAAGTCAAATCATTCTTGAAAGAGTAGAGTTTTATGCCAGAAACAGAAGCTAATAAGTTAAAAATAGCCGAAAAAGAAAAAGAGAAAGCGAATAAAGAAAGAGAACTAGAGCTTTCCACTTATTTAGAAGAACTCATTTGCGATTATAAAAATCTTTTGGACATGGAGATTGTTTTTAGTGCGGAACTTGGCTCTACGCAAATCCCTTTATTGCAAATCTTGCGTTTTGAAAAAGGCTCTGTGATTGATTTGCAAAAACCCGCCGGAGAAAGCGTGGATACTTTTGTGAACGGGCGGGTTATTGGTAAGGGTGAGGTGATGGTTTTTGAAAGGAATTTAGCCATTCGTTTGAATGAAATCCTTGATTCTAACGCCATTGTGTATTATCTCGCTAAAAATTCATGAGAGCGTTGTTTTTATTGTTGATCACTACTTTGATGTTACTGGCTGAAGAAAAAATACCTTTAAATGATGACGCCCCCATTAAATTGGTTCATTGGCAAAATGCGTTAAAAGAAGTCCAACCTGATTCAAACGCTCTAGCAACACCACCCATAAAAGCCGTGCAAACCACGCTCACTTTTGAAACGCCTTTTAACAAAACGCCTAAAATCATGGAGGTTGAAGGGCAAAAAGTGATCGTTTTAAAAAACGCTCAATTGGATTCTAAAAAAACGATGGATTTTAAAGAAGCCTCTTTGAATGCATTAGAAATGTTTTCCTACCAAAATGACATCTACCTCTTGTCTAAAAAAGCTAAAGCGGGATTAGAAATCCAAGCTTCAAACAGCAAGGATAAAAGGCAACTCC
This sequence comes from Helicobacter pylori, assembly GCF_011175115.1. Classification (GTDB taxonomy): domain Bacteria; phylum Campylobacterota; class Campylobacteria; order Campylobacterales; family Helicobacteraceae; genus Helicobacter; species Helicobacter pylori_DF. Next base: position 57,278 of record NZ_SHOW01000002.1, on the reverse strand, counting down.
GCTTTCTTTTTTTGCCTAAAGGGTTTCATTTAGCCCCACCGCCTGGCCTGAAAGAAAAATCTCAGCATGCCAATCTCGCAAGCCAAGATGAGAAAGAGCAACCCCAAAGCCTCTCAAACACCCTAGAGTTAAAACCCCAACTGGATTTAAGCCATGCTTACAAGGCGCTAGCGGTTATTGCTGCCTTACTTTTAATATTGTATGTAATCAAAAAAAAAATTGTTCCCACACAAAGATCTTTTTCTGCAAAAGATTTTAAGTTAGAAGTTAGTGTTTTGGGTCGTGTTGATGCGAACCATAAAATCATTTCCATAGAAACTAATAAGGAGCGTTACTTGGTCTTACTAAGCGACAAATACGGCCTGCTTTTAGACAAAATAAGCCCAAAAACATCTAAAGAAGAACTGATTAAAGAAGCTGAAAATAATATAAAGAATTCAAAATTAGGAAATTTATATGCCGGAAAATTCTAAACTACAACCTGCTAAGTTAGGGAAAAATTTTGATCCTGTGGATCATTCTAACAGGAATTTTTTCTTTTCTCTCATTCTGTCTGTATTGTTACACTGGTTGATTTATTTTTTATTTGAACACAGAGAAGATTTTTTTCCTTCAAAACCCAAGCTCGTTAAATTAAATCCTGAAAATTTATTGGTTTTAAAAAGAGGCCATTCGCAAGATCCTAGTAAAAACAACCCGGGTGCTCCTAAACCCACGCTAGCTGGCCCTCAAAAACCCCCAACACCCCCCACCCCACCCACACCCCCCACTCCGCCAACCCCACCAAAACCTATAGAAAAGCCTAAGCCTGAGCCTAAACCAAAGCCCAAACCAGAACCCAAAAAGCCCAACCACAAACATAAAGCTCTTAAAAAAGTGGAAAAAGTGGAAGAGAAAAAAGTAGTGGAAGAGAAAAAAGAAGAGAAAAAAGTAGTAGAACAAAAAGTAGAGCAGAAAAAAATAGAAGAGAAAAAACCTGTCAAAAAAGAATTTGACCCTAACCAGCTTTCTTTCTTGCCTAAAGAAGTTGCGCCACCCAGAAAAGAAAATAATAAAGGATTAGATAACCAAACCAGAAGGGATATTGATGAATTGTATGGCGAAGAATTTGGGGATTTAGGCACAGCCGAAAAAGATTTCATCAGGAATAATTTAAGGGATATTGGGCGCATCACGCAAAAATATTTAGAATACCCTCAAGTAGCGGCTTATTTAGGGCAAGACGGGACGAATGCGGTAGAGTTTTACTTGCACCCTAATGGCGATATTACCGATCTTAAAATCATCATTGGCTCTGAATACAAAATGCTTGATGACAACACCTTAAAGACCATTCAAATCGCTTATAAGGATTACCCACGCCCCAAAACTAAAACCCTCATTCGCATTAGAGTGCGTTATTACTTAGGAGGCAATTAAAAAATGGAAATCACGCTTTTTGACCCTATAGACGCCCACTTGCATGTGCGAGAAAACGCGCTTTTAAAAGCGGTATTAAGATACTCTAGCGAGCCTTTTAGCGCCGCGGTGATCATGCCAAACCTCAGTAAGCCCTTGATTGACACTCCAACCACCCTTGAATATGAAGAAGAAATTTTAAACCATTCTTCAAACTTCAAGCCTTTAATGAGTTTGTATTTTAATGATGGCTTGACTTTAGAAGAATTGCAACGCGCCCAAGAAAAAGGCATCAGGTTTTTAAAGCTCTACCCCAAAGGCATGACCACAAACGCGCAAAACGGCACTTCGGATTTGTTGGGTGAAAAAACTTTAGAGATTTTAGAAAACGCCCAAAAATTAGGCTTTATTTTATGCATCCATGCAGAACAAGCCGGGTTTTGTTTGGATAAAGAATTTTTATGCCATAGCGTTTTAGAAACTTTCGCGCTTTCATTCCCTAAACTCAAAATCATTATAGAGCATTTGAGCGATTGGCGCAGTATCGCTTTAATTGAAAAGCATGACAACCTCTATGCGACTTTAACTTTACACCATATCAGCATGACTTTAGATGATTTATTAGGGGGGAGTTTGAACCCGCATTGTTTTTGCAAGCCTTTAATCAAAACCAAAAAAGACCAAGAAAGGCTTTTATCCCTTGCTTTAAAAGCCCACCCTAAAATCTCTTTTGGCTCTGATAGCGCCCCGCATTTTATCTCTAAAAAGCATAGCGCTAACATCCCGGCGGGTATCTTTTCTGCCCCTATTTTGTTGCCTGCATTGTGTGAACTTTTTGAAAAACACAACGCTTTAGAAAACTTGCAAGCCTTTATCAGCGATAACGCTAAAAAAATCTACGCACTAGAAAATTTGCCCAGTAAAAAAGCGCGTTTGTCTAAAAAACCCTTTATAGTCCCTACACACGCGCTTTGTTTGAATGAAAAAATCGCTATCTTAAGAGGGGGCGAAACGCTATCTTGGAACCTTCAAGAAATCGCCTAAAGCATGCCGCCTTTTTTGTGGGGCTTTTTATTGTTTTATTTTTAATTATAATGAAGCGCCAAACCCCCCCCTATGCTTTTATGCGCAATCAAACCCTTGTTACTCAAAACCCCCCCTATTTCACGCAACTCACTATCCATAAACCAAATGACGCTTTAAGCGTGCATGCGAGCTCTTTAATCAATTTGCCTAATGATAATCTTTTGAGCGCTTATTTTAGCGGCACTAAAGAAGGGGCAAGGGATGTGAAAATCAGCGCGAATCTTTTTGATGGCAAGACTAATCGCTGGAGCGAAGCCTTCACTATTTTAACTAAAGAAGATCTTTCTCATCATTCGCATGAATACATCAAAAAACTGGGTAACCCCTTGCTTTTTTTGCATGACGATAAAATCTTGTTGTTTGTCGTAGGGGTGAGCATGGGCGGATGGGCCACTTCTAAAATCTATCAATTTGAAAGCGCTTTAGAGCCGATTCGTTTTAAGTTTGCGCGAAAACTCTCTTTAAGCCCTTTTTTAAACTTAAGCCATTTGATAAAAAATAAGCCTTTAAACACCACTGATGGCGGGTTTATGCTACCACTCTATCACGAATTAGCCACCCAATACCCCCTATTATTGAAATTTGACAAACAAAATAACCCAAGAGAGCTTTTAAGGCCTAATGCCCTAAACCACCAGCTCCAGCCAAGCCTAACCCCCTTTAAAGATTGTGCCATCATGGCGTTTAGAAACCATTCTTTTAAAGATAGCCTCATGCTAGAAACCTGCAAGACCCCCACCGCTTGGCAAAAACCCATTTCTACAAATCTTAAAAACTTAGATGATTCTTTAAATTTACTCAATTTAAATGGAATATTGTATTTGATCCATAACCCTAGCGATTTATCACTGCGTCGTAAAGAACTTTGGCTTTCTAAATTAGAAAACTCCAACTCTTTTAAAACCTTAAAAGTTTTAGATAAAGCGGATGAAGTGAGTTACCCAAGCTATAGTCTTAACTCTCATTTTATAGATATTGTCTATACTTATAACCGCTCTCATATCAAACACATCCGTTTCAATATGGCTTATTTAAAATCCCTTCTCAAGTGATTAACGATGCTTATATCTTCTTCTTACACGCTGAGTTTTATATGGCTTTTTTTAATTTTCTTTTTTTTCAAAAATAAGGCGTTAAGTTTAAGGTTTTCGCTCTCGTTTATAATCGTGATTTTAAGCAATATCGCTTTTAAAAACTCTCTATCGCTCAATGCATTTTTAAGCAGTTTTATGGCCCCCTTAAGCCTCTTTAGCTGTCTTTTGATCCTTGCTTATGCACTCTTTTCTTGCCGTCTCCTCCAAAAACCCCCTTTAGAAACCTTGCAATCTTATAGCGTCATGCTGTTTTTCAATCTGTTGCTTTTGACAGATATTTTAGGGTTTTTGCCTTTTTCAATCTATCATCATTTCATGGCTTCTCTTATTTTTAGCGCGCTTTTTTGCAGCAGTTTGTTTTTGACTAGCCCCTTACTGGGCGTGATCGCTTTAGTAGCGTTATCCAGTTCGCTTTTAATGCGTTCTAATTTTCAAATCTTAGATTCTTTATTGGATTTCCCCTTGTTTCTTTTTGTCTTTTTTAAGACTTTATATCTCGCTAAAAAAAGGTTGTATTAACGCTTATGAAACCCTTATCTAATGCCCTATTTTCGCTCTTTTTAAAAGGTTTTTATTTCACTTTTTTTATGAGTTTGTTGTTTGTGTTCAGTCGTATCGGCTTTATCCTTTATACTGGCTATTATAAGCACGCTTTAAAAAACCCTATTTTTGATGAAATCATTAAAACCCTATTCAATGGGGCAAGATACGATAATCGTGTGGTTTCAAGCCTGGCGATTCTTTTTATCCTCATCGGGTTATTAGGGTTATTGGCCTCCAAACACCAAACCAGAATGCTTAATATTATGGCGTGTTTTTCTATCGCTATTATCCTGTTTTTAAATATTGCGAACATTGTTTATTATGGCATTTATGGGAATGTGTTTGATGAAAATTTATTGGAATTTTTGCATGAAGACACGCTCACGATTTTAAAAATGAGTGGGGAATACCCTATTCTTTCTAGTTTTTCACTCTTTGTAATCCTTAGCGTTTTAATTTCTTTTATCTATTTCAAACTCCAAAACGCCCTTTTTAAACCCAAAAATGTGTATCAAGCCGCCCGCACCAAACCCCTTAAAACTTTCATTTTATTCATTCTTTTTTCGCTCACGCAAATGTTTTACATTAACGCGCAATTGAGTTTTGTTGGCGCGTCTTTAGATCTCAGCATAGAGCCAGCCAAAGATCCTTTTTTAATGAAAATTACCCCCGGGGCGTTTCGCAACCTTTATCTTTTGGTGCGCAATTACAGACAAAGCCATAACCTTAAATTCAGCGATTTTGCTAAAGAAACGCCTTTAGAAGTGGCGAAAAATTATTTCAATCTTAAAGAAAACCCCCAAAACAACCTCTATGAGTTGCTTTCTCAGACAAGCCATAACAATTCCAATCAAACCATTCAACATGTTTTTTATATCGTTTCAGAGTCCCTAAGCTCATGGCATTTTGATCCAAAATTTGACGCTATAGGGCTAACGAGCGCTTTACAAGATTTGGTCAAAAAAGAGCATGCCCACATGCTTTCTGCTTTTATTGAAAGCGCCCCACGGACCGTTAAAAGCCTAGATGTCCAAATCACAGGCTTGCCTTATATCAATGATAATAACTTAGTCAATTCAGGGGTGATCCTCCCTAGCTTTCCTATGGCGATTGGCAATATCACAAAAACTCTAGGGTATAGAAACAACTTTTATTATGGAGGCAGTGGGATTTGGAACAAACTCACTAGTTTCACCAAAAAACAAGGTTTTCACGCCCTTTATTTCAATAACCATCTCTTAGAATTTGCCAAAAACAAGCCCTACCCCAAACCCATAGAGAGCAACTGGGGAGTGCATGATAATATTTTATTTGACTATATTTTAGAAAACACCAACCCCAATGAAAAAACTTTCAGCATGGTCATGACTTTAAGCAACCACGCGATCAAAAACGTGAATCTCAAAGCCTTTGGCGTGCCTTTAGAAAAAATCCAAAAATTTGTGGAAAAAACCCCTAAATCAGAAAATCTACCGGACGCTAATTCTTTAGGGCATATTTACTGGTATGACAAAGTAATCGTCAATTTCATCAAAAAAGCCAGCCAAAAATTCCCTAACTCGCTTTTTATCATCACAGGGGATCATTTTGACAGGAGCTATGAATACGCTAAAAACGATTTATATACCATTAAATCCGTGCCGCTTATTTTGTTCGCCCCTACTTTAAAGCCTAAAAAAATCAGTCAGGTCGGCTCGCATTTAGACATCGCTCCTACGATTATTGAATTAGTCGCTCCTAAAGGTTTTCAATTTGTGAGTTTTGGAAAGCCTTTATTTTCTAACAATACAACAAACCCTCCAAGCCACCCCAATTACGCGCTAGGTTATGAAGCGATCGCTACCAAAGATTATTTTTATAACCCAAGTTTGGGGTTAAGGTATTTGAATGAAAGCCCTAAAGAGCCAGAGGATAAACAAAACGACAAGAAACAAAACGACAAAATAGAAGCTTCTAAGTTTTATCAGCAATTAGAATCTTTGAAAGCCCTTAGTTTCTACTTGCTCTATCATGGGGCTAATCTTAAAGATTGACAAACTGAGTTTTTAATTCCATTAAACGCATGATTTTTGCTACAATAATAGGATTTTAATTATATAAAGGATAAATGGGCATGCCAAATAGGGGCGTTGTTTTATTAGACGGGCAAGCGTTAGCTTATGATATAGAAAAAGATTTGAAAAATAAAATCCAAACAATAACCGCGCAAACGCATAAAAGCCCCAAACTGGCCGTGATTTTAGTGGGGAAAGATCCTGCGAGTATCACTTATGTCAATATGAAGATCAAAGCATGCCAAAGGGTGGGCATGGATTTTGATTTAAAAACTCTCCAAGAAAATGTTACTGAAGCCAAATTGCTGTCCTTGATTAAAGATTACAATACCGATCAAAACATTTCAGGCGTTTTAGTCCAGCTCCCTTTGCCCAGACACATTGATACTAAAATGGTTTTAGAAGCCATTGACCCAAACAAAGATGTGGATGGTTTCCACCCCCTTAATATCGGCAAGCTCTGCACTCAAAAAGAATCGTTTCTGCCAGCCACCCCTATGGGCGTGATGCGTCTTTTAGAGCATTATCATATTGGAATCAAGGGCAAGGATGTGGCGATTATTGGGGCGAGCAATATCATTGGAAAACCTTTAAGCATGCTCATGTTAAACGCTGGGGCTAGCGTGAGCGTGTGTCATATTTTGACTAAAGACATTAGTTTTTACACCCAAAGCGCTGATATTGTCTGCGTGGGCGTGGGTAAGCCTGATTTGATTAAAGCGAGCATGTTAAAAAAAGGGGCTGTAGTGGTGGATATTGGGATCAATCATTTAAATGATGGGCGTATCGTGGGCGATGTGGATTTCACCAATGCGCAAAAAGTCGCCGGTTTTATCACCCCTGTGCCTAAAGGCGTGGGGCCTATGACGATCGTTTCGCTTTTAGAAAACACTCTAATCGCTTTTGAAAAACAACAAAGGAAGGGATTTTAAATGAAATTTTTACGCTCTGTTTATGCATTTTGCTCCAGTTGGGTAGGGACGATTATTATCGTGCTGTTGGTTATCTTTTTTATCGCGCAAGCCTTTATCATTCCCTCTCGCTCTATGGTAGGCACGCTCTATGAGGGCGACATGCTCTTTGTCAAAAAGTTTTCTTACGGCATACCCATTCCTAAAATCCCATGGATTGAGCTCCCTGTTATGCCTGATTTTAAAAATAACGGGCATTTGATAGAGGGGGATCGCCCCAAGCGCGGCGAAGTGGTGGTATTTATCCCTCCCCATGAAAAAAAATCTTACTATGTCAAAAGGAATTTTGCCATTGGGGGCGATGAGGTGTTATTCACTAATGAGGGGTTTTATTTGCACCCTTTTGAGAGCGGCACGGACAAAACTTACATTGCTAAACATTACCCTAACGCCATGACTAAAGAATTTATGGGTAAAATTTTTGTTTTAAACCCTTATAAAAGTGAGCATCCGGGTATCCATTACCAAAAAGACAATGAAACCTTCCATTTAATGGAGCAGTTAGCCACTCAAGGTGCAGAAGCTAATATCAGCATGCAACTCATTCAAATGGAGGGCGAAAAGGTGTTTTATAAAAAAATCAATGACGATGAATTTTTCATGATCGGTGATAACAGAGACAATTCTAGCGACTCGCGCTTTTGGGGGAGTGTGGCTTATAAAAATATCGTGGGTTCGCCATGGTTTGTTTATTTCAGTTTGAGTTTAAAAAATAGCCTGGAAATGGATGCAGAAAATAACCCCAAAAAACGCTATCTGGTGCGTTGGGAACGCATGTTTAAAAGCGTTGAAGGCTTAGAAAAAATCATTAAAAAAGAAAAGACAACGCATTAAGGTTTTTTGTGCAATTTTTTGATTTCTCTTTAGAAAGTTTTATTACCACCTTAATGAAAATCCTAGCCCTTTTGATCGCTATCATAGGGCATGAGATCATGCATGGCTTGAGCGCGTTTTTATTCGGGGATAGGAGTGCGAAAGACGCCAAGCGTTTGAGTTTAAACCCTATCAGGCATTTAGACATGATGGGTTCGGTGCTTTTACCGGCTCTGTTACTCATTTTTCAAGCCCCTTTTTTGTTTGGGTGGGCCAAACCCGTGCCTGTGGATATGCGCTACATTGTCTCTCAAAAAGGCTCTCTGGCATGCGTAGTGGTGAGTTTAGCCGGGGTGATTTATAATTTCACTCTGGCCGTTCTGCTCGCTTCCATCACGCATTGGAGCTTCCAAAGACTAGGGATCAACGCTTTAAGCATCAATGAATTGAATCTTTATCAGCTCGCTTTAGTAACCTTTCTCATTCAAGGCATTCTTTATAATCTTGTCTTGGGCGTTTTCAATAGTCTCCCTATCCCGCCTTTAGACGGCTCCAAAGCGTTAGGCTTTTTAGCGTTGCATTTTAAAAGCGCGTTTTTATTGGAATGGTTTTCTAAAATGGAACGCTACGGCTTGTTGATTGTGTTAGTATTCTTATTTATCCCCCCTTTATCGGAGTTTTTTATCCATGCACCCACAAGATTTTTATTTTCCTTACTCCTTTCTTAATCTTTTATCAAGGAGAGCTTATGAATAAGCCCTTAAATACCGCTCAAGTTTTTATAGGAAGCGATCATGCAGGGTTGCATCTTGCAGAATTTGTTAAACATTTTTTAGAAGACAAGCGTTTTAAGATCCAAGCTTTTTTACCCACTACAAGGGTGGATTACCCTGATTACGCCAAATTAGTGTGCCAAAAAGTCTTAGAAAACGCGCAAAGCTATGGTATTTTAGTGTGTGCTACAGGGATAGGCATGAGCATGGGTGCTAATCGCTTTAAAGGTATTAGAGCCGCTTTGTGCCTTGATGCTTACATGGCTAAAATGACTCGCTTGCACAATAACGCCAATGTCTTGTGCTTGGGCGAAAAGATTAGCGGTATCGGCGTAGCAGAAAGCATTTTAGAAGCGTTTTTCTCTACAGAATTTGAACAAGGCCGCCATGTGTTGCGCATCCAAAAGCTAGATGAATCGCTGAAATCATCAACCTAATGTAGTATAATTGCATCGTTTCGCTAAAAGGATATTTTAATAGAATGTTTACCCAATGGTTTATTCTCACTATCGCTATTGTTTTTATCCTTTATATGGGTGTGCGTACTTTCTTTTTTAAAACCGTGGCTAAACGGCAAGAACGCACCAACGCATCCATGAAGCTCACCTTACAAGAAGCTGAAATTTTGATCCAAAAACACCAGTTGCAACTCCAAAGGGCTTTAGGTAATATTGATATTCTTACCCAAGAAATGAGCTCGTTAAAAACAGAACTAAAAGCCCTTAAACAACGCAACTCTGAATACAAAGGCGAATCGGATAAATATAAAAATCGTATTAAAGAATTGGAGCAAAAAATAGAAGCTCTCCTTTAAAAACGCTATAATAAACCAAAATTCTACAACCAATCCGTTATATTAAAGGAAATCAAAATGAATGAAACGCTCAAAGAAGAACTTTTACAAAGCATCAGAGAAGTGAAAGACTACCCTAAAAAAGGGATTTTATTCAAAGATATTACCACGCTACTCAACTACCCTAAACTCTTTAACAAACTCATTGACGCGCTCAAAAAACGCTATCTCGCTCTCAATATAGACTTTATCGTGGGCATTGAAGCGAGGGGGTTTATTTTAGGCTCTGCTCTCGCTTATGCGCTTGGGGTGGGTTTTGTGCCTGTGAGGAAAAAAGGCAAACTCCCCGCACACACCTTATCTCAAAGCTATAGTTTAGAATACGGGAGCGATAGCATAGAAATCCACTCTGACGCTTTTAGGGGAATTAAGGGGGTAAGAGTGGTGTTGATTGATGATTTATTAGCCACTGGAGGCACAGCTTTAGCGAGCCTTGAGCTTATCAAAGCCCTACAAGCCGAATGCATAGAAGCATGCTTTTTGATAGGGTTAAAAGAATTACCGGGTATCCAACTTTTAGAAGAACGCGTGAAAACCTTTTGTTTGTTAGAGTGCTAGAATAAGGGTGAATTTTGGAAGAATACATCATTGACTTATGGAATCAGCATGCAGCGACTTGGGGGTATCTCATTTTATTTGGGTGGAGTATTTTAGAAGGCGAAATCGGGTTAATTTTAGCAGGGATTGCTAGCTATACCGGTCATATGCATTTAGGGTTAGCCATTTTAGTCGCAGGGATTGGGGGTTTTGTGGGGGATCAGATCTATTTTTACATCGGCCGCACCAATAAAGCTTACATCCAAAAAAAGCTAGAAAAACAACGCCGAAAACTAGCCCTAGCCCATTTATTGTTGCAAAAACACGGCTGGTTTATCATTTTTATCCAACGCTACATGTATGGCATGCGCACCATCATTCCCATTAGCATAGGCCTCACGCGTTATAGCGCTTTAAAATTCGCTATCATCAATCTCATTAGCGCGATGGTGTGGGCGAGCATTACCATTATTCTAGCGTGGTATTTAGGAGAAGAATTATTGCATGCGTTAGAGTGGCTTAAAAAACACCCTTATGCGCTAATATTACTATTAGTATCTTTCTTGGCGTTGGTTCTATGGTATTTCCAATACTATAGCAAGAAAAACCGCTAGAGTGCAATACAATTCTTGAAAGATATGAAATTAAAAAAGGAGACTTTATGTTAAAAATCAAATTAGAAAAAACCACTTTTGAAAACGCAAAAGCTGAATGCAGTTTAGTTTTTATTATCAATAAGGATTTTAGCCATGCTTGGGTCAAAAATAAAGAATTGCTAGAAACCTTTAAATACGAAGGCGAAGGCGTATTTTTAGACCAAGAAAATAAAATCCTGTATGTGGGCGTTAAAGAAGACGATGTGCATTTATTGAGAGAGAGCGCGTGTTTGGCCGTTCGCACCCTTAAGAAACTCGCTTTTAAAAGCGTTAAAGTGGGCGTTTATACTTGTGGAACGCATTCTAAAGATAACGTGCTTTTAGAAAATTTGAAAGCGTTGTTCTTGGGCTTAAAATTAGGCTTGTATGAATACGACACTTTTAAATCCAACAAAAAAGAAAGCGTTTTAAAAGAAGCCATTGTCGCTTTAGAATTGCACAAACCTTGCGAAAAAACTTGCACGAATTCTTTAGAAAAGAGCGCTAAAGAAGCTTTAAAATACGCTGAAATCATGACAGAAAGCTTGAATATCGTTAGGGATCTAGTCAATACCCCCCCTATGATTGGCACCCCGGTTTATATGGCTGAAGTGGCGCAAAAAGTGGCTAAAGAAAACCATTTAGAAATCCATGTCCATGATGAAAAATTTTTAGAAGAAAAGAAAATGAACGCCTTTTTAGCGGTCAATAAAGCCTCTCTTGGAGTCAATCCTCCTCGCTTGATCCATTTAGTCTATAAACCCAAAAAAGCGAAGAAAAAAATCGCTTTAGTGGGTAAGGGCTTGACTTATGATTGTGGGGGTTTGAGCTTGAAACCGGCCGATTACATGGTTACCATGAAAGCGGATAAAGGCGGTGGCTCTGCGGTGATCGGGCTTTTAAACGCGTTAGCTAAATTGGGCGTGGAAGCTGAAGTGCATGGTATTATTGGGGCTACAGAAAACATGATAGGCCCAGCTGCTTATAAACCAGATGATATTTTAATCTCTAAAGAAGGCAAGAGCATAGAGATTCGTAATACCGACGCTGAAGGGCGTTTGGTTTTAGCGGATTGTTTGAGCTACGCTCAAGACTTAAGCCCTGATGTGATCGTGGATTTTGCGACCCTTACAGGGGCATGCGTTGTAGGCTTAGGCGAATTCACTTCAGCGATCATGGGGCATAATGAAGAATTGAAAAACCTCTTTGAAACTTCAGGGTTGGAATCCGGTGAATTGTTAGCCAAACTCCCCTTTAACCGCCATTTAAAGAAATTGATTGAATCTAAAATCGCTGATGTGTGCAATATTTCTTCTTCACGCTATGGCGGTGCGATCACTGCGGGCTTGTTTTTAAATGAATTTATTAGAGATGAATTTAAGGATAAGTGGCTACACATTGACATTGCAGGCCCTGCTTATGTGGAAAAAGAATGGGATGTGAATAGCTTTGGAGCGAGTGGGGCTGGCGTGAGAGCTTGCACAGCTTTTGTGGAAGAGCTTTTGAAAAAGGCTTGAAATGGGCTTGTCTGTAGGCATTGTGGGTTTGCCTAATGTGGGCAAATCCAGCACCTTTAACGCACTCACTAAAACCCAGAATGCAGAGAGCGCGAACTACCCTTTTTGCACCATTGAACCCAATAAAGCCATTGTGAATGTGCCTGATAGGCGGCTTGATGCGTTGGCTCAAATCGTAAAGCCTGAACGCATTTTGCATTCTGTGGTGGAATTTGTGGATATTGCTGGGTTGATTAAGGGAGCGAGCAAAGGGGAGGGTTTAGGCAATCAATTTTTAGCCAATATCAAGGAATGCGAAGTGATCTTGCAAGTGGTGCGCTGTTTTGAAGATGATAATATCACGCATGTGAACGACAAAATTGACCCTTTGAATGATATAGAAACCATTGAATTGGAGTTGATTTTGGCGGATATTGCCACTTTAGACAAAAGGATCGATCGCTTGCAAAAAGCCCTAAAAAGCTCAAAAGACGCTAAAAATCTTTTAGAATGCGCTTTGAGTTTAAAAACGCATTTAGAAGAATTAAAACCGGCGAAAACTTTCCCCTTGAATACAAGCGAGGCTTTTTTGGAGTTGGACAAGGAATTGCGTTTTTTATCTCATAAAAAAATGATCTATGTCGCTAATGTGGGCGAAGAAGATTTAAACGCGCTCAATGAGCATGCCAAAAAAGTCAAAAACCATGCGAAAGAGCAAAATAGCGAGTTTGTCGCCTTGTGCGCTAAATTGGAAGAAGAAATGGTTTCTATGAGTGGAGATGAAGTCAAAGAATTTTTGCAAAGTTTAGGTGTAGAAGAAAGCGGGCTAGAAAAGACCATTCGTTTGAGTTTTAAGGAATTAGGTTTGATCAATTATTTTACCGCTGGGGTCAAGGAAGTGCGATCATGGACGATTAAAAAAGGCTCTAGTGCACCCGTGGCTGCTGGGGTGATCCATAAGGATTTTGAAAAAGGCTTTATCAGAGCTGAAACCATCAGTTATGATGATTTTATCGCTTATAAGGGCGAAGCCGGAGCGAAAGAAAAGGGAGCGTTACGCATTGAAGGTAAGGATTATATCGTTCAAGATGGCGATGTGTTGCATTTTCGCTTCAATGTCTAGTCTGTTTCGTTACTATTTTCTCATAAGAATTGACACCCAACAAGAAACTTTTTAAAAAAATCTATATAGAATTAAGCGATATTTGCGGGTTGCAATGCAGTTTTTGCCCTAACCCCAAAAATATCAGAGGCGTGATGCCTTTGGAATTGTTTGAAAAAATTTGTAGAGAAGCGGCCCCCTTAACCCCAATTATCACCTTGCATGTTTTAGGCGATCCTTGCAAACTCAAAAATTTAAACCGCTATTTAAGCACCGCTAAACGCTTTTCTTTGAAAGTGGATTTGGTAACTAGCGGGGCGTATTTGCACGACTTTGAGACGCTTTTACAAGATGTGATCTATCAAATCTCTATTTCTTTAGACGCAGGGCTAGACGCTCATAATAAAATCAACCAACACCGCTATATCCAAAAGATTTTAGAATTTTGCCGCTATAAATTTGAAAAAAATAGCGAAGTGTTTTTGAATTTACGCATTCAAGATAGCACCCTTGAAAAACACCAGAATTTGATCAAGCCTTTTTTAGAAAGCTTTGAATGCGTTTCTTTAGAGACTCTAAAATCGCAAGGCCGCGTTCGTTTGTTTAAAAAAAGTTTTTTGAATATCCAAAAAACCTTTAAATGGCCGAATTTGAACGCCCAAAATCCTTTAAACCAAGAATCAAAAATCCCCTATTGTTACGGCTTGATCAAGCAAATCGCTATTTTATCTAATGGCGTTGTCGTGCCGTGTTGCATGGACACGCAAGCTCATATCAGCCTTGGCGATTTAAACCATACGCCCCTAAAAGATATTTTAAACAGCCAAAAAGCTATGGCTATCAAAACCCATTTTTTAAAGGGCGAAGCGCTAGAACTTTTATGCAAAAACTGCTCCTACCCTCTCATTCGTTATAAAAAATAAAATTTGTATCTATAAAATATGGGTTTAAATTTGCGTTCGCATTAAATGAGGTGTTTGAAAATTCTTCATAAGAATGGTTATTTCTCACTCTTATATATCATTTTTAAAAATTTCGTTGTGAGCCATAGGGCTTATTCGCATGCTTTTTGATCGTTTTGGATAAAGTAATTTTCATACAATCGCAGTAACGCAATAAAAAACGCCGTGATAGTAGGCCCTACAATGATCCCCCAAAAACCAAATTGTGAAATCCCAGCAATCATAGAAAAGAAAATCAACATTTCATTGATTTTAAGGGTGGTTTTAAAAATTCTTTTTTTGATGAAGACGATTAAAATTGGCTTGATCACGCTATCAATCAACACGCTAATCAATAAAATGGAATATAGAGCGATAAAAATAGCCTCATTCACATGCCCATGATAAAGCTCATAAATCGCTATAGGGATCCAAATCAAAGCCCCCCCAACAGCCGGCACCAAAGACGCTAGGCCGTATAAAATCCCCAAAGACCAGCCGTCATGCCCAAACCATACGATCATCACCCCAAACGCCACACCCTCTAAAATAACCGTGATGAGAGAAGTTAAAAGCACGATTCGTAAAATCCCAGCCACTTCTTCAAAAATCTTTTTGCTTTGATTCATTCCAAGAGGCAAGACCCCCAAAAAATAACGATAAAATCTCTCCCCATAATAAAAAAAGAAAAACAACAGCCCCAAGATAAACAAAGCGTCTGTAATGAGTTTCAAGCTGTATCTTCCCACATAGCTGCTTATTTTCAACAAATAACCCGTGATGGAAGCGGCACTAAAATTTTCTAAAAACTTGCTCACTCCATCATGAATGGCAGGAAAATGCGACAAATTTTCGGTGATTGTCCCCTTAAGCCATTTGATTAGGGCTGAAAATTTTTCAAAATTGATTTCAAAAATGATATTAGAACTTTTATAAACAATAAAATACAACGGCACGATCAAAACGCTCGCTAAAATTAAAACGCATAAAAACGAACTGACAACATTGAAAAAACGCTTATCTAAAAAAACTTTCACTTGAAAAAACCCCACGCACAAAAGCCCAGCGATCAATGCATCCATTAAAAAATCTTGATACAGATAGATCATCCAATAAAAACCAATCAAAAAAAGAATCCAAAAGAAATACTGAGCTTTCATGAAATTATCCCCATTAAACTGAACCAAAAATTATCAAATGTTAGCTAAAAAACGCTCTTTTAAGGATAAAAAACCTCTTTTAACTTATAATTAAAATCAAAAAGGCTTGTATTAATGGTGTTTTACAAATATTCAGGGAGTGGGAATGATTTTTTAATCACGCAAAGTTTCAAAAAAAAAGATTTTTCCAATTTAGCCCAACAGGTGTGCCATAGGCATGAGGGTTTTGGGGCTGATGGGCTTGTGGTCGTCTTACCGAGTAAAGATTATGACTACGAATGGGATTTTTACAATTCAGACGGCTCTAAAGCTGGCATGTGCGGGAATGCGAGCCGTTGCGTGGGGTTATTTGCCTACCAACATGCTATAGCCCCTAAAGAGCATGTTTTTTTAGCCGGGAAAAGAGAGATTTCTATTCGCATAGAAGAGCCCAATATTATTGAGAGTAATCTCGGTAACTACGAAATCCTAGACACCATACCCAATTTAAGATGCAAAAAATTTTTTACTAATAACAGCGTTTTAGAAAATATCCCTATGTTCTATCTCATCAACACAGGAGTGCCGCATTTAGTGGGGTTTGTGAAAAATAAAGAGTGGTTAAATTCCCTTAACACACTGGAATTAAGGGCTTTAAGGCATGAATTTAACGCTAATATTAACATCGCTTTTATAGAAAATAAAGAGACGATTTTTTTACAAACTTATGAAAGAGGGGTTGAAGATTTCACGCTGGCTTGCGGGACAGGCATGGCAGCGGTTTTTATCGCCGCACGCATTTTTTATAACACGCCTAAAAAAGCCACTCTCATCCCTAAAAGCAACGAATCTTTAGAGCTTTCTTTAAAAAATGATGAAATTTTTTATAAAGGAATCGTGCGTTATATTGGCATGAGCGTTTTGGGCAGTGTTTTTGAAAATGGGTGTTTTTGATCATTATTTCTTGTAATGGTAATGATTTTGTCGTAATTAAACATAATGCGCTATCATTTGCGAGCTGTTTTTAGCAATATAAAAAATATCCTAAAGGAATAAAACCATGCAAGCGTTAAAATCATTGCTTGAAGTGATTACAAAACTCCAGAATCTAGGCGGCTATTTGATGCATATAGCTATTTTCATCATTTTTATTTGGATTGGAGGGCTTAAGTTTGTGCCGTATGAAGCCGAAGGGATCGCTCCTTTTGTGGCTAATTCCCCTTTCTTTTCTTTCATGTATAAATTTGAAAAGCCCGCATACAAACAACACAAAATGTCTGAATCCCAATCCATGCAAGAAGAAATGCAAGATGACCCTAAAATCGCTGAAAACAAAGAATGGCATAAAGAAAACCGCACTTATTTAGTGGCTGAAGGTTTAGGGATTACGATCATGATCCTAGGCATTTTGGTGCTTTTAGGGCTTTGGATGCCTTTAATGGGCGTAGTTGGGGGCTTGCTTGTCGCTGGGATGACGATCACGACTCTATCCTTTTTATTCACAACGCCAGAAGTGTTTGTCAATCAGCATTTCCCATGGCTTTCTGGAGCTGGAAGGCTAGTGGTTAAAGACTTGGCGTTATTTGCTGGAGGCTTGTTTGTGGCCGGATTTGATGCGAAACGCTATTTAGAGGGGAAAGGGTTTTGCTTGATGGATCGCTCATCGGTAGGGATTAAAACTAAATGCTCTAGTGGGTGTTGCTCTTAAAGAGCCAATACCTTAAAGTAGGCTTAAAGCCTACTAGAAGAATCACAATTGTATAGAAGAATCTTGGTTAGTGCCTTTTTTGTAAATGATCGTTTTTAAAATGTGGCGTTTGACAAAAGAATTGACGCTTTCTACCTCTTCGTCAGCCAAGCGTCTCAAAACATCATGCTCTTCTTTAGAGAGATAAAAAGTCACTGAAAAATTGCGTTTCAACTCATCTACAGCGACACGCTTACGACCGGGTTTTATATTTTTATTTCCTAATTCCATTAAAATTTCCTTTTTTAGTTAGTATGTTGTAACATCATAACGGCTATTCTAACATGAAATAAACGCCATTTTATATTAAATCTAAAGAAAAATATTTTTAGATGTGCTAGAATACCCATTTGTTACAAGATAAGCTTTTTTATCAAAAAAATGATGACATAGGGGTAACAAGTGGCAATAAACACCTTTTTAAAACATTCTTCTCTAGTCTGTTTGCTAGCCGTTAATTCGCATGCTTTTGATTGGAATATTTTTAAATACAATCTGGGTTTCAATATGTTCATCATGGACCATGAAGGCTCAACGCCTTATTGGGTCAATACTAACACCAATCTTAAAACCCGTTTGACTCCAAATTTTGGGATCCAATTTTATACAAGAGGTGTGGAGCAAAGCCTGACTGTGGGGGCGTATTTCTTTCAAAACTTCCATAATTACAGCACCAATTTTCCCTATCGTTGGGGGCCTACGATGTATTATAAGGCTAGGGGAAAGCGTTTTACTTTTTATGGTGGCATCTTTCCTAGAAAAAACCTCTTAGGGAGGTATGGTTTGAATATTTTTGCCCCCTATTATTGGTTTATAGATCCCAACGCTAGGGGGTTTTTATTGCAGTTTCAAAACCATTATTCGCCTTCAAAACCCTATTATGGGCATGCGGAATTCATGCTAGATTGGTTTGGAGGCAATTGTTATAACACTTGTAAATTCGGGAGAAACCCTTATGGGAATGCGATGGACAGGTTTCAAATGAACGGCTCTGTCGCTTATAATTTCTTTAAGGATTTATTGGGTATTGGAGGGTATTTTGTCTTATTCCATAACGAAGACAAATACCTTTTGAATGGGGCTGATGGCATGCAGTTTAATGAAAAAAAAGCGATTGAAAATAATAATATTTATCTTATGGATCGCCTCTATTTTAACGCTTACATAGGGACAAGCCTTTTAGACATCGCTCCCTTTATGGAAAAGCTCAACGCTAGTTTTGGCATGGTTTCTGAATTAAGCCGATTAAGGCAAATCCACAAAAATGTGCCTTTTATGAACAGCGTGGGCGGGCAATTGGATGTGGAGATCCAATACAAAGGCTTTGGCATCCACAATTTATTTTTCTTCGCCAAGACCCCAGAAATGCCTTTTTATAACCAATACCAATATGTTGAAATGTATTGCACGCCTTCTTACTGCCCCACGCCTATTTATCGTGGCGTGCCATTCTTTCAAGCCAACATGTATAACCGTTTTGATTTTTATTACAATTGGAAAAACGACTTCGCATCCGTTCGAATCAACTTCGTGCTTAATGCGATGCGTGGGGGCTTTGATAGGAGTTTGCCTTGGTCAGAATCTTACCAAGTGTATATGACGGTTGCCTTTGATCCTTATAACCTTATTAACAAAATCGCTAGAAAAAAGTGAAAATTCTTGACAACCAGTTAATTCGTCTTATATAATGCTATTTCATTTGTAGCCATTGTTAAGCAATGATTTTAAGCTATGGAAAAGAGGTGATAGCAGTATGCCAGGGATTAAGGTTAGAGAAGGCGATGCATTTGATGAAGCTTACAGGAGATTCAAAAAGCAAACCGATCGCAATTTGGTAGTAACAGAATGCCGTGCAAGGAGATTCTTTGAGTCTAAAACCGAAAAGCGCAAAAAGCAAAAAATCAGCGCTAAAAAGAAGATTTTAAAGCGTCTTTATATGTTAAGGCGTTATGAGTCAAGACTATAATAAGCTTTGAGAAAAATTTAAAATTTAAGGATAATCATGCGATTCACAGGGAAAAATGTTCTCATTACTGGAGCTTCTAAAGGCATTGGGGCCGAAATCGCCAAAACTCTCGCTTCTATGGGGCTGAAAGTTTGGATCAACTACCGCAGTAATGCTGAAGTGGCTGACGCTTTGAAAAATGAGCTTGAAGAAAAAGGCTATAAAGTGGCCGTCATTAAATTTGATGCGACTTCTGAAAGCGATTTCGTTGAAGCGATACAAACCATTGTTCAAAGCGATGGAGGTTTGTCTTATTTGGTGAATAACGCTGGTGTGGTGCGCGATAAATTAGCCATCAAAATGAAGACAGAAGACTTTCACCATGTCATAGACAATAATCTCACTTCAGCTTTTATAGGTTGCCGAGAGGCTTTAAAGGTGATGAGTAAGAGTCGTTTTGGGAGCGTGGTTAATGTCGCTTCTATCATTGGTGAAAGAGGTAATATGGGGCAGACAAACTACTCAGCGAGTAAGGGGGGGATGATTGCGATGAGCAAGTCCTTTGCTTATGAGGGAGCTTTAAGGAATATTCGTTTCAACTCTGTAACGCCAGGCTTTATAGAAACCGACATGAACGCTAATTTGAAAGACGAACTCAAAGCGGATTATGTTAAAAACATTCCTTTAAACAGGCTAGGGTCTGCTAAGGAAGTGGCAGAAGCGGTAGCGTTTCTTTTGAGCGATCACTCTAGTTACATCACTGGGGAGACTCTCAAAGTCAATGGCGGGCTTTATATGTAGTCCTAAACATTCTTTTAGCGATAAAAGTTTGTAAGTAGCAAAAATCATGCTAACATTATGAGGTTATTCTAAAACAAAGAGGTTATTATCAAATGGGGATTATTTACTTAATATTGTTTCTCATTGTAATTTATTTGTTGTATAGGATTTTAGATGTTTTGGAGCAAAAATAAACGCTTCAATGAATGGTTGATTTAATTTTTACAAAACAAGGGAGTTTTAATTATGGCTTTATTTGAAGATATTCAGGCAGTTATTGCTGAGCAGTTGAATGTGGATGCGGCGCAAGTTACGCCAGAGGCGGAATTTGTGAAGGATTTGGGTGCGGACTCTTTAGATGTCGTGGAATTGATCATGGCGTTAGAAGAAAAGTTTAACATTGAAATTCCTGATGAGCAAGCGGAAAAAATCGTCAATGTGGGCGATGTGGTGAAGTATATTGAGGACAATAAACTAGCTTAATCTTTTTTTAACTTGGAGCGTTTGTCTCCAGGTTTTACTTAAAAATTTAGCTTTAGCTAAAATCTAGTTTTATTGAATGAAAGTTTTAAAATGAGGAGCTATTGGTGCGTCGGATTGTAGTAACTGGAATGGGAATGATCAATTCGCTAGGTTTAAATAAAGAAGATTCTTTTTTAGCGATCGCTAAGGGAGAATGCGGTATCAAACACATAGAAAGTTTTGATGCGAGCGCGTTTCCTGTGCGTATTGCTGGAGAAATCACTGACTTTGACCCTACAGAGGTGATGAATCCCAAAGATGTTAAAAAGGCGGGTCGTTTCATTCAATTAGCCTTGAAAGCCACAAGAGAGGCGATGAAGGATAGTGGGATTTTAGACGCTCACAATAGATGCCCTGAAGAATTGGCAAATCGCATGGGCGTAAGCTCTGGATCTGGGATTGGTGGGTTAGGCAATATTGAAGCGAATTCCATTTTTTGTTTTGAAAAAGGCCCTAGAAAAGTCAATCCCTTTTTCATCACTTCTGCATTAGTGAATATGATTGGTGGTTTCACTTCCATTGAGTTTGGCATTAAAGGGCCTAATCTCTCTAGCGTAACGGCTTGTGCAGCAGGCACTCATGCCATTATTGAAGCGGTTAAAACCATTTTACTTGGTGGGGCTGATAAAATGCTAGTCGTGGGAGCGGAATCCACCATTTGTCCTGTAGGGATTGGAGGGTTTGCGAGCATTAAAGCCCTTTCTACAAGGAATGATGAGCCTAAAAAAGCTTCAAGACCTTTTGATAAGGATCGCAATGGTTTTGTGATGGGCGAAGGCGCTGGGGCTTTGGTGCTTGAAGAATACGAGAGCGCGAAAAAAAGAGGGGCGAAAATTTATGCAGAATTTGCCGGGTATGGCGAGAGCGGCGATGCTAACCATATCACAGCCCCAGCCCCTGAGGGCGAAGGGGCTTTTAGAGCCATGAAAATGGCTTTGGAAATGGCGAAAGTGGAAGTAGGCTATGTGAACGCTCATGGGACAAGCACGCATTATAACGATTTATATGAGAGCATCGCTCTAAAAAATGTGTTTGGCTCTAAAGAAAAAGTCCCCCCTGTTAGCTCTACTAAAGGGCAGATTGGGCATTGTTTAGGCGCTGCGGGTGCGTTAGAAGCCGTTATTTCTATCATGGCCATGAATCAAGGGATCTTACCTCCTACCATCAATCAAGAAACGCCTGACCCAGAATGCGATCTAGATTATATCCCTAATGTGGCTAGAGAAAAACAAGTGGATGCAGTGATGAGTAACTCATTTGGTTTTGGTGGCACTAATGGTGTTGTGATTTTCAAAAAAGCCTAGTTTTATAAAGTTAGGATTTTGAATGGCCGTTTATTTAGATTTTGAAAATCATATTAAAGAGATTCAAAATGAAATTGAATTAGCCCTTATTAGAGGCGATGAGGACGCTAAAGAAATCTTAGAAAAAAGATTGGATAAAGAAGTTAAAACCATTTACTCCAATCTCACAGACTTTCAAAAACTCCAATTAGCAAGACACCCTGACAGACCCTACGCTATGGATTACATTGATCTCATCTTAAAAGATAAATATGAAGTCTTTGGCGATAGGCACTATAACGATGATAAAGCGATCGTGTGCTTTATAGGGAAAATTGATAATGTCCCGGTTGTGGTGATCGGAGAAGAAAAAGGCAGAGGGACTAAAAACAAGCTTTTAAGAAATTTCGGCATGCCTAACCCTTGTGGCTATCGTAAAGCTTTGAAAATGGCAAAGTTTGCTGAAAAATTTAATTTGCCTATTTTAATGCTTGTGGATACAGCCGGGGCATATCCGGGAATTGGTGCAGAGAAAAGAGGCCAGAGTGAAGCGATCGCTAAAAACCTCCAAGAGTTCGCTTCCTTAAAAGTCCCTACTATCTCTGTAATTATCGGTGAAGGGGGCAGTGGTGGCGCATTAGCGATTGCGGTGGCTGACAAATTGGCCATGATGGAATATTCCATTTTTAGCGTTATATCCCCAGAAGGTTGCGCGGCGATTCTTTGGGATGACCCTAGCAAGACTGAAGTGGCCATTAAAGCGATGAAAATCACGCCCAGAGACTTAAAGGAGGCGGGGCTTATTGATGATATTATCTTAGAGCCTAGCAAAGGGGCTCATAGAGACAAATTTTCAGCCGCCAACACGATCAAAGAGTATTTTTTAGACGCTCTAAGGACTATCCAACAAGACCCTCATTTCCTTGACAACCGCTACCAAAAATTAATGTCGCTTGGTTCGTTTGTAGAGAGCATGAATTAGATCTATAAAAAAACTTTGCGTTAATGAAAACTTGATAATTGGTTCTTTAACTTTTAAAATTGTGTGTTTAAACTTTATTTTAAACCCATTTTCTTAAAGAAATAAGGGGTGTTTTGAAATCATTCTCCCCCTACAACTAAAATCTCCCCTAAATCCCTAAAGACCGCTTTAAAAAATACCGCTTGAATAAAATCAAACCCTCTACTATCCAATCTTAAAAAATGCAATATTTTTTTATAACCAACGCTCAATAAAAGCAAAGCCAAATTTTTCACCACTTGCTATCATTTTAGAAAAAAGCGAATATTTTACATAGTTTGTAAAATAATATAAAAAATATCATTGTGTTACCAATCTGCTATCTCTACCCTTTTGTTTGAATATAAAAAGACAATCATCATGCTCGGCGTGTTGAATGAAAGCATTCTTATTTTACAATACAAAAGTTAGGTCTAATGGTATTTTAAAAAAAGAAAGAAATCCCATGGTTATATATGAAAAAATCAAAAGCCGCTTTTCTAGGAATTGGTCTTTAAGGAATAGGGGCAGGCATTTTGCATCTTCAAGCGTGTATTTTTTCTCACTTTTTGTCATTACAGCGGTTAATAGAAATAGCGGAGTGGATTGGTTATTGATGCCTGAACATTTGATTGGGTGGTTTTTGATTTCTTTTAGTGGGGAATTTGTAGCAGACATGGCGTTTGGCAAAAAAAGTAAAATCTTTAAAACCCGCTTTGGAATTTCTATTGTGAGCGGCGTTTCACTATTGCTTGGCGCTTTACCAGTGCATTTGTTTTTTGTATGGTTTGGCTTTATTAATTGGTGGGCTGTCCTTTTTATAGAAGCGGGAGCTGGGCTATTGGTGGGCTGTGTGATACAAAAGATTTTTTTTGGTAAATATTGGGTGGATCGCTATTATTAAGGCTCTTTTTTTAAGCCTGAAAGCGGATTTTCTTATATTCCAATCAATTGGATAAGGGTTACCCCTACTTAAGGCATCGCATCAAAAACCACGCTAATCCCATTTTTTAAAATGATAGGGTTTTTCGCGTCAGTGATATGGATAAAACGCACGCCATCAAGCAAGTTAAGAGCGATTTCTTGTTGTCTGTTTTCTTTAGCAATGATTTGAATGATCTTTAAGTTTTCATCATAAAAAATGATTTTGGGTTGCCACAAAGGGTTATTAGAGCTTATTTTTAAATATGCGTTTTGATTCACGCTCAGCCAGTATTTCCCGCTCGCTTCCTTAAACTCCACAGGATCGCTACTCAAAACTAAGGCTCTCGCATTAGGGAGCTTGACTTCTTGTAAAGAAAAATCGTATTCCCACTCTTTCAAGGATATGCGCCTAATATCCACAAAATCAAAACCATGCCTTTTCATCGTTTCTATCAAAATGTTAGGGTCTAAAACATATTCCGTTTTAAGCTCGTATGAAAAAACATTCTCGCCCGAAGAGCTTTGCATCTTAATGGGCAAAACATACGAATACCCCATCATGCTCAAAGAATTATTGATGCTTTTGGCAAACGCTAGGGGATTGCTTGAAGCCTTGAAAGTGATTTTTAACATGCTTGGCTTGTCAAAATTAAAAGACAAAAGCCCGTTTTCTTTGAGAGTGTTGAGCAGTTTCAAGGAATCCAAACGCCCCATTGCATAGAAATCCTTGCGATTTTTAAACAAACGCTCTAAAAAAAGCTTGTTCATATGATAAGCCCGCTCCCCCATTAAATTCTCAATCCTATCGTTTAAAGCATCAGCATTTAATAGCGTTCCCCCAACAATAAAAGCTAAAAAAAGGTTTTTCATTGCTGGAGTTCTTTGTATTGGGCCTCGTTGATGAGCGTTAAGCCTTTATTTGGCTCGTATAAAAACCGCCTAGTTTTGCTGTCGTTATAATCTTGTTCTTGATGGTTGTTTTTAAGGCTAAGATGCCCATGCCCAAAGCGTAACAACAAGCGGTGGTTTTTAGCCTCTAAAGGATAACTTTTTTTAAAAACCTTCTGAAAAGAGTTTTTTTTCTCATCTAAATCAATCACTTCTACCCAAATATCTCGTTTAGGGATAATATAAATGGTATTAGGATTTTCTTTGATTGCTTCTTTGCCTTGCTTGTCTTGTTCTCTTGGCTTGTCTTGTTTCTCTTTTGGTTTAGGCGTTGGCTCTGGCTTATTTTCTTCTGTAGGACTAACTTCATTGAAAGAACTATTTTTAGTGTCGGGCTTAATAGCACTTTCTTGCTCTCTCTCTTCTTTTAAAGAAGAGCTGTTTTGAATGATAACGACCACTAAAATAATGACAACCACCCCTAAAACGATAACAAAGGGTTTCCATTTGGAAGACTTTTTGGATAATGAAGTATTGGCTTGATTGATGTTGTAATCCAATTCAACCTTAAGGGGTTTTTTTGCTGTTTCTTCAGGGCTTGTTTCTTGTTTTTGCTCTTCTCCCACGCCCTCTTTAAAAACACACACTTTGTCAAATTCTTTCACCCATGCACTCAAATCAATTTTATACTCGCGCTCTAAAATTTGTATAAAGCCCCTAGCACGCACCCTTGATAAAGACTCATAGCGTTTTTCCAAGATAGAATGGATATTTTTAGAAGCGATTTTAGTCGCCTTGCAAATTTCTGCTACTCCAACTTCTTTTAAAATCTGCAAATTTTTATCTAAATTTTTAAGCGATAATTCTTCTAATGCCGCACCAGAAATATCTTTAGAAATGTTTTGAACATCAGAAATATCTAAATTTTCTAAACTTTTTTTATGCTGTTCCATTCAATTGACCACCTAGTTGATTTTATCCATTAAGATCCCTGCTGCCACGCTCACATTGAGCGAATCAAAATCTCTTCGCATTTTTACGCTCAATATAGTGTCCATTTTAGCAAGGATTTTTTTAGACAACCCCTCATGCTCGCTCCCCAAAAAAAGAGCGCATTTTTTTAAGCATAGATTTTCTACTTGACTAGAGCCTTGCATGCTTGCGCCCAAACATAAAAACCCGCTCGTTTTCAATTCATTGATTAAATCCAGCGTGTTAGGCGCAACGCTAAAAGGCAAATCATACATAAGCCCCAAGCTGGATCGCACAATCCCCTCATAAGCCAATTCTTTAGCAAAATCTAAAATAACGCCATCCATTCCTAAACAATACGCACTCCTAAAAATACCCCCAATATTCCCCACATCCGTAATCCCACAAAGCACCAAAAGTTTTTGAGCTTTTTTAATCTCTTTTAAGGGAATGGCTAACGGCAGTTCCACCTTAGCTAAAACCCCTTGATGGTTCCCCCCCTTAGCCAAGCTTTGCGCTTTTTTATTATCCACTTTGATGATATTAGGGCATGCTTTTTTGAGCGCGAAAAAAAGCTTTTTGTCTATTTCTTTAGAAAGATAGATTTCTTGCAATTTTTCTTGATGAGAGTTTAGAATGTGCATAATCACCTGCTTGCCATAAATTACTGCTTGCATGCTAAACCCCTTTTATTGATTTTTTTCTTCTAACAAACGCTGGAAATAAAGCTCTTTAGCGTTTTTTTGTGTCATAGTGGCTTCAATTTTAGCCTTAATTTTAGGAGGTAAATCCAACTCCAATAACGCCGATAGCCCCATGCAAGGCTCTATTTTTTTCTCATTCAAAAGCACTAAAACCCACTCCCCTTGGATATTATTTTGTTGCAACCGCTCTATGATTTGAGAAACCTCTCCTAAATAATATTGCTGGTGGAGTTTGGTAAGCTCTTTAGCCGCAAACAAATGCATGCCTTTAGCCAGATCGTTTAAATCTTTTAAAGTCTCTAGCAATCGGTGCGGGCTTTCATAAAAAACCACAGGGGTTTTTTCTTCTAAATACGCTAAAGCGTTTAAAATTTTAGCGATTTTTAAGCGCCTTTCCTTACTCTTATGAGGTAAAAAGCCGGCGTAAAAAAACCGCCCTTCTAAAAACCCGCTCGCGCAAAACGCCGTAGTGAGCGCGTTAGCCCCAGGCAAAACATCGTAGGGAATGTTATGTTTTAAAGCGTGAGCGACTAAACTCATGCATGGATCGCTCAAACTTGGCATGCCCGCATCGCTCATCACAGCGATTTCTTTGTCAAAAAAAGAAAGCTCTACTTTGTTTAAAAATTCCCGGTCATTGTGCGAATGGAATGCGATAAATTCCCTTTTTTGAGTAGCGATGTTGGGGAAAGAATGGCTAATAATAGGGTTTTGCGCAAGCAAGTGTAACAACCTCTTACTCACCCTTGTATCCTCGCATAAAAAAACCTCGCAACGCTCTAAAACTTCTAAAGCGCGTAGCGTAATGTCAGCGAGATTACCTATAGGAGTGGGCAAAAAATACAGCACAAAAAGCCACGCTTTTTAAAAGAGTTACTTCAAGTTGTAGCGTTGCTTGAATTTCTCTACTCTCCCTGCAGTGTCAGCGATTTTATCGCTACCGGTATAGAAAGGGTGGCAAAAGCTAGAAATATCAATACGCATTTCAGGTTTAGTGCTTAAAACTTCAATTTCTTTCCCGCTAGTTACGCAAGTAACTTTGCATGGGATATATTCGGGGTGAATGCCTTTTTTCATCAAGTATCCTTTATTTTTAAATTTAAACTTAAAATTATAGCATAAGTAACAATAAATTAAAACCACTCTAAAGTTAAAATAAAATTTGACTTTGTTAAAAAAATTATGATAACATAGCGAAGCATTACGAAATTCAACACTTGTGGCATGCACCACTTATTAGCATCTTTTGGTTACACTAATTTTTTAAGAATGCTTTAGCTTTTTGTATTTTTTATCTTAATTGCAACAAACTAGAAATCTCTTCTTGTTAAAAGGAAATTTAATGAACGAAAACGTGCCTACGCATAAAAGTTCGCACAAAGTCAAAACACACACGCCAGTGAGCGGTTATCACATTGAAGATTTACGCGCCTACCCTACTGAAAAGCTTTTAGAAATCGCTAACAAGCTCAAAGTGGAAAACCCCCAAGAATTCAAACGACAAGACTTGATGTTTGAAATTTTAAAAACCCAAGTTACGCAAGGCGGATACATTCTTTTTACCGGGATTTTAGAAATCATGCCTGATGGCTATGGCTTTTTAAGGGGGTTTGATGGGAGTTTTTCAGACGGGCATAACGACACTTATGTCAGCCCTTCTCAAATCAGGCGTTTTGCTTTAAGGAATGGCGATATTGTTACCGGTCAAGTGCGATCCCCCAAAGACCAGGAAAAATACTACGCCCTTTTAAAAGTGGAGGCTATCAATTACTCGCCTTCAGATGAGATTAGAAACCGCCCTTTGTTTGACAATCTAACCCCCCTATTCCCCGATGAACAGATCAAATTAGAATACGAATCCACTAAAGTTACCGGTAGGATGCTGGATTTATTCAGCCCTGTGGGGAAAGGGCAAAGGGCTTTGATCGTCGCACCGCCAAGGACCGGGAAAACGGAGCTGATGAAAGAGCTCGCCCAAGGCATCACTTCTAACCACCCTGAAGTGGAATTGATTATCCTTTTAGTGGATGAGCGCCCTGAAGAAGTTACGGATATGCAACGAAGCGTTAAAGGTCAAGTTTTTAGCTCCACTTTTGATTTGCCCGCCAATAACCACATAAGGATCGCTGAATTAGTCTTAGAAAGGGCTAAAAGGCGAGTGGAAATGGGCAAAGATGTGGTGGTTTTATTG
This sequence comes from Helicobacter pylori, assembly GCF_011175115.1. Classification (GTDB taxonomy): domain Bacteria; phylum Campylobacterota; class Campylobacteria; order Campylobacterales; family Helicobacteraceae; genus Helicobacter; species Helicobacter pylori_DF. Next base: position 28,887 of record NZ_SHOW01000002.1, on the reverse strand, counting down.
GATTCTATCACCCGTTTAGCCAGAGCGTATAACGCCGTAACGCCTTCAAGCGGTAAGGTTTTAAGTGGGGGCGTGGATGCGAACGCCTTGCACAGGCCAAAGCGCTTTTTTGGGGCCGCAAGGAATATTGAAGAAGGCGGGAGCTTGACGATTATCGCTACGGCGTTGATTGAAACGGGATCTAGAATGGATGAGGTGATTTTTGAAGAATTTAAAGGTACCGGGAATAGCGAAATCGTTTTAGCGAGGAATATTGCGGACAGGCGCATTTACCCAGCCTTTGATATTTTAAAATCCGGCACACGAAAAGATAATATCTTGCTTGGCAAAGACCGCTTGACTAAAGTGTGGGTTTTAAGGAATGTGATGCAACAAATGGATGACATAGAAGCCTTAAGCTTTGTGTATTCTAAAATGCAACAAACTAAGGACAATGAAGAATTTTTAAATTTGATGAATGAAAAATAAAATCCCTAATTAATCCCATTAAATTAAAAAAAGTGTCATGAAAATAGGCGTTTTTGATAGCGGTGTGGGAGGGTTTAGCGTTTTAAAAAGCCTTTTAAAAGCGCAATTGTTTGATGAAATCATCTATTATGGCGATAGCGCTAGAGTGCCTTATGGCACTAAAGACCCCACCACGATCAAGCAATTTGGCTTAGAGGCTTTGGATTTTTTCAAACCGCACCAGATTGGGTTATTGATTGTGGCATGCAACACAGCGAGCGCTCTGGCTTTAGAAGAGATGCAAAAGCATTCCAAAATCCCTATTGTGGGCGTGATTGAGCCAAGCATTTTAGCGATCAAGCAACAAGTAAAAGATAAAAACGCCCCTATTTTAGTGCTAGGGACAAAAGCGACGATCCAATCCAACGCTTATGACAACGCCCTGAAACAACAAGGCTATTTGAATGTTTCGCATTTAGCCACTTCTCTTTTTGTGCCTTTGATTGAAGAAAGTATTTTAGAGGGCGAATTGTTAGAAACTTGCATGCGTTATTATTTCACTCTCTTAGAGATTTTACCTGAAGTGATCATTTTAGGTTGCACGCATTTTCCCTTAATCGCTCAAAAAATTGAGGGCTATTTTATGGAGCATTTTGCCCTTTCAACGCCCCCCCTACTCATCCATTCTGGCGATGCTATTGTAGAATATTTGCAGCAAAAATACGCCCTTAAGAAAAATGCACACGCATTCCCTAAAGTGGAATTTCATGCGAGCGGCGATGTGATCTGGCTAGAAAAACAGGCTAAAGAATGGCTCAGATTGTAACGCTAATAAAATAACTCAATTCCAAAAAGTGGCTATAGCTCACATTATAAAGGGTATTGTGTAGATTATAAAAAGCACTTTAGAGAGATTTACGAAAGTGTTTTGAAGCGAAGAATGTCTGATGATTATCTTTGGAAAAGATTACCTATCTACAGACTTGCAAAATAGCGCTAAAGATATTCTTCTCATCGCTTCGC
>NZ_SHOW01000002.1:0-27265 GCF_011175115.1 Helicobacter pylori | reverse complement strand
GATTTTGCTCTAAAAGCTCTATGATTTTTTGAACTTGATCTTTGTTATAGCTACTTGTTTTTTCTAGTTGATGCTCTCTTTATAACCCTTAATTAAGTTTCTTTATCAAAGGGTTAAGTCTTTTTGGGGTAGGAAATATCCATGCAGACTTTAAAGAACAAAACCTTTCGTTAGTGTCTGTTGGGATATTTTAAGTTAAAAAACCCCTTGCTTTTAGCAAGGGGTGGTTTTTGCGTTTTTGGTGTTCCTTAATCCTTTAAGATTTTTGGAAACCACCTTTTGTATTAACATTTTTGATTCCATGCTCCGCATTTTCTCCCGCCAAGCAGTAATATCCTGTAGAAAATGCATTGGCTAAAAATTGCGTAAAGCCAGATTTAACGTCTTTTACAGCATTGTTCAACTTGGTGGAAAACTTGAACGAATCAGAATAATCTTTCATATTCTTCTGGTTGAAGCCAATTTTATCATACTCTGACAAAGGAACGCTTCCCACATTATGTGCAACGATCTTATCATTCACGAGTTTGAGCCACTCAGGGTTTTTTTGCGTTAGCATACCGGTCGCTTTTTCATTGATCGCTCCATTTTGGATATTGCTATTAATGCGTGTGTGGCTGTTAGTAGCGTAATTGTCTAGTTTCGCTGACAAACTAGCAGGCACTTTTTTTGCACTTTCAGCCCATAGATTCATAAGATTGTTTTTTGTAGAATCTTTGAGATTGTCTATCGTTTGTTCTAGATTACCAAAATAACCTGCTTTAGCTTCTGATACCGCTTGATTGAGATTGTCAATTTTCTGAGTCAATTTTTGCCCCCTTGAAAGCCCTACCTTACTGAGATCATCAACTTTACCATGCTTTTTCAAAGGGAAGCCCGCTGCTTGCCCTACACCACCCAAACCACTTGCTATTTGATTGAGTCGGTCAATTTTTGCATTTACCTTTTTAGCAACTTGAGTATAAATGGGTTCTTCAGGGCTAGCTACTTGTCCTGTTTTCTTTTTATTAACTTTAGCATAAATGGGTTCTGTGCTGTTTTTGAGTCCATTATTGTTATTGTTATTGAAATTTCCAAGTTTTGCATTCAACTCTTTCTTGATGTCCGAAAAGTTTTTAGAAAGAGTTGTGGCTTCTGCTTTAGATAACCCATTACCGACTAGGGTTCCGTTTACACCATTCTTAACGGATTGATATATTTCAGATTTTTTTCCAACATTGAAACTTTCATTTTTTTGAGCTTGTTGAGCCAATTGCTCCTTTGAGAAGTTTTTGAGATCGGCTAACGCTTGCTCTACCCTACTGAAATCACCCGTTGCTTTAGCCACTGATACCGCTTGATTGAGATCATCAACTTTATCCGTTATCTTTTGATTGATGATCACATCTTTAACGGAATTTTCAAGGTCGCTTTTTGCTTGCGTTACCTTGCTGAAATCCTTATTTTTGCCATTTTTGAAGTCATTCAAAGCTGCATTAAGGTTTTCAACTTTTGAAATCCATTCCGGATTGATACCTAAATCTTTCACCGAGCCTTTAAGGGCTTTTAGTGTTTCTTCTGCCTTGCTGAAATCCTTATTTTTGCCATTTTTGAATTCATCAAAAGATTTACTAAAGTCTTTCAAATTCTTGTTGATATTTTCAATTTTATCAGACAATTCCCTTTTGATGCCTTTAAGATTTTGACTGTAAGCGGTTGCTCTTGCATCCCTATTAGCCTCTTTATTGATCAACGCAAAAATCTCATCTTTTTTGCTGTTAGCTTGAGATTTCGCTTCCATTTTATTTTTGTTGCCGCTTTTGCTCTCCAATTTTTTCTCTACTTCTTTCTCCAAATGCTCTCGTTTCCTTAGAGATTTTTCAAGATCTTTCTGAGCTTTTTTCACTTCATCATAGTTGCCTGTGCTTTTAGCTTCAGCTACAGCTTTATTGAAGTTTAAAACCTTTCCAACCAATTCTTTGTTGCTGCTCAAAAAATCTTTGATAAGCTTACTAGTTTCTTGTAGGGACAATCCTTTAGCGGTTAGTTTATCCTCTAAATTCCGCCTTACGAAACTAGTGATAGCGAGATTATTTAAATCAGGCAAATTAAAGACAGCTACCTTGTTAAAGCCTGCGTCTAAATGGGAAACGCCATTCGTAGCACCCACACCCTTATTGGGATTCTTGGAGGCGTTGGTGTATTTGAAATTAGAATAATCAACAAACATCACGCCATCATGTTTTAGGTTACCTTGAAGAGTAACATTTTTCTCCCTATCTAAAGCTTTATCTGCTTTTTTCCCATAATCTTTGAGAGTGTAGCTCAAATCCCCCTTACCAAACTCAGTAAGTAAAGCTGAATGTTTTGTGTCTTTTTTAGAAACAAAAGCAATACGATCATTCCCTAGGGCGTCTAAATAAGTCTTAGAGTCTTTTTGAAAATCCTTAATCTCATTTCGGAATTTTTCTTTCTCTTTCTCGCTCAAGTTGTCTAATTTAGCATTGTTTTGTGCAAGAAATTCCATGAAATCTATTTTGTTTCGGATCTCTTCTTGACTCAATGCTCGTTGTGAGCCTGTGAGTTGGTCTTCTTTGTAGAGATAAAAACTAGGGTTGTTAATCCCTTTCTCACCACCTGCTATGACTAAGCCACTGCCGTTTTTCATATGCACATTAATTATTGTAGCCACATTGTTACCTTGTTGGTCTTTATAACCAACGGTGGCGTTCCAATCGTGCTTGGCTCCAAAACCACCATTGCCCGCATACAATAATGAAACTTTTTCAGGTTCTATGCCATTATGACTCCCCATTAACACAGAAGACAGAGCGTTATTGTGAATCAATAATTGATTGAACTTGTAATTGGGATCAATGTCAGCGACTCCCTCAACATCTAACATTTCCATATCGCCAAGAGTGAATTTAGAAAAATTACCCCTTTCATCAAGCAAATCCCTAGATTCAGGCGGTAAACCTTGTATGGGGGTGGTGGTAGTGGCTATATCTGGTTGGACATGGGGAACTGGTTCTTGATTGATTGCTTCTTTGACATCAGAAGATTGTTTTTTGTCAAATATAAATGATAAAAAAATATCCAACCAATCCCCACCAGTAGGCTCTCCATTTTTTTCTGCTTCTTGCCTTTCTTTCAAGGATTCATCAAACACGCCCATGAACTTTTGATCCGTTCGGATTTGATTCCCTATAATGATTCCTGCAAAAGATTGTTTGGCAGATTTTAAAAACTCTGCTTTTTCTTTATCATCAGAGATAGGGGGTTGTATGATATTTTCCATAAAATTTCGGATCGATCGGGTGTTGATTTTAGACGGATCGTTTTGATGGGACACCCAACTTGTGAAAATTCGGTAACGCTGATCCCCAAATTTCTGAAAGCTCTTTGTGGAAGATTCTACATCAATGAGATTGTCTTTGTTGATTAGATCGTTGCTCTTATTGATAAAGTCTGAAAAATACTGATTCTTTTTGGTAGGATTTTTGATCGCTTTATTGGAGTATTCTTCCCTTAATTGCGAGATTCCATCAAAAGCTTGCCTGTTATCCCTATCGTTCTTATCAACAATTGGTTTTTGATCAGGATCAAATGAAGCGACAGCGTTATCAAGCTTAAGAAAAGCTACTTGAAGATTATTAATAAATTGCTGCGGGTTAAAAGCCGCTTCGGTTTGTGGTTGTTGGTTAATGGTTTCGTTAGTCATTGTTTCTCCTTACTATACCTAGTTTCATACCTATCGGTATCTTATTGGTATCAAAGACTGCTAAAAATCGCTACACACTTTGAGTAATCAATTCATGTCTTTGAACGTTATCATTATACCATAATATTTAGAACAAGGTATAACAAGTCTACTATAATTTTAATTCAAGAAGTCTAACTAAAATAAAAGGAGAAATTTTAGTTAGGGCTTTATTATAGCAAAAATTATCAAGGATTACAAAGGGTAGCGTTTTAATTTTAAATTTAAGGCGTTATTTTAGTTGTTTTGAGTTTCATTTATTTTTTGTTTAATAATAAATCTTAACTATCATAAATGTACAATTAACATAAATGTACAATTAAAGTATTTAAAAAAATTTTAAAACAAAAGGACATAAAATGAAAACCATTAGAAATAGCGTGTTCATTGGAGCGTCTTTACTCGGCGGGTTGTGCGAGCGTTGAGACTCGCTTTGATGCTTTGCGTGTCGCTTGCATTAAAGATGTTTTTATAGAGAAAGAAGCACGCTACACGCCCAAAGACTTTGGTAGCCCTTATTTTAGCAATCAAACTGATATTGGGTTTTAGGGTTTCTTCTTAAAAAATATTTTGGCTCTTTTGGCTCATGTTGGTTGAGCCAAGCGTTTCAAGATATTTCAAAATAAAGAAAAATTAAAATAAACTAAAGTCAATCCAACTCAAGCTCTCATCTAGGATCTTTGAGTATTTTAAAAGTCATGCGATGGATTGGTAGATTATAAAGTTATGGCTCACCATAAAGTAAAGCATTCAAAAAAATAAGTTTGCAATTTAGGAGAGTTTTGAAGCGAAGAATGTCTGATGATTATCTTTGGAAAAGATTACCTATCTACAGACTTGCAAAATAGCGCTAAAGATATTCTTCTCATCGCTTCGCAAATTCTCAAAGAAAGACTTTTTACCCACAAAAATGAGATTTTCTTTTGCCCTAGAAATAGCTACATTCAAGCGTTTAGAATCTAGCAAGAAAGATTACCACAAGTTTTCACGGTGGAATAAATAATAATATCTGCCTCCTCGCCTTGAAAGGCATCCACAGTGTCTATTTTGAGCTCATCAAAATTCTTGAAGCCGCATTTTTCCACTTCTGATCGCAAGCGTCTTTTTTGGGCATTATAAGGTGTGATAATTCCTATGGTTTTTCTGATTTTTCTTTGGTTAAGAGCGCGATTGATTTGCTCTAAAAGCTCTATGATTTTTTGAACTTGATCTTTGTTATAGCTACTTGTTTTTTCTAGTTGATGCTCTCTTTCAACATTAATCCAACGGATAATATTCTTAGGATCGTAAAATTGCGAGGTATTTTTGATTGCTCCATTCTTTTGATAATCTAACACGGAATAATTAAAATTGAAGTCATTAAAAATATAAGCATATTTTAAAATTTGAGATCCCAGTCGGTCATTAAAGAGCATAATCATATCCATGTGTTTGGGTTCTGGCTCTTTTTCAGCAATGAATACACTTTTTAGCAAGCTGTCATAATTTGTTACCCACACCTTGAGAGTATCCCTTGGTGTGTACTTTTTATGTTTAAATTCCTTGTATTCAATGGGTAGTGAAAGTTGTATCCCATGAAACAAACACTTGGTCATTTTCCAATCAATTGTATTAGGCGACACTTCAAAAACGCTCTCTTCTAAAATGTGTTTATAGAGCAAACCTTTATACAAGCTAGCTTTAAAAAATCTGTTGTCTCCTTTGTTTTGCCGTGTGATTAAAATATAAAATTCCTCTTGAGAGTTATAAGAATCCCATAACTTTTTTTCATGTTCTCCAGATTCCAAACTTAGGCATTGTCCATAAATATTGCTTTTTTCATCTTTATCATGCGCATAGATTTCACTTTTATTGACACAAGCAAGTTTTCCAACATAAAGAAAGCCTTGAGGCAAGAGATAGTTTGGCTCCATAGTTTGGATATGCTTTAAAATTTCATCTATGGTGCATTCTTTTTTCTTTATCCAGTTTTGAGTCTTATTGATAAAGTGCCAAGCCCTGTCAATTTCTTCTTGTCTTTCATCCATCCACTCTTGCATTTTAACAGCATTCTTTGGGTTATTAGATTGCGATTCATCACGCCATTCTCTATGCCTCTCCAACCACTCTTGGTTACTGGCGATATTCTCGTTATTCTTTTTGACCTTTTGCTCTAATTTTTTAATCTCACCCAAATCACTTTTAAGGCGCTTTTCTTTCTCTTGTAATTGAATTTTTAAGCGAGACAAATAACCCAAATAAGCTAAAGCGCGGCGTTGCGCGTCTTCAAAGCGGTTGTAATATATTTGCAGTGCATGTTTTTGCTGTATGGGTAGAGATTTCATTTCTTGTTGGATTTGCTCTAACACAGCCTTTAATTGCGTGGGTGTCTCTTTCTTTTCTTGTTGCAATCTTTCAATTTCTTGCAAATAGCGTTGGATAATATTGAGACAATGGTCTGCGATCTTTAGGGTTTGCTGGTGTTTATGGCGTTTTTTAGCCTGTTGCGCTTTGTGCGTGTAGTCCTTAATATCTTTTTTTAGCGTGTTTTGGCGTTCTTTTTCTTTTTCGGTTTCAACATCAAAAAAAAACGCTAACGCCCCAAAACCAACTGCTAGGATAGCCCCACCCACAATAAAGGGTAGCATTAATTCACCTTAGATGTTAATGCAAGCAAAGCTTGTTGGTAATGAATCAGTTACGCATGCAATTCATCCACCATTTGGTGTTCCCCATGTTCGCAGCTTAAAAATTGATTCAGCGAATCAATCTTATTGATGATGCCTTGCATTATTTCTAAAAGCTTCATGTCTTTTTCATGCTCATTGGAGAGTCTGAGCATTTCTTGTTCATGCATATTATTGAGTTCTGTTATATCTCTTTGGAATTCAGCGATCTTTCTCTCAATCTGTTGTTTGAAGCTATCATCTCTTGATTTGCTTGTATTTCTACTTGTTTAGTCTTTTCTTGCTCTTTGCTAATTTCTTTCTGGGCATTGATCGCTGATGAAATCAAGTCTTTAGAAGCAGTTACCAACTTTAACATATCTGATAAAGAGAGGTTGTCAAGAAAATCCCCTTTAGAGTTTCCTTTTGGTGTGGGTAAATTAACGCTTCTCATATTAACCTCCTATAAAGTTTAAAGACGCTTGGCAATGTGTTGTGAGCGCTTCATGGTATTGTTGGCACAAGACTACAATTCTTTGGGCATTGTCATAAGGGAATTTTTTCTCGTATTCATCTAAATGCTCCTTGATGCATTTTAAAACCATAAAGCTGTTTTCATAAGCTAATTTAAGCAGATGCATTTTATCCGCATTCTTGCGTATTCTAGCATCTATCTTTTCTAAGTCTTGGGCAAGCTGTAATCTGAGCTTCTGTTTGTCTAATCTTAATTCTATCAAAAGATTTTCATATTGTTTTCTTTAAAGTATTGCGTATTATTTCTAGTTGTTTGGTTTGCTCTTTAGCGGCACGATATTGGCCATAGGAATGGATCATATCAGCCAAACTAATCACCACATCCACACAGACTAAGACCGGACTCACTTTAGCAATTCCTTTTGCTCCATAGCGTATGGCACTATAGATGATTTTTGTGTTGTGCATACCACGCGCAAAACGCCCATCGGTTTTAAAGAGATCGATGCTTATCATAGTTGCTTGCAGAGTGTTTCTATCTCTATAAAACACTCTTGCTCCCCATGGATTGCACGGATATATGTTTTCCCTTCAATCTTTGCATGCGTTAGCGCCTTTGGATTGATTTTAAAAACTAAAAACCGCTCTACTTCCTTTGGTTCTAAACGCATCCTAATCTCATCTGAAACATCTTTGAAATCTTTCGTATTATCCAATAAGCGCAATACCTGATCAATATCCTTGCGTGCATTATAAAGCTCCTCAAATTCTTGTAGGCTTAAATCTTCTCCTGCGATGAGCCACCCACGAGAACAATCTGTTAGCTCTTGGCGTTCACGCCATCTTTTTATTTTTTCTCTCGCTGCATTTTCCAAAAACACCACCCGATTTGCGCGATTAAATTTGTTGATTTCATCGTGTAATTTTAAAATGTTGCGCCCATAAGCACTAATCTTGTGTTTTTCATTGACAAAACCCCGCTTTACTAAAAAATCCAGGTGTTTTTGAATGGTTATAGGGTCAATCTCTGTAACTTGCGATAATTCATTAAGATTTAATCCATCCCCAAAAGCATGCAAGCAAAATAGAGTGAATTCCCCTATATCTTCAATTCTTTCCAAACAAAGACTTAACTTATATCCATAATATGGAATACTCACATCTACAAAACTAATGCCATGCTTCACCCTCACAACTCCTAAAATCCTCTATTCATAATTCTTAATTAATATTTCTTAATCATTTGTTATTTTTAAAGCTTCATTTCCTTTTTCACTCTGTAAAGTTGCACGATTATTTCTAATGCCAATGACTTTGGCTTCCATTACTTTGTCTTTTATCGTGGCTTTGACTTTAGTGCCTATCTCTAACTTATTTTTCCATTATGATAGACACTTGATTGTTTTCAATCTCTATATAGAGTTCTTTTTGAGAATTGGAGCTATAAGAGAGCTTGTTTTGCTGGTAGGCTTTGTAATCTTGGTCAAACGCCACATAAAACAAGCGTTTGTTTTGAGAGTTGGGGTAGGGGATCACATTGATAGAAGAAAAAGCGATATTCTTTTTTTCATTTTTTGCAAACACCCTTTTTTTATACTCTTTAAAAGCGTTGAATTTCATGCCGTCATAGCGAGTGAAATTGGGGTTATAAAAACGCATGTAGCGTTCAAAATCGCCCCTAGCCCAGGATTCTTTCCATTGAAAAAGGGAGCTTAAAATCATGCTCAATTCTTCTTTGGTGCTTGGGAAAAACTTGTCTTCATAGGTGATGAGAAATGCTTTTTCGCCTTTTAATATTTTATCATAAGAGCTTAAAAGCGGGTTTTCAATCGCAATACAGCCCTTGGTGTTCAATTCATTCCTATCGCCATTTAAAGGCATTCCATGCACCCAAATGCCATGCCCGGTGCGTTTTTTCAAGGTGTCATACAAATTAGGGTAATTCGTTACAAAAGCCAAAACGCCATAATATTGATCCAAGCGCTCCAATTTCTGCGTGATACGATACACTCCAATAGGCGTGGCCAAATCGCCCTCTAAAGTTTTATCGCCCTTTTTAGAGCCTACAAGGGCTTTAGAGCTGTTGATTTTTTTAAGCATGTTGTTTTCTATTTCATAAAACTCCAAACTGGGCTTGGATTTATTAGCCACAAATAAAAACTGCTTGTTTTGATAATAGCCAAAATCCGTGTCCTTGTTTTGAAGCTCTTCTGCCCAAAAAGACTCATCCGCTAAATAAGAATCCAGCTTTTGACCCACCACTTCCAAGCCTTGTTTTTGATAAAGGCGCATAATTTCTAACAAACGATCACTAGCATTCAAGCCCACAAACCCCATTAACAGAGCCGGTAATATTTTTTTCAATTTATACCCCTTTTATGGATATAGCCCAGTTTTTGCAAGCTCTTTTCTTCCTTACTCCATGATTTTTGAGCGATCACTTGCAAGTTTAAAAAAACCTTTTTTTCGCCCACTTCTTGCATTTTTAATCGCGCGTTAGTCCCGATGCGTTTGATATTTACCCCGTTTTTGCCTATCACGATTTTTTTTTGGCTTTCTTTTTCTACAATAATACGCGCATACACCTTGTCTATGCGTTCTTCTTCTATAAATTGATCAATCATCACATCGCTTTCATAAGGGATTTCATCGCTCAAAAAATCAAACAAACTCTCCCTAATGATTTCCTTATAAATATCGCGCATTTTTTCATCGCTCATTAAATCCTTTTCAAAAAGCCATGCACTAGGGCTTAAATGCTGGCTGATGCATTCTAAAAGCGCGTTTAAATTTTGAGATTTTTTCGCGCTCAAAGGCACTAGAGCTAAAAATTGCGAAGCGTATTTTTGATACTCTTGTAATTTTTGTAAAACCTGCTTATGCGTGGCTGTGTCAATCTTACTCAAAGCCAAGATATGGGGTTTTTGGCACAAACTCAAAAACTCTTCATACCCTTTCAAATCATCATGCACAGAAGCTAAAAAAACGCGCAATTCGGCATCGCCCATCGCTTTTAAAGCCTGTGAGAGCATGCACTGGTTGAGTAATTTTTCTTGATGATGGAGCCCTGGAGTGTCTAAAAAAATGATCTGGCTCTCATACCCTTCTTTGTCTTTAAAAGGCACGATGCATTTCATCAATTTTCTGGTCGCGTTAGCCTTATGCGAAACAAGGGCTAAATGAGCGTTTAAAAGAGTGTTTAAAAGAGTGCTTTTTCCAGCGTTTGGTTTGCCTATAAGAGCTACAAAGCCCGCCTTAGTTTTCATCATAAAATATACTTCACTAAATTTTCATCAGCCACTAAATCCCCTAGCTTGGATTGAACCAATTCTTTAGTGATAGTGATACGTTGCCCTGAATAATCCTCCGCTTCAAAACTAATGTCTTCTAGCACTTTTTCAATGGTGGTGTGCAACCTTCTAGCGCCTATGTCTTCACTTTTTTGATTGGCGTTATAAGAAAGTTTGGCTAACTCTTTGATCGCATCGTCTTCAAACGCAATTTCTACGCCCTCCACTTTTAAAAGGGCTTGGTATTGCTTGATGATAGAGGTTTTAGTTTGGGTTAAAATCATATACATGATTTCTTCGGTTAAATTCTCTAACTCCACCCTTAAAGGGAAACGACCCTGCAATTCAGGGATCAAATCGCTTGGTTTAGAAAGATGAAACGCCCCTGCTGCAATGAATAAAATATGCTCTGTTTTAATAGAGCCATACTTCGTATTCACCACACTCCCCTCTACAATCGGCAACAAATCCCTTTGAACCCCCTCTTTACTGGGATCTTGACGGCTTCCTTCTTTAGAGCTGACAGCGATCTTATCAATTTCATCAATAAAAATCACCCCTGAACTTTCCGCGCGCTTCAAACCCTCCATTTTAATGGCTTCGCTGTCTAAAAGCGTGTCGCTAATTTCTGCTTTTAGGGCTTCTTTAGCCTCTTTAACGCTTAAGGTTTTTTTGACTTTATCCTGTTCTTTATGGAAAACCTTAATCAAGTTTTCTTGAACCCTTAAAATTTCAGGTGGCACATTAGAATCAATCTCTATGCTTTTTTTACGCACTTCAATTTCAATTTCTCTACTATCCAACTCGCCTTGCACGATTCTTTGTTGCATCTTTAAAAGGCTATTAGCGTATTCTTGTTTTTTCTCTTCGCTCACGCCACTAGGCAAGGGGGGCAGGAGTTTTTTAGCGATTTTTTCTATAACCGCCTCTTCAATCTTGTCTTTTAATTTTTCTTTATGCTCATTTTCCACTAAAAGCACGCTGTTATTGACTAAATCCCTTACCATAGACTCCACATCGCGCCCCACAAAACCCACTTCTGTGTATTTGCTCGCTTCCACTTTCACAAAGGGGAGTTTCATGATTTTTGCCATTCTTCTTGCGATTTCAGTTTTACCCACGCCAGTAGAGCCAATCATTAAAATGTTTTTAGGCGTGATTTCTTCTTGTAAGGATTTTTCCAGTTGCAAACGCCTGTAACGATTCCTTAAAGCGATAGCGATAAACTTTTTAGCCTCCTTTTGCTCAATGATGTATTCATCTAAATAAGCGACAATTTCTCTTGGGGTCATATTCAATTTAGACATTAAAGCTCCAAAATTTTAATATTCGTGTTGGTGTAAATGCAAAGATCCCCTGCGATTTTTAAGGACTCTTCTACGAGTTTTCTAGGCTCTAAATGAGCGAAATGATCTAAAGCCCTAGCCGCGCTCAAAGCAAAATTCCCCCCACTCCCAATAGCGGCGATCTTATTGTCTTCAGCTTCTAAAACATCGCCCGTGCCGCTCAAAATAAAAACGTGATCGAAGTTTAAAACGATCATCATCGCTTCCAATCGGCGTAAATACTTGTCTTTGCGCCATTCTTTGCTGAAATCCACCACGCTTTTAAACAAATCCCCTTTTTTGCTCTCTAAAATGCGTTCAAACATATCAAACAAACTAAAAGCGTCCGCCGTGCTCCCGGCAAACCCGCTTAAAACCTGGTTGTGATACAAGCTCCTGATTTTTGTCGCATTGGCTTTGACTACGCAATTACCCAAAGTTACCTGCCCATCACCTCCAATGAGCGCGAACTTTTTGTTATCAAATTCCCCTCTATAGCCCAAAATCGTCGTCGCTTCAAACATTTTCTACTCAGCCACCACATCAATCTTAAACACGCCCGCAATCCCCGATCCAAGTTTGACTTCAATCTCATAGATCCCTGTGCTTTTAATCGGGTGTTTGAGTTCGATGTCTTTTTTATCTAAATTTAAACTCGCATGCTGTTCTTTCAAACGCTCCGTGATCTCTTCTTTAGTGATCGCTCCAAATAAAGAGCCGTTCGCGCCGACTTTTTTATGGATAGTCAGCGTGATGGTTTGTAAGGTTTCTACCATTTGCAATTTTTGCGCCTTTTCTAGGGCTTCTTTTTCCGCTTTCTTTTTAACTTCGGCTTTGTATTTGTTGATCACTTCGTTAGTGGCGAGTTTGGCTTTTTGGTTAGCGATTAAAAAGTTATTCCCATAGCCATCTTTAACCTCACACACTTCACCCGCTTTGCCTAAATTTTTCACATCTTCTAATAATAGAACTTTCATCATATCCCCTTTAAGTTTTAAGTAATTTGTAATTATACTCTTTATTTTAATAAGTTGGATTTTTATTGCCTGTTCTTACCACCCATCTGTTTTTCTAAAGCCTGCTTGATCAATCCCAAACAATAAGGGATATTCTCTTTTGTTTCTAGCTTGACTTCTATTTCCCCATTCCCCAAATGACCTTTATTAGTCATATCCCTTGCCAGATTTTTTTCGTCTTGCAGTTCATTAAATGGCATATTCAAATACAATTTTAATCCATTTTTTAGCGGGACAATATCCACAAAATTTTTGTCAAACATATAAGAGATATACTCTTGATTAAATTTTTCGGTTATCCTTTCATCAAGAGCTTTAATCTCTTTGCTTAAAATATCAAATAATTCCCTTGAATGAGAACCAAACTTATAAGAGCTTAAATCATAAACCTTTTTTTCTTTCTTGGGTTTATATTTCTCTAATGTTTCTGCATCTAGATTGGGGTAAGTCCAAATCTTTAAAGCCCAATCCGCTAAATAATTAGCTCTTTTTTCAATCTCTTTTTCGTCAAAAGATTCTAAATCTCTCAAACTTTGATTGAGTCTCAATGGGCTTTGTTTGAAGCCCTTCTCCATATCTCTTTTTTCTTTGAAAGATTTGTTGCTGTATGTAGAATTATAACCGGTTAGAGTGAGATTCCCTATTGTGTGGAGGTATTTCTCGTGTATTGCTTGAAAATTTTCACCCAAATCCCTTTTCCATTGTTCCGTGAGTGTTTGAGGCATGATGTGTTCAGTAGTGTATTCATGGGTATAAACTCGCTCTTCTCTTTCAAAATTTTCTAACCTTTCAAGAAAGTATTCCCTTTTTTGAAAATGATAAAAATCTATCGTAATAAAATGCTCTTTAAACTCGTCATTGTTTGGAAATCTTTGTTTTTCTGTCAGATAACCAAAATGCGCCTCTAGGCTTTTAAAATATTCATCTTTTTGGATGCGCTTTGTAAAAGAGGGAAAGACTTTATTGAGACTATTTGTGCCAAGCCCGCACACCGCCCTTCTGAAAATATAGCTCTCTATCAAAGCGATGCTACTCCTAAAATCATTCTTGGATAAAACCCCATCGCTATAATCGCTATAAAGCTCTAGTAATAGCGGATAAATCACATCCATCTCTAAATCCACCAAAAAACTTAAAGCCTTGTTTAAATCTTTATCGTCTTCTTTTTTGAATACGATCCGGCAAAAATACCCACAGTATTTTTGTAAATCTTTTAATAAATCCTCTATTTCTATCCCTTCTTTTTGCTGATAATCCTTGAAAGCATCATAAACTCTTTTCTCATTGGGAATTTTTCCTATTTTGATCGTGAGATAATGCTTAACAAACCGATCAAATAATTTTTCATTTTGTTTAAAATCCTTCTCCATAGCCCTCCAATACTTCTCATAAAAAATCTTTTGTTTTTCGGGCTCTAATCCCATTAAAATGTAGTTTCTGATCAAATCCGTTTGTGCAAGTTCCATACCTTTTGAGTTCATGCTCTCAAAAATAAGTTGAGGATCATCTCCTTTATCTAAAGCAATCCAAACTATCATGAGTTTTTCTAATCCTTTAAAAATCGTTTCTAGTTTGTCGGTGTTTTTATTGATCCATTCTTCAAATAATTCAAAATTTTCCACTATTTTTACCGAAGGCTCGCTCGGTTTTCTTCTGTCTTTATCAATCAAAGATAGCAAGGTGTCTTTATCAGACTCTGAGAGGATGAGTCTGAATTTCTTATCGCCGTCCTTATCGCTGTTGATAAGATAGTGGTCCTCTATTTCTTTACGCTTAACTTTATCGCTCCAATGATCTCTCAAAGCGGTGAGTAAAAGCGTGATAGTGGTGAGCCTTTGTTGGCCATCAACGATGAGTAATACATTGTCAGAGTGCTTAATGCCATCTAGCACATACAAAATAGAACCGATAAAATGCCCTTTTATTTGATCGTTTCCACCCGTTTTGATAATATCATCCCATAATTGTTCGCATTGTTCCTTTTTCCAACTATACAACCTCTGATAGATGGGAATGACAAATTGATTGTTTTGATTTTGTTCAAAAAATTCTAATAGTGTGGCTTCTCCTGCTTTCATGAATAACACTCCTTGATTTAGCGGATTTTACCGCATGCATCTTAATCAAACTTGATACAGATTTTACTTTTTTACCCCATAAATGCTATAATCACCCCTATCAATCAAACTCAATTCATAACAATTAAAGGTGGTTAATGATAGTAAGAACTCAAAATAGTGAAAGCAAGATCAAAGAATTTTTTGAATTTTGCAAAGAAAATGAAGTGGAATTTGTGGATTTTAGATTCAGCGATATTAAAGGCACTTGGAATCATATCGCTTATTCTTTTGGGGCTTTAACGCATGGCATGTTTAAAGAAGGGATTCCTTTTGATGCGAGCTCTTTTAAAGGCTGGCAAGGCATTGAACATTCTGATATGATTTTAACCCCTGATTTGGTGCGTTATTTTATTGACCCTTTTAGCGCGGATGTGAGCGCGGTCGTGTTTTGCGATGTGTATGATGTGTATAAAAACCAGCCTTATGAGAAATGCCCTAGAAGTATCGCTAAAAAAGCCTTACAACATTTAAAAGATTCAGGTTTGGGCGATGTGGCTTATTTTGGCGCGGAGAATGAATTTTTTATCTTTGATTCCATTAAGATTAAAGACGCTTCCAATTCCCAATACTATGAAGTGGATAGCGAAGAGGGCGAATGGAATAGGGATAAAAGCTTTGAAAACGGCGTCAATTTTGGACATAGACCGGGCAAACAAGGGGGCTATTTGCCTGTGCCGCCAACGGATACGATGATGGATATTCGCACTGAAATTGTGAAAGTCTTAAACCAAGTGGGGCTAGAAACTTTTGTCGTCCATCATGAAGTCGCGCAAGCGCAAGGCGAGGTGGGCGTGAAATTTGGGGATTTAGTGGAAGCCGCTGATAATGTCCAAAAACTCAAATATGTGGTTAAAATGGTCGCTCATTTAAACGGGAAAACCGCCACTTTCATGCCAAAACCCCTATATGGGGATAACGGGAGCGGGATGCACACCCATGTGAGCGTTTGGAAAAACAACGAAAACCTTTTTAGCGGCGAAACTTACAAGGGCTTGAGTGAGTTAGCGTTGCATTTTTTAGGGGGTGTGTTGCGCCACGCTAGAGGGTTAGCCGCTTTCACTAACGCTTCCACTAATTCTTACAAACGCTTGATTCCGGGATATGAAGCCCCATCTATTTTAACCTATTCGGCTAATAACAGGAGCGCGAGCGTGCGTATCCCTTATGGGATTTCTAAAAACAGCACGAGGTTTGAATTCAGGTTTCCTGACAGCTCATCAAACCCCTACTTGGCTTTTGCAGCGATTTTAATGGCGGGTATGGATGGCGTTAAAAACAAAATGGATCCCGGCGAAGCGATGGATATTAACCTTTTCAAATTGACTTTAGATGAAATTAGGGAAAAAGGTATCAAACAAATGCCCCACACTTTAAGGCGATCGTTAGAAGAAATGCTAGCCGATAAGCAGTATTTAAAAGAAGGTCAGGTCTTTAGCGAAGAATTTATTCAAGCCTATCAGTCTCTTAAATTCCATTCTGAAGTGTTCCCATGGGAGAGCAAACCCCATCCCTTTGAATTTATCACCACTTATTCATGCTAAAACAATGAGCAAATCAATAATCCCATTTTAAAAATTTAGAATAGGGCAAAAATGCCTTGTTCTCAAAAAAGTGGTTGAAAAATTTGATTTTCTTTGCTTTTTAGTTTTGTTCTAATAGGGTATTGATCATAAAATTTAAAAAATAGCTTAAAGGCATTTTTTAAGATTAAAGCAAAGAATTTGATTTTAGCCAAGTGATAGTAAAGATTAGGTAAGTGTATTTTCTAAAACTACAGAGCTTCCATGGCTTTTTCATAGCCAAATTCTGCGGATTTTTGCAGGAATTTTTTAGCCCTGTCCTTTTTCTTTCTAGTGCCAAGCCCTTCTTTATAAGCGATCCCAATCCTATAAAGGATCTCCCCCATTTGTTGTTTGAGTAAAGTAATATTGCTTGAAATTTCAGCAATATCTTCCCAAAGAAGTGTCTTATCTTTGATTTGAGTGGATTTCTTAACAAGTATTCCAAATTTCTTTCCAAATTTTATAGGATTCGCACTCAAACCTGAAAGATCAATGAATCGCGATCCAATAAGCATACTAGTAAATTCCGCAAGGTTTGATCCAAATTTGTTAACAAAATTTGTGCTTTTATTAGAAAACATGCGAACCACATGCCTGTAAGTCTTGAGCGCTTGTTTCAAATCCTTTTTCATCCCTAAGCCTTCTGCTTGCATGTATCCTAAAATTAAAGCACCCCCCAACAACCCGCTCCCATACCCTTTGATAGCGTTTTTTGCATAGAGTTGCGCTTTTTTGTAATCCACTTTCACGCCCTTTCCCTCCAAATACATTTTGGCTAAATAAACGCTGCCAAGCCCGATGCTGTATTCTTGTGCCAATTTAAAATCTTTAAAGGCTTGTTTGTATTGGCCTTGATTAAAATGGTCTAAACCATTTTCAAAATAATATGTCTTATGATTTCGCACAATTTCATCCCACTGATTTCGCGCCCTTTCATCCCAATCATCATTTATGCTAATATATTCATCAGCTATACAAAGCGAAAACGGCAACAATAAACCCAATAAAAGCAAGAAAGGCCTTAAAAAAGAGAGGGTAGTGCGATAAAAATCTTCAAACATGTCAGATCCTTTTACAATTTGAGCCATTCTTTAGCCTGTTTTTCTAGCCAGATCACAAGCGAACTTTCAAAGCAATTTGAATGGATAGCAGCAAGCTTAATCGATCTAACTTAAACGCTTCATTCTATCAAATCATCTCTTTTTTAGACTACAAACAACAGCATAATGGCGACAAGCAATAGGGAGATGGTTTTATATTTTTTGCTATAATAACATGAATTTGTTTCATAGTAACAAATTGAGAATATACCTTAATGGAGATAACACTATGGCTGACACAATCAATACAACTGAAACAACCCATGAAACAAAGAAACCAAACGCTTTTGTAAATTTTTTCAAAAACAGTTTGGCTGATAAGCGTTATGATGCATTAGGTCTCATTGGAGCAGGGGTTTTATGTTGTGTCTTGAGCGGTGCTATGGGGATTGTTGGGATAATCTTTGTCGCAATAGGAATCTTTTTGTCTTTTTCTAATATCAACTTAGTGAAATTAGTTGAAAAATTGTCCAAAAAACAACCTAAAGCGGCCACAACTGTCAATAACGAAACCCAAAAATCTCAAGCAACAAGCGTTACCAACGAACCAACTGAAGCTAAAGAGACTAAAGATTGAGGCAGAACAACGATTTTGACTGAAGAAAGAATAAGGGAAAATTTCACAAATTTAGGTGTTTTGGTGGTTTGTTACTCACTGCATGACTTAAACAAGCAACCTATAAATTCTTTTTTTAGATTTAAGAGTAGTTATTTGCGATATGAGTCTAGCTACGAGTTACAATGTGAGTAATAATTTTTCTAAGTTTAATATTAAGAGAGTCAGAGGATATTTGATTTGTTCTGTTTGTAACACACCTAAAATGATACAAAGAGGATTGAATGGTGTCTCATTTTATGGTTGCTCTGATTATGTAAATAAAGGCGACTGTAAGGGCGTTTTACGAGAAATAAATGGCTCAATGAAAGCGGTCTGCTTGCATTGTGAAAACACGCCCATAATGGAAAAAGTAGAAAGTGGTAGGGGAGGAGCTTACGCTTGTAAGAATTGCAATAGGAAGTTTTACTTTATCGATCTTGCAAAACAAAACGAACGAAAAAAAGATTTAGAAAAAGAAAAAAAAGAATTGCTTAATAAGATTGAAAAGCAAAAAATCAAACGCCTTGAGCGTTTCATTTTGGCTGGTGTAAAAGCTAATATTAAAGAAAATTCTTTTTTCTTAGGATGTAAAAATTATCCTAAGTGCAAATGGACTGCTAGTATGGATTCACAAGATCTTAAATATCCCAAATGCAATAGATTAATGAAAAGAAAAAAGAATTTCAAAAACAATGAGTTTTTTACAGCTACATCGCTTATCTTAAAAGCAATAGAATTTTGTCTCCATATTAATTTGAAAAAAAAGGAAACTAATGTTTAGAAAACTAGCAACCGCTGTATTACTCATGGGCTTACTAATCTCTAACACTCTTTATGCTAAAGAAATAAGTGAAGCCGATAAGGTCATTAAGGCCACTAAAGAAACTAAAGAGACCAAGAAAGAAGCTAAACGACTCAAAAAAGAAGCCAAACAGCGCCAACAGATCCCTGATCATAAGAAACCTCAATATGCCTCTGTTGATGACACAAAAACTCAAGCGCTGTTTGATATATACGACACCTTGAATGTGAATGACAAAAGCTTTGGGGATTGGTTTGGTAATAGCGCTTTGAAAGACAAAACCTATCTCTACGCTATGGATCTATTGGATTACAACAACTATTTATCCATAGAAAACCCCATTATCAAAACAAGAGCAATGGGGACTTATGCGGATCTCATCATCATCACAGGTTCGTTAGAACAAGTCAATGGGTATTACAACATTCTAAAAGCGCTCAACAAACGAAACGCTAAGTTTGTGTTAAAAATCAATGAGAACATGCCTTATGCCCAAGCGACTTTTTTAAGAGTGCCAAAAAGAAGCGATCCCAATGCCCACACGCTTGATAAGGGAGCGTCAATTGATGAGAATAAGCTTTTTGAACAACAAAAACGCGCGTATTTCAACTACGCCAACGATGTAATCTGCAGACCTAATGATGAAGTGTGTTCGCCCCTAAGAGATGAGATGGTAGCTATGCCTAGTAACGATAGCGTTATTCAAAAACCCAATATCGTTGCTCCTTATAGCTTGTATAGACTCAAAGAGACAAATAACGCCAATGAGGCCCAACCATCACCTTATGCCACCCAAACCGCTCCTGAAAACAGCAAAGAGAAGCTCATAGAAGAGCTAATCGCTAACTCCCAACTCATAGCCAATGAGGAAGAGAGGGAAAAGAAACTCTTAGCAGAAAAAGAAAAACAAGAGGCTGAATTGGCTAAATACAGGCTCAAAGACTTAGAAAATCAAAAGAAACTAAAAGCTCTAAAAGCAGAGTTGAAAAAGAAAAACGCTAAGAAACCTAGAGTAGTGGAAGTGCCTGTTTCTCCTCAAACAAGTAATTCTGATGAAACAATGAGAGTTGTCAAAGAAAAAGAGAACTATAATGGGTTATTAGTGGATAAGGAGACCACGATCAAAAGAAGCTATGAGGGGACTTTGATCAGTGAAAATTCTTACAGCAAAAAAACGCCTCTCAACCCTAATGACTTGAGGAACTTAGAAGAAGAAATCAAAAGCTACTACATCAAGTCTAACGGCTTGTGTTACGCTAATGGCATTAGCCTCTATGCAAAAATCAAAAACGACCCCTATAAAGAGGGAATGCTGTGTGGTTATGAGAGTGTTCAAAATCTGCTCTCACCTCTAAAGGACAAGCTCAAATACGACAAGCAGAAGTTACAAAAAGCGTTACTGAAAGAGTCAAAGTAAGTTAAAGTTTTGTTTGAGAAATGGATTGGTCTGACTTTGCTTCTTAATTCCTTAGCCTATCCATGCCAAAAGGTAACCATTAGTTTCAAGCAGTATGAAAATCTTATCCATATCCATCAAAAAGGTTGCAACAATGAAGTGGTGTGCAGAACGCTTATTTCTATCGCTTTGTTAGAAAGCTCTCTAGGGTTGAACAACAAGCGCGAAATTTCCACAAAAGACACTTCTTATTCCATGTTTCATATCACTTTAAACACCGCTAAAAAATTCTATCCTACCTACTCTAAAACGCTCCTCAAAACCAAATTGTTAAACGATGTGGATTTTGCGATCCAATTAGCCAAACAAATTTTAAAAGAAAATTTTGATTATTACAAACAAAAACACCCCAACAAAAGCGTGTATCAATTAGTGGAAATGGCAATAGGCGCTTATAATGGGGGAATGAAACACAACCCTAATGGCGCTTATGTGAAGAAGTTTCGCTGCATTTATTCTCAAGTGCGTTACAACGAGTAGAGCATACTAACTATTTTTGAATCTTTGTAATTTTTACAAGCAATCTTGGTGATACACTTCTCCTATCTTATGAATTTATAATAATATCATTTGCATCATTATCTTTTAATTTTTCTAAAATATATTTTGCTTCTTTTTATTAAGATATTCTGTCTTTTTATTTTTTGGAATAGGCTTTTTGCCTTCCTTATAAGAACATATAGCGTAAGAATTCTTCCAATTCGCACCATTTTCTCTGAGCATGGGTGCTGTAAGAATGGCTTGATGAATCTTAACCTAGCGCATGCAACAATCCAATAAGAGCGATGGCTAGCAAAACAAAGAACACACAAGCTTTTGATGAGTGAAAATTCCATTAAAGATATAGGAAAACCCAAACGCTTCATGCAAGACAAAGATCATATTTTTTAGCAAAGAAGCACCTGATCTGATCTTGAAAGATTTCCAAAACGAAATTAATGATTAGAAACTAAAATCACAATTCGCTTGAACCCACAGGCACTAAAGATTTATCATAGCTCAATTCACCTCTGGTTTTAGCGGCTTGCAAATCATCATAAAAAGTCGTCTGATCAGGCACTTTCCCCAATTTGTATTTCTTGCTCAAACTTGGACTCACCTTAATGAGTTCATCGGTGAAGAAAGGATCATCGTAGTAAAGCGCCTTGTGGCATTTGATAGGTTTGAGCGTATTTTCTAAAATAATAAGCTCATCGCCCATAGTCATCAATTCATCAGGGGTCATCAAAAACCGCTCCTTGTTGCTGATAGAAGTGTTGGTCTTACCTGTATTATCATCAATGCTTCGGCTCACATCTTGTCTTGTGTATTTCCCTAACACCTTAGAAAGTTTTTCAAAGTGTTCATAGTAGTTATCGTTGTTGATTCCATAATACATATTCAAAGAAAGGTTGTCTAAAATAGTCTTAGCGCCATTCCTACCATAACCAAGTGGGGGGTCATTCTCTAGTTGCGCCTTACTTTGAAACACAAAAGCGGGGCGCATGTTGTATTCTGCCATAATCCCTACCGCTTTAACAAAGGTTTCTAAATAGCCACAGAGCGTAAATTCATCCATGAGCATCAAGCAACTTCTTTTGCATTGTGGATCATGGATTGGTAGAATCAAATTGCTATAAATCATCACGTTGAAAAACAGCTCTAATATCGGTCCAACAATAGTGCTTTCTTTGGGGTTAGCGATCACGCCAATGCTGACCTCATCGATCCTTAAACGCCTAAAATCAAAATCATTAGTGCTCGTGAAATTCCTGATCATTGCGTTATTATAAGGAGCAAAGGCTGAAGTATATACCCCTTGAACAGAGCTATAAGTTTCTTTAGCGCCACCCATTGTCTTAAAGTTATTCCACATGTTTCTAGTGGCAGGACTAAGCGCTCTTAGATTATCGCCACTCTTATCTTCTTCACCTCCAAAAAATTCCATTAAAGACACGACTTTTTCCATGTTTGTGTCTTCATCAATCAAGTTGATCCCGCTTGCCATAGAACCTATGAAAAACATCGTAGGGGTTTCAGGCATGATGATTTTTTTTCTTTTGACAAACTCAAGCCCCTTTTTAGTCCACATGAGATCCCTGTAAATATTGCAATTGATGACAAAAAGATTTCGCGCTTGATTGCTAAAAAAAGGATCTTTTTCATTAGGTCTTTCAGGGAACACGAGCTTTGCCAATCCAAAGATTTGAGTGGAAAAATCCCCTCCACTAGCCACCATCCCATGCCCTTTTAGGCGTGTGTCAATTTGAGAGAGTATGTCTTCGGTCAAAACTACATCATTACCAAAATCCACATAAGCGAAAGGATTAAATCGGTGTGTTTTTAAGGAGAAAGGTTCATAGATGAACACTTTTTGGTTGAAGCGTTTTTCTCTGATTTTTCCGCAAGTTTCCATAGTGTCCGCCTTAGGGTCAAACACAACGATATTTTGAGGATAATTGATCATATTGGGCATGATGAAACCCACACCTTTACCGCTTCTAGTAGGGGCAATGAGTCCAATAAACGCCTGTCCTGCGTAAGCGATGAAATCCCCCAAGCCACGCCTGCCTACAATCACCTCTCGTTTGTCAAAGGCACGTTTTTTATTGTTGGGCGTGATGAGCTTGGCTTTGATCATTTTCTCTTCAGTTTCCCAACTCGCGCTACCAAAGAGATCATCAACTTTTTTATTCGCTCCTATATCTCTAGTCCGAGTTAAGTATTTTAAGAACCACACAAAAAAGGTAATGAAGATATAAGAGCATAAAATAGAACTATATACGACTAAGGATATATTGAACCCATAAATCTTGAGTGAGCTAAAAGTGAGCGCTTTAAAATAGTAATTAGGAAAATCTTGTATCGCATAGATCCATATATCAAAAAGATCATCATCGCTCTCAGGCAATCGATTGTCATCATAAAAATTACCTAAGAGAATCAAGAAAAATAACCCTGATGTGATAAAAGAATAGGATAGTAATAGTATCGCTTGCAACCAAAAGCCAAAGGTTTTAACCCTTTCTTTCAGCCCATCTATAATGATTTCTTTAAAGCTTTTTTTCTTTTGAGGCTGATTAGCTTTATCTTTAAAAACCTTTTTTTGAGTTTTTATGAATTTGTAGAGGAAAAATAACGCTATTAATCCTATGAAACTAAAAATAACAACCAACTTATAATCCTCTATGAAGTATAAGGTGTTATACAAAAAGTCTTCCATTGTTCCTACTACCTATGTTTGATATAAAACTCATCACACTGTTTGTGGTGGTTGATATGGACAATTATATCAATCAAATCTTTAAAGCCTTCAATGAGACTTTCAAACTTGATATTCCTTGCTGTGCTATTAGATGAACTCATGTTAGCTAAACGAATAAACGCTTCTTCACTGCTCCCTGCATGTAGAGTGGTTAGCGTGCCTTTATGGCCGCTACAAAGCACATTATAAAAATCATATGCCTCACTGCTTCTGAGTTCCCCTAAAATGATTCTATCAGGTCGCATTCTCAAACATGACTTTAAGCAATCAGCAGAGGTGATATTCCCACCAAAAAAAAGCTGTGTGTAGTTCTTGTGGTGTTTGAATACAATCTCTTCGGTGTCTTCAATGGATATGATCCTTTCTTCTTTAGGGATAAACTCCATAATGCTTTTGATATAAGTTGTTTTACCGCTTCCTGTGCCACCACAAACAATCACATTCTTACCAATAGCAATACCATCTTTAATCGCGCTGATCGCTTGTTCTTTGTTGTCTAGTAGATTATAAAAACCTTGTTCTTCAAAAAAGCTATGAGGATAGGTTGTTTTGCTAGGTATCCTTATGGATATGGAAATGGTTTCATCATTAACTGTAACAGGGGAAAGGACAATCTGCACCCTTTCACCATTCGCTAAATTGCTACTCAAAATAGGATTTTCATAGTTGTCTATTGTTTTTTTCTTGAAACTTGCACAACAACGAGCGAAATGCATTAAACGAGATAAGCTAAAGGCTTTCTTGTTTCTCACATCAAACGGTTGCCATTCGCCATTATTTTTTAAAACCCATACAACCTTGTCCCCATTGTAACAAATCTCAGTGATATTTTCCATTTTTAAAAAATCACCAAAAAGTTCTTCAGTAGCATGCCTTAGAGGATTTAATGCCGCTTCTTTTAAGGCTCTTTCTACTTCTAGAAATTTTTTATCTTCTGCACTCAATCTGTCTTCAGTCATGTTCTTATTCCAAATTTAATTTTAACTGGGTTATCAATTTAGCCCTTTCTAAAGAAGTGAGATAAGTCTTATTTTTGCTCAAAATAATATATTTAGTCCCTATATCTTGGACAATCTCATTGAGCTTTCTCCCAAAATCATCTATCCCTAGAATCTGAAACGCCACGCCCATCATATTGCCATCTATGAATGGCGGTAAATACTCTCTTGGCAGATAAGAAGCCACTAGGTCTGAAATTCTTGCCACTTCATCACACATGAAATTATTAAAGTTGTCAGAAATTTCTGCAACAAACTCTCCAAGCGTTAGTTCATTTTTGATCGTGCTTTCTGCAAAAGTCTTTTCTTGTTTGCAACGATTGTAACTGGCTAACACAAGGTTGTTCAAATAGTTGTAATAAGCATCAAAACTAATAAAATTCTTTTGCATATTGATTCTTAATTCTTGAACTCTTCTCAAAAAATCTTGCGGATCGTTGCTATCTTTTAAAGAAGAGGCGTAATTTTGAATAAACTTATCCCTTACTTCATTTGCATTTCCCATAAGAGAGCTGTTGCTGTCTAAGATCTTTTGTCTTTCTGCTTCATTGAAACCGAGTTCCATTGCTGTTTCCTTTCATTGTTTTTGCTTGGTTTTTTCCGCCACTACATCCTTTAGAAGAGCCTGTTGTTGGTCTTGTCTTTTATTTTGTAAAGAACCGAGTTTAGTAACGTATTTAGTAACATGAATATATTTTATCCTTTCTCTTGAATTAATTGCCACCTTTGGGGCTTGTGGTGATTTCTTCATGTTCTCTAGACAAAGTTTTGGTGCTTTGTTTGATAATTTCATCTACCACAGATTTGTTGGTAATTTTAACATCATACACGCCACTAAAATCAATATCGTCCATTGTGAGAATCTTAATACTATCACCCTCGTTTTTGTAAAAACTTGGGGGGATATTCATCAGTTGCCCTAGAATTTGATTAGACATCTGAGCTGAACTTTGCATGCTGCCATTGATAGCTTGACCCAAAGCGTAATTAAATTCAGGTGTCCTTTCACTTCTACCTTTGCCAAGGCCTATGAGTTTATCTAGAGCTATGATAGGCGCAGTTTGCAAGAAGCTATTAACCACGCTTGCTATCACAGCAAAGCCTATGCGCTTCATAAAGTGATTATTCACATAGCCATCTACCCCTGCTTCACCCAACATGCCTGCTGCTTGAGCGTTTGCTAGAGGTATTATCACACCATCAGGCGTAATGGCTTTAGTAAAGACTATCATTAAGCGTGTCATAATAGGCGTGCCACCTTTCACGCTTTGATAATTCCCATACACCTTAGTGCCTTTATCTAATAAGATCATAGTGCCGTTCATGTTCCATACATCTTTGGCTACAACCCCACTCACTATACCCGTGAGAGTGGCATCTACTTTAGAAGTCAGAGTGATTTCAATGGGGGTGTATTGCGCTAAAACAAATGTGGGATCACTCTTGCCTATAAAGGCCTGTTTGACAGGGCTTGTTTCATCTTGTTTTTCTTCTTTCTTTTTATCGTCAATGGGATTACCATTTTCATCTACAAAATCCCCACTCTTTTCTTTTTTGTTCTTAAGAGCGATTTCGCTGATATTTTTAGCGGTTTCTGCGACATCTTTGTCTATCTTATTGCTTTCTGCTTTAGTTTCTGCTGTGGGTTTTTTACTTTTTTCTTTATCGTCATCTTTTTTATCGCCACCTAAAGCCTTAGCTAATTTAGCTTCTAAACTCTTATCCTTAATGGTTTTCTCTGTTTCGTATTGCTTAGTAATATCAGGCTCTATGGAAGCATAAATAGGATTATCGCTAGCTATTTTGTCCGCATCAACATTAGTGGCGTTAATAGTGGCAATATCGCCACCATTTTTGAAATCCATTGGCAACAATGGATAACCTTTAGCCGCCATGTTATCAAAGGTTTTGCGGCTTCTTAGATCGCTATAAATCCGATCCACTTCATCAGCTTGTCGTTTGATTCCTAGAATTAGCGCCCTTTCGCTATCGCTCAAGCCATCTAAACATTGCTCTATGGCTTCTTGATCAGTAGGGTCATCTAAGTTATCCAAGCACTCGCTTGCTTGATGCAACCTTTCTGTTTTACTCAATTGATTTTGTTTGTTCTGTGTCCTTTTATTTTGGATTTCTTGGATCAAATCGCTATAAAGGTTTTGGCATTTCCTTTTTTCTTCATCGGTCCTAGCCGTTTTCAAACAATCCAAGACAGCCTTTTCTCTAGCTTCTTGCAGGTATTTGAGCTTCTCTTCATCGCTCAAACCATCCAAACACTTCATAATAGCCGCTCTGTCGTTAGGATCGGCGTTTTTCAAGCAATCCTTTATCGCTTTATCTTTTTGTTGGCGCTGTTTCTCTAAAAATTTCCTAGCTTCGGGGGTGAGTAATTTCTCGCATTCTTGTTTCTCTTTTTCATTCCTAGCTCTTGAAACGCAGTCTAAATAAGCTTTAACGCTTTTTTTAACTTCTTGCTCTAATAGTTTCCTCGCTTCAGGGGTGAGCAATTTCTCGCAGGCTCTCCTTTCAGTTTCATTTCTAGCTTGAGAGAGACAGTCTTTATAGGCTTTAAGGCTCTCTTTAGCTTCTTCTAATAGCTTTCTCGCTTCAGGGGTGAGTAATTTCTTGCATTCTTGTTTCTCTTTTTCATTCCTAGCTCTTGAAACGCAATCCAAATAAGCCTTAACGCTCTTTTTAGCTTCTTCTAGTAGCTTTCTCGCTTCAGGGGTGAGTAATTTCTTGCATTCTTGTTTCTCTTTTTCATTCCTAGCTCTTGAAACGCAGTCTTTGTAAGCCTTAACACTCTCTTTGGCTAAAACCTTTTTCTGCAAGTCTTTAGGGAGATCTTTGACACACCTTTTTTTCTCAGCTTCGGTTTTAGCGTTTTTCAAACAAT
>NZ_SHOW01000013.1:0-538 GCF_011175115.1 Helicobacter pylori | reverse complement strand
TTAACGATCTCGTGTTGGATTTCTAGGGGTGGGATGGGGAACTTATATTTTTTAAAAGCAGTCATATCCACAGAAGCAAAACCTGAAACATTAGTATTTTTTTTGCACCATTCCCCCAAAAGAAAACATTGGTAAAAAAAGAATTTCATGTCTAAAGCAATATCACAATTCGCTTTTTTGCTTAAAAAAGTGAATTGTTGATTCGCTAACGAATCAACGATTAAAAGGGCATGTTCGCCTATGGTTGCTGTTGTAGAAATAATAATAGAATTTTTGGGGAATAATTTCTTACCCTTTAAAGCCTTTGGGGTAATGTGTTGGATAGAGTCTTTTAAAATCCTCCCATTTTCTCTAATGTCCTCCATTCTAAACCAAGGGATAGTCCCTTTTTCCCAAAATTCAGGATTGTTTTTTGATGGGGTGTAACCATTTTTAATTTCAAAAACCTCTTCAAGCGTTTTAAACTCCACCCCCTTAGGCGCTAAGGTTTGGAGCAAGCGCTCTATTTTATGCATTTTGCCCCTCTTCTAAATGGCTA
>NZ_SHOW01000012.1:0-15982 GCF_011175115.1 Helicobacter pylori | reverse complement strand
AAAATAACCACTCCCTTATATGCATTTCACAAAAAATAAAACTTAACACGCAAGAAATCAAAAACAAGCAAATCAAAAATAAGCAAGAATTGCAATCATGAGATAAAGATAAGGCTTAAGAAAATAAAACCCAACGACCAAACCCCACTAAACCCCCTTAAAAATAACGAACCCACTAAACATTAAGAAGCAAGAAAAACTAAAAACATAAACATTAAAACATAAGAATCAAAACGCAATAAGTAAGGAATAAGAAATTAAAACCCAAGAAGTAACAAGTAAAACTCCAACACAACAACCACAAACCACAAGCAGTAAAAAACCTTAAGAACACAAAGAAACAAGAACCAAAAAATACAAACATAAGAATTGAGAAAATCCAACACTAAAACCAACACTCAAACAAAAGAAATGAGATTTAAGAAAAATAAAACACGAAACACAATCAAATCAAAATCAAGCAAGCAAAAAACAAGGTGAAACAACAAACAAAAATTATAAGCAGTAAAAAACCTTAAGAACACAAAGAAACAAGAAGCAAAACACCAAAACTAAAACTTTAATATTAAAGCGTAAAAAAACAAAAAGTTAAACATAAGAATTAAAACGCAATAAGTAAAAAACAAAAATGGAAAAAAACAAGAAGTAAGATTTAAGAAATCCAATACAAGCGAGCAAGAAATATTAAAAACAAGAATGAAAAAGTTTAAGCAAAAACCAAATAAAAATCAAGATTTAAAAAAGAAAGAATAAGCTCAATCTTTCAAAACTAAGCAACAAGAAGTCCTTTTGTCAGGTAATACTCTTTGGCTTTTAACAAGCGAATGTTAAAAGCTTTTCTCTAGAAAGGAGGTGATCCAACCGCAGGTTCACCTACGGTTACCTTGTTACGACTTCACCCCAGTCGCTGTGTGTGCCGTGGGCAGTAGCTAATTTAGCATCCTGACTTAAGGCAAACACAACTCCCATGGTGTGACGGGCGGTGAGTACAAGACCCGGGAACGTATTCACCGCAACATGGCTGATTTGCGATTACTAGCGATTCCAGCTTCATGCAAGCGAGTTGCAGCCTGCAATCCGAACTGAGAGGCGTTTTGAAGATTGGCTCCACTTCGCAGTATTGCTTCTCTTTGTGCACCCCATTGTAGCACGTGTGTAGCCCTAGGCGTAAGGGCCATGATGACTTGACGTCGTCCCCACCTTCCTCCTCCTTACGGAGGCAGTATCCTTAGAGTTCTCAGCATGACCTGTTAGCAACTAAGAAAGGGGGTTGCGCTCGTTGCGGGACTTAACCCAACATCTCA
This sequence comes from Helicobacter pylori, assembly GCF_011175115.1. Taxonomy (GTDB): domain Bacteria; phylum Campylobacterota; class Campylobacteria; order Campylobacterales; family Helicobacteraceae; genus Helicobacter; species Helicobacter pylori_DF. The sequence goes on along the minus strand of NZ_SHOW01000012.1, from coordinate 14,678 downwards.
CGACACGAGCTGACGACAGCCGTGCAGCACCTGTTTTCAAGGTCTGGCAAGCCAGACACTCCACTATTTCTAGCGGATTCTCTCAATGTCAAGCCTAGGTAAGGTTCTTCGTGTATCTTCGAATTAAACCACATGCTCCACCGCTTGTGCGGGTCCCCGTCTATTCCTTTGAGTTTTAATCTTGCGACCGTACTCCCCAGGCGGGATGCTTAATGCGTTAGCTGCATTACTGGAGAAACTAAGCCCTCCAACAACTAGCATCCATCGTTTAGGGCGTGGACTACCAGGGTATCTAATCCTGTTTGCTCCCCACGCTTTCGCGCAATCAGCGTCAGTAATGTTCCAGCAGGTCGCCTTCGCAATGAGTATTCCTCTTGATCTCTACGGATTTTACCCCTACACCAAGAATTCCACCTACCTCTCCCACACTCTAGAATAGTAGTTTCAAATGCAGTTCTATGGTTAAGCCATAGGATTTCACACCTGACTGACTATCCCGCCTACGCGCTCTTTACGCCCAGTGATTCCGAGTAACGCTTGCACCCTCCGTATTACCGCGGCTGCTGGCACGGAGTTAGCCGGTGCTTATTCGTTAGATACCGTCATTATCTTCTCTAACAAAAGGAGTTTACAATCCTAAAACCTTCATCCTCCACGCGGCGTTGCTGCTTCAGGGTTTCCCCCATTGAGCAATATTCCCTACTGCTGCCTCCCGTAGGAGTCTGGACCGTGTCTCAGTTCCAGTGTGTCCGTTCACCCTCTCAGGCCGGATACCCGTCATAGCCTTGGTAAGCCATTACCTTACCAACAAGCTGATAGGACATAGGCTGATCTCTTAGCGATAAATCTTTCCCCCGTAGGGAGTATCTGGTATTAATCATCGTTTCCAATGGCTATCCCAAACTAAGAGGCACATGACCTATGCGTTACTCACCCGTGCGCCACTAATCAGCACTCTAGCAAGCTAGAAGCTTCATCGTTCGACTTGCATGTATTAGGCACGCCGCCAGCGTTCACTCTGAGCCAGGATCAAACTCTCCATAAAAGTGTTTGTCCTAAAGCTCTTTTTGTTTTTTGATAGGCTGTTGTTATTCCTAACAACAGCTTTAGCGTATCACAAGAACTCGTTTTATACTTTATTGAATAAAACGGGTTGTGTTCTTAAGTATTACAACAACAAAACAGAAAGAAACTTTTTAAAAAGGTTTAGCTAAACGCTAACCTGAATAAAATACTCTCATGCCATTCAGTCATCAATCATAATAATATAACCATCATAATCAATGAAATCAATTGGCACTAGTTGGATAAGAATTTCTTATAAAAGAATGGAAGTTATAAAAACCCTCACTCTATTTAGTCAGTCATTACTTATTTTGTTTTAGAATATCCCTTTAAAAAGAACTTCTATCAATTTGCTTAGTTTTCAAAGATCGTTTGCTTTTAATCAGCTATCCTTGTAAGGTATCAAGCGGCTTTTTAAAAGCCCTTGCTGAAACAAGGAAATGAAATTATAGTCATAGAAAGCTTAAGGTTTGCTTAAATTATGGAATGTTTGGGAAAATATTTTGATTTTTTAGAGCGCTTAAAAATTTTACGATCTTCTCTTTAGGGATAATCACTAAACTTTCGTGGTTTTCTAAAGTGCTGCTAGCCATTCCCACAAACTCCCCCACTTCGCTAAAATAAGGCCTCCCTCCCCACAACACGCTCCCCTTTTTAAAAGAACTATCAAGCGAAAGAAACTTTTTAGATTTTAAAAGTTCAGCCACAGAAATGCCCGTTATCTGTATAGAAAAAGAATTCCCCTCATTCAACGCCGGGTAGTAGAGATCAGAATTGGGTGTTTTTTGATTGGTATAGGGATTTGAATGGAAAGTTTGAGCGTATTTGGCATAAATCCTTGCATGATAATAGCTCTCTTCTCTTTTATGGCAATAATCGTCTCTAAAATCGGCGGTTTTTAAAAGTGAAAGCCCCTGATTCCTATCCATCGCTTCAAGGCGCAAACTGGCTATGCAAATCAGCTCTTTAGCACTGCTGTCTTGCATTTTGGCTAAAATCATTTTAGGGTATAAGCCATTAGAATAAAGCGTTTCAGAAGAAGCGATATAACGCCCGTTTTTGAGCAAAGTCGCATAGCCTTCTTTATAAGTCCCATCGCTAAAATACACTTTCAATAACGCAACAGAATAAACCCATGCAGGGAGCGTTGGATCAAGGGGCGGATCGTCTCTAACGATTTGGATATTATTAGCGTTATTAGCGTTCATCATGCACGAAAATAAAACGATACAACAACCAACCGCTAATCTTTTATGCCAACGCACCATTATCCAACATCCAACTTACCGCTTAAATTTCAAAAGTATCCTACGGCACTATCGGCTAAAATACCAATTGTTTTAATTTATTGCTATAATAGAGCATTTGAATGACAAAAGCTTATCGCAAAGGTTTATGATGAAACCAATTAAAACTTATGATATTAAAGAAGAAGAGCTTGCAAAAACCGCTTACGCTACGATCAAAACCAATAAAGGCAATATCACCCTAGAGCTTTTTTACAAAGACGCGCCCCAAGCGGTCAGTAACTTTGTAACTTTGGCTAAAGAGGGTTTTTATAACGGGCTTAATTTCCATCGTGTGATCGCCGGCTTTGTGGCTCAAGGAGGCTGCCCTTATGGCACAGGCACAGGCGGACCAGGACACCGTATTAAATGCGAAGTGGCCCATAACCCCAACAAGCACAAAAGAGGCTCTATCTCTATGGCACATGCCGGGAGAGACACAGGGGGGAGTCAGTTTTTCTTGTGTTTTGTGGATTTGCCCCATTTAGATGGCGAGCACACCGTGTTTGGCAAAATCAAAAACGCAGAAAGCCTTAATGTATTGGACAAGATCAAGCAGGGCGATATGATAGAAAGCGTTGTGTTTAGTCCTTCTCTATAAGGAACAAGAGATTAAAGATGCTCATACTCAGTCGCAAAGTTAATGAAGGGATTGTCATTGATGATAACATCCACATTAAAGTCATTTCCATAGATAGAGGGAGTGTACGTTTAGGGTTTGAAGCGCCTGAAAGCACCCTTATTTTGCGCGCTGAACTCAAAGAGGCCATTGTGAGCGAAAACCAAAAAGCTTCTGCGTCCGTAGATGAAAGCTTGTTAGAGAACATCAAAAAGGTCATTAAGCCTTGACGCATGTTTTTGAAGTTTATCCTAAAGTCAATATTTTTTTAAAAATCCTTCACAAAGAAAGGGCTTACCACAAGCTCATTTCTCGCATGTGTTTAGTTAAAGACAAGCTCAAAGACATTATCAGCGTCAAAAGCGCGCTTTCCTTTTCGCTAAAAGGGGATTTTGACTGCCCTTTAGAAGAAAACTCGCTCTTTAAAGCTCTCCAAATTTTAAAAAATTTTTTAGCGCAAAAAAATTCCTCTCATTCTGTCATCAAATCCCTAGACACCCTAGCGATTGAAGTGGAAAAAAACATCCCCACTCAAGCCGGATTAGGCGGTGGGAGCGCTGATGCTGGGGGGCTATTGTATCATTTAAATCGGATTTTTGACTGGCGTTTGAGTTTAGAAGAGCTCTATAGCATGGGGTCTTTAGTGGGCGCGGACACCAACTTTTTCATCTCGCAATACAAAAGCGCTAACGCCACTTCTTATGGCGAAGTCATTGAAAATTTTGAAGAAGAGCCTTTAGAAGATCGCCTAGAAATCTATGCGCCAACTCATGTTTTTTGCAGCACTAAAGCCGTTTATCAAGCTTATAAGCCTAAAACTTGTTTTTCTCAAGCTAAAGAATGGCTTAAAAAGCCGAGTTTGGAATGCCTAAAGACTTGCGACAGAAACGGATTAAACGATCTTTTAAAACCGGCTTTACTCACTAACCAAGCCTTAAAAAATATAGAAAGCGAATTAGGCAAGGAGTGGTTTTTTAGCGGGAGCGGGAGCGCGTTTTTTAGGCTAAAGCCTATGCAAAAAGGGGGCGAATGAAACTCATTGCCAGCAATAAAAAAGCCTATTTTGATTATGAAATTTTGGAAACTTTAGAAGCAGGATTAGCGCTTTTAGGCTCTGAAGTGAAGGCTTTAAGGCAAACTCGGGTGAATTTAAAAGATAATTTTGTTAAAATAATCAAAGGAGAAGCTTTTTTATTTGGTGTTCATATATCATATTTAGATACAATCCATGTGTATTACAAGCCCAATGAAAGGCGAGAGCGTAAGTTGCTTTTACACAAAAAGCAATTATTGAAATGGCAGATTGAAGCGTCTAAAGAACGCTTGAGTATCGTAGGATTGAAATTGTATTTTAACCAAAGAAATAGAGCTAAAATCCAAATTGCTTTAGTGAAAGGAAAAAGATTGCACGACAAAAGACAAAGTCTCAAAGAAAAAGCGCTCAATAAAGAAATTCTTACCGATTTAAAACACCACTTTAAAGGATAATAATGAAAGAAATGGTAGATTATGGGATCATAGGGTTTTTGATCTTCTTATCCGTCATCGTTATAGCGATCGCAATAGAAAGGTTGTGGTTTTTTGCCACTCTTCGTGTAGATGACTACACAGACAGGCGCAAGTTAGAGCTAGCCCTACACAAACGACTGACTTTAGTGGCCACGATTGGCTCAAACGCCCCTTATATCGGTCTTTTAGGAACGGTTATGGGGATCATGCTCACTTTTATGGATTTAGGCTCCGCTTCTGGCATTGACACTAAAGCGATCATGACTAATTTAGCCCTTGCTTTAAAAGCGACTGGTATGGGGCTATTGGTAGCGATCCCTGCGATTGTGATTTATAATTTGCTCGTGAGAAAAAGCGAGATTTTAGTTACCAAATGGGATATTTTCCACCATCCGGTTGATACGCAATCCCATGAGGTTTATAACAAAGCCTAAGGATTGAGCGGTGAAAAAAGTAGAATCCATGAATGTGGTGCCTTTCATTGACATCATGCTTGTGTTGTTAGTGATCGTGCTTACAACGGCGTCTTTTGTGCAAACTTCAAAGCTCCCTATTAGCATTCCTCAAGTGGATAAAGACAGCACTGATTCTAAAGACGTGTTGGACAAAAAACAAGTTACAATCGCTATTTCTAATAAGGGTTCTTTTTATTTTGACGATAAAGAAATCAGCTTTGAAAATTTAAAGCACAAGGTTTCCACTTTGGCTAAAGACACCCCTATTGTCTTGCAAGGCGATAAGAAAAGCAATTTGGACAACTTTATCAAAGTCGTGGATTTATTGCAAACGAACAATCTGAAACAACTTTACATTCTTGTTGAAGATAAAAAGAATCAAAAAAATTAGTTTTAGTCAATTTTTAGCATTCTTTAGCTAAAATCTGTGTTTATGTTTAATTTTTATCAAGGGAGTTTTAATGAAACGCACTTACCAACCACATAACACACCAAGAAAGCGAACCCATGGCTTTCTTGTGAGAATGAAAACCAAAAACGGGCGCAAGGTGATTAATGCCAGACGAGCTAAGGGCAGAAAAAAGCTTTCCGTCTAAACCCTATGACTCTTTAAAAAACAAGAGTGAGTTTGACAGGGTTTATCAAAAGGGGTTTAAAAAACACAACCCTTTTTTTTCGCTCTTTGTTTTGGATTTGTCAAAAGATCCGCCAAAAGGAAAAGAGGGTTTTAAAGATCCGCTCTTTTGTAGGCTTAAAGACAAAAAAACGCTTTATTTATTAGGCTTGAGCGTGTCCAAAAAAGTCGGCAACGCCGTGAAACGAAACCTTATCAAACGCCGTTTGCGTTCGCTTACATCAAAGCATGCCGCTCTTTGTCAAGGGCTTGCTTTGGTGTTTGTGCCTAGAAGCGATTGTTACCATTTGGATTTTTGGGCTTTAGAAAAACATTTTTTAGAAATGCTAACTTCCATTAAAAACTATATGAACAAAGCCTTAAAAGACTTGAAAAAAGGAATAATTCATACCTATGCGAAACAATAAAACGCCTTTTTTGAGCGCGATTCTTACGGCATCAATTAGGGGTTACCAACGCTTTTTTTCGGCTTTCACCTTTTCAAGCTGTCGGTTTTACCCCACTTGCTCCAACTACGCTCTGTGGTTGCTTTATTTTGAAAGCCCTTTGAGCGCTATGGGTAAAATCGCTATAAGGATACTCTCATGCAACCCTTTTTGCTCTGGGGGCATTGCTTACCCTACTACTCGCTTGAAACGCCCAAGCTTGATCCAATCTCATAAAGATTCTAATCGCAATTTTAAAACCATCACTTTTTGGCTCGTTCCCACAAAAAGCCGTGCAACTTACTACATCATTAAGGTTTAATCACAATGGATAAAAACAACAATAATAATCTCCGCTTGATTTTAGCGATCGCTCTGTCTTTCTTGTTTATCGCTCTTTATAGCTATTTTTTCCAAAAACCAAACAAAACAACAACCGAAACCACAAAGCAAGAAACAACCAACAACCACACAACAACAAGTCCTAACGCGCCCAACGCCCAACATTTTAGCGTTACTCAAACCATCCCCCAAGAGAATTTGTTAAGCACGATTTCTTTTGAGCATGCCAGGATTGAAATTGACTTTTTAGGGCGCATCAAACAGGTTTATCTCAAGGATAAAAAGTATCTAACCCCTAAACAAAAGGGCTTTTTAGAGCATGTGGGCCATCTTTTTAGCTCCAAAGAAAACGCGCAACCCCCCCTAAAAGAGCTCCCCCTTTTAGCAGCCGATAAACTCAAGCCTTTAGAAGTGCGTTTTTTAGACCCCACGCTCAATAATAAAGCGTTCAACACCCCTTATAGCGCTTCAAAAACCACTCTTGGGCCTAACGAACAGCTCGTTTTAACCCAAGATTTAGGCGATCTTAGCATCATTAAAACCCTGACTTTCTATGATGATCTGCATTATGATTTAAAAATCGCATTCAAATCGCCCAATAACCTTATCCCTAGCTATGTCATCACCAATGGTTACAGGCCGGTGGCTGATTTAGACAGCTACACCTTTTCAGGCGTGCTTTTAGAAAACACCGACAAAAAAATTGAAAAAATTGAAGATAAAGACGCTAAAGAAATCAAACGCTTTTCTAACACCCTCTTTTTATCCAGCGTGGATAGGTATTTCACCACCTTGCTTTTCACCAAAGATCCTCAAGGTTTTGAAGCCTTAATTGATTCAGAAATCGGCACTAAAAACCCCTTAGGGTTCATTTCTCTTAAAAATGAAGCGGATTTGCATGGCTATATTGGCCCTAAAGATTACCGCTCTTTGAAAGCGATTTCACCCATGCTCACTGATGTGATAGAGTATGGCTTGATCACTTTTTTTGCTAAAGGCGTGTTTGTTTTACTGGATTATTTGTATCAATTTGTGGGCAATTGGGGTTGGGCTATCATTCTTTTAACGATTATCGTGCGCCTAATCCTCTACCCCTTAAGTTATAAAGGCATGGTGAGCATGCAAAAGCTCAAAGAATTAGCCCCCAAAATGAAAGAACTCCAAGAAAAATACAAGGGCGAGCCCCAAAAGTTGCAAGCCCACATGATGCAGCTTTACAAAAAACATGGGGCTAACCCGCTAGGGGGTTGTCTGCCCTTAATCTTACAAATCCCGGTGTTTTTTGCGATTTATAGAGTGCTTTATAACGCTGTGGAATTGAAAAGCTCAGAGTGGGTTTTATGGATCCATGATTTATCCATCATGGATCCGTATTTTATTTTACCACTTCTTATGGGAGCGTCTATGTATTGGCACCAGAGCGTTACGCCAAACACCATGACCGATCCCATGCAAGCGAAGATTTTTAAACTCTTGCCCCTATTGTTCACGATCTTTCTAATCACTTTCCCTGCAGGGTTAGTCTTGTATTGGACCACAAACAACATCCTTTCGGTGTTGCAGCAACTCATTATCAATAAAGTCTTAGAGAATAAAAAACGCGCGCACGCTCAAAACATAAAGGAATAATAAAGGAAAATTGATGCAAAATCCTATTGAAATCAAAGCCAAAACCTTAGAAGAAGCCCTCATTCAAGCTTCTATCGCCTTGAATTGCCCCATCATTAATTTGCAATATGAAGTCATTCAAACGCCCTCTAAAGGTTTTTTAAATATAGGTAAAAAAGAAGCCATTATTTTAGCGAGCGTTAAAGAAAGCGTTAAAGAGGTTAAAGAAGAAAGCGTTAAAGAAATCCATCAAAACGCAGAAGAAAAACAAAGCTTAGGGATAAAAACGCCTCAAGAAGAAATAATCACCCCTAAACCCCCTAAAAAAACCCTTAAAGAAGAATCTCATAATGGAGACAAGCTCCATGAGATTAAGCAAGAATTGAAAGACTTATTCTCCCATTTGCCCTACAAAATCAACAAAGTGGAGGTGAGTCTTTACGAACCGGGGGTTTTATTGATCGATATTGATGGCGAAGATTCCGCCCTTTTGATTGGCGAGAAAGGCTATCGTTACAAAGCCCTTTCTTACTTGCTCTTTAACTGGATCCACCCTGCTTATGGCTATAGCATCCGCTTAGAAATTTCCACTTTTTTACAAAACCAAGAAAAGGTTATGGAAGCGCAACTCCAAAGCACGATCATGACCGTGCATGAAGTGGGTAAGGGGCAGATGAAAGCCCCTGATGGCGTTTTAACCTATATCGCTTTAAAGAAACTACGAAAAGCGTTCCCCAACAAATATGTTTCTATCAAAACCAACTTAAACGATGAAAAATACATCGTCATCAACGACTTTAACAATGAATGACACCATCGCCGCTATCGCCACCCCTTTAGGCAAGGGAGCGATTAGCATCATTAAAATCAGCGGCCATAACACCCTAAACATCCTCAAACAACTCACCCAAAAACAAGACTTCACCCCCAGATACGCTTACGTGTGCGACATTTTTTCTAATGGCGTTTTATTGGACAAAGCGTTAGTGATTTATTTCAAAGCCCCCTATAGTTTCACCGGTGAAGATGTGTGCGAAATCCAATGCCATGGAAGCCCCCTTTTAGCGCAAAATATCTTACAAGCCTGTTTGAATTTAGGGGCTAGGCTCGCTAAAGCGGGGGAATTTAGCAAAAAAGCCTTTTTAAACCATAAAATGGATTTGAGCGAGATTGAAGCGAGCGTTCAGCTCATCCTTTGTGAAGATGAAAGCGTTTTAAACGCTCTGGCTAGGCAGCTTAAAGGGGAGTTAAAAATCTTTATTGAAGAAGCCAGAAATAATCTTTTAAAGCTTTTAGCGAGCTCAGAAGTTTTGATTGATTATAGCGAAGAAGACATTCCTAGCGATTTTTTAGATGAAGTGTCTTTTAATTTAGGAAAACAAATCGCCTCTTTTAAGGATTTGTTAGACTTTTCTAACGCGCAAAAACAAAGGAATAAGGGGCATGCCTTAAGCATTGTTGGCAAACCCAATGCCGGCAAAAGCTCCCTATTAAACGCCATGCTTTTAGAAGAAAGGGCTTTGGTGAGCGATATTAAAGGCACGACAAGAGACACTATAGAAGAAGTCATTGAACTAAAAGGGCATAAGGTGCGCTTGATTGATACGGCTGGCATCAGAGAGAGCGCGGATGAAATAGAGCGTTTAGGGATTGAAAAAAGCCTTAAAAGTTTAGAAAATTGCGACATCATTTTAGGCGTGTTTGATCTTTCTAAACCCCTAGAAAAAGAGGATTTTAACCTTATTGACACCCTTAATCGCGCTAAAAAGCCTTGTATTGTCGTTTTGAATAAAAACGATCTAGCCCCCAAACTGGAGCTTGAAATTTTAAAATCTTATCTTAAAATCCCTTATTCTATCCTAGAAACCAACACCCTAAATTCCAAGGCTTGTTTGAAAGATTTGAGCCAAAAAATCAGTGAGTCTTTCCCCAAACTAGACACTCAAAACAAGCTCTTGCTCACTTCCCTAGCCCAAACAACCGCCCTAGAAAACGCCATTACTGAATTGCAAAACGCTAAAAGCCATTTAGACACTTTGGAGCTTTTTTCTTATCATATTTTAAGCGCGATAGAAAACTTGAACTTGCTCACCCGCCCTTATGAAACCAGCCAGATGCTTGATAGCATGTTCAGTGAATTTTGCTTAGGCAAATGAAATCGCTTAAAGCATGGATTAAACCCCCTTTTAGCGCTACTTTTTAAGACTTTTTTACCCATTAGCGCCGTTTAGTATCCGTATTTGCAAAAACAATACTGCCATTTTTCAAAAAGGGGTAAAATAGGCTAGTTTAAAATATATACATACTATCAACTGCTTTTGAGTAAAAATGTTAAAAAAGACCATTAAGGAGATTTCATGTTAAAACTCGCCAGTAAAACGATTTGTTTGTCCCTAATCAGCTCATTCACCGCTGTAGAAGCCTTTCAAAAACACCAAAAAGACGGCTTTTTTATAGAAGCCGGCTTTGAAACCGGGCTATTACAAGGCACACAAACCCAAGAACAAACCATAGCCACAACTCAAGAAAAACCCAAACCAAAGCCCAAACCCATTACCCCTCAAAGCACCTACGGGAAATACTACATCTCCCAAAGCACCATTTTAAAGAATGCGACTGAGTTGTTTGCAGAGGATAATATCACCAACTTAACCTTTTATTCTTTAACCCCTGTGTATGTAACCGCTTATAACCAAGAAAGCGCTGAGGAAGCTGGCTATGGTGATAAAAGCTTGATTATGATACAAAACTTCCTGCCTTATAATTTAAACAATATTGAGCTGAGTTATACAGACAATCAAGGTAATGTAGTCAGTTTGGGCGTGATAGAGACTATCCCTAAACAATCTCAAATCATTCTGCCCGCAAGCTTGTTTAACGATCCGCAACTTAACGCTGATGGCTTCCAACAGCTCCAAACTGCCACCACACGATTTTCTGATGCCAGCACGCAGAATCTGTTTGATAAGCTCAGTAGGGTTACAACCAATCTTCAAATGACTTATATCAATTACAACCAATTTTCTAGCGGTAACGGCACTGGTTCTAAACCTCCATGCCCTCCATACGAAAATCAAGAAAATTGCGTGGCTAAAGTGCCGCCTTTCACCTCTCAAGACGCTAAAAATTTGACCAATTTAATGCTGAACATGATGGCGGTGTTTGATTCTAAATCTTGGGAAGACGCCGTCTTAAACGCTCCTTTCCAGTTTAGCGACAACAACCTTTCAGCACCATGTTATTCTGATTACCTTACATGCGTGAATCCTTACAACGATGGGCTTGTTGATCCTAAGTTGATCGCTAAAAATAAAGGAGATGAATACAATATAGAAAACGGGCAAACAGGCTCAGTGATATTGACGCCGCAAGATGTTATCTATAGCTATAGAGTCGCTAATAATATTTATGTGAATCTCTTGCCCACAAGAGGAGGGGATTTAGGGTTAGGGTCTCAATATGGCGGCCCGAATGGCCCAGGCGATGATGGCACCAATTTTGGTGCTTTAGGGATATTGTCCCCTTTCTTAGACCCTGAAATACTGTTTGGCAAAGATCTGAATAAAGTCGCCATCATGCAATTAAGAGACATCATCCATGAATACGGGCATACTTTAGGCTATACGCATAACGGGAACATGACTTATCAAAGAGTGCGCATGTGCGAAGAAAACAATGGGCCAGAAGAGCGCTGTCAGGGCGGGAGGATAGAGCAAGTGGATGGGAAAGAAGTGCAAGTGTTTGACAACGGGCATGAAGTGCGAGACACCGATGGCTCTACCTATGATGTGTGTTCTCGTTTTAAAGATAAGCCCTATACAGCGGGCAGTTACCCTAATTCCATCTATACCGATTGCTCTCAAGTCCCCGCCGGGCTTATAGGCGTTACCAGCGCTGTTTGGCAACAACTCATTGATCAAAACGCCCTACCGGTGGATTTTACTAATTTGAGCAGCCAAACCAACTATTTGAACGCTAGTTTGAACACGCAAGATTTTGCGACCACTATGCTTAGTGCGATCAGTCAAAGCCTTTCATCTTCTAAATCTAGCGCTACCACCTACCGCACTTCAAAAACCTCACGGCCCTTTGGAGCCCCCTTATTGGGCGTTAATCTTAAAATGGGCTATCAAAAATATTTTAATGATTATCTAGGGTTGTCTTCTTATGGTATTATCAAATACAACTACGCTCAAGCCAACAACGAAAAAATCCAGCAATTAAGCTATGGTGTGGGAATGGATGTACTGTTTGATTTCATCACCAATTACACTAACGAAAAGAACCCTAAAAACAATCTAACTAAGAGGGTTTTCACTTCCTCTCTTGGGGTGTTTGGGGGGTTGAGGGGCTTATACAATAGCTATTATTTGCTGAACCAATACAAAGGGAGCGGTAATTTAAATGTGACCGGTGGGTTGAATTACCGCTACAAGCATTCCAAATATTCTATAGGCATCAGCGTTCCTTTAGTCCAATTGAAATCCAGGGTCGTTTCTAGCGATGGTGCTTATACCAATTCTATCACCCTCAATGAAGGGGGCAGTCATTTTAAAGTGTTTTTTAATTACGGGTGGATTTTTTAGGGGTTAAAAATTGGCTTCAACTCCCTATTGACTCCAAAACGCTCTTTTTAGCGTCTGTTATATTGCTAGGCGGTTTTGGTTCTGTTTTGTACGCTGTTTTAAGCGTGGGCGTTATCGCTCGCTATTTTTGTTCTTGTAACGCTTGCGTGATTTCTTTAAGCTCGTTGAAGCTTTTTTCCGTCTCGTTTGTTTGTTCTCTGTTTTCTTTGTTTAGCGTGGCTTATTATAGCTAAAAACTGGCTATGATCCCAAATACTGCTAGTGAATTACCCAACCGCTAAAGCGATTGGGCTTTTTCTTGCTTCGTAGCTCCATAACTAGCTAGATCTAATATGTTGCCATATTTAGAACTAACCCCGTTAGAGGAAGCTCCACAAGCTTTGATGCGCTCATCAGTGTAATGAGCGTAATCAGTTCGGATAATCCCTACCCTACTTTTATCTATCTTTACTTTATGCCTCTCATTTAGCATGCCTAAAGCGTAGTTTCTGATATTGACGCTCGCATTGTAATCTCTGTGGTGTGCGATATTGCAATGAGGACAAGTGAATTTAGTGATGCTTTCATGTTTTTTGCCTGTATTGAACCCACAATAAGAACATAATTGAGAGCTAGGGAAAAATCTGTCTATGCCTAATAGGGTTTTCCCTTTTCTTTGGGCTTTATACTCTAACATAGCAAGAAATTTCCCCCAACTCGCATTAGCAAGGCTTTTAGAATGATAAGTTCTCATAAGCCCCTTAACATTCAAATTTTCTACCCCTATCAAATCGTATTGATTGGTTATCTCATTACTGATTTTATGCAAGTAGTCATCTCTAGTGTTTGAACAAGCTAAATGCAATCTAGCCACCTTTTTAGCTTGTTTTTTCCTGTTGTTGGAACCTTTTACTTTTTTACTTAACCTCCTTTGCGCTTTAGTGAGTTTCTTTTCTAATTTTTGATAAAAGCGAATGTGTGGGTATTCTATTTTATCGCTTGTAACAATGAGCGTTCTTAAGCCCATGTCTAAACCTACCGCTTTTTTAATAATGGTAGGTTTAGGGATAGGCTCTTTGGTTTCATAGGATAGAGAACAAAAATATTGATCGGCTATGCAAGAAATAAAAGCCTGTTTGATAACACTATCTTTAGGCAATTCTCTGTGTAATTTAGCCTTAATACCCTCTTTGAATTTAGGGAGAGCGATGGTTTGAGTCTCTGTTTTGATTTCTATGTTTTGAGGGATTGCAAAAGATTGCTTAGCGTTTTTCTTGGATTTGAATTTAGGGTATCTCGCTCTTTTGCTAAAGAAATTATCATAAGCGCTCACAAGCTGTCTTAACGCCATTTGCAAGCTTTGAGAATTGCATTCATTGAGATAATGGTATTTTTCTTGCCGTTTGATTTGGGTTAAGACTTTTTGCATGGTGAAGTAAGTTTCTTTAATGCCTTTTGCGTATTGTTTTTGTCGGTAATCTAAAAAGTAGTTATACACCACTCTAGAACAGCCAAAATGTTTAGAAATCAATTCTTTTTGTTGAGCGTTAGGATAAATTCTAAACTTGATAGCGTTAAGCAAAAATAACTCCTTATCTTTATCTTGTATTATTATACAATATTTTTATAAATAATGAATAAGGATAGAGGAATGAGAAAAAACCATTACCCATTAAGAGGGTATATTCCAACCAACCGAAGTAAGCATAATCTAAAAGCCCATTTGATTTTAGTGTGTAAGTATAGAAAAAAGTTGTTGCAAGGGGATTTGAATGATTTTATTAAGTCTGTTATAGATGAGATAGCCACCCAAAGCAGTTTCATCATCATTGCGATGGAAAGCGATATAGATCATTTGCACTTAATGGTTCAATATATTCCTAGAATGTCCATTAGTTCCATTATTTCTAGAATCAAACAAATCACTACTTATAGAGTTTGGCGTGATAAGAGATTTATCCCCTTATTGCAAAAACATTTTTGGAAAGAAAAAACTTTTTGGACTGATGGATTTTTTGTTTGCTCTATCGGTCAAGCTAATCCTGAAACGATCAAGGCGTATATAGAAAATCAAGGTTAGTTTCACTTAAGGTTTTTATTCCTAGCGGAACTAAAGCATTCATCCCAAACACTAAAGATATTTGGGATTTCTGCTTGGGTGGTTTAAAAA
>NZ_SHOW01000011.1:0-17403 GCF_011175115.1 Helicobacter pylori | reverse complement strand
ATCCCTACTATAGGGACACAGAGTGAGAACCAAACTCTCCCTACGGGCAACATCAGCCTAGGAAGCCCAATCGTCTTTAGCGGTTGGGCACTTCACGAGATGACACTAAATGCGCTTATAGATACGATTTTGAAGCCGGTAAAGCTATCAAGCAAACGCAATACTACTATATAGATAGGGAAAATAAAACGCAAAATATCGGTGGTTGTGTGGATTTACAAGGCGCTCAAACGAGAACTGAAAATAAAACTAGCATCACTAGAGATAATTTAACTATCCATTTTTCAAGGGCTAAATATCCTAGTAGCACAGATTTTATGCCAGCTAAAGATTGGGTCAATAAAAGTGTGAAAAGTTTAAATGAATTAGTTAGGGTGATTACAAACTACCATTATTCAAGCGCGATCTATAAAAATAATTATAGAAGTACCCATAACACTAAAGGCTTTTCTAATTTGCTTATTTTTGACATAGATAATGACAAAGATAAACCTAATATTAGCCTAGAAGAAACTAAAAGTCTCTTTAAAAAACATGGCATAGAAACGCTTATTATCCCATCAAGAAACCATAATAAAGAAAAGCACGGACATATTGCTGAAAGATTTAGAATCATTATCCCTACACAACAAACTATAGGGCAAGATTTTAATTGTAACGATAATTTTAGTGCCTTTAACAATTTTTGCGCTAAGGCTCTAGGTATTTATGATTACATAGATAAAAAAGTTTCTATGGATAGATCAAGGGCGTATTATAAAAGCCCTAATGATGCAATGCCTATTATTTTAAAAGGACGCATTATGGATTTAACCTATTTAAAACAACAAGCAATGAGTAATCTATTCACACAAAACATGCAAATCCAAACCACAGAGCCTGAGCCTGTGAATAAACCTGATTTGTCTTTAAATATTGTTTTAGCTTATGACAATGATAAAAATGGACAAGTCTATACACAGATTAGTGAAGAAATCATTTATAAACATACAGAAAATATGCCTAATGTTTTTATCCCATATTCTAAGGATTGTAACGATGACTTAAAACTAGCCAATTTGATCGGTAATGATCATATCAATAGTGAAATGATAAAAAACTTTTTAGAAAGAATAGAGAAACAATCTTTGTTTTTTGATGGTGAGAAGAAAGAAAAATTAGAAGCTCTTAAAAATGAGTGCTTAGCCTTATTGAAACCACAAAAACAAATAACCTCACAAAACGACACAAAAGAAAATGAAAAACCAATTCAAGGAGTAGATTATGAAATGTAAAAATTTCAAAGAAAAAGCTTTGTATTTTATGCTGTTGGCTATGCCCAATTTATTGTTGGCAAATGGAAGTGGCGTGTGGCAGTCTAATGCATTGCAAACAATCATCAATTTTACTAGCGGTCCTTTCATGAAAGCAATAGGTGCAATTATTGTGATTTGTGTGGGTATTTATGTAGTTAAAAACCTAGACAGGCTAGGAGAAATTGCGTGGAAATGTATAGGGATAATTTTAGCCACTATTGCCATTGCAAACGCTCAAACTATTGCCACTAAATTATTTGGAGTTGGGTGAATGATTTTAAATTATGTAGAGACCATCAATGTTAGAGAAATATCTAAAAAAGAGAAGTTTTTAAAGCTTAATATGAATAGTTGGATCATTTCTTTTTTGAGTGCTTCTTTCTTACTTGTGTGGTCTTTATTGTATGGCGTGGTGCTATTGGTAGCATTGGTAACAATGTTTTACATATTAGAATTTTTTGATGAAGATATTACAAACATTATCTTGGCAAACCTAACGCTAAAAAATGATACTAAAGAATATTATGCTTAAAGGGTTTTAAAAATGTTTCTTGGTTTAGAGGGTTTTAAAAGACTTATTTTTAATTTCTTAAATTTTTGTATTCCTAGCCAATATTCTTTAGTTCAAGAAAACAATATCAATGGGAAATTTGATGAAAAGTTTGTATTAACGCATAAAGGAAACTTAGTAGGAGCAATATCTTTATGTGGAATAACTTATTCAAATTTTGATAAAGAAGAGGTGGCTACACAATTTTTATACAGAACACAAGCTTTGAATGAATTGATAGATGGTGTTACGCTAAGAATTATTGCTAAACGAAGAGATGTAAAAACTCAAACCATTTACAACAAAGATGGTGTGAGCAAATACGCTAAAAAAATTGTTAATGCTTACGAAAAAAATAAAGAATGTAAGTTTTAAGTGTTCTCTAAGTTTCAATCTAAGTCAACTAAAAAATCATTGGAAATGTAGCATAAATTTTTTAAACAAAAGCTTAAAGAATAATTTCATTCCTTTAATATTGATTGTGAGTTATTATGAAATGGGTTGGTAGTTCTTATATGAGTTGCTAGTAAGTTTTAATGGTGTTTTGCTCCTAGTTCTTAATCATACAAGCAACCTAGTTCATATCAATTAGAGCAGATAAGTTCTTAATCTATTTTCCCCTTAGTTCTTTGCTTAATGTGAGCTATTAGGTTCTAACTTGTGACTTTTAGTTTTTATCGTGTATCCATTAGTTCCCTAATTGTTGCTTACAAGTTCTTACTACTTGCTTGTCAGTTCATAGCATTTAGCTTGCAAGTTCTTATTGGTAGGCTGTAAGTTCTTTTGCTTGTGCTATAAAGTTTTCATTTTATAGGCTACTAATCTTACCATATGGCTATCTAGTTCTTAATGTTTTGACTACAAGTTCTTTCAATAAAAATCTCTAAGTTTTTATAGCGTTTCTAACAAGCCCTTGCCTAAAAAATTGAGTAATGGGGTTAAAGCTTTTGAATGAAATTTTTCTTTCTTACTAGATTAAAAATTTAATTCATCTATCAAAGCACTTTTTAAAAACTTTTTAGGCAAAAAGTTAGCAAAAACCCTTATTTTTTAAGAATCTAGCTCCAAGTCCCTTGAATACGAAGTTTTAACCATATGTGCACGCACACATGGTGTTATCCTGCACCTTTTTGATTTAGTTCTAATTTCAATTCTTTGTGCTATGCTACAAAGAATTGAAGAATCGCTAGATTTAAAATCAAAAGTCTAGCTCTTAAATCAGCGTTAGCTTGAATAAAATTTGGGCGTTTTAAATGCCTTGTTAGTAAGGGAAAGAAGTTTAGCTTGAAAGTGTGCGAATTAGATAAAAATTTAGCAATGTTGTTAAGTCTTAAAGGGTTTGTATGCTAGATAGGGCTATATTAGATACTAAGCTAGATAGTCGCCCTATGGATTTATCTTTTTTAGATGATATTTTAGAGCATATGCGAAAGCCTAGACCCAGCGATAGCGATAAAGTGGACAAAAGATTGCTAATCAAGTTCAATCAATTTAGTTCTAGTCCAAAGTCTATTAAGTCTAATTTAGTTGGCACAAAGAGCACTAGTCCTGTGCTGATTAAAAACATAGGGCAAATGAAACGCTCCCATTTAGAAAATGCCCTAAGCTATGCTTTAGAAAACAGCGAAACAGCCTATAATGAAATGTTTATGGAGTGCGACAAGCAATTCATCTTAGAGACTTGGCTCAATGACTTTGATTTGACTAACGACTACAACGAAGCTATGCACTTAGTTTTTTCTATCAAAGACAAGCCAGATGAGGAGATAATGCAAGGGCTTTTATACTCCACTTGGGAAAGTTTAAAAGTAAGGTTACCTGAATATAAATTTGCTCTAGTCCCCCATACACACCAAGACCACGCCCATATCCATTGTTTCATCAACAAGACTAATCAACTAACACGAAGAAGACTGCGTTTTAAAGGGCGTGAGGATTGCAAAGAATTTTTTAACGAATTAAGAAATGAGTTTGCTTACCGACTGAATAACCATTTATTAAGCGAAGAATACCTGTATGTCAATGAGCCTAAGCTCAAAGAATTAGACAATATCAAACAGCAATTACAAGACTTGGAAAAAGAAGAAAAAGCCTTAGAACAAATCAAATCCCCACAAGATGAGTGGGATTTAAACAAGGCTTTACAAAAAGAATACCTACAAACTCTCAAAGACAAAAACAAAGCAAAAGCCCTAGACATTCAAAACAACCAAAGCGCTCCTTTAAAACAAAAGATTTCTGCATTTAAAATCGCTCTCTTTAATCACAAAGATATGAGCAATGATGAAAAAGAAAGCCTAGATATTGACAGAATAGACAAAAGAAAACCAGTAAGCGAACACTTAAAAAACACTAACAAACACGAGCTATACGAACTCTTAGGCTTTTATCAAAAAGAATTAGATAAAAAACAAAACCATTCAGCCTTTAAGAATTTTGCTATTCTCAATGGTTTAGACAGAGACTTTGAAAGAGAGACTAAGGGCTATTCTGTTTTAAAGAAAAAAGAAATGCTTTTAAATAAGCTTGAACACCTAGACAAACGCCTTTTAGATAAAAACTCACACTTACTATTAGCTCAATTAAGAAATGAAGTGAGAACTAAAAACAGCACACAATACAATAATTTAACTAATCCTATTTTTTTAGCCAAAGCCTTAGAACTTTCTAAAGATAAACGCCCCACTCTCAAAACTTTTAAAAGTGCTTATTTTAGTGCTAGAAAATATCAATTCATGCTAGAGAGCTTTAAATCTAAACAAGATGACCCTACCTATAAGCTTAATGACAATACTTGTGAGTTAGTGAGTAAGCAATTACAAGACTATCAAAAGACTATGCTCTTACTCGCCAAAGAAAGACTACTCTTTTTAGAACAAGATTTAAAGCAAAAAGAAGAAGAGTTTAAAAGAGCCAAAGAGAGCTATTTCAAAGCCCTAGAAAGCCATAAAGAGACTTTTTCATTACCCTTAAAAGAAAAACAAGACTTTCTCAAACAAACTAAGCAATTTTCTAAACTTTCTAAGGATATTGTCTATATCTGTAATGAAATCATAGGGGCTAATCGGTTCTTAACCCACTATGACAACCTAAACCTTGAAAAAGTCCTAGAACACGCCAAAGACACTAATCTAGAGCAAAAACAAATTCAAGCTATTACCAAAGAACCTAACAACGATGAACCTTGGATTGAATATGGCAAACAAATGCAAGCTAAAGCCAAAGCCCACTATCAAGCTATGGTAGAAAAAGAAAAAGCTAAAGAATTAGTCAAACAACAAGCTAACACCTTGCACTCTAATGAGCTTGATGATGACCCTAAAGCTCATGCTGGATTAAAACAAAATGACAACACAAACTTTAAAGGGCGTAATAGATAATGCTCTCAAGCGATGATTGCCTTTAATATTCTTAATAAAGAATATACCCTTTGATTAAAGGGGTTTATTCTTGTTCTTTTCACAAATTAGCTTATTTAAACAGATATACAAATAAAGCACTCTAAAATGCCCTACAATCAAAATAAAGCCATAAGATAAGACAAACTATTAACCTAAAAACAAAAACGCTTTAAAACGCCTTGTAGAGCTTAAATTTTTCTTAAGTAGCACGCAAAAATTTAAAACCTTAAAGTTTTCTTAAATATAATCATAAAGCAAGTTTAAACCTAACCCTTGAACCTACTATCAAATCAAACTTAACTCTTTTAATACTAAGAGCTAGAAACAAACCTTAACCCTACACACTCTAAACAAAAACCTTTCTAATCCTAAATGCTAATGAGACAAACCGCTTACAACCTAACTTAAATAACACAAGCCTTGACTAATCATTCCTTCCACAACTAACATGTCATTGATATGTAATTCCTATTTTTCTTTTATTTTGATTTTGTTCTTATTTTTACTAATAAAAGAAATTAAAAACTTTCCTTAAACTAAACCTAGCCACAACTAACCTTATGGCTCTTTCAGTCAGTTTGTCTCTTTTAATCAAAAGTTCTTTTTTTTTGATTTTTCTTTTTTCCTTTAGCAAGTTCCTAGTTGTCTAATTTAATCAAGTTTTTTAAAAAAAAGAAATCCCCCTCATGACATGATATTTACTAATAACATGTTTACTCAATAGGTTAAGAAAGAAAGGTAAACCTTTCTTTCCCTTAATATTTTTATAACTATACGGAACTTAAGTTCCGCTTTCATATCTAATACCCATAAACACGCACTTCTTAACCTTAAAAAGTGCTTAAAGATTACTTTCAAAAACTATTTAATCGTTGATAAATTCAATTTTTGTATTTAGTGAGTAATGCAAATAACTATGTATTTGATTATTTACTTTTAAGGGGGCGAAATTTTGCTTTTATGCCTTAGTTAAAAGCGGAACTTTTTAGAGATTTAGATTTAAAGGCGGAATTTCAAATCTCTAAGGAGCCATGCAAAATTTTTAAAAATACCGCTTTTAGAACCTAACAAACTAAAAAACATAAAACTCTCATTCTTTAAGATTTCTTTTTATATTTTAATAAGGGAGCAATATGCCACATAACAAACTCACTAAATCTCAGAGAGAACTCTTTTGTAATCTCAAAGCCTTTTTATACACTAAGGCTAAAAACTTCACGCCCATTCAAGATGTGAAGGATATGGCTTTAATCCTAGACACACAAGATAAAATCTTAAAATGCCATAATATAGAGCAATTAAAACAACTCTGTCATATTCTTTATAATCAAGGCATTAAACACACTATAATGATGCAAGGCTTGTTTTTATTCTTTAACTATTTTAAAGATAATCTCAAATTAAGAAGTTTTAGAATGCTTAGCGAAGAGCAAGTGATTAACTTTCTCTTTGAACTCGCTCAAAATAGAAAACCAAGCTCTATGGCTAAGTATGTGATGTATTTAAGGCAATTCTTTGATTACTTGGATAGAAAAAAGCATTATAACTTTGACTTTGCCCTTAAAAACCTAGCCTTTGCTAAGACCAAAGAAAGCTTACCCAGACATTTAAACTACAAGGATTTAAAGAGTTTTTTAAAAACACTTTTAGAATATAAGCCAACCACTAGCTTTGAAAAGCGCAATAAGTGTGTTTTACTCATTGTAATACTAGGAGGGCTTAGAAAATGCGAAGTGTTAAACATAGAATTAAAACACATTCAAGTAGAAGAGCAAAACTACTCTATTTTAATTCAAGGTAAAGGTAGGAAAGAAAGAAAAGCTTATATCAAAAAGAGTTTGTTAGAACCAAGCTTGAATGCTTGGCTTAGTGATGATTACAGACTAAAATATTTCAATGGAGCATATCTTTTTAAAAAGGATAAGCAAAAATCACAAAATTCTTTAACGCTTTATAATTTTATCCCCTTAATCTTTAAACTAGCTCAAATCAAACACTATAAGCAATATGGCACAGGCTTACATCTATTTAGGCATAGTTTTGCAACACTCATTTATCAAGAAACCCAAGACTTAGTTTTAACTTCAAGGGCGTTAGGGCATAGCTCCTTACTCTCTACTAAGATTTATGTTCATACCACACAAGAGCATAACAAGAAAGTAGCTCTTGTGTTTGATAGTTTGATAGAGAACAAGAAGTAAGGTGGTTAAAATTGATTAGGTAGTTTAGTGTAATTAGTTTAAATAATCTTATTAAGATAAATAATCTAGCATTAGATAATTTTAATTAACTATTTAATGTTTTATTGCTAATTAAAAATGATTAGTTTTATAAGGGTTGTTAAAATCATTGAGATTTTATAGAGTTAGCTTAAATTACAAAATATTCTAAAAACAATGTAATTATAGATTATTGTTACTCATTAAGAATATATTTGATTAACAATACAAATAACTAAATTCTATTAAATACTGATAGATTAACTAAAGCTATTAAATACCTACTTAACAAGATTGTTTATCGTCTACGCTTAGGCGTGGGGGTGTATTCATTGGAATTGTCTAAATCATCTGCGTTGTCATGGGAATTTGAGCAAGTCGCTGTTTTAATTTGGTCTATTTTGTCTATTAAAAAATCATAAGCATTTAAAGAAAGGTCTTTATAGTGTGAAATGGGTTCTACCATATCTATTTCTATGCTATAACGCTTTTTATCTAACTCTTGCAAAGAATTTTGAAGAGTTAGTAAGTCTTGCTTAGTTATTTTTTGAGAACTTAAAAGCTTGTCAAATAAATTATTGTCATTATGCAAAGCCACTGCTATATCAAAAATATCTCTTGTTTTATTATCAGTTTTTCTAAAAGTAATCTTTTTAGCGATAATATTTTCTAAACTTTCTATATAAATATCAAAAGCAAAAATCTTTTTAGAATTATCTAAATATCCCTCATTACTAGCATAATCCACTAAAACATCTATTTTAATGTTGTCTTTATTCGTTACGCCTATATGATTATGTTGGTCTATGTATCTTGTGCTATCAAAATGACTGCAATTATCTATCCATAATTTAGGGCTAAAAAATCCCAAACATTGAGCATCATTGACAAACAAATCAATATCAAAGCTTAATCTATGCTGGAAGTAATACATGCTCAAAGCTGTGCCTCCTCCAAACTTAATACTACTAGGATTAAGCCCTAAATTCAAAGCATTTTTAATAATGGGATAAAATTGTTCTAGGGCTTGAATTTGAGCTTGAAAGTTGTTTTTGATAAAACTAAGGCTCTTTTCATTGATAGGGATTGATAGAAAGGACATGTAAAATATTCTCCATAGGAATGTGATAGTCTTGTGAAAACCATTCTATTTCTTGCTCTAGTGCCTCTGTTTGAATTGTGCCTATAATATACTTGTCAGTATTGCTTAGATTAGTTGTTTTTTTATCCATAAAAAGCCCTATAAGATACTCTAAACTCACATGCTTATCTTTATTGCCAATAGAGTTATTGATTGTAGCTAATAACATAGGGGCAAATGACATTTTTATCCTCCCTAAATTGATTTGATTGTAGTTTAGCAAATTTTGTGTTGGTTTTGGTTTGACTTATAATGATTGTTTAGCTATAATACGCCTACATTCGTAGGTCTGACCGAAGCCCACTTTCTTATAGCTTATAGACTACTTAGTTTTTCCAAGTCTTTGTTTCCAATACTTTTGATTAAATCATCTAAAAATGAAACAATTTTGTTAGGCATGATACTAAAGTTGAAACTTTTACTTGTAGGCTTTTCTAATTCTCTGATAAAGCGTGTCGTAATGCGTGGGCGGTTGTTTGCCCTTAGCTTTAGTAAATTTTCCCAATGATACGCACGATTTCTAATTGTCCATAGTAAGTTTAAAGCAATATAGGCTTTAGCATAATTAGAAAGATGTTGTTTTCTACCCTTAATAAGCAAAGTATCCTTATTATCTTTGTAATAAGCCTTAAGACTATAGGCTCTCAAATCTAATGCTACCCCCTCTAATTTGTAAAAAAAGATAAGCTTAATCACCGCTTCTAAAGACATTTTAGATAAAATCAAAGAATGCGTGATTTCTTTTTTCTTTTCTTTTAATTCTTCTATTAAGGGGATTAAAGAAACTTCATCAAACACCCACTCATTCCCTTTAATTTGAGTTAGGCAATAATCTAGTGCGTTGCGTAAGTAAATCTCTAAATTAGAGATTTTAGGTGTGATTAGACTAATGAGCTTTAAATTTTCTTTGTATTGCTCTAGGTTGTCATAAGTCTCTAGTCTGTCTTTGGATAGAATGAGCGTAATATCGTTTTTGAAATCTTGTAAATCTTGCATAGTGTCTCTTAAAATAATTGTTAAACCAAATTATAACACAAACAAAATTAGTTATAAAAGATTGTTATTGCTTGTTAAGATAATATATAGTGAGTAATTAAAATAACCAAATTCTACTAAATACATACAAAATAACTTAATATTTAATTGTTATTAGTATTTCTTTAAATTTCTATGCTATAATGATTACAATTCAAGTTAAGTTAAAAGGAATAGAAAAATGATTAAATTAAATGGTTTGAATAAAACTTTAAAAACAAGCTTATTAGCTGGGGTTTTACTAGGTGCTACTGCTCCCTTAATGGCAAAGCCTTATATTAAGCGATGAAGACTTATTGAAACGAGTAAAACTACACAATATCAAAGAAGATACGCTGACTAGCTGTAATGCTAAGGTGGACGGCTCTCAATACTTGAATAGTGGTTGGAATTTATCTAAAGAATTTCCGCAAGAATATAGAGAAAAGATTTTTGAATGCGTAGAAGAAGAAAAACATAAACAAGCCCTTAATTTAATCAATAAAGAAGACACTAAAGATAAAGAAGAACTTGCAAAAAAAATCAAAGAAATTAAAGAAAAAGCTAAAGTTTTAAGGCAAAAATTTATGGCTTTTGAAATGAAAGAACACTCTAAAGAATTCCCAAATAAAAAGCAACTTCAAACCATGCTTGAGAACGCTTTTGATAATGGAGCTGAAAGTTTTATTGATGATTGGCACGAACGCTTTGGGGGTATAAGTAGAGAGAATACTTATAAAGCACTTGGCATTAAAGAATATAGTGATGAAGGAAAGATATTAGCCTTTGGTGAAAGAAGTTATATTAGACAATATAAAAAAGATTTTGAAGAAAGCACTTATGATACTAGACAAACCTTATCTGCTATGGCTAATATGAGTGGCGAAAACGATTATAAAATTACTTGGTTAAAACCCAAATATCAGCTCCATAGTTCAAATAATATTAAACCCTTAATGTCAAACACAGAGTTGTTAAATATGATAGAGCTAACCAATATCAAAAAAGAATATGTTATGGACTGTAATATGGAAATAGATGGTTCTAAATATCCCATTCATAAAGATTGGGGATTTTTTGGTAAGGCAAAAGTCCCAGAAACTTGGAGAAATAAGATTTGGGAATGTATTAAGAATAAAGTAAAGTCCTATGACAACACTACCGCTGAAATAAAAATAGTTTGGAAAAAAAATACTTATTCTATCTCTCATCACTAAACCCTTAATCCCATATACTAAAAATGGGAAAACCAAATTGGTCAAATTTAACATTAGGGTTTTGAAAGTATATTCTAGCTCTTTCTCTTTCGTTTATTCTTTTTTGCGTTAATTGTTTGTCTATATGGTTTTCTTCTTTCCCAAAGCCATCATTATTTTGCCTAAAATAATCATCTGCCATAATCTCGCTTTGCATTGCCATTGTTTGATTTAAAAAGAGCATTTGATTGGTAATTTCTTTTAAATATTTTAGAGTAAATAATTTAATCCTTTGGTTGAAATTTGCGTAGGCTTGGCTTTGAGCGTCTTTATTGGGGGCTTTGGTTAAATCAAGTGTGAGCGTTTGGATTTCTTGTTCTAATTCGTTATCTAAGCGAGTTGTCCTAAATACATTTTTAATAGGGTCGCATTTACCTGTCTCTTTATTTTCTGTGCAATAATGTATCCCTTGCTTATTATGGTTAGCTGTAGGGTCAGTTACACCAAACTCAGTTTGTAGGACATCAAGTCTTTTTAGAAATGGGTCAAGTTTCTTTTTTAACTGCTTATTATCATTAACCTTTTTCTTTACTCTAAGCAAAAATCTTTGTTTTTGCTCTTCTGATCTATTGCCTGTTGCTAAAAGAGCTTGCTCGCTTTCATAATTACTATCGTTTACCATTTTACACAACATTTCCCCCCACGCTCTACCACTCAATTCCCCAGCAAGTAATTGCATGTTTTCATGGCCACTGCTACTT
The DNA here is from genome assembly GCF_011175115.1 of Helicobacter pylori. GTDB lineage: Bacteria > Campylobacterota > Campylobacteria > Campylobacterales > Helicobacteraceae > Helicobacter > Helicobacter pylori_DF. Next base: position 5,826 of record NZ_SHOW01000011.1, on the reverse strand, counting down.
AGAGATTGGATTAAATTTTGCACATCTCTTGCGGTTTGGGTTTGTTCGCCATTTTTGGTGATTAGGTTATTGAGATTTTTAAGATTGACAATCTTATTGTTAGTAAGAGCATTGACATTAAGCCAAGGGCATTGTTGCGATAAATACTTGTTTCTTAGCAAATTTTGTGTGTTCCAATTTTCTATGCTTTGCTTTAAATTCTCATAGTTGTATCTAATGCTTTGAAGTTGATACTGAGCGTTTTGTAAAACTTGCATAGGATTGGCTAAAGTGATAGCACTACTACTAATCAAAGAATTAGTCGTATTTATCATGTTATTGACTTTTTGTAACTGATTGACTTGAGCTTGAGCCTTAGAAATAATCTCTTCGTATCTTTTGATACTATCTACCATTTTGCCTATGATAGTGGCTTGACTTACATGGGTTTCTGGGTCATTGACAATCAAAGGAGTTTCCCCCTCTGCAAAGACACTTTTGCAACATAAAAGAGTGCTAAAAAGCGCACTAAAAATTGATTTTTTCATTTTTAAACCTTTCATTTGTTATTTTTATCATTATCAAATCCAAAGCCACTTTTAACACTTGCTACAAAGTGTCTCACACCAGCTTTAGCACTTCTTGCATTTACAGCATTTGCCCCTCCACTTAGTCCAGCAAGTCCAAGAGCTTTAGCTCCAGCTTGAAGTCCTGCTAGTCCGCCCCCAGCACTCTGATAGGCTTGCTTAACTTGATTAGCAACCATAACTGCACTACCCCCAAATACAGCTCCGCCTATTGTCATGCCAATTTTTTGCATCATTTCTGTTACTGCCCCCACGCCTCCACTTGTGCCAAAGATATTATTGATAAAATCAGGCACTCGTTTGACTAGAAAGAAACAAATCACAGAACCTAAAACAATAATGGTTAAAAAGCCTACAATAGAACTATGGGCTATATAAGAGTTCCAATCTCCTTTTAAGACATTGCCAAAGGCATCAATAATTTTTCCCTCATTTGCCATTTTATCCGCATTGCCATAAAAGCCTTGTGTGACTTCGTGTTTAGTGGGGATTAAAGCATTGACTTTATAGATTATTCCATAATTAAAAAAAGCTACTAACATCATACAAGGTTTATAAAGAGTAAGGGAAATGAGCTTTTTAAGATAGCTAAATAACATGCCTTTGGTTTGGGGGATTAAACCTAAAGGCAATACAATTAAACCTAATGCTGACCACATAAAAATTTCTGCTGTAACTAATAACACAATAATAAGCAATAAGCCTAAAAACAATAATTCCCCTAAAATCACTAAAAAAAACATGATTATTTTAGGTATCATTGTGAGCCAATTAAACATGCTAATACCATCAAAAGCATTATCCCACAGATTAACTATCATTGCATAAGCACTTGAAACTAGATTGCCTATATTAAAGGTTTCACTAGGACTAGCATTAGCATTGGTAGGAATTTCTAAGCCATCATTTAAGCTTTGAGCGATAAGTATAGCAAGCTTTTCAGCTGGATAAAATATCGTGTTAATGAAATAGGTGTTAAAATCATTAGGATTTCTAATCCCCCAATTGATAAACCCCACAAACACGATGAATACAACCACTCCCATAGCGGTTTTAAACTCAAACATATCGCCCTCTTTCACACGCTTATACGCCCATATCATAAATAAAATAGTAATAATGGTGTTTAAAATGAGTTGTGCATGAAAAAAGCTACCCACATGTTCAGCAAGACTTTTGGCTACTTTTTGAGATGGCTCAACAAACATGCCAATAAGGGTGTCAAACAAATTCATCGCCCCCTCCCTTTAACACAACTTTGTGCTTGTAAATTTTCTTTAGCATTTTCTAAAATGCCCTTAAGCCTTTCATTAAAGGGCTTAATGCTATCAATTTGTTCTAATTTATCCATGATATTTTCTTTTTCTTGTGTTGAAGTGTAGTTGTCTTTTAATTTTTCTAAAGAGCTTTCTAAAAACTCCGCCATAGTGTCAATGTTAATCGCCTTATTTTCTATAATGTGTGCTAATTTCAAATCATCATTACAATCTTTTGAAAAAGGCGTATAGATAGTGGGGAATTGCTGTGTAAGAGCATATAAAATACCCTCGCATTTTTCTTTGTATCCTTTACCCTTAATATCATTATCAAAGGCTAAGATGACATTAAAACTATCTTGTGGCTTATTAACAGGCTTAGGCTTTCTGTATTCTCTAGTTCTTTCAACTTGCTTGTTATAAATAAGAGCATTTTTTTCTCTTTGATAATTTTTAATAATGTCAGTGTAAGTCTCTACTACCACGCTATTAAAATCATCACTAGCCCTGCCTTGTCTCACTAATTCTTGCCATTGTTCTTCTTGTTTTAGATAATGGTTATACGCTCCTTGTTGTCGCCCTTTTAATTGCTTAAAAAAACTTTTTAAAAAGAGTTCTAATTTTTGTGCATTAAATTGCCCTGCGGTGCTAATTAAAACGCTCTCTTTAGGCTCTAAACCTTGTAACTCTAAATAAGCTAGACTATCAAAGATATTTTCAGTAACAATGACATTTTTAACTAAGCTTAAATTATTAGGGAACAAGACTTCTATGCCTTTACTTCCTTGTGCGATAGATTTTAATGGCTTGTCTCTTATGTTGCCCTCTTTGTCTGTGCTTAAGGGAGTATTTAGGCGTTTGTTAATCCCACACTGATGAATGGGTATGACATTAAGATTTTTATTCTCAAAAGCTAAATAGGTAGCAAGGATAAGATTATTAAAATTGTCCGTTTTTAAATGCTCTTTATAAGGCTCTAATAGCTTTGTATCAATGCCACGCTTTTTAATGAGTGTAGCGTTTTGTAAATCATAGGGTTTAAGGTTTTTAAACTCATTGATGATTTTTTGAATTTCTTCGTTATTTTCGCTAGAGTTATCCCTTGCTTGTAGAGTATCTTTTTTATTGCGATAGCCTTCTAACTTCCCAGCGAGTAAGTCTTCAACGCTGATATTTCTATCCTTACAAAAAGTAATGATATTACCGACCTTATCGGTATGAGTTTCTTTGTAGGTGTAACTAATTGAGCCATCTTTATTTTGATTTTTAAAGATGACTAAACTTCCCTCTTCGTTTTCATGCTTTAAGCAAGGGTTATTCTTGCTATGCTTATTTTTGTTGATAACATAGCCATTATCTAATAAAATCTCATGCAAAGGCAAGGCAGTGAGATTAGGGATATAACTCATAGGATTTTCCTAACGCCTTCTGCTCTTAGAGAGCGTATTTTGTGTGTAGCCATAATCTATAGTTGGCATTTCTTTTTTCACTTCTTCTTGAGCGTTATTTTGCTCTTTAGCTAATTCTTTAGCTTTTTCTTTTTCTAGCATAGCTTGATAGTGTGCTTTAACTCTAGCTTGTTCTTTTTTACCAAACTCAATCCAAGGCTCATCGTTATTATTACTCTGTACTTTCTCTTGGATTTCTTCTTTTTGGCGTTCTTGTAAGCATTTGTGAGCTTTAGGGTCATAATCTAGCCATGGTTCATCAGGATGCAAGGTTTTCTTTAGCTCTTGCTTAGATTGTGGCTCTTTTGCTTGAGTAGTGCCATTTTGCTCTATAGCTTGGTTTTGTTTTGTGTTTTCTTGTTGTGTAGCGGTGCTATTAGTTTGAGCGTTAGTAGTCTCTTGTCTTGGCTCATTTTGTGAGTTTTTAGGTTGCTCTGAATTTTTATTAGCCTTATTTTGCTCTTTAATAGCATTTACCCCCACACTTTGAGTGGCGCTATCTAAATTTTTGAGTGTTTTTGCTTGTTGCCTGTCTAAATGCTTTCGCATCACTTCATACACTCTATTATCCATAGGCTCTAAGCTATCTTTAGATTTAGCTAAATAATCTTTTAAGACTTCGTGGTGTTCTTTTTCTAATTGGTGTCCCAAGATAGACTTAACGCTTAATTGCAAGCCCTTATCTTGCATGTGATTATTACCATGCGCTTGTTCTAAGCAATCCTTAATCAAATTGATATGCTCTTTAGTGAGCTTGGTTGGCTCTTTTTGGCTTACCACTAATAAGACTTTCAATTCATCTTCATTCATGTGGTTTTTAGCGTAATTTAAAAAGCTCTCTTTAAAATCAAGCTTAGTCTTAATGCGTTTTTGCTTAATATCAAGCTCGGTTTGTTTAAAGAAACTATGCAAACTAGCGTATTTGTCTTTAAGGTCTATATCATTGCTAGGTGTTTTCTTTTCTTGCTCTTTTTGTGCGTATTCGCCTTGTTCTTGTGTGTTAGGCTCTTTTTCATTAAGCTTATTGCTTTCTTCTAAAGCAATAGAAGCGATTTTACTTGTAGTATTTTCTCCTGTAGGTCTTAGCAATTCAAGCTCATTAGGATTTAAAAAAGTGATAACTTCGTTTGTTTCATCTCTTATAACTTGCAAACTCTCTAAAAGTGTTGCACTTTCATTATCCAAACCTTGCTTGGTATTATTATCTCTTAATGTCTCTAATTCTAAGTCTTGCTGGTTTAAAAGCTCTTTTTCTTGCTCTTGAAAAACTTGTTGCTCATAGAGAGTATCAGGGTTTTGGCTCTCATAATATTGCTCTAGGGCTTTATTTTCGCCCTCTAGGGCGTATCTTTCTAGCTCTTCTTTTTCAAGCTTATTTTCATGCTCTGCAATACTAATTTCTCCAACTCTTTGAATTTGATTTTCTTCATAATCTCGTTTGTCTTTTGTATTAGAGATTTCATTTTTCATGCTCTCAATGACTTCTAGCATAGAAGAAATGTCATCTTTTAAGCCCTCTTGGCTTAAAGACTTGATTTCTTGTTCTAAAATGCCTAAAAAATTGGTGGGGTCATTTTTAGAATTTTTAACTTCATCTAAAAAACTCTCTAAAAAAGCGTCCTTTCCATCATCACTCCAAGCTTTCCACGCCTTTAAAAATCCATTGATAAAATCTTGCATTATCTGCCCCTGCCTTTAGATTGAGTAAGCACTACTTCATCATTAGCAAAGTAGTGGTCATACTTTTGTTGCTCTGCTCCTTTATTAAGAGTTTGTTGCAACATCGCTAACATTTGGGGATTGTTTTGAGCCATTTCAAACATTTTGGAAAACTCTGCCATATTCATTTCATTGTTGTTTGGCTCTTTAGTGTTATTTTCTTTGGCATTGTTGTTTGCATTAGGTGCAATTTGTTGCTGTGGTTCTTGATAGATTTTGTGTTGCTTTCTTTTTTCATGATGGGTTGCCCCATATTGATTGACATAATCTAGCACTTTGTTATACTGCTTTTCATTCAAATGCTTGGATAAATCATAAATCACCAAATTTTGATTATTCATAGAGAAAGTATTGCTAATGTATTGTGTTCTTAAAGTTTTAGGGTCTAATTCTTTAAGCTTAGTTTTGTCTAGCGTTTGAAAAATATTGACATTGTAGAGATTTTTAATTTCTAAAGTCGGCTCTATATCTATTTTTTCTTTCTTAAACTCATAAAAGGGTGTAACGCCATCTTGCATATACTTGATGTTGCCAAGTTTGTCTCTTTGGGGGACTTTTTCATTTTCATAAAGCACTTCGCCATTAGCATTACGCCTAGCATTGCCCTCTTTGTCTTTAAGGGGGATTAAATTACCCTGTTCATCTCTTGCTTTAACATAGCGCATTTCATAATCTCTAATATAAGCAATACTTGCCTTATCATAAAAGCCATTAGGATTATTTTTACTCTTAGTGTTGTTTTTAAACCACCCAAGCAGAAATCCCAAATATCTTTAGTGTTTGGGATGAATGCTTTAGTTCCGCTAGGAATAAAAACCTTAAGTGAAACTAACCTTG
>NZ_SHOW01000010.1:0-40406 GCF_011175115.1 Helicobacter pylori | reverse complement strand
ATGATTGCAATTCTTGCTTATTTTTGATTTGCTTGTTTTTGATTTCTTGCGTGTTAAGTTTTATTTTTTGTGAAATGCATATAAGGGAGTGGTTATTTTAATTTTTTAACGCCCTGTATTTCTAGAGTTTTAAACGCTCAAGGATTTGGGTTTTAATTTCTTTCGGATCTAATTGAACAAGTTGTTGGTATTCAAAATTGCGTGCTTGAAAATCAATGCAATGCAATAATTCAAAAATAATAGAATCGTTTTCATAGGGGGCAACTAGGTGCATGCCTGAATAATGGAATTGAGTGCAAGAAAGCGCAATAAATACGCTGTAGGGTTTTAATAGGGGATTTTCATTATGTGGATTGAGTTTGATAATACTTCCAAAAGCAATTGGTTTTATACTTTTGTTTTCATCAGATTGGCTTTGTAAAATAACTTGTTCTAACTTGTTCTAAAAAATAATTGATGAGTAAAGCTCTATGCGCCGATGTGGGTCTAGGGATAGATACCTTTTGTAATGCTAATGCAAGACTTCTTCCCATCGTATTGTTCTTTAAAACTTGCGCTTTTGGGCTAGAGTGAAAGAGTTTGAAGAAGAAAAAAAAGATCTAACAATGAGTAATATTTATTCTGTATTAAAATGGGTCAATGTAGTTTTTATGCGAAGGGCATTTTTTACCTTGTTTATTTTTTGTTGTTTGCGGGAACGCTAAGAAAAAGTCCTTGCTTTCATATTAAAGCCCTATTTTACTGAACTTATTGGATAAAACCTGCTTAAGTTAAATTGATCCCATTCTGTTATAAAATATAAAAAATCAAATCTTAAAGGAAAATCATGCAAGAAAATCAAACCATTCCTTTTAAATGCCCCAAGTGTCAAGCACCAATTAATGTGAGTGAAGTGCTATACAAACAGATTGAGCGAGAAAATCAAAATAAGTTTTTAGCCCAGCAAAAAGAATTTGAAAAAGAGATGAATGAAAAAAGAGTGCAGTATCACACTCATCTTAAAATGTTAGAGCAAAAAGAAGAGGCTCTAAAAGAGCGAGAGAAAGAGCAACAGGCTCAATTTGATGAGGCGGTCAAACAAGCGAGCGCACTAGCCTTGCAAGATGAAAGGGCTAAGATCATTGAAGAAGCCAGAAAAAACGCTTTTTTAGAGCAGCAAAAGGGCTTGGAATTGTTGCAAAAAGAATTAGACGAGAAGTCCAAACAAGTTCAGGAATTGCACCAGAAAGAAGCGGAAATTGAAAGGCTCAAAAGAGAAAATAACGAAGCAGAGAGCCGATTGAAAGCGGAGAATGAAAAAAAATTGAATGAGAAATTGGATCTGGAAAGGGAAAAAATAGAAAAAGCCTTGCATGAAAAAAACGAATTGAAATTCAAGCAGCAAGAAGAGCAATTAGAAATGTTAAGAAACGAGTTGAAAAACGCTCAAAGAAAGGCGGAGTTAAGCTCGCAGCAATTCCAAGGCGAGGTGCAGGAATTGGCGATTGAAGAGTTTTTGAAGCAAAAATTCCCCTTAGATAGTGTTGAAGAGATTAAAAAAGGGCAAAGAGGGGGCGATTGCATTCAAGTGGTGCATACTAGGGAATTTCAAAATTGCGGGAAAATTTATTATGAGAGCAAACGCACTAAAGAATTTCAAAAAGCTTGGGTGGAAAAGCTTAAAAGCGACATGCGAGAGATTGGGGCTGATGTGGGGGTCATTGTGAGTGAAGTGCTGCCTAAAGAGATGGAGAGAATGGGGTTATTTGAAGGGGTGTGGGTGTGTTCGTTTGAAGAGTTTAAGGGGTTGAGTGCAGTGCTAAGAGAGGGGGTTATTCAAGTGAGTTTGGCTAAAAAGAGTCAGGAAAATAAGGGCGATAAAGTGGATTTGCTCTATCGTTATTTGACAAGCTCTGAATTTTCTATGCAAGTGAATGCGATTATAGAGGGGTTTGAACAATTGAGAGCGGATTTAGAAAGCGAAAAACGCGCGATGGCTAGGATTTGGAAAAGCAGGGAAAAACAAATTGACAAAGTGTTTGAGGGCACGATTAACATGTATGGCTCTATCAAGGGCATTGCGGGTAATGCGATAGGGCAAGTGAAAGCGTTAGAGCTTGGGTATGATGGGGAAGATTTAGAAGATTAGTTTTTATGGTGCGCTTTTGAGATAATATTATATTAGGAGAAAATATGGGCAATAAAGATCATAGTAAAGGTTCAAGTTGGCATAAATGGGATTTGCATGTGCATACGCCATATACATATTCAAATAAGGAGTATCAATGTTGTGAAGAGGAGTTTATACAAAAACTATGCGATAGCCAAATTGATTGTATTGGATTAACGAACTATTTTAAGTTTAATGAGAAAGAATTTGATTTAAAAGAAAAAATAGAAAAGAAAGACATCAAGGTTTTTATAATTTAGAAGTTAGGTTGGATTATAAGAACAATAGAAATGAGTTTTTAGATTTTCACATTATTTTTTCAGATAAGGTTACACAACAAGAAATAGACAATTTTTTAAGGAATGCAGATGCCAATGTTGGTGGAACTGAGAAAAAACTTGCAGATTTAGAAAAAGATGATTTTGATAAAGCGGTAGTTAATTTTGATCAATTGTTGGAATGTTTAGAAAAAGAGTCTTTAAAATTGAGAGGAAAGTATTTATTAGGGTTTTTATCAAGGGGGCATGGCAATTCTCGCAGTAGCAGTATTTATGAAAAAATAGCTAAAAAAGCGCATTTTTTAATCCACTCATCAAATAAGCAAGAAAACCTTAAAGAGGATAGAGAATATTGGCTTAAATATAACAAACCTCTCATACAGAGCAGCGATGCCCATAAAGAGGAGCAAATAGGGAACAAATACACTTAGATAAAGGCTGAAAAAACCTTTGAGGGGTTAAAACAAATTATTTATGAGCCAGAAACAAGAGTGAGTATTAACGAAAATAAACCTCAAGATCCTTTGTATAAGATAAATAGTGTAGGAGCACTTTATTGCAATTGATAGCTTCAGCAATTAAAGAGGAAAGTTTTGTGAAAGGCTTAAAGCATGAAACTATTCAAGAATGTATAAAGATACAGTCAGACATAGACATAGTGGATAGCGTAGAGTATTTAGCTCAAAATGAGGTAGAAGAATTTGCAACTAATGTTTCAAAATTCACAGAGGCTATTTTTAACAGAATAGATAGCAAGTTAAGTGGAAAACTTAAGGAGTTAGAAAAGCAAATTACAAAAGGCATTGAAAAGTTTGATGATCAAATCGCACATTGGCAAGAAAAGACCAAACTAGAAGAACAACTAAAAGAGAGCGAAAAAATAAGAAAGAAATACCAAAGTATTGTAGATGCTTATACCGATAAAGACTATTTGGATAAAAGAGATAAATTGCAAGCAAAACGCAAAGTGCTCATTGATTTAAAACAATCCAAAGAGGGGTTTTTGACTTTTATTAAAGAATTAAAACGAGTTGTGAATTTTGAATCAAAAGAAAACATGGAAGAAAAGAATAGCTATGATAAGGTCTATAACCAGCTCAAACAAGATATTTGCAAGAAACTTGAAGAGATAGATGCAGATATAAAAAACGGGCGTTTCAAAAGCGATGAAGAGAATATAGAAAAGCTAGAATCAGAACATCAGACATTACTCCAAGAGATTGGGGAATTTCTTAAAGAAAAAGGCGTGAGCGATGAAGATATAGGAGATGTTAGAAACGCTAATTACCATTTGGCAAACATAAAAATGAATATTAATGATTTAAAGCATAAAATAGAAGAGACTGCTAACAAAATAGAGGGTTTTTCTTATGGAGATATTGATAAAAATATTGAAGAATTTAAAGATCAAATCAATGAGGAATTAAGCAAAATCAATTCGGCTTTTGAAGAAATTTCAAAAAATCACAAAGAAGTGAAACCAATTACCATAAAATATCGTTTGAATGAAGATATTTTTGAAGAGGTTTTTGAGGATTTTGATAAGTTGGTGGATAAGGGTTTTAATACCCAAAGACACCAATCAAAAATCAAGGAATATTTAAAAGAAATTGAATTAAAAAATGTTACAGGTATGCAACACGCAGAATTTATAGAAGAGCTTTATAGCTCAATTGACAATAAAAAAGCGGCATTTTATGAGATCTTGAAGGATATATTGGATAGAGAAATTCATTTTCAAATCTATCGGCTTCTCATTCTCAAACATTTAAGGAATGTTGAAAAATATAAAATTTTTGAAGTCCGTTATGACAAAAGAGCTTTAAATGAAACTTCCTTTGGGCAAAGATGCACTGCTGTATTGGTTGTCCTTTTATCTTTAGGGAATAACCCTATCATCATTGATGAGCCAGAAGCGCACTTGGATAGCGCTTTAATCGCTAAATACTTGGTTACTCTAATCAAAGAGCGGAAACAAGAAAGACAAATTATTTTTGCCACCCATAACGCTAATTTTGTTTTGAACGCTGATGCAGAGCTAATTATTCAGTTAAAAAATGAGCATAATAAGATAGTCGCGCGGTCTTTTATGATTGAGAGTGATGAATATAAAGATGATTTATTGAAGTTAGAGGGAGGCGAAAAAGCTTTTAAGGATCGTGAAAGAAAGTATGGTATTACAAAAGATAAAAATTAAGGGTTGGTAACATGCACATCGTATTTATGGGAACACCGGGGTTTGCTGAAGTGATCTTAAGGGCGTTGGTTGAAAATAAAGATAAAAAGATAGAAGTGGTGGGGCTATTCACTCAAAGGGACAAACCTTTTGGGCGCAAAAAAGAATTGAAAGCCCCAGAGACTAAAACATACATTTTAGAAAATCATTTAAATATCCCCATTTTCCAGCCGCAAAGTTTGAAAGAGCCTGAAGTTCAAATTTTAAAAGATTTAAAGCCTGATTTTATCGTGGTGGTGGCTTATGGTAAGATTTTGCCTAAAGAGGTTTTAGCCATCGCTCCTTGCATCAATGCGCATGCCTCGTTATTACCCAAATACAGGGGGGCTTCGCCCATTCATGAGATGATACTCAATGACGATAAGATTTATGGCATAAGTACCATGCTTATGGATTTGGAATTGGATAGCGGGGATGTTTTAGAAAGCGCTTCTTTTTTGAGAGAAGGTTATTTGGATTTAGACGCTTTAAGTTTAAAATTAGCGCATATGGGAGCGGATTTACTTCTTTCAACGCTCAAAAATTTTCATTCCATCACAAGAAAGCCTCAAGATCATATGCAAGCTACTTTTTGTAAAAAAATCACCAAAGCCGATGGTTTAGTGGGTTTTAAAGACGCTAAAAGCTTGTTTTTAAAATCACTTGCGTTTAAATCTTGGCCAGAAATCTTTTTGGAAAATAACCTCAAACTTTTAGAAGTGGAGTTGGTGGAGAATGAAAAGAGCCACAAGGAAGGCGAGATTTTAGAAATTGATGAAAGAGGCGTTCTTGTAGGTTGTTTGAAAGGCAGCGTGCGTATAGCACAGTTGCAAGCGGTGGGTAAAAAGCCTTTGAAAGCGAAGGATTATTTGAATGGCAAGCGTTTGAAAGTAGGCGGTATTTTGGCATGAGAAAATGTGAAAAAAGGGTTTTTGATAGTTTGCCTTCCACGCAAACCTATCTTTTAGAAAAACTTAAAAGCAATGAACTCAAAGCCCCTGTTTTAGTCTTGGCTAAAAACCAAAGCGCTGGGATAGGCAGTAGGGGGAATGTTTGGGAGAGCGCAAAAAGTGCTTTGACTTTTTCGCTCGCTTTAAACGCAAGCGATTTGCCTAAAGATTTGCCCATGCAAGCGAGCGCTTTGTATTTGGGGTTTTTATTCAAAGAGGTTTTAAAAGAATTAGGCTCTCAAACCTGGCTTAAATGGCCTAACGACTTGTATTTAGGGGGTCAAAAAATAGGGGGCGTGCTGGTTAATATTTATAAGGGCATGCGGGTGTGTGGGATTGGCGTGAATAGGGTTTCAACAAAATGGGCATGTTTAGATATTGGCACGAGCGATGATTGGATTATAGAGAGCTTTTTAAAAAAAATAGAAGAAAATCTGTTTTGGGGGGAAGTTTTAAGTAAGTATGCGTTAGAATTCCATAAAAACAACTCTTTTAGCTTCCATAATGATTGCGGCGAAGCGGTGAGTTTGAAAGATGCGGAATTGTTAGAAGACGGCCGCATTTTGATTAAAGATAAGATATATAGTAGGATATGAGTATGATGAATGAAATCATTGCAGTGGCCAATCAAAAAGGAGGTGTGGGCAAAACGACAACGGCGGTCAATTTGGCGGCTTCTTTAGCGGCGCATGAAAAAAAAATCTTGTTGATTGATTTTGACCCCCAGGCTAACGCCACTTCAAGCTTGGGTTTTAGGCGCGATAAAATTGATTATGATATTTATCATGTGTTGATTGGCCGTAAGCAAATTTCTCAAGTGATCTTAAAAACCCAAATGCCTTTTTTGGATTTAGTGCCTTCTAATTTGGGTTTAGCCGGGTTTGAAAAAACCTTTTATGATAGCCAAGATGAGAATAAACGAGGCGAGCTCATGCTCAAAAACGCTTTAGGGAGCGTGGTAAAGCTTTATGATTATATTATTATTGATTCCCCACCGGCTCTAGGGCCTCTCACGATCAATTCGCTTTCAGCCGCCCATTCGGTGATCATTCCTATCCAATGCGAATTTTTCGCCCTTGAAGGCACTAAATTGTTGCTTAACACCATTAGAATGTTGCAAAAAAGCACGAACCCTAAGCTCAAAATCAGAGGTTTTTTACCCACTATGCATGTCCCTCAACTCAATTTGACAAAAGGGGTTTTAGCGGAATTGTTCAAGTATTTTGACTCAGAGTTTTTTAGAGATTCAGCTACAGGAGAGTATATTATGATCCCTAAAAGCGTGAAACTAGCGGAATCGCCTAGTTTTGGTAAGCCCATCTTGCTCTATGATATTAAATCTAATGGCAGTATCGCTTATCAAAAATTAGCTCAAAGCATTCTTCAAGGGTAGCATATGGCAAAAAATAAAGTGTTGGGTAGGGGTTTAGCGGATATTTTCCCTGAAATCAATGAAGTGTATGAGCAGGGGCTGTATGAAAGAGCGAATCGGGTTGTGGAGCTTGGTATTGATGAGGTGATGCCTAATCCTTACCAGCCCAGAAAGGTCTTTAGCGAAGATTCTTTAGAAGAATTAGCACAATCCATTAAAGAACATGGTTTGTTGCAGCCGGTTTTAGTGGTGAGTGAGAACGGGCGTTACCATTTGATCGCTGGTGAAAGGCGCTTAAGAGCGAGCAAATTGGCTAAAATGCCCACGATTAAAGCGATTGTTGTGGATATTGAGCAAGAAAAAATGCGTGAAGTGGCGTTGATTGAAAATATCCAACGAGAAGATTTAAACCCTTTGGAATTAGCTAGATCGTATAAAGAGTTGCTTGAAAGCTATCAAATGACTCAAGAAGAGCTGTCTAAAATCGTTAAAAAATCCAGAGCTCATGTGGCCAATATCATGCGTTTATTGACGCTCTCTTCTAAGGTTCAAAACGCTCTTTTAGAAGAAAAAATCACTTCAGGGCATGCGAAAGTCTTGGTGGGCTTGGAGGAAGAAAAACAAGAATTGATTTTAAATTCCATTATAGGGCAGAAACTCAGCGTGCGTCAGACAGAAGATTTAGCGCGTGATTTTAAAACAAACGCAAATTTTGAAAATAAAAAACATGGTTTCAAGCAAACCCAAACGCTCATCGCTGAAGATGAATTAGAGCGCTTTAATCAAAATTTGTGGGATCATTACAAGCTTAAAGCCACTTTGAAAGGGAATAAAATCGTTTTACGATGTTATGAAAATTCTCTTTTAGAGGCTTTTATGAAAAAAATGATGTCTTAACGCTTAGATATTCTCAAATTTTAAGCGATTTTTTGTTAAGATAGAGTTAATGTTTTTATAACAAAGTTTCAAATATTTTATAGGATTTTAGGAAAGAAATAGGTTATGAATATATCGGTTAACCCCTATTTGATGGCGGTCATTTTTGTGGTGTTTATGTTATTGTTGTGGGCGATGAATGTTTGGGTGTATAGGCCTTTGTTGGCTTTTATGGATAACAGACAGGCAGAGATAAAGGACAGCTTGGCTAAAATCAAAACGGATAACACCCAAAGCGTGGAGATTGGCCATCAAATTGAGACTCTTCTTAAGGAAGCCGCTGAAAAACGCAGAGAAATAATAGCAGAAGCGATTCAAAAAGCTACAGAGTCCTATGACGCTGTGATCAAGCAAAAAGAGAACGAACTCAATCAAGAGTTTGAAGCGTTTGCAAAGCAATTACAAAATGAAAAGCAAGCGCTAAAAGAGCAGTTGCAAGCGCAAATGCCGGTATTTGAAGACGAGTTAAACAAGCGTGTGGCTATGGGTTTAGGGAGTTGATAGATGGTGTTAGTTAAAATGGTGTTAGGGTTTTTGATCCTTTTAAGCCCTTTGTGTGCTACTGGATTGGATATTTCACAAACAGATATTATAGAGCGTTCTTTAAATTTCCTTTTATTTGCGGGGATTTTGTGGTATTTTCTGGCTAAAAAACTGCGTTCATTTTTACGCTCCAAAAGCCTTGAAATCTCCAAACGCTTAGAAGAAATTCAAGCCCAACTTAAAGTGAGTAAAGAAAATAAGAAGAAACTCCTTAAAGAATTAGAGCAAGCCAAAGAAAAAGCTGAATTGATTATTTCTGATGCGAATAAAGAAGCTTACACGATCACGCAAAAATACGAATTGCAAACCAAAATGGATGTGGAAAATTTGATCAAAAATTCTAAGGCGTTGATGGATTTAGAAGTTAAAAAGATCAAAAGAGAGCTGGTTGAAAGCGTTTTTAAAGATCTAAGAGAGAGCAAAAAAGTCTCTTTCAACGCGCAAGATTGCGTGAATATTTTGAAACAAAGGCTTTAAATGCAAGATTTAAAAGTGATCTCTAAGCATTATGCTAAGGCGTTGAAAAACCACACTAAAGGCGATTTAGCGTTATTGGAAGAAATTGTTGTGGGGCTTAAAAATGTAGCAGAAGCCATAAAATTACACAAACTCAACCAGGTGTTAGCTCATGTTTCTTTAAAAGTTAAAAAAGAGGTTGTGTTTGAAATCTTAGAAAAAATAACTTCCACAAAAGCATGTTCAGTTTTAAAGCCTGTAATGGAAGTGGTGTTAAAAAATAACCGGCTTGATATGTTGGAATTGATCGCTGAAGAGCTGTCCTTTGATTCTAAAAAGACTTTAGAAGCCACACTTTTAGTCCCAGAAAAGCTTGAAAATAGTGAACTAGAAGCCGTGCAACAAAAATTGCAAGCGCGTTTTAACGCCTCTGTAGAAATCGCTCAAGACACTTGGTCTAAAAAAGGGGTTTCTTTGAGCGTTTCAAGCCTGGATTTAGAAATAGGCTTTTCTAAAGAAGATATTTTAAAGAAAATAGAAAAACAGGTTATTCAATCTATTTAATCAATCTAAGGAGATAAAGATAATGTCCCAACTAAAATTGGAAGAAATCAGCTCGGTTATTGAAGAAAAAATCAAGAATTTTGAACTTGATTGCGATATGGCTGAAGTAGGAAAAGTCGTTTCATACGCGGATGGTGTGGCTAAGGTTTATGGCTTAAATGGTGTGATGTCGTATGAAGTGCTGGAGTTTGAAACAGGGGATAAAGGCGTTGCGGCTAACTTAGAAGAAGATAGCGTTGGCGTGATTGTGTTTGGTTTTGGCAACAATATTAAAGAGGGGACTAGCGTTAAACGCACGAAGAGTTTGATGAAAGTTCCTGTTGGCGATGCGGTTGTAGGGCGCGTGTTGAACGCTTTGGGTGAGCCTATTGATGGCAAGGGTGAGATAGAAACGAATGAGTTCAGTCTCATCGAGCAAAAAGCCCCGGGCATTATGGACAGAAAATCTGTGCATGAACCTTTGCAAACAGGCATTAAGGCCATTGATGCGTTGGTGCCTATTGGGCGTGGGCAAAGGGAATTGATCATTGGGGATAAACAAACCGGTAAAACCACTGTAGCGATCGATGCGATCATCAACCAAAAAGGGCAAAATGTGATCTGTATCTATGTGGCTATTGGCCAAAAAGAATCCACCGTTGCGCAAGTGGTCCGCAAATTAGAAGAATACGGAGCGATGGAATACAGCGTCGTGATCAACGCTTCGGCTTCAGATTCAGCTGCGATGCAATATTTAGCCCCTTATTCAGGTGTGGCTATGGGGGAATACTTTAGAGATCATGCCCGCCATGCCCTAATCATTTATGATGATTTGAGTAAGCATGCTGTCGCTTACAGAGAAATTTCTTTGATTTTGAGAAGACCCCCAGGTAGGGAGGCTTTTCCTGGAGATGTGTTTTATATCCACTCACGGCTTTTAGAAAGAGCGGCTAAACTTTGCGATGAAAAAGGTGCAGGCTCTTTGACCGCACTCCCTATTGTGGAAACTCAAGCGGGCGATGTTTCAGCCTATATCCCTACGAATATCATTTCTATTACAGACGGGCAAATTTTCTTAGAAACGGATTTGTTTTATTCAGGGATTCGCCCGGCTATCAATGTGGGCTTATCGGTTTCAAGGGTTGGAGGGGCCGCTCAAATCAAAGCGACCAAGCAGGTTTCAGGGACTTTGCGCCTGGATTTAGCGCAATACAGAGAATTGCAAGCCTTCACGCAGTTCGCTTCTGATTTAGATGAAGCGAGTAAAAAGCAATTAGAAAGGGGGCAACGCATGGTGGAAGTGCTGAAACAAGCCCCTTATTCGCCCTTACCGATTGAAAAGCAAGTGGTCATTATTTACGCTGGGGCTAAGGGCTTTTTAGACAGCGTGAGCGTGAAAAAAGTCGTGGATTTTGAAGAACAACTGCACCCTTTCTTGGAAGCAAAATACCCCCAAGTTTTAGAAGAAGTCCACACTAAAAAAGTGCTAGATAAGGATTTAGAAGCCATGCTAAAAAAAGTTTTAGAGGAATTTAAGCTCACTTATAGCGAGTAGGAGACGGCTAGAATATGGCGAATTTAAGAGACATTAGAAAGAAAATTGGAAGCGTTAAAAACACGCAAAAAATCACGCATGCGATGAAACTCGTTTCCACTTCCAAGCTAAGAAAAGCCGAAGAAGTTGCAAGAAATTCCAGAGCGTATGCGCTGAAGCTAGACGCCGTGTTTGATGATGTGCTATCCAAAATGAAAAATCAAGGGATTGAAGACATTCAAAGCAAGTATTTTAGGGAACTAGAAAGACTTGAAATCAAAAAAGTGGATATTATTTTCATCACAGCCGATAAGGGGCTTTGTGGGGGCTTTAACACCAATACCATTAAAAAAGTTTTAGCATGCACGAATGAATACAAAGAAAAAGACATTAAAGTGCGTTTGCGCGGTATTGGTAAAAAGGGTAATGAGTATTTTAGCTTTAACGGGATAGAGGTTTTAGACAAGATCAATAATTTGAGTTCTATGCCTAATTATGAACGCGCGCAGGAATTCATGAAAAAAGTGGTAGAGGATTATTTGAGTGGGAAAACCGATAAGGTGATCATCATTCATAATGGCTTTAAAAACATGATCACTCAAGAAATAAGAGTCAAAACAATTTTGCCTATTGGGTATAAAATCATCCACCAAAACCCCCAGCCTAGTGAGACGCAAGAGACTATTACTAGTGAGCCAAGCGGGAGTGAAGATGAAATTTTAGACTCTTTAGCAGAAAAATATGTGGAGTATAGTTTATACTACGCTTTGATTGATTCTTTAGCTGCAGAGCATAGCGCTAGAATGCAGGCTATGGATACAGCGACGAATAACGCTAAAGACTTGGTTAAGACTTTAACCATTTCTTATAATAAAGCCAGACAAGAGGCGATTACGACCGAGCTAGTAGAAATCAATGCAGGCGTAGAAGCCCTAAAATAAAAATTATATTAAAATAAGGAGCGATGAAAGCGATGGAAGGTAAAATCATTCAGGTTTTAGGCCCTGTGGTAGATGTGGAATTTGAATCCTATCTGCCGGCGATTTTTGAAGCGTTAGACATTAATTTTGAAGTCAATGGCACTCAAAAATCTTTAGTTTTAGAGGTGGCAGCCCATTTGGGCGGTAATCGGGTGCGAGCGATTGCTATGGATATGACAGAAGGCTTAGTGCGTAACCAAGTGATCAAAGCTCGCGGCAAAATGATTGAAGTGCCTGTGGGTGAAGAAGTGTTAGGGCGTATTTTTAATGTTGTGGGCGAGAGCATTGACAATTTAGAACCTCTTAAGCCGTCCTTAACTTGGCCCATTCACAGAAAAGCCCCTAGTTTTGAGCAGCAAAGCACTAAAACAGAAATGTTTGAAACCGGTATTAAAGTCATTGACTTGCTCGCACCTTATTCTAAGGGCGGTAAAGTAGGCTTGTTTGGCGGGGCTGGCGTGGGGAAAACGGTGATCATTATGGAGCTTATCCACAATGTGGCTTATAAGCATAACGGGTATTCGGTGTTTGCAGGTGTGGGGGAGCGCACCAGAGAAGGGAACGATCTGTATTTTGAGATGAAAGAAGGGGGCGTTTTAGACAAAGTCGCACTGTGCTATGGGCAAATGAATGAGCCACCAGGCGCAAGGAACCGCATCGCATTCACCGGCTTGACGATGGCGGAGTATTTTCGTGATGAAAAGGGATTAGACGTGTTGATGTTCATTGATAACATCTTTAGATACGCTCAAAGCGGTGCGGAAATGAGCGCGCTATTAGGCCGTATCCCTTCAGCGGTGGGGTATCAGCCCACGCTAGCTGGGGAAATGGGGAAACTTCAAGAGCGTATCGCTTCCACTAAAAATGGCTCTATCACTTCCGTTCAAGCGGTGTATGTGCCGGCCGATGACTTGACTGACCCAGCCCCTGCTTCGGTGTTTGCACATTTGGATGCGACTACGGTATTGAACAGAAAGATCGCTGAAAAAGGGATTTATCCTGCAGTTGATCCTTTGGATTCCACTTCAAGGATTTTAAGCCCTCAAATGATTGGCGAGAAACACTATGAAATCGCTACCGGTATCCAGCAAGTTTTGCAAAAATACAAGGATTTGCAAGACATTATTGCGATTTTGGGCTTAGACGAATTGAGCGAAGAAGATAAAAAGATCGTTGAGAGGGCCAGAAAAATTGAGAAGTTTTTATCCCAGCCGTTTTTTGTGGCTGAAGTGTTTACGGGAAGTCCCGGTAAATATGTGACTCTCCAAGAGACTTTAGAGGGCTTTGGAGGGATTTTAGAGGGCAAATACGACCATATCCCTGAAAACGCATTTTACATGGTGGGCAGCATTCAAGAGGTCTTAGAAAAAGCTAAAAACATGAAAAATTCCTAAGGGTTTTGTGATGGCTTTGTTGAAAATTAGTGTGGTGGTTCCTGAGGGGGAAGTTTATACAGGAGAGGTTAAAAGCGTTGTGTTGCCAGGAGTTGAAGGGGAATTTGGGGTGCTTTATGGGCATAGCAACTTGATCACCTTGCTTCAAGCGGGAGTGGTTGAGATTGAAACTGAAAACCAAAAAGAACACATTGCTATCAATTGGGGCTATGCGGAAGTTACTAATGAACGGGTGGATATTTTAGCCGATGGAGCGGTCTTTATTAAAAAAGGATCGGATGACAGAGACGATGCTATCTCTAGGGCTAAAAAGCTTTTAGAAGACGCGAGCTCTGACAGGTTAGCGGTTTCTAGCGTGCTCGCTAAGATTGAGTCTCTTTAAGGGGATAATCATGTTGGATTCAATCGTTTATTTTTTCAATAAGAGCGGGTTTGTTACCACGCTCGTTTTAGTTTGGATTTCACTCTATTTGGTGATGACTTTATGGGTGTTTTTGTATAAAAGCATTGTGTTAAAGATTGAACTCAGGCGCGAGATGCAGTCTTTGTCTAACATTCTTAATGGGGCGCAAGACGCTCCAGAGCATTTTATGTTTAATAAAAAAAGAAATGATGAAACCAAAAGGTATTCTAATGAATTGCTGCAGGCTTGGAAACATCAAGTTCTTAAGCAAAGCACGACGGGTTTAGTGGTATTGAGCATCATCTCTTCTACAGCCCCCTTTATTGGTTTGTTTGGGACGGTGGTTGAAATTTTAGAAGCGTTTAACAATTTGGGCGCGTTAGGTCAGGCTTCTTTTGGGGTGATCGCGCCCATTATTTCTAAGGCTCTTATCGCCACCGCTGCAGGTATTTTAGCAGCCATTCCAGCCTATTCTTTTTACTTGATTTTAAAACGCAAGGTGTATGATTTATCGGTTTATGTGCAGATGCAAGTGGATATTTTGTCTTCTAAAAAATAAAGCTTTAAGGGGATTTTATAAATATCTTAAATAGGGAGTTAGAAGGTTTTTATGAATTACGATAACTATTGGGATGAAGACAAGCCAGAACTCAATATCACGCCTTTAGTGGATGTGATGCTTGTTTTATTGGCTATTCTTATGGTAACGACACCCACTCTTACTTATAAAGAAGAAATTGCTTTGCCTTCTGGCTCAAAAACTGCTAGAGCCACTCAAGATAAAATGATAGAGATCCGCATGGATAAAGACGCAAAAATCTATATAGATAGTCAAACCTATGAATACAACTCCTTCCCGGATACTTTCAACTTGCTTTCTAAGAAATACGATAAAGATACTAGGGTTAGTATCCGCGCGGACAAACGATTAACTTATGACAAAGTGATTTATTTGTTAAAAACGATTAAAGAAGCGGGTTTTTTAAAAGTTTCTTTAATCACAAGTCCTTAAAAAGTAGAGCCAATTTGCATGAGTAAGAGCGCGATTTTTGTTCTTTCTGGCTTTTTAGCGTTCTTGCTCTATGCTTTGTTATTATATGGTTTGTTGTTAGAAAGGCATAATAAAGAAGCAGAGAAAATCCTTTTAGATTTAAATAAAAAGGACGAACAAGCCATTGACTTGAATTTAGAAGATCTGCCAAGCGAGAAAAAGAATGAAAAAATTGAAAAAGTAACGGAAAAACAGGGCGATTTTTTAGAGCCTAAAGAAGAACCCAAAGAAGAGCCTGAAGAAAGCCTTGAAGATATTTTTTCTTCACTCAATGATTTTCAAGAAAAGACAGACGCAAACGCTCAAAAAGATGAGCAAAAAAATGAGCAAGAAGAAGAGCAAAGGCGTTTAAAAGAACAGCAACGCTTAAGAAAAAACCAAAAAAATCAAGAGATGTTGAAAGGTTTGCAACAGAATTTGGATCAATTCGCGCAAAAACTAGAAAGCGTTAAAAACAAAACTTTAGATTTGCAAATTCCTAAACAAGATGGGGTTGATGAAAAGGCTTACCAAGAGTGGTACGCTCAAATCTATCAGATTTTATATAAAGGTTGGAAAGGGGTTTTTTACCACAAGGCTTCAGTGAGCGCGCTGATTATGATCACTAAAGATGGAGAGTTTGATTATACCATTCTTAGCTACTCCGATTTTAAGGATTATAACAAGAGTGTGATGACCCTTTTAAATGATTTAAAGAAAGTGGATTTCCCCCCATATCCTGGAGGAAACATGATTTCTATTCAAGTTAATTTCACCACTAAGGAAGAACAATGAGGTATTTATGGCTTTTTTTAATAAGCGCTATAGGGCTTTTTGCAACAGATAAAACACTAGATATTATTAAAACCATTCAAAAACTTCCTAAGATTGAAGTGCGCTACTCTATAGATAACGATGCCAATTACGCTTTAAAATTGCATGAAGTCTTAGCGAATGATTTAAAGACTAGCCAGCATTTTGATGTTTCTCAAAACAAGGATCAAGGCGCTATCAATTACGCAGAACTCAAAGATAAAAAAGTCCATCTTGTAGCGCTGGTGAGCGTGGCTTTAGAAAACGGCAATAAAATTTCACGATTAAAACTTTATGATGTCAATACGAGCGCTCTTGTTAAAACTTTTGACTACCCCATTTTAAGCGCTGATCTATACCCTTTTGCAGCGCACAACATGGCCATTGTGGTGAATGACTATTTAAAAGCCCCTTCTATCGCTTGGATGAAGCGCCTTATTGTTTTCTCTAAATACATTGGACCAGGAATCACAAATATCGCCTTAGCCGATTATACGATGCGTTATCAAAAAGAAATCATCAAAAACAATAGGCTCAATATTTTCCCTAAATGGGCGAACGCTGAACAAACGGAGTTTTATTACACGCAGTATGGCGAAAGAACGCCCATGATTTTAAAATACAACATTCAAAAAGCCACTCATGAGAATATCGCTAGCTCTCAAGGAATGGCTGTGGTCTCTAGCGTGAGTTCTGATGGTTCTAAAATCTTAATGTCTTTAGCCCCTGATGGCCAACCGGATGTGTATTTGTATGACACGCATAAAAAAACTAAAACCAAAATAACGCGCTATCCTGGGATAGATGTCTCAGGAGTGTTTTTAGAAGATGACAAGTCCATGGCTTTTGTTTCGGATAGATCCGGCTATCCTAACATCTACATGAAGAAATTGGGGTTAAAAGAGAGTGCGGAGCAACTCCTTTATGAAGGAAGAAGCAATGAATCCATTGACGCCTATAGGGATAGTATTGTGTATGTGAGCCGAGAAAACCTTAATGAATTTGGCAAAACGGTGTTTAATTTGAATCTGATCGCTCTAAACAGCAAGTATATCCGCAGGCTTACCGTGAATGGCTCTAACCAGATGCCTAGGTTTTCTATGGATGGGAAAAATATCATGTATATCAAAAAGACGCCTCAAGAATACGCCATGGGGCTTATTTTGCTAGACTATAATCAGAGTTTTTTATTCCCTTTAAAGAATGTGAAAATACAAGCCTTTGATTGGTAAGGTTAAATTAAGCGAATGTGAGTTAATATTTACACTTATTAAAATTTGATTCTTGGAGAATTTATAATGAAGAGATCTTCTGTATTTAGTTTCTTGGTAGCTTTTTTATTGGTAGCTGGCTGTAGTCATAAAATGGATAATAAGACTGTGGCTGGCGATGTGAGTGCTAAAACGGTTCAGACTGCACCCGTTACTACAGAACCCGCTCCAGAGAAAGAAGAGCCTAAACAAGAGCCAGCTCCAGTGGTTGAAGAAAAACCGGCTGTTGAGAGTGGGACTATCATCGCTTCTATTTATTTTGATTTTGACAAGTATGAAATCAAGGAATCCGATCAAGAGACTTTAGATGAGATCGTGCAAAAAGCTAAAGAAAACCACATGCAAGTGCTTTTGGAAGGCAATACGGATGAATTTGGCTCTAGCGAATACAACCAAGCGCTTGGCGTTAAAAGGACTTTGAGCGTGAAAAACGCTTTAGTCATTAAAGGGGTAGAAAAAGATATGATCAAAACCATCAGTTTTGGTGAAACCAAACCCAAATGCGCCCAAAAAACTAGAGAATGTTACAAAGAAAACAGAAGAGTGGATGTCAAATTAGTGAAGTAATTCTAGGATGAAAAGGCTTTTTTTTATCCCTTTTATCGCTCCCTTTTTTCTCAATGGGGAGCCTTCAGCGTTTGATTTACAAAGCGGAGCTACCAAAAAAGAACTCAAGCAGTTGCAAGTCAATAGTAAGAATTTTTCTAATATTTTGACCAAAATCCATTCGCAAGTAGAGGCTAACACTCAAGCTCAAGAGGGTCTAAGGAGCGTTTATGAAGGGCAGGCTAATAAGATTAAAGATCTCAATAACGCTATCCTTTCCCAAGAAGAATCCTTGCGAGCCTTAAAAGCTTCGCAAGAAGTGCAAGCTAACACATTAAAGCAGCAATCGCAAACTTTAGAGGATTTGAGGAATGAGATTCACGCTAATCAGCAAGCTATCCAGCAGTTAGACAAGCAAAACAAAGAGATGAGTGAATTATTGACCAAATTGAGCCAGGATTTGGTTTCACAAATCGCCTTAATCCAAAAAGCCCTCAAAGAACAAGAGGAAAAAGCTGAAAAGCCGCTCAAATCAAGCGCTCCGGCCAATAAGAACCCCCCTTTGAAAGCCGAAACCCCAAAAAATCAAGAGAAAAAAACCCAAGAAAAGGCGAAAGTGGAGTTTGATAAAGATCTGTCCAAGCAAAAAGAGATCTTTCAAGAAGCCCTGTCTTTTTTTAGAAACAAATCCTATGCAGAAGCTAAAGAGCGTTTGTTGTGGTTAGAAGCCAATAGTTACAGACTTTATTATGTGCGTTATGTTCTTGGAGAAGTGGCTTATGGAGAAAAGAGATACAGAGAAGCGATCAAGTATTACAAAGAGAGCGCTCTTTTAAATAAAAAAGCGTCTTACATGCCTGTGCTTTTGTGGCATACGGCA
Source organism: Helicobacter pylori (assembly GCF_011175115.1). Taxonomy (GTDB): domain Bacteria; phylum Campylobacterota; class Campylobacteria; order Campylobacterales; family Helicobacteraceae; genus Helicobacter; species Helicobacter pylori_DF. The sequence goes on along the minus strand of NZ_SHOW01000010.1, from coordinate 22,113 downwards.
TGGTCGTTTAAAAAAATCAAAGACGATCAAAACTATTATAAATTTTTAAACACCTTGCAACACTTGTATCCTTCAAGCGAACAAGCTAAAATGGCACAAAAAATCTTAGAAAACAAGGAGAAACACCACCATGCAAAACCATGATTTAGAATCAATCAAACAAGCCGCTTTGATTGAATATGAAGTGAGGGAGCAAGGCTCTAGCGTTGTGCTAGATGGCAATATTTCTAAAGAGCCTTTAGAGTTTATTATAGGCGCTAATCAGATCATAGCAGGGTTAGAAAAGGCGGTATTAAAGGCTCAAATTGGCGAGTGGGAAGAGGTTGTTATCGCCCCAGAGGAAGCTTATGGGGTTTATGAAAGCAGCTATTTGCAAGAAGTCCCTAGAGATCAATTTGAAGGCATTGAATTAGAAAAAGGCATGAGCGTTTTTGGGCAAACTGAAGACAACCAAACCATTCAAGCCACTATCAAAGACTTTAGCAACACGCATGTGATGGTGGATTATAACCACCCGTTAGCCGGGAAAACTTTAGCGTTTCGTTTCAAGGTTTTGGGGTTTAGGGAAGTGAGCGAAGAAGAAATTTTAGCTTCACACCATGGCGGTGGGACAGGTTGCTGTGGCGGTCATGGGGGTCATGGCGGAAAGAAAGGTGGGGGTTGTGGCTGCTCATGTTCGCATGGGTAGTAAGGTATAGGAGTCTTTAAAAGGCAAGGTCATGAATAGTTCTAATCTCAAAAATTGGCTATTCCCTACCATTTGCTTTTTTTTATTTTGTTATATTTTAATTTTTTTAATGTTTTTTATGTTTAAAAGTTTGCAATCGCAATCGTTTGGCTCTGTGGCAGAAACCGGAAAAAAACCCATTACCACCACCAAGAAATTTGGTAAGGAATTGCAAAAACAGATTTCAAAAATCCATTAACTTTTTTTCTTTTTTGCCGATACTTGCTGTAATCAAATGAATTGGATATTAGATTAAAGGATTTTAAGATGATTAACGCCGTCTCTTCGCTCACTCCAGTGCAATCTTTGGGGAATTACAAGCGTGTGGAAAAGAATGAAAAAGTTGAAAACAATGAAGCCGCTCTTGATAGGGTAGCTGAAATCAAGAAAGCGATTGAAAATAACCAGTATAAGATCAACTTGCATGAGACTTCTCACAAAATGGCACAGGATTTGTTGGGGATAAGCTAGGGGGTTTAAGGGCTTCATTTCTAGGGGGGTTATTCTTGCTGTCGTTTTGTTTTTCATTGAAGTTTAGTTTTTTTGTATTTTGAAATGCGTTTGTCGCTCTTTTAAATAGGGTGCGTTTTTAGTCGTGTGTTAGGAATGATTGATTGGGGATTTTAACTTTTATGGATTTTTGCTCTGGCATTGGTGGAGGCCGTTTGGGCTTGGAGCAATGCCATTTGAAATGCGTAGGGCATGCAGAAATCAATGATGAAGCCCTTAGGACTTATGAATTATTTTTTAAAGATACCCATAATTTTGGGGATTTGATGCGGATCAATCCTAATGATTTGCCCGATTTTGATGCGCTCATTAGTGGGTTTCCTTGTCAAGCTTTTTCTATCAATGGCAAAAGGAAGGGGCTTGAAGATGAAAGAGGGACTATTATTTATGGGCTTATTCGTATCTTAAAAGTCAAACAGCCCAAATGTTTCTTGCTTGAAAATGTTAAGGGCTTGATCCATCATAAGCAACAAGAAACTTTTAAAACCATTATCAAAGCTTTGCAAGAAGCGGGCTATACAACTTATTATCAAATTTTAAACAGCGCTGATTTCCAATTAGCCCAAAAGAGAGAACGCCTTTATATCGTAGGGTTTAGGAAGGATTTGAAACACCCATTTCATTTCCCTTTAGGTTTAGCCAATGATTATTGTTTTAAGGATTTTTTAGACGCTGATAATGAATGCTATTTGGATGTGAGTAACGCTACTTTCCAAAGATACTTGCGCAACCCATACAATCATAACCGGGTTTTTTTAGAGGATATTCTAACTTTAGAAAACGCCGTTTTAGACACAAGACAATCTGATTTAAGGTTGTATTTTAATGTTTTTCCTACTTTAAGGACTTCTCGGCATGGTTTGTTTTATACCCAAAAAGGTAAAATCAAAAGATTAAACGCTGTTGAAAGCCTGCTTTTACAAGGATTTCCTAGGGATTTGATCGCTAAGATTAAAAATAATCCTAACTTTAAAGCAAGCCATTTATTATCCCAAGTGGGGAATGCGATGAGCGTGAATGTGATTGCTGCTATCGCACAGCAAATGTTAAAGGCGATTTAATAAGGGGGGAAAATGATTTCAAAATACCCCCTATCCCCTTAAGAAATTGAGTTTTATAATAAAACTAAAAATGGCATAGTATTTGCTTGAATACGGCTGAAACAAGAGCTAAAGGATTTGTTATGGTCGTTTTACATTCTCATTTAGAAAACGCGCTCAACCAATTGAAAGAATTGATTGATTTAACCGAGCGCGATATAAGAGATATCAAGCTCGCTAAACACACCGAAATTTTTGAAAGAAACCATCAAAAACAGCTAGCGATTCAAGCTTTTGAAAAAGAAAAAGCGAATATAGATGTGCAAATGTTGTCTTTAAAAAACCAATTCCCCAATAAAGAAATGAGTGAATTATTAGACGAAAAAACGAGCGATTTTTTAAACCAAATGCGAGAGTCCTTGCTTGTTTTGAAAGAAAAAAACTTGATTTATTCGCGCATGGCGTTTGCGGTTTCTGAGTTTTATTCTTCGCTCATCCAACAAATCATTCCCCATGACACTTGCGACTATAAAGGCTCTAGGCATGTGGGGAGTCATTTTTTAAGAGTGCAGGCGTAAAATGGGCGGAATCTTATCTTCACTCAACACTTCTTACACGGGCCTACAAGCCCATCAGAGCATGGTGGATGTTACCGGGAATAATATTTCTAACGCTAGCGATGAATTTTATAGCCGTCAGCGCGTGATTGCAAAGCCTCAAGCGGCTTACATGTATGGCACTAAAAACGTGAATATGGGCGTGGATGTAGAAGCCATTGAAAGGGTGCATGATGAGTTTGTTTTTGCTCGTTACACGAAGGCTAATTACGAAAACACTTATTACGATACAGAGTTTTCGCATTTAAAAGAAGCGAGCGCGTATTTTCCGGACATTGATGAAGCGAGCCTTTTTACGGATTTGCAAGATTATTTTAACTCATGGAAAGAATTGTCTAAAAACGCCAAAGACTCCGCTCAAAAACAGGCTCTCGCTCAAAAAACAGAAGCTTTAACGCACAACATTAAAGACACCAGAGAGAGGTTAACGACCTTACAGCATAAAGCGAGCGAAGAATTAAAAAGTGTTATCAAAGAAGTCAATAGCTTGGGTTCTCAAATCGCTGAGATCAATAAACGCATTAAAGAAGTGGAAAACAACAAGAGCTTAAAGCATGCGAATGAATTAAGGGATAAGCGAGATGAATTAGAATTCCATTTGCGAGAGCTTTTAGGGGGGAATGTTTTTAAAAGCAGCATTAAAACCCATTCGCTCACAGATAAAGACTCAGCGGATTTTGATGAGAGCTATAACCTTAATATTGGGCATGGATTCAATATCATTGATGGCTCTATTTTCCATCCCTTAGTGGTTAAAGAATCCGAAAATAAAGGGGGTTTGAACCAAATCTATTTTCAAAGCGATGATTTTAAGCTCACTAATATTACTGACAAGCTCAATCAGGGGAAAGTGGGGGCGTTATTGAATGTATATAATGACGGCTCTAACGGGACTTTAAAGGGCAAATTGCAAGATTATATTGATTTGTTGGATTCTTTTGCTAGGGGTTTGATAGAATCCACTAATGCGATTTACGCTCAAAGCGCGAGTCATCATATTGAAGGCGAACCTGTGGAGTTTAACAGCGATGAAGCCTTTAAAGACACGAACTACAATATCAAAAACGGCTCGTTTGATTTAATCGCTTACAACACCGATGGTAAAGAAATCGCTAGAAAAACCATTGCTATCACGCCCATTACAACCATGAACGATATTATCCAAGCCATTAACGCTAACACTGATGACAATCAGGACAATAACACCGAAAACGATTTTGATGATTATTTCACAGCGAGCTTTAACAATGAGACTAAAAAGTTTGTTATCCAGCCTAAAAACGCTTCGCAAGGGTTGTTTGTTTCTATGAAAGATAACGGCACGAATTTTATGGGAGCGTTAAAACTCAACCCTTTTTTTCAAGGCGATGACGCTTCTAATATCAGCTTGAATAAGGAATACAAAAAAGAGCCTACCACTATCCGCCCATGGCTTGCTCCCATTAACGGGAATTTTGATGTGGCGAACATGATGCAGCAATTGCAATACGATAGCGTGGATTTTTATAACGACAAGTTTGATATTAAACCAATGAAAATCAGCGAGTTTTATCAATTTTTAACCGGTAAAATCAACACGGACGCTGAAAAATCAGGGCGTATTTTGGACACTAAAAAGAGCATGTTAGAGACCATTAAAAAAGAGCAACTCTCTATTTCGCAAGTGAGCGTGGATGAAGAAATGGTGAATTTGATCAAGTTTCAAAGCGGTTATGCCGCTAACGCTAAGGTCATTACCGCTATTGATCGGATGATAGACACTTTATTGGGGATTAAACAATAAGTTTTCTACCCATAGCGTTTTGATCAAATAAGCCTTATTTAACTTATTTTTTAAACTCTATTTATTTAAAACTCATTAACGATAATGCTTAATAGCAATTATGAGCTATAAGCGAGAGGGTGTTTTGTAAAGCTTGTGTTATAATAACAACGAAATTTTAAGCGTAACTGATTGAAAGGAAAACAGATGAGACGGAGTTTTTTAAAAACGATTGGCTTGGGTGTGATAGCGCTCTCTTTAGGTTTGTTAAGCCCTTTGAGCGCAGCGAGTTATCCGCCCATTAAAAACACTAAAGTAGGCTTAGCCCTTTCTAGCCACCCGCTAGCTAGTGAAATTGGGCAAAAGGTTTTAGAAGAGGGAGGTAATGCGATTGATGCGGCTGTAGCGATAGGTTTTGCACTAGCAGTCGTCCATCCGGCAGCAGGTAATATTGGTGGCGGAGGTTTTGCGGTTATCCATTTGGCTAATGGTGAAAATGTTGCCTTAGATTTTAGAGAAAAAGCACCCTTAAAAGCCACTAAGAACATGTTTTTAGACAAGCAAGGCAATGTAGTCCCTAAACTCAGTGAAGATGGCTATTTGGCGGCTGGGGTTCCTGGAACGGTGGCGGGCATGGAAGCGATGTTGAAAAAATACGGCACCAAAAAACTATCGCAACTCATTGATCCTGCCATTAAATTGGCTGAAAATGGTTATGCGATTTCACAAAGACAAGCAGAAACCCTAAAGGAAGCAAGGGAGCGGTTTTTAAAATACAGTTCTAGCAAAAAGTATTTTTTTAAAAAAGGGCATCTTGATTATCAAGAAGGGGATTTATTTGTCCAAAAAGATCTAGCCAAGACTTTGAATCAAATCAAAACGCTAGGCGCTAAAGGTTTTTATCAAGGGCAAGTCGCTGAGCTTATTGAGAAAGACATGAAAAAGAATGGAGGGATTATCACTAAAGAAGATTTAGCCAGTTACAATGTGAAATGGCGCAAACCGGTAGTGGGGAGTTATCGTGGGTATAAGATCATTTCTATGTCGCCACCAAGTTCAGGAGGCACGCATTTGATCCAGATTTTAAATGTCATGGAAAATGCGGATTTAAGCGCCCTTGGGTATGGGGCTTCTAAGAATATCCATATCGCTGCAGAAGCGATGCGCCAAGCTTATGCGGACCGATCGGTTTATATGGGAGACGCTGATTTTGTTTCGGTGCCGGTGGATAAATTGATTAATAAAGCGTATGCCAAAAAGATTTTTGACGCTATCCAGCCAGATACGGTCACGCCAAGCTCTCAAATCAAACCAGGAATGGGGCAGTTGCATGAAGGGAGCAACACCACGCATTATTCTGTAGCGGACAGGTGGGGGAATGCAGTCAGCGTTACTTACACCATTAACGCTTCTTATGGGAGCGCTGCTAGTATTGATGGGGCAGGATTTTTATTGAACAATGAAATGGATGATTTTTCCATAAAACCAGGAAACCCTAATCTCTATGGTTTAGTAGGGGGCGATGCGAATGCGATTGAAGCCAATAAACGCCCTTTAAGCTCCATGTCGCCTACGATTGTGTTGAAAAACAATAAGGTTTTTTTGGTGGTGGGAAGCCCTGGAGGGTCTAGGATTATCACTACGGTGTTGCAAGTGATTTCTAATGTCATTGATTATAATATGAATGTTTCTGAAGCGGTCTCAGCCCCTAGATTCCACATGCAATGGCTCCCTGATGAATTAAGGATTGAAAAGTTTGGCATGCCCGCTGATGTGAAAGACAACCTCACTAAAATGGGCTATCAAATCGTTACTAAGCCGGTCATGGGCGATGTGAATGCGATCCAAGTTTTGCCTAAAACTAAAGGGAGCGTTTTCTATGGGGCAACGGATCCAAGGAAAGAATTTTAATCCTATTTAGCCTTATTTTTTTGGGAGGGGGGGCTTTTTAGCGAGAAAATCTTAAATTTAGTTTTAAAATTCATAAAAATAGTGTAAAATTTCTCATTACAAGAGACGATTTTAGATCTAAAATGGTGTATGCAGAATGGAGTTTGAGAATGTTTGCTGGTTCTAGAACGCATGCAGTTTCTTTTTTAAGATTGGTAGCCATTGACATTATGTTTGATCTTATTAAAGCAGAGGAGTAACAATGGGATACGCAAGCAAATTAGCCTTGAAGATTTGTTTGGCAAGTTTATGTTTATTTAGCGTTCTTGGTGCAGAACACCTTGAACAAAAAAGGAATTTTATTTATAAAGGGGAGGAAGCTTATAATAATAAGGAATACGAGCGGGCGGCTTCTTTTTATAAGAGCGCGATTAAAAATGGCGAACCGCTTGCTTATGTTCTTTTAGGGATCATGTATGAAAATGGTAGGGGTGTGCCTAAAGATTACAAGAAAGCGGCTGAATATTTTCAAAAAGCGGTTGATAACGATATACCTAGAGGGTATAACAATTTAGGCGTGATGTATAAAGAGGGTAGGGGCGTTCCTAAAGATGAAAAAAAAGCCGTGGAGTATTTTAGAATAGCTACAGAGAAAGGTTATACTAACGCTTATATCAATTTAGGCATCATGTATATGGAGGGCAGGGGCGTTCCAAGTAACTATGCAAAAGCGACAGAATGTTTTAGAAAAGCGATGCATAAGGGCAATGTGGAAGCTTATATCCTTTTAGGAGATATTTATTATAGTGGGAATGATCAATTGGGTATTGAGCCGGACAAAGATAAGGCTGTTGTCTATTATAAAATGGCGGCTGATATAAGTTCTTCTAGAGCTTATGAAGGGTTGTCAGAGTCTTATCAGTATGGGTTAGGCGTAGAAAAAGATAAAAAAAAGGCTGAAGAATACATGCAAAAAGCATGCGATTTTGACATTGATAAAAATTGTAAGAAAAAGAATACTTCAAGCCGATAACTCTCAAACTTGGGCTTGATTCAAGGATTTTTGCTTTATTTTAAATAGCATTTTAAGTAGCATGTGTCTTTGAACAATTGATTTGAAGCGATAGATTAAAAAGTATTGCGTTTTTCATGGCTAAATGGATTCCTACCAAAAACTTTAGCCAAAATATTGTTCGCTATAATTTTGCTGTTTGCCTTGCCTAAATACTCCCCCTGCCTTAACAAACCCCCTAAATTTACAAACTCCAAGCAATAGCGAGCGGTTTTCACAAGCTTTTTAAAAACGATGTTAAGATCGCAGAAAGCCTAAAGCCAGCCACTACTAAGAACTTAAGCCAAGGTTTAGCGACCACTCTAAGCGGAGCGTTAAAGTATCAATGGACTAAATTCACGCTAGGAACTCTTTACAGAAACGCTCCCGATCGCATTTTAGGGATTAAACTACCCAAAGCCTTGAATGAAGCCACCGCAGGCGCAGCGTTAAAATACCACATTCAAAGAGCGCTAGAAAGAAGCCACACGATAAGCGCTTTCACGAAGAATTTAGAACTCAGTGCTAAAAATTCCAAGTTTTCTAACGCTACGATGCGAAAGATTGAAGAGATCACGCAAGGCGTAAAAACCGCTAAAGAAAACATCACTAAGCAAGAGAAAGCGTTACAAGACGCTATAACGCCCTTAAAACAATTTGGTAAGAATTACGCAGAATTTGTTTTAAAGCCAAAAGAAGCGTTAGAGAAACTATTACAAGAGAAAAACGGACAAGTTGCAGGCGCAGCGTTTAGGGACGATTTAGGAGGAATTGATTTTGTGTGGGGCAAGGATGGTAAAGATGGCTACGGATTAGCGCACATCTTAGAAAAGAGAGAAAAACAATACACAAGATTAGGATTAAATGCAGAGCAAATTAAAGAAAGAACAGATGAGCTATTAAAATCTATTCCTGAAGTCATTGAGAACGGGGCAGCGTTTAAAGACGATTTAGGGCGCGTTAGCGTGGAATTAAATAACATAAGAGTGGGGCTAAAAAACACATGGGATAATAACAACCTAAATAATCATTTTGTGGTTACTAGCTATGAGAGAGATGAAAAAGTATTAAGGGAGTTAGAAACCAAACCGCCACTTTCTAACGATTACAAAGACAATAGCAACTATAGTGCCTTAAACCTTAATGAAAATAATTCTAATAAAGAAAGCTTAAAAAGTCAAGAACCGCCGTTATCTATATTAGAAAAAAGCCAACTAGAGAAGCAAAAGAAACTAGAAAGCGAAAGATTAGCTAAAGCAGAAAAAGAACGCGCCCAAAAGATTAAAGATAAAGAAAAAGCCGAATTGATAGATAAAATCAGAGCGCAAAAAAACGCCACGCTAGGCAAAATCGAATTAGACAGAGAAATCGCAAAAAGTGAAAAAATACCCTACAAAGAGCTAGAAAATATTCCTAAAACGAGCGTTAGTTTAAACGATAATGAAATACACCTCTTAAAGTTTGTGATCGTCAATAAGAGCGATTTAAAGCCCAATTTCAAAAACACGGGCACGCAAACACGCATCGCAGTGGATAGCAAGAAAATAGAAGAGATAGCCAAGCGCTTTGATTCTAAATTAATTATAGGACGCGGGGGTTTTGATGATTTGCCCATTATCTTACAAGACGGGCAAGTTATCGCAGGAAACCACAGAATACAAGGCATGCTAAACTTTAACGCAGAGAGCCGAAAAAAATACGACCAAGCGATTAAGCAGAACTTTAATATTAGTTTAAAGCCTAATGAGCTTTTAGTGCGAATGCCAGAGCAGGAATTAAACGACAAAGAGATTTTTAAGTTAGCAAGCAAATCTAACGAAAACCGAGCGAACAGCTTTAGCGATACGCTTTTAAGCGCGATGAGCAGTTATAACGACAAATTGAAGCATTTACCGCATAAATTTGAAAGCGACAGCGTGGAGAATTTAGCCAATCAGGTTGCAAGAGTGTTAGAAAGAGATGCTAAAATCCCAAGCAACGCCCAAGTAGAAAACGCTAACCTTTCTCTTTTGAGCCATTACGCCACAAACACTCCAAATAACAGCTTTTTAGAAGTGTTTGATAACGCTTATAAAAACCTAGACAGAGAGCAATTTAAGGCGTTTAAGGAAATGTTTGCCAATAACAGCGCGAATTTTCACAATCTCAATAACGACACCACGATTAAAAATTTCACGATTTCACCTTATCTAACCGATGCGCTAGACACTACCGCTAAAATGCTTGAAAGCGGCAACAGATCTGATAATTTTTCTAAGTTAGCTCATGATATTGACTACCTAGTTAATACAACAGATGAAAACGGCATGAATGCTTTTATTAAAGAAAATAAGGACGCTTACAACAGCGTGATAAGCCAATTACTAGGTAGTTCTTTTGCGCGCTTTTTACGCCTTGAAAACCCTAGCGCGCAGTTTTATGGGTTTTTAGTAAAAGCTAAAGACCAAATGATAGAAAACGCATCCAATGTTTTTACAGGAACGAGTAAGCCTATTAGCCAAATAAATGTATTTGATTTCATTAAATACGGCATTGAAAGCGGCAAAAGCAGTAAGGAGAGCAGGGAATTGTTAGATCTATTGCCAGAGTTAGAAAAAAAGTTTAACGCTCATGAGAAGTTTTTAAAAGGACATAAAAAATGAATTATCCTAATCCTCCAACCCCAGAAATCACCACTAAAGAAAAACCAGCGTTTAAAGAAATCACAAGCGAGTTATTAAGACAATTACAAAACGCTTTAAATTCTAATAGCCTTTTCACCGAACAAGTGGAATTAAGCCTTAAAGGGATCGTTAGGATTTTAGAAGTGCTTTTGAGTTTGGATTTTTTCAAAAACGCCAACGAGATTGATAGCTCTCTAAGAAACTCCATTGAGTGGCTTAATAACGCCGGCGAGAGTTTAAAAACTAAAATGAAAGAATACGAGAGCTTTTTTAATGATTTCAATACGAGCATGCATGCTAACGAGCAAGAGGTAACCGCCACCTTAAACGCCAACACCGAGAACATTAAAAGCGAAGTTAAAAAGCTAGAAAACCAAATTATAGAAACCACTACAAGGCTTTTAACGAGCTATCAAATCTTTTTAAACAACGCCAAAGAAAGCGCTAACAACCAAATAAGCGAAAGCAAAACCGAAAGCCTTGAAGCGATAGGGCAGCCAAAACAAGCAAGCTAAAAATGAAATTAGTGGAGCGAAAAAAAACGATCATTATCAAAACATTGATTTTTTTGAGTTTGAATAAGGCGTGTTAAAAACCACTATAATACCCCTAAAAAATGCGAGTTTAAAGATGCCTTTATTTGATTTAAAAAGCCCTTATCCACCAGCAGGCGATCAGCCCCAAGCCATAGAAGCTTTAACGAAAAGCTTGAAAAATAACAACCATTATCAAACTCTAGTGGGCGTTACAGGGAGCGGTAAGACTTACACGATGGCTAATATCATCGCTCAAACCAATAAACCCGCTTTGATCATGAGCCATAATAAGACCTTATGCGCGCAGCTTTATAGCGAGTTTAAGGCGTTTTTCCCACATAATAGGGTGGAATATTTTATCTCCCACTTTGATTACTACCAGCCTGAGAGCTATATCCCTAGGAGGGATTTATTCATTGAAAAGGACAGCTCTATTAACGATGATTTGGAGCGTTTGAGATTGAGCGCGACCACCTCGCTTTTAGGTTATGATGATGTGATTGTGATAGCGAGCGTTTCGGCTAATTATGGTTTGGGTAACCCTGAAGAATATTTAAAAGTCATGGAAAAAATCAAAGTGGGCGAGAAGTGCGCTTACAAGAGCTTTTTATTAAAGCTAGTGGAAATGGGTTATAGCCGTAATGAAGTGGTGTTTGATAGGGGGAGCTTTAGAGCGACGGGGGAATGCGTGGATATTTTCCCCGCTTATAATGACGCTGAATTTATTAGAATTGAATTTTTTGGCGATGAGATAGAAAGGATTGCTGTCTTTGACGCCTTAGAAAGAAATGAAATCAAGCGCTTGGATTCCGTCATGCTTTATGCGGCCAGTCAGTTTGCCGTAGGGAGTGAGAGGTTGAATTTAGCCATTAAAAGCATTGAAGATGAACTCGCTTTAAGATTGAAATTTTTTAAAGAGCAGGATAAAATGCTTGAATACAACCGCCTCAAACAACGCACCGAGCATGATTTAGAAATGATTAGCGCAACCGGTGTGTGTAAGGGCATTGAAAATTACGCGCGCCATTTCACCGGCAAAGCCCCTAATGAAACGCCTTTTTGTTTGTTTGATTATTTAGGGATTTTTGAGCGGGAGTTTTTAGTCATTGTGGATGAAAGCCATGTGAGTTTGCCGCAGTTTGGGGGGATGTATGCAGGGGATATGAGCAGAAAAAGCGTTTTAGTGGAATATGGTTTTAGATTGCCTAGCGCTTTAGACAACCGCCCTTTAAAGTTTGATGAATTTATCCATAAAAATTGCCAATTCCTTTTTGTGTCCGCTACGCCCAATAAGCTAGAATTAGAGCTTTCTCAAAAGAATGTCGCTGAGCAAATCATTCGCCCTACAGGGCTTTTAGACCCCAAATTTGAAGTGCGAGATAGCGATAAGCAAGTCCAGGATTTGTTTGATGAAATCAAGTTAGTGGTGGCCAGAGATGAAAGGGTGCTCATCACCACGCTCACTAAAAAAATGGCAGAAGAATTGTGCAAATATTATGCTGAATGGGGCTTGAAGGTGCGTTACATGCATAGCGAAATTGATGCGATTGAAAGGAACCACATTATCCGCTCTTTAAGGCTTAAGGAATTTGACATTTTAATAGGGATCAATCTTTTAAGAGAAGGGCTGGATTTGCCTGAAGTCTCTTTAGTAGCGATCATGGATGCGGATAAAGAGGGGTTTTTAAGGAGTGAAACAAGCCTCATTCAAACCATGGGGCGAGCCGCTAGAAACGCTAATGGCAAGGTTTTATTATACGCTAAAAAGATCACTCAAAGCATGCAAAAAGCCTTTGAGATCACTAGTTACAGGCGTGCCAAGCAAGAAGAGTTTAATAAGCTTCATAATATCACCCCCAAAACCGTTACTCGCGCTTTAGAAGAGGAGTTGAAATTAAGAGAGGTTAAAATCGCTAAAGCCTTAAAAAAGGACAAAATCCCTAAAAGCGAAAGGGAAAAGATCATTAAAGAACTGGATAAAAAAATGCGAGAATGCGCGAAAAATTTGGATTTTGAAGAAGCGATGCGTTTGAGAGATGAAATCGCTCAATTAAGAACGCTTTAAAAACTACCGCTTAAAAACTATAAGTGTAGTTGAAATAAACCGAGTAATTGCGCCTGAAATCAACTTGATACAACAAGCTGTTGATCCCGTATTCTAAAAATCGTAAAACCTTTAGGACATCTCCACTATTATTGCTAATGTTATTCATGGAATAATAGTGGTTAAAATAATAAGTAGGGATTTTAATCCCAAAGCCAAATTGGTTGCGCTCATTCCCTAAACGAACCCCTAAATCCACCAAAAACTGGAAGCCATTTGGATCCACTTTCCCGCCAAAAGTGTTTTGAAGAAGCGTTTGATACAATAACGCATCGCTCAATTTGTCATACACCCCGGCAAAAGCAACTCCCAGATTGAACCCAGCAAAAAACTTATCCCCATTATAAGCGTTAAGCAATAGATCCATATAAGTGCCGTAAGTGGAAATGATAACAGACTGCGATTCTTTTGGGCCATAAAGAGAGGCGCTCAAATCATAAAACAGCCCCCACCTGAAGCCAAACCACTTCGTTTCTTCATGCTTACCCACCCACTTATAGCCCACTTGAACGCCAAGACCATTAGACACATACGAATTTTTAAAAACAGGGCTTAAGCCATCGCTGAAAATAATTTGGGTTTTGGTGAAGTTTTGGAATAAATTCAAGTTGCTAGAGTTGCGCTGAATGCTCCCTAATTGATACCCAAGCCCCAGATAAAATGCTGATCTATCCGCATAGCGTTTGATGGGCGAAACCACCTTTTTGTTAAAAAAAGTGTAATCCCCTTTAGTCAAAACATCTTTAAAACCCTTTGCATTAAGCGTGCAAAAAAGCCCTAAAATCAAACATAACGCTCGTTTCAAAAAACCCCTTAATTTAATTTTTTAGTGCTTATTGTAGTTTTGTTTTTGTGAAAATGCGCCTTATTCAAACACCCTTTTAAAAATCACCCCCACATTTTTAGTGTAATAACTGTAATCAAAACATGCTTTGATTTCATCCTCGCTCAAATATTTTTTCAAGCGTTCATCGTTGAGTAGGGCGTTTAAAAACAAATTTTCATCAGCGTTTTTAAAAGCGCCTTGTTGCAAAACCTCCCATATTTTCATCGCATTTTCTTGCACGATAGAATAGCTTTCTTCTCGGCTCAAACCTTTTTTAGGCAATTCCAATAACACCCGTTGCGAAAAGACTAGTCCCCCACTCAAAGCTAAATTTTTAAGCATGTTTTTAGGATAAACCACCAAATTTTCAATCACGCTATTTAGGCGGCTGAGCATAAAATCGCTAGTAACAAACAGATCGGGTAATGCAAAACGCTCCACAGAGCTATGACTCATGTCCCTTTCATGCCATAAGGCGACATTTTCTAGCATGGGGGTAGTAAAAGAGCGAATCACCCTGCAAAGCCCGGTGATATTCTCGCTCAATATGGGGTTTCTTTTGTGAGGCATCGCCGAGCTTCCTTTTTGCCCTGTTGAAAAAGCTTCTTCCACTTCATAGACTTCACTGCGTTGTAAATGGCGGATATTGACAGCGATTTTTTCACAACTGCTCGCTAAAAGAGCCAGATCGCATGCAAGCCTAGCGTAGCGATCCCTTTGAATGACTTGATTATTGATATTGGCGGTTTTTAAGCCTAAAAATTTGCACGCTAATTCTTCTAATTCTAAGGGGGCGTGCGCGAAATTCCCCATAGCCCCACTGATCGCTCCCACGCTGATAAATTCCATCGTTAAATCTAAGGCTTTTAAATGCCGTTTGATTTCATCAGCAAAAAGGGCTAACACTAAACCAAAAGTAATGGGTTCGCCAAACACCCCATGGCTTCTGCCCACCATCAGCGTGTCTTTATGCTCTAAAGCCCTGTTTTTAAGGGTTTCATAGAGATTTTTAACGCCTTTTTGAATGAGTTTTAAGCTTTTTGTCATCAATAATGCCATAGCCGTATCAATGCAATCGCTAGAAGTGATCCCATAATGAAAAAAGCGCGATTCTTCGCCCAGGCTTTCAGCCACGCAAGTAGTGAAAGCGATTAAGTCATGCTTAGTGGTTTTTTCAATTTCTTTAATGCGCTCAAGGTTGAATGCCGCCTTTGAGCAGATTTTTTCACAATCGCTATCTTGGATTTGCCCAAGCTTGTTCCATGCCCTAACGACAGCTTTTTCCACTTCTAAATAGGTTTCAAACTTGGTTTGCTCATTCCATAGGGCTTTCATTTCTTCATTCGCATAGCGTTCTAACACCGACAATCCTTAAAATCAAAATGGGATTTATGTTACTTTAAAGGGGTCTAAAGAATCAAGGGGAAAAATCGCACAAGGTGCAAAAAAGCCCCTTGATTTAATTAAAGGGTTATACTTTAGCTTCTTCTCTGCGTTGCAAGTATTCCCAACGCTCATTCACATCTTTTTGCAATTCTTCAATAATGTGTTCGTTTTCCTTTTTGAAAAGGTGTTTGAAGCGCTTTTGAGCCCCTAAATAATCCCTTACAGGAATGATATTTCTTGGGCGGTAAGTGATTTTCAATTCCCTGCCATTAAAGATTTCAAATAGGGGGAACATCAAGCTATCCACAGCCATATCCGCTAATTCAATGGTTTTATTGGATTCAAATTTCCATTCAGTCGTGCATGGGCTAAGAGCGTTGATAAAGCAAGGCCCTTCAGTGTCTAGCGCGGTTTTAATCTTTTTATTCATGTCTTTCCATTTGTTAGGCGAGAGTTGCGCCACATAAGGGACCCCATGGCTTGCCATGATATTGACGATGTCTTTTTTCTTTTCTTTCTTACCAAAGCTCACTGATCCTGCTGGCGTGGTAGAAGTGCTAGCCCCTAATGGCGTAGAGCCGCTTCTTTGACCGCCGGTATTGGCGTAGTTTTCATTATCTAGGCAAATGTAAGTCATGTCATGCCCTCTTTCCATGCAACCGCTGATGAATTGAAAACCAATATCATAACTAGCCCCATCGCCCCCAAACGCCACAAATTTGGGCTTTTGACCTTGATAGCGGCCCTTATTCACTAGGGCTTTATACATCGCTTCCACCCCTGAAATAGCGGTAGATCCGTTTTCAAAACCAATATGGATCCAAGGCACATCCCATGAAGTGTGCGGATACACCGCCGAACATACCTCTAAACAACCGGTAGAATTGCCTAAAACAATAGGCCCATCTACAGCGTTTAAAACTTCGCGCACAATAATGCCATGCCCACAACCTGGACAAAGCAAGTGCGAGCCTTGAAATTTTTCAGCGCTTTGGCTAAAACCTTTGAGTGTTTTGACTTCTTTTACCATGATATTTCCTTTTTAAAAAAAGCTCATTTTAGGGCCGTGCAAGCCTACGAATTGTTGGGTAGGGTGCGTGAGCGTGCCTTTAAGAGCGTCTTCATTGATTTCTTCAAAAATTTCGCATAAATGCGCGATCGTCATATCCCTTTCGCCTAAACCATAAATGTAGTTAGACACCACGGGGTGTTTAGTCCCTTGCGTTTGATACACTGCGCTCGTTACTTCATTAAACATCGCCCCCATAGCACCCGCTGGAGAGCTTTTGTCTAAAATCGCTAGAGCCTTAAGATTTTTCAAATCCTGCCCCAATCTTTCATAAGGGAAAGGGCGCAAGGAATGGATGGTAGCCACGCCGGCCTTAATGCCTTTTTTACGCATTTCTTTAGCCGCTACGATCGCTGATTCATAAGTAGTGCCTAACGCAAAGATAGCGATTTCAGCGTCTTCTAGCTGGAAAGTTTTAGTCAAATGGTATTGTCTGCCTGTGAGTTTAGCGAAATCATTGAACACTTCTTCAATCACAGAAGACGCGCTCATGATCGCATGGTGGAGTTGGGCTTTATGCTCATAATGCCATTCTTCTTCAGCTTGTGCACCATAGCTTACCGGCTTATCAAAATCCAAAAGGGAATGCTTGGTTTGGTATTCGCCCACGAATTGGTAAGCCACTGCATCGCTCAAAGGGCGGACATTTTGCACGGTGTGCGAGCATAAAAACCCGTCTTGATTGACAATAGTAGGCACGCGCACCTTTTGGTGCTCTGCGATTTTAAACGCCATTAAAGTGAAATCATAAGCTTCTTGAGGGTTGCATGTGCATAAACTGATCCAGCCAGAATCCCTACTCAAATACATATCAGAATGATCGCCATGGATATTCAAGGGGGCTGCTAGAGCGCGATTGACTAAATTCAAAACAATAGGCAAACGCATGCCAGAAGCCTGGTATAAAACCTCTACCATTAGCGCCAAACCTTGAGAGCTAGTCGCAGTGCTGACCCTTCCACCTGCAGCTGCAGCTCCCACGCATGCGCTCATGGCGGCATGTTCAGATTCCACTAAAACGAATTCGCCATCAATATAGCCATTATCCTTAAACGAGCCATAATTCTGCACAATGGGCGTTGATGGGGTGATAGGATAGGCTGCAATGACATCAATTTGAGCCTGTCTTAAAGCGTTAGAACTAGCGGTATTGCCATCCCACACTTCTATCTCTTGCAATTCAATACTTTTTGCCATATTTTTTCCTTATGATTTTTTCTTTTCTTGTTTTTGCGGCCATTGAGTGAGTGCGGTAGCGGGCTCAATTTGTTCTTCAAACATCCATAGCGATTTAGGGTTGGTGGGGCAGACATCCACACACACGCCACAGCCTTTACAATGAGAATAATCCACGCCTTTTAACTTGCCCTCTCTTGAAAGAATGGCGGCGTCTGGGCAATAAACCCAACAATTAAAGCAATTGATGCAAATATTATTGTTATGCACAGGCTTAGCCACGCGCCAATGAGCCACTGAAGTGGTGAAGTAGCTTTGCTCGGTGTAATGGCGCTCATCATTGTGTTTTTCCATTTCGCTTTGTGCGTTTTTTTCAAAAGGGAAGAGCACCGCTCCCATTTCAAATTCATTCCAATCTTTCATCTTTAATCCTTAATGTTATTGAACTTCTTCATAAGCTCTTTGGATAGCGAGCATGTTAGCGTCAATGACTTCTTGCGTGAGTTTTTTGCCTAAAACTTTCTTAAAAGCTTCTTTAAAAGCCTCAATTTCAAGCATGCCAGACACTTTCATTAAAGCCCCTAGCATGGGCGTGTTGGGGATGGGGCGTTTTAAGGTTTCCATAGAGATTTTTAAACAATCCACTAAAAACACCTTACGGGTTTTTAATTCAGGTTTTTTTTCAAACAATTCTTCTTTGTTAAGATAGCTTGTGATGATATAGGTCGTGTCTTCTTTTTCATTAGCGAAAATGTTTTCAATGAAAACCAAACCAGGGTCAATCACCAGCACATAATCCGGTTGCATGAAACGCTCATGGTTTAAAATAGGCTCATCATCAATGCGGTTATAAGCCATCATAGCAGCCCCCCTTTTAGCTGAACCATAGGAAGCGAACGCTTGCACTTCTTTGCCTGTTTTTGAAATCACATCAGCCAGCCCTTTAGCGCCGGTGATAGCGCC
The DNA here is from genome assembly GCF_011175115.1 of Helicobacter pylori. Classification (GTDB taxonomy): domain Bacteria; phylum Campylobacterota; class Campylobacteria; order Campylobacterales; family Helicobacteraceae; genus Helicobacter; species Helicobacter pylori_DF. The sequence continues at coordinate 3,793 of NZ_SHOW01000010.1, read as the reverse complement.
TTGACCCGCTCGCGCATGCCATCTAATTTGAAACATGGTAATATGTCTCCTTAATATCGTATAAGATAAATTGAATTTAGCCTAAAATTATACAAAAAAAACTATTAATGTGTCTTATAACAATATCTTTTTAGGAATTTTTATAGAAAAATGGGGGCATACCCACAAGAATTATGGCTATTTTATGGCCATTTATTCTAAAAAGATAGGCGTTCTTAATCAAAACCACTAATATTTATTTTAAACTTTGTTATTATTAGGGCGTGATTTGATCTTAATCTATTAGGGCAAGTGTGGGGCAGGATAACAAAAGGAATTGGGTTATGAATAAAACAACGGTTAAAATATTGATGGGCATGGCGTTATTATCATCGCTTCAAGCCGCAGAGGCAGAGTTTGATGAAAAATCAAAAAAACCTAAATTTGCGGATAGGAATACGTTTTATTTAGGGGTTGGGTATCAGCTTAGCGCGATCAACACATCTTTTAGCACCGAGTCTGTAGATAAATCGTATTTCATGACCGGCAATGGCTTTGGTGTGGTGTTAGGGGGGAAATTTGTGGCTAAAACGCAAGCTGTAGAGCATGTGGGTTTCCGTTACGGGTTGTTTTATGATCAGACCTTTTCTTCTCACAAATCCTATATTTCTACCTATGGTTTAGAATTTAGCGGTTTATGGGACGCTTTCAATTCGCCAAAGATGTTTTTAGGGTTAGAGTTTGGCTTAGGCATCGCTGGGGCGACTTACATGCCAGGAGGGGCTATGCATGGGGTTATCGCTCAAAATTTAGGCAAAGAAAATTCGCTTTTCCAATTGCTTGTGAAAGTGGGCTTTCGTTTTGGCTTTTTACACAATGAAATCACTTTCGGGTTGAAATTCCCTGTCATTCCTAACAAAAGAACGGAAATTATTGATGGCTTGAGCGCAACTACTTTATGGCACCGCTTACCGGTCGCTTATTTCAATTATATCTATAATTTTTAGATATGGTTATTTAGAGGTTTTAGATTTGACAAAATCAATTAACTCTCGTGTGTCTATGGTTAGGGTTAAGAATTGCTGATAAGTAGTGATCCACTTGCCCCCTTTCCCATACAAATGATACCCATCGCCCCCACCTAAAAAGTTAAAAAACGCATCCGCTCGCACGCTCACCCATTTATTTTTATAAACATAATAAAGCCCTATCATGTCAAAATTAGGGGCTCTATACCATGGCAATCCGGTATAAAGGGATTGGCCATAAGTAGCATAAAAATGCATTTGGGGTTTGTTGGAAAAATAGTATCTGTTAAAAATCCCAAAGCCCTTGTATTGCGCTTGGGCGTAAAATTCCCCCCCAAAGCTGTTATAAAATCGGGCGTTTTTACACTCGCTAGCATAACGCACGCAATAATGGGTTTGAGACGACTGCGTGCCAAAGGTCATGAAAATATTGTCCATATAAGGCATGAGATTTTTAAAATCCGCTTTTAAATAAGCGTGGTAATAAACCCTGTCTAAAATGGTAGGGTTAGAGTATTTCCCTATTTCTCCGCCTTGTGGGTTATCTTTTTGACTGAAATAGGGGTAGCCATTAGGCCATTGCGGGGTTACATCGCCTGGTTTTAAGTAAGAATTACCGCCGTAAGGGTAGTTATCTCCCATGCTATGATGGCTGGCGTTATGAAAAATCACAAGCTGCCCCCCCAAACCTAAATACCCTTTAAGAAACTGAAATTCTGAAGAAACAAAATACAAGAATTGGTTAAAATCGTAATTTTTCTTTTTGGGCTGGTTGTTCCAATTACGCCCCCCATACCAATCCACAACGCCCTCAAACCACCCATTCCACCAGCGGTTAGGATCATAAGCCGGTTTGAATTGAAACGCTCCTCCCCTAAAAGTGGGGTCTATAAACCAAAAAAGTTTTTTAAAAGCGCTTAAAGGGTAACGCCCTATTTGATAGCTTCGTGGCACAATGCCTAAAAAAAATCTCAAATTTTTCCCTATGTATTGGTAATACATCGTAACCCCCCATGAGTAAGGGAAATAACTATAATGCGTGTGCAAATTTTGAATGAACCACGCTCCAAACATCAAGGCCTGTCTTTTGTCTAATTGAACGCCAATTTGAGGCATGAGACGCCCTTGCATTTTGGTAAGGCTATTCCAATAGGGGTTGTTGGCTGGGGCCACTAAATTGAAATTAAAGCTCATAAACTTCAAGTCATAGACAAAACTAGCCGCTTTTATTAAGGGTGGTGTTAAAAAACCTGAAAATAACAACGTGCAAAGAGATTTTTTTAAGAAAATCAAATTAGAATACAGCCCCTTTCATCATCTTTTAAAATTGCAGCATTTAAAATAGCAACGCTTAAAGACAGGATACGATTTTAAATTAATTTTCATTAAAAACAACATAAAAACCAAAAACAGAACCTTTTCAAGTTTAGTTTTTTTTTTTTTTTGGATAAAATAGCTTTAAAAAAGGGCGTTTAATTTTTATGACTTCAGCTTCAAGCCATTCTCTTAAAGAACAAGATTTTCATATCCCTATCGCTTTCGCTTTTGATAAGAATTACCTCATTCCTGCGGGCGCGTGCATTTATTCCTTGTTAGAAAGCATCGCTAAAGCCAATAAAAAAATCCGTTACACCCTACACGCTTTAGTGGTAGGATTGAATGAAGAAGATAAAGCAAAGCTTAATCAAATCGCAGAGCCTTTTAAAGAATTTGCTGTTTTAGAAGTAAAAGATATTGAACCTTTTTTAGACGCTATCCCTAACCCTTTTGATGAGGATTTCACCAAGCGTTTTTCTAAAATGGTGTTAGTGAAGTATTTTCTAGCGGATTTATTCCCCAAATATTCTAAAATGGTGTGGAGCGATGTGGACGTTATCTTTTGCAATGAATTTAGCGCTGATTTCTTAAACATTAAAGAAGATGATGAGAATTATTTTTATGGGGTTTTAGAAGTTGAAAAGAACCACATGATGGAAGGGTTTTTGTTTTGTAATTTAGATTGCCAGCGCAAGAAAAATTTCACCTTAAGAATGCATGATCTTTTAAAGGGGAATGAGGCTAAAGAGGAGTTGGATTTTACGAAATGGTGTTGGCCTAACATGAAAGCTTTAGGGATTGAGTATTGCGTTTTCCCTTTCTATTACACCATTAAAGATTTTTCTAACGCGTATTTAAACGAGAATTACAAGAAAACCATTTTAGAGGCGCTCAAAAACCCTATAATCATCCACTATGACGCTTGGTGGGGGGCAGTGAAGCCTTGGGATTACCCTTTTGGTTTGAAAGCGGATTTGTGGCTGAACGCTTTGGCTAAAACCCCTTTTATGAGCGATTACACTAAAAAAATGCACACCAATGAGAGCTTTTACACCACAAAAATGGCTGAGCAGCATTATTTTTCTTCAGTAAAATCTTCAAAAGACATTGTTTTTAAAACTCCGTATTTGTTTTTCAAATCGTATCTGTTTGTTGTGTTTAAAGAAAGGAAAATCCATTTAAGGATTTTTGCATTAATTTGTGGTTTAGTGAAAAAATTTTTCAATAAGCTTATTTATTTTGTGTTTTTGATGCCTAAAGCGTTAGTTAAAAGGGCGGTTAGTAAGATCCTTAGAGTTTTAGGGCTTCATGGGGTTGTGAAAAAAATCTTAATCCAACTCAAGCTCTTGAAAAAGGGCTAGAGTAAAGGGGTTAAAACCTTTTTTTAAATTAATTTTCATTAAAAACAACATAAAAACCAAAAACAGAACCTTTTCAAGTTTAGTTTTTTTTTTTTTTTGGATAAAATA
>NZ_SHOW01000001.1:172655-672205 GCF_011175115.1 Helicobacter pylori | reverse complement strand
CAAGGTTAGTTTCACTTAAGGTTTTTATTCCTAGCGGAACTAAAGCATTCATCCCAAACACTAAAGATATTTGGGATTTCTGCTTGGGTGGTTTAAAAATGTTCGTTGGATTGTGGGACAAAAAGATAGACCCTAGCTTTGGGTATTTGAACGCCCAAAGTCATTTGGTTTTTTCAAACAAGCTCGCTTGCGTAGGCTCTTAAAAAAAATTTTAGTTTTTGCGGATTTTAGTTTTTAGTGGGTTTAGTTTTAGAGAAGCTTGTGGGATAAAGAGTATTGAATGATATTTAGTTTATTTGGCGAGAACAAAAGCCACAAACCTTTAGAGGGTTTATTTTAATGGGTGCGAAAATGCCACGCTAAACAAAATAATGACGCTATAAAACTGAATGAATAAAAAAGTGCAAGCAAGATTAATATCCTGCTTATAACCCCGTATTGCCTTGCCCTTCTTTATTGGCATAATCTTTCAGTTCTTTATAAAGCAAAGATTGCAAGCGCGTGATAGCAAAATTCTTATTCTTTTCATCCACTTCAAGGCTTCTATTCAATACAGGCGTGCCTTGACAATCGCTCGCGCTAACAACCACTCTAATGCGTGTGGTGCCATTAGCGCTGTCTGTGAAAACTTCATTTTTGATTTGATAGAGTTTTTCTTCATCGCTAGGGGTTAGCACTCTGGCATAAGCGCTTATGAGAGCGTTTTTAATCTCTGTATCGCTGTTGTTATCAAAAGTGATTTGCACTTTAGGTTTGAAAGCGTTTTGGTAATAGATTTTTTCATAATTTTCTAACGAACCCACCGGGACAGAATACGCTTTTAAAATCCTTTCTATAGGCATCGCTTTAGCCAATAAATCCCCCATGCTCTTAGATTGTTGTAAAAAAACCCCTTTACAAACTTTAGGCATTAAGGTGGAAAACTGCCCATAAAGAGCGTTATACTTATCCCTTAAACCCTGCAAAAACAAGTTTTGATTAATCCTTACTTTGGTGTAGTAGATCCCTTTTTGCGCTTCTTGATTGACAATTTCTACATTGTTCAATTCCAAGTCATCGGTTTTTAAGTTAATCGTTTGCGAATCACTGGATTTTAACTTATTATCCACACGACTTTTTTGAATATGGATTTGGGAATTAACCACCACGCTAATAGACGCCACTAAATCCGCTAACGCTTTTTGTTTAGAAGCTTCTTTAGAAGTGGCTGAACCACTCCCATAAAGATAGCCTTTTTGGGTGTTTGTTTTGTTATAGACCTTGCTATACCACTTAGGCTCTGCGCTCAAATTGGCACCCATAAAAGCCATAAGGCATGCAAGAATAATCTTTTTCATTATTAATCCTTACTCATTCATTAAAGCGACATGCTTCTTAGTGATTCTTAGAAGCACATAAACTTTATCCGTATCAATAAAAGTGGCCTTTAGCTCACTAGCCTTAATCTCTATTTTATCCCCCTTGAAAACTTCCATCACTTTCTCTAAGGCGTTTTGTCTGGCTGAGGACAAGCTATAGTCCATATCTGAAAGCAATATATCGCTCATCCCACACACTAAAATTTTTTCGTCTTTGGTTTGGGTCTTTTCAATCTGCACTTCTTTTGAGCAATCCCTAGCCCACTTAGGCAAGGACTTCCCCCATACAACCCCCAACACCAAAACAAGCGCAATAGCAAGGTGTTTCATTAAAACCCTACTTTTTAACCATGCCTAACTCTTCGCGCACTTTATCCACAATTTGCTTATCCAAGCCCACTAAAACAAAAACCCTATCTTTACCGACATAGCGGGCAAGCATTTTAGAAGCGATCAATTCCTTATCCACCAATTGAGAAATTTTTTCAGTATCAGTGCCGCTGATGGACCTTTTACCAGAAGCGTCTACCGTTCTGGTTTTTTCATTTTCCAAATCTTTTTGTAAAGTGGATTTTAGATTCGCCGCTAAATTAGCCCTAGCCTTTGCTGTAGCTTGGTTAGTAGAATAATCCACATCATTATTAGTGATCAAATCCTCAGCCCTTCCTAAAAAGACCCCTGAATATTTTTCATACTTCGCCACTTTTTCTAAATCCCCTACTACCCAATCAGGAGCGCCTTTAGTCGCTTCTTTGTAAGCCTTATTGCTTTTACTGATACCTGATTTTGGGGCATGGCTACAACCTACGATCACCATCGCTGCTATCACACTCATCCCTAAAATTTTTTTAACTTGATTTTTCATCGTTCATCCTTTCAAATATAAATTTAAAACATACGCTTATTGCTAGCATTTTTCACAATAGGCTTAACATCGCTCCATACCTCTTCGCCCGTTTTCCTGTTGGTAAGGCTTAGGGTGAAGTCATAGTCTAAGCGCTGCCTAGAACTACTAATAGAGGCTGCGATACTAGATACTTTACCACTTAAAGATAAATCAGCGGCTTTTAAAGTGCCTTTTTCTACAGTGGTGTCTTGATTATACTCTTCGCTCTCTCGTTCTTTTTCGCGCTGTTTCACCATTCGGCTATCCGCTGCAATGCCACTTCCCCCGCTCGCCCTTGTGATATTGAACCTCCCATTAGATCGCAACCGCAACTGCCGCGCAATTTCAGTCGTCAAAAGATTCATGTCCAAATTGGGTTGCGTAGTGTCGTTAATCACATCTGAAACTTCAATCAAATGCTTGCCCTTGAGTTGCTCAAAATTAGGGTCGCTAAACATGGAATCTAACATCGCGTTAGCGGTTAGCAATAAATCCGTGCTGTTAATACTTGCAGTCGTATTTTTAGTGGCATCATTCACATTTTGATAAGTTGCCATTTCGCTTGAGCAACCCACCCACAATAAAGTACTCAAAATCACCGAGCTTATAATTTTTAATTTTGTTTTCAATACCATAGTGATAGAAACTCCCTATTCAAAATTTAAAACAGATACTTCCGTTCCTAATTTTAAACTTCTAATCTAAACACACAGTGTTTTTGCGGATTTTAGCATTTTATGTGTCTTTTTTTTCACATTTTACAAGTTTTAGCCCTACAAATTTCACACTTCAAGCATTAATACCACAAATTCGCTCATTTTTAGCTTAATTAAAGGAACTTTTTTAACAAACATGCTGATTTAAAAACGATAAAAAACGATTTTTTGAGATAAAGAAATAACATAAAAGCTATTTGAAGTTAGCCCCCTATCAAAAAGGGGGCTAAAAAAAGGGACTATAGAAAAAAAGACTAAATAAAAAAAGAGTTAAAAGATTTTTAAACTCTTATTTTTACAATAAGGCTCTTTGATAACGCCCTTTATGATGCCCTTTACAATAACGCTTTTAGAGCGTCTTCAATCGGTTTTTGAGAGCTAGGTTCTACAAGCCTTTCACCCACTTCTTTCCCGTTTTTGTAAAAAATCAAAGTAGGGATCTTGCGAATGCCTAAACTCTCTTTTAAATCCTGGCTCTCATCAAAAGAAACCTTAAAAAATTCCACCTTGCCTTTGTAAGTTTTGGCTAAATTTTCCATAATCGGCTCAATCTTCCTGCAATCCGGGCACCAATTCGCCCCCACATTAACCACTACTGCTTGATGAGCGGTTTTTTCTGCGTAATTCTTTCCGTTAATCACTTCTAACATGATAATCCTTATTTTTTATTTCCCCCGACCGCCGAAGTATAGCATAACTCAAGCGCTAATCCCCTTTAGTATTAGCCCTATTAGCCATAAACGCATGCAACTCATTGTATTCTTGGCGGTTTAGAAAACGCATTTTCCCTACCGGCAAGGCATTCAAATTCACAAAACCATAACGAACGCGCCTTAAATCCAACACCCCAGCGTTAAAAAACGCAAAAAAACGCCTCAGTTCTCTGTTTTTCCCCTCATTGATGATGACTCTAAGCTTAGAATATTTGGCATGGTTTTTGATGATTTCATAACCAATAAAGGGGGCAAATTCCATGCTTTTAATGGGGGTTTTTTGGTGCGCTCCCTTAGTGGCGTTTTTTAATTTCAAGCCCTCTTGCATGGCGTTTTCCATCTCTCTTGTAACAAAGCCTTGAATTTTAATGAGATACTCTTTTTCTAAATTCGCATGCATTAAAGCGCTCACCACTGCTTTACTATCGCTTAATAATAACACCCCCTCACTCGCAAAATCCAAACGCCCCACCGGCGCAAAATGGGCGTATTTTTTCTCCAAACTTTCATAAATCACGCGCCGTTTTAAGGGATCGGCTTTACTCACCAATTCGCCCTTTGGCTTGTGATAGATTAGCACGCTGAATTTTTTGTTTTTTAAAGGTTTGATGAGTCGTTTGTCTAAAAACACCTTATCGTTTTCTTTAACCACGCTAGCGAGTTTGGCATGCTCATGGTTGATTTTCACCCGCCCTTCTAAAACCAATTTTTCAGCCTCTCTTCTGGAGTGCTTGGTGTAATGGGCTAAAAACTGGTTGATCCTCAAGCTAAATCCCTCCACTCTAATTCTTTAAAATCGTCCTTAATCTTTTCATTTACCATTAAATCGCTTTGGATTTTGAATTGCTTGTCCTTATCTTTGATGATCAAATACAAGGGGTGTTTGCCCTGGTGTTTTAAAGCGCTCTCTTTGATTTGTCTTAAAAACTCTTTTTTCACATCGTTTTCTAACACGATCGCCAAAGAGCAAGAACTAGAAGCGAGTATTTCCATGGGGGGGATTTCGCGCACATCTTCTTTTTGCTTGTCAGGGTCTTTATAGCGGGCTTTAGGGATTTTAACCTCTTTGGCGCTCTCTAAATCCAAGATTTCAAAAAGCCTTAATCGCGCCACTTCTTCTTGCTCTTCAATCTTGCATTTAAACACTAAAGGCTTATTAATATCCAACTCTTCTAAGGCGTTTAATTGCTTTTCAAAAAGCATGAGTTCAAACTTGCCGTATCGATCCAAAATGTCCGCTGTGCCATAAGGCTTACCGCTTCGTTTGCCAATTTTCTTTTTAACTTCCATGATTTTACCCAGCAAATAAGCTTGCGAGCCAATCTCCAACTCTTCAATATCAATGCTTTTGACTAAATTTTTAAAGCCCTTAATTTCTTCTTTAAACTCGTCTAAGGGGTTGCCTGAAACATGGATTCCTAAAGTTTCATACTCGCATTCTAAAAGCGTTTTAGCGTCATGCTCGCCCAAATCAATCATGTCCAAAACAACCTGCTCTTTAATTCCGCTTTCCATGGCTCCAAAAAGGGAGTTGCCTCCTTGCATCATTTCATTAGCCTTGTCTTTAGCGCGCCCGGCATCGCAGATCAAATCCAAGTTAGCGAGCATGGTTTTTCTAGTGTAGCCTAAATTGTCCAAGCTCCCTGATTTCACTAATGGCTCTAAAGATTTTTTAGTGAGTTTAGAAAAATCCACCCGTGAAATAAAATCTTCCAAACTCTTATAATCCCCTTTAGCCCTTTCTTCAATGATGTTTTTAATCGGCTCACCCCCAACCCCTTTAATCGCCCCCAAACCAAACACGATTTTCTTTTCCAATTCGCCCTTTTGATTTTTAAACTCCGCCACGCTGAAATCTTGCATAGAAGAATTGATGTGCGGAGGCATCACTTCAATCTCTAAAGCCCTAACCTCATCAATATAGCGCGCCACGGATTCAATCTTATTGGATTCGCTAGTGAGCATCGCTGCCATGAACTCATGCTTGTAATAAGTCTTTAAATACGCCGTTTGGAAAGTGATCATCGCATAAGCGGCTGAATGCGATTTGTTGAAGCCATAGCCGGCAAATTTAACGATCAGATCCCACAAATTAGCCGCCTTTTGGCCATCATGCCCTAAATTTTTAGCGCCTTCTACAAACTTAGCCTTATTGTCCGCCATGATTTGAGCGTCTTTTTTCCCCATAGCGCGGCGGATGAGATCCGCTTCACCCAAACTAAAACCGCCGATAGTTTGCACGATTTGCATCACTTGCTCTTGATAGACGATCGTGCCGTAAGTGGGCTTTAAAATCGGCTCTAATTCTTTAAACGCATAAGCGATAGGCTCAACGCCATGCTTTCTATTGACAAAATCATCTACCATGCCTGATTCCATAGGCCCTGGTCTGCCTAGCGCGATAATGGCGATAATGTCTTCAAAACTTGAAGGCCTTAAGCGCTTGTTAAGCCCTTGAAACATCCCGGATTCAATCTGGAATATCCCCACCGTATCCCCACTTTGGATCGTTTTATACACTTTCGGATCGTCCATATCCAACGATAAAAAATCCACGCTAATTTTGTGCTGCGTTTTAATGATTTTAAGCGCATCATCAATCACGGTCAAGGTTTTAAGCCCCAAAAAGTCAAACTTGATCAAATCCACCGGCTCTAAATACTTCATGGAATATTGCGTAACGATACCGCCGGTTTTTTCAGAGGCAAACAAAGGGGTTTTGTACCACAACTCTTTTTGGCTATCCACCACTAAGGCTGCGGCATGCACGCCTGCGTTGCGATTCAAATTCTCTAAATTGAGCGAATACTCCCACACTTGTTTGGCTAATTCATTACTCTCTACTAATTCTTTGATTTTAGGCTCTAATTCCCACGCCCCCTCTATGAACTCACCATTTTTTTCATAGCCCTTAAGCGTGATGCCTAAGCGGTTAGGAATGAGTTTGGCAAAATCATCGGCTTCTTTATAGGGCATGTCCAAAACCCTTGCGACATCTCTGATCACGCCTTTAGCCAACATTTTATTAAAGGTGATGACTTGAGCCACATTGTATTTGCCGTATTTTTCAATCATGTATTCTATGATTTCCTTACGCCGGCGCTGGCAAAAATCCGTATCAATATCAGGCATGCTGACTCGTTCAGGGTTTAAAAACCTTTCAAAGAGCAAATCGTATTTCAAAGGGTCAATATCCGTGATTTTTAAAGCAAAAGCCACCAAACTCCCGGCCGCACTCCCCCTACCAGGCCCCACAGGAATGCCCATTTCTTTAGCGTAACGGATAAAATCCCACACAATCAGCATATACCCTGGGAATTTCATGTTCGTAATGACTTCAATTTCTTTTTCTAGGCGCTCTTGGTATTGATCATGCTTTTCTTTTGGCACTAAAATTAAGCGCTCTTTCAAGCCCTCTCTGGCCTTATGGGCAAAATAAGAAGCGTCATCTTCAAAATCCAGCCCCTCATTTTGAGCGTAAGCTTTAGTGAATTTGAAACTTGGAGGGGTTGGGGGGTTCTTTTTATCGTCTTTTAAATCAATCTCTAAAACGCATTTATCAGCGATTTCTTGGGTGTTTTCTAAGGCTTCTGGAATGTCTGCAAAGAGCTTTGCCATTTCTTCAGGGGATTTAATGTAAAACTCATGCACGGAGTGTTTCAAGCGCCCTTTATCGTTTAGGGTTTTACCCATCGCTACGCACATCGCCACTTCTTGAGCCTTAGCGTCATTGGGCATGGTGTAGTGGGTGTCGTTGGTGGCAATGATTTTTAACCCTGTTTCTAAAGACATTTTAATGACTTGTTCATCAATGAATCGCTGATCCAAAATGCCATGGCGCATGATCTCTAAATAAAAATCGTCTTCAAAAATCTCCTGGTATTCGCAAGCGATTTTTTTGGCTTCATCATAGCCTTTAGCCCCATACTTGCGGTTTCTCTCATTATTGGTATTCAAATGGTAATTGACTTCCCCTTGCAAGCATGCGCTAGAAGCGATAATGCCCTTAGAATGCTCCCTTAAAAGCTTTTTATTGATGCGCGGGAAATAATAAAACCCTTCTAAATACGCCATAGAGCTTAAGAACATCAAATTTTCATAGCCCTCCTGGTTTTTAGCGAACAGGCACAAATGGAAACGCTGCTTGGTTTCTTTGCTAGAGAGGTTGTCATCGTTATGGATATACGCTTCCATGCCGATGATAGGCTTAATGCCTTCTTTTTTCATGCTCGTATAAAAATCAATCGCTCCAAACATGTTCCCATGGTCGGTTACGCTCACGCTTTTCATGCCCAATTCTTTAATGCGTTTGGCTAGAATTTTAATCTTGTTCGCCCCGTCTAAAAGCGAATATTCTGTGTGCAAGTGCAAATGCGTAAAGGCTTTATTCTCTTTCATTGTCTAACCCCTATTTGGATTTAACGCCATTATACCTACCGCTCTTTAAAAAACTCTTTATCGGATCGTTTAGTGGTGAATTATTTTAAAATGGTGGTTATAATAAGAAAGTTTTGTCTTATTTTTAATACTATTTTAGGAGTTCATCATGAAAAAATCCATTTTATTGGGCGTTTGCTTGGCTTTTTCTTGCGTTTATGCTTTAAGCGATATGGATTTGATTAAAAAAGCGAAGGAAAGCCAATTAGAACCCATGCCTATGGGCAAAGCGCTCAAAGAATACCAGATCAAAAAAACCAGAGATGTGGGCATTGGTGCTAAAAACAGCGAAATCATGACCTCCGCTCAAGTGGAATTGGGCAAAATGCTCTATTTTGACCCTAGGATTTCCACTTCCTATCTTGTGTCTTGCAACACATGCCATAATCTGGGCTTAGGCGGGGTGGATCTAATCCCAAGCGCCATAGGCTCTCAATGGAAGAAAAACCCCCACCTTTTAAGCTCCCCAACGGTGTATAACTCCGTGTTTAACGATGTGCAGTTTTGGGACGGTAGGGTTACGCATTTAAACGAACAAGCGCAAGGGCCGATCCAATCTTCTTTTGAAATGGGGGCTGATCCTAAAGTCGTGGTAGAAAAAATCAATTCCATGCCAGGCTATGTCAAACTCTTTAGAAAAGCTTATGGCACTAGAGTCAAAATTGATTTTAAATTGATCGCAGATAGTATCGCTATGTTTGAAGCCACGCTTATCACCCCAAGCCGTTATGATGATTTTTTAAGAGGCAATCCTAAAGCGCTCAGTAAAGCCGAAAAAGAAGGGTTGGATTTATTCATTTCTAAAGGCTGTGTGGCTTGCCATAATGGCATTAATCTTGGGGGAACGATGCAGCCCTTTGGGGTGGTCAAACCTTATAAATTCGCTAATGTGGGCGATTTCAAAGGCGATAAAAACGGGCTTGTGAAAGTGCCTACTTTAAGGAATATCACCGAAACGATGCCTTATTTCCATAACGGGCAATTCTGGGATGTCAAGGATGCGATTAAAGAAATGGGCTCTATCCAGTTAGGCATTGAAATCAGCGATGAAGAAGCGAAAAAAATTGAAACTTTCTTTGAAGCCTTAAAGGGTAAAAAACCTAAAATACTCTATCCAGAACTCCCTGTAATGACAGACAAAACCCCTAAACCCTCTTTTTGATTTTAAAAAGTCCTTTTAGGGGGCTTTTGGTGCTTAAATCTAAAAATATCCAAAACATCTTTTGCGATCAACAATAAAAAAGCCAAAAGCAAGCGATAACCTCTTAAAAAGCGCTTAAAAATTTCTTTTTAATCCCTAATTTAGCGGTTTTAGATTGTTAAAATCAAAAACCCACTTAGGGCGTTTTCAAATAAATTTTCATTTTTTGGTTGTCTAAAATGAGCGTGTCCTTGCCCTTAGTTACCGTAAAATTACCCTTAAAATTCTCCATAAATTCCAATTCAAACGCCATTAAATGCTCATCTTTACACACCTTTCTTGAAATCCCGCTATCTTCAATTCCAATGTGCCTATCGCCCTGCCATACATAGCTAGCAAAATACCGGTTGCAATAGCCTTTGCCATAAATACGATTTTCTTTTTGGTCAAACACAAACTCTCCCATAGAGCTTTTAGGCTTTGGCTTCTTTTTAAAAAGCTCATACCAGCGTTTTCTTTTTTCTTTTTGCTCCTGCTCTTTGGCTTCAATCGCTGTTTTATCTTCAGGCAAAGCGGTATTTAGAGAGGAATCTTGCTCTTCTTCATGCTCTCTAAAAGCGCTATCAGCGAGCATGGTTTCAATGTCATAGACTTGATGGTTCATTTCCACTTTTTGGATATGCCAATCGTTACTAGAAAGTTTTTTATCAAACATTTTTAAAAAAAAACACCCCGAAAAGACACAAGCCGTTAAAACGCTTGCTCCAGCCAATCGTAAATTCAAACAATTCCTCCTTATTTTTTTAATGGGCTTACGCTTTGCGCTTCAATGGCTTTTTTAATCAAAGAAATCGCTTCTTGCATCGCTTGCACGCTTACATGTTGGAGGGATTGTATCGCGCTTTCTTGAAAATCTTGACTGCCATTTTTACTTGTTTTGGTCGTTTTATTTTCCAAGCTAGAAATATTTTCATGCTTAATGATCACTCCAGAATGCGAATCGCCTTTCACGCTAATATCATAGCCTAGCGCAAATTCCGCCCTATAGGTAGAATTTTCTTTTTCTAAAAGAGAAAACGATAAAATCGTAAAACGAACCGCATAAGTGGGCGCGCCCGCGCCATAAGGAGGCAAAGCCACGCCTAAGCATGCTTTTTGCGCTTCTTGCATGAACATGGTTTTTAACATGTTGCGAGGCAAGTCTATCCATTTTTGGTGCTTCCCATGCGTGATCTGCCCGTCTTTGGCTTTAAACACGATCTCTTTAGTGTTGAATAAATCCGCGCTCAAAATGCTAATGAGTCTCACTTCAGTCAAAGGTTTAGGGCATTGCATTATCTCAAAAGAACTCGCATTCAAATCATAAGTTCTGATTTCTGGCAGCATTTGTTTTAAATTAATGCTCAAGCAACCCTGAAGCAATAGGGTGAATGCTGATGAGAGTGAAAAGATTTTTATCGCCGTAGCTCTCATGATTATTTCCTTTCTCCAAAAATCGTTTTATAGGGGTTAGCGTCAAATTTATCTATCAAAGCAGAGCCTTTTTCCACAAAATTATCAATGTTTCTTAGGCTCAACTGCGCTTGCATGATTAAAGGAGTGAACATCGCTTTAAAGTCGTATTGCCCCTGTTTGACGCGTTTATCCACATCTAAAGCCACATTATTGACATTAGAGACAAGGTTGTTAGCGTTATTAATCAAAGAATCAAATTGAGTCTTTCTTGAATCCAAGTTAGCGATGAGATCATCTACTGAAGCGAGAATGTGCTTGAATTTTTCCACATTTTCATCGTCTAAAATCCTATTCACATTCCTGATCGCTTTCATCACTTCTTGCACCACTTGATTAGCATCACCGCTCAAGCGATCCATAAGCCCTTCTTTAAAGATTAAAATCCGCTCCCCTTTATCGCCACTACCATAAAATTCTTCATTGTGGCTTTGCTCTAAGGCTAAAAATTTTAACCCCATAAACCCTCTAGAAGAAACCGCCACTTTGGAATCTTTACGGATCTTGACGCTGGATTTAATCATCAAATCCAAACGCACCACCCCCACTTTATCCTTTGCAAAACCCACTTTGATGACATTACCCACTTGAATCCCTTTGTAATTAATGGGCGAGTTGGTCGCAATGCCTCCCAAGTCTTTGTCCGTATAGACCACGTATTCATAATACTTTCCGTCATCTAATCCCAAATGGCCTAGCCATAAAATAAAGCCTACCATGCACACTAAGCATAAAAAGAAGAGCCCGCCGATTAAAGTGTAATTCACATGCCTTTCCAAAATTTCTCTCCTCGTGTTGAATTGAATAAATTGCCTTCATCTAGCCCTTGAGTTTGAGCTTTTTTAATAAAATCTTTTAAATCCCCATTAAATTCTAATAGCCCGTCTTTGAGCATGATAAACCGATCCACGCAATCATGCACGGAGTCCAAATCATGCGTGATCATCACCACCGTAAGCTGTAAGCTCTCTTTGAGCGTCATAATCAGTTCGTCAAATTTGCCCGCGCTATAAGGATCCAGCCCGCTTGTAGGCTCGTCTAAAAATAAGATCTCTGGATTAGTCGCCATAGCCCTTGCTATACCCACGCGCTTTTTCATCCCTCCGCTCAATTCATAGGGGTAAAGGTGGTAAGCCCTAGGGGGCAAACCCACTCTTTCAATCCACATTTTAGAAATTTCTTCAACAATTTTTTTAGAATAAGCGCCGTATTGCTCTAGCATCACGCCCACATTTTCTAAAACGGTTAAAGAGCTATAGAGCGCCCCAAACTGGAAGCAAATCCCACAGCGGTTAAAAATCTTTTGCTGCTCTCTTTCTTTGAGTTTCCATATATCTTCCCCAAAAAGCAACACTTCCCCCTTTGTAGGGCGATTGAGTAAGATCATGCACCTTAAAAGCGTGCTTTTACCGCTCCCTGACCCTCCTAAAATCGCCATCACTTCGCCCTTATGCACGCTAAAACTCACGCCCCTATGGATAATGGTGCTTCCAAAAGCGCTATGGAGATCCTTCACTTCAATTAAGACTTGGTTGTTAGTAGCGTTCATTATATGTTCAACTTAGAAAAGATAATAGAAAAAATAGCGTCTAAGAAAATGATCCAAAATAACGCATTCACAACACTAATGGTGGTCAAGCGCCCAATGCTCTCGGTATCCCCCTTGACTTCAAACCCGCGCATGCACCCCACCATCGCAATCGCAAACCCCCAAAAAGGGGCTTTGACAATCCCTACCAAAAAATGATTCCAACCCACTGTGTCATGCAGTCTGTCTATATAGCTTGGAAAGCCTAAATCCAATTGGTATTTAATCGCAAACATGCCCCCAAGAATGGCGAACGCATCAGCGATAAACACCAATAAAGGCAAAACAATCACTAAGGCTAACACCCTAGGCAACACTAAAAATTCAAAAGGGTTAAAGCCCATGGTTTTCATCGCATCCAATTCTTCAGTGATCTTCATCACCCCAATTTGCGCCGTAAAACTGCTCGCGCTCCTCCCGGCCACCACAAGGGTTAAAATGAAAGGGCCAATCTCTCTTAAAGCGAGTTTGGCCGTCATTTCCACCGACATCAAAGGCGCGCCCAAGTCTTGTAGTTGTAAAGCCCCTTGCAAAGCAACGGCAAACCCCACGATAAACACCGTTAAAATACTCACTGGCAAAACCTTAAACCCGGATTCATTGATATGATAGAGCAAAGGAGTGATGCAAAAGCGTTTGGGGTTGAAAACGCTTTTAATGAAGTAGAATAAAATCATGCCGCAAAAATTGAACGCGTTTAAAAAGGTGTTGTAAGTTTCTACGATACTCTTACCCAATTTAGTGATCATGAGTTCGTATTTTTTGCCCGCTTTTTTAGACTCTAAATCCTCTTCTTTTTCAAGCCAATCTTTAACCACTTTCAAAGCGCATGCGTTATTCTCGCTCACATTGCACAATTCAATGTTTAAAGAACGCTCCTTAACTAAATCAAATAAAAACATGCCAAAAACAAAATCCACTTTTTGGCACCCTGAAAAATCCATTTTTAAAGGCCCTTGATGATCTAATAAATTTTTTTTCAACTCATCTAAACGAAACACGCTCGTTCTAAAATCCCAATCCCCTCTTAAAATCAGCACAGAGTTAGCCCCATCTTTACGCATCTCTAAAAATTTTTGTTTCTCTGTCTTCATTAAAATACATTCTCTCTTAGATTAGGTAAAATCTATTAACAAAATTTTGTTTGTTAAAACGACTATTTTAACACAATGATAAACCAAAAAGTTAAACAATACTCTATTCAATAAAGGATTAATTATTTTTAAAATGTTTAAAAAAATCATTTTTTTGTGCGTTTTTTTGATAGGGGGATTTGTCATTCCACCCCTTGATGCCATGCCTATTTTGCGCAATAAAACCCCCAAAAAAAATTACCAAGAAGCCCATGAAAAGCTCTATAGAAGCATCATTAACCGCCAAAAGCTCACACGTAAAAAAAGCGGGTGGTATTTTTTAGGGGGGGTTGGCGCTGTAGAAGCCATTAAGGACTATCAAGGCAAGGAAATGAAAGATTGGATCGCAACGCTCAATTTAAAAACCGGCGTGCAAAGTTTTTTTAAAAAATACATCGGGATTAGGGGGGTTTTTGCATGGGATCTTGGGTCAGGAAAAGTGAATTATCAAAGCTATAAAGATCCTACCAACTCTTTTTTTACCATGCTTGCGGTGGGTTTGGATGTGATCATGGAATTTCCTCTAGGGAGTTATAAGCATTATTTAGGGGCGTTTGGGGGGGCTAGGGGGGCTTTAGTCGTTTATACAGACAAGCAAAATTTCAAGTTTTTTAAACATTCTGTGGTTTCAGGGGGATTAGCGATTAGTGGGGGGGTCATGCTCACGCTTTTTTTAAGGCACCGCATTGAATTAGGGTTTAAGATCTTACCCACTGCCAGATTGCTTTCTAGCTCTAGTCGCTTTGAAACTTCGCCCCTATTTTATGCGGCATACAGCTATAAATTTTAACCTTTTAGCCAACTTCAAAAATCCAATCTTTGGGGGCTTCTTGTTCGCCTTGCTGAATGGATAAAAGCAAATCATAGAGTTGTTTAGTAATATTGCCCGGCGCTTCAAAAGAATAAGACTTGTTGTTGTGCGCGATTTCTTTAATGGGCGTAATGATTGCGGCTGTCCCGCACGCTCCGGCTTCTTTAAACGCACCCAACTCATCAATTAAAATTTCCCTCTCTTCTACTTTTAATTTCAAGTATTCTTTAGCCAAAACCATCAAGCTTCTTCTGGTAACGCTTGGCAGAATGCTTGGCGAATGCGGGGTGATAAAGGCACTATCATGCGTGATGCCAAAAAAATTCGCCGCCCCCACTTCTTCAATTTTAGTGTGCGTGGTGGGGTCTAAATAAATGCAATCATCATAGCCTTGCTCTGTGGCCATTTTGTGGGCTAACAGGCTTGCGGCGTAATTCCCCCCCACTTTCACCCCACCGGTGCCTTTAGGCGCGGCTCTATCAAACGCCGTGGTGATAAACCTAGCCCCCCCTTTTTCTATGCCTCCTTTAAAATACGCCCCCACCGGTGCGCAAAACACGATAAAAAGGTATTCATTAGCCGGCTTCACCCCCAAATTATCCCCCACGCCTATGACAAAAGGGCGCAAATACAAACTCGCCCCGCTTTTATAAGGAGCGAGCCATTTTTGATTCGCTTTGACTACTTCAGTGCATGCCCTTAAAAACAGCTCTTCGCTCACTTTGGGCATGAGCAGTCTTTCGCATGAAGTTTGCAAGCGTTTGGCGTTTTCTAAAGGGCGAAAGAGTAAAGCTTTCCCCTTTTGAGAGCGGTAAGCCTTCAAGCCTTCAAAGCAAGCCTGTCCGTAGTGTAAGACCGGTGAGCCTTCGCTGAGCTGCAACACGTTTTCGCTCACCAATCCGCCTTGCGACCACGAGCCGTTTTTATAAGTAGCGATGAAGCGAAAATCCGTTTTAATGTAGCTAAAGCCTAAATTTTTCCAGTCTAAATTTTCTAAATCTGCCATTTCACACCTTTAAATGGATAGTCTCAAGCGTGATTGTATCTAAAAAGGGGTTAAAAATCCCTCAAGTAACTGATCTGAAACGCATAAACTCGGCGCACATCAGCCTGTAAGGTGTATCCCTTTTCGTTGGTAATGGAGAAAAGCCGGTGCGTGATCGTAGGCACTTTAATCCCTAATTCCAAGCTATTGTGTTTAGCGATATGGGTGCGGATCCCAAATTTCCATAAAAACTGGAAATTGGCCGGGCTATAACTGGAATTGCTGTGGTGTTTTACATAACTAGCGATCTCTTTACTGATGCTCGTTGCCCAACTATCCCCAGCTAATTGGATCCCCACGACAAAACCAAAAACCATGTTTTCTTTATTCACAAAATTCCACAGCGTATCCAACCCCACACCATAAGTGAATAAATTAATATAGTATTGCCCTTGATAGGAATCCCTCTCTGTTAAGGTATTCCCACCAAAACTAAAGCTATTGTAAATAAACCCGCTCTCGCCCACCGGGATACCCTTTTTCATCACGCCAAAGCGGTTGTGCGCGTAGTCAAAAAACCCATAATAACGCATGCCAAACCATTTTTTCTTACCAAAAAATTGCTTATAGCCCGCTTCAAAACCCGCTCCTGCATAAGGCGGGAACTTTATCAAAGGTTTTTGCAAGCCGTTTTCATTCACCATTTTAGTCTGATTTTGTATCATACTCACCTGGTAATTGACTCCCACAAAAGCCGCGCTCTCTTCAGCACTCGCCACAACACCCAAAGCCCCTAACAATATAATTCTTTTCAACATTCAGTCTCTTCCCTTTATTCTTTGATAATGACTTTATATTTAGCTTAAAATGGCTAAGTATTACTTATAAAGAAATAATAATATATTTTTTCTTAAACTCAATTAAAAACTAACCTTTTAATTCATTCCAACGCTTAGCGATAAACGCGCTTGTTTCTAGTGGCACCCTCAAAGGATACACTTCATCATTAAGAATGTGTTGGATTTCTTGTTGCAACTCTGGGGCGTTTTTTTCTTCAATTTCAAAAATCAATTCGTCATGCACTTGCAAAAGCAATCTCACTGAAGGGTTATTTTTAAAACGCTCGCTCACTTTGAGCATGCCTAATTTCAATAAATCACTCGCACTCCCTTGAAAAATCGCATTCACGCCCTCTCGCAAATAATTGCCCTTGATGTAGTCATTCACGCCGGCAAAATCAAACACCCGATAACGCCCAAGCAAAGTAAAAGCTTTAGAAGTTTTTAAAATCTCCTCTTTCATGCGGTTTAAATAATCTTTGATGCTAGGGAATCGTTTGAAATACGCTTCTATGTAGCTTTTAGCCTCATTTAAAGGGATGTTTAAAGTTTCGCTCAATTTCTTACTCCCCATGCCATACACCAGCCCAAAATTAATGCTTTTAGCGATGGATCGTTTTTCTTTGGCTAAATCTCCACCAAACAACGCCTTAGAAGTTTCTAAATGGATGTCTCGCCCCTTTAAAAACGCTTCCATTAGATCCTTATCCTGGCTAAAATGGGCCAATAGCCGCAATTCAATCTGCGAATAATCCACCCCTAGCAAACAATACTCTTTAGAGCTAGCGATAAAGCCCTTACGAATGAGTAAGCCTTTAGGCGATCGCACCGGGATATTTTGCAAATTAGGCGAATGCGAGCTTAAACGCCCGGTAGCTGTGCCGGTTTGGATGAAAGTGGTATGGATTTTATCGTCTTTGTCTTTTAGGCGCAATAAGGGGGTCGTGTAAGTGTTAAAAAGCTTATTCAATTCCCTGTATTCTAAAATCAAAGCGATGCTTGGGTGCTTGTCTAGGATTTTTAACAAATTTTTTTCATCGGTAGAATGGCTTTTATTTTTAGGAAGCCCTAATTTTTCATACAAGACTTCGCCAAGTTGTTTGGGCGAATTGAGGTTAAAATCCACGCCGATTAGATCCAAAATCTGGCGCTCTAAAATGTTTAATTCATCTTTAAATTCCTGCTCTAAGCGCTTGAAATAAGGCGCATCAATCTTAAAGCCTTGAAATTCCATGCCCATTAAAACTTTCATGAACGGCGTTTCAATTCCTTTAGCTAAAGTGAGCAAATTCTCTTCTAGCCCCCCTTTTTCAAAGTATTCGCACAAACGCTTTAAAGCGTTTAATTCCACGCTTAAAAGTTCTAATTTTTCCGCCTTGCTTGTTGTTTTAAAAGCTTTGATCTTTTCATGCGGGCTTAAATCTTCTTTTAAATATTCCTTTAAAGCTTCATCAAACCCCACTTTTTCCGGATTCTTTAAAAACGCTAAAATTTGAGTGTCCTGGATATGAATATTTTCCAAAGACACCTGATATTTGGCTCTTAAAAAGCTCAATAAGGGTTTTAAATCATGCCCAATGATACACGCATGCTGTAACATTTGAGAAAAAGCGTTTTGCAAAAATTCTAAAGAAAAGGGCGAAAATAACGCCTCTTCTAAGGGTAAAAAATAGCCTTGATCTTTAAATAAAAACGCTAGGGCTAGAATTTTTTTGTCTTTATCCAAAACCAAGCGCATAAAAACCCTAGCGTTAGGATTTTTTAATTTTTCTAAAAACATGCTCAAAGGCGCGGTGTTTTCTAAAACGATCATGCGCGATTTTTTAGGGGCGTTGTCTAATGTTGGTGTGCTGTCTAATGTAGGGGCGTTTTCTAAAATTAAGGGCGTAGGGGAATTTTCTAAATCCCTTAAAGTGGAAATAAAACCATATTCTTTCAATTCATCTTTAATTTTCAATAAGGGGTTTTCGCTAGGAAAAGCGCAACTTAAAAAATCAAATTCTTTAATGCATCCTCTTTCTAAAGTGGCTAATTCTTTGCTTAAAAACGCGCTTCCTTTGTCTTGTATCAGGGCTTGATACATTTTAGGGCTGAGTAAATTTTTCGCCAAGTCTAAATTTTCATAGATTTTTTCCAAGCTCCCCAATCGCTGTAACAATTCCTTAGCGTTCTTGCTCCCAATGCCTTTAACCCCCTTGTAATTATCGCTGCTATCCCCCACAATGCCCTGATAATCCGTGAATTGACTCGGTAAAATCCCGTATTTTTCCACGCAATCCTTCGCCAAAAACTCCGTTTTGCCATCAAAAAGCGCGATTTTATCGCTCAAAAGCTGGTTAAAATCCTTATCTTTAGAATAAATGCGCGTTTTATAAGGGCTTAGCGTGGCCAGACTGGCGATCACGTCATCGGCTTCAAACCCGCTTATTTCCACGCAAGTAAAGCCCATTTTTTGCAACCATTCTAAAGCGATAGGGATTTGTAAAAGCATCTCTTTAGGGGCGTCTTTACGATTTTGTTTGTATTCGCCTAATTTTTCGGCTCTTTTAGTTTTAGTCTGGCTTTCTAGGGCGAACACGATAAAAGGCATGTTTTTTCTGTCTTTATAAAATTTTTTAACCATGCCCACAAGCCCCGTTAAAAGCCCTGTAGGAAAGCCCTTATCGTTCGTTAAAGGCTTAGTTTTAGCGCTCATGTAATAGCTTCTAAACAAATACGCAAAAGTATCAATTAACGCTAAAGTCCCCTCTTTAATGACTGGCTGCTCCATTCAATCCCTTTTTAATCAAGCGAATTTTAAGTTTATTGTAACACAAGCTAGCGCGCTTAAAACCCCTTTTAAAATAACGAGTCTTTTTGAACGGGTGTTTCTTGGCTGATGGCTTCTTTTGTAGCCTGGATTTTAGCGCTGCAGTATTGAACCACGCCTTGAATGGTTTGTTTCATTAGGGCGTTGATTAGGGTGCGCATGAAATTAAAATCTATTTTGCCATGTTGTTTGGTGGGGAGAGCGATTGACATTTCACTAGCAATTTTACGATTGAATTTATTACCATAATCAAAACGCCCACAAGCTACTTTTTTAAAAGCCACAACGATATAGAGTAAAGTTTTTTCATTCCAAAACTCATGGTATTTTAAAGGGTATAGCCCTTGCACATGCGAATACCCTATAAAAGGTCTTTTTTGATAAAAAATACCCTCTGAAGTCGTGGTATCGCTATAAGTGATCTGATTGCCCTTTTCGGTGAGTTCTAAAGAAGAATAACCGCTTATCCCATTATTCAAACTAGAATTGGTAACGACTGGATTTTTTGCGTTATTATCAAATAAATGAGGATTTGTGAGGTTATAGGCTTTTGTGGGGCGTATTTCAAACAAATCCCCTAGTTTGAAGTGTTGCCATGTCAAGCCGCATGGGGTATTACCCCCCCAAGAATTATTGAAAACATTAAGGGCGTTTTCTTCAGCGTTAGAAAGGGTGGTGTTTTCTAGCCCTGTAGCTTTTAAATAAGCCTCAAGTTCGGCGAGCCGACACTGCTCAAGTTCGGCTATGAATTTTTCCATGAAAATGAAATCAATATCCTCAAAGGTTTGAGTGTTAGCGGTGGGTTTTAGGGGTAGAATGACCTTATCGTTTTTAATTTTTACCCATGAACACATGTTTTCATAGCCGAATTTTTTAGGGTAATCAAAAAATAGCGTGGATAAAAACAAGCCGATTTTATGGTTGATTTCAAATTTAGGTTTGAGAGAAAATACCCTAGCATGTGTTACCATTTTATAAGGAAAACTGCGATAAAACGCGCAACCAAACATGTCAATAGTAATGCTATGGCTTTCAAAAACTTTTGCTTTTATATCGCTTTGCCCTAAAACGCCATTATTGCTAAGCCCTGCGGTGATGACAAATTCGCCCTTATGATTGATGTGGCGTTTTTGAATGTCAAAATCGCCGTTACTCGCTTTAAACAAATCCCCTAATCTGAACTCGCCCCACTTAATAGCGTTGAGTTGGCTACTAAGGGGGCCAATCACTTTGGGGGCGTTTGGTTTTTTAAAATCAATCCCACTTCATAAGAAAGGTAATCGGCTATCGTTCTTTTAAAATCCTCTAATTCGGGTTTAGTGTCGGTGGGTTTATTTTGGTTCCAATCGCTCCCGTTTTTAGGGTCTATGGTGTTTTCATAATAGTCATCTTCGCTTAAAAATTTCAAACATGATTGGCCAATATGGACTAAGTCCACGACTTCGTTGTAGCGCTCTTTAGCATTATGCGTGTCTTTTAAATTGTGGCTGGCTTTGGCTTTTTTGCGATTCGCTCTAGCGTAGCCGTCATTACTGAAATTGATGAATTTCACCCTTTGCTTAGCGTCATGCTTTTCATTGACCCTAAAAACATAGATATGGGTTTGAACATTGCTTTTGCCGATGAATAAATCTAAAGGCATTTTAATGCTCGCTAAAAGCGTGTGTTTTTCCAAAATCCTTACATTGTATTCTTTAGCTTTGCCGCTGCCGGCACTTGATTGGATGATCACGCTCGCATAACCGCTTTGCATTTTTGCTAAAGCCTGCTCCACAAACACCATGCCATTACCGCTAGCGGAATAAGGCGGGTTTAAAACAAAAGCGTTAGCTTTAAACTCTTTGTCATTGACTTTGCCATCAAAACCGATCAAGCTGTCTTGGTTTAAGATTTGACTGCTCCCATCGCCCATTAAAATCATGTTTAACACCGCTAAAATATGGATATCCGGTAAGATTTCTATGCCTAAAAGTTGCTTGGCTTTAATATGGGCGATTTTTTGCTCTAATTCCTCTGGACTAGTGATGCGCTTTTTAGCGTCTTCTATCATTAAATTCATGCTTGCGACTAATAACCCAGCGCTTCCGGTAGCAAAATCCCACACAAAACTATCCTTATTGACTTTGGAGAGTCTGGCCAAAAGCGTGGCGACATAAGGGGGCGTGAGCACCACATCGTTTAATTTATCTTGCGTGAAACCCAGCCAGCGATACATTTCATTGAACAATTTACCGGTAAAATCCGTGCTAAGACCGATTTTATAATAAACGCCCAAACTATCTACAATCTCACTAAAACAGCGCTTCAAACGGCTTTCGCCATTAATGGCTTTGTTGTTGTTTTCATTTCTTAATAAAGGCTCTAATGAAGAAATAATGCTTTTCCTTTTTTCTAAAGACAACTGCTTATGCTCTAAAAAGGATCGGATTTTTCTAAGTATTTTATCACCATCTCTTTCTTCGTTCTCATCGCTAGATTTTAAATCTTCTTTTTTTAGGGGGGCTACCGAATTAGAGATGCCTAAATTAGCGATAATGCTCGCAATCACTAAATATACCCGATTGTGTTCGCTTAAAAAATTCTTTTCTTTGTCATAAATATTGTTGTTGAGCCGCATTAAGCAGTCTTCTATTTCTTGGTTTTTCTTTTCTCTAATGTGCTCTAAATCTTCATCGCTTAAAGAAAGGGTGTCTACTCGTTTAATAAAGTCGTTAAAATGCTTACGGCTTAAAAAGGAGAGATCGCTATAAGCTTGCTCGCCTTTTGAAACATCTATCCCCATGCCCAAATTGCTTTTATTCACATAATAAACAGCGATTTGAGAGCATATACCGCCCTTATTGTCTTTATAGCCTGTGATGCCTATGGCGATGCATTCAGTGTAGCTCGTGTGGTGTAAAATCGCATTAGCGTAATGTAAAGCCCCATTTAGGGCGTATTCTCTAATGTTTTTATAATGAGGCTCATGGTTTTTAAAGTTTTCTACCAGTTTGTTTTTGTCTAATTTAATGAGCTTGTCTTTTAATCCTTTGTATTCTATTAAAATAGGGATTCTTCTGTTAGGATCTTGTGTGTTTAATAAAAGTTTCACATCAGGGCGGTTACCCCCTAAACCCCCACTTTTAGAAGCGTAATTTTTTAAAGCTTCATCAATTTCTTTATTCAGGCTTTCTTGCTCTAATTTGTAGTTTAGTTGGTATTTTCTCAATTCGTTATTGAATTTATCAGCGATTAAAGGCTCAATGGATGGAACTTTATTCATGGTTTTATCCTTTTTAAAAAACAAAATTATAACTCATTCATCCGCGCTGCAAAGAGCGATCGCAAAGTGTGCTTTAATGTTTAGGGTTTTAAGGTGTTTTAAGGCTTCTTTTAGGGTGGTGCCAGTGGTGATAATATCATCTAATAAAAAATAATCTAAACTCTCATCGCCTTTGAAGGTGAAATCCCGTGGGTTATTGGCACGAAATTCTAAACTTTTCCCCGCATACGAAACAGCATTATTAGCCCTTAAACGCCCGTAAGTGGGTTTTAAATTGCCTTGACAAAAGCCTTTTAAAAGCGCGGCTGAATGCGAGTAAAAGGATTTGATTTTATCGTCAATGGCGATGCCATAAAGGGGGGTATTCAAGCCTTGTTCTTGTAAGATTTTCACAAATTCCGCGCCGGCTTTTTGAGAAAGCAAGGGCAAAATGCGAGAGCCAATCAGCGCGTATTTGCTTTTAATGAGTTCTTCTATTTCGCTATAAGCGTAAAAACTATACACGCTCACGCCCTCTAAAACCCTCACCCTTAAGCTTAAGGGCAGATCGTTCAAGCAATTTGGGCAAAGGGGCTTGAAAGAAAGCTTCAAACAAGTTAAACAACGCATTCAATAAAGGAGGCGATTTTTTCGTGCAAGTTTTTAGCGCTTTTTTGAGCGTTTAGTTCCAAAACTTCGCACCCGAATTTTTCTTTTAACGCATAAGCATGGGCTTTGAGCTTTTGCTGGATATGAAGTAATTTTTCTGTGCCTTGGTTTTCTATTTTGTCTAAACTTTTAAGGCTTAAGCGCTGTTTTAAGCCCTCTTCATCTATGAGTAAAAGAACGATTTTTGTAGGCAAGATGCTTTGAGTGGCAAGCAAGTTTAATTCCAAGCTTGAAAACTCGCTATAAGCCATGCCAGAGATCAAACTCCTGTCGCTAATGATGAGTCTTTTTTCTTTTAAAGCCGGTTTGATCACGCTTTCTGTATGCTCAGCCCTATCGCTTAAAAATAAAAACGCTCTAGCCAACTCGCTGATATTTTCATTTAAAGCGATACGCCTTAAACTTTCGCCCATTTTTGTCCCCCCTGGCTCTTTGGTAAAAAGGGCGTTTTTAAACCTGGTTTTTAATAATTCCACTTGAGTGCTTTTGCCCGCGCCATCAACGCCTTCTAACACCACATACATTTTAAGCCTTTGAAATCAAAGGATAAATTTCTTTAGGCACTAAATGGCTCGCATCGCCCTTATGCGCGATAATGGATCGCACGATAGAAGAGCTGATAAACGCATTTTGTAAAGTGGGCATGAAATACAAGGTTTCTAATTCGTGGTTTAAGGATTTGTTCGCATAACCCATTTGCAATTCGTATTCAAAATCGCTCACCACCCTTAAACCCCTAACTAGCACTTTACAATGGTATTCTTTAGCCAAGTTAGCTAATAGCCCTTCAAACGCCACGCACTCTACATTTGTAAAACTTTTAGTGGCCAGTTGCATCATTTTTAAACGCTCATCTAAACTGAACATGGGGTTTTTAGCGCTTGAGTGCGCCACAGCCACAATGAGTTTTTCAAACAATTCGCTGGATCGGTGGATGATGTCTATATGCCCGTTAGTGACCGGATCAAAAGTGCCCGGGTAAATGCCGATTTTTTGCATCAGTTCATTCCCCATCGTGGGTATAAGTCATTTTCTATCCCTAAGCTGTCAAACCACTTCCCCACTAAAAAATCTTGCATCGCTTCTAAAGTCTTGCTCTGGGTGTAATAAGTCATCATCGGCGGTGCGATGATCGCATTAGAATGGGCGAGTTTGAGCAAATTTTCCAACATGATAGCGCTTAAGGGCATTTCTCTAGGGGCAATGAGTAAGGGGCGCTTTTCTTTCAGCATCACAGAGGCGCTCCTAGAGATCAAATCCCCCCCAAAGCCATGCGCGATTTTAGCCACCATGTCCATGCTCGCCGGGATGATCGCCATTTTATGGATACCATAACTCCCTGAGGCGATGCTCGCATGGATGTCTTGCTCGTTGAAAAAAGTCGCGCCAGGCCGTAAGTCTTTCATGGCGTTTTTAAGGTTGATATTCGATTCTTCTAACGCCACGACATGCGCGTTTTTAGACGCCACGACAAACACTTCAATTTCTTTGGGTAATTTTTCTAAAAACCGCAAAGCTAGGGGTATCCCACTCGCCCCGCTGATGCCTAAAACTAATTTCATGAATATCCTTTATAAGATTTGCGCTTTAGAGCTGCTCAACACTTTTGCTTTTAAGATTTTATTGCTTTCTAAATTCTTCGCTTGAATGATTTGATTAAGCGCGCCATTTTCTAGGGCTTTTAGGCTTATTTCTATGCTGATTTGCCCCTCTTCATACACCCCAGTGATGATGTCGTTTTTACGCACGATGATTAAGGCTTGGGTTTTGTCCATGCTTAAAAGCGTGTTAGGGGGGATAAAATTTTTCGCGCTCACTTTATTAATCGCGCCCTCTAATAAGGGGTTAGAAAGCGCGCCAAACAAAACGCGCTCTTTTTGGGTGTTGTTAGCGGTGATGTTTTCATCTTTTTTAATCGCTCCTATGCTTTTAAAAGCCTGCATGCTGCCTATCACGCTATAACGCACCGGTAGGCGTAAATTAGGCTCATTTTCCAACCTTAAAAACACGACCCCATCTTTTTTAAGCTTGTTAGAAGCGTTTAATTCATAGCTTAAAATGGAAGCGTTAGAAAAGCGCTCTGGGATTTCTAAGTTAATGGTTTCAATTTCTAATTTTAAGTCTTTGTATTCTTTAAGGTAAGCTTTTTTAATCTCTGTTTTAAGCGCGTTTGAATCTAGGGCGAACAATGCGTTTAAACCGATCAAAAAAAGGATTAAAATTTTCAAAACCCGTTATCCACTTTTTCTACAAATTTTTCTGAGATTTTATCATAGACATTCCCTCCGCAATTGATTTTCAAGCACAAACCGCTCAAGCCTTTTTCCACGCCTAAAACCCTACCGGTGCCAAAAATCTTATGCCTGATCAAATCCCCCACTTTAATGGGCGTGTCTTTTTGGTGATTTTGTTTAGGGGGGTTGTCTTGCTTGAGCAACTTGGCTTCTTCTAAAAACACAGAGGGCGAGCAAGAAATTTTCCTCCCAAAATACGAACGCTCTTTGACATAAGAAAGTTGCAATTCTTCTTTCGCCCTAGTGATCGCTACGTAAGCCAAGCGTCTTTCTTCTTCCAAATCGCTTTCTTGATTGAACCCCCTATGCGGGAAAAACCCTTCTTCTAACCCGATCACAAACACGTGTTTAAACTCCAAGCCCTTACTCATATGCACGCTCATGCAACTCACTTTTTGCGCGTTTTCTGTGTTATGGACATCTAGCACGCTTTCATTCAAAAAATCCAATAAAGAATGCGTGGGGTTAGCTTTAAAATGCTCTTTCAATAAGGTTAAAAGCTCTTTGACAAAGCCCTCTCTTTCTTCGTAATTGTCTTCTTTTTCATAGCTTTTTAAAAGGTTGGTCTCTTCTAAAAACCGCTCGCAAAACTCCTCCACTGAAATTTCAAAAGCCTCTCTCAAACGCCCTATCATAGTCATGAATTTCTTTAAAGCGTATTCGTTTTTAGGGTTGAGTCTGTCTTTAAACGCCCCAAGTTTTAGCGCCTCTTCTAGACTCAAATCCTCTTCATCTAAAAGGGAAAAAATCCATTCTTGAGTGATCTTGCCAAGGCCTCTTGGGGGCTTGTTTAAAACGCGCCTAATAAAAAAGCGATCGTCTTTTTTCGCCACTACATGCATGAACGCCAAAGCGTCTTTAACCTCAGCTCTTTCATAAAAACTCACCGCTCCAATGAGCCTATAAGGGATATTCAAAGCGTTCAAGCTCTCTTCAATGCTGCGGCTAAGCCCGTTTAGGCGATATAAGATAGCGATATTTTCTAAATTCTCGCCCTTCTTTAAAAGGGCTTTGATTTGATAAGCCACATCCAGGCTCTCTTCTTTTTGCGTGGGGTATTCCTTACAAACCACGCTTTTATGCGAGCCTTTGAAACTTTGAAGCGTTTTAATATGGCGGTGTTGGTTATGGCTGATAAGGGAGTTAGCGCACGCTAAGATTTCAGCGCTGGAGCGGTAGTTGGTCTCTAATTTTACCACTTTAGCCCCTTTAAAATGCTTGGAAAAATTTAAAATATTAGAAATATCCGCCCCCCTAAAACCATAAATGCTCTGATCGTCATCGCCCACCACGCACAAATTATGATGCGTGAAACTCAATTGTTTTAAAAACTCCAATTGCAAGGCGTTCGTGTCTTGATACTCATCTACCATGATGTAATGGTAGCGTTCGCTAATCTCTTTAGCGAGTTTTTCATTATCTTGTAAAATCTTAAGGCTCAAACAAAGCAAATCGTCAAAATCCACTAAATTGTCTTTTTTGAGCGCGTTTTGATAAAGTTCATACGCTTTATAACATTCGCTATCTTGCATGCTCAAATCCATCATGCCGTTTTTGATTTGAGAAATATTGGCTCTAAAGCTTGAAATTTTGAGCTGTTTGCACAGCGTTTTGACTTCATCGCTATCTAGCACCGAAAAATCGCACGCCCTTTTTAAAAGGCTCATGTGTTGCCTTAAAAACAGCAAACCAAAACGATGGAAAGTGCAAAGCAAGGGGGGGATAAGGGCTTGGTTTTTCAACAATTTCAAAGCCCTTTCTTGCATTTCTTTACTCGCTTTATTGGTGAAAGTGAGCGTTAAAGTGTTCTCACTAGGCACGCCACAAACGCCAATCAAATACGCTAAACGGCTCGTTAAAGTCTTAGTCTTACCGCTCCCAGCTCCCGCTAAAATGAGCAATGGCCCTTGAATGTGGCTTGCAGCGATTTTTTGCGCTCCGTTTAAATTGCCTAAAATGCTTTTTTCAAAATCCATCATTCTAAAAACTCGCCCTTTTCTTCTTGGTTTAAACGCTCTTTTAAAAGATTGGTATCAATTTCAAAATCAAAATAAGGCGATGAAAAATCAGAGGTTTTAATGGCTAAAAAATGGTTTAGCGCTGATTTCAAGTCCCCTTTTCTTTGATACAACAACCCTAAAGCGTAACGGATATTTTCATTATTCGGATCGTCTAATTTCCCAAGCTCTAGCCATAAAGCGGCGTTATTGTAATTACTTTGCGCGATATAAGTCAAACCCGCTAGGATTTTTAAACGCACCTCATTGTCCTTAAGATCGCTAATTAAGTTTTGATACAACGCACCCGCTTTTTCATACTGGCCTTGAAACAAACTCACTAGCGCTAAATTTTCTAACCAATCGTTAGGGGCTTCGCCCTCTTCTAAACTGGCGATTTTTTGCTCTAATAATCTTTCTTGATGATCCAAATCATTGACCATAAATCCCATGTAAGTGTAGAAATGACGCCCTAAAATGGGCCCTTGCATGGTTTGATCCCAACTGATTTTACGCGAATCTAAAAGGGTGTAAATGCTTAAAGTGTGCCGGATACTCGCATCATAATACGAGACGATTTCATAAAAGATATTAGAGATGAGATCTTTAGGGAGCATTTTTTTTAAATGCCCAAAGGATTGCACCATCAATTTTTTATCCTTGCTCTCTTTAGCGAACACCGCTTCTAGCGCGTAATAAAAAGGGAGCTTTTTAGGGGCGTTTTTAAGCCAGTCCATATCCCAATTGGTGCGGTAATTCAAATAAGCGATGAGCGAAGAGAGTAAAGCTTTTTGCGTGGGGCTAGAAAAATCCTGACTATAAAAATTCTCTGTGATTTCTCTTAAAAACTCCGTGGTGTCTTCGTGGGTGAAATGCGAGGCCAAAATCGCAAAAACCGCGCTCAAATAATCCGCAGAATTCAAATGGAAAGCCCTTAAAAAATGGAAATAGGCTTTGTGGTAATTTTCTAATTGCGCATAGATCAAGCCCGTATTATAATGGAGGAGCGCGTTATTGGGGCTGTTTTTTAAAGACAAATCAAAAAAAGCAAGGGCTTTTTTTAAGCGCTTGTTTTCTAACGCTTTCAACCCTTTGAGCGCGTTTTTATCCGCTATCGCCATCAAACGCCCCCTTTTAAAAGCAAGGCTTGCCCCCTCTAAATCCTTTTTTGCATCAGAGTCTAAAAGAAACAGCCCCTCTTCAATCACGCCTAAGGTTTCTTTAGAGTCTAAAACCTTAAAAGGAGCGTAATAAAAGAGCAAGCGGTAGATAAAATCCCTTTTACCTTCAAAATATTGCGTGTTCCAAAAACGCTCTTTGGCTCTTTCTTTGTCTAAAAAAATAGGGTTGATAGTGGGCTTGATGGGGTAAAAAGAGTTGGCTAATAGCGTGTCTTCTTTGGTGTGGCTGGCTAATTTTAAGGCTTCGCTCGCTTTAAGGGTGTCGCCTTTTTTCAAACTCACCAATTCCAAAGCCATTAAAGCGTTTAAATCTTTAGGGTAGTTGTGCAAATAATGCTGCAAATGCTCCAAAGCCTGCTTGTAATGGCCTAAACGGGCCTGCAAAAGCCCTAAAGCAAGCTCATCTTGGGCGTTCGCGCTTTTTTGCAATTGCTTGTAAGCGTTCGTTTCATCTTTAAACATCAAAAACAATTTAGACGCTAAGCGCGCGTTAGGCTTTAAAAAGGCGTTGGAATTAGGGTGCATTAAAGGCGAAAGGGCTTCAAAATACTCCCCGGCGTAATAGGATTTGAGCGCGTAAGCGTAGGAATAAAAAGATTTTTTATAGTCTTTATACAAAGTGTCTCTTACAATTTTTAGATAATGATAATACAAATCCTCATCTTGCAAATGATAAGCGCTCACTAACGCATCAATCGCACTCACGCTCGCGTTTTCTTTAGAAGCGATGCTAGAATCAAACAAATCCAACGCCCCGTTAAAATCCTTTTCCTTAAACTTAATCACCCCTAAATTATGGCTCGCAATCCCTTGCGAAAAAGAAGCGGCCTTGTCAAACAGGTGTAAGGCTTCATCTTTTTGCCCTTGCTCATACAAAAGGCTCGCTTTTTTCATGATCGCATCCACTTGATTCTCATCGCTTCGTTTGAGGGAGTCCTTGCCGATTAGATCGGGTAAGTCTAAATTCTCTATTTGCCCTTCGGCTTGCGCGTTGTTAGCGTTGTTGGTGTCGTTAGGCGTTTCGTTATTAGTGGTAGCGGTATTAGTTTGTAAAGAAGCGGGTTGGCTTTCTTTTTTATGCCCCAATAACAAACTCAAAGCTACAATGAGCGCGATGAGTGAAAGCAATGCTCCAAGCACGATATAAAGCTTTTTTTTATTGTGTAAGAATGGTTTAAAAAACTCTTTAGAGCTTTTGATTTTATTAATCGTCTGCTCTAAAGCCTGCTTAAAAGAGGGGATTTTAGAATGAATGCCCTTTAGGGGGGTTTCTTTTTCGTTTTTGTTTTCGCCCCCTTTTTCTTCTAATGAATTTTGCTCTTCGTTCAGCACAAGCTAGCCTTAAAGGTATTTTTCTAACGCCTTAGGAATATGGATGCTCCCATCCGCTTGCTGGTGGTTTTCCATTAAAGCGACCATTGTCCTGCCTACCGCCAAAGAAGAGCCGTTTAAGGTGTGCGCTAATTGGTTTTTTTGATTTTCTTTGAAGCGGATTTTGGCACGTCTAGCTTGAAAATCCCTCGTGTTAGACACCGAGCTGATTTCTCTGTAGCAATTTTGCCCGGGCAGCCACACTTCAATGTCTATCGTGTTGCTCGCGCTAAAGCCTAAATCCCCACTGCACAATTGCACGAACCGGTGCGGTAATTCCAAAGCCTTTAAAATTTCGCTCGCGCTCTCTAGCATATGCTCTTGCATGACATCGCTTTCTTTAGGGTGCGTGATAGCCACAAGCTCCACTTTATCAAACTGGTGCTGTCTTATCATCCCCCTTGTGTCCTTGCCCGCGCTCCCTGCTTCGCTCCTAAAACAAGGCGTGTGCGCGGTCATTTTAATGGGGAGGTTTTCAACGCTAATAATGGTGTCGTTGTAGAGATTAGTGAGCGTTACTTCAGCGGTGGGGATTAAATACAAATTTTCATTTTCTATTTTGAAAACATCTTCTTTGAATTTGGGTAATTGCCCGGTCCCAAAAAGCATTTTTTCATTCACTAACGCCGGCGTGTAGATGATTTCAAAGCCGTTTTTTTCATTAAAATCTAACATTAAATGAATGAGCGCGCGATAAATTTTCGCCCCAAAACCCCTAATGACCGAAAAACGGCTTTTGGCGAGTTTCACGCCGCTTTCAAAATCAATCCAGCCGTTTTTTTGAGCGAGTTCAAAATGCTCTTTGGGTTTGAAAGTGAAAACCCTTGGGGTTAAGATTTTTTTAATCTCTATGTTGTCTTCTTCGCTTGCGCCTAAAGGGGTTTTTTCATCCACCAGATTGGGGATTATGGAAAGCTTCAAATCAATTTGTTGCTCCAATTCGCCCACGCTTTTGGAAAGCTCATTGAGTTTGATTTTATTGTTTTCTAGCTCTTTTTTAAGATCGCTTGTATCCACTTTTTGAGCCATTTTGATGCCAAATTCTTTAGAAACCTTGTTTTGAAAGGCTTGCAAGCCTTCTAATTCAATGAGCTGCTTTTTATAATGCGTGATGACTTCGCGCAAACGCTCTAACTCATCATCCATCGCATTATTACGCTTTTTTAAAGAAAGAGTCACCTTATCAAAATCTTGCAATAAAAGTTTTCTATCAATCATTCAACCCTCTTTAATCGTTCTAAAATGCCACAATTTAGCCCATTCATCAATTTCATTTTTATCCATTTGAGCGTTCAAAGCCCCCATTTTACCCTCTAAAGAATCTTCAATAGCGCCATTAGGCAAAGCCACAAAACTATCCCCATAAAATTTCCACAAAAATTCGTTTTTTTGATCTTCTTCTACAATGATCTGGCGATACGCTCCGATCCTGTTAGCCCTAACCACCACGCAAGAAGCGCAAAAAGCGCGCATCTGGCACAAAAGCCGCCACCTTTCATTGGATTCAAAGGTGGCCGCACTGCTTAAAAGCACCACATCCACGCCCTGATTTTTAGCCTGAACCCATATTTCATCAAAATGCGCTTCAAAGCCAAACAAAGGGGCGATTCTTAAGCCGTCTCTTTCAAAAACTAACAATTCTTTAAAAGCGCTTTTTTCATTGTCAAAAAAACTCTCTTCATCCCAGTGAGGATAGGGGATTAAGCGTTGTTGCGTGTAATACTTCACGCTTTCTTTAGAAATGAGAGCGATTTTTTTATAGATTTTAGAACGTTCTTCTAAAAGCACCGGAGCTGAAACGATCAAATCCAATTCTTCGCATTTTTGAGACAAAAACTCTATCGCTCGCTTGGACTGATCGCTGATTTCATTCAAATCCAATCCCATGTTATGGTGGAAAAAGGGGTTGATCACATACTCAGGCAACACCACCACGCTTTGCTTAGGTATGGAGTTGAACAAGGATTGCATGAGGGTTTCTTTAAAAGACTCTAGCTGTAAAGCAAACACTCGCATCCTTTAAGCCTTTTTGTCTGGCGTTTGGAGTTTTTCATACTCCAAATAAGCGTTTTCTAAAAGCTTTTGAGCCAAAAATAATTCTTGCATGGCCGTTTTATACAAATCCATCCCGTCTTTTAAGGACAAGTTAGGATCATTCAAGCGATCTATGGCTTGCTCTAGGGAATGAACATGCTCTTCAAAGCTTTTTTTAGGGGCGTTTTTAGTGTTCTTAGTATTTTTTTGGGGGGCTTTTTCGGTTTCAAATAATTCATCTTGCATAACATTCCTTTAGCTTTTTCTAACAAGCATGGTCGTTGAAATTTGAGCGATAGAATCTTCAGTCCTTAAAATCTCAAACCCTGCATTTTTTAATTCATGCTTCAAACCCTCCAAACTCAAAAACCCCTCAATGGATTGCGGTAAATAAGAATAAGCGCCATAATTCTTACTGATAGCCCCTCCCACTAAAGGCAAAACCTTATTCGTGTAAAACCCTGAGATTTTATCCAGCCATGTGGGGTTGTCTTTTTTTAAAAATTCTAAAATCACTAAAACGCCCCTAGGCTTTAACACCCTAAAAAACTCTTTTAAAGCCTCTTGTCTTTCCACGACATTACGCAAGCCATACGCAATGGAAAGGATATCCACGCTGTTATTTTCAACGCCCTTTAAATCTTTGGCTTGAGCCTGAATGAAAGAAGCTTTGTTTTCAAGCTCTTCACATTTTTTAATGGCTAATTCAAGCATGTTATTAGAGGGGTCAATCCCCAAACATTCCTTAAACTCTATGCCGCAATTGAGAGCGCTTTTTTGCCAAGCTATGAGCATATCCCCCGTCCCGCATGCCACATCCACAAGCCTTAACGCTTTTTTATTCTCCAAAAACAAAAACGCATGCTCGCAAGCCCTTTGGCGCCATTTAACGTCTAAGCCAAAACTCATCAAGCGGTTGGCTTGATCGTAAGAGCTGGCTATATCATCAAACATGTTGATGATTTTTTCTTGCTTGAGGTGCTTTTCTTTTTTCATGACTTTTCTTTTTTCATGGCTTGTCTTTAAAAAGGCTTGACAACCACTAAGATCACAATGAGAATCATTAAAATCGTGGGTATTTCATTAAACACACGATAAAACCTTGCGTTTCTTCTTGTGGGGTCTTTTTCTAGCTCGCGCATGCATTTCTTGCAATAAAAATGATAGACTAAAAGCAAGATCACTAAAGCCAATTTAGCATGCAACCAACCCCCACTTTTAAAGAGCGTGGGCTCTATCAACAGCATTAAAATCCCTGTGATAAGCGTGAAACCCATAGCCGGTGAAGCGATAAAGGAATAAAGCTTTTTTTCTTGGATTTTAACCACTCCTACAAACTCTTTTTTATGCGCGTTTTCTGCATGATAGACAAAAAGGCGCGGCAAATAAAATAACGCCGCCATCCACGAAATGACCGCTATCACATGGAAAGCCTTAACCCATAAAAAATACCCATTCAAAAATCCCATACCACTCTCCCTAATTTATCTTATTTTGTTGTAAAAACGCTTGCAAATTTTCTCTTTCGCCGCTGATTTCCACTTCCACGCTTTGGTTTGAAAAATTCTTTTTGCTTAATTGTAAGCTAAATTTCTTAATTTCACGCTGAAGATGATCCAATTCTTTGTAAGAATAATGAGCGCTTAAAGTTTCTAACTCCACAAAATCCTTAAAAGCGTTTTCTCTTTGAGCGTTTTCTACGCACAATAACGCGCTCTTAGCATAAGCCTTCATCAAGCCCCCCACCCCTAAAAGCGTGCCTCCAAAATAACGCACGCTAACTAATCCTATATTGATCAAATCCTCTCGCCTTAAAACGCTAAGCATAGGCATGCCTGAACTCCCTTTAGGCTCGCCATCATCGCTAAAACCCTCCGTGATTTTGCCCTCTAAAGAATAGCGGAACGCCGTTACAAAATGCGCGGCTTTAAAATGCTCTTTTTTCAATTGCAAAAGGGTTTTTTCAAAATCGCTAAAAGGCATAAGATACCCTAAAAAGCGAGACGCTTTAATCTGGTGCTTGGAGGTGATGAGGTGTTTAAGCGTTTTCACAAGCTTTCTTTAAAGAGCTGAGTTTGAACACGCACCCTATAAAACTCACGATAAAAATCGCAATAAGCGCATAAAAATGGATGGAAACATCTATAAATTCCGCATGCATTTGATTCAATCGCCCGAGCAAACTGATCCCATGATAAGCTGGCACTATTTGAACGAAAACCTGTAAATAAGAGGGCAAGGATTCAAAAGGCCACACAAAACCCATCATAAAAATCAAGGGCAAAGAAGAGATTAAAACGATTTGAGTGGTGTGGGCTTCATTTTTGATCCATGCCCCTAAAAACGACCCCAAACTCAAGGTTGCAAGCATGAAAATCAAGCTATTCAAAAACACCATTAAAGCGCTCCCATGCCGTTCGATCCCATAAAAAGAAAACAGCGCCCCAAAATACAACAAAATAAAAACGCTAAACGCTGCCATGAACACCAAGAGTCTTGCACACAGCCTTAAAGCGATTTGCTTTTTATCTAAAAGGGCTAATTCCAAACGCCTGGAGCTAGTAAACATGCTGCTTGCAATGAGCATCACCTGGTGCAAAATGAAAACAAACACGCTAGAGAGCGCGTAATTCAAATACCCCTCACTAGGGTTATACAAGGCGATAGGCCTGATTTTAATCCCATCTGTCCCTAATTCAGCTTCTTCTATCTGGGCGTTGCGTTTGAATCTTATCTCATCATTTAAAGCGTTGATGCTCTCCACCACCGCATTCGCTAACGCGCCATAAATCAAAAAGTAATTGGAATTCGCATAAAAATCTATCGTTACAGGCACTTGTTTATGGACATTGGCTTCAAAATGCGAAGGGATATGCAAGATCCCATAAATTTTTTCTTCTTTTAAAAGCTTTTTGGCTTCCAGCATAGAGGGGCTAAAAAAAGCGATTTCTAACTCGTTGGAGCTTTGCGCCATGAAGGCTAATTGCCTAGAAAGGAAGGAATTGTCTTCATCTACAAGGGCGATTTTTTGCTGCGTTACGATGTCTTTCAAATAAGGCAAAGGGTATAATAAGCCATAGATTAAAGGAGCGCCTATAAGGATTAATAAAACGCCTTTATGAGAAACAATAGCCCTTAATTCCATTAAAAGGATTTTAAAAAAATTCATGCACTAGCCTTGTCTTTTTTAAAAGAAAAATAAAAAATCAAAAGCCCTAAAGCTAAAAAAATCAAAAAGAACACAAGCGGCATTAACGAATTTAAAGACTCGGTAAAATCCGTCTTATAATAAGCCTCTTGTAAAAAGAACTTCATAAAATGGCTAATGGGCAAGCAATGGCTCCAAAAATCCCCAAAAATTTCCATGTTGTTTTGCGGGTAAGTCACCCCAGCAAAAGCAAAGCTTGGAGCGGTATAGACCCCAATCGCACCCGCAGTTTCAATAACGCTTTTTGAAATGCCATAAACTAGCACCACAAACCCGCTCATAACGAGCGCCATTAAAACTACCGCCAAAAAGACCAACAACAAATGTGCATAATTCCCCTGCATGCCAATGAAATTAAAATAAAACGCCATGCCCATCCCCCAAAAGCTAAACACACACGCATTCGCTAAAATACTGATTAAAAGCTCTCGCATGTTAGAGATTTTTTGAATGAAATTGAGCATGCCAATCGCAATCAAAATAAGCCACATGCAAGGCAGCATCACGCTTAAAAGGTATTGCGTGTAATTGTTTTCTTCATTGTATAGGGCATGCAATTGCAAAACAATAGGCATTGCTTGGGCTTTAGCGGAAATCAAATTGGAATCTCGCACTAAAGCTTTGGTGGCTAAGGTTTTAGCGTCTAAAGTCAAAGCGGTTTGCAAAAAGGCGTTTTTGAGCGTTTTGCCCACTAAAACGTACTCAGCGTTATAATAAAAGGGCAAATCAATCTTTCGCCCCATTTTGATTTTTCTCTCCAAATCCTTAGGCAAAACCAACGCCCCATACGCTTCAGCGGAGTTTAAAAAGCGTTTGGCTTCTAAAAGGCTAGCCACTTGGTATTTGATTTCAACCGCACTCGTTGCGCCTAATTCAAACGCCACTTGATGGCTTGTCGTGGTTTTATCCAAATCCACCACCACGATAGGGAGCTGTCTTGGGATTTCTTGTTTAAAGATTTGCGTGCCTAAAACCCCTAAACAAAAAGGCAATATAAAACACACGATAAACAAGAACTTGTCTTGTAAAACCCATGCGCTTATCAATCTGAACAAAACAATCCTTTCTAAGGTTTAATGGTAACTAACACGCTCATCCCTACCCTAAAATTTTCCAACTCTTCTAAGGGTATGGCCTCCACTTCATAGCTTTTCATGTCGTAAGTGTTGGAATTATTCGTCGCTTTCCAAGTCGCAAAATCCCCCATCACGCTCAAATATTTGACCCTGAATTTCGCGCTTTTTTTCAACGCTGGGATATAGCCTTCAAATTCCTTACCCACTTTAAACTCGTTCAAATACTTTTCAGGCACGCTGATTTTTAACCAACTATCCTTTAAATCTATCATGAGCACCACAGGAAAGCCCTTAGGGCTAAGCTCACCGCTGCTCAAAAGCACATTACTCACTTCCCCATCAATAGGGGCTAGGGCTTTGACATCTTTTAAGTAGGATTCCACTTCATTCACTTGCCCTAGCGCCGCGCTCTCTTTAGCCTTAGCGGCAATCTTACTTTCAGAACTCGCCCCCCCTAAAGCCATTTTATACTTTTGGTAAGCCGCGCTCTCGTTGTATTTGGTGCTTTCATAGGCCGCATAGGCTTCATCGCGTTTTTGCAAACTCGCCACGCCATTGTCATACAAATCTTGAACGCGCTTATAAGTCTCCTTAGCCAAATTCGCTTGGGATTTTGCCGCTTGCCAAACGTCCCTCGCAGAATTGATCGTTTCATCTCTTGAGCCTCTTTTCACTTCATCGCTAAGCGCTTTAGCGGCTTTATGCCCGGCTTCAGCTTGAGCGAGCTTGGCTTCTAATTCAGGGCTAGAAATGCTAAAAACTAAATCGCCCTTTTTAATGTGATCGCCTTTTTTAACAAACACCTTTTCAATGCGGCCAGGGACTTTGGAGCTCACGCTGTATTCTCTGGCCTCCAAAAACCCTTGCAACACTTCAGCCTTAGGGCGATAAGCTAAATAAAAAAGCACGATTAGCCCTAACAATAAAGCCCCACCCCCTGTAAGAATCGCTTTATTTTTATCCAACATGCTATTTGACATGATTTTTTCCTTTAATAAACAAATTCATAAAATAAATCAATATGATCGCTTAACGCCATTAAACTCGCTAATGAAACGATGTATTTATAAGCCACGCTTTTTTGCTCCACGATGATAGAAGAAAGCGTGTTCCTCGCATCAATGACTTGAGCGTTCGTGCTTAAGCCTTGTAAAAAGGCTTGCTCTTGGAGCTTTAAATTTTCCTTGGCTAATTCCACGCTAGAAAGCAAGCTTTTGTATTCTTTCAAATAAGAAAGCGTCTCTTTATAAGTCTTATTCACTAACAATTCCATGTTTTTTTTAGCCTGGATTTGTTCGCTACTAGCTTGCAACTCCGCTAATTTGCTCGCTTGGTATTTTTGGATACGCCCTGTGGGGGAGAGTATGGGCATGCGCCCGGCCACGCCCACAAACCAACTAGGGATCATGTCTTCAAACACCGAATTGTTTTGCTTCATGAGATAAGAGCCAAAAAAATGCACTTGGGGCAAGAATTTAGCGATCTGAAGTTTCGTGTTTTCTTTAGAAATTTGAATCTGATTTTCTAAAGTCTTTAAAGCCGGGTAAGAATTGAGCGTGGAAGCAACAAAAAAGCTCAAATCGGGCAGGTTTTTCTCTGTGTGGATCTCTAATTTGCTTGAAGGCGCTAGATCGTCTTTGCTAGACAAAATAGAATTGAACGAGAGCTGCGAAACTTCTAACACATCTTTAGCCTTAACGCTAGCGATATGGGCCTTATCATAAGCCACTTGAGCGCCTAAGGTTTCTACCCTAGCGATTTGCCCTACTTTTTGCATTTTTAAAGCGTTTTGGAAATGCTTATAATGGCCTTTTTCCACTTCTTCTAAAGTTTCAGCCACTTCTGCGTTTAACACCATACCATAATACACGCTCACAAGCTCTTGAAAAGTGGAAAGCTTTTTCAAACGATACACTTCGTTAGCGTCTTTTTGCATCAAATCCGCAATGCGCACCATCGTGAATCTTGCCCCACCCATATAAAGGGGATAAATAATGCTCAAAGCCCCAATCACCACATTTTGCTTAGAAAACAATAAGGGGGCTTCTAATGTGCTGCTCAAAGCCCCAAAACCTTGCATCACCCCTTGCATGCCCGCTTGGATTTGAGGGGTTAATACTTGAGGAGGGATATTTTGCTGAATGTTTTGCAAGCCTTGATGAATCTGGTTGGTGGCTTTTTGCACGCCCGGTTGTTTTTGGCTGGCAAAATCCATTTTAATGGGGTTAGAGAGATACACGTAAAAAGCGCTCAAATCAATTTGAGGCAAAAAAGAAAGCTTAGCCGCTAATTTCATTTTACTCGCTCTTTTAATGGCGTATTCTTGCGCATGCAAGCCTTCATGGTTGGATAACACCCTATTCCATGCGTTTTTTAAAGAAAGTTTTTGAGCGTTAGGGTGGTTCAAAGGTAGGCTGTCTTCAGCCAAATTCAAAGAAGAAGGCTCGGTTTGAGAAATCCCATCAACAGCGTTCAAAGAGCTATTGAATAATAAGCCCAATACAAAGAGGGTTGTTTTGTTCATGCTTCATTTTCTCCCTGATCTTGTTTAACCGCTTTCAAGCGTTTTATCCTAGCCCCATCCACGCTTAAGACTTCAAAAGAATACCCATGCGAAACGATTGTATCTCCCTCCATAGGCATGCGCTCTAACAAGCTAAAAACATAGCCCCCAAGCGTTACCTGCTCGCATTCTTTGTCAAATTCAATGTGAAGCACTTCTTCTACACTCTCTAAATCCAGCATGCCCTCTAATTCAAACACGCCCTCTTCAAGCTTGTTCACGCCCTCTTGTTTCAAATCGTATTCGTCGCTAATCTCGCCCATGATCTCTTCAATAATATCTTCCATAGTGAGCAACCCGGCCGTGCCGCCGTATTCATCAATCACCAAAGCGGTATGGATTTGCTCTTTTTTCATTTTAATAAGGATTTGAGAAATGGAAGCGCTTTCAGGGACGATGATCATTTTCCTAACGATTTGCTTGAAATCATGCATTTTAGGGGTAAAAAT
Organism: Helicobacter pylori; assembly: GCF_011175115.1. GTDB lineage: Bacteria > Campylobacterota > Campylobacteria > Campylobacterales > Helicobacteraceae > Helicobacter > Helicobacter pylori_DF. The sequence goes on along the minus strand of NZ_SHOW01000001.1, from coordinate 633,194 downwards.
AGAGCGAGAAAGCAAGTCCCTAATATGCACCATGCCGATAATGTTATCCTTAGAACCCTTACAATAAGGATAGCGCGTGAAGCGGCTTTTTAAAACAATGTCTATATTTTCTTCATAGCTGTTTTCTTCGTCCAAACACACCATGTCTTTTCGTGGGGTCATGATTTCTTTAGCGCTCGTGTCAGAAAAATCCACCGCGTTTTTAATGATTTCGCCCTCCACCGAATCAATAATGCCCTCTCTCAAACTCTCGCCCACAATGATTTTTAACTCTTCTTCAGAATGCGTGCCGTCATGCTCTTTAGGATTGATGCCCACTTTTTTTAAAAAGAAATGAGCGATCACATCAAACAGGTGCACCACCGGATAAAACACCACCCAAAACACATGCAAAGGGCGCGCGGCAAAAAGAGCGGCTTTTTCAGATTTAGCGATCGCTAAAGATTTAGGCACAATCTCGCCTAGCACGACATGCAAAAAAGTGATGCTTAAAAACGCTATGACCACGCTCATTGAATGGATAAAAATAGGATTTTCTCTCAAATCCATAGACTCAAACAGCACGGCTAACAATTTTGCGATAGCGGGCTCACCCACCCAGCCTAAAGCTAATGAAGAAAGGGTGATGCCTAACTGCGTAGCGCTCAAATAAGTGTCTAGTCTTTGACTCATCTTTAAAGCGAGTTTAGCGTTGGAATTACCGATTTTAACCAACTCTTCTAAACGGGTTTTACGCACTTTCACAAGAGCAAACTCTGAAAGCACAAAAAAAGCGTTCAACAGCACCAATAAAAAAGCAACCATCAACATCAAAATTGATTCAGACGGATCCAAATAAGCTCCTTGATTCCTCCCCATGACTTTAAACCTAAAACCTAACGATAAATATAAAATATATAAAATCTTAGAATTTTAACATAAAAGATTAAGCCTAACTTTAAAAATCAAGCCTTTAAAAAACCCTAGAAATACTTTTCTATAAAACCAAGAGCCACAAAAAGAAGCGCGCCTAAAAGTGCAGAAACCGGCACGGTTACCAACCAAGCGGTAACAATCTTTTTTAAAATGGAGCGTTTGATCACTTCTTCTTTATACACTTTTTTAAGCGACTTTTTTTCTTTCTTTTTTAATTCCAAAGCGATAGCGGTGTTCTTGCTTTTTTTCAAGCTCTCTAGCATGAGCGATTTTTCTTTCAAATTGGCTTTATCAAAGCGCTCTAAAAAACCTTCAATTTCTTCTAAATCTTCCCCAAAGTGCGCCGCTACAATGTTGTCTCTGATTCTAGCAAAACGCCTTCTGGATTGCTCTCTTAAACGCTCCCTTAAAAAGCCCACCCCAAACACCGCACCCACCACAATATGCGTAGAGCTTACGGGCAAGCCTAATTGAGAGGCTAAAAGCACGGTGATGACTGCTGAAAGCGCGATGCAAAAAGCTTGCATTTTGTCTAATTCTGTGATTTCAGACCCCACCGTTTTAATGAGCTTTGGCCCATACAAACTCAAGCCTAAAGCGATCCCAGCTGCCCCTACTACCATAATCCACAAAGGCACAGAGCTTAAAGTATTCCCCATAGGGCTATTTGCATCTTCTAAAGTTTGACTGATAGCCGCTAAAGGGCCTATAGCGTTAGCCACGTCATTAGCCCCATGCGCAAAGCTTAAAAGCGCGGCGGCAAAAATCAAAGGGACATTGAAAAGCTCATTAATGCTTTCATGGCTGTTTTCTAATTGTGGGGCTTTTTTTAACACAAATCTTTTAAAAAGAATAAAGATTAAAAGCGCAAGGATGCAGCCGCAAGCCAGCTGGATTTCAAAATTCAGTGCATAAAGGCGTTTTAAAACCTTAACGATCAAATACCAACTGAATGTTAAGCTCATCAACGCTACCAAATAAGGCACGACCTTTAAAGCCGCGCTCTTTTTATCTTCTTTATAAGCGATAGTCTTTTTAATGAGCATTAAAAAAAACATCGCTATCAAAGCCCCCATTAAAGGCGAGACTACCCAACTAGCCACAATGCCGGATAAAAAATGCCAATTGACCGCTGCCATTCCAGCTGCTGCCATTCCAGCCCCCATAATCCCCCCCACTACAGAGTGTGAAGTGGAAACGGGAGCGCCTATTAAAGTCGCTACATGCAACCACAACGCCCCACTGAGTAAGCTAGCCAACATGACATTAATGAAAACATGCGCATCATTAATAAATTCAGGCGAAACGATACGGCCCTTAATCGTAGAAACCACTTCCCCCCCGGCAATGATCGCTCCAAGCATTTCACAAATCGCAGCGATCAAAATCGCCCCGCCCATGCTAATGGCTTTAGAGCCTACGGCAGGGCCGACATTATTAGACACATCGTTCGCACCAATATTCATCGCCATATACCCCCCAATCACGGCCGCAAAGATGAGCAACAATCCCTTAGAATTAGCCTGCCCAAAAATGAGAGCGAGCAAAGCGGCACCGATGAGGAACAAAAGAGCGAGAGCGATCTTTAAAGTGTCTTTTTGGAGTTTTTTGGAAGCTTTTTCAAACTCTTTGATGTTTCTAATTTCCATATCGTCATCAAAACCTTATTCTAATATATGGCTCTATTCTATCCAATTAGCCCTTGAGCCACTCTTAAAAAGCGTTGTTTGATAAAAATGGCTCATTATATGGTATCTTAAAGTAAAATTTTAAAAATAAGGTTTTTAAAAATGATAGAATTTAGCGATGAAGATTTACAAAAACCGGTGCGTATTGTGATAGAAAAGATCCGCCCTTACTTGCTCAAAGATGGCGGTAATATTGAAGTGCTAGGGGTGAAAAGCATGAAAATTTATGTAGCTTTAGAGGGAGCGTGTAAGACTTGCTCTAGCAGTAAAATCACTTTAAAAAATGTCATTGAAAGGCAGCTTAAAATGGACATTCACCCCAATTTAGAAGTGGTGTGCTTAGAAAACGCTAAGGAGTTTGATAAACTTTAAGGATGATTAGGCATGCAGAAGTTTGATTATGAATTTAAAAAGCGCGCGTTGATTAAAGATGGCTTTTTAGCGTTCAAGCAAGCCCATTACGCTGAAGCGTTACGCCTTTTTTCTGAAGTTTTGTTTTTGGATAAAGACAACCAAAAAGCCAAAGTGGGGGCGTTATTAAGCGACATCGCTAAGGATTTCCCTAAAGAAGCCCATAGCTTTTATGAATTGTATCAAAGCTTGATCGCTATGCAAAAACGAAGTTTAAAAAACCAAGCTGAAGAGCAAATCATCAATTTGATCGCTTCTTTTGATGAGGGATTGAACCAAATGACTGAAAAGATTGATGCGCAAATTTCTCAAAAAGGCGAGGAATTGAACGGCATTTTGTATGCGGATTTCAAACGCTTGAGCCTGGAGCGCGGTTTTAAGGAAGCGTTTGAGGATTTGATGTTCAGCTCTAGGGTGATTTTTGACAATAAAGAGGATTTTTATGAATTTTTGAAAGAATTGAACCACTATGGCTATTACGAATTAGCAATAAATTACATTGAAAACATGCATGAAGATTCTTTTATTTACGATGAATTTTTGCGTTCTCTTTTAGAAGACGCTCTCAAATCCAATAAGGCTTAAAGAATGAAACTTAAAAAAACCCTAACTTATCGCAACCGCACCTATTCTTTTTTAAGCGATAACACGAATGAAGTTTTAGAAAACCCTGAAGAAATCCTTTTTGTCAAAACGCCTTTAAATGAAAAATACTCTCCCTTAATTGCAGAAAAAAACCTGGCTATTTTGGATTTCAATGAGCTTAAAAACTACTTTGATTTTAAGATTAAAATTGTAGGAATTACTGGCACTAATGGTAAAACGACCACAGCGAGTTTAATGTATTCCTTGCTCTTAGATTTGAATAAAAAGACCGCTCTTTTAGGCACAAGAGGGTTTTTTATTAACGATGAACGCATCAAAGAAAAGGGCTTGACCACGCCCACTCTTTTAGAGCTTTATAGCGATTTAGAAGAAGCGGTGCGTTTGGGGTGTGAATACTTTATCATGGAAGTGAGCTCCCATGCGATTGTCCAAAAGCGCACCGCTGGGCTTGATTTTGCCCTTAAAGTCCTCACTAATATCACAAGCGATCATTTAGATTTCCATCAAAATATAGAAAATTACAGAGACGCTAAAAACAGCTTTTTTAAAGATGAGGGCTTGAAAGTCATCAACAGAGATGAAACAAACGCCCTTTTTAACCCCATTAACGCACGCACTTACGCGCTAGATAAAAAAGCGCATTTGAACGTTCAAGCCTTTTCGCTCAACCCCTCCATTAGCGCGTCTTTATGCTACCAACAAGATTTAAGAGATCCCAATCTTAAAGAAATCGCTCTCATCCATTCCCCCCTTTTAGGGCGTTACAACCTTTATAATATCTTAGCGGGCGTTTTAGGGGTCAAATCACTCACTCAATTACCGCTAGAAGCGATTGTGCCGTTATTAGAAAACTTTTATGGGGTTAAGGGGCGTTTGGAAGTGGTGCATTCTAAACCTTTAGTGGTCGTGGATTTTGCCCACACCACAGACGGCATGCAACAAGTCTTTGAAAGCTTTAAAAACCAAAAAATCACCGCTCTTTTTGGAGCAGGGGGCGATAGGGATAAAACCAAGCGCCCTAAAATGGGAGCGATAGCGAGTTGTTATGCGCATAAAATCGTCTTAACTTCAGACAACCCTAGAAGCGAGAATGAAGAAGACATTATTAAGGATATTTTAAAAGGCATCAATGATTCTTCTAAAGTCATTATAGAAAAAGACCGAAAAAAAGCCATTTTAAACGCTTTAGAAAATTTAAAAGACGATGAGGTGTTGTTGATTTTAGGCAAGGGCGATGAAAACATTCAAATCTTTAAAGACAAAACGATTTTTTTTAGCGACCAAGAAGTCGTTAAAGATTATTATCTCAATTTAAAACAAGGATAAACATGCAAGAATTCAGTCTGTGGTGCGATTTTATAGAAAGGGATTTTTTAGAAAACGACTTTTTAAAGCTCATTAATAAGGGGGCTATTTGCGGGGCGACGAGTAACCCCAGTTTGTTTTGTGAAGCGATCACCAAAAGCGCGTTTTATCAAGATGAAATCGCTAAACTCAAAGGCAAAAAAGCTAAAGAAATTTATGAAACTCTGGCGCTAAAGGATATTTTACAAGCTTCTAGCGCGTTAATGCCTTTATATGAAAAAGACCCTAACAATGGCTACATTAGCCTAGAAATTGACCCTTTTTTAGAAGATGATGCTATTAAAAGCATTGATGAAGCCAAGCGGTTATTCAAAACATTAAACCGCCCTAATGTGATGATTAAAGTCCCGGCGAGTGAAAGCGCTCTTGAAGTGATTAGCGCTTTAACTAAAGCCTCTATCCCTATTAATGTAACTTTAGTCTTTTCGCCTAAAATTGCCGGTGAAATCGCTCAAATCTTAGCCAAAGAAGCGCGAAAAAGAGCGGTCATTAGCGTGTTTGTCTCACGATTTGACAAAGAAATAGACCCTTTAGTGGCGCAAAACTTGCAAGCTCAAAGCGGGATTATCAACGCTACCGAGTGCTATCACCAAATCAACCAGCATGCCAATAAGCTGATAAGCACCCTTTTTGCGTCCACCGGCGTTAAATCCAACGCTTTAGCTAAAGATTATTACATTAAAGCGCTGTGTTTTAAAAACTCTATCAACACAGCCCCCCTAGAGGCTTTAAACGCTTATTTGCTTGACCCAAACACCGAGTATCAAACCCCTTTAAAAAGTACAGAAATTGAAGCGTTCAAAAAAGAATTAAAAGTGCAAAACATTGATTTAGAAAACACCGCTCAAAAACTCCTTAAAGAAGGCTTGATAGCGTTCAAACAATCCTTTGAAAAGCTTTTAAGCAGTTTTTGATTTTTAAGGGTTTTTTGGATAGAATAAGCCCTTATTTTATTTTAAAGGATTGACATGTTAGAAGGCGTTATTAGAGAGAGTATTACTAAAGCTAACGCTAAAGCTTTAAAAAAAGATGGCTATCTAATCGCAAACATTTATGGAAAGGGTATTGAAAACGTGAATTGCGCGTTCAAATTAAACCCTTTTATTAAATACCTTAAGGAAAAAAAGCATTTGATTTTCCCGGTGAAATTAGGGGATAAGACTTTTGAAGTCGTGGTTCAAGAATACCAAAAAAACCCTGTTACTAACGAGCTTATCCATGTGGATTTACTCGCTGTTACTAAGGGCGTGAAGTCCAAGTTTAAAGTCCCCGTCAAACACCAAGGCACTCCAGTGGGCTTGAAAAATAAAGGGATTTTGATGCTCTCTAAAAAGCGTATCAGCGTGGAATGCGCTCCAGAGCATCTGCCCGATCACTATTTGGTGGATGTAGCCCCTTTAGACGTGAATGAGTCTATTTTGGTGCGCGATTTAGAAAAACACGAGAATGTGAAGATCTTAGATCATGATTCTATCGCTGTGATCGGTGTGATTAAAGCGAAGTGATTTCAGGTCATGACGCTTTTAGTGGGTTTAGGCAACCCTACTTTGCGTTACGCCCACACCAGACACAACGCTGGTTTTGATATTTTAGATTCGCTCGTTAGCGAATTGGATCTTTCTTTCGCTTTTTCTCCCAAACACAACGCTTATTTGTGCGTTTATAAGGATTTTATCTTACTCAAGCCCCAAACTTACATGAATTTGAGCGGCGAGAGCGTTTTAAGCGCTAAAAATTTTTACAAAACTGAAGAGCCTTTAATTGTCCATGACGACTTAGATTTACCTTTGGGCGTTGTGAAATTTAAAAAGGGTGGGGGGAATGGGGGGCATAACGGCTTAAAATCCATTGATTTATTGTGTTCTAGTTCTTATTACCGCTTGAGAGTAGGGATTTCTAAAGGGATCAATATCACTGAGCATGTGCTTTCAAAATTCCACAACAACGAAGAGCCTTTAAAAAACGCTGCGTTTGAACATGCCAAAAACGCCTTAAAATTTTTTATAGAAAGCCATGATTTTAACGCCATGCAAAATCGTTTCACGCTTAAAAAACCTTTAAAAATAGAAAATTAGATGCGCTCTATCCAAAATTTTAAGTTTTTATCATGGTTTGAATAAGGGTTTTAAGTGCGTTTGTTTAGATTTGTGGGGTGGTATTATTTCAAATATTTTTTAATCGTGCTTTTAGCTTTGGAATTGTTTTTTGTGGGCATTGACAGCCTGAAATACGCCGATAAAATGCCTGATTCTGCGAACATGATCATTTTATTTTTCACCTATGACATTTTATTTGCGCTCAATTACACCTTGCCCATTTCCTTGCTTTTAGCGATGGTTTTATTTTATATCGCGTTCATTAAATCCAACCAATACACCGCCCTGCTCTCCATTGGCTTTTCCAAACGCCAGATTTTAAACCCTATTTTTTTCATCAGCTTGTTTTTCACGGCTGTTTATGTGGGATTGAACGCGACTCCTTTTGTGTATATGGAAGAAAAAACGCAAAATTTGATCTATAAAGACAATTCTTTGAGCGTTTCAGAGCATTTGTTAGTGAAATATAACGATGATTACGTGTATTTTGATAAGATTAATCCCTTATTGCAAAAAGCCCAAAACATCAAGGTGTTTCGCTTAAAAGACAGGACTTTAGAATCTTATGCTGAAGCTAAAGAGGCTTTTTTTGAAGACAAATATTGGATCTTGCATGACACTACTATCTATGAGATGCCCTTAAGTTTTGAACTGGGCGCAAACGCTTTAAACACCACGCGTTTAGAAACCTTTAAAACGCTCAAAAATTTCCGCCCTAAAGTTTTAGACACCATTTACCAAAACAAGCCCGCGGTTTCTATCACAGACGCTCTTTTTTCCTTGCATGCTCTAGTGCGCCAAAACGCCGACACGAAAAAAGTGCGCTCGTTTTTGTATGTGTTTGCGATTTTGCCCTTTTTTGTGCCGTTTTTAAGCGTTTTAATCGCTTATTTTTCGCCCAGTCTCGCCCGCTATGAAAACCTGGCTCTTTTAGGGCTAAAGTTTATCATTATCACGCTCGTTGTTTGGGGGCTATTCTTTGCTTTAGGGAAGTTCAGCATTTCAGGGATACTCATTCCTGAAATAGGCGTGCTATCGCCCTTTTTCTTATTTTTAGCTCTTAGCCTTTGGTATTTTAAAAAGCTTAATAAGAGATTATGATTTTTAAATCTTACATATTACTAAGTGGTTTTATCCTCTTAGTTTAAAGGTGGCTAGTGGAAAGATTTAATCTAAAAAACCGCCGGTATATCGGCTCAAAAACCAAACTCATAGAGTGGGTATTTGGGAATTTAAAATTAAATAATATCAAAAGCGTGTGCGATATTTTTGCCGGAAGTGGGGTAGTGGCTGGTCAATTTGCCACTATTCCTAACATTAAAAATATTATTATAAATGATATTTTATTTTCTAATGAAGTCATTTACCATGCTTTTTTTAGGGGGCAAGACGCTGATTTTAAAGCGCTTGAAGAACTGAAAGAATATTATACTCAAGCTTTAAAGCTAGAAGAAAATTATTTTAGCCAACATTTTAGCGACAAATTTTTCAGTTATAAAGATTGCGTCAAAATCGGTAGCATTAGAGAGCATATAGAAAGCTTGAATTTAGATAAATTAAATAAAGATATTTTATTAACAAGCTTGATTTATTCAATGGATAAGATAGCTAACACAGTAGGGCATTATGAAGCTTATAGGAAAAAAGAGATTTTGCAAGATAGATTTATTTTTGAACTTATTAGCCCTATAAAGCATGATAAAAATATCATGATAGAGAGAAAAGATGCTAACGAATTGGCTAAAACCTTAAAAATAGACTTAGTTTTTATTGACCCTCCATACAATTCAAGGCAATACAGCCGGTTTTATCATCTCTATGAAAACTTAGTGCAGTGGAAAAAACCCAAACTCTATGGAACAGCTTTAAAGCCATCATGCGAGAACATGAGCGAATATTGTCGCTCTAATGCCAAGAAAGAATTGAGCGATTTAATTGAAAAACTAGATTGTAAAAGGATTGCTTTAACTTATAATAATACCTATAATTCTAAGTCTAGCTCTTCGCAAAATAAAATAGACTTTAAAGATTTAGTGGGAATTTTGAGTCAAAAAGGAAAATTAAGCGTTAAAGAAAAGGCTCATAGTTTTTTTAATTCAGGAAAGACTGATTTTAAAGAGCATAAAGAATTTTTATTTATAGTGGAAGTGAAACCTTGAAAAAAAGTATTCGTTCTCCCTTTTTCTATGTAGGGGATAAATATAAACTCATGCCACAGCTCAATAAGCTATTCCCAAATAACATTAATCAATTTATTGAGCCTTTTGTGGGTGGAGGTAGCGTGTTTTTAAACACTAAGGCTAAAAGATACTTAGCTAATGACATAGATACTAATATTATCAATTTACATAAAACTTTAAGCAAGTTCAATGCTTATGAGCTTTTTGATGAATTGTCTAAAATCATCATTCATTATGGCTTGTCTTTCTCTTTTAAGGGGATTACAGCTCCTGATGAATTAAAAAAACAATATATAAAAACTTACTACGCTAAATACAATAAAATAGCTTATGAAAAACTAAGGGCTGATTTTAACTCCAATCAAAACAACATGCTTTATTTGTATTTGCTTTTAATTTATGGGTTTAATCACATGATTAGATTTAATTCTAAAGGGCTTTTTAATTTACCCGTAGGTAATGTAGATTTTAACGAAAATGTTTATAATGCCCTAAAAAACTACCTAGACTTCATGCAACAAAACACCATTATTTTTCATAATAATGATTATATTGATTTCCTTAACCACACCACTTATTTAAAAGATGATTATGTTTATTTTGACCCCCCTTATTTAATCTCCAATAGTGAATACAACAAGTTATGGGATAGCGATAATGAGATAGCCTTATATGGTGTTTTAGATGGCCTAGATAAAAAGGGAGTTTTATTTGGTATAACTAATCTTGTTTATCACAAGGGAGAGACTAATTTTATTTTAAAAGAATGGGCTAAAAAATATTATATTTTTAATATCAAAAGTAATTATATCAGTTATAATGACAATACCATTAAAGAAGATAGTCAAGAAATCTTTGTAACTAATTATAGGTGATTAATTATGACTAAAAAACCGGCACGAAAAATTTTAAGCTTTTCAACCACTATGCGAAACCCTAAAAGAATAGGACAATTTTTAGCTGTTTTAGGAAAGTTTGAAAATCAAATTCTTCAATCTTCAACGATCATGCAAATTGTCAAATCCGTTTTGGTTCATAGGCTTTATAGACCTACTTCTATCAATCAAAATAAAGAATTGAAAGAAAAATTTGACTCCAATGAATATATCTTTAGCGATGAAGAGTTAGAACGCATTATAGAAATATCCCCACAAAATCATAAAGAGATGGGTTTTGAGCATGGATGGGAAAGTCGGTTTGACACTTGGTATAAGCTTATGTGTGAGTTTGGGTTTTGCTACTATGCAAAATATGAGAAGATACTCATCAGCGATAGCACTAAGATGCTTATTCTTGCTTATTATGATAAAGAAAACGATACTTTTAAAGAAAGCGTTGATGAAAGCGTAGTTGGGGCTATATTTTTAAACGCTCTGTCTAAATATGAAGTGGGAAACCCTTACAAAAAGAACTTAAACCATAACAACCCTTTCAAATTATTGCTCTCGCTTTTAAAACGGCTCAAAAATGCCAATCTGACTCCTCTCTCTGTCAAAGAAATCCCTATCTTACTTTGTTGGAAAGACGATAACGCTAATGGGCTTTATGACTACATCATTCATTTAAGACAAGAAATTGTTACTATCAATAAAACAGAATTCAGTTACTCAGATGAATTTATCTATGAAAAATGCCTAAAACTTTTAGAAAGTGTTAATAAAACACGATTCAAAATGAGCCAAATCACTAACGAAGCCGTTGATGAATACATTAGAAAAATGCGTATTACAGGACTTATTTCATTGCGTGGTAATGGTAGGTTTATTGATATTAATACTAATGAAAGTAATAAAATAGATTATATTTTACAAACCCATAAGACTTTTAAAGGGGATTATTTAAACGACACTCAAGCTAACAGACTCGCCTTTTTTAACTACATGGCGATCGTGGATAGCTTTCTTGTTAGCGTTACTCCAATCAGCGATAATGAGAGCGTTAAATCAAGTAAATTGAATGAACTAGCAACCACTTATACTAAAGATTTTATCAAGCAAGAATTACTCATTACTTGCAACAAGCAAGAATCAAAAGATAATTTTTTAAGACTCATTGATAAACCTTTACGCTTAGAATTTTTAAGCGCTATTTTCTTGAAACAACATTTTGAAAATTTAAGCGTGATGCCCAATTATAAAAGCGATGATGAAGGCTTGCCCGTATACACAGCAAGCGGTAATAAACCTGATATTGTAGCTATGGACACAAAAGCCCAAAGTTATATAGAAGTGAGCTTGATTAGAGATAGAAGTCAAAGCGCCTTGGAAATGATACCTATTGCCAGACATTTAAAAGAATTGATTAAAAATAGCGCTGATATTAGAGAGAAATTTAGTGTTTTTGTGGCTCCAAATATCCATGATGACGCCAAAGAATATGCGGGATTTGCCCATTTCAAAGACAATATTAATATACGCTGTTATGCTATCAATGATTTTATCAAAAAAGTAGAAAACAGCACAGAGTTATTGCAACTCAATGACAACCCTAAAGCTTGACAAATCAAGCTTTCATCTCTAAGCCTTGCCTAATCCTTGCCTAAAACCCTACCAAACTTAAAAAGTATAAACATAGCGCAAATACATAGAATACTGACGGCGTAAGGTTTGGGTCAAGCTGAAATTGGTTTCTGCTCCGGTGATAGTGGTTGGTTTGCCGTCTTTTAGCGGGCCTTGGCTTTGCTCTTTGATAGTGGTAGAGCCTTTAAAAAAGTGATTAGGGAGCGTGGGGATTTTGATACCAAACTCAATGCCATGGTGTTCAAAAATATTAGTTCTAATGCCTACATTCACTAAAAATTGGAAAATCGTGTGATTCACCTTAGCGTTCAATTTTCCTGTGGTATAGACGCTATTAGGGTTAATCCCCACATTACAACTCGCCGGCGTCGTGTCCCCACATGTAATCGTGCCATCAGCGTTAGTCATGTAAGCGTCAGCGTCTGTATTGACGCCATAAACATACCCGTCCTTAAAATACCCCACACGATTATTAGTCCAAGTGTTACCCGCAAAATTCACGCCCACAAAAAACCCGGCCGTAGCTTTAGGCTTGTCTATAATGTTAAAAAGCATGTCTGTGCCAAAACCATAAGTATACATGTCTGCTTTTTGATCGCTCAAATAAAAAGGCGATATGGCGTTAGCGGCCCTAGAGTTAGAGAAATTGGTATGCCCGTAATCAAAAAAGCCATAATAACGCAGCCCAAACCACCTTTTTTTACCCACAAAATGCTTATACCCTGTCATCACGCCTAGCCCATACATCGGCTGGTTACGTCCAGGAATGTCCTTATTGGTGCTAAGCATGGTGCGAGAAGTCCAATTGACCACGCAGTTAGCTTTAGTATAGCCTGGCGTTCCTGGCGTCCCTGAAGCCGGCTGACAGCCACCGGTCTGCCCGTTAGGAACTTTGCCATCATCATTGGCTGAAACATCGCCAAAAGGCACTTGAAACAACTCGCCGTTTCTATAAGCGTTGGTCTTTTGATCAGCCCTACCCACTTCCAGGCTAATCCCCACAAACGCGCCATTCTTTTCATGGGCATTTAAGGAGTTTGTCAGCCATAACGAACTCAAAAGAGCGCCTAAAATTACCGAACCTTTTTTAGAAATATCTAAAGATTGAGCTATCAAAACAGATTCCTTACGATTAAAATTTTTACAAACCATTTTGCAACCTTGCATTCTATTTTTCTTCTTTGTCATAAAATTGAGCATCACTCTCTAGGGTACTCCGCTTAAGTGTTACTTTTTTAATTATTTTATTATAGCTAATTGCAATCTTAAAAGTCAAACAAAAACCACCCCTAAAATTCCCATAATAATGGGCTACTTGACAATAAAATCCTTTTATAGTAGATTAAAAACTCTTTAATTTTCCCATGAATAAAGGATTTTAAATGGATGCGATTTATCCTTATGTGTTAGTTGTTCATTTATTGTGCGCCATTATTTTTATTGGCTACTTGTTTTTTGATATGGTAATTTTCCCTAATGTGAAGAAAATGTTTGGCGAAGAGTTTGCTAATAAGGCAAATACAGGAATCACTCAAAGAGCGATCAAAATCATGCCCTTATGCGTTTTAGGGCTTGTTTTAACAGGGGGCATGATGCTTAGTCAATACATGGGGGGCGATAAAGGCTGGTGTGAAACCCCTTTTCAAAAGATACTCATGCTTAAAGTGATCTTAGCGTTAAGCATTTTTCTTTTGGTGCTTTTTTCTTTATTATGTAAGTTTTTGGGTAAGAAAAACCCTATTGGTAAATACATCCATCACATCGCTCTAGCTTTTGGCTTTTTAATCGCCATTTTAGCCAAGACGATGTGGTTTGTTTAAGAGCGTTTCAACCTCAAAGAATTTAAGACCACTAAGAGAGAGCTAGCGCTCATGCTCAAACTCGCTATTAAAGGGTTAATGTAACCTAGCATAGCGACTGGGATTAAAATAGCGTTATAAATCAAGCTCAAAACAATGTTTTGCAACACCACTTGATAGACTTTTTGAGCGTTATGAAACGCTTTTTCTAGCAAACTCAAATCCTCTTCTAAAAGCAAAATATCGCATGCGCTTTTACTCAAAGCGCTTTTTTCAAACCCTAAAGAAACGCTCGCTTGTTTTAAGGCCAACGCGTCATTATTGCCATCGCCTATCATCGCGCACACGCCCTTATAAGAACTGATGATTTGAGCCTTATCTTCAGGGGTCAAATGGGCATGATATTTAGAAATCCCTAATTTTTTCGCGCACTCCTTAACCGAGCTTTCATTATCCCCGCTTAAAATCTCTAATTCTAAGCCTTTATTTTGCAAAGCATGAATGACTTCTTTAGCGTTAGCTTTCAAACGCTCTTCTAAAATGAATAACGCGCATAAAGTCTTATTTTTCGCAAAGCCTACCATGATATTAGCGCCCTCTTTAGCCTTTATATTAACCCCCATAGCGTTTAAAAATTTCAAACTCCCCACTAGCAGGGTTTCGTTTTGATAATTCGCTTTCAGGCCATGAGCGAAAAACTCTATCTTTTCTAAATCAACCTCATCGCCATTTAGAGTTTTAAGGATCGCGCTATGGGCTAAATGCTCCCTGGTTTTTAAAAGGCTCTTCAAAAGCCTTCCATCAAATTCTTCATAAATGATTTTTTCTTTTAAAAGGACTTCTTTTTGCGTGAGGGTGCCGGTTTTGTCTATAAAGATTTTTTTCACTTTAGCCAGAGTTTCTAAAAATAACGCTTCTTTAAACACGATCAAAGGGTTTTTAAACACCCCTATCACTAGCGCAATGGGCGTGGCCAAGGCGAATGCGCAAGGGCAGCTGATGACTAACACGCTAATACACACCATTAAGGCTTTTTCAAAATCACCCCCCAAACCAAATTGCCATAATAAAAAGCTTATAAAGGCTAAAAACAACACCGCTTTAGAAAAAATATCCGCAATTTGATTCGCGCTGCTCTCAATTAAGGGTTTTTCTAAAAAACTCTTTTTTAAAGTTTCTAACAAACCAGAAAGGCGTGAGTTTTGAAAATCAGCGCTCACTTGATAGCTAAAAGGCACGCCCACATTCACATAACCCCCTAAAATTGGATCATTAACCCCCAATTCCAAAGGTTTAAACTCCCCACTGATCAAAGACGCATCCACGCTCGCGTTATTTAAAAGCACGCCATCTAAAGCGATTTTAGCCCCGCTTGGCACCCAAACAACAGAGCCTATCGCCACATCTTTAGGGTGTTTTTCTGTTTGCTTGCCATTTTCTACAATAATCACGCTATGGATTTCATGCGATTCTAGGGCCAGACATTTTTCATTCGCAAACAGCCTAGCCTTTAATTCCAAAAACTTAGAGCCAAAAACAAGCGTTAAAATCGTGCTGCTCGCTTCAAAATAAGTCTCTTGGGACACCAACATCGCATAAATGGAATAAACAAACGCCGATAACGCCCCAAAAGACACGCTCAAATCCATGCCCAAAACGCCATTTTTTAGCCCATAAAACGCCCCCTTAATGAAAAAACGCCCCACCACCACTAGCACCAACAAGCTTAAAAAGAGCGATACGAGATCCAAATTCCTTTGCATGAGTTTATCCATGCCGCTACCATAACTCGCGCTACCATAACTTGCGTATTTGGCAATGGCAATAAACATCAAATTCATGGTGGCAAAAAACCCCACGCTTAAAGTGAGCAAGTAGGAGCGTTGCTCTTTTTGGGCTTTCAGGGTGTAATTTTTTGCGTTATAAATTTTAGCCCCATAGCCCAAACTCTCAATTTTTTGAATAATCTCTTTAGGGTTTAAGGACTTGTCAAACACGATTTGCAAATGGTGGGTGGTGAAATTCACGCTCACTTTTTTAACCCCCTTTAAGCGCTCTAAAACCTTTTGATTGAGCCACAAGCAAGCGTTACAATGCGTTTTTTCTAGCAAAAGATTAAGGATTAATTCGCCCTTATTGTTTTCTTCAAGGGCTTGTTCTAATTCTAAAATATTCATTGAATCTTGGGGCGTTACGGGGGCTAAAGTGGAATCGTTTAATTTGTCATAAAAGCTCTCTAAATTCAAATCTAACAATAACGCATACACCCTAGCGCACCCCGTGCAGCAAAAATACAATTCTTTATGATTGATCACCTCTTTAAAAAGCTCACTTTCTTTAAACTCCAACTGGCAATGCGAACATTTCATTTTTTTAATCCTTAATTTAAGGGCGCTAGTTTAGAAGCGCTTTGATAGAATAAGTGTTACAAATTTGATAGATGCTTAAAACTTCTTTGGTGTTGTCGCTTTGGTTTTTGGAATTGTGCGTGATTAAAGGGGGCAAAACTTTTAGAGCGCTTTTGGAATTATTCCTAGCCGCTCCAAGCATCAAATGGGCGTTTTTGTCTTTAAAACTTTGGACAAACCTTAAAGCCTCTAGCGTGAGCTTAGTGCTTTTTAAACCCTCTACCACCAAGCAAAGCGACAAGGCTTCATAGCAAAAAATAAAATACCCTTTAGGTTTCAGGCATTTTTTCACTTTAGCCACCAAAGAAGCGAAATCTAATTCGCTCTGGTGCCTCGCATGCCCTTTAATTTGAGATTTAATAGAGCCTAAAGCATAAAAAGGAGGGTTGCACACAATCACATCATACAAAATCGGAGGGTTGAAATCTAAAAAATCGCTCTCAAACACTTGAGCGTTAGGGAATTTAAGGGCGTTTTTTTGGGAACAAAACGCCATTTTGCTATCCTTTTCCACTAAATGAACGCTCGCTAGCGGGTTGTCTCTAGCGCAGAGCAAGCCTAGAACCCCACACCCTGAGCCTATGTCTAAAATCGCGCCGCTATTTTTGATAAAAGGGCGTGAAAAATCGTATAAAAAAAGCGAATCGCTGTTGTAAGAATAAGCGTTTAAGGGCTGGTATAATCTTAAGAGTTTTCTATCCATAAAAGGGCTTCATTTTCTAAGATTTGCGCATGCAACAACCGCCCTTTAAAAGGGGTTTTTAAAGCGAATGCGTTAAACGCTTCATTAATCATAGACGCATGCGAATGCAAAAGCAATACATCAATTTTATCCCTCAAGCTCTCAAACAATCCCCACCCCCCTTCAATGAAATTAAACCCTTTCTCTAGGGGTAAATCTTTAGGGTCATGGAAAGTATTGACTAAGCGATTAGGCGCAGAAAAAACTTTTGAATGGGGGCTAATTGAGTGCTTGGATAAAATAGCGATATTGGGGTTTTTACCTTGATAAAAATTATCGCAAAAGCGGGTATCTAATAAGGGGTTGTCCGTTCTTATGGTTTTCCCAGAAATGATGAGAGTGTCGCATACCGCTCGCTGGTTGTGCGTGAAAATAACGCTTTTTTGCCCGGTGATCTTGCCATGGTAATAATCCCCATTCATCCTTAAAGCGAGTTTGAACAAATTAAAACGCCCCTTTTGTTCCATTATTCTAAAAGGCAAGAGCAAGTCCTTAGCCTTGTTTTCTAAATTATGACAAATCATTGTTTCAATATGAGCCTTTTGTAGCCTTGCTAAGCCCCCTTTTTTAGCTTCGTTTTCTTCTGCGGCAATGACCACTCTTTTAGGCTTTAAAATTTCTAACAATCCGCTGCATGCCGGGGTTTTACCATAAGAATTGCATGGCTCTAGGGTGATTAAAAAAACGCAGTCTGTAAAAGCGTTATCGTGGCGCGTTTTTAAAAAATCGCTTAAAGTTTTAGGGTCTTCTAATTTTTCTAAATCGTTTTTCAAACTGGGGCGTAAAATCTTTAGCGCTGATTTGGCGGCTAAGACTTCTGCATGCGGGGTTTTGGCTTTTTTGTGGGTTTCTAAACTCAAGATCTCATGGTTTTTATCTAGCACCATGCAAGCCACGCTTGGGTTTTCTAAGGCTAGGGTTTGATGCTCCCACGCCTTATTCAAGCAAATTTCTAATAAACTTTCATAAAGTCTCATGATGGGAAAAAAGGCAAGAGCAAAAAGCCTTTAATCGCTAAAGCGTTAATAATATCAACAAAAAACGCTCCCACTAAAGGCACGACGATAAACGCTACATGCGATGGCCCATAGTGGTTGGTGATGGTTTGCATATTCACCATAGCCGTTGGGGTCGCTCCAAGCCCAAAACCGCAATGCCCCGCGCACAACACCGCCGCATCATAATCCTTCCCGCATACCCTAAAGGTTACAAGCACCACATAAAGGATCATAACCGCCACTTGAACGCTCAAAATAACCGCCAATGGCACAGCGAGTTTTAACAATTCCAATAAATTCACGCTCATTAAAGCGTAGGCTAAAAACAGACTCAAACTCACGTTCCCTATAACTGAAACCTCTCTGTCAAACACGCTATGGATCTTAAAAAACGACAAAGCGTTCCTTAAAATAACCCCCACAAACAAGCACCACACAAAAGTCGGCAAAGTGAAGCTTTTAGGCATCAGATGCGATAAAAAAGTCCCCACTAATAAAGCGATCGCAATTAGAGCTAAGGTTTCCACAAAACTGGATGCGGTGATTAGGCGCTGCTCTTTAGGGGTTTCAAAGCCTTTAGACACCACGCCCTCTAAAGTGTCTTTTTCTTTAGTGTCTTTAGGCTCTAGTTTGTATTTAGAAATCAAATATTTAGCGACAGGCCCTCCAATAATCCCCCCACTCACCAAGCCAAAAGTCGCGCACACCATACCCACTTCTAAGCTGGAGCTAAAATTATAAGGCGCTTGGGTGAAAAAATTAGCCCATGCCGCGCTAGTGCCATGCCCTCCCACTAAAGCGATAGACCCCCCTAAAAGCCCCATTAAAGGATTGACCCCTAAAAGGCTAGCGATAGAAACCCCCACTGCATTTTGGCACACCACAAACCCCGCCACAGCCAGCAAAAAGACCGCAAGCATTTTCCCGCCTTTTTGTAAAGATTTGAAATCCGCGCTCAAACCAATGGTGATAAAAAAAGTCAGCATTAAAGGATCTTTTAAAGAAGAATCAAATTGCAAGCCAAAATTGTAAAACTGACGCACTAACATGATAAAAAAAGCGACTAAAACCCCACCCACAACAGGCTCTGGAATATCATAATCGCGTAAAAACTTGACTTTAGAAATCACATAACGCCCCAAGAGTAACACTAAAACCATGCACACCAAAGTGGCATAAATATCCAACTTAATTTCTTGCAAGCCTGCATCCTTATTAATCAAATTTATCTTATTATAATATAATACCCCCCTAAAAGAACGAGATTAGTTAGAAAGTAGGTGTTCCTTGCATACAGTATTACAAATTGGAGCTGGTGGCGTAGGTAGTGTGGTAGTGCACAAAATGGGCATGAACAGAGACGTGTTTAAAAATATCATTTTGGCGAGCAGGAGCTTAGACAAATGCCATGCGATTAAAGAAAGCATGCTCAAAAAGGGTTTGGGGGAAATTGGCGTTGAACAAGTGGATGCTGATGATACGCAAGCCTTAGTCGCTTTAATCCAAAAATACAAGCCTAAAGTCGTTGTTAATGTGGCTTTACCCTATCAGGATTTAACGATCATGCAAGCATGTTTAGAGACTAAAACGCATTACATTGATACCGCCAATTACGAGCACCCGGATTTAGCGAAGTTTGAATACAAAGAGCAATGGGCGTTTGATAAGGCTTATAAAGAATCAGGGATTTTAGGGGTTTTAGGGGCTGGGTTTGATCCGGGCGTGACTAACGCTTATGTCGCTCACGCTCAAAAACACCATTTTGACACTATCCACACTTTAGATATTTTAGATTGCAACGCTGGGGATCACAAACGCCCTTTTGCCACGAATTTTAACCCTGAAATCAATTTGAGGGAAGTCAGCTCTAAAGGGCGTTATTATGAAAATGGCAAATGGATTGAAACCAAGCCTTTAGAAATCAAGCAGGTGTGGGCTTATCCGCAGATTGGCGAAATGGATTCGTATCTTTTATACCATGAAGAATTGGAATCGTTAGTCAAAAACATTAAGGGCTTAAGGAGGGCGAGGTTTTTTATGACTTTCTCTCAAAATTATTTAACCCACATGAAATGCTTAGAAAATGTCGGCATGCTAGGCATTAAAGAAATAGAGCATCAAGGCGTAAAAATCGTGCCGATACAATTTTTAAAAACCTTGCTTCCTGATCCAGCGACTCTAGCCAAAGACACCACCGGTAAAACCAACATCGGGTGCTATATGACCGGCATTAAAAACAACCAAGACAAAACGCTCTACATTTACAACGTGTGCGATCATAAAAAATGCTATGAAGAAGTGGGTTCGCAAGCCATAAGCTACACCACCGGCGTGCCAGCGATGTGTGCGGCTAAAATGATTTGCAATGACACTTGGAGCACGGATCATTTTAGGGCCGGGGTGTTTAACATAGAAGAATTAAACACCGATCCTTTCATGGAAGAATTGATCAAACAAGGCTTGCCTTACGAAGTGATTGAGCGCTAGTTTTAGGCTTCAATCTTCACTAGGTGCGATAAACACCGATTCCCTTTCTATCGCAATATTCTCATCGTCTGCGCTATAAGCTTGTATGGTAATAGGGATTAAAGCGTCTCTAGCACTCTTGTATTCTGTGGCGTTACTTTTTAGGGGTTTTCTTAAGATCACTACCGCTTTGATCTTTTGTCCGGCTTTAATGGCGATAGGGTTTAAAGGCTTTTTGATTTGAATGTCTTTTTGCCCTAAAATTTTGAAATAAAACTCATGGTCTTTATTGTCCGTGTTATGGAATAAAAACACGTAATCGTTATCCACATACCCGCTAGATCGCAATTCATACAGATCGCTGTTGCGGTTAATGTCTAAGAGCATGCGTTCTTTTTTAAACGAAGTGATGGCTAAAAGAGCGATCACAATAGCGATAACCCCCATGTAAGCGATCGTTTTTAAACGCACCAGGCGCACTTTTTGGCGCGTGTTAATGGCGTTAGTTGAAGACCATTGGATGAGTGAAGGGCGGTTGAATTTAGCCATGGTAATGGTGCATGCATCCACGCATTCTAAGCAATTGATGCATTCTAATTGCAAGCCCTTCCTGATATCAATATGCGTGGGGCAAACCTGCACGCAATGCAAACAATTCACGCATTCGTTTTCTGGGTTGCGCTTTTTAGGGGGCAAGGGAAAGAGATGGCCCTGATTGTTATAAAGTGCTCCGCCGCGCTTTTCATCATAAATGGGGTTTAAGGTGTCATTGTCATACAACACCGATTGCACCCTAGCGTAAGGGCATAAATAAATGCAAAAACGCTCCGCAACCACCACTATATCAAACAGCACCACAGCCGTGCTAAAAAGCCAAAAACCCATAGCAATAGGGTGATCGCTAGGGTTTTTAAGATACATAAAAAAGTCTTCTGGGGCGATGAAATAAAAGAAAAACAACATCATTAGCCCCGCCACAACAGGAGCGAACAATAAAACGCTCAATGCTTTACAGATCTTATAGCTTGGGGTGTTTTTGGGGCTTTCTTGCTTGTTGCTGATCTTTTTATGGAGTTTGAAAATCTTGGTTTCAATCACATCTCTATAAAGCACCCTTAAAAAGGTTTGCGGGCAAGCCCAACCGCACCACACACGCCCAAGGCTAGTGGTGATGAAAAAAATCCCTATAAAAAGCAAAATAACCATAAAAGGCATGACTTGCAATTCTTCAGCGCTAAAGATCTTGCCTAAAAAATGCAGTTGCTTATGCTCAAAAGAGATCAAAAACAAATGTGCCCCATCAATACGAATGAAAGGCGTGATTAATAACGCTAAAGAAATCAATAAAAAACCTATATAACGCTTCAAACGAAACGATTTTAAAAAATGGCTAGAAGTTTCAAGCATTCTCAATATCCTAAAATTTTTAAGCCACTATACCCTAACAACTTAACGCTTTCACTTAAAAAGCAACATGTTATAATGATCGCTATTTTATTTGAAAGGGTATTTATGGAAAGCGTTTTAAATTTCCTAACCAATATCAATGTGATTTTCGCCCTTTTGGGCTATTTGATTGGGGGGATTCCTTTTGGCTATGCGTTAATGAAAATCTTTTATGGCATGGATATTACTAAGATTGGATCGGGGGGTATTGGCGCGACGAATGTCTTGCGCGCTTTACAAAGTAAGGGCGTGAGTAACGCCAAACAAATGGCCTTATTAGTCTTAATCTTGGATCTATTCAAAGGCATGTTTGCGGTTTTTTTAAGCAAATTGTTTGGGTTGGATTATAGTTTGCAATGGATGGTCGCTATTGCGAGCATTTTAGGGCATTGTTATTCGCCTTTTTTGAATTTCAATGGAGGCAAGGGCGTTTCTACGATCATGGGCTCTGTGGTGTTACTCATCCCTATTGAAAGTCTGATCGGCTTGACGGTGTGGTTTTTTGTGGGTAAGGTGCTTAAAATCTCTTCACTCGCTAGCATTTTAGGGGTAGGCACAGCGACTGTTCTTATCTTTTTTGTGCCTTATATGCATATCCCAGATAGCGTCAATATCCTTAAAGAAGTCGGCACGCAAACGCCGATGGTGCTTATTTTTATTTTTACCCTTATCAAGCATTTGGGCAATATTTTCAATTTATTGACCGGTAAAGAAAAGAAAATCTTATGAAAACTAAACAAGCCGTCCATATCCACCACTTGGTGTTTGAAACGATTTTAGGGATTTTAGAATTTGAACGCTTAAAACCCCAAAAAATAAGCGTGAATGTGGATCTTTTCTACACGGAATTACCCAATAAGGCTTATTTGGACTACATGGAAATCCAAGAAATCATTCAAAACACCATGCGAGAAAAACAATACCTTCTCATTGAAGACGCCCTGAAAGATTTGAGCCAAATTTTAAAAACGCGCTATAATGAAATCTCTGAGCTTTATTTGAAAATCAGCAAGTTAGAAATTTCTCCCAATTCTCAAGTGGGAGCGAGCGTGAAAATTTACTATGAAACCAATCTTTAGCCTCTTTTTCCTCCTTATGGTTTTAAAAGCACACCCCATAAACCCTTTATTAGAGCCGCTATATTTCCCGAGTTACGCGCAATTTTTAAATCTAGAACCTCATTTTGTTATTAAAAAAAAGCGCGCTTATAGGCCCTTTCAATGGGGGAATACCATTATCATCAAACGCCATGATTTAGAAGAACGCCAAAGCAACCAGCCAAGCGATATTTTCCGCCAGAACGCTGAAATCAATGTGTCTTCTCAAACTTTTTTAAGAGGGATCAGCAGCGCTTCTTCACGCATAGTGATCGATTCGGTCGCTCAGTAATCAGCCGCTCAATAAAATGCTAAAACTTTATTCAATCACATTTTTCTTCATATTTTCTTAATCCTAAAACAAATTTAAGGTATTATTAAATAGAATAATGTAATAATAACCTTAAGTTTAAAACTTGACTAAATTTTTTAGAAAAAAGTAAATAAAAAGGCTAAAAGAAATGCTTAGAAATCAATTTCGTATCGTGTTTGTCTCTTGTATTGTCGCTAGCAGTTTGCAAGCTCAAGAAAATACCCACACTTTGGGTAAGGTAACCACTAAGGGTGAAAGGACTTTTGAATACAACAATAAAATGTATATTGAAAGGAAAGAGCTCCAACAACGCCAAAGCAACCAAATCCGTGATATTTTTAGGACTCGAGCGGATGTGAATGTGGCTAGTGGGGGCTTGATGGCGCAAAAGATCTATGTTAGGGGGATTGAGAGCCGTCTCTTAAGGGTAACGATAGATGGCGTCGCTCAAAATGGTAACATTTTCCACCATGACGCTAACACCGTGATCGATCCCAACATGATTAAAGAAGTGGAAGTGATTAAGGGGGCAGCAAACGCTTCAGCAGGTCCAGGCGCGGTTGCGGGTAAATTGTCTTTCACCACGATTGACGCTAACGACTTTTTAAGAAAGAACCAAACTTATGGGGCTAAAGCGGAAGCGGGCTTTTACACTAACTTTGGATACCGCATGAACGCCACTGCAGCCTATCGCGGTAAAAATTGGGACATCCTAGCCTATTACAACCATCAAAATATTTTTTATTACAGAGACGGGAACAACGCTTTTAGGGATCTCTTCCACCCTACTTTTGACTTGCAAGATCCGAGCAATAGCGACATTGGCGTAGGGACTCCGAGTGAAGTCAATAGCGTTTTAGGTAAAGTCAATGGCTATATCAACGACACGGATACCATCAGCTTAAGCTACAACATGACAAGGGAGAATTCCACTAGGCTTTTACGCCCTAACACCACTTCAGCCCTCTCCAAAGCCAACGACCCAGGAAGCCAGCCAGCGCCTTTTGTGATTGACTTTGGGAAAGAATTAGCCCATACGATCAACTTCAACCACAATTTGAGTCTGAAATACAAGCATGATGGAGGCACTAGTTTTAGTCAGCCGCGCGTTGAATCTACGGCCTTTTTAGGGGTAAGGGGGGGCGATTATAACCCTGTGGTGAATCCTTTCGCTTACAATTCTAACGAGCCGGCTAATCCGGATTATATCCCTGAAGTTAAAGATTGGTGTAACAACCCGGACAATATCAGCCAGTGCACGCAAGGGGCTATCAGACCTTCTGATGGAGGCTATCAAATAGGCTATGGGCAGCCGGGATCGATCAATTGGCAAGGCGCTTCTGCAATTTCCACAGGATCTAATATTTATCATGGGCTTGTCCCTAAAAACCCTGATTATGACATGACCCCCCCTAACGCTCAAAACCCTAGCGCGAACGATTGGACTTTAGGGAATGCGGACGCTGAGGGGACTTTAGCCAGAAGGATTTTCTTAATCAACTCGGGCGTTAATTTTAAAGTTACCCACCCCATTAGCGAAGATTATGGGAATGTGTTTGAATACGGCATGATTTATCAAAACCTGAGCGTTTTCTCTGGATTGGATAAAGGCAAAAACGGCTATTATAAAAACAACATTGATCCTAACGACCCTAACGGGCCGGGCTTGCCTTACCGCCATTACTACACCGATCAAAGCTCTCAATACCCTCAAAATCTGAACGCGCCTAACCCGCTCTATCGTAACATGCCCCAAAATTCGCATGCGATTGGGAATATCATCGGTGGGTTTATGCAAGCGAACTACAATCTCTTGAAAAACCTCATCGTGGGTGCGGGAACTCGTTATGATATTTACACCTTGCTAGATAAAAATGGCCGCACGCATGTAACTTCTGGATTTTCACCTTCTGCAACCGTGCTTTATAACCCCATTGAAAGCATCGGTTTGAAAGTGAGCTATGCGTATGTGACTAAGGGGGCTTTGCCTGGCGATGGCGTTTTGATGCGCGATCCTACGGTGATTTATCAAAGGAACTTGCGCCCATCAATCGGTCAAAATGTGGAATTCAATGTGGATTACAACAGCAAGTATTTCAATGTGCGCGGGGCAGCGTTCTATCAAGTCATCAATAACTTCATCAACAGCTACGGGCAAGACACTTCTAAAAATGGTGGGGGTAACGCGACTGCAAAAAACATGTCAGGGAATTTACCCGAAACCATTAATATTTATGGTTATGAAGTTTCAGGGAATGTGCAATATAAAAATTTCGTAGGGACTTTCTCAGTAGCTCGCTCTTGGCCGACAGCTAGGGGGCATTTATTAGCCGATACTTACGCTTTAGCCGCCACGACTGGGAATGTGTTTATCTTAAAAGCCGATTACAATATCCACAAATGGGGGCTTACTTTAACTTGGCTCTCACGCTTTGTAACCAATATGTTCTATGAAGGCTATTCTATCTACTACCCCCAATACGGCTTGATGAAAATCCATAAACCCGGGTATGGCGTGCATAATGTCTTTATCAACTGGACTCCCACTTCTAAAAAATGGCAGGGTTTAAGGATTTCAGCCGTGTTTAACAATATCTTAAACAAGCAATATGTCAGCCAGGCTTCCGTGTGGCAAGCGAGCGCGGACGCTCCAGCGAGCGATATGATCCCTAAAAATAAACGCATGGCACTCCCAGCCCCTGGATTTAATGCGCGTTTTGAGGTATCCTATCAGTTCTAAAATTAAAGAAATCTTAGGATTTCTTTTTGAATTTTGAACATGGAAACAAACATGAAAAGGCCCTATAGAAACCGCCAAACTCTATGGAAAAAGTTCCGCTCGCTCAACAAACTCATTCAAACGCTCTTAAGGATTTTAAAAAAGTAGTTTTATCAAAAATTTAGCGGGTTTAGTTTAAAATAACGCTTATTTTAGCTCTCAAAAAAGGAACCAAACGCTTTCATCATGGCTAACATCACGACTAAAGAAACGCCCGAAATAACCCCGGATCTTTTGAAAAGCCCTTATCAAAAGATCATCAATGCGAGCGCGAGCGTTTTTGATGAAACTCATGGGCGATCGTTTTTTAGCCCGCAATTTTATGAAAAAATCGAACCTTCTTTAAAAGAAGTTTTAACCCAACCCATTGATTTAGAATGCGATCTCAACACCGCTAAAAAAACGAACCGCTTAACCCCTTTAAAACAGCTTTTTAAGGCGTGCTTTGGCACTGAAGAAATTTTAATTGTCAATAACAACACCAGCGCGATATTTCTCATCGCTAACGCTTTAGTGCAAGAAAAAGAAATCGTTGTTTCTTATGGCGAATTAGTGGGGGGGAATTTTAACCTTAAAGATATTTTATTGAGTAGTGGGGCTAGGCTGCATTTAGTGGGGAATATTAATCGCGCTTATTTAAGGGATTACCGCTTAGCCTTGAATGAGAACAGCAAAATGCTCTTTAAAACCCACAACCCCCATTTTAAAAAAGACACGCCCTTTAAAGATTTGCAAGCCCTAGCCAAAGAGCATGATTTGATAGATTATTACAATTTAGGGGATGTGGATTTGTTAAATAGAACGGCTTTAGAAGAGGTTTTAGCCCTAAAACCATCGCTTTTAAGCTTTAGTGCGGATAAATGCTTTAACAGCGTGCAAGCCGGTATTATTATGGGGAAAAAAGAATGGGTTGAAGCGTTAAAAAACCACCCCCTTTATAGAGCCTTAAGAGCGGATAAAATCACGCTCACCTTGCTTTTTTGCAGCCTAAACGCATGGGTCAATCACCAAGAAGAAATCACAATCCATGCGCTACTCCACCAAACTAAAGACGCCTTATTGCAAAAAGCCTTGAAACTCTACGCCCTTTTAAAACCCTTAGAATTGAACGTGAGCATCGCCTCTAGCTTTTCTAAAATAGGGAATTTGTTTGGTAGGGAATTGGAATCCTTTTGCGTGAAAATCCAGCCCAAAAACACCCGCACTTTAAATGGTGAGAAACTTTATTTAAGGCTTTTTCAAAAAGGCGTTATTACAAGAATTTCATGCGAATTTGTGTGTTTTGAAGTCTTTAGCCTGAATGAAAAAGATTTTGAAAAAATCGCTCTGGTTTTAAAAGAAATCCTTAACAGGGCTTAAAAATTCGCTATAATAAAATTTCTTTTAAATGTGCCGCTCCCCCACAATAGAGAATGATAGAAAACGACAGAACATCAATTTAAAGGAACTTAAGAATGGAAAAAATCAGCGACCTTATAGAATGCATTGCGTATGAAAAAAATTTGCCTAAAGAAATGATTTCAAAAGTGATTCAAGGCTGTTTGTTAAAAATGGCGCAAAACGAATTAGACCCCCTAGCGCGTTACTTGGTGGTTGAAGAAAACAAGCAGCTCCAGCTTATCCAATTGGTGGAAGTTTTAGAAGACGATGATGAAAGGTTGGTTAACGATCCTTCTAAATACATCAGCCTGTCTAAAGCCAAAGAAATGGATCCAAGCGTTAAGATCAAAGACGAATTGTCCTATAGCTTGAGTTTGGAGAGCATGAAGCAAGGAGCGATCAACCGCCTTTTTAAAGATTTGCAATACCAGCTAGAAAAGGCGTTAGAAGACAGCCATTTTGAAGCGTTCCAAAAGCACCTTAACAGCGTTTTAATGGGGCAAGTGATTTTAGTGGATCACAATCAAAACACTTTTATTGAAATCGAGCAGCAATTCCAAGGCGTTCTTTCCATGCGCCATCGCATTAAGGGCGAGAGTTTTAAAATAGGCGATAGCATCAAAGCGGTTTTAACGCAAGTCAAACGCACGAAAAAGGGCTTACTACTAGAGCTGAGCCGCACCACCCCTAAAATGCTTGAAGCCTTGTTGGAATTAGAAGTCCCTGAAATTAAAGATAAAGAAATTGAAATCATCCATTGCGCGCGAATCCCAGGCAACAGAGCGAAAGTGAGCTTTTTTTCCCATAACTCTAGGATTGATCCCATAGGCGCGGCCGTGGGGGTTAAGGGCGTGCGCATCAATGCGATCAGTAACGAATTGAATAAAGAAAATATTGATTGCATAGAGTATTCTAATGTGCCTGAAATTTATATCACTTTAGCGCTCGCTCCAGCCAAAATTTTAAGCGTTGAAATCAAAAAAATCCCCATAGAAGAATTGAATGCTGAAGAAAAAGAATCCATTCAAGAGCGTTTTATCGTCAATAACCATTTGCAAAAGGCTAAAGTGCGTTTATTGGACATTGAAAAATCTAAGGCTATCGGTAAAGGCGGGGTGAATGTGTGCTTAGCGTCCATGCTTACAGGCTATCACATAGAGTTTGAAACCATTCCTAGCGTCAAAGAAAACGCAGAAAATGAAAACGAAAAAGAAACGCCAAAAGTAGGGGTCGAAGCTTTAAAGTCTTTGTTTAAGAATTGAAATGATTTCTGTGAAACTTATTGAGTTCTTAATCAAAAGGACTTTAAGAAAATACTATGCAAGATTTACAAGATTTTAAAAATGATATTACGCTCATTCTATCCAAAGACAGATTAGATACTTATGACAGCCTAGAGCAATACAAAGAAAATTTAAAACTCATTGCTTCTATCACGCCTAAAATTTCTAATTTAGAGATTTATTTACGCAACGCTTTAGATCATTGTTTAACAATCCTTTTAACACAAGAGCCGTTTTTTATTTAATTCTTCCACTAACATTACCCTCTTTTTGAAAGTTTTCCTGTTGCCAATATACAGATTCAAAAGCAATTCTATGGTATTTTTTACACCGAATTTTTAAGGCGTTTGTTTTAAGCATCACGATCCCTACTATTTATGGTTTTAGTCCAAAACCATGCGGTAGAAAAAGCTTTTTTAATCTTTAAATCGCATTTGATTGTTCTTGCTTGTTTTTATAGGGTTAGGATAAAATAACGATTACCCCCTAGTTTTTATTTTGCTAGAGATTAGGGGGTAAATCACCTTCAAAGGATTACTATGTCCAAAAAACATGGTAAAAAGCCCTTATATTATACTTAAAAATGCCTTTTTTTAAGTATAGGGTTAAAATCGTTGTTAAAAAAACCCATTAAGCCAAAGGTTTCCCCTATTTAAGGGGTTTCCTTTAAGGTAAAGCGTTTTTTATTGCTTGTGAAG
Organism: Helicobacter pylori; assembly: GCF_011175115.1. Classification (GTDB taxonomy): domain Bacteria; phylum Campylobacterota; class Campylobacteria; order Campylobacterales; family Helicobacteraceae; genus Helicobacter; species Helicobacter pylori_DF. Next base: position 604,005 of record NZ_SHOW01000001.1, on the reverse strand, counting down.
TTTTTTAATATGATTTTAAATTAGTGATTTAAAGCTTTTATAAAAATCGTTTTTTTAAGATTAGGATAAAATAACGATCACCCCCTAATTTTTATTCTACTAGAGATTAGGGGGTAAAATCCACTTTTAGGAGCTTACTATGAAAAATGTAGTAAACACTCTTGGAGAGAATTATACCTAAAAATCAGTTTTTTAGGTTTAAAGTTTGATCTAGTGATTAAACGCTAATTCTTAAAAAGAGTTGCCCCCTAGATTAGGGGGTCATCCTTAAGTGGAAATCAGCTTTTCACTGCCCATCTTCAATAATTTTAATTTCTTCATCGGTGAGGTGGTAGAGCTGATAGACTAAGGCGTCAATTTCTTTTTCTAATCCTTGGGTGTTGGCTTTAGGGTCTTTTTCTTTTAGCGCTAGGATTTGCTTCGCGCCATCGGTGATTTTATCGGCTAATTCTTGGTTTTTAGGAGTGATTTGGGGAATGGGTAGCCGTTCTATAAAAGCCTTTTTATAGCGATAGCCACTCTCGCCTAGTCCTCCGCCAGCATGGAAAGTTTTGAAAGCAAAAGTGATCAATTTAGAATGTAACATTCCTAAAAGATAGCGCAAATGCTCTCCTGTGAGAATAAAGCTCGTGGCTTCTGCATAAAAATACCCTAATTCGCATTCTCCATTATCCAAATAAAATCGCGGCTCTTGCACGATCTCGCCATACACAATTTTCTCTTTTTCAAACTCCTCTAAATACGCGCAATTCCTTAAGTGATAGGGGGTGTTTCCTTGATCGCATCGTGTTACAATAGCGTCATAATGAGAGTCTAAATGCGCTTTTGTTGCGGGGTATTTTTCTATATCTATGGGAGGGATTTTATGAGAAAAAGAAGTGTAGCCGTTATGGGTGTTAATCAGCCACTCCCCCGCCCACTCATAAGAATACCTTTTAATGTCTTTCCCTCTTAAAATAGGCTTGATGAGCGTTTCTGTGCGCTCCCTTTCTTCTTGCGTCTTGCAAGCGTTCAAAATCTCTTCTCTTTTTTCAGTGGGAATGATAAAGGCTTCGTTCGCGCCGGTTTTTATCCCGTAATTGATTTGAATGTCCCAGTCTTTAAGCGGGGTGCCAACACTCTCTATTTTGTCTCTCAAATCTAAAAGCGTGGCGTTGGCAAAAATAAAGCTTTCTGTTGAAAGCGCGTTTTGTTTCATGGAGAGGTGGGGGGTGCTTTTCAAATCGTCTTTATCGTTTGGGGTAGGTTCGTAATATTTAAAATCGCTCTCTTTAGGGGGCGTTTGTTTGATGAAATTCATGATGCTGGTATCCACGGTGGCGCTCTCAAAGACTTTTAAGGCGTTTAATTCCATGTAGCTAACAATGGTGGTTTTTTTGAGCAGCAATTCTCTCAATTTGGCGCCGTATTTGGCTCGCGCGTATTTGTTGGAAGTGATGAAAGCGTTAAAACCATCGTCTTTTAAAAGGCGGTAAGATAGGGCAAAAAAGTAGGTGTAAATGTCAGCGGTGCTGTTGTAGAAATTTTGGTATTGCTTTTCTAATAAAGGCTTTATGTCTTTGATTTGTTCTTGGCGGATATAAGGCGGGTTCCCGATGATGCAATCAAAGCCTAAAAAATTCCCCTCATCGTCTAGCACTTCAGGAAATTCAAAGCGCCATTCAAACGCATTGTGATACTCTCCACCACTTAAAGCATCATCAAGCTTTTTTCTCAAAGCTCTAATACGCCCATAAGACGCAAAAGCCTCTTCCTCTTCTTTGGGGCTTAATTTAAGCGTGCCAAAAAGGCTTGGGATAAAGTAATTTAACCCATCTAGCAAACTCTTATCGTCTAGGGCAAAGAAATTGTATTTTTTGATGTGTTTTTCAATAGCCTTTTCAAGCTCTGCTTTGGTTTTAGGGTCTTTGAGCGTGAGGGAAAAAGTGTTTTTTAAGTCTTGGATTTTGTTGATAAGATCTGCTTTATTTAAGGGATAGAGAGGGTTTGGGTCTTTGTATTGGGCGACTAAATCTTTGTATTCTTGGATTTTTTTCTTGATATTGGGGATCTTTTTGAGATCATCATTCAAATTAAAGCGTGAGATCAAGCTGTTAGCGCACTTGATGTTAATGTCAATGTTGGGGAGGGTTTCAAGCGCGTTAGTGTTTTTGCCCTCTTCAAAAATATAATAGCTGTATTTTAAAAGCTCTATCCATAGCCTGAGCTTGGTGATTTCGCATGAATTGGGGTTAATATCCACGCCAAAAAGGCAGTTTTCAATAATGGATTTTTTAAGCTCAAAAAGTTCTTTTTGGATGTGGTGGTGGGGATCGTTTTCGCTATGCGGTATGGTGTATTTAAAAACTTCATTTTTTGGCGTGTGAATGATGATTTCATCGTTTTCTAATTTAAGCTCGTGGCGATACAAGGAAGCAATAAGCCCTAGCTCATAAGCAATCCACACCATTTCGTTGAGCGCAGAGACTAAAAAATGCCCGCTCCCCACCGCCGGATCGCAAATGCGTAAAGTGAGAAGCGTGTTTAGGTATTCTTTAGCTTTTTCATTTGAAAAATTTCTGTCTATTTTTCCTTTCAACGCTTCTAAATCTTTGCAACCCCACTGATAAATGGCGTTGAATTTATCCAACACGATGGGCGTGATACTCTCTTTGCACATGTAGCTTGTGATAAAACTTGGGGTATAAAAGCTCCCCTCTTTATAGCCGTTGAGTTTTTCAAAAACAAGCCCTAAAACGCTAGGGTTAATCAAATAGCTTTCGTTGGTATCAGTATTATCTTTAATGTCTTTAGGGGTGGTGGTGAATTTATAAACGCGCAAAAATTCAAAAAGGTATTTTAGCAAGGGCAAAGCTTTTTCTTTTTGATAATCTTTATGTTTTTTGAGAACGGAATTTTTATAGATTTCTAGCTTTTTATTGTCTAAAAGCTTGATCTCATACCCCTTTAATTCCAAAGGCGTTTTATCAAACAAGCTGGAATTCAAATAAGGGATTTTTTCTAAAATCTTGTTTTCTTTAATTTCTGACAAACGCTCGTTATTTTTCTTGGCTAGGACTTCAAAAAAGAGGGTGTTTAAATCGTTGAAATTTTCAAAGTTTTCTGTGGTTAAGAAATATTTTTCTTTTTCAAAATGATCGAACGAGATTAAAAGGCTTTCTAAAAGCCGTAAAAACAAGATGCGGTTATTCCAAGCGATGAGTAACGCCATGACTTCTTCATCGTCTAAATTTTTGTATTGCTCTTTTAAAGCATCGCTTAGGGAGTTTTTGGTGCGGCTGGGCTTGATTAAAATTTTCCCTTTTTCATTTTTCTCTTCTAACCCTAAAATGTAAAGCAATTCTTCATAAAAATCTTTGTTAAGCGTGTTAGCGTCAAGGGTTTTCTTTTGTTTTAAAAGGACTTCTTGACTTAAAACTTGATAAATCAAAGGAAGTTCTTTAAAATCATCGTTTAAATTAAAATAAGTATAGCGGAGTTCGCCTTGAAAATCTTCTTTCAAATATTGTTCTAAATCTTCGTAAAATCTTGGTTTTGAAGAGTCTGTGCCTTCTTTTTGAGCGTAATTTTTATAGAATTTTTTGATGCGTTTATCTTCGTTTAAAAAAAGCAAATCCTTACAATCAAAGAGAAAAAATTCATGCGCGTTGCAAATAATGGTGTGTTTTAGGGAATTGTTTTTTTCTTTTTCTCTCTCTTCTAAAAAATACAAAACCATTTGACAAAAGGCTTTACTGAGTGGGTTTTCTCTGTTTTTAGGGAATTCTGTCTTTTTATTTAGGGCTTTGACTTCAATAAGCACTTGAACTTCCTTATCCACATAGATCGCGCTATCCACTTTTTTATGGGTGTTGCAGCGATAGCCATAAGTGTTTTTTAAAAAAGAATTGATTTCATTTTTTTGAAACTCTTCATCATCTTGTCTTGGCGCGTTTTCTAGTAAGCTGTTTATTTCTTTTTCAAATTTTTCTATAGTTTCTGTTGTGGGTGTTGGGGGATTGTATTTTTTAATGAAGTCCTTGAGTAAAATGCGAGTGAAACTCATCATAAAACGCCTTTGAAATTGGATAAAACGATTATAACAAAAGCGCCATGAATTTTAAATAAAACGCTTTTCTTTGAAATTGTTTCATGTGAAACATTAGGGTAATTGAGCTTATTAACTCTAATCTTTACGATTTAAAACTTCATTAACCAACGCGCTTAATTGATCTTTTTTCATTTTGGTTTTGTATTCAATGTTCACGCCTTGCTTTTTTAAAGCTTCAAAAAATTTCTTAGCGGTTGAAATTTTCCGCTCTTCTTCAGGGCGTAATTCGCTTTTTTTATCAACCCCCTTAGTTTCTACCACTAACAACACTTTTTTATCGTTATTTTCAACCACATACCCAAAATCAGGGCTATAAGTTTGATTTAACCCTATTGGGATTTTAACCCTAGGGAGCTTACCAAAAACAATGATTTTAGTGTCGTTAGATTCTTCAATCGTGTCTTTTTCAATCTCGCTATCCACTTGCATGAAATTTTCATACAGGCATTTTTCTCGCGCGCTTGAATTTTTAATCTCATATTTATCCACCCCCAAACTCCCGTCTAAAAATTCTCTAATTTCTCCTTTTTCATCATAAAACGCATCGTTTTTTCTGTTTTTAATCGTCGTTTCGCGCATTTGATAGGAAATTTTATCTTTAATATTTTGATAAATGATTTCCAAAAACAGCTCTTCTAAGCGCCTTAAGCCCTCTTGTTCGTTTTTCTTAATTAGATCAAATTTGTTTTCATCAATTTTTTCCAACACTTTAGCCACGCTTTTAAAACTCAATTTCACCTTATTAGACAAAGCGCTGATAAATTCATGCAAGCTCCACACGCATGCGCTTTCTCGCTCAAAAATCTCTGTTTTGGCGTTATTTCTTATAGTTTCTACTTTTTTATGCGTCGTAACCGAAATGATTTTTGAACTGACCTTAAAAGAATCATTGATTTTTTTGATAATCTCATCAATCAAGCTCTCGCTATCAATGGCATAAGCGATCCGGGCTTGATGATTCAAACCCGCCCATAAGGTTTCAAATTTTTTAAAATTTTCTTTATTGATTTTGATTTTTTCAGTTTTTCGCTCGTTTTTGTTCCTAACTCTAGGATTGCCAATCAAACGATCTTTTAAAAAATCCTTTAATTTTTCAAGATCCAGGTATTTTTCATCTTTTAATCTTTCTAATTCCGGCTCTTTTTTTAAAAATTCGTTTTGATTGAGAGTGAGTTTAAAGTTTTCATCACCTGTTTTTTCTCCAAAACCCAAACCCTCTAATGTTTCAAACAAAACCCCATAATACCCTTTTTTAACCATGCCGCTTTTTTCTAATTCTTCTGCGCTAAATGTTTGTTTAATCAAGCTATGCTCGCTTATCTCTTGCTGGATCGCTCCCACAAAATCCCCCTCAACTTGCGGCACGATCACCACCAATTCATTGACAAAATCAAAATCAGCATGCTCTTTAGTGATGCGTTCGCCCTTATCATTCACAGCGAGCCTTAATCCCCTACCGATTTGTTGCAATTTAGTGATATTGGAATGGCTAGGGGCTAATTTGCAAATCGTCATCACGTTAGGGTTATCCCACCCCTCTTGCAACGCCCATTGCGAAAAAATAAACCTGAGATCGGAATCAAAACTCAGCAATTTTTCTTTTTCTTTTAAAATGAGTGCGATCACTTGGGCTTCGTCGCTCTCTTTCTTGCTTTTAGCAAAATACCCTCCATGCACTTTTTTAATGTCCTCTCTAGTGCGCTCTAAATACGCTCTATAATTTTCATCTAAAGGCTTTTTTAAGACTTCTTCAAGCTCTTGTTGGTAAAGTTTTTCAAATAAAAGGGCTAATTTAGCCGGCTGTTCATTTTCGCTTAAATAGCTATTCACCCCGTTAATAAACACCATGCACAAGGCTTTAACCCCCTTTTTAAAAAGCCCTTCTTCTCTTTCAAAATGGCTTTTTATCGCTTCTTTCAGCATCACTTCTTGCTCGCCCTCTACAAAATAAGAAAAAGGCTCTTTTTGATCCAGTAACAAATTAACGCCGTTCAAAAAACGCACCTCATTTTTAGTGATGTTTTCTACAATGTAATCTTCTAAAGCGCTGATATGAGTTAGCGCGCCTAGATTATCATGCGTTTTGACTTTGACGCTTTGAATTTTATTTTCTAAATTCGTGTAATTGATCGTCGCTTCATTTTGTTTTTTGTTAGCCTCTTTAAGCTCTAAAAAATACTCATCACTCTCCCCCACAGACGCCACGCTAATGCTTTTCACTAGGGTGCAATCAAACGCTTTTTTGCTGTCTAGCGCGTAAATCAGATTATTATAATCATCTTTAAAAGTCGCCCCAAACCTGAGCGTGATTAAAGCGTTTAATTGTTCCAAATATTTTTTTGTTTTATCGCCTAAAAATCGGTGCGGTTCGTCTAAGATCACGATAGGGCGGATACTGGCTAAAGCTTGCATGTAACTTTTTGCGCCATTGAACAGATTCGTGTTTTCTAAGCATGATTGATTGATAGTGTTTTTCTCTTTATTAAAGGCGGAAAAAGTCATCACCAACACACAGCATTTATGGTTGCTCGCTAGAATGAATCTTTCTGCATCTTCATAGCTTTCTAAATGCGTGTTAGAATACTCGCTTTTAAAAAATTCTCTTGTGATTTCAACACTCTTTAAAACCCCTAATTTAATGGCGTTGCTTGGCACTAAAACGATAAATTTTGACAAATGGTAGTTTTTGTGCAAGGCATAAACGCATTCCAAAAAGCAAAAGGTCTTCCCGGTGCCTGTTTCCATTAAAATATCGCAGTTTAACGACTTCTCAATCCCCATGCTTCCCTGGGTTATTTTTTGTTTCGATCGCAAATTCTCAATATTTTCTAATAAAAGATCTTTGATCGCCCCTATTTCAAAAACAGGGTTAGCAATCCTTTGAATATCATTTTCTGGCTCCCTCAAATCAATCCCCTTAAACACCCCTAAAATTTGGTCCCGGCATTGCTCCTGATAATCCAATCGTTTGAATTTGATTTTCATCTCTACCCCCTAATCTTTAAATCGCCGCTCTCTAATTTCAAATCCAACAAATTACTGCCCAATTCCAAACACAGCCTGTCGTTACTGATAGCGGGCATATACATGCTAATTTTTTCTACCCCTTTATCTTTCAAGTTTTCTAAAACTTCGCTCATTTCTATATCCCCCACAATGAAAGCCGTATTTTCAGCCAGATACAAGGCGTTTTCAATCAAGCAAATTATAGGCGTAGTGAGCTCCAAACCCTCGCAGCCTAAAAGCTTGATTAAAATCGTTTGGGTTTCCCTTTTTTCAGGGTTAGAATAAGCGAACAAATCCTTTTGATGGGCTTGACTGAGATTTTTATCATTAGCATGCGTTTCATCATCAATGATTTCAAACGCTCTAAACCCCACATCTAAATTGGGGCAAGCTTCTTGGATTTTAGCCCCCGCTCTTTTAATCCTTTCTTCGGTGATGTCAAAAATGCTTGGGGAGGGTGATTTTAGGGTGTTTAAACAAAAATCATGCGCACTTTTGTTTTTCTTAGGGTCAATTTTTTCATCTAACTGGACGAGAATGAAGCGCCTTTCTTTAAATGCGGCGTTCAAGCCATTAAATAACCCCCCCCCCCTCACTTAATTTTTGATAATCGCTCTTATTACTCTCTAACACGGCATGCGCGGTCGTCCCGCTCCCGGCGAAAAAATCTAAGATGATGTCGCTCTCGTTGGTAGTTTGATCTATGAGAAAACTTATCAATTCAACAGGTTTAGAATAATCAAAAATATTCTTAACATTAAAAATTGATTGCAATTTTTTATTTGACATATCATTAGAGTATTTATTATCTAAAAATTCTATACTTGAAATATTTTTAGTGCGGTTAAAATATTCTATTTTATAAGGCTTACTATCAGATATTTTAGCCTTTGTGTAAGTTTTTGTATAAATTCTATTGTTTTTAACTTCTACAAAACCATTAGCCAATCCAAAATCAAATTTTGCTTTGCTCCAACGCCAAACCCAATCAATCGTTCCAAAATTACCTTTTTGTCTTTCAGTATAAGTTTCCAATCCGCCAGCATAAAACTTTTCATTACCAATTACAATTTCATAATCCATTTTTTTATTATATTGAAGTGAATTGTAATCCAAATTTTGATTTAATTTATACCCACCTCTTTCATTGTAAAATTCATCTTTTAAAGGGTAATCGTTTTCATCAATATCAATCTGTTTAAAATTGATACTATTCTTTTGATAACACAAAACATAATCATGATTTTTAGCGATTTGATTAGTGGATTTTCCTGCTTTCTTTGTTAATCTTGGCATTTCAGCCACAAAATTATCCTCCCCAAAAATCTCATCGCATAAAAGTTTAAGTTGGGCGCACTCGTTATCGTCAATGCTGATAAAAATCACGCCGTCTTGTTTGAGCAAATCTTTAGCGAGCAACAATCTAGGATACATGAAACTAAGCCACCCACTATGGCATTTTGACCCAAAAAGATTCTTGATATAATCCAGCTTTTCTTTAGAATAATCCAATGTTTTTAAAATCTCTTCATTGGATTGCGAGAAATCATCGCCATAGATAAAATTCTCGTTTTTCGTGTTGTAAGGGGGGTCAATGTAGATCATTTTGATTTTTTCACTATAGCTTTGTTTTAAGATTTTGAGAGCGTCTAAATTATCGCCCTTGATGAGAATATGCTTGCTCGTGGATTCGTTTAAGGGCTTTAAAATCTTATGATTTTTCTTAAAAGCTTGATTTAAGGCGATTTTCTTACCCACAAAATCCAACCCATAGCCCTCTTCTTTTATCTCGCTAAAATCCCCTAGTAACGCTTTTAATTTTCTTGTATCCAGCGTGAGTTGGTTATCATTTTCTATACTCAAGCAACCGGGAAAATAACGATTAAAAACCTCTACATTTTTTTCATTAACGCTTTTTTCTCCACCAATTTCTTTATTTTGCATTTCTATCCTTTATTTTAAATGATTTAAATTACCCAATTCCACCTTAATTTTCAATTTTCAATTTTCAAATGTTCCTTGTGAAACGCTAGCGTTTTTTAAAAAATCCCTTTTCACTTCAGCAATAATGTTTTCATCTTTGGCTAAGTCAATGTATTCAAAACTATTCCCGCTCTGCTCCCCCCCTTGGAGTAAATCCCCGCTTTTTCTGTATTCTAAATCCAATTCAGCGATCTTAAAGCCGTCCAATTCATCAGCAAACTTTTCTAATCGTTCGTTTTCTTCTTGGATCGTGCATAAAAAACAATAGCCTTTCAAGCCGTTACGAGACACGCGCCCTCTTAACTGGTGTAAAGTCGCTAAGCCTAACCTTTCGGGCGCTAAAATCACCATCACGCTCAATCGTGGTAAAGAAATGCCCACCTCAATGAGCGTGGTCGCTAAAAGAATGCTCCCTAACTCTCTAAATTCTTCAATCACTTCTTCTTTATTTTTATCCTGCCCTGAAGTGGTATAAACGTTTTTAAAGCGTTTTTGCCAAAAACTCGCCCCCTCACTGAGCGATAAATACGGGATTTTTTCGCTCTCATTCACCAGCGGATAAACGACAATGACTTGGTGGTTTTTAGCGATTTCTTCGCTAATTTTTTCCATCACTATTTTAAATTCTCTTTTATGCAAGACTAGAGTTTCAATCTCTTTAGGGTAAGGGATTTCTCTAATCATGGTCGTTTTCACAAACGCGCTTTTGGCTAAAGCCAGAGTGCGAGGAATGGGGGTAGCGGAAAATTGCAAGGAATGGGGTTTATTGCCCTTACTGCTTGCCATTTTTTCTAATTGGTAGCGCTGCTTGGTGCCAAATCGGTGCTGTTCATCAGTGATCACTAGAGCGAATTCATCTAAATCGCGCTTATCAAACAACAACGCTTGCGTGCCTATGACAACATGCGTGATTTTTTCAAACAAATGATTGGATCGCTTTTTATGGCTCCCACCGAGCAATAATTCCACTTCAAAATAAGGGGGTAAAAATTTTAAGGCTTCGTGATAAAGCTGTTTAGCGAGAATGGAAGTGGGTGCCATTAAAAGGGTTTTATTAGGGTAAGCTAATACCATGCTCGCTAAAATCACCATCGTTTTCCCGCACCCCACATCGCCTATAATCAAACGCTTGCACGCTATAGAACTGGTGAGATCGTTTTGGATTTCTTTAATGGCGTTTTGTTGATCGTGCGTGAGCTTAAAGGGTAAAGAAGCGATAAACGCTTTCAAGCGTTCGCTGTTATTAGGGCATGCGATTTTGGCGTTGAATTGCAATTTCTTACGATCTAAATTTTTCATATAAAAAAGCATTTCAATGTATTTTAATGCATTTAAATGTTGCGAAGGGAAATTTTTATTCGTTTCAAAATCCTTGACAAAATGCGGCGTGGGGAAAAAGATTTCCAACAACAAACGCGCGATATTTTCTTTAACGCCTTCCTTTTTTAAATTTTCTAATGAAATGAGTTTTTGTAAATTTTCTTGTATTTTTTTATGATTTTTAACTTTTTTAAAAATTAAAGAAATTTTTCCAAATTCGGTAAGGATTTTAGGCGTGTTAATGATATAAGCTTGATTAAAAGAGCTTTGCTCTAATTTACCATAAATGAACAAACTCTCGCCGGTTTTGAACTGGTTGTAATGAAACGCGCTGTGATTGAAAAAAACAAGCTCTAAATTTTTGTAAAATCGTTTGGAATAGGCGAAAATCTTTAAAACTTTGGCGTAGTTTCTTTTTTCTAAAATACCCACCTCTAAAACGCCGCTCAAGCCCGTTTCAAAACGCTCTAACAAATTTAAATCCTTATAACCCTTAGGCGTATAAACAAGCAAGGCTTCCAAAAGCGATTTCACGTTCAATGTTTTTAATAAGTCATCTGTTTCTTGCAATTTGTTCTTAGTCAATCCTTAATCGTTTTTATGATAAAATAAACAAATTATACATTGACTTAAGGAAATTTAATTGATGAAATCTAAAATCACTCATTTTATCGCTATCTCTTTTGTTTTAAGCGTGTTGAACGCATGCAAAGACGAGCCTAAAAAATCGTCCCAATCGCACCAAAACAACACTAAAACCACTCAAAACAATCCAATCAATCAACCTAATAAGGATATAAAAAAGATTGAACATGAAGAAGAAGATGAAAAAGTCACTAAAGAGGTGAATGATCTGATCAATAACGAAAATAAAATTGATGAAATCAATAATGAAGAAAACGCTGATCCTTCACAAAAAAGAACGAACAACGTTTTGCAACGAGCCACTAACCACCAAGACAATCTCAGCTCCCCACTCAACAGGAAGTATTAAAGTGTGAAATTTTTTTCAAAGGATTTATTTAAAAAAGTAACCCCTTTATTTTTAAGCGTTTATTTTTTAAACCCTACCCTTACGCAAGCCAAAAGCCGTTTTTATGTGGCTTCTCAATACCAGGTAGGGAAAATGATCATGAAAAAATACAACGATCTCAAACGCACGATTGAAGGGGCGAGCTTTTCTTTAGGTTGGGAGATTAACCCCACTAACTATTGGTTTTATTCGCGCTATTACTTTTTTATGGATTACGGGAATGTCATCCTCAATAAAAGAACGGGCGCTCAAGCGAACATGTTCACTTACGGCTTTGGAGGGGATTTGATCGTAGAATACAATAAAAACCCCTTGTATGTTTTTTCCCTCTTCTATGGCATGCAAGTTGCTGAAAACACATGGACGATTTCCAAGCACAGCGCGAATTTCATCATTGACGATTGGCGCAGCATTCAAGGGTTTTCGCTCAAAACTTCAAATTTTAGGATGTTGGGTTTAGTGGGGTTTAAATTCCAAACCGTGCTATTCCACCATGACGCTAGTATTGAAGTGGGGATCAAATGGCCCTTTGCTTTTGAATACAACTCACCCTTTGTAAGGCTTTTTTCTGTCTTTATTTCGCACACTTTCTACCTTTAGACTAATTCCAACCCCACTGGGCAATGATCGCTCCCTAAAATATCTTTATAGATTAAAGCGTCTTTTAAGCGCGTTTTTAAAGGATTAGAGCATAGAAAATAATCAATGCGCCAACCAATGTCTTTGTCCCTCGCTTGTTGCATGTAACTCCACCAAGTGTAAGCTTTTTCTTTGTTAGGGTAAAAATAACGGAAAGTGTCAATAAAACCGGCGTTCAAAAGCTCGTTGAATTTTTCTCTCTCTTCATCGCTAAAGCCGGCGTTTTTTCGGTTGGTTTTGGGGTTTTCTAAATCAATTTCATTGTGGGCCACGTTCAAATCCCCACACACAATGACCGGTTTTTTCAATTCTAAAGCTTTTAAAAATTTCTTAAATTCCACTTCCCAACTCATGCGATAACTGAGCCTGGATAGGGCTTGTTGGGAATTAGGGGTATAAACATTCACCAAGTAAAACGATTCAAATTCGCAAGTTACCACGCGCCCTTCTTTGTCATGCTCTTCTATATCAATGCCATAGCTCACGCTTAAAGGCTCTTTTTTGGTGAAAGTTACCACCCCAGAATAGCCCTTTTTAATCGCGCAATTCCAAAAATCAAAATACCCTTTAAATTCAAAGGTGTTTTGTTCTTGCTGCATTTTAGATTCTTGAATGCAAAAAACATCCGCATCAACGCTATTAAAAAAATCCATAAAGCCCTTAGTCATGCAGGCCCTTAACCCGTTCACATTCCATGAAATCAATTTCATTTTAATCCTTGTTTGATTTTGAGTGAATTATATCTTTTTAGTCATTTTTTTAAAAATTAAGCTTTGTTTTACCTTTTTTATGTAATAATTGTTTTTTGCTTGGCTTGATAGCTCAGTCGGTAGAGCAGAAGACTGAAAATCTTCGTGTCGGTGGTTCGATTCCGCCTCAAGCCACCATTTTAAACTTCGTTGAATAAATAATTCCCCTTTTTGACACACACAACACGAGAGTTTTCAATACTCAAAGGCGTGCTTTTAGCTCGTGGTTGCTCTTCTATTTCTAAGACCATGCACACCCCCTCTTTAAAGCGCACATGGTTTTTAACCCATTCTTTGTATTCGCTGCTCTCTTTGATTATATCGTTTAAATAATGCCCCTCATACACTTCCACAAATTCCATGAATTTTTCATTCAAATTCAATTCATTACGCGTTATTTCGCTTTTTCGTGTGGAAGAATAAGCCAATTCGCTGGTTTCATAAAAAGTCGGCTCTATTTGATCGTCTTGTTTGGGGCGCTCATAAATGGCTTTCACTAATTGCGTGGTGATTTCATACTCACTTTCCCACGCTTGTTTTAAAGGCTCTTCTATCAGATAGCATTGCCTAGTCGTGCCGTCTTTTCTCGCTCTAGCCCTTTTGCACTTTTCTGTAGAGCTTCTAGCTTGGAGAATAGCGAAATTGTTTTTAGCTTCAAAAGTTTGAGGGTCTTCTAAAGGCTCTGTTTTATGAACAGAAATTTTAGTATAGGGGGTAATGATCTTACCGCTTTTATTTTCAGCGGTGCTGTAATCGCAAGGGGTAATGTCTGTTGTAATCTCTTTGTCTTTATCAACGCGTTTTAAAACGCTTGGGCGATAGGCTTGTAAATTTTCATCATCATAAACCCACTTCCCGCATGCGAATTCTTTGATATTAGGATCTCTAATCGCTTGTTTTTCCACATTATCCCTATTTTCGTTATTTTCATTGCTTTCATTACTATCAGCGTTAGAGGTGTTGTTACTAGGGAGCGTTTTTTCAGTGGGTGGCGCTACAAAGAGATTGTTTTCTTGATCTTGTGAAGAATGCTTTAAAGGGGGATTAGCATCGTTTGTTGGCGTTTTAACTTCATTAGTAGGGCTTACTTTGCTAGGAGTTACTAAAGGCTGTAAAAGGCTGTTTTTAGAGTTTTTAGAGCCTAGTTTGGACTCTGGGTAAGAAAAGTTTTGAGGAGGTTGTTGCGATGAATGGGGTTTGTTTTGTGGTTTTTGCATGGGTGCGTTTAAAGAAGGCATTTGGTGCGAGTGCGGCTCTTTTAATTCTTTTGAAGAAAAAACAATCTGGGTGTTTCTAGGAATAGTAGGGCGGTTAGGGTTTAAGGTCGTTTCTAAAGAAAGTTTTTCATCAAGGGGTTGATAGACGATTGCAGTGGATATGTGAGTGATTGTGAGCGTGAGTTTTTTGTGTGGGGAGATATTATAAACCCCTAAAACCTGTTTGGGTTCTTTAGAATCAAGGACTTTAGCCTTAAAAGTGCCTTTATGCGGCGAAGTTTTGATCTCTTCTAAAAGCTCAATGACAAGGGCTTGAAGAGGGTTAGAGAAGGTCAGAAAGAAAGACAGACAAAGGGATTTTTTCATGCTTATTCCTTTTTATTTTAGATTTTTGGATTATATCTTAAAAAGAGGTTTAATAAAAGTTATAGATAAGTTATAGATAGGTAACACTTTAATTAATAATAATTAGTAACAGTAGTAGGGGGGGTGAATGGATGGAATGAAAAATTAAAAAGCTTTAGAGACGTGCGTTTTTAGGGGGGTTGTGGGATTTGAAAAAAAGTGAATGAAACGCTTTTTAATAAGCCTTTTTTCATTCACTTGAATTGAAAGCGGTTTTTTTATCGTTCAATTCGTTCAGGCGGTTTTTGATTTCTTCTCTAAGGCTTAAGATAAAAGGGCTTTTTTCTTCTTCAAGCATTTTTTTAACGCTAGAATACATTTTAGAAATGCTTGAATGATCCTTTAAATCCAAAAATTGAGCGAGCGAGAGCGTGGGGTTAGGGGTATAAAGTCTAGCGAAGTACACGACTAATTTCCTCGCTAAAGCGACATTTTTTTGGCGCGAAGAGACTTTGATTTCGCTGGATTTGAGATTCAAGCTTTGCGCGACAGCGAGTAAGATATTTTCTAGACTTGAACCTTCAGCATGATCTTTTTGCAAATCTTCTAAAACGGTTTTAGCGAGGTTCAAATCAATGGTGGCGTTCATTAAGTTCGCGTTCACGCTGATTTTAATGATCGCGCCTTCCATTTGGCGGATATTGTCGCTGATGTGTTGGGCGATGTATTCCATCACCTCTTCGGGCAAAGTGATTTTATTGAGCTGGCATTTTTGTTTGACAATGGAAAGTTTGGTTTCTAAATCAGGGGGCATGACTTTAGCGGTTATCCCCCATTCAAAGCGCGATTTTAAGCGATCTTCTAATCCGGCGATGTTTTTAGGTGATCGGTCTGAAATCAACACGATCTGTTTGCTGTTGGCGTGCAATTCGTTAAAAGTGTGGAAAAATTCTTCTTCTAGCTTGGGTTTTCCTTGCAAAAATTGGGCGTCATCTAACAAGAAAAAGTCGCAATGGCGGTATTTTTTTTTAAAAGAATCCATGGTTTTGTTGTCTAAATGCTTTAAAAAGTCTGTCAAAAAATCTTCTGAAGTCACTAACACGACTTTTTTATGCTTTTCTAGGGCATGGTTACCGATAGCGTTTAAAATGTGCGTTTTGCCTAACCCTGTGCCGCCATAAAAAAGCACCGGGTTATAAGGGGGGGTATCGCTTTGGGCGACTTTTTTAGCGATTTCATAAACGGTGTTATTGCATGAGCCTACGACAAAATTTTCAAAAGTGTAAGAGTCTTTGACGCTCGTTTTTATGGCTTTGTAATTGATATTAGCTTGGGTGCTAATTTGGATTTTAGGCGCTACTTCAATACGCACGTCCACGCTATGGGCTAAGTGCATGCCGACTTTATTCTGGCTTAAAATTTCTTTAAGCAACGCGCCGTGTTTAGCCGTAATCCAATTGCATAAGAGCATGTTAGGGGCATAAAAAAAGGCAATGTCGCTCTTGCTCGCGTTAGGGTTGTATTTGAGCTGGCTTAAGCAATTTTCATACTCTATTAGACTAACTTTTTGTTTGACTAGCGCCAAGATTTCTTTTTCAATATTGTTGTTGGTATCCATGGCGTTATTATAGCGTGAATAAGTGGTGAATGAAAAAGGAATGGCATGTGAATGAAATGTGAATGAAGCCTTAAAATTAAGGTGTTTCTTTTAAGGGTTTGTCTATAATGCTTGCTTTATAATAAGCTAATGGATGCGAAAAAAGGATTTTCATGCTGCTTTGCGCGGGAAGGAATGAAACTTTAAAAGGGGTGGCGCCTATTGGTGTGGGTTTGATAGAGAGCGCGATTAATTTAACGAGAATGTGTTTAAAAAACCCTGATACAGAAAGCCTTATTTTTATAGGGAGCGCGGGGAGTTATAGCCCAGAAACGGAGCTTTTGAGCGTGTTTGAAAGCGTTCAAGGCTATCAAGTTGAAGAGAGTTTTAGCCATTTAAACAGCTACACGCCTTTGGATAATTCCATTCACATAGAAACTGAAGAGCAGGCTCTTTTTGAAAGAGTGCGTGTGAATAGCAGTAACTATATCCACACCAGCGAAATGTTTGCTAAAAAAATGGTTCAAAAGGGCGTTTTATTAGAAAACATGGAGTTTTTTAGCGTCTTAAGCGTGGCTAAAATTTTTTCTTTAAAGGCTAAAGGGATCTTTTGCGTGAGTAACCATGTGGGGCTTAACGCGCATAAGGAATTTAAAGAAAACCACGCCAAAGTCAAACAGATTCTAGAAAACATCATTGATAGTTTGATAGTTTAGCTATCATGGAGTATCATGGAGCATTCTAAATTAAAGGCGATCACATGTTTGAAAAAATACGCAAGATTTTAGCGGATATTGAAGATTCGCAAAATGAAATTGAAATGCTTTTAAAATTAGCGAATTTGAGTTTGGGGGATTTTATTGAAATTAAAAGAGGGAGCATGGACATGCCAAAGGGCGTGAATGAAGCGTTTTTTACGCAATTAAGCGAAGAAGTGGAGCGCCTAAAGGAGCTTATCAACGCTTTAAATAAGATCAAAAAAGGGTTATTGGTGTTTTAAATGTGCGGGATTGTAGGTTATATAGGGGATAGCGAGAAAAAATCCATTCTTTTAGAGGGTTTAAAGGAATTGGAATACAGAGGTTATGACAGCGCGGGTTTAGCCGTATTGAGCGGCAATCGTTTGGAAGTGTTTAAAACTCAAGGGAAATTAGAAAACCTTAAACTAGAGCTTAAAAATAAAGAGTTTTTAAATTTTGGCGTGAGTATCGCTCACACCAGATGGGCAACGCATGGCAAGCCAAGCAGCGCGAACGCCCACCCGCATTTTACAGAAAATTTAGCCTTAGTGCATAATGGCATCATTGAAAATTACGCAAGCTTGAAAAAAGAATTGGAAAATAAAGGGCATGCGTTTTTAAGCCAAACGGACACGGAAGTCATTGCGCATTTATTAGAAGAAACGCTTAAAAGCGAGAGCGATTTATTGAAAGCCTTTGAAAAAAGCATCAGCCTTTTAAAAGGGAGTTATGCGATTTTAATGCTCCATAAAAGGGCTAAAGAAAGCTTGTTTTACGCTAAATCTTCTTCGCCTTTGATCGTGGGTAAGGGCAAAGAAGGGGTGTTTTTTGCGTCCAGTTTGAGCGTGTTGGCCCCTAAAGTGGATCAATTTGTCATTTTAGAAGAAAACAGCGTGGGGCAGATTTCTTTAGAAAATTTTAAAGATTTAAACAATATTGAAAACATGAAAGATTACGCTTTTGAAAATAAGGATTATTCTAAAGGCAATTTTAGGAATTATTTAGAAAAAGAGATTTATGAGCAGCACAGCAGTTTGTTAGAGTGTTTAGAGGGGCGCTTGGAAGCCTTGAGTGTGTATTGCGAGATCGATCCTGAATTTTTAGAAAACGTGAGCGAAATCACGCTGTGTTCTTGCGGGAGCAGTTACCATGCGAGTTTGGCGAGCGTGTATTTGTTTGAAAGATTAGCCAAAATAAGAGCGAGGGCCATTTTAGCGAGCGAATACCGCTACGCCCATTTTAAAAGCAACCCTAACGAGCTTTTTATAGCGATTTCTCAAAGCGGTGAAACCGCTGATACTTTGGAAGCCTTAAAATTAGCCAAAGCCCAAGGGCTTAAAACCATTAGTTTGTGTAACGCCCCTTTTAGCATGATGAGTCGCATTAGTGATCATACGCTTTTGATTAGAGCGGGGGTGGAGCGGAGCGTGGCATCCACTAAGGCGTTTTCTTCGCAAGTGATGCTTTTATGGCTTTTGAGCGTGTATCTAGGCAAACAATTAGGGACCATCTCTAAAGAAGAAGAAAAAATCCAGGCTAAAAACATGCTCAATAGCGTGAAGGCGATGAAAGTAGAGCCTAAATTGCATGAAAAGATCAAGCGTTTATCCAAACGCTACTTGCATGGGCATGGCTTTTTTTATATCGGGCGCGATGTGTTTTACCCGCTCGCTTTAGAAGGGGCGTTAAAACTTAAAGAAATCAGCTACTTGCACGCTGAGGGGTATGCGAGCGCGGAAATGAAGCATGGGCCTATTGCGTTGGTGGATTCTAACCTTTTTACCATTGCTTTATTGTCTAAGCATCTGTTATTTGATAAAACCAAAAGCAATATTGAAGAATTGAGTGCTAGGGATTCTACGATTTGCGTGTTAAGTTCTGAAATTTTAGAGATCGCTGATGATTTTATCCAATTAGAAGAGAGCGAAAGCTACATGGAGGAATTTTTCCGCATGAATTTAGCGATGCAGCTTTTAGCTTTAGAAATCGCTATGCGTTTGAACCACGATGTGGATCACCCAAGAAACTTGGCTAAAAGCGTTACCGTGGAATAAAAGCGATATTAGGAGTCAAATAATGGAAGTGATTTGTAAGCATTACACCCCTTTAGACATTGCAAGCCAAGCGATTCGCACTTGCTGGCAGAGCTTTGAATACAGCGATGATGGAGGCTCTAAAGATAAGGAATTGATCCACAGGGTGGGGAATATTTTTAGGCATTCTTCCACTTTAGAGCATCTTTATTACAATTTTGAAATCAAGGGTTTGAGTAGGGGAGCGTTGCAAGAATTGAGCCGGCACCGCATAGCGAGCTTGAGCGTGAAATCAAGCCGCTACACTTTAAGGGAGTTGAAAGAAGTGGAGAGCTTTTTACCCCTTAATGAAACGAATTTAGAAAGAGCCAAAGAGTTTTTAGTGTTTGTGGATAATGAAAAAGTGGATGCAATGAGCGTTTTAGCTTTGGAAAATCTCAGGGTTTTATTGAGCGAGCATAACATTAAAAACGATTTAGCCAAATACGCCATGCCAGAGAGTTATAAAACGCATTTAGCCTATAGCATTAACGCTAGGAGCTTGCAAAATTTATTGACTTTAAGAAGCAGTAATAAAGCCCTAAAAGAAATGCAAGATTTAGCCAAAGCCTTATTTGACGCTTTGCCTTGCGAGCATCAATATTTGTTTGAAGATTGCTTGAAGCACTAGATTTAAAAAATACCGCTTCAATAACGCTAATTCTTTAATGTTTTAAAAACGCCTTGTTTTTAGCGTTTGGTTAGATGAAGTTTAAGGGGGTTTGTTGTAGGATTTCATCACGCCCCATAGTTGCGATATGGGGCAGACCAACATTGTAAGGAGCATGTTATGCCTAAGACACATAACAAACGCTCTTGGAAATCATTATACTTTGAGTTTGCTTTTTTAGGGCTTAAAGTGATCGTTTCTGTGAAACGCTGATTTTTCTAAGAGCGTTCCCTTAAGCTTAAAAGCTTAGGGGTTTGCTTTGTAAAGTGGGTTTGTCCTTGACTTTTGGGGCGTTTATTTTTCTAAAACCCTGATTTTAGCGCTCATTAAATCGTGGTTTAAAGCTTTTTTGATGTTTTCAAATTGGCGTTTTTTGTTTTTAAGGCTTGCGATCTCATTATCCAAAGCGCTTAAAATGTTAGCGATAGCGATTTGTTCGTTTAGAGGGGGTAAAAAAAGGCAAACATTATTAAAACCACTCTTTGATAAATTGTATCGTGTTGAACCTTGTGCTAAATTTTCAAAAGCTTTTCTACCTATTTCGCTATTAATTAAGTATGATAAAAACAAGCTATCAACTGCCTTGTCAAATATTCTAAAACCAAAACAAAAACTATTCAAAAAAACTTGATCTATATCATCTAAAAGCACGGCACACATGCCTACTTCTTTTGGAGTTTCTGAAGAAGTATTAAAAAATAAATCATATTTTTTAAAGGAATTTTGTTTTTCATTTGGGTATATTTTTACATTTTCTAGTATAGAAGTATCTATTATAACATTATTTAAAACATTCAAAAATGTAATATATTTAGCATTGCCATTGATAAAATCTTGCTTTGTTTTTCCTACTAATCCGCTTATAGTTATTCCTATATCCCCAAGCCTTACTCTTTGCCAAGCTTGATTGAATCCTTTCAAGCGTTTTCTTTGGCTCAATAGTTCAAAACTTAAAGCTTTTTTAACGCCCTCTTTTTTAAGAATGAGAGCGTCTAATGCATAAAGATAACGATCCAAAGCGCTTAAAATGTTAGCGATAGCGATTTGTTCGTCTAGAGGGGGTAGGGGGATTAGTAAATCTCTTAAGTCAGTTTTAGTGAATTTTGGTTGTGCTGATGAGGTTATAATATTTATTAATTGTTTTTGAAACCATGTATCTAAAAAAGCATAAAATAAAAATTTTAGGTTGGCTTTCTTTGTTCTTAGCAAAATGGCATTTGGCGCCAATGCGTTATGTTTATGAATTAATTTTTTAATATCCACATAATAAATCTCTCCACAATTTATTCCTATATTTGGCAATATAATTGCATCGCTGTTAAGATTAACACGCCACAGAAATTCAAACGCCTCTTTGTTGATATAAATAGCATTTGTATTGTTAAAACCATTTTTTAATTCGGTTGTTCGTATTAGTTGTGCATAATTTGTTCTATCGTTTGTATATTGAACCGTTTGACTTTGTTGTGCAAAGGATCCAGCAGCTGAAAAATCCGTGATGATTTCAAAAATATATTCTACTTTTACCGCTTCCCAATCCTTTGGTAAGGGCGTTGTTAATGCGTCCATGCGTCCTCCTGAATGGTTTTAAAAAAGATAACGCGCTCTATTTTTAGGGTGTTATCAAAAGCGTTTTTAGGGTTAAAATCCAGCCTTAATAGTAAAATCTCAATGTTTTTAACTAGCGAACTTGTTTTGATTTTAGAAGGGTTGTTGTGGAATAAGTCATTCCTGGCTTTCCGTATCAAGCTGAAAGCCTTTAAAAAATGATCCCAAGTGCCATAGGCTGGCAAGGCATGTTCGTTGTGTGTTTTGTGATCTGCGAATAAGGGTTTAAAATCGCTCCAATACATTTTAATAATGGTTTCTAAAGCGCCAAGAGTGAATAAATTTAAAATTTGAAAGCCATTGTATCCTCCTAAACTTTTTAAATGGTGGGTGTTTTTTAAGCGTTCAATCTTATGCCTAAGCTTTTCAGACAAAAACCAATCGTCAATATCCTTGCTGCTGCGTTTTTGAGCCAAAATAACCGCCATTTTAGAGCGCAAAGCCGTTTCAAAAAAATGTATCCATAAAAAAAGCATGTGGTGCGTTTTAATCCGTTTGTTGTAAAAATGCATTAAAAAATCAAAAAGGTTATTGATTTCATTTTCTTTATTAGGGTATTTTTGTAACACGATACCCAATTCCTTACTAGCGCCTATGAGGTAGTCGTAGTGTAACACGCTGATAGATTTTTTTAATTGATCCAAACCCTTATCTTTGAAAGCGAGAGGGTTTTTTAGGGCTAGATGTTTTAAAATACGATTAAAAACTTCATTTTCAAGTTCCATTAAATTTCCTGCGCTATAATCGTTTTCAGTTTGGGGGTCTCATAGCGAGGGTACGCTAGTCAAAAGGCACTCCAAACTTTTTAATATCAAACGACAATCTCCAAGTCTTTCAAATGCTCTAAAACTTTTGATTCGCTCTCTTTGACTTCTTTGTCTAATTCTAACAAGCTGTTAGAATAGCTTGAAATGATTTCATTAAGGGCGCTAGTAAAAGCGTTGATGCGTTTTAAAATTTTGTTTTCTAGGGCGTTTTTCAAGCTATTAAGCCATTTGTCTTTGATGATGAGATCCTTGATTTCATTGATTTTAAGGTTTTTATACTGGTGGAACGCTTTTAATTCCAGCTCCTCATAAGCTTTATTTTTCATTTTCAGCGCCTTGTTTTTAGCCTCTAGCCATTCTAAAGCGGTTTTTAGGGTTTCTTTATCTTCTAAATCGGTGGCGTTTTTTAGCTCTTTTTTCAAAACGCTTTCATTGATTTTCAATCCATCAAAAAGCCCTTCTTCGTTAGAATGCTCTTCTATAAATTCATCTAAAAGAGCTTCTTTTTCATTAAGGGCGTTTTCTAATTCTTCTAATTCTTTCGTTTCTTTTTCAAAAAAGCGTTGTTTGATCAAATGTTTAGGGATTAGATCGCTTTTGTAGTAGGTTTTTTGAATGATAAAATCCGGCTCCTCTAAATAGTTGGCTTTTTTGTTTTTGTCTTTTAGGGGGTTTAATTTTCTCAATTCTTTAGCGCTTTCAAAGCCATTGAATGAGATGAGGAACCAATCGTCTTGCAAGACTTCGTTGTAGTAATCTTTGAAGAGCTGGTACACGCCGTATTTGTCTAAAATTCCCACTTTTTCAAATTCTTTTAAAACCTTTGAACAAACGCTTTCTATGAGGGTTTTTGGGTTAAAACCTGGCTCTAAATCATTAAAAGTTGTAAATAGTTCCAATCGGTCAAAAGCGCTCAAAACAGAAGCGTGGAAGGTTTGGTATTCTAAGCTTTGAGTGATTAATTCTTTGATGTTTTCGCATTCTGTTTTTAAAGCGTAATAATCCTCTTTATCGCTCTTTTTAAAAAGCGTGTTTTTAAGCTCTTTAAACACTTGAAAATAAGGGGCGTAGGTTTCAATTTCTTTTTTGGGCAAATAACTAGCCTTGTGGCTGTTGATTAAAGCGAACAAGTCTTTTTCTGATTCTTGTTTGGCGGCAATGTAGCGCGCGATATTCAAGTTGTAGTCGTTAGCGCTAATTTCTTCTAGGCTCACCATTTTGGAATAATAAGGGATTTCTTTGTAAGCGTTAAAAGTGTCTATCATTTTTTGGACATCTTGCTCTCTTAAGCGGTTTTTATTGCCGTCTTTTTTAAAATCCTTGCTCGCATCGATCATAAAAACGCCCTTTCTGGCGTGTGCGTTTTCTTTGTCTAAAACGATCACGCATGCAGGAATGGAAGTGCCATAAAAAAGATTAGGGGCTAGGCCTATCACGCCCTTAATATAGCCTTTTGTTAAAAGATTTTTTCTAATTACGCCCTCAGCATTCCCTCTAAATAGCACCCCATGAGGCAAAATCACTGCCCCTTTGCCTGTGTCTTTTAAGGACTTGATGATGTGGAGCAAAAAAGCGAAATCGCCGTTTTTTTCAGGGGGCGTGCCGTCTTCAAAACGATTGAAATGATCATTAATGACTTGCTTGCTTTTAGGGTCTATGCTTAGCCCATCAGTCCAGTTTTTCAAGCTAAAAGGAGGGTTAGCCACAACATAATCAAAGGTTTGCAGCATGCCATTTTTAATAAAAAAGGGGTTAGAAAGGGTGCTAGAACCCCCTTTAGCAATATCAGCATCAGCGCTATTGTGTAAAATCATATTCATTTTACAAAGGGCTGTCGTGGAAATGTCTTTTTCTTGACCATAGATAGTTAACCCTTTTTCACCAGCCAAGCTAGAAGCTTTTAACAATAACGAACCGCTCCCGCAAGTGGGATCATAGATGCTTTTATCCTGTCTGGTGTTTTCATCAATGCCAAGCAAAAGGGACAATAAAAGCGAAACTTCGCTAGGGGTGTAAAACTGCCCTTTGGATTTACCGGATTCGCTGGCGAAATGGCGCATTAAGTATTCGTAAGCGTCGCCCAACAAATCATCGTCTAAAGCCCCATGCGCGCCCAAACTTAAATCGGCAAAGATTTTAACCAAATTAGAAAGGGTGTCCATCATCGCTTTACCCTCGCCTAGCTTAGTGTTATCGTTAAAATCCACGCTGTCAATCACGCCTTTTAAATCGTTTCGCTCTGCGATCTTGGCGATGATTTTATTGAGCTTGTCGCCTATTTCCTTATCGCCCTCTAAAGCGAGGATGTCTTCATAAAAGCACCCTTGTGGCACTTCTATTTCGCTATCAGTATTACTTCTGGCTTTATCGCTGATGTATTTTAAAAAAAGCAGGTTCAAAACATAGTTTTTATACTCGCTCGCATCCATTCCGCCCCTTAAGCTGTCCGCTCCAGCCCATAAAGAGCTATACAATTCGCTTTTTTTGATCGCCATTTTAACCGCCCTATTTTGTTTTTAGGATTATAATATAAAGCGGTAAAAAGCGTTCTTAAGGGGTTTAATGATGAAAACAGAAAAAGAAGTTCAAAATCAAGTCATAGAAACTTTTAAAAGCATGGGCTATGCGTATTTAGGGGATTTAACAAAGAGCGATAACGAAAACATCAATAAAGAAAGCTTGAAAGCATGGCTCATTAAAAGTCAAAAAATTGAGCATGAAAGGTGGCATAAAATTGAGCAGAAAATCCATGAGGCTTTAAAAAACGATTTATACGAAGCGAATCAAACATTTTACGAGCTTTTGATTTATGGCGTGAAAACTAAAATAAGCCAGAATGAAAACACTCAAACGACTTATCTCATTGATTGGAAAGACGTTTCTAAGAATGAATTTAGCGTGGCTGAAGAAGTGAGCGTTAAAGGGCCAAACATGAAACGGCCGGACATCGTGCTTTACGTTAATGGGATCGCTTTAGGGGTGCTAGAATTGAAAAAATCCAGCGTGAGCGTGGAAAGCGGTATTAGGCAAAATTTAGACAACCAAAAGAAAGAGTTTATTAGAGATTTTTTTAAAACGATCCAATTGGTTATGGCGGGCAATGAAAGTCAAGGGCTAAGATATGGCGTCATAGAAACTAAAGAAAAATACTACCTTTCTTGGAAAGAAGAGGGCGTTCAAAAAAATTTGTTTGAAACGATTGAATGCTTTTTAGAAAAAAAAGGTTTTTAGAATTTATCCATGATTTTTTGATTTTTGATAAGGGGCAAAAGAAATGCGCCCGGTTCCACCAGTATTTTGCGATTAAAAAAACGCAAGAATTTATCCAAAGAAAAGAAGGGGGGATTATCTGGCACACGCAAGGCAGCGGTAAGAGCTTAACTATGGTGTGGCTCACTCAATGGCTAAGAAGAAATACCACACAAGCGAGGATTTTAATCGTTACGGACAGGAGGGAATTAGACGCTCAAATTCAAGGCGTGTTTTTGGGAATAGGCGAGGATCTTTATCGCGCAGACAGCAAGAAGGATTTATTGAGCGTGTTGTTTGAAAATAAGGAATTTTTGGTTAGCTCGCTTATGCATAAGTTTGATGACAACGACTTAAAACAACCTGTTTTAAAGGAATGGGTTGTTTTAGTGGATGAATGCCACAGAACCCAAAGCGCTAAATTGCATAAAGCCATGAAAAGCCTGCTCCCTAATGCGATTTTTATCGCCTTTAGCGGCACGCCTTTGTTGAAACAAGATAAAAAGACAAGCCAGGAAGTGTTTGGGAATTATATCCATTGCTATAAATTTAATGAAGCCGTTAGCGATAAAGTGGTGCTGGATTTAAACTATGAAGCCAGAAGCGTGAATCAGTATGTCAGCGACCATGAAAAGCTAGACGAATATTTTGAATTGAAAACCCAAGGCTTGAATGAGACGGCTAAAACAGAGCTTAAAAAGAAATGGGTTAATTTGCAAAAAGTTTTTTCCACTAAAGACAGATTGGAAAATATTGTGCAAGATATTGTATTGGATATGGCAAAACTCCCACGATTAAGGAATGGAAAGGGGAATGCCATGCTGGTGGCTGAAAGCGTGTATAACGCATGCCGGTATTTTGAACTCTTTTTAGAAACAGAATTAAAGGATAAGGTGGCTGTGATCACAAGCTATGAACCCAATATCGCCGATCTGAAAGATTGCGGGAGCGATGAGAGCGAAGAGAGTTACAAATACCGCACTTATTGCAAAATGCTGCAAAACTTTTTTCATGAAAAAGATGAGAAAAAAGCCCTTAATCAAATTAAAGAGTTTGAAGAAAAAGTTAAAGAGCGTTTTATTAATGAGCCTAATAGAATGAAGCTGTTGATCGTGGTGGATAAGCTATTGACCGGTTTTGATGCGCCAAGCCTCACTTATTTATACATGGATAAGACAATGCAAGATCATGGGCTTTTTCAAGCGGTGTGCAGGGTGAATAGATTGGATAGCGAAGATAAGGATTTTGGCTGTATCATAGACTATAAGGATTTATTTGATAGCTTACAAGAAGCACACAGCGATTACACCAATAAAGCGTTTGAAAACTATGAAAGAGAAGACATTCAAGGGCTGATCTCTGACAAATCCCAAAAGATTAAGAAAAAATTAGAAGAAACTAGAGATCAGTTAAAATCGCTTTGTGAAAGCGTGAAAGAGCCAAAAGATGAAGAGGATTATATCGCTTATTTTTGTGGGAGCGATTTAGAAAAAAACGCTCAAAAAAGGCGGTTGTTTTACCAGCTTGTTGGCGCGTTTTTAAGAATGTTTGTGGAATTGAATAACTTAGAAAAGCCCATTCATTCTAAAGAAGAGACGCAACAAATCAAACAAGAAGCGGAATGTTATAGGCATTTACAAAAGGTG
The DNA here is from genome assembly GCF_011175115.1 of Helicobacter pylori. Lineage (GTDB taxonomy): Bacteria > Campylobacterota > Campylobacteria > Campylobacterales > Helicobacteraceae > Helicobacter > Helicobacter pylori_DF. The sequence goes on along the minus strand of NZ_SHOW01000001.1, from coordinate 577,274 downwards.
ATTGGCTTGAGTAGTGGGGATAGCGTGGATTTAAAAAGCTATAGCGAAGACATGCGCAGGATCTTAGACGCTTACATTAAGACCACGGATAGCGAGGTGTTATTCAAAATAGAAGATCAAGGGCTGTGCGAAGTTTTAGTCCAAATGGATATTAATGATTTCAATAAGGCGTTATCTCAAGCATTCAAAAATGAAAGCTCTATGGCAGAAAGCATCGCTAATAACACCAGAAAACGCATTATAGAAAAAGAAGCGAGCGACCCTAAGTATTACGGAGAATTATCCTCGCTTTTAAACGATTTGATTCTCCAGTTTAGAGAAAAGAAATTAACCTATTTAGAATACTTGCAACAAATCCAGGCTCTAGCCAAAAAAGTTATTGATAAAGAAGATAGAAATTACCCTAAAAAGATCAACACTAACGCTTTAAAAACCCTCTATGATAATTTAGATGAAAATGAAGCCTTAGCCCTAGAAATAGATGCATGCATAAGGGGTAATAAAAAAGATGGTTGGGTGGGGCATAATCAAAAAGAAAAAAACCTTAAAATCGCTTTAAGAAAAATCATAAACGATGAGGTTTTGTTAGAAAATATTTTTAATTTAGCCAAACACATAGAGGAGTATCGCTAATGAACGCTTATTGTTTGACTTTAAATAATACCAACATCGCTATAGAAAAAAAGGATATTAAGCATTTACACATTAGCGTTTGCCCGCCCGATGGCTCTGTGCATGTGTCTTGCCCCCTAGCTTTAAACGATGAGAGCCTTAGGCTTTCTTTGATTAAAAGACTCCCTTGGATAAAAGAACAGCAACAAAATTTTTTAAACCAAAACAGACAAAGCCAAAGAGGAATGCTAGAAAGAGAAAGCCATTATCTTTTTGGGAAACGCTATTTGTTAAAGATTGAACACACCATAAAAAAACACTTCGTCTTCCAAAGCCCTAAATATTTAATCTTGCATGTCCAGAAAAAAACAAGCTTAGAAAACCGCTTAAAAGTGTTAGAAAACTACTACAGACAAGTTTTAAGAGAAAAAATACAAACCTACATCAACCAATACGAAAAGATTTTAAACGAGAGCATACAAAGCTTTAAAATCCAAAAAATGAAACGGATATGGGGGAGTTGTAATATTGCTAAACGCGCCTTGCTTTTTAATTTGGAATTGGCTAAAGCGCCTAGTGAAGGCATTGAATATGTGGTTGTGCATGAATTATTGCATTTAAAAGCGCGCCACCATAACGAATATTTTAGGGATTTGCTGAGTTTGTATTTGCCTGATTGGCAAAGGGCTAAGGCCAGCCTCAAAGAAACTTATTTGGAATATTCTTAAATGAAGACTCCACAATATTAGTGAAATTAGTGGAACCGCTAATCGGCTAATTTGAGCGGCTCATCATAGTGCAATAACCCCCCCTCCTTTTTAAAGCCTTTAGAAAGTGTAGTTCAAATACGCTGTAACTGATCTTCCAGGTGCAGGTTGCAAGCCTGCAGGGCTAGAGCCAATCCCAGTGAAGTAATACTTCATGTTGAAGATGTTATTGATTTGCAAGCTTCCTGTAACTCTGTGTCGTCCGTTTTCCCAGAAAATTTGGCTCACTTGGATATTCCACACCCAATACCAAGGCAAGAGCCCTTCATGTTGGGTCATACACCAAGCTTCGCATTGATAACCGCTATTAAGAACGCTTTCATAGTTGTTCCCCCCACTATAATATTGCATCCCATAATAGCCTCCTGCTGCGCTGTTGCTAATCCCGCTATAAGCGCGGCTATAAAAATAGCTAGAAATACCAATGGTGGTTTTACGCCAATTGTAACGAGCGTCAAGAATGAACTGGAAAGGGCTTACAAAAGGGAAATGCTTGTTATAGCTAGTCCCTTTTAGCACATCCCCGTTCAAGTCGGTTAAAGGGCCATGGCTAGTTACACGAGTGTCAATGTAGTTGAAAGCGGCATGGAATTGCAACCCTCTAATAGGCCTGTAATACAATTCTAGCTCCACGCCTTGAGAATAGCCATTAATGGGGCGCACATTACCTTTCATGGGGCCGCTTGTATAGACTGAATACTGCCCGGTGGCAAAATCGCGCGCCCAAATCCTAAAGTAGTCCGCATTGAAGCTAAATTTATCCTTATAGGTGTAGCGCGCTCCTGCTTCCACAGTGTCAAAGTGTTGGGTAAAATACTCCGCTCCTCCATAGCTCAAAACATCTAATTGAGGCGGGACAAAAGAGCGTTGGTAGTTAAAGTAGGTAAGCACATTGTGATCGCCTTGCACAGGGATAAAGCCAATGTTGGTTGAGGGCATCCAATTGTTCATGTGCTTGATTTTTCTTAAATCCTTCTCAGGGATTTGCGCCCAATTAGCCGCATTTTCGTTGTTGTATTGCACAAAAGCGTAGCGCAAACCAGGCACAATAAAAAAGCGCCCGTCCCAAGCTTCAATGCGATCGCTCAAATAAACCGCTGTGTAATTGTTACGCCAGTTATTCCAGTTTCTATAAACGCCATGCTTGATGTGAGGTTTCCAACCGCTCATCACATTAGGGCCCTCACACAAGAAGCCTGCCCCCTCACCGCTCGTTTTGGTGGCGCATTCATTGGTGTTTAAGTATTGGCGTTGTAAAAAAGTGGTGGTCATGAAACGCAAGCCCATGATAAAGGTTTGCTTGACTTTCCCGGTATTGACGATCAAATTCACTTTAGGCTCAAAAGCGTTGTTGATGGAGCGCACAGGGTTTTCTACTTCTGCCCAACCATTGTAGTTGGTGGCATAATAAGGCACAGCCAAGTTATACCCTGCCGGAAGTCCTGCCGCCCTACATGCCACTTCGCTAAAACAAGTAACCATGTTAGCGCTATTGTAGCTAGAGCTTACCTGAAAGTCCCTAGTCATCAACTGCCCATAGTAAGTGAAGCTGAAAGTCCCGCCCACTCTGTCTAAATCCCCGAAGCGGTTTTCATACACAGCCCCAAAGCGTTGTGAGCGCCCGCCTTTTTGGTTGAGAGGGCGTAGATTAGCGAAGCGGTTTATTTTGTAATCTTGCTCGCTGAGTGATCCCGGTTGGGCGATAGCAAAATCGTAGTATTGGTAATAGGCTTTAATCCCGTTGTTTTCATTGATGTCATAGACCCCATCTAGCCAATAGTTTGAAATATTAGAGGGGCTATTGTCCCTAAAGCCTTGTCCTCTAACCCAGTTAGCTTGCGCTTGGATACCCACATGCTTATTGATCATCCCTCCGCTCCTCACATAAGTGTTATAGAGGAGATTGTTGCCTAAAGACTTGATGAAAGAAGGATCGCCGGTTTTATCAGGGGGAGCGGCAAACCCGGCGTTTCTAGCCTTAGCCCAATAAGTGATCCTTTCAGCCGCTTGGTTTTCCCATTGATTAGGGATAGGCTTAGTGATGATATTGACAATACCCCCATAAGTGTTAGGCCCATATTGCACGCTGCCTCCACCTTTGATCACATCAATGCGATCAATGGCTTGAAAGGTAACGGGGAAAATGTCTAGCTCAATGTGAGCGTAGGGGGCCATATAAACAGGAATACCATTAACTAACATAAGCGTCGCATCGCTATGCCCTGAACCCCCAGCCCCAAAGCCACGGATTTGGATAGTAGGCATAGCCCCTACACCTGTCGCGTTCCTAATTTGCAGACCTGGGACATTCTGTAAAGCTTCTTCAATGCTTTGGTTAGCTTGTTGGGTGAGCGCTTTATTAGAGATCACCGTGCGGCTTCCTGTGTATTTTTTCACTTCTTCATCTTGCCAACTCTTAGGCGCGGTGATCCCGCTATAACCCAAATTGACCTGCCCAGAATAATCAGATTTATCCTTTTTCCCGGCAGTAGAAACCTTGCCCAAAGTGTAATCTTTTTCCTTAGCGAACAAAGACTCTTGACAAATCAAACTAGCAGTTAAAGCCAACAGAACTTTTTTATGCAACGTCAACTCCTTGCGTTTTAAGAGATTAAAATGGTAAATTATTTAAGTTTTTTAAGTATAGTTGTACAAAAGCAAATAGCGGTCGTAGGTAATAAAAACAAAAAAAACTTAATAACATGCAGAATTTTGTCATAAAATTCTTAAATTTTTATCAATCCCGTGAAAATCTTTTTTTTTTTTGATTTCGCTCGGTTTTAGTAGAAAATACCCATTTTTGACACACAATGAGCTTGCGTGCGTTCTCAAAACACACAAGACATTCTTTGACGCTAAAAGCGGTTTAACTTTCCATCTAAACACAGCCCCTTTTTTCAACTTTTTATCGTTTGGTTTGAAAAGCGATCAGCGACTCATTGCAAAAGATCGCCTCTCATCTTTAATTTTACAGCGCTTGATGATGAGATCCAAGATTTCCAAAACCTGCTTTTCTTCTTCGTTATTGTGTTTAGCACTCACCGTGGGGTTGTATTCGGTTACCTCAACCGCCCCTAATCGGTCTTTAAAACTTTCTAAAAGCAAGCCCAGTAATTGCTTGAGCTCATCAAAACTCAGCCCGTTATTTTCACGCACGCCGGTAGAAGTGAAAAGCTTGCCATCCATAATGTCTAAATCCAAGCTAAGGTAAATAATATCCACCGCTTTTAATGATTCTTTGGTTTTTTGAACCACTTCTTGCATGTTTTCTCTTATCGCACCCACGCTAAATAAGGGGATTTCTAATTCCTTAATCACATCTCTTTCGCTCTGTTCGGTGCTTCTTACCCCAAAATACACCAAACATTTAGGATCAATTTCTAACCCTCCCTTTTCTAACCCCAAAGAGCAAAGCTTTTGCCATGCCTTTTCTTCGCTCTCGCTCATGCGATTAACCCCGCTACGGACACGATTTAAAACCATGCCTAAAGGCATGCCGTGAATGTGCTTTGTATCGCTGTCATAAGCCGTATGAATATCCGCATGCGCGTCTAAATACAAAATCCCTATTTTTTTGTCTTTATGAACGCTCCTAAAGGCTTGGAAAATCCCAAACATGTTCGCATGCTCTGAGCTTAAAATCAAAGGGAATTCTTTTTTCTTAAACACTTCTTTCATGCAAGGGATCAGATTTTCTTTACAAAAAAGGTAGTAATCTTCAAAATTCTTAGCGTATCTAAACTCTTTATAAAGCACGCACCGCTCTTGAGTGATCGTTTGCATGCCTTTAATCACATCGCCATGCGTTGCACTCAAAACCTCTCTCAAACGCCTAACCCCTTTATCGGTACCTCTTTTTGACGCTCCTAACTCCGCTTCTAATCCTACTAAAATCATTTTATTGCTCCTTTAAATTCCTTTTTCTTGCTGATAGCCCCATTTGTCCTTACTCAAATAATACGCTCCATAGCAAAGCCCCATAAACACTAGCGTAAGATACCCTCCAATGCGTTCATTCGCATCCATATACGCCCCTATAAGCCCCACCAAGCACCCGCTGATGCCAATAATTTGGATCAAGGGATTAAGGGGGGCTTTATAAGGCAGATCTTTTAAGGATTTCCCCAAAGCCAGATACTCTTTCCTGAAGCGGTATTGCGCTACGCTGATGCTGATCCATACAATAATCACCATAAAACTCACCACATTGATCAAGCTTGCCATGATTTTTTCTGGCGCAAACGCTTCGGTGAGCATGCCAATAAGTGTAACCCCTAAAGATAAATATAAAGCATAAGTGGGCGTTCCAGAGGCGTTAAGTTTAGCAAAAAGGGGGAAAAACATCTTTTTTTGACTTAAACCATAAATCATTCTCCCTGAAGCGTATAGCCCAGAATTAGCGGTGGATAAAATCGCAGTGACAATGACAAAATTCATAATATCTGCCGCATAAGGGATACCCACGCCCAAAAAGGGTAAGGGGATTTTTTCTAAAGCGCTCACAAAAGGGCTTTGCGTCAAACCGCTATCCGTCATGGGTAAAAACACCGATACCACAAACACCGCCCCTAAAAAGAAAAACACGATCCGCCATAAAGTCGCCTTAATCGCTTTAGGCATGACTTTTTTCGCGTCTTTAGTTTCTCCTGCTGCAACGCCGATAATCTCTGTGCCTGTGTAAGCAAAAATCACCGCTAAAATCGCCCCAAAGAACGCCCCCACTCCTTTAGGGAAAAAGCCTTTTTCTAGCCCTTGAGTCTCCCCATTAAAATAGAAATTAGCAAACACGCCTTCAAATCCATGCAAATAAAACGAATAGACAATGCCAATGCACCCAAGCACAATAAACACAAAGACCGCTAAAACCTTAATGGTGCTGAGCAAAAATTCGCCTGTGGCAAAAATTTTAACCGAAAAGAAATTCAATAGAAATAAAAGCGCAATGCATGCGATGACCCACACATACACAGGAACAGTCGGGAACCATCGTTGCATAAGCAAGCCTATGGCGATGTATTCCACGGCCACGGTTAAAACCCAGCTCAGCCAATACATCCAAAAGACCATATACCCGGTGCTTGGGTTAATGAAACGGCTCGCATAATCCCCAAAACTCCCTGTGGTGGGATACACGCTCGCTAATTCTCCTAAAGATAAAACAATAGAATAGACAATAATCCCTCCAATCAAATACGCTAAAAGCGTGGCTAAAGGGCCTGCGCTAGCGATATTCCCCCTGTGCCTACAAAAAGCCCGGTGCCAATCGTCCCCCCTAAAGCGATCATCATCAATTGGTTGAAGCCAATGTCCCTGCTTAAGGTTGTGTTGTCTTTCATAAACGCATCCTTTAATCGTTAAGTGAATTCTATTTTAAATCCCAACCAACGATTACAAAATAAATAATAAGAAAATAACAAACAAAATTGACTTTATTGTGTAAAAGAGTAAAACCATTCAAATTTTTGACAGAAAAACGCTCAAATAGTCTTATTGAGCGAATATAATCATAACTGACACTACTATTTAAAGGATTAACATGACTATTGGGCTAGTCAAAGAAAGCATGGATTTGGAATCCCGAGTGGCTTTAGTGCCTGATGATGTGGCGCTAATCGTTCAAAAGGGCGTGGAGGTTTTAGTTGAAAATAGCGCCGGCACTAATAGCGGTTATAGTAACGAAGCGTATGAAAGCGTGGGGGCTAAAATCGTGGATTCTAAAACGGCGTGGGGGCAGGATTTGGTGGTCAAATGCAAAGAGCCTTTAGAGCATGAATACCCTTTGTTAAAAGAAAAAGCGACGCTGTTTAGTTATTTGGATTTAGCGTATCAAAAAAGCTTGTGCGAAATGTTTATTAATAAAAAAATCACTTCCATTTGCACTGAAACCATTGCCGGGCCTAAAAACGACTACCCTATTTTAGCGCCTATGAGCGTGGTGGCTGGGAGGTTGGCTGCGCATTTAATCCAGCATTATTTATTGGCTTTAGAGCATGTTAAGGGGTTTATGGGTAAGGGGGTCATGCTTGGGGGGTTATCGGGAGCGCAAAGGGCTAAAATCGTCGTAGTTGGGGGCGGTGTGGTTGGCATGGAGAGCGCGAAAGTCTTAAGCCAAATGGGGGCTAAAGTAACGATTTTAGAATTAGACTACGCTAAATTGCAAAACCACCCCTATTACCATTTGTATGATTTAGAAGTTTTAAGCGTGAATGAAGCCAATATCATTCAGGCTTTAAATGGGGCAGTGGGGCTAGTGGGAGCGGTGCTAGTTACAGCGAGCCAAACCCCTAAAGTGATCTTAAGAAGGCATTTAAAATACATGCAAAAACAAGGGGTAGTGATAGATGTGGCTTGCGATTTAGGGGGGTGCATAGAGACCATACACCAGACAAGCCATTCTAACCCGGTGTATGTGGAAGAGGATTTGTTGCATTATGGCGTGCCGAACATGCCAGGGATTGCCGCTAAAACAAGCTCTGTAGCTTATAGCCATGCGAGCGTGCCGTATTTGTTGTATTATTTAGAGCATGGCTTGAAGGGTTTTTTAAAAGCCAACACTAAAATCGTGGCGAACACCCTTGGAGGCTTGAGCGCTTATAACGGCTATATCACTCAAGAAGGCATCGCTAAGGCGTTCAATCTAGCGTTCAAATCGCCTTTAGAGGTTTTAAAGGAGCTTTAAAAAAATAAGCTTTAGCAAGGGTTTTAAAGGCCGCTTTAGGGTAAAGGTTTTCCTTTAGCTTAAGAAAGCTTTAAGCATAAATCCCTTAAAATCTTTCCACATTTAGCCTTTAATAGTTTTTGTTAAATTTTTGACGGTTACAGAAACACACAAACACTCTTCTTTTGAACCTGTTTGACGGTTACAGAAACACACAAAAATCCTTTTTTTCCTTGTTGTTAAAACTACAAATAAGACTGAATGATACTTTGATGTTTTAAGGAGTTTTTATGCATAACGCTTGCAATTGTAACAGCCAACGAGTGCCTTTTAAAGGTTTTGTGATAGACAGCAAAGACGGGAAATTCCACGAATGGGAGCATAGCCGCCATGCCATGGGCGAATACGATGTTGTCATTGACACCCATTTTTCAGGAATTTGTCATACGGATATTCACTTCGCTCATAGCGATTGGTTGCCTGGAATTTATCCTATGGTGCCTGGGCATGAGATTGCTGGGGTAGTGAGCGCGGTTGGCTCTAAAGTAACGAAGTTTAAAGTAGGCGATCACGCTGGAGTGGGCTGTATGGTAAATTCTTGCGGTGAGTGTCATACTTGTAAGCATGAACACCAAGAACAATGGTGCGAAAACAACAAAACCATTTACACTTACAGCTGGGAAGATTCTTTCCACAATAATAAGCCTACTTATGGCGGGTATTCTAACAATATCGTGGTGAGCGAAAACTTTGTGATTTCTATCCCTAAAGAAGCCCCATTAGACAAGGCAGCCCCCTTGCTTTGCGCGGGCATCACCGTGTATTCGCCTTTAAAATTTTCTAAAGTTACTAAAGGCTCTAAAGTGGGTATCGCTGGTTTTGGCGGGTTGGGGCATATGGCTTTAAAATACGCCGTGGCTATGGGAGCGCAAGTGAGCGTGTTCGCAAGGAACGACAAGAAAAAACAAATGGCTCAAAAACTAGGCGCGACTAACTTTTATACAAGCGTGGAAGAATGCAAAGAAAAATTTGATCTAATCGTTTCTAGCATTCCCACGCAATATGACTTGCTCGCCTACACGAAATTATTAAAATATGGCGGTGAAGTGGCGATCGTGGGTATCCCCCCAAAAGATCCGCAAAGGAATTTGGATTTTGGCGATTTGGTGCTGTTTTCAGGCAATCATAAGGTTTATGGCTCTTGGATTGGGGGCGTGAAAGAAACCCAAGAAATGATGGATTTTTCCGTCAAGCATGGCATTTACCCTGAGATTGAGCTAGTTACCGGTCAAGAAATTGATGCGACTTGGGATAAACTCTTAAACGGGCAAGGGAATTTCCGCTATGTGATTGATATGAAAAAATCCATGGAAAATTTTAAGAAATAAACCCCAAAAACCCCTAAATTAGGGGTTCTTTCTGTCTATTCTAACAAAAACCATGCGTTTTAATGCATAGAAATATTTCAAAAAAAAAAAAACACTTTTTAATGTTATAATCTATCCTAAATTATACAAGGGGTTTTTATGGCAAAAATTGACAGCAACGATCTCAACCTGAGAGATATTTTAAAAGACGAACTCTACTATCAAATCCCTATCTACCAACGCCCTTATCAATGGACAGAAGAAAACTGCGAAAAGCTTTTAGACGATTTGTTTTTTAATTATGAAGATGACAGAGAAAGCGATTATTTTTGCGGCTCATTAGTTTTAATTCTAATCAGCGAAGATTCTAAAAAAGCCAAAACCTATGATATTGTAGATGGCCAGCAACGCTTAAGCACTTTCATTCTGCTGGCAAAAGTTTTATCCGATCTTTATAATGATTGTTTAGACCCTAAGAATTTAGAACATTTACAAGAGGGTTGGAAAGATAGGCATACAGAAAGAAAACGACTGAGTTTTAACACTATAGGGTCTAACGCTGAATATGATTTTCAAGATGCATTAGATTTTTTTGATGACCCTCATCATGTAAGTAAAAATGATGAAAACAATTACTTAAAAAATGCGGTTTGTTTAAAAAACTATCTCAGGAAAAAAGAGATTGAAGACATTAACGATTTCATTGAGTGGCTGTATCTTAGGGTCGTCTTTATCACCATCACTTGCCCTGATGCAGACAAAGCGTTAAGGATTTTTAATGTTTTAAACGCTAGAGGTTTGGCTTTGAATGCGACGGATATTTTTAAGGGAGAATTGTTAAAACACGCTAAAGAGCATGAGCGAGAAGAATTTGTGTCTCATTGGAATGATTTAAGCCAAAAATGTTCAGATAATGATTTAAAAATAGAAACCTTATTCAGCTGGTATTTAACCTATCTCAATCCGGTAACTTCTAAAGAAAAAATGGAAAAAAGGCTCGTTACTTGGTTTAACAAGCTTAACAAAACCCCATTAGAATACCTTAAGGGCGTAGAAGATTTTTACAACGCTTATGGTGAGATGTTAGGAATGCAAGACCGACACGCTTACTTGCTCTCGTATAAAGATGATGATTATTTGCGTGTTATTTTGTGCACCAGTTTGTTACACCGCTATAGCGATCAAGACATAGAGGCTTTAAAGGAGTTGTTGGTCAAGTTTTACTACCAAGATTGGGTTGCAGGGCAGACAAGATCCACACGCAGCCAAACTTGTTGCAATATCATTGATGCCTTGAAAGAAAAGAAAAGCGTAAGATACATCGCTTCTATTGTTGTAAAAAAATATTTAGATGATAAAAATATCACGCAACGCTTTAAGGACAATCTAAAAGACAGCAACTTATACACGAAATTCTACTGCACTGGTAAAACGGCTAAAAAAAATTCATGGGTCAAACCCATTCTCATTTTAGTGGAATATTTCATGAGCGATAACGCCAACCCCGCTTATATTAAAAATGGATGACGATTTGCATGTTGAACGCATTTTGCCCCAAAACCCCGATCCTTCAAGCCAATGGGTGAAAGACTTTAGCGAAGAAGAAAGAGGATTATACACGCATTCTTTAGCCAACCTCACGCTTTTAGGGGGCAAGAAAAACACCAAAGCTTTAAGCCAAGTTTTAAACCAAGATTTCAAAGAGAAAAAAGAAATCTATATGGGACACGCTGTCAAGCTAGGTAAGGACAAGCGAGGTAGGGAAGAAACTTTTAAGGTGATGACTTGTTATAAGATGACCATAGATGTTGCGCAATACACAGAATGGACGCCCAAAAGCTTAGAAAAAAGAAAAGAAGAACTGATTAAAATCATTGAGAGCGTGCTTGAGCTCTAGGGACGCGCCCCTAGAAAGTGAACACGTAATTCACATACCATGAATACACGCGCCTAAACCCTATATCCAAATTTTTAGCGGTGATATAGGGGTTTTTCTTTAACATGGGGAATTTCACGCCCGCTTCAATGCTGGAATGCTTTAAGATCCTTAAGCGAGCCCCCACATTGAATAAAAATTGGAAAGAAGTGGCTTTTTTACTCACAAGGGCTTGTTCCACTAAAATGCCCTCAAAGCTCGGTGTCGCCATAAGCCATGAATTGCCGGCTAATTGCACCCCACCAAAAGCCCCCAAACTCATGATGCCGTTATTGATGACATTAACCATCACATCCATAGCCCCCCCATAAGTGAGCATGTTTGGTTCAAAGGTTTTGGGAGCGGCGAGACTCGTTAAACGATTGATTTCCTGTTTCCCAAGAATTTGACCCGCCAATTGCGCCACTTCGCTGTTATAATTAGGATTTTTAAGCCTAATAGAATTGGCATGGGCGTAGTCAAAAAACCCATAAGCACGCAAGCCAAAGTATTTCCCAAAGAAAAACTGATACCCTAAAAGCGCGTCAAAGCCCTTGATAGTAGCGTTAGTGGCTTGTTTTTGAGAATTAATATCCGCATGCATTTGGGCTTGCCCTTGCAAATAACCCGCCCCTAAAAAAACGCCATTGCCATCCATGGCTAATAGCGCGTTCATAGAAACAATCAAAGCTAACAAAGATTGAGAAAAAAATTTTTTCATGTGTGATTCCTTAACATGATGTTTACATTCTTAAAAAGAATACCCAAAAAATAATTAAAAAAGTTTAAAAAATGAAACATTAACCACAATAAAAACTTTTAAGAGTTTTACATAAGATGATAAAAAAGCGGCTAAAACCCTCTTTTTTAAAATTTTGTTTCAAGCTTTAAGCTACAATATACGCATGAAAGATTCACATCAAACTATCGGCGTGTTTGTGCGGCCTACCCATTATCAAAACCCCCTTTTTAAGGAGCTAGAGCAGGCTAAAGAATGGGTTTTAAAGCTTTTAGAAGATGAGGGGTTTGAAAGCTTTATGGTTGATAGCCTTGATGGGGCAAAAGATGAACGATTGATAGAAAAAGCTGATGCGTTTTTGTGTTTAGGGGGCGATGGCACGATTTTAGGGGCGTTAAGAATGACGCATTCTTACAATAAGCCATGTTTTGGGGTGAGAATTGGGAATTTAGGGTTTTTGAGCGCGGTTGAATTGAACGACTTGAAAGATTTCTTACAAGATCTCAAGCAAGATAGGATCAAATTAGAAGAGCATCTGGCTTTAGAGGGCCGTATTGGAAAAATCTCTTTTTATGCGATCAATGAAATCGTGATCGCTAAAAAAAAAGCTTTAGGGGTTTTAGACATCAAAGCGTGTGCAGGCCATACGCCCTTTAACACCTATAAAGGCGATGGGCTTATCATTGCCACGCCCCTAGGCTCAACCGCTTATAATTTGAGCGCTCATGGGCCGATTGTGCATGCTTTAAGCCAGAGCTATATTTTAACGCCCTTGTGCGATTTTTCTTTAACGCAACGCCCTTTAGTGTTAGGAGCGGAATTTTGTTTGAATTTTTGTGCTCATGAAGACGCTCTTGTGGTCATTGATGGGCAAGCCACCTATGATTTAAAAGCCAACCAACCCCTATACATTCAAAAAAGCCCCACGACCACCAAGCTCTTACAAAAAAATTCAAGGGATTATTTTAAAGTGCTTAAAGAAAAGCTCTTATGGGGGGAAAGCCCTAGCAAAAAAAGATAAAGAGGGTAAAACATGCGAGATTTTAATAACGCTCAAATCACACGCTTAAAAGTGCGTCAAAACGCTGTTTTTGAAAAATTGGATTTGGAGTTTAAAGACGGCTTGAGCGCGATTAGTGGGGCTAGTGGGGTGGGAAAAAGCGTTCTTATTGCGAGCCTTTTAGGGGCGTTTGGGCTTAAAGAGAGCAACGCTTCAAACATTGAAGTAGAATTGATCGCGCCTTTTTTAGACACGGAAGAATACGGCATTTTTAGAGAAGATAACCACGAACCTTTAGTCATCAGCGTGATTAAAAAAGAAAAAACGCGCTATTTTTTAAACCAAACAAGCCTGTCTAAAAACACGCTCAAAGCGTTATTAAAAGGTTTGATCAAACGCTTATCTAACGATAGATTCAGCCAGAATGAACTCAATGATATTTTAATGCTTTCCTTACTAGATGGCTATATTAAAAACGAAAACAAGGCGTTTAGCCCCCTTTTAGGCGTGCTTGAAGAAAAATTCACCCGCTTAGAAAAGCTAGAAAAAGAAAGGCGGTTATTAGAGGATAAAAAGCGTTTCCAAAAGGATTTAGAAGAACGATTGAATTTTGAAAAAATGAAATTAGAGAGGCTGGATTTAAAAGAAGACGAATACGAACGCCTTTTAGAGCAAAAAAAATTGCTCTCCAGTAAGGAAAAATTGAACGATAAGATCGCTCTGGCGTTAGAGGTGCTAGAAAATACCCATAAAATCACGCATGCTTTAGAGAGCGTGGGCCATAGCGCTGAATTTTTAAAAAGCGCTTTGTTAGAAGCGAGCGCTCTGTTGGAAAAAGAGCAGGCTAAATTAGAAGAGTGCGAGCGTTTGGATATTGAAAAAGTGCTAGAAAGGCTTGGCATGCTGAGTGGGATCATTAAGGATTACGGGAGCATTGCACATGCTAAAGAACGATTAGGGCATGTTAAAAACGAATTGCATAACCTAAAAGAAATTGACCATTATTGCGAAACTTACCACAAAGAAATAGAGCGATTGAAAGCCGAATGCTTGAAATTGTGCGAAGAAATAAGCGGCTTTAGAAAAGAGTATTTAGCCGGTTTTAACGCTCTTTTAAGCGTTAAGGCTAAAGATTTGCTCCTAAAAAGCCCTAGTTTGATCTTAGAAGAAGCCCCCATGAGCGAAAAAGGCACTCAAAAACTCGTTTTACATTTACAAAATTCCCAATTAGAAACTTTAAGCTCTGGAGAATACAGCCGTTTGAGGCTGGCGTTCATGCTTTTAGAAATGGAGTTTTTAAAGGATTTTAAAGGCGTGTTGGTGTTAGATGAAATGGATTCCAATTTGAGCGGCGAAGAGAGTTTAGCGGTCTCTAAAGCCCTTGAAACCTTGAGCAGCCATTCACAAATCTTTGCCATTTCGCACCAAGTCCATATCCCAGCCGTTGCTAAAAACCACATTTTAGTCTTCAAAGAAAACCACAAAAGCCTTGCAAAAACCCTTAATAACGAAGAAAGGGTTTTAGAAATCGCGCGCATGATAGGGGGGAGCGAAAACATAGAGAGCGCGATCTCTTTCGCTAAGGAAAAATTAAAGGCGCAAGAATGAAATTTTTTCTTTTAAAGAAATTCAGCGAATTTTTAAACGCTCAAACGCATTTTAACCTCAAACGCTTGAATGCATCTGGTTTTTTATTGGAAACTTTTTCTAAAGACAAACACGCCTTTGTTGTAGATTTGAATGCGCCTTATATTGGTTTGTCAAAAAAACCCCCAGAGAGCGTTTTAAAAAACACCCTAGCGTTAGATTTTTGTTTGAATAAATTCACTAAAAACGCCAAAATCTTACAAGCAAACATCATTGATAACGATCGGATTTTAGAAATCACAGGCGCTAAAGATTTGGCTTATAAGAGTGAAAATTTTATTTTGCGTTTAGAAATGATCCCTAAAAAAGCCAATCTCATGATTTTAGATAAAGAAAAATGCGTGATAGAGGCCTTTCGTTTTAATGACAGGGTCGCTAAAAACGATATTTTAGGGGCATTGCCTCCTAATATTTACGAGCATCAAGAAGAGAATTTGGATTTTAAGGGATTGTTAGAAATTTTAGAAAAAGATTTTTTATTTTACCAACACAAAGAATTAGAACACAAAAAAAATCAAATCATCAAGCGATTAAACGCCCAAAAAGAACGCTTGAAAGAAAAATTAGAAAAATTAGAAGATCCTAAAAATTTACAATTGGAAGCGAAAGAATTGCAAACTCAAGCCTCATTGTTGCTCACTTACCAGCATTTAATCCATAAGCATGAAAGTCGCGTGGTTTTAAAGGATTTTGAAGATAAAGAATGCGCAATTGAAATTGATAAGAGCATGCCCTTAAACGCTTTTATCAATAAAAAATTCACTCTCAGCAAAAAAAAGAAACAAAAATCGCAATTCTTGTATTTAGAAGAAGAGAATCTAAAAGAAAAAATCGCCTTCAAAGAAAATCAAATCAACTATGTTAAAGGAGCGCAAGAAGAAAGCGTTTTAGAAATGTTTATTCCCTTTAAAAATTCTAAAATCAAACGCCCGATGAGCGGGTATGAAGTGCTGTATTATAAGGATTTTAAAATCGGTTTAGGGAAAAACCAAAAAGAAAATATCAAACTCTTACAAGACGCAAGGGCGAATGATTTATGGATGCATGTGCGAGATATTCCTGGATCGCATTTGATCGTTTTTTGCCAAAAGAACACGCCTAAAGATGAGGTCATTATGGAATTAGCCAAAATGTTGATTAAAATGCAAAAAGATGTGTTTAATAGTTACGAAATTGACTACACGCAACGAAAATTTGTCAAAATCATCAAAGGAGCTAATGTCATTTACTCAAAATACCGAACTATTAGTCTAAAGGACACTTAAACACTTAAGGAGGTTAGCATGGGTGTTTCAGCTTTAGGCAATGTAACTTATATCAACCAAAACGCTCCTTTAAATTCTGCTATCCAACAGGGTGCAAGAAGTGATATGTTGGATTTAGCGCAAAGCTTTCAAAGTAAGCTTGAATTAGCCCAAGAAACAAGGGCGTTAGAAAACATGCAAGCCATTAGCGATAAAGACCCTAAAGAAGGCTCTAAAAACCGCTATCCAAACAGCCAAAGGGCTAAGGCGTTTGGCTTGGAAGAAGAAGAAATTGAATTGTGGCATGAAGAGCATTTGCTGGATATTGTGGGGTAGGGTGTCGCGAATAACCCCTATCCTTTCATGAGTTTAAAATAAAATAATCAAGTTCCCGTTTTTTAAACATTAAAAGATTTTAGCTATCAATATCAATTACAATAGAATCTTATATTTTAACAAAAGGGAATGCGTCATGTTAAGGGGTGTCAAAAAAGCGGTTTTTAGGGTTTTGTGTTTGGGGGCGTTGTGTTTAGGGGGGTTAATGGCAGAGTCAAACCCTAAAGAGCTTATATTTTTAGGTATAACTATTTACACGGATAAAGATTTCACTAGGGCTAAGGAATACTTTGAAAAAGCTTGCGGATTACACGATGCTGATGGTTGTGCGATCTTAAGAGAGGCTTATTCTAAAGTCATCCTAAAAGGAAGTGCAAGAGAAAGCATTGAAAAAGCTCTTGAACACACCGCTACTGCTAAAGCTTGCAAATCAAACGATGCTAAAAAATGCAAGGACTTAGCAGAGTTTTATTTTAATGCAAACGATCTTAAAAATGCTTTAGAATATTACTCTAAAGCTTGCGAATTAAATAATGGTGAAGGGTGTTCTAAATTAGGAGGAGATTATTTTCTTGGTGAAAGTGTAACGCAAGATCTTAAAAAAGCTTTTGGATATTATTCTAAAGCTTGTGAATTGAACGATGCTAAAGGGTGTTACGCTCTAGCAGCGTTTTATAATGAGGGTAAAGGCGTAGCAAAGGACGAAAAGCAAACGACAGAAAACCTTAAAAAGAGTTGCGAATTAGGGTTAAAAGAAGCATGCGATATTCTCAAAGAACAAAAACAATAAAATCCTAGCCCTATCAAGCCCCATTAAACAGCTTTCGTTTAACTGGTCGCTTTTATGATATTTAACAAACCCTTTGTCCTCTCAAAAAGAGAAAACGGCGATGGGATCTCTTGGTATTTGGATCTTGGGGGTCTTTTGATCAAGGTGTTAGCGCATTTGGAAAAATCAATCAAATCCATTGTGGTTTTGATGTAACTGGGCAAGTTTAATAGGCATATTTCAAAGAGTTTATAGCTCGCTAAAGCGTCCGCATAGGCTCTGTGGCTGACTTCTATGCCAAACCCTAAAAGCTCTTTTAAAAAGCTCAAAGAATAACGCATGGACAAAATGGCGCGTTTGGATAAATCCAAAGTGCAAAGCTTTAAATTCAATAAGGGGCAATGCAATTTTTCTACAAAATAACGCCCTAAAAAGTTGTAATCAAAATTAGCGTTGTGGGCCACAAACACGCTATTGCCTAAAAAAAGCCGCAGTTCTTGCAAAGCTTCATGCGCGCTTGGGGCGTTTAGGGTGTCTTCATAAGCGATGCCTGTAAGCTCAGCGATATAATCAGGCACGCTTTTGACTTTCACAAGGGTTTCAAAACGATTGATAATTTCCCCCCCCCTCACTTGCACGGCCCCAATTTCTAAGATCTCATGTTTTAGGGGGCAAGAGCCGGTGGTTTCTAAATCAATAAAGGAAAAAACCTCATCTTTAAGGGGGGTTTTAAGGTTTTTGAGCGTGATTAAATTTTCGCTCGTTTCTATGAAATTAAGCCCGCACGCTTTTAAATATTCCAAATTGATTTCATCATAAATAAGGCGAGAGAGCGATTTTTCTAGCATGCTTAAGCTTAAATCCTGGTGCTTTAAGCGAGCGATTAGGGCTTGAATGTCTTTATGCAAGAGATTTATTGGCATTCTGTAAGCCTTCAATAGCCAGCTTACGATCTTTGGATTTAAAAATATAACTCCCTGAAACCACCACATCCACGCCCGCTTGTTGGAGTTCAAAGATATTTTTATCATTCACGCCCCCATCCACTTCTAAAAGGCAGCTAGGGTTGTAGCGCTTAATCAATTCCTTGACTTTCAGGCATTTTTCTAGCACCAGATCTAAAAACTTCTGCCCACCAAAGCCTGGATTCACGCTCATTAAAAGCACTAGCCCCACGCTTTCTAGCAAGTATTTAACGCTCTCTTCATGCGTGTGGGGGTTTAGAACAATTCCTGGCGTGATGCCTGAATTTTTAATGAGTTGCAACACCCTGTGGGGGTGTTTTTCATTTTCTGCATGAATGCTGATGATTTGCGGTTTTAAAGGAGCGAACAATCCCACAAAAAAGCTCGCGTTTTCTACCATTAAATGCACATCTAAAGGCACTTGACTCATTTGAGTAACGTTCTCTAAAACCACAGGCCCCATCGTTAAATTAGGCACATAATGCCCATCCATCACATCCACATGCAAAAAATCAGCGTTACTCACGCTCTCTATCTCTTTGGCTAAATGCATAAAATCAGCGCTCAAAAGGCTCGGAGCTACTTTCAAAATACTTCCCTATTTCCAATGTTTTCAAGTAAAATATTAGCATCTTTAATCAAATCATAAAAGGGTTTTTATGGATTACAAACATTTTAAAGGCAAGCATGCAAACATCGTTATAGAAATCATCAGTCTTTTAGAAAAAGGGGTTAAAAAAGCCCAAGAAATTTTAGAAAAGCCGGACGCTGGGAGTTACACTAAGTTAGAAAACAGCAGTGGGGATACGCCTATTAAAGCGGATTTAGCCCTAGACAAATTTTTAGAAGAAAATTTTTTGAGTTTAGAAAACATCAAAAGCGTTTTTAGCGAAGAAAAAGAAACGCCTGTTACTAAAGAAAACGGCTCTTATTTGATCGCTTATGACCCACTAGACGGGAGTTCAGTCATGGAGGCGAATTTCTTAGTAGGCACGATTATAGGGGTTTATGAAAAGGATTATAAGGCGCAAAATCTAGTCGCAAGCCTTTATGTGGTTTTTGGGCATAAAATTGAATTAGTGGTGGCTTTAGACAAGGTTTATCGTTACGCTTTTTATCAAAACAAGTTTCATTTTATAGAAACCATTGTTTTAGAAAATAAGGGTAAGATCGTCGCTAGCGGAGGCAATCAAAAGGATTTTTCTTTGGGCTTAAAAAAGGCTTTAGAAGAGTTTTTTGCAGAAAATTACCGCTTGCGATATTCAGGATCTATGGTGGCTGATGTCCATCATGTGTTGGTTAAAAAAGGCGGAATGTTTTCCTACCCGCAAAAGAAATTGCGAAAGCTTTTTGAAGTCTTTCCTTTAGCCTTGATCATTGAAAAAGCTAAAGGGGAAGCGTTTTATTTTGATAAAGGGGTTAAAAAGCGTTTGCTAGAACAAAGCGTGGAAAGCTACCATGAAAAAAGCGAATGCTATTTAGCCAGCCCGCATGAAGCTCAGATTTTAGAAAAATATTTAAAGGGAGAATGATGCAAAATAGCGCTAAAAAATTAGAATATGAAGAGCGTTTTAATGACGCTCTTTTGAAATTACAAGCATGCCAAGAAGAAAAGCAAGTAGCGAGTTGCTTGAAATGCGAGAAGGTTTTAAAATGCGAGATCCGCAACAGCTATGTGGATGCGGCTTATGAGAGCATGAGTTTAGGCGAAGCTGGCGGGTTTGATTTCAACTAAAATGGGATTAAAATGGCTAGTAATGCTACCTTGCAAAAGAATTTAGACGCTTTTTACACCCACCCCAAAATCGCGCGATTTTGTTTGGATTTATTAAAAGATCTCACCGCTCAAAATCTAGGGCTAGACTTAAACGCATTCCATTTTTTAGAGCCAAGTGCAGGGAGTGGAAGCTTTGTTGATGCATTAAAAGAGTTAGGGATTGCTGATTGCATCGCCCTTGATATTGCCCCTAAAGCTCAAGGCATTCAAAAAAAAGATTATCTGTTGGAATTGATTGAGTTTGATAAAAAGCGTGTCATTGTTGGCAACCCTCCTTTTGGGCATAGAGGGAAATTAGCCCTAGATTTTTTAAACAAATCTTTAAACGAAGCGCCTATTGTAGCGTTTATTTTGCCCAATTTATTCAAACGCTATTCTATTCAAAAACACATTGATAAGCGTGCAAAATTGGTTTTAAACGCTGATTTAGAGAAAAACGCTTTTATTTTTAATGAACGGCCCTATGATGTGAAATGCGTTTTTCAAATCTATATGCATAAAAATATCGCCCTAAATCTTAAAGACGAACGCATCATTGCACCCCCTAAAATCCGCCATAGTGACTTTATTACTTACATTCATAACAACACACCACACACCCTAAAATATTTCAACAAAGAAAAATACCAATGGGATTTTGCGGTGGTGAGACAAGGCTTTTATGACTACAACGAAAAGATCACCAATGCAAATTTACTGATTAAAAACCGACAATATTTTTTCATCAAAGCCCATTCTAAAGAAGCTTTAAGGATTATCCATAAAATTGATTTCAACAAACTCGCTCATAAAAACACGCAAGTTTTAGGGTTTTCTACTTATGATTTTGTGGAAGAATATTGCAAATTAAAGGAAATGCATGCTTGAAAAAGTGTTCCAAGAAATTACCAATAAGAGAAAGTTTTTTGCAAGTTCTAGCACAGGGGAGCAGTTTGAAAACAAATTTAGGAATGAATTAAAAAAACACTTTAGCGAAATCAACGGCGATTTAACAGAAGGATTAAGCCATATTGAAGAAAAGCCTAATAAGGAAATCAAAACCACTTTTAACCAACTCAAAAAGCAAGTTTTAGAAAAAAATCACCCAGAAACCCTTAAAAACCCTTTTTCAAAGCTTACAAGCCATTTTTTATACCAACCTTTTGGCTCACAAAATTACCCTGATTTTTTGGTTTTTATTTTTGATGATGTGGTGGGGATTGAAATCAAGTTCTCTAAAAACGATAAGGGTGAAAAAAATCTTCAAACATCTCGCCCCATGTGGAATTCAAACCTGCCTAAACCCAATGCGATTTATGTGTATGGAGTCGCTAATGCAAACATCACTTTTTTTAAAGGCTCAGATATTTTGAGTTATGAAACCAGAGAGGTCCTGCTCAAGTATTTTGATACTTTAGATAAAGATGAAGAGAGTTTGAAAAACGCCTTAAAGGATTTAGAAAACCCTTTTGGGTTTGCCCCCTACATTAGAAAAGCTTATGAGCATAAAAAAGAATTTTCTAACCACCACCAGATTGAAAGCTTCTTTTCGCATAATCACATTTTAAGAGAACAAAATGTCTTAAAATTTTTGAAAACGCTCAATCATTAGCATATTTACCCATTTATCTATTTCTTGTAAAATACGAGTTTATTTTTAGTGCAAAGAAATTGATGATCAGTCTTATAAACGAGATTAAATAAAGAAAGTTAAAAAGTTAAAAGAAACAACCTTTAAAGGTCGTTTCCTAAAATCTCACTTCATTTGCAAAGCCACTTCTTCAGCGAAATTCTCTGCCTTTTTCTCAATGCCTTCGCCCAATTCAAAACGCACATACTCAGTGATTTTTAAATCATCATCCCATTCTTTGGAATAATCAGCGATGACTTGAGCGATAGTTTTTTTATCGTCCATGACATAGAATTGCCCTAAAAGGGTTAGGCGTTGATCAATAAGGGTATTATCAGCGATAAACCTTTCCATTTTTCCAGGAACGATTTTATCCCAGATTTTTTCAGGCTTGCCTTGCGCTTTCAATTCGTCTTCAAAGGCTTTCTTTTGATGGGCTAAAACTTCATCGCTCAATTCAATGCGACTCCCAAAAGTGGGGATGTTTTTCAAAGGTTTGCCCAAGCGTTTAGCCTCTTCATTGTCTTTTTCAATTTCAGCGATCAAGGCTAAGGTTTCTTTTTTGACAAAATCAAGGCTAAAGTCTTTGCAATCTAGCACTTGAGGCTTCATCGCTGCGGCATGCATAGCGATGTTTCGGGCCAGTTCCACCACTTTTGGAGCGTTTTTCTCATTATCGTATTTTATACCGATTAACACGCCCACTCTGGCGTTAGAATGCGCATAACCATTGACAATATGAGAGCTAGGGGCTTTTAAATGAGCGATTTTTCTCACTAAAATGTTTTCACCAATCACAGCGATTTGAGAGTGCAAATACTCTTCAAAAGGCTTGTTGTCTAACGGGCTTTTAAGCAGTTCTTCTGGGGTATGGATATTATGAGCTTTGATCGTTTCTAAAGTTTTTTTAACCAATTCCTTAAAGCCCTCATTTTTAGCCACAAAATCCGTTTCGCTATTGATTTCTACCATCATCGCGCTTTTAAAATCAGGCGCTACTTCTAAAGCGACCACGCCTTCAGCAGCGATCCTATCAGCCTTTTTAGCGGCTTTACTCAAGCCTTTTTCGCGCAAGAAATCAATGGCCTTTTGCAAATCCCCAGCCACTTCCACAAGGGCTTTTTTGCAATCCATCATGCCCGCATCGGTTAAATCCCTTAATTTTTTGACTAATTGAGCGCTAATTCCTGACATTATTCGGCTCCTTGAGTGATTTCTTTTTGGATTTCAGCGAGCATTTCTTCTTTTTCTTCATTGCTCACGAACTCTATCTCTTCGCTATTTTCATCCGCATGGACGATTTCTTCTTGCATGAGTTCTCGCCCTTCTAAAATCGCTTCGCTCATTTCTTTACAAAATAGCCTAATAGAGCGGATCGCATCGTCATTTCCAGGAATGGGGTAATCCACTAAATCAGGGTCGCAGTTAGTGTCTAAGGGGGCCACGATAGGGATATGGAGTTTCCTCGCTTCAGCGACAGCGATTTTTTCTTTAGCCACATCAATCACAAAAATCATATCAGGGATTTTTTTCATGTGGCGCACCCCGCCAAGATACTTATCCAGCTTTTCTTTTTTCCTTAAAATCATGAGCTTTTCTTTTTTAGTCAATAGATCAATTTGACCGCTATTTTCCATTTCTTCAATGATTTCTAATTTTCTCACCGATTTTCTAATGGTGCTAAAATTAGTCAGCATGCCACCAAGCCAGCGGTAATTGACATAAGGGACTTGAATGCTTTCAGCAAATTCTTTCAAAGTCTCATTGGCTTGTTTTTTAGTGCCTACAAACATGATGCTTTTGCCTTGAGCGCTCGCATCGCGCACGATATTATAAGTGTATCTAAAATAGCGCAAGGTTTTTTGCAAATCAATAATATGGATATTTTTCCTAACGCCAAAAATGAATTTTTTGGTTTTAGGGTTCCAACGCCTTGTTTGGTGTCCAAAATGCACACCGCATTCTAATAAATCTTTCATGGTTACCATGAGAATATTCTCCTTAAAGTTATTTTGGTTCTCTTCCTCCATGCTCATTTGATTCTTAAATTCTTAAGAACACCTAAATACAAGGATTAGCATGTGTGAATTTGACGCTGTCTTTGCCCTTTGATCCCTATAAATCATAGAGAAAACGACAAAACCCTATGATTATAGCAAAAGATTAAGGTTTTTTAGCTTAAGTAAAAAAGGCTTTTAGGTTATAATAAAGACAAAACAGAATTTTAGGATAGCTATCATGGATACAAAAAGACAATGCATGGCTTTAAAGGCTTCAGCAGGGAGCGGGAAGACTTTCGCTTTGAGCGTGCGGTTTTTGGCTTTATTGTTTAAAGGGGCTAATCCTAGCGAGATTTTAACGCTCACTTTCACTAAAAAAGCCACCGCCGAAATGAAAGAGCGCATTTTAGACTATTTAAAAATCTTGCAAAAAGAAAACCTTGAAAATGAAAAAGAAAAATCCCAAAATATCCTAAAAGAATTAGAAGAAAAATACCATTTAGACCCTAGCTTGGTGCGAAATAGTGCTCAAAAAATCTACCAACGCTTTTTAAACGCTGAAATCAGGATTAGCACTATTGACGCGTTTTTCCAAAGCATTTTAAGGAAATTTTGCTGGTTTGTGGGGTTGAGCGCGAATTTTGAAGTCAATGAAGACACCAAAGCGCACCAACAACAGCTTAATGAGGGTTTTTTGAGCGCTTTAAACAGCGAACAGCTTGAAGAATTGAGCGCTTTTATCGTCCAATGCTTAAGTTATGAGAGTTACACGAGCGATTCTATTTTAGAACGGCTGCGTTTTTTAAAAAACAAGCTTTATTTATTTGATTCTAACAAGCAAGGGCCTGTATTTGATGAAGAGGGTTTTTTAGAAAAACTAAGGAGCTTAAACAACCAAATTCAAAACATAGAAACAGCGTCAGATAGGGCTAAAACAGCCATTAAATGCGATGATTTTAGGGGATTTTTAAACAGCTCTTTAACCTGGCTTGAAAAAAAGAGCGAATATCAATCTTTCAAAAAACTCAAAAATGAAATCCCCACTTTAGAGAGCGAATGCGAAGAGATTGAAAACGATTTAAAACGCTATTATGAAGCCAAAGAAACCGCAATATTTAAAAAATTCCCTAAATTCATCCAACTTTATGATAACGCCACTTCTAAAATCCAAGCCCTGGATTTTGATGCGATTAAAGATAAGGTCCATGTTTTATTGAATGGTTATGAAGAAATGCCGGCGGAGTTTTTTTATTTCAGGTTGGACAGCAAAATTGCGCACATTTTGATTGATGAATTTCAAGACACGAGCTTGAACGATTATAAGATTTTAGCCCCTTTTATTGATGAGATTAAAGCCGGGATAGGACAAGCGAAATGGCACAGGAGCGTGTTTTTTGTGGGCGATGTCAAGCAGAGCATTTATGCCTTTAGGGGGAGTTTTAGCTCCTTATTTGAAAGCGTTTCTAAGGATTTTTACCACGATAATTTGGAATTCAACCACCGCAGTGCGCCTTTAATCATTAATTACGTGAATACCATTTTTAAAAAGGCTTATCAAAATTCCCCCACCGCTTATTTGGAGCAAAAATACCCTAAAGCTTCCAACAATAAACATGTTACAGAGGGCTATGTTAAAGTTTCTTTAGTGGCTGATGAAAAAGAATTGTTATTAGAACAAATCTTACAAGAAGCTCAAAACCTTTTAGATCATCGTATTGATCCTAAAGACATTACCATTTTATGCGCCACCAATAAGGACGCTTTAGAAATCAAAAATTATTTGCAAGAGTATTTGAGCGCAATTTGCCCAAGCACGGAATCTAGCGCGAGATTGTCTCAATTGGTAGAGTCTAAAATCATTAAGAACGCTTTAGAATACGCTCTAGCGGAAGAACCTTACAGGCCCTTTTATAAGCACAGCGTTTTAAAACTCGCTGGATACTTGCATGATGATGCGATCGCTTTACCTGGTTTTAACCCTAAAAAAGAGAGCGTGGCAGGCTTTGTGTGGAAAGTGATGGAGCAGTTTAAACTTTATGGAGAGCCTGCGCAAAGCTGTTTGGAATTAGCGGTTGGGTGCGAAGACGCCAATGATTTTTTAGAAAAATTAGAGGCTAAAGAGATCGCTTCTTTCAATCCAAAAGGCGCGCAGATCATGACCATTCATGGATCTAAAGGCATGCAATTCCCTTATGTGATCGTGTGCGAACGCTTGGGCAAGCCTAATTCAAGCCATGCCAATCAATTCCTTGAAGAATATGACGGCGCAGAGCTTCTTCGCCTTTATTACAGAATGAAAAATCGTGAGGTCGTGGATAAAGATTACGCTAGGGCTTTAGACAAAGAAGAAGCGGCTAAAGATCATGAAGAAATTAATGTGTATTATGTCGCATTCACTAGGGCTGAGTTAGGGCTGATTGTCGTGGCCAAAGACAAAAAAGAAAGCAAAAAAGAAAGCAAAAAAGAAAGCAAAAAAGAAAGCAAAAAAGAAAGCAAAAAAGAAAGCAAAAACAAAACAATGCACGAAAAATTGGATCTTGCGCCTTTAGAAGAGGGAGAAATTATGCCGGTTATTTCTCCTCAAAAAGAGCCTTTAATTACAAGCACTCTCATCAAGCCCCATGCCTATGGCGAGCAAGTCCAAGAGATAGAAGAAGAGCCAGATAGCGATTATGAAAAGAATAACGACCAGGAAGCGATCAATTTCGGTATCGCCTTGCACAAGGGATTAGAATACCAATACGCTTATAACATTCCTAAAAAAAGCGTTTTAGAATATTTAAACTACCATCATGGTTTTTATGGTTTGGATTACCAAGCGTTAGAAGAAAGTTTAGAGCTTTTTGAAAACGATGCAGAGATACAAGCTCTTTTTAAAAATTATATCTTAAGGGGCGAAGCGGCTTTTTTATTTGAAGGGGTTGTGTCTAGGATTGATGTTTTGTTGTGGGATAGGGGGCAAAATTTGTGTGTTTTAGATTATAAAAGCTCTCAAAATTACCAGCAAAGCCACAAGGCTCAAGTGTCTCATTACGCTGCGTTTTTAAAAACTCAAGCCCCCCATTTTAAGATACAAGCGGGCATTATTTACGCTCATAAAAGACTGCTTGAAAAATTATGGGTTTGAAAATAAAAATTTTAAGGTTGTCTATGAATCTCAAAAAAACAGAAAACGCACTCAGTGTGACGCTTAAGAACTTTATTAAAAGCGAGTCTTTTGGAGGGATTTTCCTCTTTTTAAACGCTGTTTTAGCGATGGTGGTGGCTAATTCGTTTTTAAAAGAAAGTTATTTTGCGCTATGGCACACCCCTTTTGGGTTTCAAATAGGGGATTTTTTTATCGGCTTTAGTTTGCACAACTGGATTGATGATGTTTTAATGGCGTTATTTTTTTTAATGATAGGCTTAGAGATCAAGCGAGAATTGTTGTTTGGGGAATTATCCAGTTTCAAAAAAGCTTCTTTCCCTGTGATTGCAGCCATAGGGGGCATGATAGCTCCAGGATTGATTTATTTTTTTCTTAACGCTAACACGCCTTCTCAGCATGGTTTTGGGATCCCTATGGCGACGGATATTGCGTTCGCTTTAGGCGTGATCATGCTTTTAGGCAAGAGGGTGCCAACCGCCTTAAAGGTTTTTTTAATCACTCTAGCGGTGGCTGATGACTTGGGGGCTATTGTGGTGATCGCGCTCTTTTATACCACGAATTTAAAATTCGCATGGCTTTTAGGGGCTTTAGGGGTGGTTCTGATTTTAGCCGTATTAAACCGCCTGAATATCCGATCGCTCATCCCTTACTTGCTTTTAGGGGTGTTGCTTTGGTTTTGCGTGCATCAAAGCGGTATCCATGCGACGATTGCTGCAGTGATTCTAGCTTTTATGATACCGGTGAAGATCCCTAAAGATTCTAAAAATGGAGAGCTTTTAGAATTGGGCAAGCGATACGCAGAAACGAGTTCAGGAGCGCTTTTGAGTAAAGAGCAGCAAGAAATCTTGCATTCTATTGAAGAAAAAGCGAGCACTTTACAAAGCCCCTTAGAGAGATTGGAGCATTTTCTAGCCCCCATTAGCGGGTATTTCATCATGCCCTTATTCGCGTTTGCAAACGCTGGGGTGAGCGTTGATTCTAGCATCAATTTAGAAGTGGATAAGGTGCTTTTAGGGGTTATTTTAGGGCTTTGTTTGGGCAAGCCTTTAGGGATTTTCTTAATCACTTTTATAAGCGAAAAGCTCAAAATCACCGCGCGCCCTAAAGGCATCAGCTGGTGGCATATTTTAGGGGCTGGGCTTTTAGCAGGGATTGGCTTTACCATGTCTATGTTTATTTCTAATCTGGCTTTCACAAGCGAGCATAAGGACGCTATGGAAGTGGCAAAGATTGCGATTTTACTCGGATCTTTGATTTCTGGGATCATAGGGGCTTTGTATTTATTTGCACTAGACAAAAGAGTGGCTTTAAAGAAATAGCTAAAAATGCTATAATTTGAGATTAAAACATCTTTTAAGGAAATTAAATGGGACAAATTAAAGACATTCTAACGACGCTTTTACCCCTTGTGGTGTTGTTTCTTATTTTTTATTTTTTGATTGTTCGCCCGCAACGCCAGCAGCAAAAAAAACACAAAGAAATGATAGAGGGCTTGACTAAGGGCGATAAAATCGTTACTCAAGGAGGGTTCATCGTTGAGGTGCTTAAGGCGGAAGCGAATTTTTTTAGCGTGAAACTCAATGATGACACCACCGCTAAACTTTCTAAAAACTATGTAGCGTTCAAATTAGACGAATTGGATCAATTTGGTTTGGCAGAGCCTATAGTTATCCAACAAGGCAGAGAAGAAATCTCGGCAAAATTATCTGGTACTAAAACTTTGAAACAACGCCAAATAACAACTAAATGAAACTTTTTAACCCTCGTTTAATCGTTTTTATCTTTGCGCTTCTTTTAGGGGTAGGGTTTTCTGTGCCTTCTTTACTAGAAACTAAAGGCCCTAAAATCACTTTAGGTTTGGATTTAAGGGGGGGGTTGAACATGCTTTTAGGGGTGCAAACCGATGAGGCTTTAAAAAACAAGTATTTAAGCCTAGCGTCCGCTTTAGAATACAACGCTAAAAAGCAAAATATCTTGCTTAAAGACATTAAATCCAGTTTAGAGGGGATCAGTTTTGAGCTTTTAGATGAAGATGAGGCGAAAAAATTAGACGCGCTTTTATTGGAATTGCAAGGTCATAGCCAGTTTGAAATCAAAAAAGAAGCGGAGTTTTATAGCGTGAAGCTCACCCCTTTAGAGCAAGAAGAATTGCGTAAAAACACGATTTTGCAAGTGATAGGGATCATTCGTAACCGCTTGGATCAATTTGGTTTGGCAGAGCCTGTAGTCATTCAGCAAGGTAAAGAAGAAATTTCGGTGCAATTGCCCGGCATTAAGACTTTAGAAGAAGAACGGCGCGCTAAAGACTTGATTTCTAAATCCGCTCATTTGCAGATGATGGCAGTGGATGAAGAGCACAATAAAGATGCGATGAATATGACGGATTTAGAGGCTCAAAAATTAGGCAGCGTGTTGTTGTCTGATGCGGAAATGGGGGGTAAAATCTTACTCAAAGCGATCCCTATTTTAGATGGCGAAATGCTTACAGACGCGAAAGTGGTGTATGATCAAAACAACCAGCCGGTGGTGAGCTTCACGCTTGATGCACAAGGGGCTAAGATTTTTGGGGATTTCTCAGGCGCGAATGTGGGCAAACGCATGGCGATCGTTTTAGACAATAAGGTTTATTCAGCCCCGGTGATTAGGGAGCGTATTGGTGGGGGGAGCGGGCAAATTAGCGGGAATTTTAGCGTGGCTCAAGCGAGCGATTTAGCGATCGCTTTAAGGAGTGGGGCGATGAGCGCTCCCATTCAGGTTTTAGAAAAAAGAATTATTGGTCCGAGTTTAGGGAAAGACAGCATTAAAACTTCCATTATCGCCCTCATTGGGGGCTTTATTTTAGTGATGGGCTTTATGGTGCTTTATTACTCCATGGCGGGGGTGATCGCTTGTTTGGCGTTAGTGGTCAATCTTTTTTTGATTGTGGCGGTCATGGCGATTTTTGGAGCGACGCTGACTTTACCGGGAATGGCGGGGATTGTTTTGACCGTGGGGATTGCCGTGGATGCTAATATCATTATCAATGAGCGTATTAGAGAAGTCTTAAGAGAGAATGAGGGCATCGCTAAAGCGATCCATTTAGGCTATATCAATGCGAGTAGAGCGATTTTTGATTCCAATATCACTTCCTTGATCGCTTCGGTGTTGCTATACGCTTATGGCACAGGAGCGATTAAAGGCTTTGCCCTAACCACAGGCATTGGGATTTTAGCCTCTATCATCACCGCCATTGTAGGCACGCAAGGGATTTATCAAGCCCTTTTACCTAAATTAGCCCAAACAAAAAGCCTTTACTTTTGGTTTGGCGTGAATAAAAGAGCTTAGGAGATTTTATGGAATTATTCAAACAAGTTAGAATCTTAAGCTTCATGCGTTATTCCAATTATGGGGTGATCGTTTCAGCGATCTTGGTGCTTCTGGCGTTGGGGCTTTTGTTTTTTAAAGGGTTTTCTTTAGGGATTGATTTTGCGGGGGGGAGTTTGGTGCAAGTGCGTTACGCTCAAAACGCCCCCATTAAAGAAGTGCGCGATCTTTTTGAAAAAGAAGCTCGCTTTAAAGGCGTGCAAGTGAGCGAATTTGGCTCTAAAGAAGAAATTTTAATCAAATTCCCTTTTGTGGAAACAGCCGAAAACGAAGATTTGAACGCTATCGTGGCTAACATTCTAAAACCCAGCGGCGATTTTGAAATCCGTAAATTTGACACCGTGGGTCCTAGAGTGGGGAGCGAGTTGAAAGAAAAGGGCATTTTGTCGCTGATTTTAGCGCTAATGGCGATCATGGTCTATGTGAGTTTCCGCTATGAATGGCGTTTCGCTTTAGCGAGTGTTATTGCGCTTGTACATGATGTGATTTTAGTGGCAAGCTCGGTGATCGTTTTTAAGATTGATATGAATTTGGAAGTGATTGCGGCCTTGCTCACCTTGATTGGGTATTCCATTAATGATACGATCATTATTTTTGATCGGATCAGAGAAGAAATGCTCTCTCAAAAAACCAAAAATGCCATTCAAGCCATTGATGAAGCCATTTCTAGCACGCTCACGCGCACGCTTTTAACTTCTTTAACCGTGTTTTTTGTGGTGTTGATTTTGTGCGTGTTTGGGAGTAAGATCATCATTGGCTTTTCATTGCCCATGTTAATAGGCACGATTGTAGGGACTTATAGCTCTATTTTCATCGCCCCTAAAGTAGCGTTATTGTTAGGCTTTGATATGGGTAAATACTATGAGAATGAGGCTAGAAAAATCAAAAAAGCTCAAGAGAAAGAAAAAATGCGCCGTCTGTATGAAAGCGGTCGGGTTTAAGGAGTTTCTATGGATTGGGGTCGGGTCGTTCATGTGCTGTTCAGTCTTATTTCTTTAACCACCATTGCAGGGTTTTTGTATGAGCCTAATACGGTGGTGTTGTTTGTAGCGTTAGCTTTAAACCTTATTTCTGTTACGCTCAAAATTGGGGTGTGCAAGCGTTTCGCATCAGAGCTGTTGGCCAGCTCTTTAGCCACCGTGTTGCACCTCATACCGGCGTTTGTATTTTTACAGATTTTAAACAATTTGGTTACAGCTTACATGCTCATGATTGGGGCTTTGATTAGCAACGCTTTTAGCCTCATTTTTTTATTGATTGAAAGCGTTGTAACGAGCGAAACGGATTAAGGGGTAGTTGATGGATTTTATCAATATAGAAAAAAAATGGCAAGAATTTTGGTGGAAAAATAAGAGTTTTGAACCTAAAGACGATTTTAACCTCCCTAAAAAATACATTCTAAGCATGCTGCCTTATCCTAGTGGGGAAATCCACATGGGGCATGTGCGCAATTACACCATTGGCGATGCGTTGGCGCGTTATTATCGTTTGCACCATTACAATGTGTTACACCCTATGGGGTTTGATTCTTTTGGGATGCCTGCAGAAAATGCGGCCATTAAGCATGGTATCCACCCTAAAACCTGGACTTATGAAAACATTGAAGCCATGCAAAAAGAGTTTGAAGCTTTAGGGTTTTCTTTTTCTAAAAACAGGGAATTTGCCACTTCAGATCCGGATTACACGAAATTTGAACAGCAATTTTTCATTGATTTGTGGGAAAAAGGGCTAATTTATCGCAAGAAAGCCATGCTCAATTGGTGCCCTAACGACAAAACCGTTTTAGCTAATGAGCAAGTCATTGATGGGAGGTGTTGGCGTTGCGATACGGAAGTTGTTCAAAAAGAACTCTATCAATATTATTTGAAGATCACAAACTACGCTGAAGAATTGTTAAAAGACTTAGAAACTTTAGAAAATCATTGGCCTTCTCAAGTCCTAACCATGCAAAAAAACTGGATAGGGAAATCTAGTGGGTTGCAATTTGGTTTTAAAATCGCTGATGAGTGCTTGAAAGCTTGCAACGGCATTCAAGAAATTGAAGTTTTTACCACAAGAGCGGACACCATTTATGGCGTAACTTACATCGCCATCGCCCCAGAACACCCTTTAGTAGAGCATGCCATTAAGCGAGTGAGCCAAGAAGATTCAAAGATGATTAAAGCGATTTTAAACACGACTCAAAGAGAAAGAGCCTTAGAGAAAAAAGGGGCGTTTTTAGGCATTTACGCTATCCACCCTTTAACGAAGCAAAAAATCCCTGTTTGGGTGGCTAATTTCGCCCTAGCCAATTATGGTTCTGGGGCGTTAATGGGCGTGCCAGCCTGCGATGAAAGGGATTTTGAATTCGCTAATCTTTATCATATTCCTATTAAAGTGATCACTCAAAGCCCTCAAAGTTTGCCCCACACTAAAGAAGAGGTTTTAAAAAATAGTGGGGAGTGGAGCGATCTTTCTAGCTCAGTGGCCAGAGAAAAAATCATCGCTTATTTTGAAAAAGAAAACCTCGGTAAAAGGGTGATCAACTACCGCTTGCAAGATTGGGGAGTGAGCCGTCAAAGGTATTGGGGAGCGCCTATTCCTATGATTCATTGCAAACATTGCGGGATTGTGTCTGAAACCCAACTACCGGTAACTTTACCTGAAGACATCGTGATTGATGGGGAGGGCAATCCGTTAGAAAAGCATGCGAGTTGGAAATTCACTCAATGCCCTAAATGCCACAAAGACGCTTTAAGAGAAACAGACACCATGGACACTTTCATCCAATCCAGCTGGTATTTCTTGCGCTACACCACGCCCAAAAATCAGCGTGAAAATCAAGCGTTTGATCAAAATTACTTGAAGTATTTCATGCCAGTGGACACTTATATTGGCGGCATTGAACATGCGATTTTGCACTTGTTATACGCGCGCTTTTTCACTAAGGCTTTAAGGGATTTGGGCTATCTCAATTTAGATGAGCCTTTCAAACAGCTTATCACTCAAGGCATGGTTTTAAAAGATGGCGCTAAGATGAGCAAATCTAAAGGCAATGTCGTTAGCCCTAAAGAGATACTTAAAAAATACGGGGCTGATGCTGCAAGGCTTTTTATCCTTTTTGCTGCCCCACCGGCTAAAGAATTGGAATGGAATGACAGCGCTTTAGAAGGGGCACACCGGTTTATCAAGCGCTTATACGACAAAGCGAACGCCATTAGCCCTACTACTTCTAAGCCTGAATTTAAAGGAGTGAGCCTGAATGAAGCACAAAAACTAGCCCGCAAAAAAGTCTATGAGGCGTTGAAAAAATCGCATGAAATTTTCAATAAGGCTGAAAGCGCTTACGCGTTTAACACTTTGATCGCAAGCTGCATGGAGGCTTTAAACGCTTTGAACGCGCAAACTAATGAGCGGATTTTATGCGAGGGTTATTTTGTGTTGTTGCAAATTTTAGAGCCTATTATCCCGCACACCGCATGGGAGTTGAGCGAGATGCTTTTTAAAAGAGAGAATTTCAAGCCTATAGCAATTGATGAAAGCGCTTTGATGGAAGACTTTATGACTTTAGGGCTTACCATTAATGGCAAAAGGCGTGCGGAATTGAAAGTCAATATTAACGCCAGCAAAGAAGAAATCATTGTTTTGGCTAAAAAAGAATTAGAGAAATATTTAGAAAAGGCGAGCGTTAAAAAAGAAATTTATGTGCCTAATAAGCTTGTTAATTTTGTCATCGCATGAGGGTTTTACTTTTTTTTATTGTGCTGCTTTTGTTCAAGGGTTGTGGGTATAAACCCATCGCCACTTACGCTCAAAACGCGCTTGGCGATAGCGTGTATGTAAAACTCATTGTGAATTTGCCTAACCCTGAAAACTCTGTGGAGTTTAAGGATTTGATGAATCGTTTAGTCGTGCAACGCTTCCAAAACCGCCTAGCGAGCGAAAAGGATTCAGATTCCATTATTATCATAGAAATCACGAATGTAACCGATACGAGCATCACGCAAAATAAAGAAGGTTTTACAACTTTCTATCGCGCGACCGTGTCTGTGAATTACACCTACGATAATAAAAGAGGCACGCAAAAGACTTTTCAAAATAGCGGATACTACAATTACGCCGTGAATTTGCAAGACCCCCTTAACACTTTCCAGAACCGCTATTACGCAATCAATCAGGCTGTGGAGCAAACTTTGACTAAATTTGTCGCGCAAATCGCTTATGAAGGGAAATTCAATAATGAAAAATAGTCCTTTGAATGGATTAAAGGCGTTTTTAGAAACAAAGCCTAAGGAATACCACAAGTTTGATCCTAGCCGTTTCATTCAAATTTACAAGGATTTTAAAAGCGCTTTTTTTGAGATTCAAGCGAAAGTCATTCACATTGTAGGGACGAATGGTAAGGGCAGCACAGGGCGGTTTTTGACCCTTTTATTAGCCGATCAAAATTTTAAGGTGTTGCATTTCACCTCCCCTCATGTTTTTGAATTTAGGGAGCGCTTTTTTTTGAATGGTTCTGTTGTTGAAGAAAGCGTTTTAGAAAACGCCCACCAGCAATTGCAACCGCACGCTTTCAGCAGCGCTTGCTCGTATTTTGAATACGCCACCTTACTAGCCGTCATGCTCGCTAAAGATTGCGATTATTTGGTTTTAGAAGCGGGGCTTGGGGGGGAGTTTGACAGCACGAACGCTTTAGAAAAAACCCTAAGCGTTTTCACCCCCATTGATTATGATCATAAGGAATTTTTAGGGGATAGTTTAGAAAGCATTGCGCAAACTAAATTAAAAGCGATGGGCCCTCTTAATATCATCGCTCCCCAACAAGAATTGGTTTTAAATGTGGCTCAAAAAATCGCCAAAGAAAAACACGCGCAATTGATTGTGGTTCAAAATGAAATTTCAAAAGGAGTCATGGACTATATTGAACGCCACCATTTAGCCTATTTTTTAGCGATGAATTTAGAAGTGGCTCTAAAAGCGTTTGAAACGCTTTTGCCATGCAATAAACAAGAAGTTTTAAAAAACCTAAAGCCCCTAAATTTAATCGGCCGTTGCGAGCTTTTAAGCCCTAATGTCTTAATAGATGTGGGGCATAACCCCCATAGCGCCAAAGCCTTAAAAGAAGAAATCAAACGCGTTTTTAACGCTCCAATCATTTTGATTTATAACTGCTATCAAGATAAAGACGCTTTTTTGGTGCTAGAAATTTTAAAGCCTGTCATTAAAAAGGTTTTGATTTTAGAATTGCATAATGAAAGAATTATCCAATTAGAAAAACTTAAAGGGATTTTAGAAACTTTAGGGTTAGAACACGCTTTGTTTGAAGAACTGAAAGAAAATGAAAATTATTTGGTGTATGGCTCATTTCTGGTAGCCAACGCTTTTTATAAGCGCTATCCAAAGAAGAGGGATTGATGCCACAAAACCAGCTTGTGATCACCATCATTGATGAATCAGGCTCTAAACAGCTCAAATTTTCTAAAAATTTAAAACGCAACCTCATCATTTCTGTTGTCATTCTTTTATTGATCGTGGGGCTTGGCGTAGGGTTTTTAAAATTTTTAATCGCTAAAATGGATACGATGACAAGCGAGAGGAATGCGGTTTTAAGGGATTTTAGGGATTTGTATCAAAAAAATTACACTTTGACAAAAGAGATTAAAAACAAGCGAGAAGAGCTTTTTATTGTGGGGCAAAAGATTCGCGGGTTGGAATCCTTGATTGAAATCAAAAAGGGGGCTAATGGGGGAGGGCATCTCTATGATGAAGTGGATTTAGAAAATTTGAGCTTAAATCAAAAACATTTAGCGCTCATGCTCATTCCTAATGGCATGCCCCTAAAAACTTATAGCGCTATCAAACCCACTAAAGAAAGGAACCACCCCATTAAAAAGATTAAGGGCGTTGAATCCGGGATTGATTTTATCACGCCATTAAACACGCCTGTTTATGCGAGCGCTGATGGGATTGTGGATTTTGTGAAGACTCGTTCTAATGTGGGGTATGGGAACTTGGTACGCATTGAACATGCGTTTGGTTTCAGCTCCATTTACACGCATTTAGATCATGTCAATGTGCAGCCCAAAAGCTTCATCCAAAAAGGGCAGTTGATTGGCTATAGCGGGAAGAGCGGTAATAGCGGCGGCGAAAAATTGCATTATGAAGTGCGCTTTTTGGGTAAAATTTTAGACGCAGAAAAATTTCTAACATGGGATTTGGATCATTTTCAAAGCGCTTTAGAAGAAAATAAATTTATTGAATGGAAGAATCTGTTTTGGGTTTTAGAAGACATTGTCCAGCTCCAAGAGCATGTGGATAAAGACGCGCTCATAGGCCAGTAAGGATTTTAGTGTTTTTGGATAGGCGTTTGATTGTGATGGTTACGGACTCTAAAGGGAGCCGTTACATTAATGTGCATATCTTATTCCGTCAAATTGGCTTGTATGCGCTGTTGAGCGTTGTGGGATCTTTATTGTTTTTAGGCGTTTCATTACTGGTTTTAAATAAAGAAATTAGAAATATTGAAAAGCAGCATGCCCTAATCACTAAAGAATTTGAGAAAAAAAAAGAAACGAATGAAAAACTTTCTTTGCAAATGGATGAATTTTTAGACGATTTGCAACTTTCAGGGGAGCGCATCAACGATTTAGAAGAAGTGGTGGGGGTGAATAGGCCTGAAGAAAAAGAAGAGAGTAATTTTTCCAGCCGCCTGGATGTCGCTGGGATTACCGGGCTTCAAAAAAGCTTTATCATGCGCCTTATCCCTAATGACTACCCTCTAGAATCCTATCGGCGCGTTTCAGCCGCCTTTAATAAAAGAATCCACCCTATTTTGCATGTGTTGCACAACCATACCGGGCTTGATCTAAGCACCGCTATTAACACCCCTGTGTATGCGAGTGCAAGCGGGGTAGTGGGGTTAGCGAGCAAGGGGTGGAATGGGGGGTATGGGAATTTGATTAAAGTTTTCCACCCTTTTGGTTTTAAAACCTACTACGCCCATTTGAATAAAATCATCGTAAAAACGGGCGAATTTGTCAAAAAAGGGCAGTTGATTGGGTATAGTGGTAACACAGGGATGAGCACAGGGCCGCATTTGCATTATGAAGTGCGGTTTTTAAATCAGCCCATAAACCCCATGAGTTTCACCAAATGGAACATGAAAAATTTTGAAGAAGTTTTCAATAAAGAAAGGAGCATCAGATGGCAATCTTTGATAACAATAATAAATCGGTTAATGCAAAAACAGGACCAGCGACTATCATCGCTCAAGGCACAAAAATAAAGGGGGAGCTTCATTTGGATTACCATTTGCATGTAGATGGCGAATTAGAGGGGGTGGTGCATTCTAAAAGCACGGTGGTGATCGGACAAACCGGCTCGGTAGTGGGTGAGATTTTTGCTAATAAATTAGTGGTCAATGGCAAGTTCACTGGCACGGTGGAGGCGGAAGTGGTAGAAATCATGCCTTTAGGACGCCTTGATGGTAAAGTCTCTAGCCAAGAGCTTGTGGTGGAAAGGAAAGGGATTTTGATTGGGGAGACTCGCCCTAAGAATATTCAAGGGGGGGCGTTGTTGATCAATGAGCAAGAAAAGAAAATTGAAAATAAATAGGGAATGATCCAATCTAGTCTTTATAGAGCCTTAAACAAAGGCTTTGATTACCAAATACTCGCTTGTAAGGATTTTAAAGAATCCAAGCTCGCTAAAGAAGTCATAAGCTATTTTAAGACAAATATTAAAGCCATTCTTTTCCCGGAGTTTAGGGCTAAAAAAAACGACGATTTGCGTTCGTTTTTTGAAGAATTTTTACAGCTTTTAGGGGCTTTGAGGGAATTTTATCAAGCCTTAGAAAACAAGCAAGAAGTTATCATTATTGCCCCTATTAGCGCTTTATTGCACCCTTTACCTAAAAAAGAACTTTTAGAAAGCTTTAAAATCACTCTTTTAGAAAAATATAACCTTAAGGATTTGAAAGACAAGCTCTTTTATTATGGTTATGAAATTTTAGACTTAGTGGAAGTGGAAGGCGAAGCGAGCTTTAGGGGGGATATTGTGGATATTTATGCGCCCAATTCTAAAGCGTATCGCTTGAGTTTTTTTGACACCGAGTGTGAGAGCATTAAGGAATTTGACCCCACCACTCAAATGAGCCTTAAAGAAGATTTGTTAGAAATTGAAATCCCCCCCACGCTTTTTAGTTTGGACGAACCATTTTATAAGGATCTGAAAACAAAAGTGGAACAAAGCCCCTTAAATAGCTTTTCTAAAGATTTAACCAGTTTTGGTTTGTGGTTTTTAGGAGAAAAAGCGCAAGACTTGCTAAGCGTTTATAAAAGCGTTATAAGCCCTAGAGCTTTAGAAGAAATTCAAGAATTAGCGAGCTTAAACGAATTGGATTATGAGCGTTTCAAATTTTTAAAGGTTTTAGAAAACGCGCAAGGCTATGAAGATTTAGAAATCCATGCGCATGCCCTAGAAGGCTTTATCGCTTTGCATTCAAATCATAAAATCACGCTCCTAGCTCCTAATAAAACGATTTTAGACAATGTATTAGGCACGATTGAAAAAAGCAGCATGGAATGCGTCATCGCCCCCTTTGTGTTAAACTTTAAAACCCCTGATGGGATTTTTATCTCGCTCAATTCCTTTGAAAGGAAGAAAAAACGCCAAAAATCCAAGCTCGCTTTGAACGAATTGAATCCGGGCGAATGGGTGGTGCATGATGATTACGGGGTGGGCGTGTTTTCTCAATTAGTCCAGCACAGCGTTTTAGGGAGCAAGAGGGATTTTTTAGAAATCGCTTATTTGGGCGAAGACAAACTGCTGTTACCGGTAGAAAACTTGCATCTCATCGCTCGCTATGTGGCGCAAAGCGATAGCGTGCCAGCTAAAGACCGGCTAGGGAAAGGGAGCTTTCTCAAATTAAAAGCTAAAGTCAGGACTAAGCTTTTAGAGATTGCTAGTAAGATCATTGAATTAGCGGCTGAACGCAATTTGATCTTGGGTAAAAAGATGGATGTGCATTTAGCGGAGTTGGAAGTCTTTAAATCGCATGCGGGGTTTGAATACACCAGCGATCAAGAAAAGGCTATCGCTGAAATTTCAAAGGATTTAAGCTCTAAGAGAGTGATGGACAGATTATTGAGTGGGGATGTGGGTTTTGGGAAAACAGAAGTGGCGATGCATGCGATTTTTTGCGCGTTTTTGAACGGCTTTCAAAACGCGTTAGTCGTGCCTACTACTTTATTAGCGCACCAGCATTTTGAGACTTTAAGGGTGCGTTTTGAAAATTTTGGCGTTAAGGTGGCTCGTTTGGATCGGTATGCGAGCGAAAAAAACAAGCTTTTAAAGGCGGTGGAATTAGGGCAAGTTGATGTTCTTGTAGGCACGCATGCGATTTTAGGCGCGAAATTTAAAAACTTGGGCTTGGTAGTGGTGGATGAAGAGCATAAATTTGGCGTGAAACAAAAAGAAGCTTTAAAAGAATTGAGCAAAAGCGTGCATTTTTTAAGCATGTCCGCTACGCCTATCCCGCGCACTTTAAACATGGCGCTCTCTCAAATTAAAGGCATTAGCTCTTTAAAAACCCCGCCCACAGACAGAAAACCCAGCCGCACTTTTTTGAAAGAAAAGAATGACGAACTCTTAAAAGAGATTATTTATAGAGAATTACGCCGTAACGGGCAAATTTTTTACATCCATAACCACATCGCTAGCATTTCAAAAGTCAAAACCAAGCTAGAAGAGTTGATCCCTAAACTCAAAATCGCTATTTTGCATTCCCAGATTAACGCTAACGAGAGCGAAGAAGTCATGCTAGAGTTTGCTAAGGGGAACTATCAGGTTTTATTATGCACTTCTATTGTGGAATCGGGCATCCATTTGCCTAACGCTAACACGATTATTATAGATAATGCGCAAAATTTCGGGCTGGCTGATTTGCACCAATTAAGAGGGCGTGTGGGGAGAGGCAAAAAAGAAGGCTTTTGTTATTTCCTCATAGAAGATCAAAAAAACTTGAATGAACAAGCCCTAAAACGCTTGCTCGCTTTAGAAAAAAATTCGTATTTGGGCAGTGGGGAGAGTATCGCCTATCATGATTTAGAAATCAGGGGAGGTGGGAATTTGCTCGGACAAGATCAGAGTGGGCATATTAAAAACATCGGTTATGCGCTCTATACGCGCATGCTTGAAGACGCGATTTATGAATTGAGTGGGGGGAAGAAAAGGCTTGAAAAAAGCGTAGAAATCCAACTTGGCGTGAGCGCTTTTTTAAACCCTGAACTCATTGCAAGCGATAGTTTGAGGTTGGATTTGTATCGCCGTTTGAGTTTGTGTGAAAATGTAGATGAGGTGGGGCAAATCCATGAAGAAATAGAAGACAGGTTTGGTAAAATGGACGATTTGAGCGCTCAATTTTTGCAAATCATTACGCTTAAAATCTTAGCCAACCAGCTTGGCATCATTAAACTTTCTAATTTCAATCAGAACATCACTATTACTTATAACGATGAAAAAAAAGAAAGCCTGAAAGCCCCAAGCAAAGACGATAACGATATTTTAGAAACCCTTTTGAAACATTTGCGCGCTCAAATTTCTTTAAAACGGCGTTAAAAGCGTTTGATTTTAGTCTCAATTTTGTTATTTTAAAAAAATTATTAAGAGAGTTTGTTGTAAAATAGGGATTTGCTAGGCCTTTAGTCGTTAAAAGGTAATTATCATTAAGGAGTTTTTGATCATGGCAGATATTCAAAGGCGTGATTTTTTAGGAATGAGCCTTGCTAGCGTTACAGCTATAGGGGCGATAGCGAGTCTGGTAGCGATGAAAAAGACTTGGGATCCGCTCCCAAGCGTTGTTTCAGCCGGTTTTACAACCATAGATGTGGCGAACATGCAAGAAGGGCAGTTTTCCACGGTGGAATGGCGTGGGAAACCGGTCTATATCCTCAAGCGTTCTAAAAAAGAGGGCTTTAATGAAAGGCGCGATTTTAAAATTGGCGAGAGCGTTTTTACCACAGCCATTCAAATTTGCACGCATTTAGGGTGTATCCCCACTTATCAAGATGAAGAAAAAGGCTTTTTATGCCCATGCCATGGGGGGCGTTTCACTTCTGATGGCGTGAATATTGCCGGCACCCCCCCTCCACGCCCTTTTGATATTCCGCCCTTTAAAATTGAAGGCACTAAAATCACTTTTGGTGAAGCCGGGGCTGAATACAAGAAAATGATGGCTAAAGCGTAAGGAGAGTTCCATGGCAGAGATAAAAAAAGCGAAGAATTTAGGCGAATGGCTAGACATGCGTCTTGGCACTAACAAGCTTGTTAAAGTGCTAATGACAGAATATTGGATCCCTAAAAACATCAATTTTTTATGGGCGATGGGGGTGATTTTATTGACCCTTTTTGGCGTGCTTGTGATCTCAGGGATTTTCTTGCTCATGTATTACAAGCCTGATGCGAAAATGGCGTTTGATAGCGTGAATTTCACCATCATGCAAGAAGTGGCTTATGGCTGGCTTTGGCGCCACATGCATGCCACGGCAGCGAGCATGATTTTTGTCATCATTTATATCCACATGTTTGTTGGCATCTATTATGGCTCTTACAAAAAGGGTCGTGAGATGATTTGGATTAGCGGGATGGTTTTGTTTGTGGTCTTTAGCGCGGAAGCCTTTAGCGGGTATATGCTGCCTTGGGGGCAGATGAGTTATTGGGCCGCAGCGGTTATCACGAATTTATTTGGAGGCATTCCTTTTATTGGGGCTGATGTGGTGGAGTGGATTAGGGGCAATTATGTTGTGGCGGATTCCACTTTAACGCGTTTTTTCATGCTCCATGTGTTTTTACTGCCCATTGCGATCATTCTACTTGTTGGGGTGCATTTTTATTCTTTACGCATCCCGCATGTCAATAACCAAGAAGGCGAAGAAATTGACTTTGAATTAGAAGAAAAAAAATTCATTGAAGGCAAGAAAAAAGAATCCAAAGTCATTCCTTTTTGGCCGGTATTCTTGTCTAAAGATATTTTTGTGGTTTGTGCGTTCATGGTCTTTTTCTTTTACTTGGTGTGTTACCACTATGATTTTGCGATGGATCCTATCAACTTTGAAAGGGCTAACAGCCTTAAAACGCCGCCTCACATTTACCCTGAATGGTATTTCTTGTGGAGCTATGAAGTTTTAAGGGGCTTTTTCTTTAGCGCTGATTTAGGGCTAATGGCCTTTGGCGTGGCGCAAGTGATTTTCTTTTTACTGCCCTTTTTAGACAGAAGCCCGGTCGTCGCTCCTGCGCACAAACGGCCGGCGTTTATGGTGTGGTTTTGGCTTTTAATTATTGATATGATTGTTTTAACGATCTATGGCAAATTGCCTCCGCTTGGGATTGGTAAATACATCGGCTTATTTGGTTCAATCACTTTCCTAGCCCTTTTCTTTGTGGTATTGCCCATTATCACTATCGCTGAGAGCAAGAAACAAGGGGGTGTTAGATGAAAGAATTTAAGATTCTAATCATCCTTATTGTGGTGATAGGCGTGATTTATTATGGGGTTGAGCCTTATGCGCATTCGGTGATGCACCCTAAAGTCGCTCCGGCAGATTTTGCTTTCAAGGATTTAGAGCCGATTGATTTAAAAAATGGCGACGCTAATAAAGGAAAACAGCTTGTAGCCGAAAATTGCACCGCTTGCCATGGCATTAAATCCCAAAACATTCCAGCCCCTATGGACAGCCTTAGTGCGAGCAACTCTTTTGGGGTCGTGCCACCGGATTTAAGCCATGTGGCGGGGGTTTTGAACGCGAATTTCTTAGCCCACTTCATCAAAGACCCCGTGAAAACGGCGAAATTGAGCCATAAATTCAACGATGAAAGGCCCTATCCTATGCCGGCGTTTTCTCAATTCAGCGATCAAGATTTGAGCGATATTGTGGCGTATCTCACTTCTATTTTGCCTAAAAGTTTGAGCGATAAAGAAGTGTTTGCCCAAAGCTGTCAAAGATGCCATAGCTTAGATTATGCGAAAGATAAGGCCTTTAGCGATCCTAAAGATTTAGCCAATTATTTAGGCTCTCATGCACCTGATTTATCCATGATGATTAGAGCTAAGGGTGAACATGGCTTGAACGTTTTCATCAACGATCCGCAAAAGCTTTTGCCTGGCACGGCTATGCCTAGAGTGGGGTTGAGTGAAAAAGCTCAAAAACAAGTCATTTCTTATTTGGAAAAAGCGGGCGATAGGAAAAAGCATGAAAGGAATACTTTAGGGATTAAGATCATGATTTTCTTTGCGGTGCTATCGTTCTTGGCTTACGCGTGGAAAAGAAAAGTTTGGAGCGAAGTGCATTGAATTTAAAAAAGGGGGGAGGAGTATCTTATAATCTTTTTATGGTCAGTCGTTTATTAGGGGAATGATTGGAACATATTTTCTAGGCATGACGACAAAAAACTTTTATTGAAATTGATATGAGAAAACTCGCTCAAGTGGGGCTGACTTTAATCTCTTAATGGAGTGGTTTGATGATTTTAGACGCTAAATTTTTTGTGTTCATTCTTTTTAATGCGCTTTCAGCATGCTTTCTCTCTTCAGTGAGCGTTGGTTTTATTTTTAAAGCGCTCTTGTATAGTTTTATATGGCTTTTTATTGTTTATTATGCGATTAGTTTTATTAAGAACAGGTTTGTAACAGAAAGCCTAAAAAGTTTTATATTGTTTTTAGGGATTGTGTTTAGCTGTATAGATATTTTTGGTTCGTATTATTTTCATTTGCCTTTGTCTAATGAGCTGGGTAATATTTTATTCACCACGCATTATAAAGAGAGCTTAGAATTCCTCCATGCCTATGTTTATCCGCATTGGTATTTTGTGATAGGGCTTATTTTAATAGCTATAGGTTCTCTAAAACTATTCAGTCTCGTTCCTAATAAACCAATTCCTTTAAAAAAATGGCTAGTATTTTAAGCGTTTTATTTTTGATTGTAGAAGTGCCACACGCTATAAAAACCATCAAAAAATATAAAGAAGATGAAGCGTTGTTGAACGCTGATGGGACGATGGAATACATTGCTTTGGCTAAAGGAGCGTATTATTTTGGTAGGAATATTAGCAGTTTGAGAGAAAGCCACAACTCCAGTCAGGCTTTAGAAAAAGCTTCTTACCCTAAAGATTACTTAGTCAAAAATACAGGGAGTATTGAAAATGTGGTGTTGGTTTTTGGCGAGAGTTTGAACAGAAATTTTATGGGTGTTTATGGCTATCAAGCCCCTACAACCCCTTATTTAAGCGCTTTAAAAGAAAAAGGTTCGCTTTTAGCGTTTGATAATGTGATTAGCCCGGCTTTTTATACGGATAAAAGTTTCACCATGCTTTTAACTTACGCCAATAGGGATAATCTCAACCAAAAAGCATGGTATCAGTATAAAAATCTAGCCCATATCCTTAAACTGACCGATTACAAAAGCGTTTGGATCACCTCTCAAAGGCTATGGACTCATGTGGGGCAATAGCTATTATCAAGTGGCTAAGCGTTTTGATACTTATATAGAAAATGATAAACCTTATGATGAAAACCTAGCCGCTCTTTTCAAGCACTATTATGATAACGAGAGAGAGGGAGTAAAAAGCGTAAAAATTTTGTTGTTTTTCATTTGATTGGCAATCATTTTGAATATAAAAACCACTTTCCTAAAGAATTTTCCCGCTTCAATCTCAACAACACTTCTTACTTTTCAAAAAACAAGTCTTTGCGGGTTACAAACAATGCTGATAAGCAAGTTGTAACTGATTATATTAACAGCGTTTATTATAATGATTATGTTTTGCATTCTTTGATTGAATTGTTTAAAGACAAGGATAGTCTCGTTATCTGCTTGAGCGATCATGGCGATGACATGTTTGAATCAAGCGCTTTTAATACCCATGAA
This sequence comes from Helicobacter pylori, assembly GCF_011175115.1. Taxonomy (GTDB): domain Bacteria; phylum Campylobacterota; class Campylobacteria; order Campylobacterales; family Helicobacteraceae; genus Helicobacter; species Helicobacter pylori_DF. Next base: position 532,458 of record NZ_SHOW01000001.1, on the reverse strand, counting down.
TGCTCAAATGCTAGCGTAGAAATCCCATTTTTAATCTATATGAGCGATACATTTAAACAAAAACACCCCCAAATGGTAAAAAGTTTTGAAGAAGCTTTACACAAGCCTTTCATGAGCGATGATTTATTGCATACCTTGTTGCCATTGGCAGGAATCATGACTAAAGATCATGAAAAAACGAGGGATTTGTTTAATGAGGATTACAACGATAAACGCCCAAGGAGGCCATGCGATAATAAGGTTTATCCTATGAGTAAATGAGCGGTATTATAATGGTTTGATCTTTGAGCTTAAAAAAGCCATCAAGCCTTGCTTGCCATGGTATGGGTGGTTAGGACTTAAAAACAGAGTCAATCTAATTTAAGCAGATTCTTTCGTATCCATTCCAACAAACTTGATACAAGTTTTCCTTATCTTTAAATTCACGCTCTTTTAAGTGGAGTAAAACGCTCTCTCTTTTTATCCCTTTGAATTGGCTTGAGCGATCCTTTAAAAAAGCTCAAAAATTCTTATTGATAAAATTTATTCCTTTTGAAAATCCGTTTTTGCTATCTTAAAAAGCTAAACATCTATTAAAAAAACTTTAATCATTTATTCAACATTATATATATGGTTAGTCTAAAGCTTCTTCTTTGGAGTTGGGGTTAAAAAGAGCCTTTTATCTTATTTTAAAGCGGTTTTTTTCCAAAGCGTTTTGAATCGCAATAGAGGGCGATAGATAATTGTAACGCACTAAAATTTCGGTGATTTCTTTAAAAATAGGGGCTGCAATCTTGCTAGCGTAATATTCTTCCTTGCCGTGCGAGCCTAAGATAACCACGCCGATAGTGAAAACCTGCCTTTCATCTTCAGCGAACCCAAAAAAAGAGCTGTTGTAGGACTGCGCACTATAACTCCCGTTTTTAGCAACCCTAGCCGTGCCTGTTTTGCCCCCTATGTATAGCCCTTCAAATTGAGCGTTTTTGCCTGTGCCATAACGCACCACTTTGATTAAGGTTTCTTTCATTTTTCTAGCGCTTTTTGGGTTGATGACTTGAAAAGTGGGTTTGGGGCTAGGGATGTAAATATCGCCATTAGGGGCGGTTTCTCGTTGCACTAAATAGGGGGTAGTCAATTTGCCTTCATTAGAAAACACCGCATAAGCCCTTAAAAGCTGCAAAAAAGTCGCATTCAGCCCATAGCCATAAGAGACGCTGCCCTTTAACACTTCACGCTTGAAAGCGGACAAAGGAGGGATCTTTCCTGTGGCTTCTAAGGATAAGTCAATGCCGGTTTTTTGAGAAAATCCATAGCCTAAAAGCCCGTTATAGAAATCCTCTGGGTTGAGATTTTTACTGATTTTTATCATGCCCACATTGCTAGATTGGATCAAAACGTCTTCCACAACGGCTTTTTTACTGGGGATAAAGTCGTCTTTAATGGTGTATTTTCCTAATTGGTAATAACCATGGTTTAAATCAATGCGCTCTTTAGGGTTGATTAAATTTTTATCTAGTAGCAAGGAATAGACAATAGGCTTAATCGTGCTGCCTGGCTCAAAAACCTTTTCGGCAACGCTCAAATTCAAGCTTTCATAATCGCTGGTTTTAATCGCATTAGGATTGAAGCGGTTGCTTGAAGCTAAGGATAAAATTTCCCCGCTTTTAGGGTTGATAATGCCCACCAGGATTTCTTTAGCCCTGAGTTTGTCTTTAGTTTTATCCAATAGGGTTTCAATTTCTCTTTGGAGTTTTAAAGGAATGCTCAAATACACCTCATAGCCATCAAGCCGTTCAACCTCTGTATAAGAGTGGTTTTGAATGAAATTAAAACTCACGTCTCTTTTGCCTGTTTTTACGCCATTTTGTTGGGCTTTAAGCAAATGATTTTGAGATTTTTCAACGCCTTTTTTACCGGTAGTTAAAGTGAGTTTGTCTTCTTCTTGTTTTTGCACATAGCCAATGATGGGCTCTAGGCTATTTTGATAAGGGTAATGCCTAGAAACGCCGCTCACTTCAATGTTTAACCCTTGCTTTTGCCACACTTTATCATGCGCGTCTTTGAAATTTTGAAAAACCCCAAAGGCTAAAAATTTCTTATTCAAATCTCTAATATTAGCGGCCATATTGGGCGTGAGATTGTAAGCTAAAATCGTGTAGCCTTTCGTATTGAGCGCGTCTTTTAGGGACTCTTTAGGGATATTGCTATAAATAGAAAGGAAATCAATGAAAAAATCTTCTTTATCCGGGTTTAAAAACCTTGTATCAAAGCCCAATTTGAAAAGGGTTTGCGAAGCGGCCAGGCTGTAGTTGTCTTGACTATAAATAGTCCCCCTAGTAGCGGTGTCTTGTTTGATCATCACCAAAGTGGGCATGTTGGCTTGGGCAAAAAAAGCTTTTTTAAAAGCCACCATTAAAAAAATAAAAAAAAGCAATAAAAAGATTAGTGCCGTAACCACACCCTTGTCTCTTTGGATTTTTAGAAATTGCTCTGGGTTGAAGTTGGGATCAATGTTTTTATTATCCATGAACGCTTACTTGAAAATGGCGTAGCTTCGGTTTTTCACAACGCATGAGAGCATGAATTTTTGATGGCAAAATCTGTTAAAATGGGGTGTAGCAACAACAAACACTCTCTTTAAAAAAGACCAAGCGATCATTTAAAGAGACGCCACTTAAGAGACTAGATCTGCGTTCTTAAAAGCTCTTTATAAGCACTGATCGCTTTGTTGCGCACCTCAAGCATGAGTTTCATGCTCGTTTCAGCCTTCCCTATGGCGATAGCCGCTTGGTGCAAGTCTTTGATTTGCCCTGTCGCCATATCCGCTAAGGCTTTATCAGATTGCTCTTGAGTGTTGTTAAGCTCATTGATAGATTGTTTCAAGAGTTTAGAAAACTCCCCACCTTTTTGTTCTTTAAAGGCGTTACCTGATTCTTCTCTTTTAGTCCTGTTGTCCGTGTTAAGCTCAGAGAAAGGACTCAATAAGCTTTTATCATTGTGTATGGCTTGCATAGAACCTCCTTAAGCTCTTTTTTAAAAATTTAACTCTATTAAATATTTTATTCATTTTGTATTCTACTGATCTTTGGCTAATACTACCTAAATTTTCTTATACTACCATAAATTGTTGAAAATCGTTCATGTTTGTAACATGCCAATCGCGTTTTGTGCCATGTTTTTAGCGCTTTGAAAGGCTGCAACATTGGCCTGATAAGCTCTAGTCGCTTCCACTAAATCCGCCATTTCAACCACCGCATTCACATTGGGGTAAGCCACATAGCCTTGAGCGTTAGCGTCAGGGTGGCTGGGATCGTATTTCATTAAAGGCTCGTTATCATCGCGCACAATCTTATCCACCACCACGCTTGTAATGGGGATTAAGGGGGCTTCATCGCCTTCATCTAAAGGGTCTTCATAGGGGGTAATTTGGTTGTTTTGAGCGATTTTTTGGTTTAAAATCTCATTGAAATCAAAAGCCTTAAACACCGCTTCTTGCCTCCTATAAGGGCCTCCTTCGCTCGTGCGCGTGGTGTTAGCATTAGCGATATTAGAAGAAATCAAATTAGCCCTTAAGCGTTGGGCGGACAAACCATAACCGCTAATATCAAAAGAAGATAAAAACATGCTTTCCCTTAACTATAAATTCTTACTGGAATCAATGGCGTAATTGATCACGCCTCGATACTTTTTTAAGGCTGAACTCAAGGCTAAATACATGGTAGAGTTCTTGCCCATTTCACTCGTTTCAATGTCTAAATCCACGCTGTTGCCATCATTTTTAGCCAAATGCCCGTCTCTAAAAAAAAGGCTTGCCCCATCTTTAGCGCTATTTTCAAAGTCTAAATGCCTAGGGTTAGTGTGGGCTAAAGGCAAAACTTTACTGGATTGGTTTTCAAAAATTTCTGCTTTTTTCTCCGCTAAAACGCTTTCAAAATCCAAATCCTTTGGCCTGTAAAAAGGGGTGTCCACATTAGCGATGTTAGAAGCGATCATATCCTGCCTTAAAGCCCTATAATCTAGCGCTTTATAAACCAACCCAAACGCTTTAGAAAAATCCATCAAAACCCCTTTTTTAAACCCTTGCAAATTTATAGCATGCAAAAAGCATTCCAAAATCGGCTCGCTTTTTTCTCGCTTTTTCATTAAAGAATGCGATCAATTTCAAAGCATGCTTAAGCTTGAGCGATAAGCCAATTCAGAGCCATTATAGTGTAAAATACCCCTAAAATACCTTAAAATAACGCCTATTCAAAAAACCAAAATAAGGGAATCCTAATGACTACAGACAGAAACCTGTTTTTTTGCGCTTCGCTATTGATTTTTTTGGGGGTATTGATGAGCTATTCGCTCTCAACTTACACCACAGTGGTGCTGTATCATTATGGGGAATTCCATTTTTTCATACGCCAACTTGTGAGTGCGATCATAGGGATTGTTATCATGTGGGGGTTGTCTAGGGTGGATCCTAGCAAGTGGTTTAGCCGTTTGGGGTTTTTTCTTCTTTTTGTCCCACCATTACTCATTATTGGCATGTTTTTTTTGCCAGAAAGCCTTTCCAGTAGCGCAGGGGGGGCGAAGCGTTGGATTCGTTTGGGGTTTTTCTCTCTAGCGCCTTTGGAGTTTTTAAAGATTGGTTTCACCTTTTTTCTTGCGTGGAGTTTGTCTCGCACCTTTGTGGCAAAGGAAAAGGCTAATGTTAAAGAAGAACTCATCACTTTTGTGCCTTATTCAGTGGTATTTGTAGCCTTAGCGATTGGGGTAGGGGTTTTGCAAAACGATTTGGGGCAGATTGTTCTTTTGGGGGCGGTTTTAGCGGTGTTGTTGGTTTTTTCTGGGGGGAGCACGCATTTGTTTGGCTTGATTGTTTCAGGGGCGTTTGCGATCAGCGTTTTAGCGATTGTTACAAGCGAGCATAGGATTTTACGCTTGAAATTGTGGTGGTCTAATTTGCAAAACTCGCTTTTCACGCTCTTGCCGGATAAATTAGCGAACGCTCTTAGAATAAGCGACTTGCCCGAATCCTATCAGGTCTTTCATGCAGGCAATGCCATGCATAATGGGGGGTTGTTTGGGCAAGGGCTTGGGCTAGGGCAAATCAAGCTTGGGTTTTTGAGCGAAGTGCATACGGACATGGTCTTAGCTGGGATCGCCGAAGAATGGGGTTTTTTGGGGTTATGCGTTTGTTTTATTTTGTTTTCTGTTTTGATCGTTTTGATTTTTAGGATCGCTAACCGCTTGAAAGAGCCAAAATATTCGCTATTTTGCGTGGGCGTGGTGCTGCTCATCAGTTTTTCTTTGGTGATCAACGCCTTTGGGGTGGGAGGAATACTTCCGGTTAAAGGTCTAGCGGTGCCGTTTTTGAGCTATGGAGGGAGTTCGCTTCTAGCGAATTGTATCGCTATAGGGCTTGTTCTAAGCCTAGCGCGATACACGAAAGGCTAAAAAATATCGCCCTTTTTTTAAAAATTAATGCCATAAAAAGGGCTCAATCTCTGCATCATTCAAATCAAAAACCACCTTATAATAGTCTTTGACTATCGCATTAATATCCACGCCCTTAAAGGCTTCAGGGTGGGCTTTTAAAGCGATAAATAAGCTTATGAGCGGGGCTCTTGGCCCGCCAATATCCATTGTGGGGAGTTTATAAACTTGCTTGTTTTTGATAGCTTTGATAGTGGAAAATTTGGGGTTGTTTAACACGTCTTCAGGGCTAAGCGGGCTTACCCACCAAATGAAAATGATTTCAGGGTTTTCTTTAACGATTTTTTCCACGCTAATGTCAGCGCGCCCAAACTTAACGTATTTCAAGCCAAAATTGTCTATACCCCCTTTTTCTAAAATGTCTGAGCTAATGGCCTGATGGCCGCTGATCTTATTGGCTTTATGGAAAAGTTCCACGCCCTTTTTCTTTTTAACATTTTTCAAACGATCAGCAATAAAGTCCAAAGTTTCTTGCATTTTGGCGAATTTTTTAGAAGCGTCAATTTCTAAGACCGTGGCTTGAGCCTGCATGGCTTGCATGGCCTCTGCAATCGTTGTCTCTTGGAAAGAAAGAAATGATATACCAAATTTTTTCGCATGCTCTACCGCTTTAGGGTTGCCCACAAAGGTTACCACAAGATCAAGACTAAGCTTTTTTAAAAGCTCCACATTCAATGCGGCTGTATGATCGGTGCTCATGTGTTTGACTCGTTTAAGATCTTCGCCTTTGAGAGTGGCTTTAACAATGTCATCTTTAAAAGCGTAATCCGAAACGCCCACGACCCTATTCCAAACGTTAAGCATGGCAGGCACTTCTACATAACTCCCTATATAGGCTATTTTAGAAACGGGAAGCTTTATGGTTTGCTCCCCAAAATAATCCTTGACTTTGACTTCTTGCACTGAAGCGTTGCACACGTTCAATAATAATGAAGCGACAAGCGCACCTAAAGAATAAGAAATGAAAGCTTTTTTAAAGCGAGTAACTAACATAACGATCCTTTTTGTATGATTTATAAAGCGATTATAACATTACTAAGAAAATAACAATAGTAAAAATGAAACTATTTTTCATAAAATCTTAAAATATTAAATATTAAATATTTAAAGATTAAAAATTTAGAAGAGAGTTTTAGCTACAAGACCTATTCTTAGTGTGCGATACATTAAGGGCTAAAAAATATCAGCCCTTTTTAAAAATCAGTGCCATAAAAAGGGTTCAATTTCTGCATCATTCAAATCAAAAACCACCTTATAATAATCTTTCACCATCGCATTAATATCCACGCCCTTAAAGGCTTCAGGGTGGGCTTTTAAAGCGATAAAAAGGCTAATGAGCGGGGCTCTTGGTCCGCCAATATCCATTGTGGGGAGTTTATAAACTTGCTTGTTTTTGATAGCTTTGATAGTAGCAAATTTAGGGTTGTTTAACACATCTTCAGGGCTAAGCGGGCTTATCCACCAAATAAAGATAATCTCAGGGTTTTCTTTAACGATTTTTTCCACGCTAATGTCAGCACGCCCAAACTTAACGTATTTCAAGCCAAAATTGTCTATGCCCCCTTTTTCTAAAATATCTGAATCAAGGGCTTGATGGCCGCTGATTTTATTGGCTTTATGGAAAAGCTCCACGCCCTTTTTCTTTTTAACGCCTTTCAAACGCTCAGCAATGAAATCCAAAGTTTCTTGCATTTTGGCCAGTTTTTTAGAAGCGTCAATTTCTAAGGCTTTAGCTTGAGCGTCAATATCTTCCATGACTTCTGCAATGGTTTTTTCTTGGAAAGAAAGAAATAATATACCAAATTTTTTCGCATGCTCTACCGCTTTAGGGTTACCCACAAAGGTTACCACAAGATCAGGGCTAAGCTTTTTTAATAATTCCACATTCAACGCCGCCACATGATCACTGCTCATGGATTTAATGCGTTTAGGATCTTTGAGAGTGGCTTTAACAATATCAGATTTAAAAGCGTAATCCGAAATGCCTACGACCCTATCCCAAGTATGGAACATGGCAGGCACTTCTGCAAAGCTACCCAAGTAGATTATTTTAGAAACAGGAAGCTTGATGGCTTGATCCCCAAAATAATCTTTGACTTGGACTTCTTGTACTGAAGCGTTAGCCACGCCTAATAAAGATGAAACAATGAGCGCGCCTAAAGAATAAGAGATTAAAGCTTTTTTAAAGCGAGTAACTAACATAACGATCCTTTTTGTATGATTTATAAAGCGATTATAACACCATTAAGGAAATACAAGCAGTAAAAATGAAACTTTTTTTCACAAAATCTTAAAATTTAAAAGGAAATATCTTTCCATTAACTTTTTAAGAATATACTCCACTATGTTTCCACTAGTTGAGTGGAAAGCATAATTAAATTAAATCTATTCAGGTTTAATTTTGATCCAACAAAATTTTAAAACACTTAAGGAGTTGTATATGTTAGTTACAAAACTTGCCCCAGACTTTAAAGCGCCTGCCGTTTTAGGAAACAACGAGGTTGATGAACACTTTGAGCTTTCTAAAAATTTAGGTAAGAACGGTGCGATTCTTTTCTTTTGGCCAAAAGATTTTACTTTTGTATGCCCTACAGAAATCATTGCGTTTGACAAAAGAGTGAAAGACTTCCACGAAAAAGGCTTTAATGTGATTGGCGTGTCTATTGACAGCGAACAAGTGCATTTTGCATGGAAAAACACCCCTGTAGAAAAAGGCGGTATTGGTCAAGTAACTTTCCCCATGGTGGCTGATATTACCAAAAGCATTTCTAGAGACTATGATGTGCTGTTTGAAGAAGCGATCGCTTTGAGAGGAGCTTTTTTGATTGACAAAAACATGAAAGTAAGACACGCAGTGATCAATGACTTGCCATTAGGTAGGAATGCCGATGAAATGCTTCGCATGGTGGACGCTCTCTTGCACTTTGAAGAACATGGTGAAGTTTGCCCAGCAGGTTGGAGAAAAGGCGATAAAGGCATGAAAGCAACTCACCAAGGCGTTGCAGAGTATCTTAAAGAAAATTCCATTAACCTTTAATGGTTTAATTCGCTGTTTAATCAAGAGAAACTTCGTTTTTCTTGGTTGAATCCTTTTCTTTTTATTCTTTGCTAGTTTCTAAAATTTTCGTATCGTTTTATCTTTTTATGATTTTTGAATTAATTTTTTTTAATAAAGGGTTTTTTATGAATATATTCAAGCGTGTTATTAGTGTAGGGGTAATTGTTTTAGGTTTGTTTAACCTTTTAGACGCCAAACACCACAAAGAAAAAAAAGAAGACCACAAAATCACTCGTGAGCTTAAAGTGGGCGCTAACCCTGTGCCGCATGCGCAAATCTTGCAATCAGTTGTGGACGATTTGAAAGAGAAAGGGATCAAGTTAGTGATCGTGTCTTTTACCGATTATGTGTTGCCTAATTTAGCGCTCAATGACGGCTCTTTAGATGCGAATTACTTCCAGCACCGCCCTTATTTGGATCGGTTTAATTTGGACAGAAAAATGCACCTTGTTGGTTTGGCCAATATCCATGTGGAGCCTTTAAGATTTTATTCTCAAAAAATCACAGACATTAAAAACCTTAAAAAAGGCTCAGTGATTGCTGTGCCAAATGATCCGGCCAATCAAGGCAGGGCGTTGATTTTACTCCATAAACAAGGCCTTATCGCTCTCAAAGACCCAAGCAATCTATACGCTACGGAGTTTGATATTGTCAAAAATCCTTACAACATCAAAATCAAGCCTTTAGAAGCTGCGCTATTGCCTAAAGTTTTAGGGGATGTGGATGGGGCTATTGTAACAGGGAATTATGCCTTGCAAGCAAAACTCACCGGAGCCTTATTTTCAGAAGACAAGGACTCGCCTTATGCCAATCTAATAGCCGCTCGTGAGGATAACGCGCAAGATGAAGCCATAAAAGCGCTGATTGAAGCCTTACAAAGTGAAAAGACCAGGAAATTTATTTTGGATACCTATAAAGGGGCGATTATCCCGGCTTTTTAAGCCATTTGGATAAAATCCATCTTTATGATGAAAGGGGGTTTTTTTAGGCACTAATAAAAAGCTCTTTTCTCATTGAGCATTCAAAACGCTAAAAGTCTTTTTAAAACAAAACGAAAAGAGCTTGTGCTAATCAAGTAGCAATTTCTTAAAAGCGTTATTTCTTAAAGGGGGAAATGGTGCAAAATAACCCCCCTTATCCCTTTAAACCACCCAAGCAGAAATCCCAAATATCTTTAGTATTTGGGATGAATGCTTTAGTTCCGCTAGGAACTATACTTAAATTATACTTAACATTATTTTTCACTAGTGGAATGAAACACTTGCATTCAATGAGATATTTTGGGTAAATTATTAACACTAGCACTAACATGATAATATTTTCACTGACACCTTTAAACAAGGTGTCGCTTTTCATTCAATTCGCAAACAACGATTGTTCGTTGTATCGCACTTGCGAATAAACGCAACGAAACCTCTTCACATAAGTGCCATTAGGGTTGTGTTTCACAACTTGATCAATCATTTTGCAGAGTTCAATCAGTCTCATATTGTCAATTTCATCTGTGGAGCACAGCCAATGCCTAAAATTTTAATAAAGACCAGTTTTAAACCACCCGTTAGACTGGGTTATAGAGCGATAGAATCAGTTGGAAACAAGTTGGCTGATTGTCTTTAGCGTTTAGAGGGTAATGCGTTTTTGAAAAGATTTGGAGTTTATTAAAGATAGCCAAGCTCATAGAGTTTGTTGCTCATTTTCACTAACAAGCCCCCTAGTTTTGACCCCCCTTCCCCATGTTCTACTAAAATAGTGATAGCGTATTTGGGTTTTTCATAAGGCAAGAATGCCGTAATCCACGCATGGGATCGATGGAAATATTCCATATCCTTTTCTTTCATGCGATTGACGATGTTTTGAGCAATTTCCACGACTTGCGCGGTGCCGGTTTTGCACGCTAAAGTAACCTTAGAACCCCTTGTGGAATGATAAGCGGTGCCATCTTTATGGTTACACACTTCATACATGCCCACGCGCAAGGCTTGGAGCTTCTTTTTTTGAAAGCTGTTTAGGGGATCTTTGAGCGGTTGTTTGTTGTTGATGGCGAAATGAGGCGTCGCCAGTTTGCCCGTCGCAATGAGTCCCGTGTAGGCTAGAACCTGCAAGGGCGTGGCTAAAAAAGAACCTTGCCCAATAGCGGTAATGAGCGTGTCCCCAACGCGCCAGTCTTGATTGAAGCGTTTGAGTTTCCACAAATTATCCGGCACAATCCCCACAAATTCATTCGGCAAATCAACGCCCGTTTTTTCCCCAAAGCCCACTTCCCTTAAGGTTTTAGAGAGTTTTTCTATAGAGATTTCAAGCCCAAATTTATAAAAATACACATCCACAGACTCCCTAATGGCTTTATACAAATTAGAATTGCCATGCCCTGTTTTTTTCCAATCCCTGAATTTGCGCTTACCCACTTCAATAAAAGGGGGGGTGGGGATAGTGGTATTTTCTGTGATATGAAGGTTTTCTAAAAAGCTCAAGCCCACGCCCATTTTAACCACAGATCCCGGCGGATACAAGGCGTTAGCGAAGCGGTTTAATAAGGGGTTATAAATATCATCTTGAAGTTTTTGCCATTTGTCTTGACTGATCCCGCCTACAAAATCGTTCAAATTGTATTCAGGGTAACTTCCTGCAACGAGCAATTCCCCATTTTCTGCGTTCATCACTAAAATAGCCCCTCTCTTATTTTCAAAGAGCTTGTCCGCTTCTTTTTGCAAGCGTTTGTCTAAACTCAATTGCAAGTGGTTGTTGGTGCTTGGTGGCACGACCTCTAAGGTGGCTAATTCTTGATTGAGCGCATTGACATGCATGATTTTATAGCCCACCTTGCCTTGTAAAAGCTTGTTGTATTCTTTTTCAATGCCGGTTTTGCCTACAATCTGGCTGTATTGATTCTCTTCATCGTCTTTTAAATCTTGCAAACTTGCCACCCCCACATAACCTAAAACATGCGAGGCTAAAGCGTTATTAGGGTAGTAGCGCTTGTCTAGGGGAAGCGCAAAAATGCCTTGAGTTTGAATGAGTTTGGTATAAAGGGATTGCATGGTGGCGTAGGGAATGAATCCCACCACTTTAATGAGGTTGTGGTTATAAAGCGAATTTTCTTTTTGGTAATCGTTTAAAAGCGTTTCTTTGGAAAAGTTAGGAAAAAACTTTTGGATGATTTCAATTTTTTCTAAAAGCTCTTTTTGTCTAAGCCTACTAGGCAAAAACACGCCAAACACCAATTCGTTAGTGGCTAAAAACTCATCATTTCTGTCTGTAATGTTGCCCCTTGTAGGGACTAAAAATTCCTTTTTGGTCATGTTGCGTTCGGCCAGTTTTTCATAGTATTCTTGATTTTTAACGCTTAAAATAAATAAATTTAAAACCAATAACCCCCAAAACCCTATAAAAACAAAGAGTAAAAGCTTATAGCGAAGATTTTTCATACAAACCCCACAAAGCGCTCTCTATGAACGCAAAAAGAGCGAGAAAACCGAGTATCTTCAAATCCAAAGACACCGAAAAAAAGCGCGATAAATAAAGGTAATAAACCAAAAAAACATGCAAAGTTTTGAATAAAAAGCCGTCATTAAAAAGCTTTAACGAGTTTTTATAGGCGATTTGATGGTAGATTAAAAACAGCAAAGCTAAAACGCCTAAAGTCTTTAAATGCATGCTTTCAAACCAAAACAAACAACCAAACACGCTCAAACTGGGTAAAAAATGATCGTATTTTTTCGCATAAAACAAGAATAAAAACCCAATCATAGGGGGTAAAAAAGGCATTAAATCCCTCAAAAGGCTATAAAAATAAAAACCAAGAATCCCTAAACATAAGAAAAAAAAGGAATCTTGTTTTAAAGAGAGCATGGTTTTTGCAGCTTATAAAGGGTTAGTGAGCAAGTATTTCAAAAGGGTTTGGCGCACTATTTCAAGGGTTGGGTATTTTGAAGAAAGAGCGTTAAAATGGGCGGTATTGATTAAAAAAGGTTTAGGAGCGTTTAAAAAAAGGCGGTGTTGCTCGTTTTTATTCAACTTGTCAAATTTCGTAAAAAGAGAAAGGTAGGCTTGATCGGGCCTTAAAAGGGCTTGAATATTTTCTTTAGCGTTTTTATCAATTTCTAAATCCAAATGGCGTGCATCCACTAAATGGATAAAAAGTTTGATAGAAACCCTAACGCTCAACAATTCCCATAAAAACCCCTCCCATTCTTTTTTCAAACTTTTAGAAACTTTAGCGTAGCCAAACCCGGGCAAATCAATCACATTAAAAGTGGTCGTTAAAGCGTTTTCTTTATCTTCCCAAGTGGTGGAAAAAAAATTCGCTAAACGGGTTTTTCCCGGTGTCGCTGAACTTTTGGCGAGATTTTTCCCCAACAAGGTATTAATAAACGAGCTTTTGCCTACATTGCTGCGCCCTAAAATGACCATTTCAGAAGTCAAGCTCGCAGGGCATTGCGAAAGTTGGCTAGAAGAAGTGAGAAAATGAGCGTCTTTAATGGCAATCATGGTTTTGCCTTAGCGCCTTTCTTCTTCAATTTGGCCTTACGATTTTCTTCATTAATATCTTCCATATCAAACACAAATTTAGCGGGTCGTTTCGCGCTCCCCAACACATCAGCATAGCCTTTAGTTTTGTTTAAAATGATTTCATCGCCGGTGATGACATTGGATTTCCCCACTTCTCTAACCACCGCATTTTGCAATAATTTGTATTCCCCATTCAGCGCGTTATAAATGAGCTTGTCAGCGCTCCCGCTGATTTCACGATTATCCTCTGTAAAGATGTTAAAATGCGTGTTCCCTGTGGCTTCATAGCGCTCTGGCTTTCGTTTATCGTTTAAAAACACGCTCACCTTATCCGCAAACAACCGGTCTTTACCTTTTTTGATCTGCACATTGCCTTGAATAACAGCAGTTTTGGTTTTGTCGTTCGCTACAAATTTATTGCCAGTAATCTCTAAAAGCTCTCTTTCTTTTTTCAAACCTTTATTATCTGTTTTTTGCGCGCTCATCACGCTTAAAATACCAAAACAACACACCAAAAAACACCACCAACGCATTAAAAACCTCCTTTGAAAGTGGGGAGTTTTTTCTTTTCTTTCTGGCTTTGTTTGATTTCATCTAAGAATAAATGCACTTGAATGCTTTGGGCCTCAATAATGGCTAAAGCATGCGAATAAGAAATGTCAAGCCCTTCAACCTTGCTATCTTTTGAAGTGAGGATGAAACGGCCCTTGCCTTTAAAATTTTGCTCTTTATGGTTATAAATCCCTGTTTCACTCCAAAAACTGGAATCATCGCTTCTTTTATAAGTAACCCCATTAGGGAAGAAATACAAATCCTGTTGCCGCTTGGCTTTAGGGGATTCAACGCTTTCAATGGTGTCTTCATCATAGCGCTTGATTTTGGAATCAAAAAAGATTTCGTAATCATCGTATTGTAGAGCTTTTTTACCCTCTATGGAAAGATCAAGGATTTTATCGTTGATTTGAAACGCTTTAAAATTTTCTAATTCAATTTTAGGGATATTTTCTTTAGAGACCACGCTAGTGGGTTGGGAACGCAAAAAGAAAAAAACTAGCCCTATCGTGATGAAAGATAAAACCACAAAAAAGTTTAAAACGCTATTAGAGGTAAAACTTGAGTGCTTCATCTTGCAAGCCTTCTAATTCTAAAAGATAATCAATCGCTTCCCTAACGGCCCCCTTGCCCCCTGAATTTTGCAACACTTTATAGGCCTTGCTTTTAAGCAAGGGGTGCGCATCAAAAGGAGCGAAACTCCAAGTGCATGCCTTAAACATGCCTAAATCGTTATAATCATCGCCTACGCATGCGATTTCTTGCGCGCTCAATTGCAAGTCTTTTTTGAGCCGCTCCACAACCACGCTTTTATTTTCAACGCCCATAAAAACAAACTGAACGCCCAAACTCTCCATGCGTTTTTTCACCATGATTGAAGTTCTTCCTGTAATGATAGCGATTTTTTTGCCTAATTTTTGCCATAGCGTCATGCCAAGCCCGTCTTTAACATTGAAAGCCTTGAATTCGTGAAAATTCTCATCAAAATACAACGCCCCGTCCGTGAGCGTGCCATCCACATCTAAAAGCAACAACTTAATCATTCTCTCGTTAAAACCGCATTCTGGTTATATTTTTTCATAAAATCCCTAGCCTCTTCTTCGCTTTGAAACCCTTGAACTAAAACTTTATACAAATCGTCTTTAAAAGCAACCTTGACGCTGTAATTTTTATTCTCTGCTTGCAATTTATCCGCTAGAGTTTGAGCGCCTATTTGGTTTCTAAAAGCCCCCATTTGCAAAGAAAATTTCCCTCCGCTCACGCTTTTTTCGCTCTCGCCGACTTTAAATTCCTTGTGTAAGATCTTTGAAGAGCTGGCGTTAAAGGATTGTTCGTATTGCGTGGAGATAACCCCACCAAAGCCCAAAACAATAAGACGCACGCTGGCCGTGCCTTTTTTAACCATGTCAATATCCCTAGCGGCTGCATTAGACAAATCAATGATGCGATCGCTCACAAAAGGCCCTCTATCATTAATGCGCACAATGGTGCTTAAGTTATTATCAACATTGATGACTTTCACCACGGTGTTCATGGGTAAAGTCTTGTGCGCAGCGGTGTGGGCATACATGTTATAGATTTCCCCATTACTGGTTTTTTTGGCATGGAAGTTAGGGCCATACCAGCTCGCAATGCCATCAAATTTCTCGCCTAAATCCACTTTAGTGGGGTAATACCACTTGCCCCCTACTTGATAAGGGCGCATGGTGGCCCTTTGGATCGTGCTAGAATCGCGCATGCCGTTATCTAGGGGTTGTTTTGTATTGCTATCTTGCGAATCGGAGTGGCGTTTGAAATGGCGTTCAAAAAAATTGCGTTTATAGGTGGCTTTTTTGGTTGTCGGATCATAGTCTTTAGCGTTTTCATAAGCGCGCAAGCTTTCATGCTTATAAGACAAATTCTTTATTCCCTCTTTTTTAACCGCGCAAGCACTAATCAAAAAAATAACGCCTAAAAAACAAACTTTTTTTAACGCCCAACCCATTAAAATTCCCTTGTAGCGATCAATTTCTTATTGGTAGGGATGATTAAGCGCTGGTGGATAAAGATATTAGAGTCTTTAAGGTTATTGGCTAATTGGATACTGGAAATGCTGACTTGATAGCGTTTAGCGATAGAAGATAAGGTTTCTTTAGGCAAGACCACATGGGTGATGAAAGGGCTTTTAGGATTAGCTTGAGCGTTTTTATTTTGTTTGAGTTGGCGTTGTTTGAAAAGGGCGAGTTTTTCATAAGGGATATAAATGGTGTAAGTGGGGTCTTTAGAGGGCAGAATGTTATAGCGGAATTGGTGGTTGTAGGATTTTAAGGTTTCTAAACTCAAGTTTAAATTCTTAGCCACCTGGACTAATGAAGTGTGCCTTTTAAACGGGACGCCCACTAAACTCACCCTCGCCCCACGATTGAGCAGATATTCTTTATCTTTGAGGTTGTCTAGGCTGTTGAATTTCAACGCTAGGCTTAGAATGGAGCGGATATACTCTCGTGTTTCTTTAGGGAGGTATTTCTTATCTTCATCTAGCAAGACTTTAATGTCTGAAGTGCCGGCGGCTTTAATAGCGTTTTGAACCTTTCGTAAGCCATAATTATACGCCATAGCGACCAAATACCACTCGCCGGTTTGCTTGTAGAGCCGTTTCAAATAAGCGATAGCCGCTTGAGTGCTTTTAATGGGATCTCTCCTTTCATCAATGTAATGATTGACCTTAAGCCCTAACTCTTTGGCCGTGCTTGGCATGAATTGCCAAATCCCTACCGCTTTTTTCCTGCTATAAGCCCTTGATGAAAATTTAGACTCGGCCATGGCTAAAAATAAAAATTCTTGCGGCATGCTCGCTTCTATGAGCATGTTTTTAATGATAGGGATGAATTGGTAATTCACGTCAAATCTTTTGACTAACTTTTTCCATTCCTCTTCTTTATTCACTTTTTTTAAAACGCCTGGCATTTGGGATAAAAAGCTCGCATTGACCCCAAAAGCCTCTAACGCTTTGGTGTCAATATTAGATTCAAAAGCCATCTTCGCATGGCCTAAAGAAGCCAATAAAAAGGTAACAAAAAAAACCAACCATTTTTGACTAAAACACTTCATTCTTTTTGGCATCATATCCTAATAATTAATCTAGCTTTTAAAATAGCCTTGATTATAACTAAACTTGAATAACGCTTTCTAACACAGCCCTAATTTTAGGGGAAGTTAAAGAGCGTTTGAGCGTTATGCGTGCTTAAAGAAGCGAGCTCTTCAGTCTCTATGTGGATGATTTCGGCAATTTTTTGAGCGATTAAAGGGATATAAGTGGGGCTATTCCTGGTGCCTCTAAAAGGGTGTGGGGTTAGATAAGGCGAATCCGTTTCTAAAAGAAGCCTGTTTTTAGGGATTTTAGGGAGGATCTCTACCAGTCTTTTAGCGTTTTTAAAAGTGCTAACCCCTCCTATCCCATAATAAAAACGATCGCTCAGCTCCAAAAGCATGCTATCGGCGTTAAAGCAATGCAACACCCCAAAAGCCTTAGGATAGCTTTTTAAAAGATTCAAACTATCAAAACTCGCCTCTCTGATGTGGATAATCAAGGGTTTGTTGTGTTGGATAGAAAATTCAATCTGTTTTTTAAAAATTTCTTTTTGCTTGCTTTTATAATCCTCTCTCTCATTCAATTCAGGCAAGCGGTAGTAATCCAGCCCGCATTCGCCTATCGCCACGCATTTTTGATGACTGACAAACTTTTCAAACAGGCTTTCATCAAAGCTTTCCACATCATAAGGGTGAGCGCCTATGGCAAAAAACACGCCTTCAAATTTTTCGCTAATCCCTACCGCTCTATTCAAATCCTTCATGTCCGCGCCCGGAATCACGCATTGCGTAACGCCTTTTTCTAAACTCTCTTTTAACACTTCATCTAAATCGTTTTCATAATCCTTGTGATCCAAATGGCAATGCGTATCAATAAACATGCTTTTATCCTATGGTTTTATTTAATATGTTACAATATTTAAGCATTCTAACATAAGGAGAATAACAATCAATTATGTTTAGTGGGTTAATCCATAAAATAGCTAAAGTGGAGAGTTTCCACAACAATATTTTAAGCATAGAGAGCGATCTCAATCCCAAGCTTGGCGACAGCATTGCGGTTAATGGGGCGTGTTTGACCGCCATAGAAAGTTCAAAAACGCATTTTAGCGTGGAATTGAGCCAAAAAACCCAAAACAGCGTAGCGTTAGAAAATTACAAAGATTTAGTCCATATTGAGCCAGCCCTAAAAGCCGATGCGAGTTTGGATGGGCATTTTGTGCAAGGGCATATTGACGCTATTGGGGTCATTGAAACAATCATTCACAACGCTAATCAAGTGGATTTTTTCATCAGCGCTTCTAAAGAAACGCTTTTGTTGTGCGTTGAGCAAGGCTCTATTGCAGTTGATGGGGTGAGTTTGACCTTGAGTAAGGTAGAAGAAAAGGGGTTTTGGCTAACGATTATCCCTTACACTTTAGAGAATACCCTTTTTAAGACTTATAAACTCAAACGGCGCGTGAATATTGAAACGGACATGTTGGTTCGTAGCGTTGCGTCTATTTTGAAAAAAACAAAAGGGTTTGAAAAAAATTTCTCTTGGAATGACGCGGATTCTTTGACTTTAGGGTATTAGATGAATAAAACCATAAAAGCCGCCGCTCTAGCTTATAACATGGGGCAAGATCATGCCCCAAAAGTGATCGCAAGCGGGGTGGGCGAAGTGGCTAAAAGGATCATTCAAAAAGCTAAGGAATACGATATAGCACTCTTTTCTAACCCCATGCTAGTGGATTCGCTTTTAAAGGTGGAATTAGACTGCGCGATACCTGAAGAATTGTATGAAAGCGTGGTGCAAGTGTTTTTATGGCTCAATAGCGTGGAAAATAACGCGCAAATGTCCAAGTGATTGGGATGTAAAGTTAAAACGATGGTAGTGGAATTAAAAAACATTGAAAAGATTTATGAAAACGGGTTTCATGCTCTAAAAGGCGTGAATTTGGAATTGAAAAAAGGCGATATTTTAGGCGTGATAGGCTATTCAGGGGCGGGGAAATCCACGCTCATCCGCCTAATCAATTGTTTGGAGCGCCCCAGTTCTGGCGAAGTTTTAGTCAATGGGGTCAATCTGTTAAACTTAAAGCCTAAAGAATTGCAAAAAGCGCGCCAAAAAATAGGCATGATTTTCCAGCATTTCAATTTATTGAGCGCTAAAAACGTGTTTGAAAACGTCGCTTTCGCTTTAGAAATCGCCCGATGGGAAAAAACTAAGATTAAATCAAGGGTGCATGAATTATTGGAATTAGTGGGGCTAGAAGATAAAATGCATTTTTATCCTAAACAGCTAAGCGGCGGGCAAAAACAACGAGTAGCGATCGCTAGGAGTTTAGCGAATTGCCCTAATTTGTTGCTTTGCGATGAAGCCACATCCGCTTTGGATTCTAAAACCACGCATTCTATTTTAACGCTTTTAAGCGGCATTCAAAAAAAGTTTGATTTGAGCATCGTTTTCATCACGCATGAGATTGAAGTGGTTAAAGAATTGTGCAATCAAATGTGCGTGATCAGCAGCGGCGAAATCGTGGAAAGAGGCTCGGTGGAAGAAATTTTTGCTAACCCTAAACATGCCGTTACTAAAGAATTGCTTGGCATCAAAAACGAGCATGGGGATCAAAAATCGCAAGACGTTTATCGCATCGTGTTTTTAGGGGAGCATTTAGACGAGCCGATCATTTCTAATTTGATTAGGCGTTTTAAAATAGACGTGAGTATCATTTCAGGCAACATTGAAGAGCTTACGACTAAAGATATAGGGTATTTAGTGGTGCGGTTTTTAGGCAGCACCACAGAGATTCAAAGGGCTTTAGAGTATTTAAACGCTTTAGGCTTACAAGTGGAAAAATTAAAGGATTAAAATGATTTCTCAAATGCTCATTCAAGCCACGCTAGAAACGCTTTATATGGTGTTTGTGGCGAGCTTTTTGGCGGTTGTTTTTGGCTTGCCTTTGGGGGTTTTATTGTTAGTGAGTAAAAAAGGGCATTTGTTAAACAAACCCCTTTTGCATAAGATTTTAGACACTTCCATCAACATGACTCGCTCTTTCCCTTTTATCATTTTGATTATTTTGCTCTTGCCTTTATCGCGCTTTTTGATTGGCACAAGCATTGGTTCTAGCGCGAGCATTATCCCGTTAGCCATTTCAGCCATTCCTTTTGTCGCAAAGCTTTTTGAAAATTCTTTAATGGAAGTAGAGCATGGCAAGATTGAAACCACTTTAAGCTTGGGAGCGTCTCATTTGGAAGTCATTAAAATGATGCTTTTAGAGAGCCTGCCCTCTTTAGTGAATAATATCACCATCACTTTAATTTCTCTAATAGGCTATTCGGCTATGGCTGGAGCGTTAGGGGCTGGGGGATTGGGGGATTTAGCCATTAGGATTGGCTATCAAAGTTATAGGGGCGATGTGCTTTTTTATGCGGTGGTTGTGATTATCGTTTTGGTGCAAATCATTCAAAGCGCAGGGGATTATGTGGTGAAACGCTTGAGAAAGCATAAGTATTAGGGATTTGGCTCTCATCAAATACGAATATTCAAAGCCAACTTTAATACGCTTTTTAAAGGGGATTTTTACGCTTTGTTTATGGTAAAACCCCACTTTCTAAAGAACGCTTTTAAAAGGTTACCGCTCAAACTGAATTAGAGCTTTTTACGATGAATATTCAATTAAGTCATCATGCCAAAATGGGCTTTATTTTGCGCCATTGATAAATTGATTCATCTGCTCTTCTAATCCTATGATTTGCGTTATCGCTCCCTCTAAAATTTCAAAATTTTTAGCGTTTTTTGGGGTAGTGCATGCAAGCTTGTTGGAAGTTTTTTCTAAGGATTGGATGTCTTTAAGCAAGGTTTTTAAAACCCCTACGCTTTTAAAATCCTTTTCAAAATAATCATCAAATTGTTGCTCTGTTTGAGACAAATTCTCTAAAAAATCGTTTTGAAGACGTATTTGGGTGCGATCATGCCCGGTTTCAATACAGGTTTTATAGGTTTTATTGATCGAAGTCAAAACCTCTTTGGCTTTCAAAAAAGCCTTGGAAAGCTCAGCGATGATTTCATAATGTTCGCCCTCTGCTCTTAAAAACCCTAAAAATAGTGAAATGAGCAATAACTTTTTTAGCATTTTATCCCTTTACCATTGATAAGAAAAGCTCACCCCATAGCGGCTACTGCCTTTAAAGTCGCTAGAGATTTCAGGATAGAGCATCCATCGCTTGGGTTTGTAGCGTGAAGTGAATAAATAGGCAAACCCCCATGCGATAAGACTGCCGATCGTAACTTGCAAGATCGTGTGTTGTCCTGCCACCACTCTGCTAGCATCAGTGAGGATTGCAAGAGCGATCACAGGAAGAGCCGGTTTCCACCCGTAGCGGTAATACACAAACCCAGCCGCGCTAAACACCCCCCCAGCATGCCCGCTTGGCATGCCTCTCCAAGAATTACAGCATGGCCGTTTAGCAAATCCCACTCTAGCCCCATCTTTATGAGCTGTATTAAACGCTCCTTTAAGGCCATAAATCACCCCTTGAGTGACTAATGTGCCGACCGCTAATTCCCCTAAACCTCTATAATCGCGCATCGCTAAACTGACCGTGCCTACAAAAATAGGCAAAAACCTAAGCACATCGCCAATCTCTTCTAAAATGTATGCCCCCTCATTGATCGGCTCACTCCTTAAAGGATATACCCATAAGAGCAGACTCAAAAAAAGACTTTTGAGCTTTTTCATTAAAACGCTCGCTTTTCTAAAGCGCAAACTTGCCTATTCAAATAAGCATAGCCTATTAAATAGCATGCGATAAAGACTAAGCCAATAATAATGAGCACGTAAGGATTTAAGCGGAAAAAGACGCTGATTAAAATAAAAGGCAGGTTGCACAGAATAAGGATAAACGCGCATAAAGGGTTAGGATAACCCAAAGAGCGCCGTTGCAAAAATTGGAATAAAAGGGTGTGCAAATGCAAGTTATCTGGCATGGTGGCTTTCTGGCGTTTTATTTTGCGCCTAAGGATACTAAAAAACACCTCTATGACCGGATAAAGCATTAAATTTAGCCCAAAAAACACGCTGATTTTTTGCTCCAAACTCAAATGTAAAAGGGAAATCCCGCACACCAAACCCAAAAAATACGCCCCCCCATCGCCTAAAAAAATCTTTCCTAAAGGGAAATTTAACACCATAAACCCAAGCACCATGTAAGCGAGCAAACAAGACAAACTACTAGGCTCTATATAATGAATGACTAAAAGCGCGATCGTGCAAATCCCGGACGCAAGCCCGTTAAACCCATCAATAATATTAATAGCGTTACTGATACCCACCAGCATAAAAATAGCGAATAAAAAAGCGATAAAATAAGGCAAGCTAAAAAGGGGCGAAAAATCGCTCACCACTAAAGGCGTTGATGAAATGATGCAAACGCCCCTACAGCTTGCAAAATAAGGCGTATTTTGGGGCTTAATGAAAGATTAATATCTTCTAAAAAACCGCTCAAAAACACTAGCGATAGCCCTAAGAAAACAAAAGGCCCCTTAAAAGGCATCTCAAAAGGTTCAAGATAACAAGCCAACGCAAAAGAAAGAAAGATCCCAAGCCCCCCAGCTCGTGGGGTTCTCGCATGATGAAAGCCTTGTATTTTATTGGCGTTATCCACAAAGAGCATGGATTTTTTAGACCACAAAATAATCAAAGAGCAAATAAATAAACTGGTTAAAAAATATAGCACCCACAACACTTTTATTGGATTTAATTGGCATTTTGTTTTGGGTATTATAGCATTTTTAAAAGATAGCTTGATGACAAAATCTTATAAGCATAAGGAGGGGTTTTATGTTACAATTCCAAAAATCATTATTATAAAATAAAGGATAGCCATGCGTTTTGGATTGAATATTGATCACATTGTTACTTTAAGGGAAGTGAGAAAGACTTATGAGCCTGAGATTTTAGAGGCTCTGTTTATCGCTAAAAACACCCATAAAGTGGATTTAATCACCATCCATTTGAGGGAAGACAAACGGCACATTCAAAATGAAGACGTTTTGAGACTGCTTGAAATAAGCCCTTTGCCTATCAATATTGAATGCTCTATTAATGCTGAAATCACTGATTTTTTATGCTCTTTAAAAAATAAGCCCAGTAAGGTTACAATCGTGCCTGAAAACAGAAATGAGGTTACGACAGAGGGGGGATTGGATTGCTCATTAAAGGGTTTAGGAGAGGTGATTAGAGCGTATCACAATAAAGGCATTGAAGTGTCTTTGTTTGTTGATCCTTTAAAAGACTCTTTGCATTTTGCAAGGGAGCATCAAGTCAAGCAAGTGGAGTTCCACACTGGGGTGTATGCGAATTTGCACAACGCTTTGTATTCTAACGCTAACAATCAAATCCATGCCATTAGCGTGCTCAAAGACAAAAGCCCTAAAGAATTGAAAGAAGAATTGCACAACGCCTTTTTGCAATTAAGACGAATGAGTAAAGAAGCGTTTTTTATGGGTATTGTGGTGTGCGCGGGGCATGGGTTGAATTATACTAATGTGAAAGAATTGTTAAAAATCCCCTCTTTAAGAGAGCTTAATATTGGGCATAGCGTGATTTCAAAAGCGGTTTTAGTGGGTTTAGAAAAAGCGATTTTAGAAATGGCGCAACTCATCAAGCGATAAAATGGCTAAAAAGAAAATCGCGATCAGCTGTGGGGATATTCAAGGCGTAGGCTTAGAATTGATCTTAAAAAGCCATAAGGAAGTGAGTGCGATTTGTGAGCCGTTGTATCTCGTTCATGGCGAACTTTTAGAGCGAGCCAATCAATTGCTTGATAACGCTTATGAAACTAAAACGCTCAATGTGCTCGCTATCCATTCCCCCTTACCCTTATTAAACTCTAGCACGATAGGCAAAGTCAGCACTCAAAGTGGGGCGTATAGCTTTGAGAGTTTTAAAAAGGCTTGCGAGTTGGCGGATAGTAAAGAAGTGGATGGCATTTGCACTTTGCCTATCAACAAACTCGCATGGCAACAAGCTCAAATCCCTTTTGTGGGGCATACCGATTTTTTGAAACAACGCTATAAAGATCATCAAATCATCATGATGCTTGGGTGTTCAAAACTCTTTGTGGGGCTATTTAGCGACCATGTGCCTTTAAGCACGGTTTCTCAGCTCATTCAAGTGAAAGCGTTAGTTAAGTTTTTATTAGCGTTTCAAAAAAGCACTCAGGCTAAAATCGTTCAAGTGTGTGGTTTTAACCCTCATGCGGGTGAAGAGGGATTGTTTGGGGGAGAAGATGAAAAGATTTTAAAAGCCATTCAAAAGAGCAACCAAACGCTAGGCTTTGAATGCTTTTTAGGGCCACTGCCGGCTGATAGCGCTTTTGCCCCCAATAAACGCAAAATAACCCCCTTTTATGTGAGCATGAGCCATGATGTGGGGCTAGCCCCTTTAAAAGCGCTCTATTTTGATGAAAGCATCAATGTGAGTTTGAACGCCCCCATTTTACGCGCTTCCACTGACCACGGCACAGCGTTTGATATTGCTTATCAAAATAAAGCGAACAACAAAAGCTATTTGAATGCGATCAAATATTTGGCTTAAAGATTTTAAAATACAAGCCAACAAAGTATAATTCAAGCAAAAACACCACCCAAAGATAAAGACATGATTTTAAGCATTGAAAGTTCTTGCGATGACAGCTCTTTAGCCCTTACAAGAATAGAGGACGCCAAACTTATCGCTCATTTTAAAATCTCTCAAGAAAAGCACCACAGCTCTTATGGGGGCGTTGTGCCTGAGCTTGCATCGCGCCTGCATGCTGAGAATTTGCCGCTTTTATTAGAACGCATTAAAATAAGCTTGAATAAGGATTTTTCTAAACTTAAAGCCATCGCTATCACCAATCAGCCAGGTTTGAGCGTTACTTTAATAGAGGGTTTGATGATGGCAAAAGCCTTGAGCTTGTCTTTGAATTTGCCCTTGATTTTAGAAGATCATTTGAGAGGGCATGTGTATTCGCTATTCATCAATGAAAAACAAACCTGCATGCCTTTAAGCGTGCTGCTAGTCTCTGGGGGGCATTCTTTGATTTTAGAGGCTAGAGATTATGAAGACATTAAAATCGTTGCCACGAGTTTAGACGATAGCTTTGGGGAGAGTTTTGATAAGGTTTCCAAAATGCTTGATTTAGGCTATCCAGGAGGCCCCATAGTGGAAAAATTAGCCCTTGATTATGCACACCCAAACGAGCCTTTAATGTTCCCTATCCCTTTAAAAAACAGCCCGAATCTGGCTTTTAGTTTTTCAGGTTTAAAGAATGCGGTGCGTTTGGAGGTTGAAAAAAACGCCCCTAATTTGAACGATGAGGTGAAACAAAAGATTGGCTATCATTTTCAAAGTGCAGCGATTGAGCATTTAATCCAGCAAACCAAACGCTATTTTAAAATCAAACGCCCTAAAATTTTTGGCATTGTGGGAGGAGCGAGCCAAAATTTGGCGTTAAGAAAGGCGTTTGAAAATTTGTGCGCTGAGTTTGATTGCAAGCTTGTTTTAGCCCCTTTAGAATTTTGCAGCGACAATGCCGCCATGATAGGGCGATCAAGCCTAGAAGCTTATCAAAAAAAGTGCTTTGTCCCTTTAGAAAAGGCTAACATTTCGCCAAGAACGCTGTTAAAAAGTTTTGAATGAATGGATACAAAAAAGAAAGCGCATGATAAAACGCCCTAAAATTTATCAACCTTTTATCTGTATTTGAGATGATTATTGAATAAAAACGCATTAAACTGAATTAACGAGTAAGCAAAAAGCCTTGAAACGCTTGACGAGAATTGTTTTATTGTGGGCAGATTATTAGATTAAATACGGATTAAATCTACAATTTTATAAAAAACCGCTATCATTTAAGTTAAATTTAATGATTATTGCATTATAGTTTCATCACAAAAAGGGTTTAAAAAATCCTTAAAGAGTTGGTAACTCTTAAGGATCTGTATTTAGTGTAGTGGTGTTACGAGCATCATTAACCTATCATGATTTATGATCAGCTTCATGCTTACTCCTTTCTTGTTTAGATTTTAGTGTGTTTCTTGGCATGCATTATTCTTCAAACCATTAGGTTGGTAGCTAATGGTTTCAAATGGCATGCAAAAACACTGCCACGTGTTTTATTATGCCATAAAATAGCCTTATTTAGTCTAAATCCCATTAAATAAGATAAGCGTAAAATGGAATTTCTATAACTACTGATCTCAAGCTGGATTTTGGCGTATTTATTCATGAAAAGCGTGTTGTTGTAAAAACGCTTATAAAATCAAAATAATGCCACTGACAAGGTTTTTATAATGCTTAAAAGCACTAACGCATTCATTTCAAACGCTAAAGGCGTTTATAAGATTTCTGCATGAGACTAGGTTTAAATCTTTTTTAAACCTTTTTATTAAAAAAGCGTTTCAAGTTTAGTCAAATTTAATCTTATTTTTGTTAGAATTTTGGGTGATTAAGTTTTAGTTTAAAGGGAAAAAATGCTCCGCTCTCTCTATAGCGCCACTTCAGGGATGCTCGCCCAACAAACGCATATTGACACCACTTCAAACAATATCGCCAATGTCAATACCACCGGGTTTAAAAAATCTCGTGCGGATTTTAACGACTTGTTTTACCAAGCGATGCAATACGCCGGCACCAACACAAGCAACACGACTTTATCGCCAGATGGCATGGAAGTGGGCTTAGGCGTGCGCCCTAGCGCGATCACTAAAATGTTTTCGCAAGGCAGCCCTAAAGAAACGGAAAACAATTTAGATGTCGCTATTACGGGTAAAGGCTTTTTCCAAGTTCAGTTGCCTGATGGCACCACCGCTTATACAAGAAGCGGGAATTTTAAGCTAGACGAACAGGGCAATCTTGTAACGAGCGAGGGCTATCTTTTGATCCCTCAAATCACTTTACCTGAAGACACCACGCAAGTGAATATCGGTGTGGATGGCACGGTGAGCGTGACTCAAGGCTTGCAAACGACTTCTAATGTGATCGGGCAAATCACGCTGGCTAATTTTGTCAATCCGGCAGGGCTTCATTCTATGGGGGATAATTTGTTTTCCATCACCAACGCTAGCGGTGAGGCGATTGTGGGCAACCCGGATTCTCAAGGATTGGGCAAGTTAAGGCAAGGCTTTTTGGAATTGAGCAATGTGAGATTGGTAGAAGAAATGACGGATCTAATCACCGCTCAAAGGGCTTATGAAGCCAATTCTAAAAGCATTCAAACCGCTGACGCCATGCTCCAAACCGTCAATTCCCTCAAACGCTAATTGGAGCGGTGTCGTTATTCTTTAATTCTTGTGGCTAGGATTTTTAAGGTTTTCAACACCGCTTTTTGGGTTGTTGCTTGATTGGTGTTTCCTTTTCATGTAAAAAACAGCTAAAACAGCTAGACCGATAAGAATGATAGAGATGATAGCCAGATACCACATTTTCTCAGTTTCATTCGCTTCTTGTTGCGCTTTCTGTTTTGCTAATCGTTTTGCTTGTTCTAATCTTTCTTGTTCCGCTTTTAATCTTGCTTGTTCGCTTCTTGTTCCGCTTTCAATTTTTTGCGTAAGGTAGCAACCAAAACGCATGCAGGCACGGTTACCCTATAAGCCGGCTCAGCAAGATTGATGCTCACTAACGCACCCGTAATGACCCAACCAATAGGGCCAGCTAAAATGCCTAGAGTTTTTTTAAGCGCTACTTTACCCACCACAGACGATAAACCATGCCCTAGAGTTTATCTTACCATTGCATCTGCAACAGCTATAGTCAACGCATAAGAATAAAAGCCGCCCGTTTGAAACAGCGTTAAAACAGATGCGATTAGGACTTGTTTGTTTTCAGCGATCATTTTATCAATATTTGTCATGCCCAATTCATGGCCGAGTTCTTTAATCTCTCTCCCACTCATTTTTTCTAAACTATCTTTCAAAAGTTTAGAAAGCATGTTTTTCTCAATCAAAGAGGTTGGAGATTCTTCATGGTAATTAACCTTTAAATGATCGCACGCATCGCACAAAATCTCTTTGTATAAGACCCCTTCATCTCTAAAAAATTAATAAAAGTATTGCCCCCATAACACTGCAGTTCTTCAGCGATTCTTCTGGGGTATTTGGCGTAATCGCTACCACACCTTTTATATTCTGTTGAATTTGTCAATTATTCATTCATTCTTAGTGTGCCATATTCATCATAAACAAGCACATCAAACAAATCTTTCAAATCATTAGAGCTTAATCGCTTTAAAAATGCCAAATCGCTATCGTATCTGTATGCCATGCAATCCCTTTAATTTACTTCTACCGCTCGCTCAAATCCCACCAAACCCCTTTTTTAGTGATTAGTGATTACAGCATCATTTTTTAAAATCATGTCTAACGCCCTAAAAGGCTTAAACACACCCGCTAACTGCACATGAATATTGCGTTACAAATGCTAATGGGCTTTATTGATTTTACAACCAAAGAATGATAATAATTAAAATGTTTTGATACGCTTTATCATTTTAAATAAGATAAATCTGACTTGAAAGTAGGAAACTATTGATTTCTTTGGGTAGGGCTAACTTAATGAAACGCTATTTTGATTTTTGGCACAAGAAACCCCCTCCTTTTAACTCTCTAACCCTTACTTTTTATCGTTTTTATGCTCGTGGTTAGCGTTGCATTGATTAGCTTGGTTTTGGCTATTTTTTTGACAACTTTCGTTGTTTTGATTTTTAGCATCACCTTTTTGATTGTGGTTTTGATTGCTGCAACTGTTACTCATTGTGTCTCCCTTAAATTAAAATAAAAACTAGATGCGTTTTCGCATCTAGGTCTCCATTCTATACCTTTTTCCCTAAAAAAAAGCTTAAATGGATTCTATTTGCAACGACTTCTTATCTTCACTGGCTTGCTGTGTTTTTAGGCGTAAAGTGGCAACCACAATGCATGCCGGTATGGTTACCCTATAAGCCGGCCCTGCAATATCAATCGCTGTCCATACGCCTGTAATGATCCAGCCAACAGGGCCTGTCAAAAAGCTCAGAGTTCTTGTAAGCACCTGATTGCCCGCAAGCGATAAACCACGCCCTAGAATGGTTTTTGCGACCGCATTCGCAACAATGACAGCTAATTGATAAGATTTAAAGCCTCCCATTTTAAACAGCGTTAAAGTCGCCGCACTTAAGGCTTGTCTGTTTAAATTGTCCGTGTTTTTTATGGACAATTCATCGCACATTTCTTTCACTTCTTCATCATCCATTTCTTCCAAACTTCTTTCTAAGATTTTAGAAAGCATGTTTTGTTCAATTAAAGTCGTTTCAGTTTTCTTGTTGTAATTGACCTTCAATTTATCGCACACATCGCATAAAATCTCTTTGTATAAGACTCCTTCACCTTTAATGAAACTCGCAAAACTATTGCTCCCATAGTATTGCAACTCTTCAGCGATTCTTTCTGCGTATTTAGCGTAATCATCGCCATGCCTTTTGTATTCTATGGAGCTTGTCAGTTTTTCATTGTGTCTTTTTTCGCCGTCTTTACCAAAAACAAGCACCTCGAACAAATCCAATAAATCACTAGATTCCAGTTGCTTTAAAAATTCCAAGTCTCTATCATATTTGTATGCCATATTATTCCTTTATATTGTTTTATCACTTATTAAAAACAAACGACTTTTCGCACTCCATCGCTGTTTTTCTAAAGTGGTTACTGATTTTAATATCATTTGTCTAAAACTATACTTAATATTCTAAAAAGGCTTAAGCTCAAAAGCCCAACGCTCTTAACTCTATAGATTGATTTAAAGCGTCAATTCTTTTAAACGCTAAAAATAAAACCCAGACATTTTATAGCATCTAGGTTTATATTATATTTTTAAAAAAGGTTTAAAAAGGGTTAAAGAAGATTTTTAATTTCGTTTGCTTGTGCTTTTAGGCGTAAAGTGGTAACTAAAATGCATGCCGGTATGGTTACCCTATAAGCTGGCCCTGCAATATCAATCGCTGTCCATACGCCTGTAATGATCCAGCCAACAGGACCCGTTAAAATGCTTAGCCCTCTTGTAAGAGCGGCATTTGCCCCTAGAGACAACCCT
Organism: Helicobacter pylori; assembly: GCF_011175115.1. Lineage (GTDB taxonomy): Bacteria > Campylobacterota > Campylobacteria > Campylobacterales > Helicobacteraceae > Helicobacter > Helicobacter pylori_DF. The sequence goes on along the minus strand of NZ_SHOW01000001.1, from coordinate 502,716 downwards.
CTTTGAAAAATCGCCTTTATCACGGCATTTGCAACAATGACAGCTAATTGATAAGATTTAAAGCCTCCCATTTTAAACAGCGTTAAAGCAGCTGTGCTTAGGGCTTGCTTGCCTAATTTATTAGTGTTTTTTACTCCTAATTCATCGCAAAGCTCTCTAATCTCCTCATCGCTCATTTTTTCCAAACTTTTTTGTAAAATGCTAGAGAGCATGTTTTCTTCAATCAAAGTTGTGTCAGACTTTTTGTTGTAATTGACTTTTAATTTATTGCACACTTCACACAAAATTTCTCTGTATAAAACCCCTGTATCTCTCAACGCGCTCGCAAAGCTATTGGCCCCATAACGCTGCAATTCTTCAGCGATTCTTTCTGCATATTTAGCGTAATCATGGCCATGTCTTTTGTATTCTTCTGAAAGCGTTAATCCTTCAGTAAATCTTTTTTTACCATCTTTGTCATAGACAAGCACATCAAACAAATCTTTCAAATCATTAGAGCTTAATCGCTTTAAAAATTCCAAGTCGCTATTTGTATGCCATATTCTTCCTTTAATTTATTTCTACCGCTCACTCAAATCCCACCAACCCTCTCTTTAGTGAAGTGATTAGTGATGAGTGATTAGTGATGAGTGATTAGTGATGAGTGATTAGTGATGAGTGATTAGTGATTAGTGATTAGTGATTAGTGATTAGTGATTAGTGATTAGTGATTACAGCATCATTTTTTAATTTAGGCATAAAACGCCCTCAATTCAAGGGTTTTTGAGCGAGCTTTTTGCTCAAAGAATCCAAGATAGCGTTTAAAAATTTAGGGGTGTTAGGCTCAGCGTAGAGTTTGCCAAGCTCTATGCATTCATTGATGATGATAGGGTTTTGTGTGGGCGTGAAGCCAATTTCATACGCCCCTAAGCGCAAAATCGCCTTTTCCATGCTCCCTAATCGCTTGAAGTCCCAGTCTTTCAAATGCGGTTCAATGAGGGCGTCAATTTCATTGATTCTTTCTAACACGCCATTAAAAAGGCTTAAAGCGAAAGCCAACTGGTTGTTTTTAATCTTTTTTTCTTCTAACATGCTGGAAGCGATTTTTTTAATTTCTTCATTACCGCTCTCAAACGCATACAACAATTCAACCACAGCCCCCCTGGCTTGAGTTCGTGTCGCCATTTTAGCCCTTGAGAGTTTGGCACAAGCTCAACAATTCAATGAGGGTGCTCATCGCTTCAAAGCCCTTATTGCCGGCTTTACTGCCCGCTCTTTCAATCGCTTGTTCAATATTGTCTGTGGTAAGCACGCCAAAGCTTACCGGCATGCTGTATTTTAGCATCGCGTTGGCAATGCCCTTAGTCGCTTCCGCGCTCACGTAGTCAAAATGCGGAGTCCCCCCTCTAATGATCGCTCCTAAAACGCACACGCCATCGTATTTTCCACTCCCTAACAATCTCTCTAAAATGAAAGGCAATTCATAAGCCCCAGGCACCAGCACGACGTCTAAAAGATCCTCATCGCCCCCATGCCTTTTAAAGCAATCCATCGCCCCTTCTTGTAATCTGTCTGTGATGATATGATTGAAGCGCGATGTTAAAATAGCGACTCTTTCGTTCCCTTGTAATTGCAATTTCCCTTCTATGATTCGCATGAAATTCCTTTAAAATAAATTTTGGATTTTTAACATGTCGATTACTAAATATTCTAGCTCGTCAGGTTTTAGCATGTTCGCTCCGTCGCTTAAGGCGTTTTTAGGATCAATATGCGTTTCAGCGAATAACCCATCAATCCCCACCGCCGCCGCCGCTCTGGCTAAAATAGGGGCAAAAGAGCTGTCCCCTGAACTTTTCCCGTTCGCTCCCCCTGGCATTTGCACGCTATGAGTGGCGTCAAAAATCACAGGAGCAAATTCTCGCATGATTTTTAAAGAACGCATATCCACCACTAAATTCCCATACCCAAAGCTACTCCCCCTTTCACACAACCACACGCTATTTTTTAACGCCGTTTCATAAGTGGGGCTTTGAATGCTTTTATCCCTTGTTTTAAGGGCTTTTAAGACAGAATATTGCATGTCTTTTGGGTTCATGAATTGCCCTTTTTTGATATTGACAATAGCGTTAGTTTGGCTCACTGCTACAATCAGATCCGTTTGGCGGCACAAAAACGCCGGGATTTGTAAAATATCCGCTACTTTGGCTGCCACGCTTGCCTGATAGCTCTCATGCACATCGGTTAAAATTTTATAACCAAATTCATCTTTGATAGTTTGTAACATTTCTAAGCCTTTTTCCAAACCAGGCCCTCTGTAACTCTCCAAACTCGTGCGGTTCGCCTTATCAAAACTCGCTTTAAAATAAAAATCTAACCGCTCGTTATTGGCTAGGGGTTGCAATTTAATAGCGATACTTCTTAAATTTTCTAAGCTCTCAATGACGCATGGCCCAGCGATTAAAATGGGTTTAGGGGTTTTTGTGTTAGAAGTTTTCATGACTTTTCCTTTGTTTAATGGTTTCTTCAATCGGCTCAAAAAAATGGCTTTCAAAATTATAATTATAAATCCTGCCTGTTTCTATGATATAGTGCCAACCAAAAATTTTCAATTCGTTATCCATCACTCTTTCTTGAATGAAATCATAGCTTAAGAGGTTGTTGAGTTGCAAGCGCACATTCAAACGCTCTGTAAGCCATGAACGCTTGGCGAAATGGTTGCTGAATTGCGGGTGATTTTTTAACTCTTCTTTAACAGGCTCTAAGAATTGTATCCAGTCTGCAATGTAAGGGGTTTTAGCTTTGGTGGTTTCATCATGGATTAAATGAACGCTCCCGCAAGCCCCACAATCGCTATGCCCGCAAATGATTAAGTTTTGAATGCCCACATGCGCAATAGCGTATTCAATGCTCGCCATAGTAGAAAGGGATTCTTTATAGCTTGTTTTAGGAGGGATCACATTGCCCATGTTGCGGATCACATACAATTCGCCCGGCTTGGTGCCAGTGATCAGATTAGGCACGACTCGTGAATCCACGCAAGAAATGAACAAAGTGTGGGGCTTTTGCTTGGTTTTTAAGCCCTCATAAAGCTCTTTAAGCTCTTCATATTCACTCTCTTGAAACTCTAACACCCCTAAAAACGCTTTCACTCTTTAACCCTTAAAATCTTATTTTGATTAAAATTCGTTTGTTTTTAAAACGCTTATCATAGCTAAAAATCTTGCATTTCTTTTTGTTATAATGGCGTTATTTTACACTTTAAAGGGCTTTCATGCAATTATGTGTCGCATTGGATTTAGAAAAAAAAGGGGACAACCTTTCTTTATTGCAAGAATTAAAAGGTTTAGATTTATGGGCTAAGGTGGGGCTTAGATCTTTTATAAGAGACGGGGCGACTTTTTTAGATGAAATCAGAAAGATTGATGGGAATTTTAAGATCTTTTTGGATTTGAAGCTTTATGATATTCCTTATACTATGGCAAATGCCGCGCTAGAATGCGCGAAATTAGAAATTGACATGCTCACCGTGCATTTGAGCAGCGCTAAAAGCGCGCTAACCATTTTAATGCAACGCCTAAACGCTCTTAAAAAACGCCCCTTGATCATGGGCGTGAGCGCTTTAACGAGCTTTAGCGAAGAGGAATTTTTGATGGTGTATAACGCCCCTTTAAAAACTCAAGCGATAAAATTGAGCGCTATGGGTAAAGGAAGCGGGATTGATGGGGTGGTGTGTTCGGTGTTTGAAAGTTTAGCGATTAAAGAGGCTTTAGGTAAGGACTTTTTGACTTTAACCCCTGGCATAAGGCTGAATAAAAACGATAAAGAAGATCAAGAAAGGGTGGCGAACGCTAAAGAAGCTAAACAAAATTTAAGCGATTTTATCGTGGTGGGCCGCCCCATTTATCAGGCTAAAGAGCCTAGAGAAGTGGTTTTAGAGCTTTTAAAGGATTGTTAAATGCGGGTGTTAGAAACGATTGCTGCTTTAAGAGAATATCGTAAAAGTTTGAAAGAAAGCGTGGGGTTTGTGCCGACTATGGGGGCTTTACACAAAGGGCATCAAAGCTTGATAGAAAGGAGTTTGAAAGAAAATCCCCACACGATTGTAAGCGTTTTTGTCAACCCCACGCAATTTGGGGCTAATGAGGATTTTAGCGCTTACCCGCGCCCTTTAGAAAAGGATTTGGCTTTGTGTGAAAAATTAGGCGTTAGTGCGGTGTTTACGCCTAAAATGAGCGAAATGTATCCTTATGAAATAGAGCAACGCCTAAAACTCTACGCCCCTACATTTTTATCTAGCTCTTTAGAGGGAGCGGTGCGTAAGGGGCATTTTGATGGGGTTGTTCAGGTCGTGTTAAAATTGTTCCATCTTATCAATCCCACTAGAGCGTATTTTGGTAAAAAGGACGCCCAACAGCTTTTAATCATCCAGCATTTAGTCCAAGATTTGCTTTTAGACATTGAAATAGCGCCATGCGAGATTGCGCGAGATAGCGATCATTTGGCTTTAAGCTCTAGGAATGTGTATTTGAATGCAAGAGAAAGAAAACAAGCCCTAGCCATTCCAAAAGCTCTAGAAAGTATCCAGCAAGCCATAGATAAGGGCGAAAAAGCGTGCGAAAAGCTTAAAAAACTAGGGCTTGAAATTTTAGAAACCTTGGAAGTGGATTATTTGGAATTTTGCAACCACAAGCTAGAGCCTTTAAAAACCATAGAGCCAACTAACACGCTCATTTTAGTGGCGGCTCGTGTGGGTAAAACCAGGCTTTTAGATAATTTGTGGGTGTAGTTTGAAATCTTTGTGGCGACCCTTGAAAGATTTGAACTTCCGTTTCCACCGTGAAAGGGTGGTATCCTTGGCCACTAGATGAAAGGGTCATTTTTAACGATTAACTATTGTATTAAAAAGCGTAGAAAATGATTTAAAAGCGTTTGGTGGCGGAGCGGACGGGACTCGAACCCGCGACCCCCTGCGTGACAGGCAGATATTCTAACCAGCTGAACTACCGCTCCCTATCAAAACCCCATAGCCTTAAAAACGCATGCTTGAAGCTAAGTCAAAAATGGTGGTCGCTATAAGACTCGAACTTATGACATCTACCTTGTAAGGGTAGCGCTCTACCAACTGAGCTAAGCGACCACAATATTGAAATAAAATCCAACTAAATCTGTATTAAAAGAGTGGTGACTCCTAGGGGATTTGAACCCCTGTAACCACCGTGAAAGGGTGGTATCCTAACCACTAGATGAAGGAGCCACTACGCTCAAATGGTGACCCGTGTTGGATTTGAACCAACGGCCCATTCCTTAAAAGGGAATTGCTCTACCAGCTGAGCTAACGGGTCTCACAAAAAGATAATGATACAATTTTTTTTAACGCTTGTCAAGAATAATTGAAAAATATTGCGGTTTTCATAGAAATGACACGCTCTTAAAACGGCATAACAGCTTTTGCTTAAATAAAAACTTGGTTGCACTTTAATGCTATAAGGATCCAACAGGTGCCATGCGTTTTTGTTATTGGTTAGTATTGTTTTTGGGGTTTTAAAAAAGCTTTATCAAGATCTAACAAATCTTATTAGGATTTAATGCTTTTTTTGTTTAAAAAATTTCATTGTTAAAAAATGGGTTTTGTTTTATTGTTTAGATCTCATTTTGTTGTAAAAATCATTTCATTAAGTTTGTTTAAAGTATTTAAAAACGCATTTCCTTAAGGAAGTAGGGGGTATTTTTGAAACCATTCTCCCCCTTTTAACCCCACTAAACCCCCAAAAAGAAGCGTTTTTTTAAAAAACTATCGCTTAACTAACGCCAAGTTTCCCACTAACTAATCATCAAAAACGCTAAAAAGGATTTTTCATCAAACCCCCCCAAAAAAAAGAGTTAAAAAAGGGAGTTTAAAAAACAAAGGGGGTTCAAAGAAAAAGGGGGTTCAAAAAAAAACCCCTTAAAAAAAGAAGCCCTCCTAAAACAAAGGATTCAAAAAAAAGAGGGTTCAAAAAAAGAGGGTTCAAAAACAAGAAATTCAAAAAAAGAAAGTTTAAACAAAGGCTTTAAAAAAGAAATCCCTTAAAAAAGGGAGTTTCACAAAAAGCCAGATATTAGTAAGCGAACACGTAATTCAAATACACGCTATACAATCTTCGGTATTGGAGTTGAGTGCCTAGCAAAGAATAGTAATTGGTGTTGATCGTGGGGATCTTCACGCCTAATTCCACGCCATGCTGAGCCGCATGATCGCTCGCTTTCTTTTTGTTTTTAGCGAGATTCATTCTCAAGCCTAAATTGAATAAGAATTGGAAATTCGCCACATTCATTTTAGCGCTATAGAAATTATTGAAGGTCGCTAAATTCACATACTGGGAATTCAGCCACGAAGTGCCGGCTAAGGCGATACCCCCAAACACCCCAAAAGAAATCTTGCTGTTTTTGGTGGCTTTATCATTGATAAAGTTATAAAGGACATCTGTCCCTACCCCATAAGTGAACACATCAGAGGCGGAGTTGAAAAAGCTGGATTTGATATAAGCGTGGTTATAGTCAAAAAAGCCGTAATACCTAGCCCCCCATCGTTTCTTTTCACCAAAAAATTGTTTATACCCTATTTGCACACCGATCCCATTCATCGCGCCATTGTTGGTTTGAGAGCTGATTAAGCCAACGCGTCTGAAAGGGTTATGCCCTAATTCTTGCGTGGCGCTTAATAGTTGCGAATAAGCGCTCTGGTTGACTTGATAAACGGCCTGTAAGCCCCCGGGGTTATTAGGGTTAGTGGATTGGCTTATCAAATTTTTAAGGAATGGGGAATCAGGCGTGTTTGAAGCGGTCGTGGTGATGCTGTTATAAGTGCTGTTTAAAGTGCTAAGGCTGCCTCTAAAATCAAGTATCGTGCGCGCAAGCAACTCAGATTGCTTGATTTGCTCGGCTTGAGTGCCAAAATGCGCAAGGCTGTTATTTAAAGCCGTTATGGTCTCTTTCACATACGCGCAACCGGCTCCCCAAGTGTTGTTAGTAACCCCTTCATTAGGTAATGTCCCACCCCCATTTTTGCAAGCTGCCAAGTAATTTGTGATAAATTGGCTTGGGATAGTGTTAAGGTCTTTTTTGATTTGAACGGCTAGTTCAAGCATCTTGGCTTGCGCTTGCGCATGATTGAGCATGTTTTGAGCGAAAGCCCTATCAGAAGAGGTGTAAGGATTGAAATCTTGTGGCGCGTTTTGATTGCTTTGCTGGCTAGCGTTAAGGCTTTGAGCTTGCGCGACGATTTCTTGGGCGTTTTTGATCATGCTAGTAACGGCGCTAAATTCAGCGCTAAAGATTTGGCACGCATTCCCGCTTGTACTGATTTTCCATGGGCTACCATTACCCGGAGCGTTTTCATCATGCGTGGATCGCACCAAGGGGCATTGGGTGTTAAGGACATTCATGATCGTGCTGGCTTGTTCTAAAAGGTTTTGAGCGGTATTGGTGAAGGTAAAGGTTTGCGTTTCTTTGTTGTTACTACCATTGCTAGTTACACCATTATTGCTACCATTTTTTTGACAGAATTGATTCACACCACCATTAATACCAGCAGTTTGTTTGCATTCGTAGGTGTAGGTTACGGTCACTTTTGTGCCTTTCCCATCCAAGACAGGAAACCCATTCCCACTCTCTAAAGCCTGTTGGATAGCTTGATAGGCTTTATTGAGTTTTTCAAATTCTTGGATAGACATGGATTTACCAGGACCAGTCGCTTCATACCGGTTGCAAGTGATGCTCGTTGTTCCGCTTCCTGGTTGTTTATTAAAGATCACGCTACCAGGCCCACCATCTGTGCCATTCCCATTCCCGCACATTATCGCATAGCCTATCACATTCCACAGCCCCACCGCTGCATTGAGCGCTAAAGAGACGGCTTGATAGGCTGGGGAATTGTCTTTTTCGCCGGTCAACCCTTGCGTGTTTGCTTTTAAATTATCGATCGCAGCATTGATTTCTGAAGGGCTGCTCGCGTTCGTTACCGCCTGATTGAGGTTGTTGAAATTGCTTAAAAGGTTGCTCAAATTCTCATAAGTGTCTGAGAGCTTTTTCAATTCGCCGGTGTTTTTCACCATTTGAGCGGCTTCACCGATTTGATAGCCCGCGCTGATAAAAAAGCCGTTGTCTTCAGCGTTTAGAAGCGAAGCAGCGAGAGAGAGAGAGAGAGTAAAAGGGTTTTTTTCATAAATATTCTCCTTGAAATTAAAATGGTTATAAAAGAATGAGATCTTACCATAAGATTTCGTTAATTATAGCATGAATTGATAAGACTTTTGCACTAATTTGGCGTTTTGTTGTTTCAAAAAAAAAGTTTTTTGGTGTTTTGTTGAAAGGGGGGTTAAAATTAGGTTTTGTCTTTTTGTTGTGCGTTTTATTTTTAGAATGGGCGGTTTTGTCAAATAAAAGCCCCCAAAAAGAGGGTTTTTACCAAGAAAAGCAAGGGGGCTTACATCATGCCGCCCATGCCTCCCATACCGCCCATGCCACCCATATCAGGCATTGCTGGGGTTGCTTTTTCTTCTTTGATTTCATGCACGGTGGCTTCTGTGGTTAAAAGCAGGCTTGAAACCGAAACCGCATTTTGCAAAGCGATCCTTTCTACTTTTAAGGGGTCAATAATGCCTTCTTTAAACATATCCACATACTTGCCATTGCTAGCGTTAAAACCAAAATGCCCTTCGTGTTTTTGCACTTCATTCACGACCACACCGCCATCATAACCGGCATTGATAGCGATTTGAGCTAATGGGGCTTTAATGGCGCGCATGATGATTTCATAGCCCACTTTTTCATCATCGTGTAAATTCAAATGCACTTTTTGAGCCGCGCGAATGAGGGCCGCACCGCCGCCAATAACAATGCCTTCTTCAACAGCCGCTTTAGTCGCACTCAACGCATCATCAACCCGATCTTTTTTCTCTTTCATTTCCACTTCACTCGCAGCGCCCACTTTAATCACAGCCACACCGCCAGAGAGTTTGGCCAATCTTTCTTGCAATTTTTCTTTGTCATAATCGCTTGTCGTGCTTGCAATTTGGGTTTTGATTTGCACGACTCTGTCTTTAACATCATGGCTATTGCCTTTGCCATCTACGATCGTGGTGTTGTCTTTGTCAATCACAATCCTTCCGGCTTTGCCTAAAAATTCCACTTCAGCGTTTTCTAGACTCAAGCCTAATTCTTCGCTAATGACTTGACCGCCAGTTAAAACAGCGATGTCTTTGAGCATTTCTTTTCTTCTGTCCCCAAAGCCTGGAGCCTTAACCGCTGCGATATTCAACACGCCTCTTAATTTATTCACCACTAGAGTCGTTAAAGCTTCGCCCTCAATGTCTTCAGCGATGATTAAAAGCGGTTTGCCCTCTTTCATGGTTTTTTCTAGTAGCGGGAGAATGTCTTTCATGCTAGAGATTTTTTTATCCGTTAAAAGGATGTAAGCATTATCCAATTGAGCGGTCATTTTCTCAGCATTTGTTACAAAATAAGGGGAGAGGTAGCCTCTATCAAACTGCATGCCCTCTACAACATCTAATTCATCTTCAATGCCCTTAGCTTCTTCAACGGTGATCACGCCGTCTTTACCCACTTTTTCCATAGCGTCAGCGATGAGTTTCCCGATATTGTGATCGGAGTTTGCAGAAATGGTCGCTACTTGGGTGATTTCTTCTTTACCGCCCACTTTTTTGCTCGCTTTTTTAAGCTCATTAATGATCGCTTCAGCGGCTTTATCCATGCCTCTTTTCACTTCAATAGGGTTAGCCCCAGCCGTGATATTCCTCAAACCTTCTTTAAAAATGCTATAAGCCAGCACGGTTGCGGTGGTCGTGCCATCGCCGGCAGCATCAGCGGTTTTGCTCGCCACTTCTTTAACGAGTTGAGCGCCCATGTTAGCCACCGGGCAACTTAATTCAATCTCTTTAGCCACGCTCACACCATCTTTAGTAATGCTTGGAGCGCCATAGCTTTTTTGAATCAACACGTTCCTGCCTCTTGGCCCCATGGTAACTTTAACAGCGTCATGGAGTTGTCTCACGCCTTCAAATAGAAGGTTTCTCGCGCTATCTGAAAATTTAATTTCTTTTGCCATTGTGTATCCTTAATAATGATGTTTGTTAGTGTTTTTTGTGATCATGACAGCAAGCTTCATGCTCTTTAGCATGTTTATGGTCATGATTGCCTGTATGACAGCAAGATCCTGTGCCCACAATGCCCAGAATGTCTTCTAATTCTAGCACCATGTATTCGGTGCCGTCTAAAACGATTTCTGCACCTTTGTATTTGCCAAAAGCGATCACATCGCCCTCTTTAACGCATTTGCAACCTTCACTGATTTTATGGCTAACGGCTTTGATTACGCCCATTAAAGGCTTTTCTTTAGCGTTATCAGGGATGATGATGCCTGAACTGGTTTTGTTCTCTTCTTCAAGTCTTTCTACTAAGACCCTTTCTCCTAATGGTTGAAACTTCATTTCAGTTCTCCTAAGTTTTGATAAATAAAATAGAAATTTAGCGCTTAGTATTCTTAAGCGACACAACTATAGCGCATTTTTAGGGATAAGTCAAGCCATAAAACCAAATCTAAGATTATAATTATAAGGATTATTAAGTCTATTTATATCAAGTTTCATTAGTTTAAAAATATAAGGATTAGAAAAAGGGGCGTTATCAACAAACCTTTTTTAAGATTTTATTTATTGAGTATAATCCCTTTTGAGAAAGTCAAACCAAAAAAGCCCATTTAAAGAAAGCATGAAAAATGATTCTTAAAAGTTCCATTGATCGCCTTTTGCAAACGATAGATATTGTAGAAGTCATTAGCTCTTATGTGGATTTGAGGAAATCAGGTTCTAGTTACATGGCTTGTTGCCCTTTTCATGAAGAAAGGAGCGCGAGTTTTAGCGTCAATCAAATTAAAGGGTTTTACCATTGCTTTGGGTGTGGGGCGAGCGGGGATAGCATTAAATTTGTGATGGAGTTTGAAAAACTTTCGTTTGTGGAAGCGCTTGAGAAATTAGCCCACCGATTCAATGTAGTTTTAGAGCATGACAAAGGCGCTTATTACGATCATAAAGAAGACTACCACCTTTTAGAAATGGTGAGTTCGTTGTATCAAGAAGAGCTTTTTAACGCCCCGTTTTTTTTGAATTATTTGCAAAAAAGAGGGCTTAGCCTAGAGAGCATCAAAGCGTTTAAATTAGGCTTATGCACGAATAGAATTGATTACGGCATTGAAAATAAAGGCTTGAATAAAGACAAGCTCATTGAATTAGGCGTGTTAGGCAAGAGCGATAAAAAGGATAAAACCTATTTGCGCTTTTTGGATCGCATCATGTTCCCTATTTATAGCCCTAGCGCTCAAGTGGTGGGTTTTGGAGGGCGCACCTTAAAAGAAAAAGCGGCCAAGTATATCAATTCGCCCCAAAGTAAGCTTTTTGATAAATCCAGTTTGCTCTATGGCTATCATTTGGCTAAAGAACACATCTATAAACAAAAGCAAGTCATTGTAACAGAGGGGTATTTGGATGTGATTTTATTGCACCAGGCGGGTTTTAAAAACGCCATAGCCACGCTTGGGACAGCTTTAACGCCATCGCATTTGCCCTTGCTTAAAAAAGGCGATCCAGAAATCCTCTTAAGCTATGATGGGGATAAGGCAGGGCGGAATGCGGCTTATAAAGCGAGCTTGATGTTGGCTAAAGAGCAAAGGAAAGGGGGGGTGATTTTGTTTGAAAACAATCTCGATCCTGCGGATATGATCGCTAATGGCCAGATTGAAACCTTAAAAGACTTGTTATCGCGCCCCATGGCTTTTATTGAATTTGTTTTAAGGTGCATGGCAGATTCCTATCTTTTAGACGATCCTTTAGAAAAAGATAAGGCTCTTAAAGAAATGTTAGGGTTTTTAAAAAACTTTTCCTTGCTTTTGCAAAGCGAATACAAGCCCTTAATCGCTTCTCTTTTGCAAGCGCCTTTGCATGTTTTAGGGATTAGAGAGCGAGTCTCTTTTCAGCCTTTTTACCCCAAAACAGAAAAGCCTAATCATGCTCAAAAGTTGGTTAATGCTCCTAGCACGCTCAGTTTGGAATTTTTAGAAAAATTAGTGATCCGCTATCTTTTAGAAGACAGAAGCTTGTTGGATTTGGCGGTGGGTTATATCCATAGTGGGGTATTCTTGCATAAAAAACAAGAATTTGACGCTTTGTGTCAAGAAAAATTGGACGACCCTAAATTAGTTGCGTTATTATTAGATGCGAATTTACCCCTAAAAAAAGGGGGGTTTGAAAAGGAATTGCGTTTGTTGATTTTGCGCTATTTTGAGCGCCAACTCAAGGAAATCCCTAAAAGCTCGCTCCCGTTTAGCGAAAAAATGATCTGTTTAAAAAAGGCTCGCCAAGCCATTATGAAATTAAAACAAGGAGAATTAGTCGCCATATGAAAAAGATTAAAGCTTTAGCCTTATTCAGTGGGGGGTTGGATAGTTTGTTGTCTATGAAATTACTCATTGATCAAGGCATTGAAGTAACCGCTTTGCACTTTAATATAGGGTTTGGAGGGAATAAAGATAAAAGAGAGTATTTTGAAAACGCCACCGCGCAAATCGGGGCTAAGCTCTTGGTGTGCGATATTAGAGAGCAGTTTTTTAACGATGTGTTATTCAAGCCCAAATACGGCTATGGGAAGTATTTCAACCCTTGCATTGATTGCCATGCCAACATGTTTAGGAACGCTTTTTATAAAATGCTTGAATTGAACGCGGATTTTGTTTTGAGCGGGGAAGTGCTAGGGCAACGCCCTAAATCCCAAAGGAAAGAAGCGCTCAATCAGGTGAGGAAATTAGTCAGAGAAGTGGGCGAAGAGGCGCGTTTTGATCCCGTTTTAGACCGAACGCAAGCAAGCGGTGAAAAACCGCAATTTTTAGATGAATTGCTCTTAAGGCCCATGAGCGCTAAACTCTTAGAGCCTACTTTTATGGAAAAAAAGGGTTTTGTTGATAGAGAAAAGCTTTTAGATGTGAGCGGTAGGGGGCGCGTTAGGCAATTGCAAATGATCAAAGATTACGGCTTGAAATATTATGAAAAGCCAGGTGGGGGGTGCTTGCTTACGGACATTCAAGTGAGTAATAAGATTAAGAATTTGAAAGAATACAGAGAAATGGTGTTTGAAGATGGCGTGATTGTCAAAAACGGGCGTTATTTTGTCCTACCCCATAACGCTCGTTTGGTGGTGGCAAGGAATGAAGAAGAAAACCATAAATTGGATATTCAACACCCCTTAATGGATAAGATTGAATTGCTAGGCTGTAAAGGCCCTTTGAGTTTAGTGGATAAAAACGCCAGCAAAGAAGATAAAGAATTGGCCGGCCGTATCGCTTTAGGCTATGCTAAGACTTTAAAAAATCAAGCTTATCTCATTCAAATAGGGAACGAAAAGCGCGAGCTTTACCCTTTGGATAAAGAGAGCGCTAGAGAGTATTTATTCGCTTAAAAGGGAGTTTTTTTGAGGGTTTTAGGGGTTTTCTTTTTATGCTATAATAGAAAAAGCTCTAGCTAGCGTTAAGCTGTTTTTTAGGAGATCTGTATGCAAGAGTTTTTAGGTTTTGGTGTGGTGGGGAATTTTGCAGGGCATTTGGAGCAAGCAGGAGAGAGTCATAGTTTTATTAACATGAAAAGCGAAGAAAAGGACGCCCCTAAGGGGCTATTCCCTTTTTATATCCCGTATGAGAATTGCTATTTGGGGCGTTGTTGCATTGATAACCATAAGATTATTTTGCCTAATGATCCACATTTAAGGGTGCAAGCAGAGCCAGAAATCGCTTTAGAATGCGATGTTAAATACGATGAAAAACATTTGGTAACCAAGCTTGTACCTAATTTTTTCATGGCGTTTAATGACGCTTCTGTGCGTAATTTAGAAGCCGCAAAGCTCTCCCAAAAAAAGAATTTTTCACCAGCTTCTAAAGGTATAGGGCAGAAATTGCCTATTGACAGGTTTGTTTATGGGGGGGTGTGCAATAATTTTTCTATCGCGTCTTTTTTGAAATACAATAATGTTTGGCACATTTATGGGGAAAACAGCAAATTGATCAAATACGAATTTTTTTATCAAAAACTCTTAGACTGGATCAAAGACAGATTGAACCACCAACAAGATGGCGATTCTTTAGAGACTCTAAGACCTTTTTTAGAGCACCATAATTTCCCTACTAAAATGATTTTTGCGATCGGGGCTACCCCTTATATGCCTTTTGCGCAAGAGCATTTTTTACAAAAAGGCGATGAGGTGGTGATTGTTGCTTACAACCATTTACAATATAGTTTTGAAAAGATTCAAAGCCTCTTAGAAGAAGACACCCTACAAACCAAAGAACACACCAATCTTTCTTATGTCTATCAGATCGTAGAATAGTAAGGCTTTTACCTCTTTAGCTTTGCTTTTTTACCCTTTTAAAGATAAAAACCACCCCTTTTTGACCCCCTTTTAGAGGATTTTTATGGTTTTTTTGAGATAATAAAGCGTTATAAAGTTAATTAAAATTAAACAAAAGGGTTTTGATGTCCGCTCATTTTTTAAAAATCATTTTTTTAGTAGGCATGTGCGTTTCAAGTTTGTTCGCTGAAGGTTTAGAAGGGTTTTTTAACGCCCTAGAAGCCCAGCTCAAAAGCCCCATCGCTAAGGGGATTTTAATGGTGATTTTCATAGGGATCGCCATTTATGTGTGGAGGAATTTGGACCGGTGGAAAGAGATTTTATTCACGATCCTTGGCGTGGTGTTTGGGATTTTTTTATTCTTTAAGGCCCCGAGTTTGGCGAATTGGTTTATGGGAATTTTTTAATGATTATCCTCTCAGCGAGCGTGAAGAATTTGCGTGAAATTTCGGTTAAAGAAAAATTTTTATGGCTGAACGCTAAATCTTATTTGATTTCTGTTTTTGCGCCTTTTATCTTGCTCCCTTGGATTGATTTATTGAGCGCTTTTTTATTGTATTTAGGGTTTTTAGCGCTCTTTAGCGTGCTGGAATTTTTTGATGAAGACATTGCAGATATTATCGTGGCTAAAAGCAAAATAAAGACTAAAACCAAATATTATAGAGCGTAGGATGTTAGAAAAGCTTTTGAGCGCCGTCAAACAAAAAGTTTCAAACTATTTTTTAGGGGTTTTACCTAAAAGCTATTCTATGAGCGAAGAAAACAACATTTTAGGCTTGTATGATGAGCACTTTTTACTCACTAAAAACGAAAACTTAGTGGGCATCCTCCGTTTAGAGGGGGTGAGTTACACCCATTTAAGCACAGAGCAATTGCAAGATCTTTTCACCGAGCGCCAAATGGCGTTGGATTCTTTAGAAAAAGTCGTGGCGCGCCTGGTGGTTAAAAGGCGTAAAATTGATTATAAACAAAGCATTCAATCTGATTCTAAATACTTGCAAGCGATTTTGAACCAGTTTGAAAACAAAGAAGTGTATGAAAATCAGTATTTTTTAGTTTTAGAAAGCGCGCACTCTTTACAGGGCGTTTTAGAGCATAAGAAAAAATCTCTCATGCATGCTAATAGGGAAAATTTTAAGGATATTCTCTCTTATAAAGCGCATTTTTTACAAGAAACTTTTAAAAGCTTAGAAATCCAGCTCAAAAATTATGCCCCCAAACTCTTAAACTCTAAAGAGGTTTTGAATTTTTACGCAGAATACATTAACGGGTTTGATCTTCCCTTAAAACCCCTAGTAGGAGGGTATTTGAGCGATAGCTATATCGCTAGCTCTATCACTTTTGAAAAAGATTATTTCATTCAAGAAAGCTTCAATCAAAAAACCTATAACCGCTTGATTGGCATTAAAGCTTATGAGAGCGAGCGCATCACTTCTATAGCGGTGGGAGTGCTTTTATACCAAGAAACGCCTTTAGATATCATCTTTTCTATAGAGCCTATGAGCGTCAATAAAACGCTGAGTTTTTTAAAAGAGAGAGCCAAGTTTAGCATGTCTAATCTCGTTAAAAACGAGCTGCTAGAATACCAAGAATTAGTCAAAACCAAACGCCTATCCATGCAAAAATTCGCCCTAAACATTCTTATCAAAGCCCCTAGATTAGAGGATTTAGACGCTCAAACCAGCTTAGTTTTAGGGCTTTTATTTAAAGAAAATTTAGTGGGCGTTATAGAAACTTTTGGCTTGAAAGGGGGGTATTTTTCCTTTTTCCCTGAACGCATCCATTTAAACCACCGCTTGCGTTTTTTAACCTCTAAAGCCCTAGCGTGTTTGATGGTGTTTGAAAGGCAAAATTTAGGCTTTAAGGCTAATTCATGGGGGAATAGCCCTTTGAGCGTGTTTAAAAATTTGGATTATTCCCCTTTTTTATTCAATTTCCACAACCAAGAAGTGAGCCACAACAACGCTAAAGAAATCGCCAGAGTGAATGGGCATACTTTAGTTATAGGGGCAACCGGAAGCGGTAAAAGCACGCTGATTAGCTTTTTAATGATGAGCGCTTTGAAATACCAAAACATGCGCCTTCTAGCTTTTGACAGGATGCAAGGGCTGTATTCTTTCACCAAATTTTTTAAAGGGCATTACCATGACGGCCAATCTTTTAGCATCAACCCCTTTTGTTTAGAGCCTAATTTGCAGAATTTAGAATTTTTGCAATCCTTCTTTTTGAGCATGTTGGATCTCGCCCCCTCAAGGGATAAAGAAGCCTTAGAAGACATGAATGCGGTTTCTAGCGCGATTAAGAGCCTTTATGAGACCTTATACCCTAAAGATTTTAGTTTGCTGGATTTTAAAGAAACGCTTAAAAGAACCTCATCTAACCAACTAAGCTTGAGCTTGGAGCCGTATTTGAATAACCCCCTTTTTAACGCTTTGAATGACGCATTCAACTCCAACGCTTTTTTAAATGTAATCAACTTAGACACCATCACCCAAAACCCCAAAGACTTAGGGCTTTTAGCCTATTACTTGTTTTATAAAATCTTAGAAGAATCCAGGAAAAACGACAGCGGTTTTTTGGTTTTTTTAGACGAGTTTAAATCCTATGTGGAAAACGATTTATTGAACACTAAAATCAACGCTTTAATCACGCAAGCCAGAAAAGCTAATGGCGTGGTGGTGTTGGCTTTGCAAGATATTTACCAATTAAGTGGGGTCAAAAACGCCCATAGTTTTTTAAGCAACATGGGGACTCTTATTTTGTATCCGCAAAAAAACGCTAGGGAGTTGAAACACCACTTCAATGTGCCTTTGAGCGAAACTGAAATTTCTTTTTTAGAAAACACCCCTTTGTATGCCAGGCAGGTTTTAGTCAAAAATCTGGGTAACGGGAGTTCTAACATGATTGATGTGAGTTTGGAAAGCTTGGGGCGTTATTTGAAAATCTTTAATTCGGATTCTAGCCATGTCAATAAAGTGAAAGCGTTACAAAAAGACTACCCTACAGAGTGGCGTGAGAAACTTTTGAAGAGCTAGTTTTAAAAAGTTAATACCAATTTGAAGCACTCCTATTCAGATGGCTAAGGCACACAAGAAATTAGGGGACTCTGCTGTATTCCTACCCTGAAGCGTTACCCTAAAGTCCTATTGCATAGGTCTAAATAAGAGCTTAAGGCTCATTTTAGCCATAAAAAGCTTATGTTTTCATTAAAAATGTTATGATACGCTCAAATAGTCAAGCAAAAAAATGTCAATTAAAAGGGTTAGATTGAAAATATTCGTTCTGTTGATGTCGGTAATTTTAGGAATATCATTAACAGGTTGCATAGGCTATCGTATGGACTTAGAACATTTTAACACGCTCTATTATGAAGAAAGCCCTAAACAAGCTTATGAATATTCTAAACAATTCACTAAGAAAAAAAAGAACGCTCTTTTATGGGACTTGCAAAACGGCTTGAGTGCTTTATACGCCAGAGATTACGAGACTTCTTTAGGGGTGTTAGATCAAGCCGAGCAACGCTTTGATAAAACCCAAAGCGCTTTCACAAGAGGGGCTGGTTATGTGGGCGCTACCATGATTAATGATAACGTGCGCGCTTATGGGGGGAATATTTATGAGGGCGTTTTAATCAATTATTACAAAGCGATAGACTACATGCTTTTAAACGATAGTGCGAAAGCTAGGGTGCAATTCAACCGCGCGAACGAACGCCAGCGCAGGGCTAAAGAATTTTATTATGAGGAAGTGCAAAAAGCCATTAAAGAGATCGATTCTAGCAAAAAGCACAATATCAATATGGAACGCTCTAGGGTAGAAGTGAGCGAGATTTTAAACAACACCTATTCTAATTTAGACAAATACGAAGCTTATCAAGGCTTGCTTAACCCGGCGGTTTCGTATCTTTCAGGGTTGTTTTACGCTTTAAATGGGGATAAGAATAAGGGGTTAGGCTATCTTAATGAAGCCTATGGGATCAGTCAAAGCCCTTTTGTAGCCCAAGACTTGGTTTTTTTCAAAAACCCTAACAGGAGTCATTTCACTTGGATCATCATTGAAGATGGTAAAGAGCCGCAAAAAAGCGAATTTAAAATTGATGTGCCTATTTTTATGATCGATTCGGTTTATAACGTGAGTATAGCCTTGCCCAAGCTAGAAAAAGGGGAAGCGTTTTATCAAAATTTCACTCTTAAAGATGGAGAAAAAGTAACGCCCTTTGACACTTTAGCCTCAATAGATGCGGTGGTCGCTAGCGAATTTAGGAAGCAGTTGCCCTATATTATCACTAGAGCCATTTTATCGGCTACTTTTAAGGTGGGCATGCAAGCGGTAGCGAACTATTATTTGGGGTTTGTTGGAGGGTTAGTAACTTCCTTGTATTCAGGTGTGAGCACCTTTGCAGACACTAGAAACACGAGCATTTTTGCCCATAAAATCTATCTTATGCGTATCAAAAACAAAGCTTTTGAAAATTATGAAGTTCGAGCTGATTCTATTGACGCTTTTTCGTTTTCCTTAAAGCCTTGTAAAAGATCGCTTGAAAACCCTAAAGTCATTGACGCTAGGGAATTGCTTTCAGGGTTTGTAACAGCCCCACAAATCTTTTGCTCTAACCGCCATAATATTTTATATGTGCGCAGTTTTAAAAACGGGTTTGTTTTGAGTCGTTTAAAATGATTTCAAAACCCCCACCAAAGGAATTTTAGTTTTTAAGTGTCGTTGGCATTAAACACAAACACGATATAATTATAAAACGATACGAAAACCTAAATTAAGGGGAAGTCATGGCTGATAGTTTAGCGGGCATTGATCAAGTTACGAGTTTGCATAAAAATAATGAGTTGCAATTGTTGTGTTTCAGGCTGGGTAAAAACAAGGATTTGTATGCGGTCAATGTCTTTAAGATCCGTGAAGTAGTGAAATACCATGGCAATCTCACTATCATCAGCCACGAAAACAATTCGCTCGTTGAGGGCTTGATCATTATAAGAGAGCTCACCATTCCCTTGATTGATATGAAAAAATGGTTTTATTATGACAGCCAAAACAAAAACAAGGATTTACGCCCTTATAGGATAGAAAAAGACAAGGGCGAAGACGATATTGTTATGATTTGTGAGTTTTCTCGCTGGACTATAGGGGTTAGGATCTATGAAGCGGATAGGATTTTGAGCAAGAAATGGACTGAAATGGAGCAAAGCGCTGGATTAGGGGGATCTGCAGGCAATAACAAGCTCGTGAGCCGCACGCGCTATTTTGACGGGCGTTTGGTGCAAGTGGTGGATATTGAAAAAATGCTTATAGATGTGTTCCCTTGGATTGAAGATGAAAAACACAACGATTTAGAGACGCTTTCTAAAATCCATTCTAACCAATGCGTTTTGCTCGCTGATGACTCTCCAAGCGTTTTAAAAACCATGCAAATGATTTTAGACAAGCTGGGCGTCAAGCACATTGATTTTATCAATGGTAAAACCTTATTAGAGCATTTGTTCAACCCAACAACCGATGTGAGTAATATTGGCCTGATTATTACCGATTTAGAAATGCCAGAAGCGAGCGGTTTTGAAGTGATCAAACAGGTTAAAAACAATCCTTTGACTTCAAAAATCCCTATCGTGGTCAATTCTTCTATGAGCGGCAGTTCTAATGAAGACATGGCCAGGAGTTTGAAGGCCGATGATTTCATCTCTAAGTCTAACCCTAAAGACATCCAGCGAGTGGTTAAGCAATTTTTGGAATTAGCATGAAAAAATACAGCGCTATCCCCACCCCTTGCTATGTGTTAGAGAGCGAACGCTTAGAAAAAAACGCCAAGATTTTAGAAATTGTGCGCCAGCAAAGCGGGGCAAAGGTTTTGCTCGCTTTAAAGGGGTATGCGTTTTGGCGTGAGTTTGGGATTTTAAGGCAAAGATTGAACGGGTGTTGCGCGAGCGGTCTTTATGAGGCTAAGCTCGCTTTTGAAGAATTTGGGGGGCGAGAGAGCCACAAAGAAATTTGCGTTTACAGCCCGGCTTTTAAAGAGGCTGAAATGAGCGCGATTTTACCCCTAGCGACAAGCATTATTTTCAACTCTTTTCACCAATACGCTACCTATAAAGACAGGATTTTAGACAAAAACAAGCAGTTAGAAAACTTGGGCTTAAGCCCCATTAAAATGGGTTTGAGGATCAACCCTCTCTACAGCGAAGTAACCCCAGCGATCTATAACCCATGCTCTAAAACAAGCCGGTTAGGGATTACGCCTAGCGGATTTGAAAAGGGGGTGAAAGAGCATGGCTTAGAGGGGGTGAGCGGGTTGCATTTCCATACGCATTGCGAGCAAAACGCCGACGCTTTGTGCCGGACTTTAGAGCATGTAGAAAAGCATTTCAAGCCCTATTTAGAAAACATGGCGTGGGTGAATTTTGGTGGGGGGCATCATATCACCAGGAGCGATTATGATGTGAATTTGCTCATCCAAACGATTAAGGATTTTAAAGAACGCTACCACAATATAGAAGTGATCTTAGAGCCTGGGGAAGCCATAGGGTGGCAATGCGGGTTTTTAATCGCAAGCGTGATAGACATCGTTCAAAACGATCAAGAAATTGCAATTTTAGACGCTTCTTTTAGCGCTCACATGCCCGATTGCTTAGAAATGCCTTATCGCCCTAGTATTCTTAAAATTTCCGTAGAAAACGATGAAGAAATTATTGAAGTTGAAAAGGGTGAAAATCAAGGGGCGTTTTCTTATTTTTTAGGCGGCCCTACTTGTTTAGCGGGGGATTTTATGGGGAGCTTTAGTTTTGAAACGCCTTTAAAAAGGGGCGATAAAATCGTGTTTCAAGACATGCTCCATTATACGATTGTTAAAAACAATTCGTTTAATGGCGTGCCGCTCCCAAGTCTGGCTAAATTGGATCAACAAGGGTTTAAAATCCTTAAAAACTTTTCTTATGAAGATTATAAAAACAGAAATTAGATCTTTTGATTAAGGCTTTTTGGGGCTTGTAAAAAGGCCTACACACAACATTCCAGTGCCAAGCCCAGCCAACACAGCGCCAATGGTGTGCATGTCTAAATAAATGCGAGCGAGCATGGTTAAGGGGATTAAAGGCAAGAGCCACAAGTATTTTTTAAAAGAATAACGGCGCATTAAAAACGCCACCGCCAAACCTACCATAGACGAATGCCCGCTTGGCATGTTGAAATTACCCCCATAAGGGCGCTCGCCCAAACGCTGCTCATTGATCGTTACATGGTTTAAGGCTCTTTTAGTGGTGTGCGTGAGAAGGGTTGTAGCGATAGAGGCGTTAGCGACTTGAAAAAGCCCTATCGCATCTCTTTGGATCAAGGGAATCGCCACAGATAAAATCGTAGGGATAAAGCGCGCGTAATGCTCGGTGAAATGAAGCGCCAAAGGCACATTTTGGTGTTTAGGGACTTTAGGGAAAGGGATAAAAACACCCAATAAAATCAAGCCCAAACTGAGCGCTAACAAAGTTTTAGAAAAGCTTTTGGGCAGGCTTTCACAAAATTTTTGTTTAAATAAGAATTTTTTCATGAGTGTTATTTTACTCTTTTTTGTGTTTAAGCAGATCTAAAGAAGGGCGATAAACAGCACTAGGGGTTTTAAAATCCTCAAACACCCCTAAAATGCTATGGAAAATGGTATTTTGATTAATGGGGGTTTGGGTTTGAATGATGGAATGCTTCTCTTTAAAAAGATCGTTGGCATAAACGATAAAGGGGATCTCGTATTGCTCTTTAGGGGCGATGCTTTTAGGAATGCCATGCAAATAGAACGCTTCTTCGCCCAAGCTTTCGCCATGATCGCTTAAATAGATCATTAAGGCGGGCTGTTTGGCGTTTTCAAGCATGCTAATGATTTTGTCTAACAGATAGTCGTTGTAAAAAATGGTGTTGTCATAGGCGTTAATCAGGCTTTCTTTGGAGCAAGAAGACAGATCAGCGCTTGAACAATAGGGCTTAAACACCCTAAAATTTAAAGGCACTTTGTTGTCATAGTTGGGGCCATGCGAGCCGGCAAGGTGTAAGATGAGTAAGACATTTTCGTTAGAGTGTTCTTTTAAAAGGTTAGGCAAATTATAGAGTAAGGATTCATCATAAGGAGCGATCGCTTCGCAATTGGGGCATTTTTGAATCAATTCGTAGTTTTTACGATAGCTTGTAACCTTAACATTCTTTTCGCCGTCATTTGCGCTATACCAAAAGACTTTGATACCGGCTTTAGTCAAATAAGTCGGTAAATTTTCATAAGCGTTGTTTTTAAAAGAAGAATCTAAAATGCATTCCAAACTCGCTGTCGTGTAAGTGGCGCAAGAAGTGGCGTTAAAAAGGGTGAGTTCATGATTTTCTAAGCGTTTGCTTAATCTTGGGGTGGTGGGTTTGTGATAGCCATAAAGGGCGTAATTGTGTTTCCTAGCGCTTTCGCCAATAACTAGCACCACAAACGAATGAGAATGGTTGGGCGAAAAGAGAGGGAGCGGCTTGATAGTGGGGGCGAAAAATTTAAGAGCGCTCACTCTAAAAGCGTTCACGCTATAAGCGAAGGGCAGGATTAAGCCCCCTATGAATTTCGCATGCTTGTCAAACCACAGCCAATTTTTAGCGTTAGCTAAAGCGCTAGCGATAAAAATAAACACTAACGCCAAGATCGCTAAAAAGGGCGCTTTTTTAGAAGAATTTTTGATGGGGATTTTATAAATGATATAGCCGGGTAACATCCCAAAAACAACGATAAAAACGAATAATTTAACGCTCAAAAAGCCTAAAACTTCATGCGTGTTGGTGTTTAAGACATTGCCCATCATGCTCTTATTTAAAAACACCTTATAAGCGCTAATGAAATAGAAAGCGACAGAATTGAGCCAACTAAAAACAACCGCGCTTAAGCGCATCAAAGAAGCAGAGATCAAGCCTAACGCCAAAAAAAGAGCGCCATTAACGCAAAAAAGCACGATAATAATCATGGCTATAAAACTAACTTGGTTGCTTTCTTTATAAACATAAGCGAACAAAGGGAAATGGTATAAAACGCCAAAAATAAGGCTATAAAGCAAACCGGCTTGCAGACAACTTAGGGGCTTTAAAAACTTCAGATGGAATAATGATGTCAAACACGCCCCTTAAAATCAATCAATTTTAGGATTATATCGTAGGTATGGGGATTTTATGGTTTATTTTAAAGTGGAAAGCGCATTTTTTAGGGTGGTTGCATTTAAGGGCTTTAAAGCGTGTTTGTTGTAGGGTTTCATCACGCCCCATAGTTAGGATATGGGGCAAATCCAAATAAGGAGCATGCCATGAAGCGTAAAAGTGGCAAACGCTCTTGGAAACTATTATACCTTGAAATTTCTTTTTCTTGGTTTAAGGTAGTGTTTTTGATAAAACGCTAATTTCTAAGAGCGTTCCCTAAGCCTAAAAAGCTTAGGGGTTTCCTTATGTGAAGCGGGTTTGTCCTTGACTTTGGGGCGTTTGCATTGGGTTATAAAAATGATCGCTTGAATAACGCTAATTTTTATTTAGATTGTAAAAAACGCCCTTGAGTATTTTTTATGATTAACGCTTGAAGTCAAAAAACTTTATTTGGTGGAAAAAATTAAAAAAGTTTAGAAAAATAAAAGCTTTATGAAAAGTTAAAAAGCGAGTGAGAGAAGTCAGCGAAAAAAGATTAAACCCCCTAAAAAGAGGGTTTAAAAAGGGGTTTAATGCTTTAGTAAGCAAACACATAGTTGAGATACACGCTATAAAGCCTTCTGTATTGCAAGGTAGTGCCTAGCAGAGAATAGTAATTCGTGTTGATCGTGGGGATCTTCACGCCTAATTCCATGCCATGTTGCGCGCTATGATCAGCGCCTCTCCTCTTATTCCTGGCGAGATTGGTCCTTAAGCCCAGATTGAATAAGAATTGGAAGTTAGAGGTGTTGATTTTAGCTTTATAGTAATTGTTCACATTCGCTAAATTCACATACTGAGAATTAAGCCATGAAGTCCCGGCTAGTTGGATACCGCCAAACGCGCCAAAAGAAATTTTATTGTGTTTAGTGGCTTTATCGTTGATGAAATTCACTAACAAATCGCTCCCCACGCCATAAGTCCAAACATCAGAATCGGAGTTGAAAAATTGGGATTTGTTATAGGTGTGGTTGTAATCCACAAAGCCGTAGTATCTCGCGCCCCATCGTTTGTTTTTCCCAAAGAATTGCTTATAGCCCACTTGAAAGCCGATCCCATTCATCGCGCCGTTATTGGTGGTAGAAGCGGCGATTAGTCCGGCACGTCTGAAAGGGTTACTGCCGAGTTCCTGGCTCCTGGATTGCACTTGAGAATGGATGTTGGAGTCAATGTAGTAGTTATCCTGTATGCCTTGCGGGCTATTAGGGTTAGTCTTTTTGCTCACCACATTTTGTAAAGACTGAGCGTCAGGCAAGCTAGAGAGCGCTGCTGTGATGCTGTCATAGTGTTCGCCTAGCTTTTGATACTGACTGCTGAAGTTCGCTAAAGTGTAGGCGAGGTTGCGCGCGTTATGGATTCGCTCCGCTTGGTCGCCAAAATGAGCGATGCTGTCTTTTAAATTCGTTACGGTCTCTCCCACATACGCGCAACCGGCTCCCCAAGTGTTAGAAGTCACTGTGCCGGATGGCGTGCCACGGAGATTGCCATCGCTACCCTTTTCATGGCATACCCCTAAAGAGTCTTTCACAAAGGCTGCAGGGATTCTTTCAAAGTCTTTCACCACTGCTTGGGCGCGGTTTAAAATCTCCGCTTGCGCTTTAGCGTTAGCGAACATGCTTTGGGCGAAGTTGGCATCTTTATAGGGGTTGAATGTCTTCCCAGTGTCTAGGTTGTGCTGGTTTTGCGCGTTGGCAGCAACGATCTTGGATTGCTCTACGGCTATTTCAGCGTTTTTAATCATGTCTTGAATCGCGCTGATTTCATTTTTAAAAATCCCGCACGCGCTCCCATCGCCTTTCAAATATATTCCTTCCCATAAACTACCACTACTCGCACCACCTGCACCACCATTATTGATCCATGGGCATGCGCTATTAAGGGTAGTTATAATGGTGCTAGCCTGTTCTAAAAGAACTTGAGCGTTATTTTTTGTAACAATTTCTTCTCCATTATTATTCGTATTCGTGTTTCCATTATTTTTATTGATTGTGAATTTGAGTTCTGTGTTGGTGTCGCTTAAGGCTGGGATTTCTTGCCCGCTTGCTCCAAAAGCCTTTTGGATGATTTGATAAGCTCTATTGATTTTCGCGTAATTTTCAGTGGATAAAATGCTGTATGGTCCTGGTTCATAACCAGTAGTGCCACAAGTAATGGTAGTGCCTCCCCATTGATTTGAAGGCGTGTTGTGGAAAGTTTGAACGCCCCCATTTTTGCTTGTGTCTTTACCGGGACCACAAGGACTGATCGCATAGCTCATGACTTGCCACAAGCCCGCTGCCGCATTCAAGGCTAAAAGCACGGCTTGATACGCCGGGGAATTCTTTTTGTCATTGATCAAATTCTTCGCGCTAGCGTTCAAATTGCCCCTTGCGTTATTGATAGCGTTGGGGTCGGCGGACTGCCTGATGAGAGCGTTTAGGACGCTATAATTCGTTAAAAGGTTGTTCAATCTTTCATAGCTGTCTGAAAGATCTTGAATGCCTTTGGTGTTTTTCACCATTTGAGCGGATTCGCCGATTTGATAGCCGGCGCTCACAAAAAAGCCGTTGTCTTCAGCGCTTAAAGCGGAAACTAAAAGCGAACCTAAGGTTAATGACAGAAATTTTTTCTTCATGTTTTCTCCTTTACTTTATTAAAATAAGATTGATTTTGTCCGTAAATCTTGCGGAAGTGTGTCTTTAAGTAAGACTATACCGCAAGCTTTCGTTAATATAGTATAAATTAATGGGATTTTGATATTAATTAGGCGTTTTTGCCCTTTCAAAAAAAAAAAAAAAGGTTTTTGTAGCGTTTCTAAACAAATATTAAACCAATAAAGGTCATTTTAAAAGAAATGAGGTTGTTTGAATGGGGGTAGTTATAAAAAAGGGGGGTTTTTAACTTTGATCGTTTGATTGCTTTTGGTTTGTTGTAAAAAGGATTTTTCTAAAAAATAAGATTTGCTTGTTTGGTTTGTTATAAAAATGATTTTTTCTTTAGATTTGTTGTAAATTTTGTTATAAAAAGGATTTTCTTAAGGAGATAGAAAGGTTTTGCAATCATTCCCCCCAAACACTCAAGGGTTCTTTAAAAAAGCGGTGGTTTCAATGAAACGCTAATTTCTAAGAGCGTTCCCTAAACTTAAAACGCTCAAGGGTTCTTTAAAAAAGCGGGGTTATCCTTGAGTTTTGGGGCGTTTGCATGCGGTTATTTAAAAATTACCGCTTGCTTGGTGCGAGATCCTTGCTCTTTTAAAAAGGCTTTGAGCGTTTCTTAAAACTATCACCAACGCTTTATTAAAACAAAGCCTAGCTTAAGATTAATCCCCTACATAGACTTGTCTTGGGCGCGTGATCCTAGCTTGCGGGCTTTTGACATGCTCTAAAAGCTGAGCGCACCAGCCCACGGTTCTGCCAATGACAAACACCGGCGTGAAAAAACGCACCGGGATTTTTAAAGCCCTTAAAATGGTGCCGGAGTAAAAATCCACATTAGGGTAGAGATTCCTTTCAATGAAATACTCGTCTTTTAGGGCGATTTCTTCCACTTTCGCGGCGATTTCGCTCAAGCGTTCGTCCATTTTAACGCCTTTTTGATGCAGTTCGTCTTTCAAGCCTTTTAAGATTTTAGCGCGCGGATCGTAGCTTTTATACACCCTATGCCCAAAGCCCATGAGTTTGAAACTGTCGTTTTTGTCTTTCACTCGTGCAATATATTTATCCACATTTTTCACATCGCCGATTTCTTCTAATTGGATAAGCACTTTTTCATTTGCTCCGCCATGCAAATGCCCCCACAAAGCGCTAATGCCAGCGCTTATAGCTGCATAAGGATGCACGCCGGTGCTAGCGACATTCCTTACCGTGGTAGAAGAGGCGTTTTGGCTGTGATCAGCGTGTAAGGTTAGGATTTTATCAAAGGCTTCCACTTCTAGGGGTGTGATTTCCACTTCGCCTTGAGTGGTGTGTTTCAAGCGGCTGTAAGGATACCCTCTCAGCATGAAAAGGATATTTTCCACATAAGAGCGCGCGATATCCGGATAAATAATAGGTGCTCCCACTTCATTACGATAGCAAATAGCCGCAAGCGTGGGGATCTTAGCGACAATCCTTCTGGCCATCGTTTGGTAATCTTCTTCAGTGTGCATGTTTTGGTGCGTGGAATAAAGGGTGGATAAAATAGACACACCGCTAGAGAGCTTCGCCATAGGGTGGGCGTTACTAGGGAAAGCTGAAAACATGTTGAGTAAGCTCTCATGCACAAAGCTTCTGTGGCGTAGTTCCAGTTCAAATTCCAAGCTTTCATCTTGATTTTTGGGTAATTCCCCTGTGAGGAGCAATTTGCACACATCTACATATTTGTATTTGGCGACTAAATCTTCTATTCTATGCCCTCTGTAATACAATTCGCCTTGCTTGCCATTGACATAGCTGATCTTAGATTGGCACCCAGCGGTAGAAGAATACCCTGGATCGTAAGAAAAAAACCCGGTCGTTTCAAAAAGCTTGGAAAAATCCACCGCTTTAGGCCCACGAGTGCTTTCAATCGTTTCAAATTCATAGCGTTCATTATTTTCATTATTGATTAAAGTAACAGACATTTGACTTCCTTAAGTTTTTAGGATGATAGCACTCCATTATAAGCCAAAAAATTAAATGATTTCTTTTTAAAAACATTGCGTTTTTTCAAGTTATTTCCAACCGCTACTTTTAAACACGCATTCAAAAAAGATTTTTAGGGGTTATATAGTATTTTTGCGCTAGTATAGTTACTTCAATTTTATAAAAAGGACAAGAGATGGCTTACAACCCTAAAATTTTACAAAAGCCTAAAGAGGGCGAAGAAATTACGATTAAAGACAACAAATTGCATGTGCCAAACCACCCCATTATCCCTTTCATTGAGGGCGATGGCATTGGATCAGATATTACCCCGGCGATGATTAAAGTGGTGGATAGCGCGGTTCAAAAAGCGTACAAGGGCGAGAAAAAAATCGCATGGTATGAAGTGTTTGTGGGCGAAAAATGCTATCAAAAATTTAAAGATCACAAGGAATTAAGCCCCGAAGAGCAATGGCTGTTACCGGACACTATTGAAGCGATTAACCATTATAAGGTTTCCATTAAAGGGCCTTTGACCACGCCTATTGGTGAGGGGTTTAGATCTTTGAATGTGGCGTTACGCCAAAAAATGGATCTGTATGTGTGCTTGAGGCCGGTAAGGTGGTATGGGAGTCCGAGTCCGGTTAAAGAACCACAAAAAGTGGATATGGTGATTTTTAGAGAAAATTCTGAAGACATTTATGCGGGCATTGAATGGCAAGAAGGCAGCGCGGAAGCGAAAAAACTCATTCATTTTTTACAAAATGAACTAAAGGTTAAAAAAATCCGCTTCCCTGAAAGCAGCGGCATAGGGGTAAAACCCATTAGTAAGGAAGGCACAGAGAGGTTGGTGAAAAAAGCGATTGAATACGCTATTGATAACGACAAGCCAAGCGTAACTTTTGTGCATAAGGGCAATATCATGAAATACACCGAAGGGGCGTTCATGAAATGGGGCTATGCGCTCGCTCAAAAAGAATTTAACGCTCAAGTCATTGATAAAGGCCCATGGTGTTCTTTGAAAAACCCTAAAACCGGTAAAGAAATCATCATTAAAGACATGATCGCTGACGCGTTTTTGCAACAAATCTTATTACGCCCTAGCGAATACAGCGTCATTGCGACCATGAATTTGAATGGGGATTATATCTCTGATGCGTTAGCGGCGATGGTGGGGGGTATTGGTATCGCTCCTGGGGCTAATCTCAATGACACGGTGGGCATGTTTGAAGCCACCCATGGCACCGCTCCTAAATACGCTGGGCTGGATAAAGTCAATCCGGGGTCTATTATTTTGAGCGCGGAAATGATGTTAAGGCATATGGGTTGGGTGGAAGCGGCTGATTTGATCGTCTCTGCTATGGAAAAAGCCATTAAGAGCAAGAAAGTAACTTATGATTTCGCTCGTTTAATGGATGGGGCTAAAGAAGTGAAATGCTCTGAATTCGCTAGCGTGATGATTGAAAACATGTGAAAGAGCCTTTAAGCTCTTAAATGGTGTTTGAATGCGATTATAGGCTAATACTATCATTAAGGAATAAAGTTGATAAAATTTGTGCGTAATGTGGTTTTATTCATTTTAACAGCGATCTTTTTAGCGCTCATGCTTTTAGTGAGTTATTGCATGCCCCATTATAGTGCGGCTGTCATTAGCGGGGTGGAAGTCAAAAGAATGAATGAAAATGAAAACACGCCCAATAATAAGGAAGTAAAAACCCTCGCTAGAGATGTCTATTTTGTGCAAACTTACGACCCTAAGGATAAAAAAAGCGTGACCGTCTATCGTAACGAAGACACGCGCTTTAGCTTCCCTTTTTATTTTAAGTTTAATTCGGCTGATATTTCAGCCCTCGCTCAAAGTTTAGTCAACCAGCAAGTGGAAGTGCAATACTATGGCTGGCGGATCAATTTGTTTAACATGTTCCCTAATGTGATTTTTTTAAAGCCCTTAAAAGAGGGTGCTGAGATGTCAAAACCCGTTTTTAGCTGGATTTTATACGCCTTGCTACTAGCGGGCTTTTTTATCAGTGCGCGTTCTGTTTGCGCTTTATTTAAGGGCAAAGCTCATTAATTCTTTTAGGCTTTGTTGGAAAATCACAATGGGGTTATTGGAGCATGTATTAAAAAGCTCAATATAGGGCAAACTGATGCTGTGAAAAGCGGTGTTGTTTCCTTTTAAATTGATAGCGATTTTATAATCTAGTTGGTGGGATTTCAATAAAAAGTCATTCAACAAACAATCATTGATTAAACCCAAATTATCATGGCTAATCAAAAGCATTTTGGCTTTTAATTTCAGGGCCAAATCCAGCATGTTTTCTTCTAAAGTGATAGGCACGCATAGCCCCCCAGCCCCTTCAACGATGACTAAATCGTAAGTTTTGGTGAAATTGTGAAGGCGTTGGGTTAAATGATTGGTGTCAATGGGGGCGTTTGGATCTTCTTCTTGTTGGGCGATGAGGGGGGCTGAAGCTTTATGATAACGATAGAATGAAATGTCTTTTAAGGTTAAAGAGCGATCTAAAAGGCGGTTATCCTGTAAGAATAAATGCGCATCGCTAAAGTGGTTAATGGTGTCATTAACGCCCGTTTCAATGGGCTTTAATAAAATCGTTTTAATGCCACAAGCGTTGCAATATTGGGCTAATAGCCTGGCGCATGTGGTTTTTCCGGCATTGGTGTTAGTCGCGCTGATAAAGAGCATGGTTTAACCTTTAAATTTATGGTCATTACCTCTAAAGTGGTAAGCGCCCTCAAAGATTTGAGCGGTCAATACATTTTTGATTTGTGGTAACTTCACATTTTTTAGCGCTTCTCTTGGGACTTCAATGACTAGTCTCTCAAACGCTTGGTCGCTTAAAGGGTTATCAATATCAAAAATGAAACTTAAGGTATTGTGGAGTGAGTTATAAGTAACCTTGTCAATCAACGCATAATTCAGTCTAACTCCCTCTGCTTGCTCAATAGCGGTAACGATGCTTTTAGATAGTCTGGGGCTGATGTTACCAAGTTGTGTCGCTAAATCTGTCGGCGAGATAAAGCAATAACCTGCATCGGTGTCTATGGTGTTAGCAAGCACTTTAGCAATCAATGTCCTACTTACTTCTTTGCCTTGTAGCATAGCATTGACAAGGTTATTGACTTTAAGCGCCTTTTCATAGCTTTGTCTAAAACTAGCATTCAAAACTTTCTTTCTGTTTTCTCGCTCTTTAATAGCTTGTAGTTCATATTTCTCTATGTCATCAGCATTAAAAGTTCTAGGACTGCCATGATATTGCCTTGCTTTAATAAAGCTTTTAACCCCATTCGCAAGCTGTCTGTAAAAACCATCAGTATTCTTTGGAATATTCATCGCCTTAATTTGTGTCTTACTTAACTCATCAAAGAATACCCCATAATTGTCCTTGCCCTCTTTTTTAAAGAATGTATAAACGCTATTGTGTAAGCGTGTGAGAGATTGTGGTAATGGATTAGGAGCAGAGAATGTAGTGCCTGTAAAAGTCCAATACACTTTACCAAAATCCTCTTGTGTCGCTAATAGTAAATCCACTTTGCCAGTCTTGGCGTTTTCACAATAACAAATCGCCGCTTGATTGAATAGTCTCGCTAACAACAATAAATAGCTCGCCAAATCAAATGTGATACTAGGTTCGTTTGCGAATACAAAAAAGCTAGTCTCTTTATCAGGGATAAGGTCGTCATCAAGATTGTCTTTCCAATAACCGATTACTTGAATATAACCTAAAAAGTGTCGCTTACTATCCAATAGTGATTTTAGCTGTCGTGTCCTTTCCATATTGTCTTTTTCAGTATAGCGGTATTTTTTGATAAATTTATCGCTAGACATAAAGTCTTTCATTGTGGCTTTACTATTAGGGGCAGTGTATTTGTCCATAAATTTCTGTCCAAATAAATTGCGAAGTGTTCTGTAAATGTTAGTATTCCCTTTAAAGAAGTCATTAGCTTTTATAGGTTTGTGCCAATCTACTTCAGCGTATTGGTCTTGCCAAAGCTTCATTATTTTATCGGCTTCGTCTTTCCTATAACCGCTCTTATAAGAAGCTATCAATAATTGTCGTTGTTTTTCAGTGAAGTCTTTAAGAAAAGCGTCTTTAAAAGGTCTAAACGCAGAGATAGTCCCAAAAGGTAGCCCGCTTTTGATTTTATTGACAATGCTGTTAAGATTAACACTCTCAATTGTAGAGCCTTTAATAGTCGTATCTTGTGAGTTTTTAAGTCGTGAGAGTTCATCGCCAAAGGCATCTAATGACGCTCTTAAAGACAAGTTAGCTTTTATCTTTACTCTAGGTTTATTTTGTCTAGCTAATTTCTTGTCCGCTAACGCCTTATCAATAGCTGATGTCAAGGAAGTGTTTCTTTGTGGTTCATCAACCAATTCTAAAAAGTCGTAATTCAATAACATTTTGTGTCCTTTTTCTAAGCGAGATTGTAGCGCTTTATCTTTGAGCTTTCAGCGGGTCATTAGAGTTTATTTGGTATAATACCAAAACTTCATTTAAGGTTGGTTCTTATGAATATTTTATTTGGGATTAGCGACACGCAAGAATGTTATAACGCTATCAAATTCGCTGTCAAATTAGCCCATTCGCTTAAAGAGGTCCGTTTCACCTTGTTGCATGTGAGCATGGAAGTGTTTATTTATAGCGAAAGCGGGATGATGGATTATGGCCAAACAGAAGCCTTAGAAGAAGAAAAGGCTAAGGCTTTGTTAAAGCAATTTGAAGACGCTTTCAAAAAAGAAAATATAGAGTGCGAGAGCGTTCTAAAAAGCGGTGATTTGATTGATGTGGTTTTAGAAATGGCTAAGGATTATGATTTGTTATTGATTGGGGCGAGCGAATCTAATTTGTTGTATCGTTTGTTCATTTCGCACCAAAATAGCTTGGTTGAACAATCCAGTATCCCTGTTGTGATCGCCAAGTAGCATGGATAAGCGGCATGAACATGAAAATGTATAACATACCCACCCCCACCATGGCGCAAGTGATCATGGTTGATGACCCCATTACGACAGCGGAATTTGTCATCTCTGCTTTGAGGGATTTTTTTGACAAGTCTTTAGAAGAGGCCAAAGCTCTCACATCAAGCATCCATCGTGATGGTGAGGGGGTTTGTGGCGTCTATCCTTATGATATTGCCAGGCATAGGGCAGCATGGGTTAGGGATAAGGCCAGAGAGCTAGATCTCCCCTTAAAATTATTGGTAGAAGAGATAAAATAATGGCTAAATTCAATCAAGATCTCAATGAAGTTCTAAACCAAGCTTTAAATTTAGCCCTAGATCTTAACCACGCCCTTTGCACCACAGAGCATGTGCTACTAGTCATTTTAGAACATGAGAGCGGGGAAAAGATTATTGGCGCTTTAGAAAGAGATGACTATGATAAATTAAAACAAATCCTTAAAGACTATTTGTTGCAATATGTGCCTTTAAAGAGCGATCCAGCCAAAATGCCTGCTAGGAGTTTTGTGCTATTAAGAATGCTTAAAAGAATGTATGCGAGTTGTTTTGAGAGCGTGGGCGTGGAAGAATTGCTTATTTTAATGCTGGATCACCCCGATTGTTACGCTTCAAAACTCATGGATAGTTTTGGTATCGCTCGTTTGTATTCTAATCCTGCTTTATTGGATTTGGATAACCATGGTATTCCTAATGACATTAATGATAATGAAGAAGCGCCCAAAAACACTCCCCTAAAAAAATACGCTAAAAATTTGAGCGCTTTAGCCCAAGATAACGCTTTAGATCCAGTCATTGGCAGAGAAGAAGAGATTTTAAGAGTGATAGAAATTTTAGGGCGCAGAAAAAAGAATAACCCGCTTTTAATTGGCGAAGCGGGCGTAGGGAAAACCTCCATCGCTGAAGCTTTGGCTTTAAAAATCGCTCAAAAAGAAGTGCCGGAGTTTTTGCAAGAATATGAAGTCTATTCTTTGGATTTGGCTTTAATGGTGGCTGGGGCAAAATACAGAGGGGATTTTGAAAAACGCTTGAAAAAAACGCTCAAAGAAATCCAACAAAACGGCCGTATCATTTTATTCATTGATGAAATCCACACCCTTTTAGGCACAGGGAGCAGTAACGCTGGGAGCTTGGACGCGGCGAACATATTAAAACCGGTTTTAACGGATGGGAGCTTGAAATGTTTGGGAGCGACCACTTTTGAAGAATACCGCAGCGTGTTTGAAAAAGACAAGGCTTTTAACAGGCGTTTTTCAGTCATAAAAGTTGAAGAGCCTTCCAAAGAAGCGTGTTACTTGATTTTAAAAAAGATCGCTCCCCTTTATGAAGAACACCACCAGGTGCGTTATGATGAGAGCGTGTTTAAGGCATGCGTGGATTTAACGAGTGATTACATGCATGATAAATTCTTGCCGGATAAAGCGATTGAATTATTAGATGAGGTGGGATCGAGGAAAAAAATCAACCCCAAAAAGGGCAAAAAAATCGGCGTTGATGACGTGAAAGAAACGCTCGCTCTAAAGCTTAAAATCCCTAAAATGCGTTTGAGCAGCGATAAAAAAGCCCTTTTAAGGAATTTAGAAAAATCGCTTAAAAATAAGATTTTTGCCCAAGCAGAAGCGATCAATCTTATCAGCAATGCGATTAAAATCCAGCATTGCGGGCTTTCTTCTAAAAATAAGCCTGTGGGGAGCTTTTTATTCGTGGGGCCTAGTGGGGTGGGGAAAACAGAATTGGCTAAAGAATTGGCCTTGAATTTGAATTTGCATTTTGAACGCTTTGACATGAGCGAATACAAAGAAGCCCATAGCGTGGCAAAACTCATCGGGAGTCCTAGCGGTTATGTGGGGTTTGAGCAAGGGGGGTTACTAGTGAATGCAATTAAAAAACACCCGCATTGTTTGTTGCTTTTAGATGAGATAGAAAAAGCCCATTCTAATGTGTATGATTTGTTGTTGCAAGTGATGGATAACGCTACTTTGAGCGATAATTTAGGCAATCAGGCGAGTTTTAAGCATGTGATTTTGATTATGACTTCAAATGTGGGGAGTAAGGATAAGGACACGCTAGGGTTTTTTAGCGCTAAAAACGCCAAGTATGATAAAGCCGTTAAAGAGCTTTTAACCCCTGAATTGCGATCCAGAATCGATGCGATCGTGCCTTTTAACGCGCTCAGTTTGGAGGATTTTGAACGCATTGTCTCTGTGGAATTAGACAAATTAAAAGCCCTAGCGTTAGAGCAAGGCGTGATCTTAAAATTCCATAAAGAAGTTGTGAAATGCATCGCGCAAAAGAGCTACCAAACGACTTTAGGAGCGAGAGAAATTAAAAAAATCATTCACCATGAAATCAAAACTAAATTAAGCGATCTACTGCTCTTGCAATCGCTTAAAAAACCTTGTAAGATCGCTTGCTTGCTAGAAAAAAACCAATTGGTTTTAAAAGAAATCAAGCGCGCGCAAAAGGTGAAAGAAAATGACTTTTGAAATGCTTTATAGTAAAATCCATAGGGCTACTATCACAGACGCTAACCTCAATTATGTAGGCTCGATCACCATAGATGAGGATTTAGCCAAGCTCGCTAAGCTCAGAGAGGGCATGAAAGTGGAAATCGTGGATGTCAATAACGGCGAACGCTTCAGCACCTATGTGATTTTAGGGAAAAAAAAGGGCGAAATTTGCGTCAATGGTGCAGCAGCTAGAAAGGTGGCCATAGGCGATGTGGTGATCATTTTAGCTTATGCGAGCATGAATGAAGATGAAATCAATGCGCACAAGCCATGCATCGTGCTAGTGGATGAAAAGAATGAAATTTTAGAAAAGGGTTAGAGATGGATTTTAGTCAATTGGGCGGGTTAAGCGGGTTATTAGACGGCATGAAAAAAGAGTTTTCCCAACTAGAAGAAAAGAATAAAGACACGATCCACACTTCCAAAAGCGGTGGGGGAATGGTGAGCGTGAGTTTTAATGGGTTGGGGGAATTAGTGGATTTGCAAATTGATGACAGCCTGTTAGAAGATAAAGAAGCGATGCAAATCTATTTGATGAGCGCTTTGAATGATGGGTATAAAGCCGTAGAAGAAAACCGAAAAAATTTAGCCTTTAACATGTTGGGGAATTTCGCTAAATTGTGATGTTTCACAAAGCCCTTATTACCTTTATCGTTCTATGGTTTTTTTTGAATGGCTTAGGGGCTTATGATTTCAAGCATTGTCAGGCGTTTTTTAAAAAAGCGAGTCTTCAAAAAGGAGGCGTGGCTTTAAAAGAACTGCCTAAAGGCGTGTATTTGTATTATTCCAAAACCTACCCTAAACACGCCAAAGTCATCAAATCCGATCCCTTTGTAGGGTTGTATTTGTTGCAAAGCGCGCCAAGTGAGTATGTTTATACCTTAAGGGATTTGGACAAAGACGCCCTGATAAGGCCAATGGCTAGCATAGGGGATAAAGAAGTCCTAGAAGCGCGATTATTGGCGGGGCAAAAAGGCTATGACCGCTACGCTCAAATTTCACAAAAAACCCAAAAAAATGGCGTTATCAGCAATATTTGCTATCAAATGCTAGGGCTAGGGGTAGGGGGGAATGGCTTTATAGAAACGAAATTTATCAAGCGCTTTTTAAACCAAAAAGAGCCTTATTATGGGGATATTGGGGTGCGTTTAAAAGAACATCATAAGCGTTTAGTGGTAGTGCAATTTGATCCCTTTTTCCCTAAAAACCCTTTTTTAAAAAACGATGAAATCCTAGCGATCAACCATCAAAAGATCCGCTCATTAGCCGAGTTTGAATGGGTGGTGAGCAATCTTAAATACCAAAGCCTTGCAAAAGTAAGCATCAAACGAAACCATAAAATCAAAGAAGTAACGCTCAAAGTCAATAAGCGTTATGGGGGGTTTTTGCTCAAAGACACTTTTTTAGAGCGCTATGGCATCGCTTTAGACAAGCGTTTCATTATCACTAAAATAGGCAGTCATTTGCCCAAAGGCTTGGATTTTTTAAAGCTTGGGGATAGGATTTTATGGGTGAATCGTAAAAATGTGGCGTCCAACCCAAAGGCTTTAAGAGAAGCGTTAAGCGCGCCTAAAATTGAATTATTAGTGTGGCGTAAAGGCTTTGAATTTTACATTAAAGTCCGTTGAAGTATTGATGAAAAATGACGCTTATGAAATCATTCTTTCTTGGTTTATCACGCCTCTCACGGCGATTTTAGGGCGTTTCGCTGAATTTTTCCTCTACACCTTGCATGCGCAATTGGTGTTTAATAGCGTGGTCGCTTTGGCGTTCATGCTCTTTGCTTATAGGAGTTTGAAAGAACAGAATTTCTTCAGCGCTAGCGCGCTAACAGAAGCGTTATTGTTTGTGGGGTTTTTTGCGCTGTTTAACTACGCTTTAAAAAACCCTTCGCGCTTTTA
The DNA here is from genome assembly GCF_011175115.1 of Helicobacter pylori. Classification (GTDB taxonomy): domain Bacteria; phylum Campylobacterota; class Campylobacteria; order Campylobacterales; family Helicobacteraceae; genus Helicobacter; species Helicobacter pylori_DF. Next base: position 465,141 of record NZ_SHOW01000001.1, on the reverse strand, counting down.
TGAATTGTTTCAAAACGCTATTTTTATTGCACCTAACATGATCGCGCAAAGCCTTTCTCAAAGCTTGAGTAACTTTTCTAACCATGCACTTTCTTTAGATTTTATCTTTAATCATGGTTTCTATGCCCTTAGCTTTATTAGCGATTTGAGCCATAATGAAATGTCTGTGTGGCTTTTTTTAAGCATCTTGCAAGCGCTTTTTTTGAGCGTTTTGTTTGCGATCATCATTTTAGTGTATTTGGAAGTGCATGTGTGGTGCTCTTTAGGGGCGCTGTTTTTAGCGTTTGGGTTTTTCAAAACCTGGAGGAGCGTTGTAATTATATGCCTAAAAAAATGCTTCGCTCTTGGGTTTTACAAGCCTTTTTTGTTGTTGGTGGGGTTTTTGAATGTTTCAGTTACTAAGGCTTTGATAGACGCTCATATGCAAGAAAAACAAGACTTAAGCCTTTTATTGGTGGTAGCGTTATTTTTGTGTTGCGTTTTTATCATAGGCGTGCCTTTTTTCATCAACGCTTTGTTTAGGGTGCAAAACAGCCTTAAAGAAACTTACAAACTCGCCACCAATTTGAGCGCCAACCTCAGCCAAAACGCTCTTACTTCCTTACAATATATCACGACCTCGCCCGCTCCCTCTAGCGTTTCTCCTTCTACAAGCGGTAGCGTCTCTAAAGAAAAAGAAACGCATTCCCCCACTTTTAAGGTAGAAACCACTCAATTAGATGTAAAAATCCCAAATTTCAAGCAAAAAAAGGTTAAAAAGGATACAATAAATACAAAAAATGAAATTTAAATAAATAGGAATTTAATGAGAATTTTTTTTGTTATCATGGGACTTGTGTTTTTTGGTTGCACCAGTAAGGTGCATGAGATGAAAAAAAGCCCTTGCACCTTGTATGAAAACAGGTTAAATCTCGCATGAGAGAAAAGCCTTTCAACAGCGAGCAGTTGATCTATTTAGAAGAGCTTTTAAGCCACCAAGAAAAGCATTTAGAAAACAAGCTTTCTGGTTTTTCGGTGAATGATTTGGACATGCAAAGCGTATTTAGATTAGAAAGGAACCGCTTGAAAATCGCTTACAGGCTTTTAGGTTTGATGAGCTTTATCGCGCTTGTCTTAGCGATCGTTTTAATCAGTATCCTGCCCTTACAAAAAACCGAACACCATTTCGTGGATTTTTTAAACCAGGACAAGCATTACGCCATTATCCAAAGAGCGGATAAAAGCATTTCCAGTAATGAAGCGTTGGCTCGTTCGCTCATTGGGGCGTATGTGTTAAACCGAGAGAGTATTAATCGCATTGACGATAAATCCCGCTATGAACTGGTGCGCTTGCAAAGCAGCTCTAAAGTGTGGCAACGCTTTGAAGATTTGATCAAAGCCCAAAACAGCATCTATGCGCAAAGCCATTTAGAAAGAGAAGTCCATATCGTCAATATTGCGATCTATCAGCAAGACAATAACCCCATTGCGAGCGTTTCCATTGCGGCTAAACTCACGAATGAAAACAAGCTCGTGTATGAAAAGCGTTATAAAATCGTGCTGAGTTATTTGTTTGACACCCCGGATTTTGATTACGCTTCCATGCCTAAAAACCCTACCGGCTTTAAAATCACTCGCTACAGCATCACTGAAATCGTGCCGACTAACAGGGGCGATTGATGCGTAAGGTTTTATACGCTCTCATGGGTTTTTTGTTGGTTTTTAGCGCTTTAAAAGCCGATGACTTTTTAGAAGAAGCGAACGAAACAGCCCCAGCGCATTTAAACCACCCCATGCAAGATTTAAATGCCATTCAAGGGAGCTTTTTTGACAAAAACCGCTCCAAAATGTCCAACACCTTGAACATTGATTATTTTCAAGGGCAAACCTATAAAATCCGCTTGCGTTATGCGATGGCGACCTTATTGTTTTTTTCAAAACCCATTAGCGATTTTGTTTTAGGGGATAAGGTGGGCTTTGATGCGAAAATCTTAGAGAGCAACGATCGCATTTTACTCATCAAACCTTTACAAATCGGCGTGGATTCCAATATCAGCGTGATTGATAGCGATGGTAAGATTTTTTCTTTCTATGTGTTTTCTACCACTTTCACCAGTTCCAAACACCCTAATTTGCAGGTTTTCATAGAAGATAAAAATTATTATTCCAACGCTTTTTTGAAGCCCCAAAATAAAGAAAATATGGCTGAAAATGCCCCTAAAGATGCCCCCATAAACAACAAACCATTAAAAGAAGAAAAAGAAGAAACTAAAGAAAAAGAAGAGGTGATAATTATTGGCGATAACACCAACGCGATGAAAATTATTAAAAAAGACATCCAAAAAGGCTATAAGGCTTTAAAAAGCTCTCAAAGGAAATGGTATTGTTTATGGGCTTGTTCTAAAAAATCCAAACTCTCCTTAATGCCTAAAGAAATTTTTAACGACAAACAATTCACTTATTTCAAATTTGACAAAAGATTAGCGCTCTCTAAATTCCCGGTGATTTATAAAGTCGTTGATGGCTATGATAACCCGGTGAATACAAGGATTGTGGGCGATTACATTATCGCTGAAGACGTTTCGGCTAAATGGACTTTAAGGCTGGGTAAGGATTATCTGTGTATCCGTTTTGTCAAAAGGAGCAAAGGTGAATAAGTGGATTAAAGGGGCGGTTGTTTTTGTAGGGGGTTTTGCAACGATTATGACCATTTCTTTAATCTATCATCAAAAACCAAAAGCCCCCTTAAATAACCAACCCAATCTTTTGAATGACGATGAGGTGAAATACCCCTTACAAGACTACACATTCACTCAAAACCCACAGCCAACTAACACGGAAAGCTCTAAAGACGCTACCATCAAAGCCTTACAAGAACAGCTCAAAGCCGCTTTAAAAGCCCTAAACTCCAAAGAAATGAACTATTCCAAAGAAGAAACTTTTACTAGCCCTCCCATGGATCCAAAAACAACCCCCCCTAAAAAAGATTTTTCTCCAAAACAATTAGATTTACTAGCCGCTCGCATCACCCCTTTCAAACAAAGCCCTAAAAATTACGAAGAAAACCTGATTTTCCCTGTGGATAACCCTAATGGCATTGATGGTTTCACTAACCTTAAAGAAAAAGACACCGCCACTAATGAAAACAAGCTTTTACGCACCATTACAGCCGATAAAATGATACCCGCTTTTTTGATCACGCCCATTTCTAGCCAGATCGCTGGTAAAGTGATTGCACAAGTGGAAAGCGATATTTTTGCTCACATGGGAAAAGCCGTCTTAATCCCCAAAGGCTCTAAAGTCATAGGCTATTACAGCAACAACAACAAAATGGGCGAATACCGCTTGGATATTGTATGGAGTCGAATCATCACTCCCCATGGCATTAATATCATGCTCACTAACGCTAAGGGGGCGGACATTAAAGGTTATAACGGCTTAGTGGGGGAATTGATTGAAAGGAATTTCCAGCGCTATGGCGTGCCGTTACTGCTTTCTACTCTCACTAACGGCTTGTTGATTGGGATCACTTCGGCTTTAAACAACAGAGGCAATAAAGAAGGAGCCACCAATTTCTTTGGGGATTATCTTTTAATGCAATTGATGAGGCAAAGCGGCATGGGGATCAATCAAGTGGTCAATCAAATTTTAAGAGACAAGAGCAAAATCGCTCCTATTGTGGTGATTAGAGAGGGAAGTAGGGTTTTCATTTCGCCTAATACTGACATCTTCTTCCCTATACCCAGAGAGAATGAAGTCATCGCTGAGTTTTTGAGGTAACTCAAAAATGCCCAATTAAAAACGCTATAATAACCCTAAAAAACAAAAGAGAGCCTGACAAGAAAACTTATGAAAATTAAAAATATCTTACTGAGTGGGGGGAGTGGCAAACGCCTATGGCCTTTAAGCCGTAGCCTATATCCTAAGCAATTTTTAAAGCTTTTTGGCAATGAAAGCTTGTTTGAATTGAGTTTTAAAAGAAACGCTTCCTTAGTAGATGAAACGCTCGTTGTGTGCAATGAAAAACATTATTTTTTAGCCCTAGAAGAGATAAAGAATGAAATCAAAAACAAAAGCGTGGGTTTTTTATTAGAGAGCTTGAGTAAAAACACCGCTAACGCCATTGCTTTGAGCGCTTTAATGAGCGATAAAGAAGATTTACTCATCGTTACGCCAAGCGATCATCTGATTAAAGATTTTCAAGCGTATGAAAACGCGATAAAAAAAGCGATTAATTTAGCCCAAAAAGGCTTTTTAGTCACTTTTGGGGTGAGTATTGAAAAGCCCAATACGGAGTTTGGGTATATTGAAAGCCCTAACGCTCTAGATGTGAAGCGCTTCATTGAAAAGCCAAGTTTAGAAAAAGCGATAGAGTTTCAAAAAAGCGGGGGTTTTTATTTCAATAGCGGCATGTTTGTTTTCCAAGCGGGCGTTTTTTTAGACGAACTAAAAAAGCATGCCCCTACTATTTTAAAGGGGTGTGAAAGAGCGTTTGAATCGTTAGAAAACGCGTATTTTTTTGAACAAAAGATCGCGCGTTTGAGCGAAAAGAGCATGCAAGATTTAGAAGACGTGAGCGTGGATATTGCTTTAATGCAACAAAGCCACAAAATCAAAATGGTAGGATTAAACGCCAAGTGGAGCGATTTAGGGAATTTTAACGCTCTTTTTGAAGAAGTGGCTAACGAGCCTAAAGAAAATGTCAGCCTGAATCAAACGCCTATTTTTGCCAAAGAAAGCGAAAATAATTTAGTGTTTTCTCATAAAGTGAGCGCTCTTTTAGGCGTTGAGAATTTAGCCATTATTGACACTAAAGACGCTCTTTTAGTCGCTCATAAAGACAAAGCTAAGGATTTAAAAGCCCTAGTGAGCGAGATAGAAACGCATAACCAAGAATTGTTACAAACGCACACTAAAGTGTATCGCCCTTGGGGGAGTTATGAAGTCTTGCATGAGAGCGGTTGTTACAAGGTTAAGATTTTAGAAGTCAAACCAAACGCTAGGCTTTCTTTACAAAAGCATTTCCACAGGAGCGAACATTGGGTGGTGATTAGCGGGATGGCGAGCGTGGAGTTGGATCATAAAATGTTTGAATTGCAAGCTAATGAGTCCACTTATATCCCTAAAAACACCCTACACCGCTTGGCTAATTACGGCAAAATCCCTTTAATCATCATAGAAGTTCAAGTGGGCGAGTATGTCGGTGAAGACGATATTGTGCGCATTGATGATGATTTTAACAGACAAAATCAAAAAAATTTAATATAAGGAAAAATAATGAAAGAAAAAATCGCTTTGATCACTGGGGTTACCGGGCAAGACGGGAGCTATCTGGCTGAATACTTGCTGAATTTGGGCTATGAAGTGCATGGGTTAAAAAGGCGCTCTTCTAGCATCAACACTTCTAGGATCGATCATTTGTATGAAGATTTGCATAGCGAGCATAAGAGGCGTTTTTTCTTGCATTATGGGGATATGACCGATAGCTCTAACCTCATCCATTTAATCGCTACCACTAAGCCTACAGAGATTTATAATTTAGCCGCTCAAAGCCATGTGAAAGTCTCTTTTGAAACCCCAGAATACACCGCTAACGCTGATGGTATTGGCACGCTAAGGATTTTAGAAGCCATGCGGATTTTAGGATTAGAAAAGAAAACACGATTCTATCAAGCCAGCACGAGCGAATTGTATGGCGAAGTCTTAGAAACCCCACAAAATGAAAACACCCCCTTTAACCCACGAAGCCCCTATGCGGTCGCTAAAATGTATGCCTTTTACATCACCAAAAATTACAGAGAGGCCTATAACTTGTTTGCGGTTAATGGCATCCTTTTTAACCATGAGAGCAGGGTAAGAGGCGAAACTTTTGTAACCCGTAAAATCACACGAGCCGCTAGCGCGATAGCGTATAACTTAACGGATTGCTTGTATTTAGGGAATTTGGACGCTAAAAGAGACTGGGGGCATGCCAAAGATTACGTGAAAATGATGCATTTGATGCTCCAAGCGCCTACCCCACAAGATTATGTGATCGCTACAGGAAAGACCACGAGCGTGCGCGATTTTGTGAAAATGAGCTTTGAATTTATCGGCATTGATCTAGAATTTCAAAATACAGGGATTAAAGAAATCGGTTTGATTAAAAGCATTGATGAAAAAAGAGCGAACGCTTTACAATTGAATTTAAGCCATTTAAAAACAGGCAAAATCGTGGTGCGCATAGACGAGTGCTATTTCAGGCCTACTGAAGTGGATTTGCTTTTAGGCGATCCCACTAAGGCTGAGAAAGAGCTAGGCTGGGTTAGGGAATACGATTTAAAAGAGTTGGTTAAGGACATGTTAGAATACGATTTAAAAGAATGCCAGAAAAACCTTTACTTGCAAGATGGGGGCTATACTTTAAGGAATTTTTATGAATGAGATTATTTTAATCACCGGCGCCTATGGCATGGTGGGGCAGAACACGGCGTTGTATTTTAAAAAAAACAAGCCTGATGTTACTTTACTCACCCCTAAAAAGAGCGAATTGTATTTGTTGGATAAAGACAACGTTCAAGCCTATTTGAAAGAATACAAGCCTACAGGCATTATCCATTGCGCCGGGAGAGTGGGGGGCATTGTCGCTAACATGAACGATCTTTCAACTTACATGGTTGAGAATTTACTCATGGGCTTGTACCTCTTTTCTAGCGCTTTGGATTTGGGCGTGAAAAAAGCCATTAATCTAGCGAGCTCTTGCGCTTATCCTAAATACGCCCCTAACCCCTTAAAAGAGAGCGATTTGTTGAACGGCTCTTTAGAGCCAACGAATGAAGGCTACGCTTTAGCCAAACTTTCTGTGATGAAGTATTGCGAATATGTGAGCGCTGAAAAGGGCGTTTTTTATAAAACCTTAGTGCCTTGCAACCTTTATGGCGAGTTTGACAAGTTTGAAGAAAAGATAGCGCACATGATACCAGGGCTTATTGCTAGGATGCACGCCGCTAAATTAAAAAATGAAAAAAATTTTGCGATGTGGGGCGATGGCACGGCCAGGAGAGAGTATTTAAACGCTAAAGATTTAGCGAGATTCATCGCTCTCGCTTATGAGAATATCGCTCAAATACCTAGCGTGATGAATGTCGGCTCTGGAGTGGATTACAGCATTGAAGAGTATTACGAAAAAGTCGCTCAGGTTTTAGATTATAAGGGCGTGTTTGTTAAAGATTTATCCAAACCAGTGGGCATGCAGCAAAAGCTTATGGATATTTCCAAACAAAAGGCTTTAAAATGGGAATTAGAAATCCCTTTAGAGCAGGGCATCAAAGAAGCTTATGAGTATTATTTGAAACTTTTAGAGGTTTGAAATAAAATCAAGGCTTTTATAGAGCTATAAAAACGCTTTGCTATTAGGCGTCAGGCTAGCGGTAGTTGCGATATTGTGATCATTTAGCTTCAAACAAACTTTGATCCATTAAAAGGGGTTTGGTGTGCGGCTTCGCTCTCAATTTCAAGCGCTTTCAAAAAGCAAGGTGTGTTAGCATTTTAATTTTTCATAAAGAACTAGGGGGTGGGGAATGTAAGGGGCTTTTCTATGAGATTAACCACCGCTTGCTTTAAATCAAAACTTGTATTTTACAACCAGTAGCTATGATTGGCATGAGATTTATTTTTTATATGAGCGGGCAATTCCCTCTATTAAATTGAATGTCCTAGATTTCTATGCTGTCTGTTTTAGAGATGATTGTCAGTTGGTTTTCACTCTCCAAAATTCCAAGTCCCTTTATCAGTCTTTATACTAACTTCTTTGATATGCTGACAACGAAGTATATAGAATTGGTCGCTATCGCCAAATTTTAGCGTTTTATTGATCTTGAAATAAGGAAATCCATCGTTATCACAATCCCCACGATTGATTTTTGCGCTCAATATAGCGATACTATCAACATTTGAAATGATGTCTATCCAATAAAGGCTGTTCCTAAAAGTTACTTCAATGTCTATTGGGGGTTTTTCACTACCACTACACCCCACAAAAAACACAGCAAACCCAAAAATGACCGCTCATATCAAGCCCGTTTTTTTGTAACACCCACTATTAAAACGCTCTCTTATTGTAAGTTTTCTCTCAAATAGCTTGAGTATAGCAGACTTAGCTTAGGTGATCTCTAAAAATTTTAGAGGGCAAAGGCGGTAGGGTTTTAAAAAGCGCTTTAGCTTTAACAAATCCTAGGCAACAATTCGCCCTCTGGCACCTCTAAAATCCTTTCAAAACCCCATGCGTTCTTTAAAACCACGCTAGGATAGGGGTTTTCAAACACTTTGCCAATCACGCAAGCGTTTTTGGCTTTCTCGTTACTTTTTAAAATTTCTAAGGCTTTAGGGGCGTCTTTTTGATTGAGCGCTAAAACAAACACCCCCTCATTGGCTAGCGTGTAGGGTTCTAGCCCTAAAATCTCGCAAATCCCTTTAGTTTCTTCTTTTAAGGGGATTTTTTCTTCTTCTATGACGATTTTCACTCTGGAGCTGTTCGCCCATTCGTTCAGCACGCTCGCTAACCCGCCCCTAGTCGCATCTCTTAAAGCATCAATTTTGAGATCGCTTAAAAATAGGGGTTTTAATAAGGGATAGAGCAGTTGGCAATCGCTTTCTAGATTCGTTTTAAGCTTGATTTCATTACGCATCGCAAACAGGCTTGCCCCATGATTGGCGATCGTGTCGCTTAGGATAATGGCTTGCCCTGGTTGTAAATGGCGCGAAGAAATCCCTGGCTTGATGATTTTACCAATGCAGGTTGTGTTGATAAAAAGCTTATCCACGCTCCCCTTTGGCACGACTTTAGTGTCTAGGGAGAGGAGTTTCAGGTTGGCTTTAAATAATTCTTTTTGTATGGATTGTAAAATTTGTTTTAAAAGAGAAATTTCTAAGCCTTCTTCTAAAATAAAACCCATATTCAAATACAAAGGTTCGCCCCCTTGCACGCTCACATCATTCGCGCTCCCGCAAACGCAAAGCTTGCCTATATCGCCTCCATTAAAAATTAGGGGCGTGATGACAAAACTATCCGTGCTCACGCAATATTCCCCACTAGCTTCAAATTTAGGGGCGTCTTCACCAAACGCAACGATAAATTCTTTCAAATAGGGCATGAAGACTCGCTCAATCAAAGCGTTTGTTTCTTTCCCCCCATTCCCGCATGCTAGAGTTACGCTATCCATTTTTATCCTTTTTTGATGATTGTAGGGTTGAAATACGCCATTAAGGCTTGACCGACAGGGATACTGCTGTCATTAGGGGGGAAATGCTTGTGGAAAAAATACTCCCTTTGAAGCTTTTTCAATCGTTTGGCCAATTGTTCGCACAACAATTGGTTACAAAACACGCCCCCACTGCACACCACGACATGCTCTTTAAAGGGTGCAATCAAAGCGGTAATGATTTCTACTAGGCTGTTAAAAAATTTCTTAGCGATGCGTTTGGGTTCTAAAACGCCCAAATCCTTTTCAAACGCTTGATAAAATTCTTTTAAACACACCACGCTATTTTTGATTTCAAAAGGGTAAAAAGCACTCTCATCGCTTTGTAGGGCTAGATTTTCTAAAACCTGCCCGCTCTCGGCTTCAAAACTAATCGTTCCCACTAAATCCAAACTAAACGCCACTATATCAAACAAACGCCCTATGGAATTGGTGGCGACGCTTTGAATTTTTTTGTCATGCATTTGTTGGAAAATTTCTAATTCGTCTTCTTTAAAATGCTTTTGAACGCGCTTTAAAAGCTTGTTGAGTTGGTGTTTTAAAGCGATTTCTAAAACCAGGCGTTTAGGCTCTTTGATCGCTTTTTGCCCCCCTAAAAGCCAAAATTCTTCAAACCTAGCCACTTCTTCAATGCGTTCAAAATCCCCCACAAAACACTCCGCCCCATAAACCTTATTTTCATAAGCCCCACTCCCATCCCAGATGATGCCTATAAAGGGGTGGTTTAAATGCGGATCTTGTAATAATGCGTCTAAGACGCTCGCTAAAAAGTGGGCATGGTGGTGCTGGACTTGCAATAAAGGCGTATTAAATTCAAAAGCCATTTTAGTGGTGGTGTAGTTTTGATGCTTGTCGCAAGCTAAGAGCGTGGGCTTGAAATCATAGGTTTTTAAGAAAAAATTCAAGGTTCCTTTAAAGTGTTTTTCATTTTCTAAAACGCTCAAATCCCCACAAAAAGGCGAGAGCAAAAGAACAGAAGTTCCGCTATCCAGTAAGCTAAAATGCCCTTTTTGCTCCGCTCCAAGCGCTAAAATCTTTTTGGGCGAACAATTAGAGCGTTTGGGTAAAGTGAGGTAAAGGGGGGTAAACCCCCTAGCCAAACGCATGGGGCGAATGATATTATCCACGCGCTGCGCGATACTATCATCAATCCTATGGATGATAGCGCGATTGTGCGTGAGCTTAAAATCAAAAATAAAATGAAGCGAATCGATCTCTTTTTCATCGCTCGCTAAAGGGAGGGAGCTGAAATTCGCGCTCGTGAATACAATAGGGAAATCCAATAAATCTAATAATAAAGCATGCAAAGGGGTATAGGGCAAGATGACGCCATAAAAGGGGGAGTTTTTAGCGATATTGGGGGCTAATTGGGTGTCAGGTTTTTTACGGGCTAAAAGAATGGGGGTGCTTGTAGAATTCAAGCTTTCGCATTCTAATTCATTTAAAAACGCATGTTGCTTGGCTGCGTTCAAATCTTTAAACATGAGCGCAAAAGGCTTTAGGGGGCGGTTTTTTAAAAGCCGTAATCTTTCTATGGTTTGAAAATTCCTCGCATCGCACAAGAGAGCAAAGCCTCCCAAACCTTTAAGAGCGATGATTTTACCCTTTTGAATGTCTTTAGCGCATTCTAAAAGAGCGTCATCATTTTTGAATCGCTTGTAATTGAGCGCGATACCGCACTTTTTGCAGCTGATGCCTTGAATGTGGAATCGCTTGTTATGAGCGTCTTTATAAACGGATGCGCAAAATTTGCAGAGTTTGAAAGGTTTTAAGGCGGAGTTTTCTCTGTCATAGGGCAAAGCGTTTAAAAGGCTGTATCTCGCTCCGCATTTCGCGCAAGAATTGAAAGCGTAATGAAAATAGGGGGAGTTTTTGTCTCTGATTTCGCACAAGCAATCCTTGCACACGCCTAAATCTTTAGGGATTTGACTGAGCAAATTTAAGGGGTGGTTCTTGCTTTCTAAAATCCTAAAACCATTGGATTTGAGCGTTTTATCATAAGGGCTAATAATGATTTTTTCAACCAACGCTAAAGGGGGTAACCCTTTTTTTAGGGCGTTTAAAAAAGACTCTGTTTTATGAGCGGGTAAGATGATTTCTAAAGCCGCTTGGGTGTTACGCACAAAGCCTACAAGCTCTAATTTTTGAGCTAGGGTATAAATAAAAGGGCGCATGCCCACGCCCTGAACCACGCCAAAAAGCGTGATTTGATTCAATAAAGCTGCATCGTTACACAATGCAAACTCCCATGCTGTTTGATTAGAGTATTACAATCAACCCCTATCACTTCTAAGGGCGTGTGTTGTTTTAAGGTTTCTAAAATGAGCGCGTCTTTAGGGTCGTTGTAAGTGGGGACAATCAGAGCGTTATTGCACAATAAAAAATTCACATAAGTTGCCGGTAAGCGTTGTTGGTTTTCATCATAAATGGCCTTGGGGATTTCTAGGGGGATGAGTTTATAAGGCGTGCCGTCTAGTTTTTTAAAGGTTTTTAATTCTTCTTGCATTTTTTTTAAAGCTGTGTAATGCTCATCGTTTTTATCTTCGCATGCGCTATAAACAATGGTGTCTTTATTTAAAAAACGAGCGAGCGTGTCGGTATGGCTATCCGTATCATCGCCTTTTAAATAGCCATAAGAATACCACAGCACTTGTTTAGCCCCTAATTCCTTTTTAAGCATGTTTTCTATTCCATTTTGATTCAAATGGGGGTTACGATTTTTTTCTAGCAGGCATTGGGTGTTGGTTAAAACGCTCCCAGCCCCATCGCTTTCTATGCTCCCGCCCTCTAAAATATAGGGCATCGTTTTTAAAGGGTGTTTTAAAAACCCTAAGTTTTTGAGCTTGAAATTCACTAAATTGTCTAAATTGGAAGAGTATTTTAACCCCCAGCCATTAAAACCAAAATCCAAGCACTCTAAAGCGCCATGATTTTCAATGCTGATCGCTCCAAAATCCCTAGCCCATGTGTCGTTAGTGTCGACCTTTGCGATTTCTACACCGGGTAAGTTTTTAAGCGTTTCATAGCCGATAGTATCGCTAGTATGGACGCACACTAACACTTTGGCGTGTTTGGCTATGGTTTGAATGATGTTTAAAAAACTTTCCCTAGCCTCTTTGATGCAATACGCCCAGTCGCCAAATTCATGGGGGAACGCCATTAAAATCGCTTGGATTTTTTCAAACTCCGCTAACATTCTTTTCATTCAAAATATCCTTTTAAATAACTATAACACAATCTCATTCAAATAGCGTTTTTAAAACAAATTCAAACGCTTTTTGGCGATTTGAAAATATTCTTTTTCTGATTCTATACCGATAAAATTTCGTTTCAAGTGCTTGCACGCTAAGCCGGTAGTGCCGCTCCCCATGAAAGGATCTAGCACGATGTCATTAGGGTTTGTGTGGATGGAAATGATTTTTTCCATTAAAGCCAGGCTTTTTTGCGTGGGGTGTTTAACTTTTTCAAGCCCGCTTACCACAGGGCTTTTTAAAATCAAGGGCCGTAAATATTTTTCATTTTTTGGCTTGTTAAACACCCATTTAGCTTTCTTTTTAACCGCCCACAGGGCAAATTCCGTGTCCTGGACATAGCGCCGGTTAATGTTTCTTGGCATGGGATTATTTTTAACCCATTGGATAAAGTCTTTGACTACAAAGCCGTTTTCTTCTAAAAAATCAGCGATATAGCTTATAAACCTGTAAGAGCAAAAAATAACCATGCAGCCGTTTGGATTGACTAAAGGGGCGTAACGCGTGATCCATTCTAAAAGCCTGAAATTTTTATCCCATTCCCCAAAATCTATGCCTTGCCTTGTAGCGCTCTTTAGGGTGGAAAAATTGTTTTTAACCGAAATGTTATAAGGAGGGTCCGTGATGATCGCATCCACTTTTAAATTTTGCTGGTAAAAGTCTTTGATGATTTCAAAAGCGTCAGCGTGATGAATTTGTATCATTTTCTTAAGCTTTTTAAGATCGCTTTGCCTAAAGCTAGGGCTAGAAGAGGAGGCACAGCGTTACCGATTTGCTTACAAACGCTCGTTTTATTGCCATAAAAGATATAATTATCGCTAAAACTTTGTATCCTGGCGGCTTCTCTGGGCGTGATAGAGCGGTGCAATTCAGGGTGGGAGTTGGTGCCGTTGCTTGGAGTGTCAAATCGTGTGTCTATGGTGGGGCTTACTTTATTCCAATTCAAACGCCCCCATGTGCTTTTGAATTGCTGTTTGCCATGCAAGTTTTTAGGCAAGCATTCTTTACCCTGTTCTTTGTTAATGAGCTTTAATTTCTCTAAAGCGGCTTGCGAGTGGTTGGTGGCTTGATGGTTGTATAATTTAGGGCTATTTTTTCGCATCAAAGCTTGATAGCTTGATTGGATAGGGTTTAAATAATCGCTCTCAAACGCCCCCTCATTAGAACAAAGATAGGCTAAATCGCTTATCGCATCTTGAACATTCACGCTTTGAGAAGGCTCTAAAAGATTAAAATCAAAACTAAAACGACTAGCCCCCACAATAAAAGCTCTCTCTCTGTTTTGAGGCACGCCATAATCTTTAGCGTTTAGGATCTGATAGCTTAATTGATACCCTAAAGCGTTCAATCTTTCTTTAATTTCTTCCAAAAAATAGCCTTTAGCGCAAGAGATGAGGTTTTTCACATTTTCAATGATAAAAATTTCTGGTTTTAAGGCTTTTACTATCTCTATATATTCTAAGAATAAAAAATTCCTAGGGTCTTTTAGCCCTAAATTTTTCCCTTTATTAGAAAAGCCTTGACATGGAGGCCCGCCAATGATCATGTTGATTTCTAATGTTTGGGCTAGTTTGATGACTTTTTCTTTAATTTCAATTTGAGTGATGTCCCCACAAACACCCGTAGCGTTTTTATGGTTGTTTTCAAAAGTGATTAGGGCTTGTTTATCGCAATCTAGCCCTATTAAAGCGTCAAACTCTTTTAAACACTCCAACCCAGCGCTAAAACCTCCAGCCCCACAAAATAAATCTAAAATTTTATAATTCATTTCAAGCTTTCATAAATACAATTAATGAGCGTTGGAAAATCATCGGTTTCAAAACGCAATTGCGCAAACTCTAAGTTGTCTTTATTGCGATTTAGAATCTTTCTAATCAAGCGTTTTTGAAACCCCTCTTCGCTAGCCCCTTTTTTTAAAGCCCTATGACAAGCGGGGCAAAGTTTAGCAAGATTTGCTAAAACATCTAATTCTATGTCTTTGCCTAAAGAAATCACATGGTGGATTTCAGTGTAGTAAGAATTGGGATTTTGAGTGATTTTATACAAAGGTAAAGAAATAAAACTCCTTTCTTTAATGTCATAATCACCGCAACATGCACTGCAAACATTGGGCGTTGAGATGCGATAAAAATTGATGATTTTGCTATCTCGTCTAAACTCCTCACTCTTTTGAATCCATCCTAACTGCTCCCTTAATCTTTCAATGCTTTTATCGTCTAAATCTTGTTGATGGACATTTTTCAAATAAAAATGAGCGCGTTCTATAAAGCTATTGCCACGATATTCTGTTGTTGGTCGATCCCTTAATTTATAATAAATGCCATCATTAACAAGAGTGTTTTTAAAAATATGATGAGCGATTCGCGCTTTATAGGGGTTAAACAGACCGATATGGTATAAATACCAATTTAAATAAATCCTAAATTGAGCGTTTCGTTGGTTGATACCTTGCGCGTATTCAGGCTGTAATTCCCTGAAATTGAAATTCAGCGCTTCGCTAGGGATATTGAAAAAATCAATCAAATAATGGAACTTTTTAAACTCTAAAGGGCTATGAAAGAAGTAATCTAAAGTTAAAAAATTTCGTTGCGTATCAATGCTGCCCCTGCTTTCAAAAAAGCCGCTCAAAAAGAGTCTTTGATTGGGGGTCATTGAACGGGAGCGGTTAAAAAAATCGTTGTCTATGAGTGAGTTTAAAAGTTTCTTGTAAAAAGAGTTTTCATCTAATTGCAAGTCGTTTTCTAAAATGAAAACAAAAGTTCCTTTGATTTTTGTAACGCTCTCTTGATTGAATCGCCAAATTTGATGCTTGCTTAAAGTATTGAGAGCGGTTAAAACTTGCGCTTTGCTTCCTTCATAGCCATGGATAAATTTTGAAGCCCTATAAGAACACACCCCATAAATACAACCATTTTTAATTTGGAAACGGCTCAACAACACCCCTAAATTAAAGGGGTCAATAGCGTTTAAAAAGTGAGAAACAAGCAACAATAACCTTTCATTTTTTAAAAGGATTATAAGATAGCGCTCATTAGTTTTTGTTTAAAGGTTTTAGAATGCTATCTAAAATTTTATTGGTAGCAACACATTCAAACCCCTCTTCTAAAAGCCCATAGCACCCTACTCCTGCCCCAGAAAATAAAGAAATATTAGGTTAAGGTTTGATTAAAGAGCATAGGGGGATTAAAGATTAAACCAAACTCATTTGAAGCATTAATATTTCAAACTTTCAATTTCTTTAATTTCTTTAAGCATGGTTTCAAAAGCCTCTTTAGTGCCTGCTCGCACGCTAGAAAACAAACTAAACATCACAATAGCGATGCTCGCTGCAATAAAGCCCGGAACGATTTCATAAATATCCAAAAAGCTTTTGCCAAATTTATCGTATAAAATCACCGTGCTAGCCCCAGAGAGCATGCCAGCAATCGCGCCAACGCGCGTCATTCTTGACCAAAAAAGTGAAAACAAAATCACAGAGCCAAAACTCGCGCCAAAGCCAGCCCATGCGTAACTCACGATGCTGAGAATGCTGGCGTTCCTATCCGTTGAAATGAAAAAAGCGATGCAAGCCACCCCTAAAACCGAAAGCCTAGAAATAACCATCACTAGTTTTTGCGGAGCGTCTTTATTGAAAATCGTCGCATAGAAGTCTTCAGCAATGGTAGAAGAGCTTACAAGCAGTTGCGAACTGGCCGTGCTCATCACCGCCGCTAAAATCGCGCTCAATAAAATGCCTGTGATCCAAGGGTTAAAGAGCAATTGACTCATCACAATGAAAATCTTTTCAGGGTCTTCTAAACTCAAATCAAATTTATGCACATACGCAACGCCTAAAAGCCCCATAGTGCATGCCCCAATCAAAGAAATAACCATCCAAGAAATCCCAATAGTGGTCGCTTTAGGGACATCTTTAATGGAGCGGATAGACATGAAACGCACTAAAATGTGGGGTTGCCCAAAATAGCCTAACCCCCAAGCGAGGCTTGAAATAATAGCGACTACGCTAGAGCCTTGCAAGAAAGAAAGGTTTTCAGGCTTGATTTCTCTAATGATTTTAATCCCCTCTCCAATCCCGCCAAGATGGATTATCATAACGATCGGCACCACGATTAAAGCGCTCATCATCAAAAGCCCTTGAATCAAATCCGTCCAGCACACCGCCTTATACCCTCCTAAAAAGGTGTAAGAAACAATAATCAGCGTGCCAATGCTTAAAGCGTAGTTGTATTGGATGCCAAAGGTCGCTTCAAAGAGTTTAGCCCCACTCACTAGCCCTGAAGAAATGTAAAAAATAAAAAAGATTAAAATCACAAAAGCTGAAATCAAGCGCAAGATGTGTTTATCATCGCTAAAGCGCGTTTCAAAATAATCTGAAATGGTAATAGAATTAGCGATCACGCTCGTATAAATGCGCAAGCGTTTGGCCACAAAAACCCAGTTAATGAGCGCTCCCAAACTCAATCCTATGGCGATGTGTGAATTGATAAGCCCCCCCACATATAAGGCTCCAGGTAACCCCATTAAAAGCCACCCGCTCATATCGCTCGCCCCCGCGCTCAAAGCGCTAATCACAGGCCCCATAGAACGATCGCCTAAGAAATAATCCTCAGTCGTTTCGTTTTGTTTGTAAAAATAAAAACCAATATAGAGCATTAACAGCGAATAAACGACAAACATCGTAACAATAGGGGTGCTTAAAACAACATGTCCCATTTTGATCTCCTTATTTAATACAATATTTATTTTTCAGCACAGCATGATTTGTGGCAAGTGGGTTGCCTTAAAACCCTTGAGCCTAAATTCCCGTAACGATGATACGAAATGCTAACCGATCGCTCTAAGTGGTAATACAGCAATTCAAAACGCCCGTTCAAGCATGGTTTAGCTGTGGCTAAAACCATCCCTAAAGCGCTCGCTTGCTTGTGCAATAAATCCAGATCGCTTTTTAAATAACGGATACGATTGAAAGCATGCAATTTCTCGCTAAATTTTTGCAAGCTTTCATAAACAATAGGGGCGTTTGCTTGGAGCGTTTTTAAGCATTCTAAGAAGAATGTTAAATCTTTGTTCGCTCGCTCGTTTTCTGCGCTGATTGTTAAAGGGATTTGAGAAACTAGACATGCTAAAGCCACGCCTAACATGTCGCTTAAAGTGTCCTTTTCGGTGATGCGATAGCCCACGCTTTTAACTTTAGTGTAGGAAAAGAGATTGTCTTCGCCTCTGATTTTGACATAGTCTTTAGTTTGGCTGAATTCATGCTTGTAATGATAGGCGTAGCTCTTTGCCATAAAAATCGCGCGCTTCAACTCATGCGTGTGCTCGTCATAGCCTTTTTGAGTCAAGCCCTCTAAAGCTTCGCTTAAGGGGTTTTTTAAGGCGTGTTCGTCTTCTTCATCTTGGTGGATATTCACAAATTGCGTGATATAGTTGAAAATGCCTACTTTCCTCCCAAACCCCACAGCGGATTTTTTAATCCCCCCAAAAGGTTGGCGCAAAACGATCGCTCCTGTGGTGGGTTTGTTGATATAGATATTACCGGCTTCAATGCGTTCTAAATAGTATTCCCACTCCCTTTCATCTAAAGACTCTAACGCGCTAGTCAGCCCATAACCGGTAGAATTGACTATCTCTATCGCTTCATCTAAATCTTGCGCTTTCATCACGGATAAAATGGGCGTAAAAAGCTCAGTTTGGTGCGTGAAATCGCCTTTTTTAGTGCCGTATTTGATGCTTGGCTTCATCAAATAGGGGTTATCATCAACAAAGCTTGCCGGGATTTCGTAATTTTCATAGCTTTTCAATTCATCTATGGCTTTGATGACCTTTTCATTAGGCTTGTCCGCTAGAGCGCCGATTTTGTTTTTGAAATCAAAAGGATCGCCCACGCTAAGGCTTAGAGTCGCATCTATTAGAGTCTTTTTAAAGTTCTCATCTTCATAGACTTCTTTTTCCAACACTAAAAGCGAAGTGGCGGAGCATTTTTGCCCCGAATTGCTAAAAGCTGAATGGATAACATTTTTAATCGCTTGATCTCTGTCTGCCATTTTGCTCACAATAGTAGCGTTTTTACCGCCTGTTTCAGCGCTCAAGGCTAAAGTGGGGTTAGCCTCTAGCATTTTATAAGCGGTGTCTTCGCCTCCTGTTAAAATGGCAAACTTGATGCTTTCATCTTTTAAAAGATGTTCGCTAATGTCGCTCCCTTTAGAGGGCAAGTAAATGAGTACATCTCTAGGCACGCCCGCATCCCAAAAGCACTCACAAAGCTTATAACCCGTTACGCTAGACAAACTTGAGGGCTTATAAATCACCCGATTGCCAGCGGCTAGGGGGGCAGCGATAGTGCCTACAGAAATACCCACAGGGAAATTCCATGGGGCAATGACCACACCCACGCCTTTGGGGGTGAATTTCGTTTTTTTATTCTGCTCTTGTAACACCCTTAAGCTGTAAGGGTAAAACTCTAAAAAGTCAATGGCTTCACTCACTTCAGCGTCCGTTTCAGCGAAAGTCTTACCCACTTCTAAAGCCGAAATCCCTATTAAATCGCCTCTCCTTTCTCTAAAAAGCTGAGCGGTTTGGCTCAATAAAGCATGGATTTCTGTAAAGCTTTTTTGGCTGAAACGGCTCTTATCGCTTTTAGCCACTTCTAGGGCTTTTAAAATCGCTTCTTTATCCGCTAAATGCACGCTAGCGATTTTTTTATGATGGATTCTATCAAAGACTTCTAAAGGGGTTAAATTAGGATCTTCAAACCTCCCATCCATTTCTGGGTAAAGCTCTAAAATAGGAGCGTTATGCATTTTCTCGCGCACTTTTTTAGCCCATTCTCGGTTAGCTTTTAAAATAAAATCGGTATCGCTTTCGTTTTTAAAGGAGTGGTTTGGGTAAGTGGTATGGCCGCTTTGTTTGGCGTTTCTGTCTTGAGTCCTGTGGGTGGCGTTGTCTAAAGTGGCGATTCCTTTAAGGCTGTTTAAAAAGCGTTGTTCCTGGTCTTTCCATTCGCTCGTGCCTACTTTGAGATTGAAGAAAGCTTTCATGAAATTATCGCTTGAGGTGTTTTCATCTAACCTCCTCACCAAGTAAGCGATCGCATTATTGAAATGCACTTCATCGCACACCGGTGCATAAAGAATGAGTTTGTGCATCTCTTTTAGTTCCTGGCTCGCTTGCAAGCTCATGCCCTCTAGCATTTCAAAGCTAAAATGCTCTAACACAACAGGGTCATTAAGGGCATGGATGCGCGTATAAACATAAGCGATTTCAAAAATATTATGGCTTGCTGCACCAATATGAATGTATTTGTAATTATCGCTCTCTAAAACAAAATCCAGCATTTTATTGTAATTAGAATCGGTGTCTTGCTTATTAGAAAATGTGGGTAACGCCCAGTCTTTCACGGAAGCGATAGTCTCTTCGCTCTCCATGTTCGCTCCCTTAACAAAGCGGATTTTAATGGGCTTTAACCCTTTTAAAACCCTTTCTTTAGAAAAAGCGTGCAGTTTTTTCAAATATTCATAAGAATCCGGGATATAGGCTTGCAACACAATACCAGCGTTCAAATCAAATTTAGCGATAGACTCCATAAAAGACTCCACCGTGAGCTCTAAATCCCTAAATTCCTCCATATCCAAATTAATAAATTTCGGCATGCCTTGCTTTTTTTCTTCTTCTAAAGCCAGGGCATAAAGAGCGTCTAGGCGTTTGACAATCTCTTTTTTAGAGTATTCAAAATCAAGGATATTGATTTGAGAAAAAATCGTTGTGATTTTAATGGAAATGTATTGAATGTAGTTGGATTTTAGGGCTTGAGAGTATTTTTCAAAACGCGCATTAGCTTCTTCTTCGCCTAAAACCTCTTCGCCAATAAAATTCACATTCAAAATGATTTTTTCATTTTTTCTTTTTAAAATCCGCTCTTTTAATTGGCTTTCTTCTTGATCTAAGACCATCGCTTTCGTGTCGCTTCTGATTTTATTGACAAAGAAAGGCACGCTCATATCAGGGAGCATTTTCCCAAAGCTTAAAAACCCCATTAAAAGCAATTTTTCAAATGAAGAAAAAATCTCACGGCTTTTGTATTTGTCTAAAACATGCTCAATCATTTCAAAGCGGGCTTTATTGTCCAAGCACCTGAAACTCCGATCCATAAGCTCTATGAGCATGACTTTGTTTTCAGGGTTATTTAAAAGCTTTTGCATTTTAGAGTGGAACGCTTTTTCTTGATCGCTCAAATGGTTACTGATACTATCTTGCAGTTTTTTAGCTAATTCTAATGAATCCTCAATGATTTTTTGCATGAGCTTACCTTTTATTTAAGAATTTGGCTTGATTGTAGCATGTTTTAAGCGGGTTTTTTAAGCGGTCATTTTTAATAATGCTTTTTAATTTGTGATTGTTTTCATACTAAATGAATTTAATTATTAAAATTGATTTTTTTAAAAGTGGTAATTATTTACCGCTTAAGACAAAAATTAGAGGAATTTTTTATCGTTTAAAAAGTTCATTTACTTTTCGTTTAAAAATAAATTTTATCATTCTCGCCGTGTAATTTAAAAGCTTCAAACCAATGAAACGATTTTAAATTAAACGGATTTATAAGAAATTTTACAAAACAAAGGATATAAAATGAAAACAATTAAAAATGGCATTATGATTGGCACACTCGGCGCATTGTTATTGAGCGGTTGCTCTAGCTTTGATGCTCAGCGTTTCGCTTGTCTTCCTAAAGACCATTCTTCAAAAGACGCTTCTACCAAGAAAGAAGTGCAGTACACGCCTAAGGGCTTTTTTGACCCTTATTCTTCTAGTTTAAACCACTGGGATTCTACATTCTAGGGGTTTATTAGAGGGGGCGAAAAAGGGGGGAAATAAAGCTCATTTTAAGTTTTCTCAAATTACAATAACAATCTTTTTAACACTGATATAATATAAAAGGAGATATTCTTATGAGTGGCACTCATATTGTAGAAAATACGAATAATGAGAAAATAGAAAAACCAAATATTTCAAATCCCACCGCTTCCACCCCCCAATAATGAAGAGCTTTTAAAATCTATTGCAGATCTCAAAGATCGCATTCAAAAATTAGAAGATCTTAAATTAGAAGACTTTGAACCCCTTAGAAAACTCTCTCATTTTATAGGCAGTTTGTTTGGAAAATCCCCTAACGACACCCAAGAAAACCCAAAAGACGCTCAAAAATCTACCAATTTCCAAGAGAAATACACCAAGCCGACTGAAACCACCGAGCTAGTTGAAAAAAAATCAAAAGCTGACAGCAGACAAAGAAAACCTAACTAAAGAAAAAACAGATCTGACTAACAAAAACGCCGAATTACAAAGGCAAGTGAAAGATTTACAAGACTCTAAGCAAGTTTTAGAAAATGTAAAAACCGATCTGACTAACGAAAACACCAAGCTAAAAAATGAAAAAACAGAGCTGACTGAAAAAAATCAGAGGCTAACCACAGAAAAAACAGAATTAAATAACAAGATTACTGGGTTATCAACAGAAAAAGATAATCTAACTAGAGACAAAGAAAACCTAACTGCAGCGCTATCAACAGCAAAAGGACAAGCCGAACAAACGAGCCAAAAACTAAACGAGTTAGAGCGAAGACACGCTCCATACCAAAAATTAGAAAAACTCTATGAAGTCTTTTTAGAAGTCAAAGATCGCTTGAATTTTAGATTTTTAGAAGAAACTCATAGCGCAATGGATTTGATCGCACATGTTCTTAGCGATAGCAAATACTATGTAGAAAGCCTTTATAACAAAGCGAGCCAAGAATTAAGCGATAAGAGGAGTGATAAGGGCGAGAAATTAGCTGAATTGTTTGATTTGCTTTTTGAATATGTTAAGGACAATAAATTTGAACGCTTGAAAGAGCCAAGCGCTTATGACTATTCATGCAAAGTGCTATACCCAGAGCAAAACGCTTCTGGAAAGATACAAAGAGTGGTCTTAATAGGCTATAAACACAATGATAAAGTGTATCACACTATCGTGGATATGGGATCATAAATGGGAACGCTCATTGAAAAATGGTTTGGCTTCTCTCCAATCAGAGAAGAATTAGAAGCTCGTATCGGTGAGTTAGAAGATGAAAACGCCGAGTTGTTAAGAGAAAAAAACGACTTATTTGTAGAAACTAGCGAGTTAAAAGACGCTAACAATCAATTACGGCAAAAAAACGACAAGTTATTCACAACAAAAGACAAGCTAACCAAAGAAAACGCCACACTGACAACCGAAAACGACAAGTTATTCGCAGAAAACGAAAGCTTATCTGTAAAAATCAGCGGGTTAGAAAACGCTAACGATCAATTATGGCAAGCTAGAGAAAAGCTCACTAAAGAAAAAGCAGAACTAGCTCATAAAACCGCCGAGCTGACTGAAAAAAATAAAACGCTAACCACCGAAAACGACAAGCTCAACCACCAAGTTATCGCGCTCAATAAAGAGCAGGGTAGCCTCAAACAAGAGCGAGTGCGATTGCAAGATGAGCATGGGTTTTTAGAAAAACGATGCACCAATTTAGAAAAAGAAAACCAACGCCTAACCGAAAAACTCAAACAATTAGAAAGCGCTCAAAAAAGCTTGGAAAACACTAACAACCAATTACGGCAAGCTTTAGAAAACTCTAACGCCCAATTAGCGCAAGCTGAAGAAAAAATAGCCACAGAGAAAACCGAGCTGGAGCGAGAAATAGCGCGCTTAAAGAGCTTAGAGGGTATGGAAGCCAAAAGCAACCTAGACTTACACAACAGGCGTTTAGCGAGCACAAACCAGGATCTCAAACGCCAAAACCGAAAATTAGAAGAAGAGAACATCGCCCTCAAAGAGAGGGTTGATGGCTTGAAAGAGCAACTCTCCAAACCACAAAAACCACAATAAAGGAAATATCATGGTAAAAGAAAAAAGTTTAGAACTGCCTCTTGGCCACCCCTTAGTAGAGAAATTGTGCGATCGGTCTTTAAAAGATGGAGTCAAATTCAATGAAAAAATTGAGCTGAATTTCAAAAAAGAAGTGCTAGAAGAAGACAAAATCAAGTTTAAACAAGCGCTGCGGGTGCTTCATGCGATCGTCAATAATGAGACTTCTTTAAGGTATCTTTCTGATGAAAATCAAAAATTCCTAGAGGATTTAGCGCAAGCTAAAAAGATCACTAATTAAAAAATAGAAAAAACCTTAGAGATCGTTTCTACTAGCGATGTGGATGTGGATTTTGAAAAATTTAAAGAGTTGATGCTCAATGTGGATAACATAGCGGCAGGCCTTAAGAGCTATAGCCAAAGCCAATTGCTTGATTTAAATGGAGGGCATTGGGATTTAGAGGCGCCTAGCGCGCCTAAAGAAAGGGTAACCTTTAGGTTTGATAATTTAGACCCTAGTAGCAAAGAAATGAACTTCTATGCGCGTTCAAGTTTGAAGGATTTAAAAAAGGGCGTTGTCGCTATTGACTTTGGGACTAAAAGCACGACCGCAAGCTATATGGATGAAACGGGAACATACCGCTTGCTCTCTATTGGCGGGCTAGTAGATGACGCAAGCCCAACAAAGTTTGAAAACCCTACGATCATGGAGTTTAGACATAAAGAAAACTTTCGTAACGCTTATAAGGTGCTAGATCACCGCCCTTTCACAGCACACAACGATATAGAAGTGGCGCATGAAGTCCAAAAGAACACTGTAGGCGTTAAAGGGAATGATTTGTATCGGTTTTTTTCTAAATTGAAGCAATGGGCTGGATCGGATGAAAAACAGAATTTTAGGGATTTAGAAAAGGATTTTCCTTTAGAGAGCTTTACTGACTGCACGGGTTTTAACCCCATAGAAATCTATGCTTACTACATCGGCCCGCTGCATCAACAACATGCACAATGGCGTGTTTTTGAAATACTTTTTATCCTATCCGATCAAGTATGAAAAGCATCAGGCTGAAAAAATCAGAGAGAGTTTTGAAAAAGGCTTGAAAAAATCCTTACCTAGGCATGTTTTTGACGATGAAAAAACGGCTAAAACTTTCAAAGTGGAATTGAGAGCGAGCGAGCCTTGTGCGTATGCCATTAGCGCTTTAAAAAGCTACGGGTTTTTTAAATCAGAGAAGTTAGACAAGCCGGTTTATTACGGGGTGTTTGATTTTGGGGGCGGGACGACGGATTTTGACTTTGGCAAATGGGAAAAAAGCGCTAGCCTCAAATTCGCCTACAAAATGACGCATTTTAGCAGTGGAGGGGATAAATATTTAGGCGGTGAAAATTTATTGGAATTGTTGGCTTGGGAAACGTATGCCAAAAATTTCCAAGAGCTGAAAGCAAAAGACGTTGTCATCGCCAAACCCAGCTATGACAGGATTGATACGCAACGCTTTGGATCGTTTATGCAAAACTCCAGGGAAGCGCGCTTGAACTTGCAAACGATCGCTTCTAAATTACGCCCTTTTTTAGAAAATCTAGACGCTGATATTATAGAAGCGATAGAAGAAAATGAAGAGTTTGAGATAGAAGGTTTTGAAAAGGATTTTAAAACCATGCTGTTGGATAGGAATGGGGTAGAAACAGAATGCGATCTTAAAGTTGATTGCAAAGAGCTTTTAAGCCTCTTAAAAGACAAGATCAATGAAGGCGTTGCCAACTTCTTTGCCGGATTTTCTAAAGTGATGGCTGAAAACATTGATGATGAGTGTCGGGCGTTTCATATTTTCTTAGGCGGGAATGCGAGCCGTTCGGCGTTAGTCAAACAAGCGTTTGAAAACGCCAAAGAAAAGCAGCTCAAAGCTTACAAGCAAAAGACTTCTAAAGATGATTTCGCATTCATTCTTTATGAGCCGCTAGGCACAGAAAAATCAGACAAACAGATTTTAGAGCTTACAGGAGGTTTCTAAGATCCCACCTTATTTAAAGCCCACTTGCAAAACCGGGGTGGCTTTTGGGCTTTTAGAAAGCAGACCCAAAGCAGGCGGGATTGAAAGGCCCTCTATAGATTCCAACCCTGTGTTTAAATACGATTTAGGCATTGAGATAGAGGGGAAATTCCACGCTAAAATCCATAGGGATTCTTTAAAGCCTAATGAATACCAGATTTTCCAAACTAAAGAGGAATGGGGAGGCTTTGATGAGCTAGAGATACGCTACAGCGATAAACCTCTCGCCAACACCAACACTCTAAACATTCAAGACACGCAAATGATTTCCATAGCGCTAGAAGAGGTTGAAGAAGTGGACGTGAAGGTGTGTTGCGTGGATTCCCAAAGCATTAAAGTGGGGCTGTTTAAAGACGGCCAACTGATCTATGAAAGCGAGGTAGAAAAATTATGATGACTAAGAACGCTTACGCATTTGTCGTGATTGAAAAAAGTATTATGGTGTTTAAACACACCCAAGACAAGGGGCTAATCCCTATCACTGAAGGCTTTGCGCCTTTAAAAGAGGGCTTTTTGAGAAGTTTTAAAGAGCGTTGCAACGTGGATTTTTTAGAAAATTCAGACCTTTTGTTTTTGTATGACTACCCGTTTTCAAGCGATGTTTTTTCCTTGTGTAAGG
This sequence comes from Helicobacter pylori, assembly GCF_011175115.1. Lineage (GTDB taxonomy): Bacteria > Campylobacterota > Campylobacteria > Campylobacterales > Helicobacteraceae > Helicobacter > Helicobacter pylori_DF. The sequence continues at coordinate 439,126 of NZ_SHOW01000001.1, read as the reverse complement.
ATTTGAAAAATTCCATTTGGGACAGAAAGCTTGTGGTAGCGTTAGTGGAGGCTTTGGAGAATTTTAAGGGCTTGAATTTGTCTCTTAAGATAGAAGACAGGCATTCTAACAGCTTGGGTAATGGCGCTCAAAAATTGCTCACCAACGCCGATTTGGGGAGCACCCATAAAACAATCGTGATAGACAGCATGAAAACATACCACCAAAGCCAGCAAGAAAAATATAAAAGAGAAAGAGGCCAAGCAAAAGAAGCGCAAACACTCCCTAGCTATGGGGGTGGGAGCATTAGAATCAGCGGCGATAAAAAGCCTGATTCCAATGAAGAAAATTTTTAAAAGAAAGGACAACCGATGAGCAGAGTGCAAATGGATACCGAAGAGGTTAGGGAATTTGTAGGGCATTTAGAACGCTTTAAAGAGTTACTGAATGATGAGGTGAATGGCTTGAGCAGTCATTTCCATAATTTGGATTCATGGCAAGACGCTAGGAGGGATAAATTTAGCGAGGTGCTGGATAATTTGAAAAGCACTTTCAACGAGTTTGATGAAGCCGCGCAAGAGCAAATCGCATGGCTTAAAGAGAGGATTAGGGTTTTAGAAGAGGATTATTAAGGATAATTTATGGCTGAATGGAAAACGGATACAGAAGAAGTCAAAGAGGTTGTTAGAAGATGCAGGGATTTTAAAGAATCCCTGCAGGAAAAAAGGTGTGGTGATTTTATCAAAGACCTTGATAGTTACGCGCTAAAAATCATAGTAGAGCACAGAAAAATTGAAATGCAATTGGAAAAAGCCATAGGAGAATTAAAAAAAGCCATAAAGGAGCGAAGTGGTTTTTGGGGATTTCTTGGAGAGCTTGGGAGAGATTTTGGTAATGCGGTAGGGTCGGTTATCCCTCCTGTTAAATTATGCGCTGAACTTTGTGAAAAGGGCTTAAACCTTATGGAAGACAATATAGAAAAATGGGAACACAATGTAAGGTTATTAGAACGAATGCTTGAAATCTACTCCACTCAAGCCAAAGCGAGCGTGGATCTTGTGAATCAAGCTTGGGAGAGCGTTAAAAAGAGGTTGCATTTTTATACCGATAAGCACCAGGAATTTATCAGGCGTTTGAAACAAGCGAGCGATGCGATAGATAACGAATACAACTTTCCAACCCCAGGCGTTTTAATGGAATACGATTTTGAACGGCCTACTTTCTCTTATAGCCCTAAAAAAAGCGTTTTTGATGAGTGCTTGAAGGATTTGAGAGAAGATTTTAGCGCTTCTTTATACGCTGATCTATGCGCTGATTTGAAAGACAAGATCAACGCTTTTTCTAATAAGGATCGCGCCACAACTTCTAAAGAGCATGGATTGGATTTGATGAGCGTTGATTTTGAAAGCTTTTCGTTAGCCAAAAAGAATTGCGTTAAAAACATTAAGGAAGCTTTACAAGGTTTTACAAAAAAAATCAAAGAATCCCATAACGATTCAAACGCTATCAATGAAGCCTTTAATCGTTTAAAAACAGAGTTAGAGAGGGCTATAGATGATGAGCGCTTGAAAGATTTAAGGGAAAATTTCGCTTCTTTATACGCTGATCTATGCGCTGATTTGAAAGACAAGATCCATCATAACGCCTTATCTAGCGATGAATTAGATCGCATGATAGCTTTTAAAGAGCGAGAATTTGAAAAGAGTTTAGAGGATTTAACGCCAAGTTTTAGAGATAAAACTAACGCTTTATCTGGCGATGATTTAGATCGCATGGCAAGCTCTAAAGAGCGAGAATTTGAAAAGAGTTTAGAGGATTTGATGCCAAGCGTTTTAAGCGTGCCTTCTTATAACGAAAGCTTGACTCTAGCCAAAAAGAATTGCGTTAAAAATTGTAAGAAAGTTTTACAAGATTTTACAGAAAAAATCAAAGAAGCCCCTAACGATTCAAACGCTATCAATGAAGCTTTTGATAATTTAGAAACAGAGTTGGAGCGTGCTACAGAAAATTTGAGTCAAAAAATCGATCCCGTTTTAGAACGGAATGAAAATTATACGCAAAAAGCGTTGGAGTATAGAGAGTTTTTAGAAATCCGTAAAGAGGGCTTTATTGTAGATGAGCAAAACCCCTACCCTGATGAGGTCAAATTCAATGAGTTGCGTTTAGCGGAATTTGATAGCGTTTTTAGCGCCATTGCGCCTTTAGAAGATTGGAATAAAACCGCATGCGCTCACCATGCCCTAAAGGCTTTACAAGCCGCGCTTAAAGACAACGATTTGGGCTTTGATGCGACAGATTTGGAACAGATCGCAAAAGGATTCATCCCTAGGGGCTATTTGTGGCATTTTGATGCGAATGTTTTAGAGAATTTAGCGTTGGTGAGAGAAGAATTATTATTAAGCGTGAAACACACGAAAGGATACAAACTATGGACAACATTCCTACAAACACAGAATTGAATTGGGAATTTGTAGAGCCGCTCAATGAAAATGCGTTGAACAGGTTAGAAGAGCGGTTGAAAATAGGCTTGAGCGATGCGTTTAAGGACTTCATCAAACGATCAAACTATGGTTTTAGCCAATGGCGTTATTTCATGGTGGGCAATGAATCCTACATGTTCAAACATGTTTTGAATTTCAATTTAGAGAGCTTGTTTGTTGATTTCATGCAGAGCTTGAAAGAATGGTTAGAGCCTGAAGAAATCGTCTTTGCTAATGACGGGTATGGGGGGTATTATCTTTGGAATACGACTACTGATGTGGTGCTGTTTTTAGACACTGATGATGGCTCAAAAAAGCGCTATTAAATCTTAATATGTTTTTAAAAAAACTGGAATCAAGGGGTTAAAATGTTTTCTCATAAAGTTTTTTTGGAGGGTTGCACCAATGAGTTAAGAAGGATTTGCGACTATTTCGTAGAAGAGGCCATGCAAGATGATTTAGGGCAGAGACTTAAAGATGAGGCGCTAGAGGAGATGCTAAAAATCGCGCATGATTTAGAAAATTTAGAGCAAGACACTCAATACCAAAGAAGAAAAATCGACGAGCAACTTGAAGAAGCCAAGCGTTTGGAGAAGCAAATTCATATGAATTTCCATTCATCAAGCGAAATTGATAAGCTTGTGCGTGAAGCCAAAGAGCATGAAAGAGAAGCTAAGAGGCGCTATGATGAATATCTTAAGGATAAAGATGATTGATGCGGGTAATTTATTAAAAGAACTAGACGATGCCTTAGATAAGGTTGTTGCTAAAAAAGAGCCAGAGAGTTTTCTCAAGCCGATCGTCTCACGAATAGAGGACTATCAAAAGAGTATCAGGCAAGTTCAAGCGCAATTCACAGACGCGCCGCAATTCAATGAAACGACCACTTACCCTAAATTTTTGAGCTGTGGTTTATTGCAAGTTAGGGGCAAAAATGGTGCTAATATGGAATTTTTATTGCCTAAAGTTTATCCTTTCCCCCCTAAAAGCTTGTATATAGAGCATGAAAAAGACGGGCAGTTTTTGAGAGAAATGCTCATGCGCTTACTCTCCAGCGTGCCTTTAGTGCAACTGGAAGTGATTTTGATTGATGCGTTGAGCTTGGGGGGTATTTTCAATCTGGCCAGAAGGCTTTTAAATAAAGACAATGATTTTATTTACCAGCAAAGGATTTTGACCGAAAGCAAGGAAATAGAAGAAGCCCTAAAGCATTTGTATGAATATTTAAAGGTTAATTTGCAAGAAAAATTGGCCGGCTTTAGAGATTTTGCGCATTATAATGAAAACGAGAAAGACCCCTTGCCTTTAAAAGCGCTTTTTTTAAGTGGGGTAGATGCTTTAAGTCAAAACGCGCTTTATTATTTGGAAAAAATCATGCGTTTTGGCTCTAAAAATGGGGTTTTGAGCTTTGTCAATTTGGAGAGCGAAAAAAACAATCAATCCGCAGAAGATTTGAAACGCTATGCGGAGTTTTTTAAAGACAGGACAAGTTTTGAGTGCTTAAAATATCTTAGTATAGAAGTCATCAACGATCAAGGTATTAAATCCCAGCACATGAAAGACTTCGCTGATAAAATCAAAGCGTATTACGAGAAAAAGAAAGTAGTCAAAAGCGAGTTGAAAGCCTTACAAAAAGACGAAAAATTTTGGACTAAAAGCTCTCAGTATGAAATAAGCGTGCCGGTGGGGTGGGATATTAACCATAAGGAAGTGTGTTTTGAAATCGGTGAAGTGCAAAACCACACGCTCATTTGCGACCACAGTGGGAGCGGGAAATCCAATTTCTTGCATGTGTTGATCCAAAATTTAGCTTTCTACTACGCACCCGATGAAGTCCAACTCTTTTTGTTAGATTATAAAGAGGGGGTGGAATTTAACGCATACACAGATCCGGTTTTAGAGCATGCGAGGTTGGTGAGCGTGGCGAGTTCGGTGGGTTTTGGTGTTAGTTTTTTAAGCTGGCTTTGTGATGAAATACAAAAAAGAGCCGAGCTGTTCAAGCAGTTTAAGGTGAAAGATTTAAGCGATTACCGAAAGCATGAAAAAATGCCCAGATTGATTGTAGTGATTGATGAATTTCAGGTGCTTTTTAGCGATAATAAATCCACTAAAGCGGTGGAGGGGCATTTAAACACCCTGCTTAAAAAGGGCCGCAGCTATGGGGTGCATTTAGCTTTAGCCACTCAAACCATGCGCGGCACTGACATTAATCCAAGCTTTAAGGCTCAAATCGCCAACCGCATCGCTTTGCCTATGGATGCAGAAGACAGCAGTAGTGTTTTGGGCGATGATGCGGCTTGTGAGATTCAAAAACCAGAAGGCATTTTTAACAACAACGGAGGGCATCAAAAATACCACACCAAGATGAGTATCCCTAAAGCCCCTGATGATTTCACAGCGTTTATCAAAAAAATCCATGAAGAATTTAACCAAAGAAATCTCACCCCCATAGATCGTAAAATCTATAATGGCGAAACACCTTTAAAAATACCCAACACCTTTAAGGCTAATGAAATGCGCTTGCATCTGGGCAAAACAGTGGATTATGAGCAAAAGGACTTGATAGTGGAGTTTGAAAGTAACGAATCGCATTTGTTGGTGGTGAGCCAAGATTTAAACGCTCGCATCGCTTTAATGAAGCTTTTCGCTCAAAATTTCAAGACTGCCAACAAAGAGTTGCTCTTCTACAACGCCGAAAAACGCCTTGTGAGAGAACTTGATGAATTGAAAAAACACCACATCACGCCCATGCAAGGCCCTCTAGGGAGCGTTTTAGACACCGCTATGAATCCTAATAGTGCACTTGTGATAGACAATCTCAACGAAGCCAAAGAGTTGCACGACAAAATAGGGGTGGAAAAATTAAGATCGTTTTTAGAAAAAGCCACCGACAACGAGCAGTATTGCATCATCTTTGTGCACGACTTCAAACAAATTAAAACTAATTACCATCTTGACAAGTTAAGAGAATTGTTAAGCAACCACTTCAAGCAATGCCTAGTCTTTAGGTGCAATGGGGAAAACTTGAGCGCCCTCCAAAGCGGTTTATCTTCACCAAGCGAACTCAACGCGCTATTTGTAGAGCTTTCTAAAGACAGCCGCACTGAGTTTAGGCCCTTCAGCTTACAAGATTAAAAAAAGAGAGTTAAAAAAAGTGGGGGGGTTAAAAAGACTAAAGGGATTTAATCTTTTTAAAGCGCTTTCAAACCTTTTGCGTAATCGTTTGCGTGATTAGGCGAGCGATTTTTTCTCTTAAATGCAACAAGGGTTCTGAGCCTTTCGCTAAAGCTTTTAGGCATAGATGAGAACTAGCAATCTCGCTCACGGCTCCATCCACTCCTTCGCTCTCTTCAATCAATCCTCGCACACCAGACAGCTCTATGGGGCAATTGACAAGCACCAAATTCAAATAATGCGTGTAGCCATCAAACATGCACATGTTATTCATGTCGGTGGTTTTGGGATCTAAAATCGTATTATCATAATAGATAGGTTTCTCATCTTGTAAAATAGCGATTTTGGTGTGCAAGCGGTTGAATTGGAACAACTCATTGCGTGCCACTCGCCCGGCGACAATGATTTCACTATAGAGCAATTGAGAGCCAGAGCGTAAAGAAATCGTGGTATTGCCCTTAAAATGCGCGTTTTCAAAGGGGATTAACGGGAAAGGCGCGAAGTCTAAAAAAGCGTTTTCCCCCACAACGATATGCATGTCTCTGCTGGCAAACCCATCTTCAGTGTTATGGATTTTTTCAAAGGATTGCGAGGTGATCCTTAGCTTGCAATTTTGACCGATGTGTAATTGCATGTCTTGCGCATCGCCTTTCATTAAGCCAGGGCTTACCGCTAAAAGCATGATTTCAGCTAAATCGTCTTTAGGGTAAAAGGGCGCCATGAGCTTAAAGGGGGGCGTGAAGAAATTGTCTTCAATCACGCACCGCCCGTCAGCCCCTATTTTGGTTTTTAACCTGAGCTTGGATTCTTGAGCGTAAGTGTTCATCAATCTTCCAATAAAGCGTTGCGCTTGATCCAAGCGATCACATCGTCTAGACCTTCTTTAGCGCGGATATTCGTAAAAATAAAGGGCTTTTCGCCGCGCATTTTTTTAGAATCCCTTTCCATGACTTTCAAGTCCGCTCCCACATAGGGGGCTAAGTCAATTTTATTGATGACAAGCAAGTCTGAGCGCGTGATTCCTGGGCCGCCTTTCCTGGGGATTTTATCGCCCTCAGCCACATCAATCACAAAAATCGTAAAATCCGCTAGCTCTGGGTTGAAAGTCGCTGAAAGGTTGTCGCCTCCGCTTTCAATCAAAAGCAGTTCCAAATTAGGGAAACGGCCATGCATTTCCTCTACCGCTTCTAAATTCATGGAAGCGTCTTCTCTAATGGCGGTGTGAGGACAGCCTCCTGTTTCTACGCCAATAATCCTCTCTCGTGGCATCACCGAATTTTTACACATAAACTCTGCGTCTTCTTTAGTGTAAATATCATTAGTGATAACCGCCATGTCGTAATCCTTTGACATGTGGCGCGTTAAAGCTTCAATCAAGGCGGTTTTACCGCTTCCTACAGGACCACAAACTCCAATTTTTACCATAAAATTCCTTTCAATTTGAGATTAAAATTCAAGACATATAAAGGCGCGAGTATAAACTCTCATGTTGCATCGCCTTAATGTCGTTTTGAACGCTTGCCGCGCACAGGTGGCTTTCGTCTAGTTCTAGGGTTTTTTCTATGAGCTGGTTAAAAGGGCTTTGCAAGCTCAATAAGATTTTTTGCCCATCGTTTTGAGATAGTGGGACGCTTTTAACGCAGTTGATCACCATGTTGGAAGTTTGCGCATAAAGATAATGCCTTAAAGCCTTTTTCAATTCAATATTCAAACTCGCCGCAAAAACGCCATAGCTAGTGGCATGGGTGGGATCTTTGGTTGTTTGAGCGTAAGCGTTAAAAAATGCGCCCATGTCTAATTCGTTCATGGCTTGTAAGGTTTTAATGAAACGATTGCCTAGCTTTTGATTGGCTAATCGTAATTCCATGGGGCTTGTGGATAGCGTAATGATTTCTTCAACCCCTAAAATTTTTTTTAAATCTTGTTGGAGAGCGCTTTCATAGGTTAGTTTCAAGCTCAGCATTTCCGTGTAAAGGAACTGGCTAGAGAGATTGGCTTTTAAATACTCTAAAGCGCTTTCTTTATTGCTAACCTTTTTTTGCTGGATGTAAGTTTCTAGCCCAAAAGAATGCGTGTAAGATCCAATAGGGAACACCGCATCATTGACTTGCAGAATCAGAAATTCGTTATCCACATGAGCATTGTTGTCTGTCTTTGGAGTTTTTGGGGGCGTACCCACGCTTTTTTCAGTGCTTTTCACGCTCTTTCCTTTATCCATTTGTTATTTTTCTATTTCATGACCACTTTAAAATCGCTCGCTAGCGAGACCTTAAAATTAGGCTCACTATGGGGCATGCTCACGGTTAAGCGTTCTTTGGAATCCAGTTTTGAACTTAAAACACGATTTTGAACCCCTAGCTTTTCTAGTAACGCTAGTGTAGGCTTTTCAAATGGTGTTTTAAATTCAAATTGAGACTCGCCATAGTATAAAGCCGCATGGCGGTTTCCTATTTCGTAGCATATTTTCGCTACTTCTGCCACGCTCTTAGCTTGAATGTGAATGACTTCAGAATCCAAGATATTAACGGCGATAATTTCCTTCTCTTCTTTAAATAAAATATCCCCTTGAGAGAGACCCAACTTGGGAGCGTCTTTAAGGCGTATGGCTATGTCTTTGCCTTTTCTGGTTTTAAAACGAGCGATTTTTTTCCTCGTTTCAAACCATTCCAAATCCACATAATCCACGCTGAAATCCAAGGGGTTTAAATCCCTTAGATTGCCAACTAAACGCTCTATGATCATCTCACACCCAGTGTTGGATAAAGAGTAACCAAGCAGGGATCCAAGCGGTTAAAATACCCTCAATGATAGCAAGCCATGGAGTGAATTTCCCTAAAGGGATTTTCAAGATGTTTTCAATGAAAGCGGTAAGCCACAAAACACCCCAAGCCAACCAAATGATCGCCCACCAATCGCCTTCAGTGATGCCTAACACTTTGTGGTCATCAAGCATATCGCTATAGTGGGATAAAATCGCAGCAGGAATCGTGTTGATCGCTACGAATAAGCTATACCAAGAATAAGGCCTCCAATCCAAACCAAAAGTGTGGTTGATAGCCGCATACAAGTAGGTGAAACCAAACAATAACCCAGTCGCTGGCCCATAGAAATTAGTCAAATGGTGCGATACTTGAGCGATATCTTCAGCACCTTCTACAGGGGCTGTAGGGTTGAGTGCAGAATAAGTGATGACAACCACATTACAAATAATGGAAAGCCCGCCCACAAAAAAGTTCATCACCGCAGTGCTTTTAGGATCGACTTTGGTTAACCCGCAAATCCCATTGCTGATTAAAACAATCCCAACATATAACAATACAAGTCCTAGCATTGCCTTTTCCTTCCAAACAAAAATTTTTACAACAAACGCACCTTACGAATAACTTTTGTTGCTTGAGCTAATCATAAAGAAAAATAGTAAATTGACAAAAAATAAAACAAAAAAATAAGCCCCTAACTTTTAATAAATAATAAAAGTCAGAGAGCTTAAAAACTAAGATTTAAGGAGGAACGCTCCTTAAAATCCTAGAAAAATCCTAGAAAATGCTAAAGAGTTGAGCCAAGCTCACTTTATTAGCTGGTTTAGAAGTGACTTCTTTGCCATCCACGAACACATGGTAAGTTTCAGGATTGACTTCAATGTGAGCGGTAGTGTCGTTGAATTGCATGTCTTTTTTGGTGATATTTCTGCAATTTTTTACCGGCAACACTTGTCTTTCAAGTCCTAATTCTTCTTTAATGCCTTTATCATAAGCCGCTTGAGACACAAAAGTGATGTTTGCATCGTATTTAGCTTTACCATGATGAGCGAACATTTCTCTGTAATAAACCGGTTGTGGGGTAGGGATAGAAGCGTTTGCATCGCCCATTTGGCTTAACGCAATGAATCCGCCTTTAATGATCATGTTGGGTTTCACGCCAAAGAATGCTGGACTCCACAATACCAAGTCAGCCACTTTGCCCACTTCTACAGAACCTACATACTCGCTAATCCCATGAGCGATCGCTGGGTTAATGGTGTATTTAGACAAGTAGCGTTTGATTCTGAAGTTGTCGTTATCGCCTTTTTCTTCTTTCAAGCGGCCAAATTCTTTTTTGTTTTTGTCAGCTGTTTGCCAAGTTCTGGTGATAACTTCACCCACACGACCCATAGCTTGAGAGTCGGAACTAGTGATTGAGAAAATCCCCATGTCATGCAAAGTGTCTTCAGCCGCAATGGTTTGAGGGCGGATCCTTGAGTCAGCGAACTGAACATCTTCTTTAATGCTTTTATCCAAGTGGTGGCACACCATAAGCATGTCCATGTGCTCTGCTTCTGTATTCACAGTGAAAGGGATAGTGGGGTTAGTGGAAGCGGGCAGAATGTTGTGTTCACCGGCCACTTTAATAATATCAGGAGCGTGTCCACCGCCAGCGCCTTCAGTGTGGAAAGTGTGCATAGTGCGCCCGGCAATGGCTGCCATAGTGTCTTCTACACAACCGGCTTCATTCAAAGTGTCTGTGTGGATAGCGACTTGCACATCGTATTTGTCCGCAACATCTAACGCATGATTGATTGCAGAAGGAGTTGTTCCCCAGTCTTCGTGGATTTTAAAACCAATCGCACCGGCTTCAATTTGATCGGCTAAGCTCGCATCGTTAGAAGCGTTACCTTTAGCTAAGAAACCTAAGTTCATGGAATATTCTTCAGCCGCTCTGAGCATCCATTTTAAATTTCTTCTGCCTGGAGTGATAGTGGTTGCGTTAGTGCCATCAGCAGGGCCAGTTCCGCCACCAATCATAGTTGTTACACCGCTTGCAAAAGCTGTAGGGATTTGTTGGGGGGAGATGAAGTGGATGTGTGTGTCAATACCACCAGCCGTTACGATCAAACCTTCACCAGCTAAGGCTTCAGTAGCAGGACCCACGCTAAGATTGTTTTTAACGCCATCTTGCATGTCTTTGTTACCGCCTTTACCAATGCCAGCGATTTTGCCATCTTTAATACCAATATCCGCTTTATAAATACCGGTGTAATCCACGATTAAAGCGTTAGTGATGATTAGATCCAGTTCTTCTTTGCTGGGGTTGTTGGATTGGCTCATGCCTTCTCTTAGGGTTTTACCACCGCCGAATTTAAGCTCTTCGCCATAAATGGTGTAGTCATGTTCTACTTCAGCGATCAAATCTGTATCGCCCAATCTCACTTTATCGCCTGTAGTAGGGCCATACATAGAAACATATTCTTTTCTGCTAATCTTTTTCATTTCTTACTCCTTAATTGTTTTTACATAGTTGTCATCGCTTTTAGCGCCATGAAAACCACGCTCTTTAGCTCTGTGTAAAGCAATTTTTTTGCTTTCGTTGTCTGCTTGCCTATCAACCAACGCGTTAAATCCAAAGATTCTTCTGTTACCGCCAATGTCAATCAATTCTACGGATTTTTCTTCGCCAGGTTCAAACCTTACTGCTGTCCCGCTCGCAATGTCTAAGCGTTTACCGAAAGTTTTTTCTCTGTCAAAGTCTAAGCATCTATTCACTTCAAAGAAATGGAAGTGTGAGCCGATTTGAACCGGTCTGTCGCCAACATTTTTAACTTTCACGCTAACGGCTTTTTTGCCTTCGTTGATAGTGATGTCTTCATTTTTTAAGAACAACTCACCAGGAACTAATTTACCATTGGCCTCAATAGGGGTATGCACGGTTACGAGTTTGGTCCCATCAGGAAACATCGCTTCAATACCCACTTCATGGATCATGCTTGCCACGCCATCCATCACATCATCCGGTTTTAAAAGAGTGCGCCCTTCTTGCATCAATTCAGCCGCAGTCTTTTTACCAGCTCTCGCTTCTTCCATAATATGGGCACTAATCAAAGCTACTGCTTCTACATAGTTAAGCTTAATGCCTTTTTCTTTGCGTTTTTTAGCCAATTCTCCAGCGTAGTGGAGCATCAACTTATCTAACTCTTTTGGGGTGAGTTTCATCTCATTCTCCTATTCTTAAAGTGTTTTTCCTTGAAGACATAACGAAATCAAGGTTGGATGTAATTGTAGCAATGTTTTGATTTACTAAGATTAACAGAAGCGTTCATTAACTAATTATTATTTAAAATGAATTAGTGTTATAGTTTTGAAGCGCTATAAAAGCGTTATTGGAAGCGCGTTTAATACCCCTTTAGAATTTATAAAGATCAAAAACTCGCAAAAAAATGAGAATTAAAATTGGAGTGATAATGGTGGCCACGACTGGACTTGAACCAGCGGCCACTACCATGTCAAGGTAGTGCTCTACCAACTGAGCTACGCGACCTTTTATTTTAAAAAGGGCAATTATGCCTTAATTTTGTTTTGTTTTTGCTTAAAAAAGAATTGTCTTAACAATAAAACGCCTACGCCCACATCTATCATCACATCAGCGAAATTAAAAATAGCAAAATCAAAGCCATAATGATAATACATATAATCCACCACGCCCCCATGCACAAACCGGTCTAAAACATTAGAAACCCCAGCGCCAAACACCATGCCAAACTCTATCGCATGGGTTTTAAAAAGCTCAATTTGGCGTATCAAAAAGATAAAAAGCCCTAAAATCAAAAGGATTTGCAAGTATTTCAAACCCCCCTCTAAAAAACTGAGCAAGGAAAACGCCACGCCTTTATTGAACACTAAAACAATATCTATAACCAAACTTTCATAGCGAAACCCCTCTAAAATAGCGTATTTAATCGCTTGATCCACGCCAAAAATAAGAAAAAAAACCCCTATAAAAATCAATAGGCTTTTTTGGGTGGTTTTTAGCACAAATGCCCTTCAAAAAACTCTTTTAATTCTTGCATTTTGGATTCTAAAAGTTTTTCATCTTTGGCTTCTAAAAGGATTCGTAATTTGTTTTCAGTGCCACTATAGCGGATCAAATGGCGGATTTCTAGCTTGTCTAATTCTTTTAAAAGAGCGTTATAACCTTTCAGGCTTTCTAAAGGAGGCTTTTTTTGGACATTCAAATTCACTAGGTTTTGAGGGTATAATTCAAAGGGGTTTAACGCAACAGAGCTTACCTGTTTGCTTTCTAACACTAACGCGCTCACTTGCAAAGCGCACACCAAACCATCGCCTGTTTTAGCGTAATCGCTAAAAATGATATGCCCGCTTTGTTCGCCTCCAAAATTGGCTTTATTCAATTGCATGCATTCGCTCACAAACTTATCCCCAATCGCGCAATGCTTCAATTCCAAATCTTGGGATTTTAAGTATTCTTTAAGGGCTAAATTGCTCATGCTCGTAGCGACAATTGCTTGAGAAGAAAGGGCGTTTTTAGATTTTTGATAAACCCCTAACACCCCTAAAAGTTTATCCCCATGCACGATATTCCCTAAATTGTCCACCACCACTAGCCTATCGGCATCGCCATCAAAAGCAAAGCCCAGATCCGCGCGGTATTTTTTCACTTCCTGGCTCAATTGGTTGGGGTGTAAAGCCCCGCATTGCTCATTAATGTTACACCCGTTAGGCTCATCATTAATCACTAACACATCAGCCCCAAGCTCGCTAAAAACGACTGGAGCCACCTTATAAGCCGCACCATTAGCCGTATCTAGCACGATCCTTAAACTCTGTAAATTCAAATGTTTGGGGAAAGAGTGTTTTAAATGCACGATATAGCGCCCTATGACATCATCTATCCTTTTAGCGCTACCGACGCTTTCGCCCACTTTATAGCTAGAATGCAGTAATTCCTCATCATGAAAGATTTCTTCAATCGCTTTTTCTTCTTCTTCTTTAAGCTTATAACCATAAGAATTGAAAAACTTAATGCCATTGTCTTCAAAAGGGTTGTGGCTCGCGCTTATCATAATGCCCGCATCACAGCGCATGTCTTCGGTTAAAAACGCAATCGCAGGGGTAGGCATAGGCCCTATTTGAATCACATTATAGCCTATGGAAGTTAAAGCGCTCACTAAAGCGTTTTCTACCATATAGCCGCTTTTTCTGGTGTCTTTACCGATTAGAATTTTATTCGTTTGAGAATGTTTTTTAAAATACAATCCGGCAGCAACGCCCAAACGCATCACAAACATGGGGGTGAGTTTCACCCCTGCTTTACCCCTCACGCCATCAGTCCCAAAAATTTTCATCGTTATAAAATACCTTTTAAACTATTTTTAATCAATTTTTAGATAGAATTATGCCAAATTTTACATTACAAAGGGATTAAAACAAGGCTATGGCAAATCATAAGTCCGCAGAAAAGCGAATCAGACAGACCATTAAAAGAACCGAACGCAACAGGTTCTATAAAACTAAAATTAAAAATATCATTAAAGCCGTGCGTGAAGCGGTCGCTATCAATGATGTAGCAAAAGCTCAAGAGCGTTTGAAAATCGCTAATAAAGAGTTGCATAAATTTGTCAGCAAGGGGATTTTAAAGAAAAACACCGCTTCTAGGAAAGTCTCAAGGCTTAACGCTTCAGTGAAAAAAATCGCTCTCGCTTAGTTTTGGGGCGTTTTTGACTTCTTCAAGCTCAGTAGTGGGTTTTTATTATTGGGCTTCTTTTTAAGTTTTGCGTTTTTTAGATTGTTGTATTTTTTATTCACATCTTTTTATAGGTAGTCTTGCATGTCTATTCTAGCTGAAAAGCTTTCTTCCATTCTCAAACGATACGACGAACTCACGGCGTTGCTTTCTAGCGCTGAAGTGATTAGCGATATTAAAAAACTCACCGAATTGAGCAAAGAGCAAAGTTCCATTGAAGAAATTTCCATAGCGAGTAAGGAGTATTTGAGCGTTTTAGAGGGTATCAAAGAAAATAAGGAGCTTTTAGAAGACAAGGAATTGAGCGAACTGGCTAAAGAAGAGTTAAAAATTTTAGAAATCCAAAAAAGCGATCTAGAAACTGCCATTAAGCAACTCCTTATCCCCAAAGACCCTAACGACGATAAAAACATCTATTTAGAGTTAAGGGCCGGCACAGGGGGCGATGAAGCGGGCATTTTTGTAGGGGATTTGTTTAAAGCGTATTGCCGTTATGCGGATTTGAAAAAATGGAAAGTAGAGGTAGTGAGCTCTAGCGAAAACAGTGTAGGGGGCTATAAAGAAATCATCGCTTTGATTAAGGGCAAGGGCGTGTATTCAAGGCTCAAATTTGAAGCAGGCACGCATCGAGTCCAAAGAGTCCCCGAGACAGAATCTCAAGGGCGAATCCACACTTCCGCTATCACAGTAGCGATCATGCCTGAAGTGGATGATGTGGAAGTTTCTATCAACCCTAGCGATTTAAAGATTGAAGTGTTTCGCGCTGGCGGGCATGGGGGGCAATGCGTCAACACCACAGACTCTGCGGTGCGCATCACGCACCTTCCCACCAATATCAGCGTGAGCATGCAAGATGAAAAATCCCAGCATAAAAACAAGGACAAAGCCCTAAAAATCTTAAAAGCGCGCCTTTATGAAAAACAAATTGAAGAGCAACAACTCGCTAACGCCAAAGACCGAAAAGAGCAAGTGGGTAGTGGGGACAGGAGCGAAAGGATCCGCACCTATAATTACCCGCAAAACCGCTTGAGCGAGCATAGAATCAATTTAACTCTGTATAGTTTAGAAGAGATCATGCTTTCAGGGAATTTAGATGAAGTGATCAACCCCTTAATCGCTCATACTCAAAGCCAGTTTGAATGAGATTTTTACACGATACGATAAAAGCGATAAAACACCCAAGCCTTTTTTAAAGATAGCCACCCGCTACTACCAAAAACCCTAACATGCTCCAAATTTTCGCCCCACAAAAACAGCGCAAGAGCTTCCATAAAATCTAGTTAAATATAATTTTAAATTCTTTATATATATAAATACATTTTTAAAAAATAAAACGATTTATTTAACCCATTCTTAACAAAAAATTCACTTTTTTGTGATATAACTCCAAAGATCAATGTTTGTAAGAGCGAATTGTATTCTGTAGAAGCGAATGTATTCAAGGACAACTCTCAAATTTTGATAGCTCCCTATATTTTTGCACCATAGCATGAATGCAATAAAAAAAGAAATTCTTAGGATTTCTCACATTAAGGAGTTTTAAATGAAAAAGGTTTTTTTAGGTATGGCATTAGCCTTTAGTGTGTCCATGGCAGAAAAAAGCGGCGCGTTTTTAGGAGGGGGGTTTCAATATTCTAATTTAGAAAACCAAAACACCACCCGCACCCCAGGCGCTAACAATAACACCCCAATAGACACTTCAATATTTAGCAGCAATCAAGTAGCTCCAGCCCAAGAAGTGCCAAGCGTGATCAACACCAATAATTACGGGCAAATGTATGGGGTAGATGCGATGGCAGGGTATAAGTGGTTCTTTGGCAAAACCAAACGCTTTGGCTTTAGGTCTTATGGATACTACAGCTATAACCATGCGAATTTAAGCTTTGTGGGGAGCCAGCTTGGAATCATGGAAGGCGCGTCTCAAGTGAATGACTTCACTTATGGCGTGGGCTTTGATGCGCTCTATAACTTCTATGAAAGTAAAGAGGGCTATAACACAGCAGGGTTGTTCTTAGGCTTTGGGTTAGGAGGGGATTCGTTTATCGTCCAAGGAGAGAGCTACTTGAAATCTCAAATGCGAATTTGCAACAACACCGCAGGCTGTTCAGCGAGCATGAACACGAGCTATTTCCAAATGCCTGTTGAATTTGGTTTCAGGAGCAATTTCTCTAAACACAGCGGGATTGAAGTGGGCCTTAAATTGCCTTTATTTACCAACCAATTCTATAAGGAAAGGGGCGTAGATGGATCGGTGGATGTGTTCTATAAAAGGAACTTCTCTATCTATTTTAACTACATGATCAACTTCTAAGCCTTTCTCTTCTTTCCAATAGAGGGTTTTCTCTCTGTTGATTTCTTTTTTCTTTTTTTTGCGGTGTTTGTTTTGTTGTGTTGGGGGTTAGGTTTTTGTTTAAGAAAGTTTTTTAAAACTAAAGAAGCGCTTAAAACAGAACCTTTTGTTTTTTAGGTTTTATTTTTTACTTTGGCTTGTTTTCAAAAGTCATTTTGATTTCTAAAAATAGTCTATAATGCTTTCAACAGATATTTTTTAAGGTTATAAATGAAAGCTATAAAAATACTTTTTATGATGACACTCAGTTTAAACGCTATTAGCGTGAATAGGGCGTTGTTTGACTTAAAAGATTCGCAATTAAAAGGGGAATTAACGCCAAAAATAGTGAATTTTGGGGGTTATAAAAGCAGCACCACAGAGTGGGGAGCTACGGCTTTAAACTATATCAATGCGGCTAATGGCGATGCGAAAAAATTCAGCACGCTAGTGGAAAAAATGCGTTTTAACTCTGGCATTTTGGGGAATTTAAGAGCGCATGCTCATTTAAGGCAAGCCCTAAAATTGCAAAAGAATTTGAAATATTGCCTTAAAATCATCGCTAGGGATTCTTTTTATAGTTACCGCACCGGTATTTATATCCCATTAGGCATTTCTTTAAAAGATCAAAAAACGGCTCAAAAAATGCTCGCTGATTTGAGCGTGGTAGGGGCGTATCTTAAAAAACAACAAGAGAATGAAAAGGCTCAAAGCCCTTATTATAGGAGCAACAACTATTACAACTCTTACTATAGCCCTTATTATGGCATGTATGGCATGTATGGAATGGGCATGTATGATTTTTATGACTTTTATGATGGCATGTATGGATTCTACCCTAACATGTTTTTCATGATGCAAGTTCAAGATTACTTGATGTTAGAAAATTACATGTATGCGATCGATCAAGAAGAGATTTTAGACCATGACGCTTCCATCAACCAACTTGATACGCCTACTGATGATGACAGAGATGATAAGGACGATAAATCCTTACAGCAGGCTAATCTCATGAGCTTTTATCGTGATCCCAAATTCAGCAAAGGCATTCAAACCAACCGCTTGAATAGCGCTTTAGTCAATTTAGACAACAGCCGCATGCTCAAAGACAATTCGCTTTTCCACACTAAAGCCATGCCCACTAAAAGCGTGGATGCGATAACTTCTCAAGCCAAAGAGCTTAACCATTTAGTGGGGCAAATCAAAGAAATGAAGCAAGACGGGGCGAGTCCTAGTAAGATTGATTCGGTTGTTGATAAAGCTATGGAAGTGAGGGACAAATTAGACAACAATCTCAACCAATTGGACAATGACTTAAAAGATCAAAAAGGGCTTTCAAGCGAGCAACAAGCTCAAGTGGATAAAGCCCTAGACAGCGTGCAACAATTAAGCCATAGCAGCGATGTGGTGGGGAATTATTTAGACGGGAGTTTGAAAATTGATGGCGATGATAGAGACGATTTGAATGATGCGATCAATAACCCTATACAACAACCTGTGCAACAAACGCCTATTAACAACATGGACAACACCCATGCGAATGACAGCAAAGATCAAGGGGGTAACGCGTTCATAAACCCTAACAGCACCACTAACGATGATCACAACGATGATCACATGGACACTAACACCACTGACACCGGCAACGCAAACGACACCCCCACTGATGATAAAGATGCTAGCGGCAACAATACCGGCGATATGAATAACACGGATACCGGCAATACGGACACTGGTAACACCGATACCGGTAACACTGATGATATGAGCAACATGAACAATGGCAACGATGATACGGGCAACGCTAATGACGACATGAGCAACGACATGGGCGATGACATGAACAACGCGAACGACATGAACGACGACATGGGTAATGGCAACGATGACATGGGCGATATGGGGGACATGAACGACGACATGGGTGGCGATATGGGAGACATGGGGGATATGGGTGGCGATATGGGAGACATGGGGGATATGGGTGGCGATATGGGGAATTGAGATTAAACCCCAACATCAAAGAGTGATAGCCGAAACTTAATATTTTTATTTATAATTCTTTTAAGGGGGATACTTTGGCGATGAATACCCCTTTAACCCCAACTAACTCCCTTTAAGAACGCTTTTAAAAATCCAACCAAAGCTTTTTATCATCAAACTAGCGCAAAAAACTCCGTCCTTTAGGGTGCAAGATGTAGCGCTTAGGCTATATTCAAGCTAACAAAATACCTCTAATCTTTTTAGGTTAGGGAATGCCCATGCAGACTTTAAAGAGCCTTTCGCATTAGCGTTCGTTAGGGTGCTTTAGTTAAAAAAACCCCTTGCTTTAGAAAAAGGGGGCGGTTTTATATTTTAGACGCTCAAAATTAAAAGCAGAAATTAAAATTTCTTCTTGCTCACGTCTTCTAAAATATCTTGGGAGATCCCATCAATTTTAGTGCTGACTTGTAAAGAATCATTAGCGATAGTCAAATTATCTTGCACATCTTGTTGCAAGGCGTTAATGGAGTTGTGGATGTTTTCTACGCCCTTGTTTTGCATTTTGATAGACTCAGCGTTATCGGCAATGCTTTGAACAAGAATATTAATATTGGCTTCAATCTCGCTGAGCGATTTTTGCGTCCTTTCAGCGAGTTTCCTCACCTCATCAGCCACCACCGCAAAGCCTCTGCCATGCTCGCCGGCTCTTGCGGCTTCAATAGCGGCGTTTAGGGCTAATAGATTCGTTTGATCGGCAATATCTCTAATCATATCCACCACGCTTTTAATGTCTTCGCCTTGAGAGATCATCTCTTGGCTTTTAGAATCAATTGTTGTGATAATATTAGTGATTTCTTCTAAGGATTGGGTGGTGTTTTTCAGGCTCCTTTCTTGCTTGTGAGCGGTTTTGGTTAAGTTATCCACGCAAGTTTTTAAATCTTTGGATTCATGATTGAGCGCGTTCGCAAACCCTAAAGAAGCTTTAAGCATGCTAGAAATTTCTTGCCCTAAAGTGTTGAGCGCTTTTTCCATGTTGGCTTTGGGGTTTTGGATGTGGTGGGTGAAATCCAGGTTTTTATAATGCTCTAGGGCGTTGTTTAGGGCTTCAATATTGGCGCCAATTTGGTTGCGGAAATACTGGATAATGCTATTAATCGTGTTTCTTAAAGCTTGCAAATCTTTATTTTTAGGCACGCATGCGATTTCTTGCGTGAAATCCCCACTTTCCACAAAATTAGCCACTTCAATGCTGTTTTGAATGGCTTTATTATCGGCTTGAATGTTTTCTTGGGTTTTAAGGATGTTTTCATTGATAGAAGCTTGCATTTGCCCGATTTCATCATAAGCGCTTGGGGGCGTTAGGCTTATGGCGTGGTTATTTTTGGGGTTATTAAGCAAGTTGAAAAAATCATTTAGGGTGTTATTGACCCTACTGATGCGTTTGGTTATGAGACTGGAAATGATGATAAAGACTAAAAGGGCTAACACCAGCACGCCTAAAATCAAAGTGGTGATGATAATGTATCTGGTGTTTGTCGCTTCTTTAAAGACTAAAGATTTATTGACATATTTCCCAATTGCCCAACGCCACTGATTGCCGTTATCCCCTTTTTCTTCAAAAAAATCAAAGGGCTGTATGGCTAAAAAGGTTTCTGTATTCCCGCTCAATGAATGGTAGCTCAAAGTGCCCGCTTCGTTTTGATTGTAATACTCCACAGCTTTAGCGACTCTTTTATCCGGATTGATAGCGCTTAAAATCTTATCTTGGATCTCACGATTAGGGTTGATTAAAAGCCTGCCGTCTTTCCCCATTAAAAAGGTGTTGCTCTTTTTCTTGCCTACCACATCTGTATAAAAAGCGTCAATGTTTAAAAAGAAGTTTAAAGTGCCTATAATATTTTGATTTTTATCCTTTAAGGGGAAGGTAATATCCATGCCATAGATTTTATCGCCATCAACCTCTTTATAATAGGGATCTGAACGGGTTGTCTCTTTGAGCGAATGGATTTGATTGATCATGTTTTCATTGAGCACAATACTAGGGTAAGCGATTTTTGAATGGATTTTAATAGCGCTAATCGCTCGTTTGTCATCGTTAGCATAAAGAGCGCTAATCAATAACACATGAGGGTTTGCTAATAAAAACTCAGAGAGCATGCGCTTTTTTAGGGTGTCATTGATAGAGCCATTTTCATCGCTTAAGAATTTTTCAAGGGTGTTAGCGCCCATAAAAATACGCTTCATAATGCCTTGAATCTTAAAACCGACTAACTGAGCTTTTTTTTGCAACAATTCCGTGGCTTGGCTTTGCAACACGCTTTCAACCTTGTGGTTGATAATAAAGCCCATAATAGCGCTAATCGCTATAACGACCGCGCACACCATCACCACAATCTTAAAACCAATTTTTGTAGATTTCATTCCCTTTGCCCTTTTAAAACGAATTGATAGAGAATGATTATTATACATTATTTTGAAACTTTAATAAAACAAGAGAGAATAAAAAGCAGAAAATAAAAGAGAGCCAAAGCCCTCCAAAGCCCCCAAAACTCCCCCAAAGAAGAGAAAAAGAAATAAAAATTACCTTTTAGAGAATTGCGGGCTTCTTCTGGCCTTTCTTTTACCATATTTTTTGCGTTCAACCACCCTTGAATCCCTAGTGAGCAAGCCTTTAGGTTTTAAAATGGCTCTAAAAGCAATATCATAAGCGTTCAAGGCTTTAGAAATGCCATGCCTTAAGGCTTCCGCTTGCGCTGAGTAGCCCCCACCAAAAACCACCGCTTTAATATCCACAGATTGCTCTTGTTTGGTTAAAAGTAAAGGTTGCATGACTTTCATTTTAATGGCTTCATGCCCGCCCAACCATTGATTCAAGCTCTGCTCATTGATACTCAATTCGCCTTTACCCGGAGTGAGCCACACTTTAGCGATAGCGGTTTTTCTTTTACCGGTAGCATAGATTTTTCTCATTTAGCGTCCTTTTTGCTAGTTTGTGCGGTGTGAGGGTGCTTGTCATCACGATAAACTTTGAGTTTTTTAATCATCGCTTTCCCTAATTTCGTTTTAGGGAGCATGCCCCTAACGGCTAAGTGGTAGAGCTTTTCGGGGGTTTTTTCTAGCATTTCTTGGAGAGTCTTGCTCTTGGTGCTGCCAAAATAGCCTGAATGGGTAAAATACTCTTTATCCTCTAATTTCATGCCTGAAAATTTAACCTTATTGGCGTTGATAACCACCACAAAATCCCCACAATCCACATTAGGGGTGTAAAAAGGGCGGTGTTTCCCTCTTAAAAGCACAGCGATTTCAGTGATCAAGCGGCCAAAAACTTTGTCCTTAGCGTCTAAAACGACCCAATCACGAACGATGTCATTGACTTTAGCAGTCTTTGTCATAAGAATCCTTTGATAAAATTAAAGCACTCATTATAAGGAAATAAACTTAAATATTGCTGAATTTAAGCGTAGTTTAAAGTTTAAAAATAGGGTTTTTTAAAAAATTTGTTTGATTGCTTTTGATTTTATGGTCAAACTCATTTCTTAAGTAAAACGCATTTTTTTTAAAAGAATAGGGGGGTATTTTACAATAGCCCTCCCCTACAACCCCCAACTAAAAACCCCCTAACCCCAAAAGACCGCTTTTTAAAGAGGCTATCACTTGCTTACGCAAGCTATTTTATTGTATTTATTTTAAAAAATGCCTTTAAGCTTTTTTTAATTTTGTTACTCATGCTTAATAAGCCAAAGCTTCTATTTTTGCCCTTGATTGAGCCTTTCTTCTATCTTTTTGATTTGTTGGCTCATTTGAGCGCTCGCGTTGATTTGATTGATGAGCATGTAAAGGTTTATCATCATCAAAAGCACCACCACAATCCCTAAAAAAAACACGATTTGAACGGCCTTTTTAGCGATTTCTCGGGCTTCTTGTTCTTTTGGCATGCGTTTTTAATTTTCCAATTCTTCTGGGGATAAATCTTTATAAAAGCGTTCTAATTCAAAGCTCTCGCCCAAATACGCAGCGATTTCTTGGGAATCCACAAGGGCGTTTTGCAAGCAGCTCGTCGCGCCTGGAGAGGGGGTCATGTTAAAAGTGATGCCTTTATGCGTGCAAATCTTTTTTTCGCCTAATTCCAGCTTTCGCTTGGTTCTGTCTAAAACTTGCGGGCGCACTTCGCCAAAACCATGAGCGTATTCTAAATCTTCTAGGCTAAGAGAGGGGATGATTTTTTGAGCGTCTTTTAAAAATTTCTTTTTACCGATAACGGGCAATTCAAAAACCATGTTTTTAAACACATAATTACGGATTTCTTTATCGCTCATCAAATCAAACGCGATCTTAAACACATCTTTATTCAAATCCATTTTTAGTAATTCCAAGCTAATGCCCTTAAGCCAGCATTTGTTGCGCTCTAATTTAGGCATCGTTAAAGCGGTAGGCCCGATGCGCGTTTTACCCTTAATGACGGCATCAGGGTCGCCATGCACGGCTGCAAAAGGGAGTTTGGGGTTTTGAACGGTATAAACCTTGCCCCTTAATAAATTAGGCACAAAATAAAAGCTACCCGCCACAGGCAAGCACCCTAAATCCAAGCCATAACCCATGCTCTGAGCCAAAGGCAAAGCGTAAGAGCCGGCATTGACTAGCACGAATTTAGCATACACTTCTTCAGCGTCTTCAGAAATTAAGGCGTAAGTGTCGTCTCGTTTTTCAATCTTTTTCACTTTAAAATTCAAAAACACCTGGTTGTTAGGCTTTAATTTTAAAGCTTCTTCAACGAAGTTTTCGCTCAACTTCGCAAAATTCATGGTGCTCCAGTCTTTTTGATAGCCATGACCGATAATGTTTTCATGCCTGTCTATCCCATTAGCCCCTAAAATCACATTAGGCTCTAATTCTTTAATCTTTTGTTTGTCAAATTCTTCTAGCCCCACAAAGATTTCTTTAAAGGATTCGTAGCGTTTTTTCATGAACTCGCATTCTTCATCGCCCACGCCTATGGCCATTTTTTGGGTTTCAAAGATCACTTCATTTTGCAAGCCTTTATTGAGCGCGTATTGTCTGGTCTTATAAGCACTCAAACGCACTTTTTTAGCTTTTTCTGGAGTGTAATTCGTTTCAATAGAGCCATCATGAATGGTTTGCGAATTAGCCTTAGCGCTGGAGCTGATTTGAGCTAATTTAGAGCATTTTTCCACAATAGCCACGCGCTTTAAAGAGCTGTATTCGCTCAAAGTATAAAAGGTCGCACACCCTGAAACCCCACCTCCAATAATGACAGCATCAAATTCCATACTCATTGTCTTTCTCCAAATGTTTTAAATTAATGAATCGTAATCATAGTATAAGAAAATCAATTCGCATTCAAAGGGCTTGAAGTTTTATGGACAAAATCTTTCAAATCGCTCATTCCAAGCACCCTATCAATCAATAATTTCTTTTTAGAAAATGCCCCATTATGTTCTTCTGCTAACCATAATGAAGTGATCACCACGCCTCCTATTTTATGGCTCAAGGTTTTAAAATGCTTTTGGGTTTGCACCGACCAAATGCTGTGAGCGACTATCGCTTGATGGTTGTGTGTACCTAAATAGAGCATGATATGCCCTTTTAAATAGATGAGCGTTCCAAAAGGCGTGGCGTTTTTAAGGATGTAGTCTTCTTTTTCTTTGGCTTTCATAGAGCTTAAATCCACATAATTGTTCGCATAACGGCTTTGCGCGTAGGAATTTCTGGGGAGCAAAATACCAAAATTAGCAAAACTATCCCTAGTGAAAGCCGAGCAATCCCTATTGCCCAATAGCCCACCCCAGCCGTATTTTTGCCCTAGCATGGTGTCTATAAAATACGCCATGTTCTCGCTGTTAAAAGCTTTAGGGAAAACAAAAAAATCCTTTTCTTCTAAAATCACGCTTTGTAAAGTTGCATAGCCCTTAGCGTCCCTCAAAAAACCATAGGCTTTTAATTCCTTTTTTGGGGATTTTTCAGGCGTTTTTTGACTTTGGGGGATGAGAGCGAACAATTCGCCCACTCTAGCATTGGTGTAAAAATCCCCATAGTCTGTATAAAGGGGGATTTTATCTTTTATAGGCATGACATAATCTTTAAGATGAATTAAAAGCTCTATGTCTTTATCATGCATGTAGGCTAAATCGCTAACTTTGATCCAACCATAAACAAAACTGCTTTGAATGTGGGCGTAAGTTTTATCCGTGTTGAAATGCGTGATTAAAACCGGTGTGCCTTGAAAAATCAGCGAATTTTGATACCTGTCAAAAGGGTAGCCTTTTTGAGAGAGGTAAAAAGGCTTGTTAGTGGGTACAGCCCTCACATCGCTATCTCGCACCACCACAGCCTTAATCTTAGCACTAGGGTAATGCTCAATATCCATGCTCTTAATAAGCTCATCATTGAAGGCTTTTGCGTTGGGTTTTAGATCTTCGCCATAACCGGTGGATTTATTCATCTCCTTAAGGATCCAAAACACTTCTTTTTTATTGCTTTTGACTTTCGCATCTAGCCATGGGGAATACCACGCTTTGAGATAGCTCTCTTTTAGATTTTCTCTTAACGCTTGAGGGTCGATGCTTTGGTTATTGTTACTGCCATTTTGAGAGCTTGCAAGATAGCTTGAAGCCTCTTGGGGCAAGGATAAATCTTTGAGCGTGAAATCCTTTTTCATGCAACCCACAAATAAAAACAAGAAAACTACAAGAAAGTAACGCATGCTTTAGAGAACCTCAACATCAAATGCGCAAATAATTTCTTAAAATGCGCCCGTATTGCGGGCTTCTCAATTTTTTGATCGCAGAGCTTTCAATCTGGCGCACCCTTTCTCTAGTAACATTCAATTCCTTGCCGATTTCTTCTAAAGTCCGATCGCTTTCATCGTCTAAAAGCCCAAAACGCATGCGGATCACCGCTTTTTCTCGCTCGTTCAACTGATCCAAAACGCTTTCAATTTGGGCTTTCAAATCTTCTCGCATGATGTGATCAATGGAGCTAACGATATTTTTATCTTCCACGAAATCCCCAAATTTGCCGTCATCATCATTGCCGACTGGGGTTTCCAAACTGATAGGCTCTTTAGTCACCTTAATCACATTCTTCACTTTATCTAAGGAAAGCCCCACTTCTTCAGCCACCACTTCTAAATCAGGCTCTTTGCCGGTTTCTTGAATGTGTTTGCGCATGACTTTATTGATGCGATTAATCGTGTCAATCATGTGAATGGGGATGCGGATAGTGCGGGCTTGATCGGCTATGGCTCTGCTGATAGCCTGCTTGATCCACCAGGTCGCATAGGTAGAAAACTTGAAGCCCTTTTCATGTTCAAACTTATCCACCGCTTTCATCAAGCCGATATTACCCTCTTGAATCAAATCCAAGAAAGGTAAGCCTCTGCTCGTGAATCGTTTAGCGATGCTCACTACCAACCTTAAATTGGATTTAGCCATTTTGTTTTTAGCACGATCGGAAATCAATTTCCCTCTTTTGATTTGCTCTAAAATTTCTTTTAGCTTGTTAGGGTCTAAATCAAAGCCTTCTTCGCTCGCTTCTTTAGTCAAAAAAAGCTTTTTAAGATCCATATACACGCTCACCATAGTCGCTTCTGGCACTTGAGCGATAATATCTTCTTTAGTCATGTTAGTGATATTAGCAAGGATTTTTTTATGGTTTGCGATTAGGGTGTCATTGAATAAGGGCAGTTTGTATTCCAAGCGTTTCAACTCTTTTTCAAACCCATCGCCGCTTTTTAAAGTGGTTTCCATCGTTTTGACTAATTCATTAATCAGTTTGCTGGTAGGTTCTAAATCATAGAGTCTGTCTTTGAGCGTTTGGCGTTTGTAAGCTAGGGTCAATGAACGCACTAACTCGTCTTCTTTTTCATCTATGGGGGCTTCAAGGGCTTTAAGCCATTCTTTTTTAGCCTTGTCTAGGGCTTTAAAACTCTCTTGGACTTTTTCAACGCGCTTCTTGTCTTTTTCGGAAACGACTTTTTTCCTTTCTTCGTTTTCTTCGTCTTCTTCGCTGTCATCATCTTTTTTAGGATCACTCACGCTATTTTCATCGTCATCATCAAAGCTCCTAAAAAGCTCTTTAACCCTTCTTTCACGATTGATTAAAGCGTCTTTATACGCATAGATAAAATCAATCAAATACGGCACTGAACAGATCGCGTCTAAAATAATGTCTTCACCCAAGCGGATTTGCTTGCTTAATTCGATCTCTTCATCTTTGCTTAAAAGTTTTATATCCCCCATTTCACGCAAATACATGCGCACTGGGCTATCGCTCCTGCTCCACTCTAAAAAATCCTTTTCTTTCAAAAAGTCATAGCCATCTTCTAATTCTTCATCTAAAACTTTTTGCTTTTCTTCGGTGTTTTTAATCTTGTCAATCGCATTGAGTTTTTTAGCGTATTCTGAAGAGCTGACTAATTTTTTTTGGTATTTTTGGCACAATTCTTTGATTTTTTTGATTTGGGCTAGAGTGGGGACTTTCGCGCTGATTTGAATGATGGACTCATAAGAAACGCAATCGCTTAAGGAATTAGCGAATAATTCTTCTAACGCTTCATTAAAACTAAGCTTTTTAACAGGAACAGGTTCTTTCGCTTTAGTTTCTTTGACTTTGCTCTCTTTGGTTTTAACTTCTTTAATTTTGCTCTCTTTGGCTTTATTGTTTTCTTTAGTTTTATTTTCCTGTGCGGCTTCTACTTTGGCTTCCTGTTTAGCTCTTTTGGGGGCTTTTTCTTCGTTAGCTTTCTTTTTCATTGGACACTCCATAAAATAAGAACCCATGCTTTCAATCAAAAGCTAGGTCTATAAGATAAGATACACCTATTCCTATTTTATTTTACTAAAAGATAGCTTAAATTCTAATTATATTATTGGAATTTTTCCTCGCTTTATATCAATATTCATCACAAAATGTAAAAAATACTAAAAAGCTTTTTTACATTCCACCCCTCCATCCCGCCACTCTATAAAAACAAACCCTAAAGCTCATCCACCATGCTTTTTAAAAATTTCGCTGAAGTGTGAGCGCTTTTTTCTAAAAATTCATCAAAGCTCATGTTAGCTTCCTCATCAGCGTTATCGCTAATGCTCCTTAACACGCAGCATGGCACGCCAAATTTTTGGCACACAAACGCCACACTCGCCCCCTCCATTTCCACCGCGCTCGCCTTAAACTCGCTAACTAAAAACTCTTTCCTTTCTTTGCTATGCACAAACTGATCGCCTGATGCGATGACGCCCTCTTTGAGCACGATGTGTTGCTCATTAGCGATCTTTTTAGCCAAAGCGTTCAAACTTTCGCTCGTTTCAATAAAAATCGCGCTTTCTGGGATGAACCCTAAAGGGTGCTTAAACGCGCTCAAATCCACATCATGCTGGACCAATTGAATAGCCACTAACAAATCATTGATTTTTAAGTCTTTGACTAAGCTTCCAGCCACCCCGCTAAAAAGCACCTTTTGAACGCCAAACGCTAAAATCATGCTCGTTGTGGTTAAAGTGGAATGCACCTTGCCAATCTTGCTATAAGCGACAATGATTTCCTTGTTACGATAAACGCCTTTATGGAAAACATTCCCCCCTAAAGGGATCTCTTCAAAACCCACGCCAAACAATTCTAGTATAGGGGTTATTTCTTCTCTCATCGCCCCTAAAATGCCAATTTTTTGCACCATTTTCTCCCCATCACACGTATTCTTCTAAAAATTCAATGGCTTCATCAAGCCCCTTATTATCCCCTACGCTTATGGTGGGCTTGTTGCTTAAGCGCTTGTTAAGTCCTTTTAACACGCTCCCACAGCCTAATTCAAAAAAGACACCCACTCGGTCATTGTTAGATTTCACGCAGTCTTGATAACGCACCGGCTGAGTGAGTTGCAAGCTCAATAATTCAACGGCTTTTGCTTTGTTGTGATACGCTTCGTTAGTCGCATTGGAGATGATTTCAAAATGGAATTTATCTTTCAGGCTTTTTTCTAGCAATTCCTGGAATTTAAAAATCATAGGCTCTAAAAAAGGGCAATGGCTCGCCACGCTCATTTCTAAAAAAACCACTCTTTTAGCTCCCATTTCCTTTAAAGTCGGCTCTAGGGCTTTCAAATCGTCTTTAACCCCAGCTAAAACCACTTGCATGCCGCCATTGAAATTCGCGCACCACACGTTTTTGGTTCTTTGACACAAACTCAAAAGGCTTTCTTCAGAAACGCCCAAAACGACCATCATGGACGCGTCTTTATTCGCGCACGCTTCTTGCATCATTTTGCCTCTTTGGTGCGTGAGTTTAAGGGCTTTTTCAAAATCTAGTGCCCCGCTCAAAGACACCGCGCTCACTTCGCCGAGCGAATGCCCTAAAGCGAAAACGGGTTTTAACCCCCCATTTGCTTGCTTGTTGAGTAACTGATAAGCGATATAGCTCACTAAGTAAATGGCAGGCTGGGTGTAAGCGCTCTCTTTTAAAAGCTCGTTTTCTTCAAAAAGCGTTTTTTTCATATCCACTTTAAGCGCGTTAGAAGCCCTTTCAAACAATTCTTTAGCTAGGGTGTGGCTCTCATAGAACGATTTCCCCATTCCTATACATTGCGAGCCTTGCCCTGGAAATAATAGCGCGTATTGCATGGTTATCCTTTAAATTTTATTAATCCATAATTTAAAATTGTAATATAAAAGCCCTTAGTTTTGTTTAGAAACCATTAAAGTTTAAGGTTTATTTTAACTTATTTTTACTATAATTCTACTTTTTGAAGGACAGGTGGGTGAGTTGGCTGAAACCACATCCCTGCTAAGGATGCGTAGCCGTCAAGGTTACCGAGGGTTCGAATCCCTCCCTGTCCGCCAGCCTTTTTGCCTTTAAAAACTTTTTGTTTAGAATGTATTAACGAGACACCATAGTTTCTAAGCATTCCTTTTACGACACTCCTTTTACAGATTTTACAAATACAAATTTTAGGTTGGGTGAAGAGAGACACCCAGCCTAACCCTATAAGGGTTGCGGTATTTTCAAACATTTTGAGTATAATCGTTTCTGCTCATAACCACAAAAAAGAAAGAACATGATTTTTTATAGAGAATTAGCTAAAAAAGTTTTAGAACAAGCAGAGAGACCTTTGAGCGTTAAAGAAATTTTTGAGAAAGCTTGTGAAATGGGATTGGATAAAGAACGCACAAGCATAGGAAAAACACCTTGGTCCACAATTGGAAGTGATCTTGGTCAAGACAAGAAGCAATTTTATGTTGCACACAAACAAGGAAAAGCCTATTTTTATTGGCTCAAATCTCGCGAAAGAGAATTTCCTCCACAAGAAACCTCAAACGCCAAAGAAAAAGATGATGGACAGAGCGGGTGTTTAGATGCAGCCAAAAAACAAGAAGTCTCTTTTAACGAAAGGGATTTACACCCACTGCTTGTGAAATTCCTCAGCGAAGATCCAAAATTCAGGCTCCTATGCAAAACCATCTATCATGAAAAGTGCCAAAAAGACAAACAAGGCAAGTGTGAGTGGAATTATCCTGACATCGTGGGCGTGTATTTTCCCTATGATAAAGATCTTAAAAGTAAATATAAAGAACAAACTTTGAAATTTTTACACCATACCGGTCAAAAAAGACACAAGCTTTTTTCCTTTGAGCTTAAAAGAGAGCTTAGTCTTTCCAATTTAAAAGAGAGCTATTTTCAAGCGGTGAGCAATTCTAGCTGGGCTAATGAGGGGTATTTGGTAGTAAAAAATATTAAAGATAAAGATAAAGATGATATTTTAGGTGAATTGGGACGACTCAACCAAAGCTTTGGTATAGGGGTGATCAAGCTAGAATCTGGGATCTCAAACTCCAAAATCTTGTTTTCAGCTAGAGAAAGGGAGGTTGATATACCCACACTCAACATGCTTATAGAACAAAGTCCGAAGGATTTTAAGCCTTTTATGGAAAAGATTAACAAGCAAATTGAAAAAGGACTTGATACGGCAGTGGATATGGAGAAGTTTTTTGATCCAGTGCTTGATGATGAAGCAATGCAAAAACACATTGAAAAACACATTGAAGATAAAGGCATTAAAGCAGAATAAAAAATGGGAGCGCCTTATCTTTCTCGCCCCATTTTTAAAAGTGCAGACGAGCTTTTTACTCTTTATCAAGGGGATTGTAATGAGGTGTTGCCCCAATTTGAAAATGCTTTTGATTTGATTTTTGCCGATCCGCCTTATTTCCTTTCTAATGGCGGCTTAAGCATACAGAGCGGTAAGATTGTGAGCGTCAATAAAGGCGATTGGGATAAAGAAAATGGGATTAACGATATTGATGAGTTTAATCACCAGTGGATAAACAACGCCAAAAAGGCTTTAAAAAACACAGGAAGCCTTTTAATCAGCGGGACTTACCACAATATCTTTTCTTTGGGGCGCATTTTACAAAAATTGGATTTTAAGATTTTAAACCTCATCACCTGGCAAAAAACCAACCCTCCCCCAAATTTCAGCTGCCGTTATTTGACGCATTCGGCTGAGCAAATCATTTGGGCGAGGAAAAGCCGCAAGCACAAGCATGTTTTTAACTATGAGATTTTAAAAAAGATCAATAACGATAAACAAATGCGTGATGTGTGGAATTTCCCAGCGATCGCTCCTTGGGAAAAAATTAATGGCAAGCACCCCACTCAAAAACCCCTCGCTTTGTTGGTGCGCTTGCTTTTAATGGCGAGCGATGACAATTCCCTCATTGGCGATCCTTTTAGCGGGAGCTCCACCACAGGCATTGCGGCTAATCTTTTGAAGAGAAAATTTATTGGCATAGAAAAAGAAAGCGGATTTATCAAAATATCCATGAACAGAAAATTAGAATTAGACGCTCGCTATAAAGAAATCCGATCTAAAATCAAAGATTTGAATTTCCAATAAGCCCTTTTAAGCCGCTTTAAGCGTTATACTTTTGGGATTTCACCTCAAAATGGGATTCTATTTTCACCCATTCCTTACAAAGGATGTTTTCATGCCCAAAAAGCCAGTGTTTGGGGCCAATAATGATTTTTTCTGGATTGTTTATCAAATAAGCCGCCCACCAACTATAAGTGCTGTTAGCGATAATGCCATGCTTGCAAGATTGCATGAGCAGCATGTCCCAATACGCCTCTTCTTCTTTATCCCTAGTGGTCATGTCCATAAAAGGGTAGCCAAGATCAAGGTTTTGCGTGAATTTTAAATCTTCGCAAAACACAAAAAGCTCCATGTTTGGCACGCGCTTTGCCATACACTCAACAGCCTTTTTTTGATAATCAATACCAAGCTGACAGCCAATCCCCACATAATCCCCTCTTCTTATATGCACAAACACGCTGTTTTTAGCGGCTAAAATCAAAGAAAGCTTGCGGTGGTATTCTTCCTCTTTTTTTTTATTATTTCCATTTTCGGGGGGGGGGGGTAGGGTGAAGGTTTGCTTGATCAAAGGGGATATAGCATCAAAATATCGTGGATCTTGAAAATAGCCATAAAAATAAGTCAAGCGGCTTGGCTTTAGTAATTTAGGCTCGTATTCAAACACGATTTCTTGACTCACCCTATCAAACCCCATGCGTTTGAGTGCGTCTCTTACTAGCTTGGGGAGGTGTTGCATTTTAGCCACAGCGATTTCTTTTTCGCTCGCATAGGGCAAATCAATAAGGAAAAGCTCCAATTGCATTTTCCTATTACTCCAATCAAAAGAAGTTGTATCTAACAGCACAGGCGTGTTAGAGTGTTTTTGCAAACTTTTAGCGAAAGCGTATTGAAACATTTGATTCCCAAGCCCCCCGCAAATTCGCACCACCTTAAAAGCCATTCAATCCCTTTATATTGTCAAATAAAACCCTAATTTTAGCCCATTTTAAAGCCCTTTTTCAATAAAAGCCCAAAAAGCGGAATAACGCTTTCAAATCATTTGAATTTTTTATTTGAAAAAGACGCGTATGAGGGCTCTAGCAAGCGTTCTTGGTATTCTAAAAGAATCCTGTCTTCGCTATTGAGCGAGTAGGCTTCATCGTATTTGCGCTTGATGATGCCCTTTAAAATGGTGTGCTGGACCTGGTATTTGTCTTCTTTAAGCATTTCATCGACTAAAGCGTAAAGCTGAATGTCTTGAATGAGTAAATCTGAAATTTTAACGCTCTCTTTATCAAACAATTCTTCATTAGCGCAATATTCATTCACTAAAATAAGCACTCGGTCATACACATCCGATGCGATTTTAGCGTTTAGGGTTCTATAAATGTAATCTTTGATTTTTTTGAGCTGCTCTTCTAAATCTTCACTGGCCTTGCTCGCTAAAGCCAGAATGCTTAAGATTTGAATGAGAGTCATCATTTTATGGCTTAAAGAGCGGGTGCGCCATTTAATGAGAAGACGCATGAAATAAGACATTTTGATAGAAAGGCTACAGGGGAGGGTGTTTTTCTTGGGTTTTGGCATGCTTAGTTTCTTTTAAAAAAGGATTTTGTGGTTTAATTATATAATTTTAAAATTAAATCTAGGAGTATAGAGATGAAAACATTCAAAAAAGGCGTAATCTTAGACGCTAAAAGCGTGGGGCTGAAAGCTTTAGAAGTTTTAAAAGAAGTGGCGGATTTTGATTTTTATGAGATCACTTCGCCTAATCAAGTGGTTGAACGCTGTAAAGACGCTGAAATAATGGTATTGAATAAAGTCGTTATCACCCAAGAGGTTCTAAGCCAATTGCCTAAACTCAAACTCATTTGCATCACCGCTACAGGCACGGATAATGTGGATATAAAAAGCGCGAAAGCTTTAGGCATAGAAGTCAAAAACGTGAGCGCTTATTCTACAGAATCCGTAGCCCAGCACACTTTAGCGTGCGCGTTGTCTTTGTTGGGGAGGATTAATGATTACGATCGTTATTGTAAAAGCGGGGAATATAGTCAAAGCGATATTTTTACGCACATTAGCGGTATGAAAATGGGGCTTATTAAAGGGAGTCAATGGGGGGTTATTGGTTTAGGCGCAATCGGTAAAAGAGTCGCCAAGATCGCTCAAGCTTTTGGGGCAAAGGTGGTGTATTATTCCCCTAAAGATAAAAAAGAAGAATATGAGCGCTTGAGTTTAAAAGATCTGCTCACAACAAGCGATATTATCAGCATTCATGCCCCCTTAAATGAAAGCACGCGCGATTTAATCGCTCTCAAAGAATTGCAAAGCCTAAAAGAAGGGGCGATTTTAATCAATGTGGGGCGTGGGGGCATTGTGAATGAAAAGGATTTGGCTTTAACTTTAGAAACCAAAGATTTGTATTACGCGAGCGATGTGTTTGTGAAAGAGCCTTTTGAAAAAGACCATGCGTTTTTGAACCCAAAGATCCAAAACAAATTGCTTTTAACCCCCCATATCGCATGGGCGTATAGCGATAGCTTGAAAACTTTAGTGGAAAAAACCAAAGAAAATATCCAGGATTTTTTAGCTTCTCAAAAATAAACGCAAAAAAAAGGGGTTTAATCGTTTGGTTTTTCCTTTTTGTTTGCCATAAAATAAAATCTAAAAAAGGGGTTTAATCGTTTTTAATGGTTATCAGACAATCCGCTAGATTTAACCCATTAAGAAAAAAGCCTTTAAGGTGGATTGACCCCCAAAGGCTTTTATTAAAGGGGGTGATTACATCTTAGAAATATCAATTTTAAAGGTGTGGATTTCATCTTCTAAAAAGACTTTAACCACCACCACGCCCGGGGTTTTAAGGTTTTTGGTATCCACCACGACAAACCCTCCTTTAGCCTTATTTTCAACATTAAGGGTGTTTTTCTTAAGGTAATTGATCGCTAGGATTTTTAAAGCTTGGCGGCTTTCTTGCATGACTTCTTGCTCTTCTACATCATCCATCATCATCATGCCAAAGCCCGGTCCATACATGCCCATTCCCCCATACATCATGCCGTTATAAGCTAAAAAACTCCCTTGCCCGTAATAAAACATAGGTGGGGTGATCATATTGATATTATCAATAGGGGCGGTCGGCACGCTGATATTAAAGCTTTGTAAAATGCCCTCAAAATCAAAACTGGATTTCATCACCTGTCTCAAGCTTAAGACCGGTAAATTCGTTTGGTTGATAGACACCGAAATGGCTTTACGGCTAAACACCACAGGATTTCCCTCTATAACTTGCGCCGCTACATACAGCACTAAGGGGGATTCATTCAAACCTTTCAATTTGCTTTGAGCGATTTCTAACTGGACTTTAGACTTGGCTTGCGTGGAGGTCATCACTTGAATCCCATTATTATAAGATGTAACATGTTCAGGCGTGATCTTATAACTCGCGCAACCACTTATCAGTAAGGCTATCGCTACTAAAACGATTTTTTTCATTCAAACTCCTTTCATTCAGTTTAATTTTCGTTTAGAGTTTATTTATTATAGTGTATTTTAACTTAAAATGTAACTTTTATTAAGGTTAAAAGCTCAAAAAAAGATTTAATGTAGGCTTTCTAACCACAAAAGAATAGAAGATTTGATCTCATTGAGTTTTAAAACTTCTTGGTGCTTGATCCCTCTTTCAAATAAATCATCAAGGCGTTGGCTATCTGGGGTATTGTAGTTGTTTTTTAGCGCTTCTAGGGCGGTTTTATCGTCTTTTTTTTGCTCGTTTAGGGCTAAAAGGGTGGTTCTAGGGAATTTTTCATAAGAAGCGGTGGCGGAAACAAGGGTTTTTTCATTAGTTTTCAAGCTGGCGTTTAAAGCGGTGGCGGTGTGGGGGTCAATCAGGTATTGGTGCTCTGCATAAACTTCTTGAATGGTTTTCAAACAATCTTCATCTGAGCAGCTCGCGCAAGAAAAATGCTCCTGTAAAAGGGCTAATTCTTTAGGCTTTAAGGCATAAAATTTCTCTTCTTCTAAAGCTTGCATCAATTCTAGCGTGCGTTCAAACCCAAAAAGGCTAAAAAGCACCCTTTCCACGTTAGAGCTTTTTAAAATATCCATAGCCGGCGAGTAAGTTTGCTTTAAAGAGCGGTGGGTTAAATCGTAACGCCCTGTTTCTATAAACTCCCTTAAAACATCGTTGCTGTTGGTTACGACCTTGATTTTAGCGATATTTAAGCCCATTTTTTTGGCATAAAACGCCCCTAAAGCGTTCCCAAAATTACCGCTGGGTATGGCCAGGGTGATTTTTTCTTTAGAATTGATCGCGCCTTTTTTATACAATTCCAAAAAGCCCCAAATATGATAGACGATTTGAAAAGCGATGCGCCCAAAATTCACGGAATTAGCCACGCTTAATTTCAATTGGTGCGCTTTTAAAGCTTCGTTAAAATCGTCGTCTTTTAAAAGGTTTTTGAGCGCGTTTTGCGCATCATCAAAATCCCCACTCACCCCAAACACCTTTAAATTGCTAGCGCTTTGGGTAACCATTTGGAGTTTTTGGACTAAACTCGTGCCGTCTTTGGGGTATAAACACACCACAAAAACATTAGGCATGCCCGCCAAACTTTCTAAAGTCGCAGGGCCGGTATCGCCGCTTGTGGAAACGAGCATTAAATACTTTTCATTTTTTCCTACCGCTAGGTTAGAAAACAAGCTCGCTAAAGGCTGTAACGCCATGTCTTTAAACGCCAAACTAGGCCCATGGTAGAGTTCTTGGATAAAAAGCCTTTCATTGAGCGCAAAAATAGGGGCTGGATTTTTAGGGTTATCAAAATTTTCATAGCGTTTTAAAGCGCTTGTTAATAAACCCTTAGGAATCTCTAATCCCAATCGTTCAAACACGCATTCTACCAGCTCGTTATAGCTCAGATTCAAACAATCTTGCCATTCTAGCGTTTCAAAATTTTCTAAAGTGTAAAGCCCGCCTTTGGGGGCGTTGGGGTTTAATACCGCTTCAATAAAATCAATCTTTTTTTCTTTCAAAGAGCGCGTGGGGACAAAAGGCATAATGATTCCTTTTTATATTTGGATAATTTCAAGTCGTAGCATACCCTAAAAGAGCGAATGTAACCTTAAATGTTTTTTTAATGAGAATGATTGATCGTCTTTTTAATCCAGTTTAATTTTGGATTTATGCTTATAATACTATAATGCGGTTTAAAATTTTGCCGCAAATGGGCAAAAAATTCATCATAGTAAGGTTGTGTTTTGTCTAAAGGTTTGAGTATCGGTAATAAAATCATATTGTGCGTGGCGTTGATTGTGATCGTGTGCGTGAGCATTTTAGGGGTGTCCTTAAACAGCAGGGTGAAAGAGATTTTAAAAGAAAGCGCCCTGCATTCTATGCAAGATAGTTTGCATTTTAAGGTTAAGGAAGTGCAAGGGGTTTTGGAAAACACTTATACGAGCATGGGCATTGTCAGAGAAATGCTCCCTAAAGACACCAAAAGAGAAATCAGAATCCAATTGTTAAAAAACTTCATTTTAGCCAATTCGCATGTCGCTGGGGTGAACATGTTTTTTAAAGACAGAGAAGATTTAAGATTAACGCTTTTAAGGGATAACGATACGATTAAGCTATTGGAAAATCCGTCATTGGGGAATAACCCTTTAGTGCAAAAAACGATGAAAAATAAAGAAATTTCTAAAAGCTTGCCTTATTATAGGAAAATGCCTAATGGGGCGGAAGTTTATGGGGTTGATGTTCTTTTACCTTTATTGAATGAAAACACTCAAGAGGCTGTAGGGGCTTTGATGATTTTCCTTTCTATTGACAGCTTCAGCAATGAAATCACTAAAAACAGGAGCGATTTGTTTTTAATTGGCGTTAAGGGTAAAGTGCTTTTGAGCGCGAATAAGAGTTTGCAAGACAAATCTATCGCAGAAATTTATAAGAGCGTGCCTAAAGCCACCAACGAAGTGCTGGCTATTTTAGAAAACGGATCTAAAGCGACTTTAGAATACCTGGATCCCTTTAGCCATAAGGAGAATTTTTTAGCCGTTGAAACCTTTAAAATGCTAGGCAAAACAGAAAGTAAAGACAATCTTAATTGGATGATCGCTTTAATCATTGAAAAAGATAAGGTCTATGAGCAAGTGGGATCGGTGCGTTTTGTGGTGGTTGTAGCGAGCGCTATCATGGTGTTAGCGTTAATCATAGCGATCACCCTCTTAATGCGAGCGATTGTGAGCAATCGTTTGGAAGTCGTTTCTAGCACCTTATCTCATTTCTTCAAATTATTGAACAATCAAGCCCATTCCAGCGGTATTAAATTGGTTGAAGCGAAATCTAATGACGAATTAGGGCGCATGCAAACAGCGATCAATAAAAATATCTTGCAAACCCAAAAAATCATGCAAGAAGACAGGCAAGCCGTCCAAGACACCATTAAAGTGGTTTCAGATGTGAAAGCAGGGAATTTTGCGGTGCGCATCACGGCTGAACCCGCAAGCCCTGATTTGAAAGAATTGAGAGATGCACTAAATGGAATCATGGATTATTTGCAAGAAAGCGTAGGGACTCACATGCCAAGCATTTTTAAAATCTTTGAAAGCTATTCTGGTTTGGATTTTAGAGGGCGGATCCAAAACGCTTCGGGTAGGGTGGAATTGGTTACTAACGCTTTAGGGCAAGAAATCCAAAAAATGCTAGAAACTTCGTCTAATTTTGCCAAAGATTTAGCGAACGATAGTGCGAATTTAAAAGAATGCGTGCAAAATTTAGAAAAGGCTTCAAACTCCCAACACAAAAGCTTGATGGAAACTTCTAAAACGATAGAAAATATCACCACTTCCATTCAAGGCGTGAGCTCTCAAAGTGAAGCCATGATTGAACAAGGGCAAGACATTAAAAGCATTGTAGAAATCATTAGAGATATTGCCGATCAAACCAATCTTTTAGCCCTAAATGCTGCTATTGAAGCCGCAAGGGCCGGCGAGCATGGCAGAGGCTTTGCGGTGGTGGCCGATGAAGTGAGGAAACTCGCTGAAAGGACGCAAAAATCCCTCAGCGAGATTGAAGCCAATATTAATATTTTAGTTCAAAGCATTTCAGACACGAGCGAAAGCATTAAAAACCAGGTTAAAGAAGTAGAAGAAATCAACGCTTCTATTGAAGCCTTAAGATCGGTTACTGAGGGCAATCTAAAAATCGCTAGCGATTCGTTAGAAATCAGTCAAGAAATTGACAAGGTCTCTAACGATATTTTAGAAGACGTGAATAAAAAGCAGTTTTAATGC
The DNA here is from genome assembly GCF_011175115.1 of Helicobacter pylori. Taxonomy (GTDB): domain Bacteria; phylum Campylobacterota; class Campylobacteria; order Campylobacterales; family Helicobacteraceae; genus Helicobacter; species Helicobacter pylori_DF. Next base: position 400,521 of record NZ_SHOW01000001.1, on the reverse strand, counting down.
TCATTCATATTTGCTGCTCGGTGGATAATCTCTATTTTTTAAAAAAGGCTAAAGAGGCTTTTGCGGGTGAAAAAATTGTAGGGTTTTTTTATAACCCCAATATCCATCCTTATAGCGAATACTTGTTGCGTTTAGAGGATGTGAAACGCACTTGCGAGATGCTAGAAATTGAATTGCTTGAGGGCGATTATGAATTAGAAAAATTTTTAGATAAAGCTAAGGGTAAGGAATTGTTAGGGGAAAAAAGCGAACGCTGTTTTGAATGCTTTGACTTGCGATTAGAAACGAGCGCTTTGAAAGCCTTTGAATTAGGGGAAGAAAGATTCACCACCACTTTACTCACAAGCCCTAAAAAAGACCCTAACCAGCTCATCGCTAAGGGACAACACATCGCGCAAAGGCACAATTTGGAATTTGTTGTGTTTAGAAACGATAATTTTGAACATTTTAAGAGCGAGTTGGGTTTAAACTTGCAAGCTTTGGCGAGAGAAAACGAGCTTTATCGGCAAAATTATTGCGGTTGCCAATTCGCTTTAAAAATCCAAAAAGAATCCCAAAACAGAAGCCCCTTTGAGCTTTACTCGCCTTTAAAACGCCAGATTTTACCCGCAAGCGTTGAAGAAAGAACGCAAGTTTTTAGAGAATTAGACGCAGCTAAAAAGGGCGCTAATAAGTCTTCTTTAGCCCAAAAAACGATCGCAACTTACCGCTTATTGAATGGGGGCGTGTGGCTTTCTAAAAATTCAAACCCCTTGAATTGTTATATTCTAGCGCGCTCTAAAAGTAAGGCTAAAGTAAGGATTAACGATTTAAGGTGGGTTTTTTCCCAGCGTTTAAACGCGCTAGTAGGTTATAGTCAAAGAGATGAAACCTTGTTTTTAACTTTAGAAGGCCTTAACACTCTTATGGCAAAAAACTACGATAATTTAAAAGAGTTAAACTTTAACCCCTTAAATTATGAAGAAGAGTTGTCTTTAAGGGCGTTAGTGAGCGGGAGCGAGAGTATTAACCCTATTATCGTGTTAGAAGAACGCATAGAAAAAACCCTTTTTGTAGAAATTAAAAGCATTTTTCAAGAAGAAAAGGTGTTTTATTTGCTCTAAGCCAAATTAAAATATAGCGTTGCGTGTGGGTGGGGGTTATAGTAAAAACATACAAGTAATTTAAAATCAATTTAAGATAATTAGGCATAATAGTCGCAAAAAGTTTAAGGCTGTATTTGAAAACTCTATTTAGTGTTTATCTCTTTTTATCGTTGAATCCACTCTTTTTAGAAGCTAAAGAAATCACTTGGTCTCAATTCTTAGAAAATTTTAAAAACAAGAATGAAGACGACAAACCTAAACCCCTAACCCTTGATAAAAACAATGAAAAACAGAAAGTCCTAGACAAAAACCAGCAAATCTTAAAAAGGGCTTTAGAAAAAAGCCTTAAATTTTTCTTTATTTTTGGATACAACTATTCGCAAGCCACTTTTTCAACTTCTAATCAAACCTTGACTCTTGTAGCTAATAGCATAGGGTTTAACACCGCTACGGGCTTGGAGCATTTTTTAAGAAACCACCCTAAAGTCGGTTTTAGAATCTTTAGCGTCTATAACTATTTCCATTCTGTTTCGCTCTCCCAGCCTCAAATCCTAATGGTGCAAAATTACGGGGGCGCGTTAGATTTTTCTTGGATTTTTGTGGATAAAAAAACCTATCGTTTTAGGAGCTATTTAGGAATCGCCTTAGAGCAAGGGGTGCTATTAGTGGATACGATTAAAACCGGTGCGATCACGACCATCATTCCCAGAACCAAAAAAACCTTTTTTCAAGCCCCTTTGCGTTTTGGTTTTATCGTGGATTTTATCGGCTATTTGTCCTTGCAATTAGGGATTGAAATGCCCTTAGTAAGGAATGTTTTTTACACCTACAACAACCATCAAGAAAGATTCAAACCACGATTTAACGCTAATCTTTCTTTAATCGTCTCGTTTTAGTCTCCCCTTTCCCCCTTTTAAACAAACCCATGACTTTCCTAGGGTATTTTAAAAGCATGGAAAAAACATTCGCTTGAATGCCGTTTTCTTTACATGCTCTTATGTTTTCTTTATTCCTTAATAAAAGGCTTTTAAACCCACTTGCGCTAACCCCCCCGGTGCGCATCACCACTAACACTTCCTTCAAGTAAGAAAAGCTTATTTTTTGCACCACAAACAAGCGGATGATCATCTCAAAATCCGCTGAAATCTTATAATCGGTTTTGTATAAGCCGTAGCGTTCATGAATGGCTCTTTTGACAAAGAGCGTGGGGTGGGCTGGCACCACGCCATAAAGCAAGGTTTTAGGGTTAAACTCCCCGCTTTCATAATAACGGACCACTTTTTCTAAACGATCCGGTTTGACAAACACCAGATCCGCATACACGCTATCGCAATGCTTTTTTTCAAACTCATGCACCACTTTTTCTACCACAAACTCATCTTTATAAAAATCATCGCTATTCAATAAAGCGATAATATCCCCACTCGCGCGCTTTATACCCTTATTCATAGCGTCATAAATGCCCTTATCTTTTTCACTCATCACGCAAGCGATTCTATCCTTATATTTTTGAATGATTCCTAAAGTGTTATCCGTGCTAGCCCCGTCTATAATGATGTATTCAATGTTTTTATAAGTTTGATGAAGCACGGAAAGAATGGTGTCTTCAATGGTTTTTTCGCTATTAAAACACGCCGTGATCACAGAAACTTTTAACAATCCAACCCTTTTTTAATCAACTCCTCCTGATTAAGTTTTAAACAAATTCACTTGTTTGTCTAAATTCATGGTCGTTTCGCTCACATGCGTAGCGATGTTTAAAATATCTGAAGAATCGGCTAAAGTCTTAGAAGCCACTTTTTCCACTTCCACAAAATCGCTTACCATAGCTTCAATTTGGTGTCCGGATTTGGCGTAATCGTCCATGCTTTGATTGCTGTCTAATACGACTGAGCTTAAATTAGAACTCATTTTTTCATAAGTTTCTTGCACGCTTTTACTCATATCGCTCAAGCGCTCCATTTTTTGCGAATTGAGATTCATTTGCGAGCTTACGGCATTGATTTCTTGGACAATCACCATGATAGTGGAATTGATTTCGGCTAAAGACTTTTGAGTGCGCCCGGCTAAATTCCTAACTTCATCAGCCACCACCGCAAAGCCTCTGCCATGCTCGCCGGCTCTTGCAGCTTCAATAGCGGCATTTAGGGCTAATAGATTCGTTTGATCGGCAATATCATTGATAATATCCAAAATGGATTTGACATCATCAGCGTTACGGCTTAGCTGCTCCACTTTGCTAGAGAGCTCCTCTTCAGTGTGCGCGCTCTCTGTGATTTGAGAAAATAAATCCCCAATTGCATCCTTGCTCTCTTTGACCAACCCTTGCGTTTCAATCAAACGCTTCCTTAACCCTTGAGACTGCTCTATGGAAGCATTCATCATGCTCGCTACATCCGTGGCTTTATTTTTTACGGAATTTAAGGTGGTTGAGGAATCTTTCATGCTCTTTTGGGTTTCTTGCGCGATTTGGACTAATTTATCCATTGAAGTTTTATTGGAAGTGGAAATGCCTTTAATCTCTTCCATAATCAAGCGGGCGTTTTCCACAAACAAATTGATCCCACGGCCCACTTGCGAAATTTCATCGTTGCGATCACCCACATCAATTTTGGCCCTCAAATCCTTATCCCCATGGCTAAAAGCGTTGATTTTAAGGACCAGTTCATCAATGCGTTTCACGATCCTCAATTTAGCGTATATGATCGTCAAAACCACTAACGCTATCGTCGCTGTCAGTATCCAAAGGAATAGTTTTGTGGTGTTTTCATTAAAAACCTTATTCACGCCTTCTTTAATCGCTTTATTTTCTGTGTTAATGTCAGTGTAATAGGAAGTCGTTGCGATCACCATTTGAGACACCTCATCATAATGCGAGTAGGCGAATTTTTTCTCCGGCACGCCTCCATCGTATTTAGGCATTTTATAATAAGTGTAGCCTCCCCCTTTTTTAGCCGCTTCCAAATACCCCCTAACATAATACACCCCATCAACGCTCTGAGCGTCAAGCCCTGATTGGCCCACGGTTTTAGGATTGACTGGATCAAATAATACCACCCCGTTTTTATCCACCACCACCATATAAATCATGCCCTTATCGTCGTTGATGCGTTTGAAATAATCTAGTGCCATTTTTCTTGCAATAGCATTGTCAAAATCTTTGTAATACTCATGAATGCCCTGTTCAATAATTTTTGTCATGTAAGCGAGCGTTTTTTCACGCTTTTTGTATTGCCCGGTTTCTAAATGCTCCATGAGTTGCGCTAACACATCTTTTTGCATAACCTTTACAAAACCAATAAAAACCCCCCCTAAACCCAAAAGAGCGGCTAGCACGACAAACATGATACGAGTCCCTAGCGAAGCAAATACTGAAGCAAACATCATTTATCTCCTAATAAATCATTTTTAAGTCAAACCCTAATTTGAGAGTTCAGCTTCTAAATGCACCCCCCCCCCCCAGAAAAATGAGTGGCGCAAAACAAAATTAAAATCCGGTTGTTTGAAAACCGCTAACAAAGTGAAAAACCAACAATCTAGGATTATAGAACACCCTTTTTTAAGTTAGGCTTAAAAACAAAATAATAAAAATAAAAAATCTTATTCAACTTCACTTTCCTTAATGGATTTGACGTTCAAAGTCCTCCCGTCTTTTGAAGTGGGGATTTTGATGCTCCCCTCTTTTAATTTTTCTGCCAATTTTTTTAGCAACGGGTTTTTGAAATCGTAGTTGATGATTTCCCAGTTATGTTCTAGTTCAGGGGTTACCTTCCCACCTTTTTTTTCCGTGATGTATTGGATGATCAAATCCCGTATTTGCCCGTTATCTTGTAACTCATCGTAAGAATCATAATACCTATCAGCGTCTGTAACCAGCTTTAAAGTCGTGGATAATGTTCCGAATCGGTAATTATTGATCGCTAATTTATATGTTGCTTTGGGATCAATGGGTTTTCCGTTAATTGTCGGATTAATAATCCTTTGCCCGGCGGGTTTGGTAACATCAACTTGGTATTTCACGCCAGAAAACATGTCAAAGTTATAGCCGCGAACATTTTCATTAAAACTGATCGTCAAATCGCCCGGTTGCAACTGGTTGTAAAATCGGTATGACCATTCCATGTATTTCAACAGGTTTTCACCCGTGATATGCACCCCAATGAGCGTATTAGCGAACTTGTAAATATAAGCGACATCCTTTCTTTTGAAAGGCCCTTTTTTCAAATTCGCCCCAAAATTAAATAAGGCTGCCGCTGAAACATCGGCTTTTGCGTAATATTTTTGGACTCTATTGATCAATTCTATCACCGGTGTTTCTTGCAATGCGGCGGTGGGCATCGTGGTGATTTTTTCTTCTCCTGTGATAAAATCAGGCCTGTCAATAAAGGTTTTTGTAACTTCGCCGACAACTTCATTAGCGTATTCTTTTGATTTTTTATCCACATATTCGTATTTTTTCGCTAATTCTTCATCTTCTGGCACGCCTTTTGTGGGTAAATTTTCAGTCGTTACGATTTTTTTCTTCGTTTTGGTATCAAATATTACCACGCCTTTTGCCAGATAAGCCCCATACGCTCCAGGCTCAATGGTGTGCACCTTTCCTATTTTGGTGTTATAAACCGCATGCTCATGCCCTGCAAAAATAATGTCAAATTGTGGGAATTTTTTCGCCAGATCGGGTATCCCATCGCCACCTTTCTCATCTTCTCGCCCCAAATGAAAAGCACCAATCAAAATATCATACTTCCCTTTTAACTCTTTCAAGGTCTTTTTTAACGCTTCTTCAGCGTCCAAAAACTTCAATCCTGCAAAATGTTCAGGCGTAGAGGCTTCCCAAGTTGGGACATGCGGCACCAAAAACCCCACAACCGCCACCCTCACGCCATCAATTTTTTTAATCATATAAGGCTTCACAAACGGCTTATTGTCCGCAATTTTGATAATATTCGCATTCACGACATCGCCATTAAACCCCTTGATATTTTTCTCTAAAAAATCTTTACTGAAATTGAACTCGTGATTCCCAAGCACACGAATATCAAATTTCAAATCATTTTCGGCTAAGATTAGCGGGTGGATAGGCTCATCATTAAACAACTCCGCGCTATTACCCTGCAACAAATCCCCGCTGTCAATCAAAACCACATTTTTATTTTCAGCCCTCTGCTTTTTGATTAAAGCCGCAATCCTTGTCAAGCCATTATTGGGTTTTTGCTCGCCAGTCGCATAATCATACGAAAAAAGCCGCCCATGAATGTCTGAAGTTTCTAAAAACACGATTTTCACTTCTTTTGCAGATATTGAAAGCGTTAGCGTTAAAAAGATGACTAAAACCAATTTTTTCATTGAAATCCTTCTAATACAAGAAATTCATAACATTAATTTTTACATAATATTAACACTGATACGATGGTTTTTGATTGGAATGTAACGCTAAAACGGGTAAAGATAAGGGAGTAGGGGAGTGAAAATCATTCCCCAAACCAATCAAACCCCCACTTCAGACCACTCAGCGCGTTTGTCTAAAAAAGCGCGCGCTAAATTCTTAGCACCCTCTAAAGTGTGGTTAGCCGCCCAACCGCATTGCTTTTCATTGCTGGCAGGCACTTCTGTAGCCTTTAACACATCTTGCATCGTCTTTTCTAAAACCTCTAAAATCTCTGTGTAATTGTCATGGTTTAACACCGTGAGATAAAATCCCGTTTGGCAACCCATAGGCGACCAATCTATAACATAACTAGCATGGTTACGGATAATCTCAGCGACTAAATGCTCTAAAGAATGCAAGCTTGGCATGTCCATGTGATCTTTGTTGGGCTGTTTGAAGCGCACATCGTATTTGACGATCAAATCCCCATTAACGCCCTTTTTGCGATCAGCGATACGCACATAAGGGGCTTTGACTTTGGTGTGATCCAAATTAAAACTCTCTACATTCATTTTCATGTTTTTAACTCCTTTAGTTTATAGATTATAATAAAAACTTTAGCTTATTTTAGCGAACGCTTGCTCTAAATCTTCTAACAAATCCTGTTCATGCTCAATCCCCACAGACAAGCGCACCAAACCATCTCTGATCCCTGCGGCTTCTCGTTGCACTTTAGGGATACACGCATGGGTCATAAACGCCGGAATCCCCACCAAGCTTTCCACCCCGCCCAAACTCTCGCCTAAAATGAATAATTTAAGGCTTTCTACAAAAAGAGTCGCCTCGCTGTCATTTTTGAGGGTGAAAGAGAGCATCCCGCTAAAGCCACGCATTTGGGCTTTGGCTAGCTCGTAATTAGGGTGAGTGGGAAGACCCGGGTAATAAACCCTTTCTACTTTAGGGTGTTTTTCTAAAAACTCAGCCACGCAAAGAGCGTTTTTTTGATGGGCTTGCATGCGCAATGCTAGCGTTTTAATCCCTCTTTGCAACAGCCAGCTGTCTTGAGGGCCTAAAACCCCACCGATAGCGTTTTGGAAAAAAGCGATCTCTTGGGCTAGCGCTTCATTATTGGTGGTTACAAGCCCAGCGACCACATCGCTATGCCCGCCTAAGTATTTTGTGCCGCTATGCACCACAATGTCTGCCCCCAAAAGAAGCGGGTTTTGATAATAGGGGGTGGCAAAGGTGTTATCCACGATAGTGAGCAAACCATGATCTTTAGCGACACCAGCGCATTGCGCTAAATCCGTGATTTTAAGCAAGGGGTTACTAGGGGTTTCTAAATAAAGGGCTTTGGTGTTGGGTTTGATAGCCTTTTTGATTTGGGATAGATCGCTAGTGTCTATAATGGTGCAAGAAAGCCCGTTTTTAGAAAGCACCTTGTTGAACAAACGGAAAGTCCCCCCATAAACATCATCGCCCAATAACACATGATCGCCTGATTGCAAGAGAGAAAAAACGGCGTGAATCCCTGCTAAACCAGAGGCAAAAGCAAACCCCTTGACCCCCCCTTCTAAATCGGCGATGAGTTCTTCTAAAGCAAAGCGTGTGGGGTTGCCTGAGCGAGAGTATTCATAGCCCTTGTGGCGGCCTATGGCATCTTGGCGGTAGGTGGAAGTTTGATAAATAGGCACGCTCACTGCCCCCGTTGTGGCGTCCTCGCTAATGCCCCCATGGATTAATTTGGTTTGCATGCGCATGGTTTTTCCTTTTGATGAATTCATGAATAAATACCTTTAGAAAGATAACGATCGGCCATGTCCGGGAAAATGGTTAAAACCTGGCTGCCTTCAGGGAGGCGTTGTGCTTCTTTTAAGGCTGCCGCAAAAGCGGCACCGCTAGAGCTCCCCACTAATAAGCCGTTTTTCTTGGCTAACTTCCTAGTATAGCTAAAACCCTCTTCATCTGAGATCGTTTCAAAACGATCAATATCCAAGTTTGCGAAAAAAGGAGGAATGAACTCCACGCCAATGCCCTCAATCTCATGAGGTCCAGGCTCTCCCCCATTCAAAATAGAACCCTCCGGCTCCACCCCAATCAAGCGAATATTAGGGATGCGTTCTTTCAAATACTTAGCCGTGCCAGCAAAAGTGCCTCCGCTCCCTATCCCGGCTACAAAGCTCGTAAAATTTGTGCCTAATTCTTGGACAATCTCAGGGGCTAGGGTGTGGTAGTAAGCGTTAGGATTGTCAGGGTTTTCAAATTGCAAGGGCAAATAGCTATCAGGGATGCTTTCGGCTAGCTCTTTACTTTTTTTAATGGCGCCAGAAATCCCCTCACTAGTAGGCGTGTTGATCACTAAAGCCCCCAAAGCCCTCATGATTTGTTGTTTTTCTGTGCTGAATTTTTCCGGGACAACAAAGATGGTTTTGAGATGGTGCTTGATTGCCACTAAGGCTAGAGCGATGCCGGTATTACCTGCAGTAGGCTCAATAATGGTCGTTGTGGAAGTGATTTTGTGCGTTCTAAACGCTTCTTTTATGAGGTATTGGCCTAAGCGGTCTTTAACGCTCCCTCCCGGGTTTAGATGCTCCAGTTTGGCGTAAATGGCGGAATTTAACGGAATGGGGTAATCCTTGTTAGTGAATTTAAAAACGGGAGTGCGGCCTATGGCGTCTTGCATTGTGGTGATAATCATCATTCCTCCTATAACAAACAATAAAATTCAATTTTGCGATTATGCCTAAACTCATTAAATGGAGTAAAATTAAGGGTAAAATGTTGGCTTATTAAGATGGATTGAGAAGTTGATATGAAAAAAATAGAATGGAATGAGGAGCAAAGAAAAGCGTTTCAGGACTTGTTAAGAGAATTTGTAGCGTCAATTGACGCTAAAATGCAAGAGGAAAAACAAACAGGCAGAACTCCAAAAATACCAAAGTATGGTTCATGCCAAAACGGGCTGAACAAGTTTTTAGCGCCATGGGGTTATGCGTGTAAAATCAGTCTTGGCTCTGGGAACTTATCCCATAAGCCATCCATCGCTTTTTGCCGTCAGGATATTTTAGGGGAAGGGTTTGTCAATGATAAGAAACCAACCCCAAAAAAAAGGTTTTTATATTTGGCTTGCTTACTATTGGCGCAACGATCCAAGAAAGTTTTATCTTTGCATAGGTCGATCCATAGAGGAGAATGGGGAAAAAGAGTGTCAAAAATGCCTAGCGTATGATAAGATCGTTATTGAAAACGCATGCTATCAAAAGCTCTATGACTATTTAGAAGCCGATCTTGAAAACATTACCAACGATTTTTTACGCTTTGCTAATGAATTTAATCAAATCCCCACTGCGTGTTTTGAATTAGAGCCATCTAGCGCAAGCCATTGAGAAACACCCTCATACCAAAAAGAACTCTCTCATAAGGGATTTTCCTAAAATCCACCAACGCTTTTTAAAATAAGTCTTGAAAAGCTATCGCTTGATTAAAACCAAGCTTTGATATTTGGATTAAAAACGCTATTTTTTAGATTTTGCAATCGGTATCCCATTGATGAAAATGAGGAAAGCAAGCGGGTTTTGATTAAAACCGCCCGCTTGAAAGAAATTTTAAAAGCGTTTTTATTCCACTTCCGCATCAATCACGTCATCGTCTTTTTTCTTGGGTTGCTCGGCGTTGTTTTTATTCGCCATGGCTTCGCCTAATTTTTGAGCCGCTTGCGCTAATGATTTGGTTTTGTCTTCAAGCTCCGCTTTAGTAGCGTTATCGTTTTTGATGCAATCTTTAAGGGCGTTAATGGCGTTTTGGATCTCGTTAGCGTCGTTTTCATTCAAATTTGCTTTATGCTCATCAAGGCTCTTTTGGGTTTGGTGCGCCAAACTATCGGCATGGTTTCTCGCTTCAATCACTTCTTTTTTCCTAGCGTCTTCTTCTTTGTGCAATTCAGCGTCTTTCACCATTTTTTCAATTTCGCTATCAGACAACCCACTAGAGCCAGAAATTTTAATCTCTTGGCTTTTGCCGGTATTTTTGTCTTGCGCTGACACGGTTAAAATCCCGTTAGCGTCAATATCAAAGGTTACTTCAATTTGCGGCATGCCTCTTGGAGCGGGAGCGATGCCTTGCAAATCAAATTTACCCAACGATTTATTATCCCTTGCCAAATCCCTTTCGCCTTGTAAAACCATGATAGACACGGCGGGCTGGTTGTCTTCAGCGGTTGAGAACACTTGAGATTTTTTCGCAGGAATAGTCGTGCCTCTATCAATCACTTTAGTCATCACGCCCCCTAAAGTTTCAATCCCAAGGCTTAAAGGCGTAACGTCTAATAAAAGCACATCTTTCACATCGCCTTTTAACACGCCCCCTTGAATGCTCGCTCCCACCGCTACGACCTCATCAGGATTGACGCTTTTATTCAACTCTTTGTTGATAAACCCTTTCACCCTTTCTTGGACTTTAGGGATACGAGTGGAGCCGCCCACCATCACCACTTCTGAAATCTCGTTTTTGGTTAGCCCCGCGTCTTTGATCACGCTTTCAATTTTAGAAATCGTTTCTTCCATGAGATCTTCTGTCAGGCTTTCAAATTTAGCCCTAGTGAGTTTTTTAACCAAGTGTTTAGGCCCGGTAGCGTCCGCTGTGATAAAGGGCAAATTGATTTCAGTCTCCATCGCAGAGCTCAGTTCTTTTTTAGCGTTTTCAGCCGCTTCTTTCAGGCGTTGCAACGCCATCACATCGTTTTTAATCTCAATGCCCGTTTCACTTTTAAACTCAGCCGCTAAGAAATCGATCACACGATTGTCAAAATCATCGCCCCCTAAAAACGCATCGCCCCCTGTGGCTAAAACTTCCACGACATTATCGCCTGTTTCTAACACGGTAACGTCAAAAGTCCCCCCACCCAAATCATAAACCATGATTTTTTCGCTCTCTTTTTTATCCAAGCCGTAAGCTAACGCTGCACTGGTAGGCTCATTGATGATCCTTAAAACATTAAGCCCTGCAATCGTGCCGGCTTCTTTAGTCGCTTTCCTTTGGCTGTCGTTAAAATAAGCAGGAACGGTGATCACCGCTTCCGTAACGCTCTCGCCTAAATAACTTTCAGCGTCTTCTTTGAGCTTCATTAAAATTTTGGCTGAAATTTCTTGAGGGGTATAAACTTTACCCGAAATCTCAATCGCACAAGCCCCATTCCTATCCACAATCTTATAAGGCAAGCGTTTTTCAGCTTCTTTAGCCTTATCTTCATTAAACATCAAGCCCATGATTCTTTTAATAGAATAAATGGTTTTTTCTGGGTTGGTTACCGCTTGTCTTTTGGCGCTCTCGCCCACTAAAATCTCGCCCTTATCCGTAAAAGCCACAATAGAAGGAGTGGTGTTTTTACCCTCTTTATTCGCAATAATCTTTGCTTCATTGCCTTCATAAACCGCCATTGCGGAGTTGGTTGTCCCTAAATCAATTCCAATAACTTTTCCCATGCGTTATCCTTTCTTATTAAAATAAATGTTTTAATCGTTTTTAGCAATGCTCACCATTGCCGGCCTCAAAACCCTACCCTTATACTTGTAACCCTGTTGCAAAACCTGCACGATTTTCCCGTTTTCTTTTTCTTCGCTTTTGACTTGCATGATCGCATTGTGGAAATTAGGATCAAATTCTTCTAAGCATTCAATCCCCTCAATGCCATGCCTTGCCAAAACTTCATGCAACTTTTCCATCGTAAGCTCCAAGCCCTTGGTTAAAGCGTTCTCTTTATCCACTTCTACAGCGCTTCTATGAGCCCCAAGAAGCGCATCAATCACTGGCAACAGATCCAATGCGATTTTTTCATACGCATACTCTAACGCCATGCTCTTGTCTCTTTCTAAGCGCTTTTTCACATTTTCAAAATCCGCATGCACTCTTAAATATTTTTCGTGCATTTCTTTATATTTAAGCTCAAAATCTTCCTTAATCTCGCCTTCTTTTTCGCTCGCTTCTTGCTTTTCTTCACCTTGTTGTTCTTTACAAGCGCAAGCGTTTTGATAAGACTCTGGCTCTTTTTGGCTTAAATCGTGTTCTTGGTTGTGTTCATCTTTCATTATTTCTCCTTAGAAATCGTTTGAAAAAACCCTTCATAATCGCATTCCAATTTCCCCACGCAAAGCAGTTGCATCCGCTCGTTTTGAAATTCTATAGGGCGTATTACCAGCATGCAATCAGGCTCTATAAAATGCAAACCCTTTTTGAAACGCTCTAAAACCTTACCCCCTAAAATGTCAAAAAATAAAGGGCTGTTTAAAAGCGTTTTTAACCCCATCAGATTAAAGCGTGTGATTTGCGTGTTGGAATACTCCAAACGCTCTAATTGCTTGGCCAAACTCAACGCATTGACAGAAGCAGCGATTAAGCGCACTTCTTTAACGCTTTTACCCACAAGTTCTAATAAAAACTTTTCCATTTTAACGCTGTAACCCAGCGCGCAAGAAAACGCCAAAAAATCCAAAATCAAAAAGCGTTTTTCGCACTCAATGACTCTTTCTAAACGCTCCAAACTGGGTTTTTTTAACAGCACAAAAAGCCCAAAATTTTCACTCGCGCTTTTTAAGCGTTTTTCATTCACCTTTAAAACTTCAAAGCGCAACGACTTGTGCCAATAGTTTTCAAACGCCTTAAAAGTGGGCAATCTAGCACCGCTAGAATGGGCTTGATAAAGCATGCCCTCTTTAGAAAGGATTTGAAAATAATTCCTGATCGTCGCACAAGATATTTTCAAGTTTGCCAACTCTTTCAAGCGTTTAGAGCTAATGGGTTCTAAAATCTGCAGATAGGTTTTAACAAACGCATCTAACAAACTCTCTTTTTTATTCAAATCAGAACCTACTTTAATTCTTCTTAACATCATTATTTGAAAAATCTCGTCAATCACCATTCTTGATGAAAGAACCCTCGCATTATAGCGCAAAAAGTTAATAATCTATCACTTGTTTTGAAAAAGTGATAAAAATTATCTGATTTTTCTTTAAACTTTAGTCTATATCACTAAATTTATTTACTAGCATTAAATTAGGATTTTTTATAGAGTTGATTTAATTTAGATCTGTTGGGCAACTAATACCTTTTATTAAAAAAACTTGTTATCATGCTAAACATGAACACACACACAAGAGGCATTGACAGCAATCTGATTCATTCGCTCCAAAGCATTTCATTATCCATGTTTAGAAAGGGTTTTTTTGGGCTTTATCAAGGCTCCATTTCGGCGCGCATTGGCACTAACCAGTTTGTGATCAATAAAAGAAACGCTGTTTTTGATCAATTGAATGAAAACACCTTACTGGTCTTGCATGACAAGATAGATTACCGTTGGAAAGAAGCGAGCTTGGATTCGCCCATTCATGCGAGCGTGTATAGGGAGTTTTTGGACGCTAAATTCATCGCTTACGCGCGCCCTCCTTATAGTTTGGCGTATTCCTTGCGCCATAACCGATTGCTCCCTAGGGATTATTTAGGGTATCGTTCTTTGGGCGAAGAAATCGCCATTTTTAACCCCAAAGACTATGACAGCTGGCAAGAAAGAGCGAATACAGAAATTTTACACCAATTACAAGAGAGCAAAAAATATTTTGTTTTCATTAAGGGGTGTGGGATTTTTGCCTACCACAGAGAGCTTTCTAAACTCATGGAAGTTTTTGATTTGATTGAAAACTCATGCAAGGTTTTACGATTGGGCGATTTAATGGATTATTGCTATAATGATGATCCACGATTGAGCGTGTAAAAAGCTAAAAAGGATAAAACATGACCATCAACACCCATTACACCCCTAATTTCACACAGCTCCAAACCTTGAACAATATCAATAATGACGCAACCATAAAGGATAGGAATCAAGCAGAGCAGGATTTACAACAAAGCAGTATTCAAGATGGTTTCAGCCAAGATAATGCACCAAACGCCCCTGATTTTGACCGGTTACAAGCTTTAAACGCTATCAATAACGACGGCGAGATTAAAGATAGATCCCAAGTTGAGAAAAACCTTGTTGATGGCGAAAATACCCCTGAAATTTATTCCAGCCTGGACACATACGCTTAAAGACGCACACGCTTTTAAAAAAGGGGGGTTTTACCATTCCTTCAAAGCCATTTTGATCGCTTCTATCACGCAATCCATCCCACCCGCTAAACTAAAAAGCCAGTATTTGTGCACGTAAATGTATTCTAATTGCTTAGCCCTTAATTCGTCTTCATTATTCGTTTTTTTACACACGATTTCAGCGATGTGCAATTCCTGGTGGAAGATGTAAGATTGTATCGCATCCATAAAATACGAATTGAATTGCTTGTCGTCAAAAAGTTCTTTAACGTTATCAATTTCAGCGCTCAAATTTTCTAATTCTTCAAAATCCAACTCTTCTAATTTTTTTTCTTCATGAAGCTTTTCCACTTCTTCTAAAAATTCTGCCACCTTTAGAAACGCTTCTTCAACTTGCGTTTTTTTCTCATTGGCGTATGCGATCATCTCTTCGCATTTTTGCCTAGCGATCTTTAAGTTTTTAGCCTGTTCTGATTGAGTGGGATAAACAAGATTGATAGGAGGCTTTGGCTTGGATTTGTCTATTTTTTCGCACACTTCTTTAAAGGGCATTTCTTTAGTCCCTTTAATCCTAGCCCCCCCTTCAGTAGCGTTAATGACTTCTAGTTTATAGGGAGTGTTAAAAATATCTTTTTCAAAAAATTCTAAGAAAAGTTTCCACACTAAAGTGGTCTCTACTTCCCCATTACCTCCGTATTTTTCTATAAAAATCTTGTCTTTATCTTTTTTAGGCTTGATCTCTCTATCGCCATAAATCGCCCCACTAGCGTGGCTGTTACCGCTTTGTGAAAAGCTCAAATCTTGTCCAATAAACACGCACCTTTTGAAACGAGAATGCACCACTAATTCATACGCCATGTTCGCTGCGCTCATGCCTATGCCCACATAACCATACTGGTGCAAATCAAAAAGGTTGGTATAGCCAAAGGGGCGGAAACTGAATTGCTTAACCCCCTTTTTAATCGCTTGAATCAATCGTTTATGCACAATAGAAGTCAGAGCAAAAATAACGCCTTCTTGAAAATCTAAGGGGGTTTCTTCATAGAATTTCGCCGTTAAATCCACCCTTTCTAAAGACAACACAATATCAGGCTTGATACCGGCTCTGGCTAAAATAGGGAAAGAAGCGTCTATGCAAAAAAGCGTCGCATAAGGAGCGATTTCTTTTAAAAGGGGGAGTTGCTTGTTCAAACTGGGCCCAGTTGAAACAATAATAGCGGTGTCTCTGTTTTTTAAAGCGCTCACAAAATCCACTAAACTAGGGCTTTTGATGACTTCAGGCAAATTAGCGGCATGCTGTTTGATGCCTATGAGCGCGTCTTTAGCGTCATTGCCCACGCTAATAGCGCCATGTTCTAAAGCGTGCGTGAAATGCTGGTTGATTTCTATCATTTGATGAGAGTATCGTTCATAATAAGCGTTAAAAAGTTTTAAATCATACATTCTTGCGTATAAACGAGACTTTTTATCCATATCAAACAATGAAGCGATCATGTTGTAATTGCAAAAACTTGCATGCAATAAAATCAAACGATTTTCTAAAATCTCAGTGGAAAAATCCAAGAGATTCAGCACAATGAAAATAATTTCTATTTCAGGCTCAATGACCACCAAGCGTTTTAAATTGCCATTGCCTAAAAGCAAGCGATAAAACACCCCATTACCCAAGCCAAAATAATACAAATAAGGATAAAGCATGTAAATTTCGCTATTTTTGTATAGCTCTAAGCTTGAATCTAGCGGGCTTTTTTCAAATAAGGGCGTGTTTGTTTCTTTATCTAATAGGTTGAAATTCGCGCTATCATTCCCTAAAAACACTTCGTATTTTTTGTTTTCTTTAACGGCTTTGAGCTTTGCGAATAAAAGAGGGTCTTTTTTGAAAAGAGCTTGTAAGTTTTTTTGATAAATATCCATCATTTTAACTTATAAAAATAACTGATAAAAAGGGCTAACGCCCCTTTGAATCAAGGGCTGTTATTGTAAAAGCCTTAAGACATTCTGTTGCACCGCATTCGCTTGCGCCATAGCAAAACTCCCGCTTTGCGCCAAAATATTGTATTTAGAAAAATTCGCGCTCTCTTCAGCAAAATCCACATCTCTGATTTGAGATTCAGCCGCTTTAACATTCACTTGGGTTACAGAAATATTATTAATGGTGGTAACCAATTCCATTTGCACCGAACCCATATCAGATCGGATCTTGTCTAATTGCGTGCGCGCAGAATCCGCCATATCCATCACAATCATCGCCCCTTTAAGGCTTGTTACCCCAGCCCCTATACCTTGAGAATTGGTCTCCGCTTGCGCGCCATTAGCGTTCGCTCCGGCTGCTGAAGCCACATTCGCATCAAAAATACCCCTAACCGCTCTCAAATTCACGGTGTATTCTGCCACCCCTTGAGCGGAATGAAAGCCCACATGGCTAAAATTCACACCGCTCACAATGATGTCTCTAGCGTCGGTTCTGGTCAAGGTTAAGCGCCCAATAACCGCATGCTGTGTCCCAGAAATCCCTGCAAAATTCCCTCCCCCAAAAACCTGACCGCTCGCGCTCGCTGCATGCACAGAAATCGCGCGCCCGTCAATGGAGTGCAAATTAATGCGCCCTTGAATATCCAAGCTCGCTTCCACGCCTGTCCTGTCTTTGACGGAGTTGATCGCGTTAGTCAACCTCCCGTCAGCGTCGTTTTTATGCACATCATTCACGGTTCCAATTTCTACGCCATTAATGGTAAGCTCTCTCACGGTTCCTGATTGCACGGGAGTGCCGCCGGTAGCCATGACATTATAAGAAGCCCTAACGCCTAAAGTGTTAGAAAAACGATTGATGATTTCGCTTAACGCTCCAATCCCAGTGCCAGCGCTTGTAGAAATGCGCACGGTTTCAATCTTATAATCATTCACGCCATTGACTTGTTTGAAATTCAAACCCACTTCAGTCAAGTTTTGCGCCGCCGCGCTAGCGAGCATGCCTGCACCGCTAAAAGAAGAGGTTTCCATGCGCACATGCCCGATCTTATCTGAACTCGTTGAGCCAATAGACGCCTTAACCGTGGTGTTAGAATACGCGCCAATTTGAAATTCTTTGTTAGAAAAACTTCCTGAAAGCATTTGTTGGCCGTTAAAGCTTGTGGTGTTAGCGATATTGTCTAGTTCTTCTAACAACCTTTGAATATCGCTTTGGAGCGCTCTTCGGCTTTCTAAAGTTTGCCCGTCTTGAGCGGCTTGAACGGCTTTGGTTTTAATGGTGTCTAAGATTTTGATTTGCTCATCCATCGCTTTATCTGCGGTTTGAACCATACCAATAGCGTCATTAGCGTTGCGAATCGCCTGGCCTAAATTCGCGCTTTGACTCCTTAAGCTATCAGCGATCGCCATCCCACTAGAATCGTCAGCGGCTTTATTGATCCTAAGCCCTGAGCTTAACTTTTCAAGCGAGCTTGAAAGGTCTCTGTTGTTTTGAACCCCCACCGCATGAGAAGTTAAAGCGGCGATATTGGTATTTATCCTAAAACTCATGTTTGCATCCTTTGCATAGATATTTGCTGTTAGTCAAGCAAAGGGTGTTCCAACTCTTTGATTTTTAGCGCCGTTATAGAATTTTATGGTTTGATGAATCGTTTAGTCAAAATTCTATGCTACAATCATTCATTAATAGGTATAAACATTCCATTAAAGGCGTTCAATGAAGCACCTTATTATCGTAGAATCCCCCGCAAAAGCCAAAACCATTAAAAATTTTTTGGATAAAAATTATGAAGTTGTTGCCTCTAAAGGGCATGTTAGGGATTTATCCAAATTCGCTTTAGGCATTAAGATTGATGAAACAGGCTTCACTCCTAATTATGTCGTGGATAAAGATCATAAAGAGCTTGTCAAACAGATCATAGAGCTTTCTAAAAAGGCATCTACCACCTACATCGCTACCGATGAAGACAGAGAAGGGGAGGCGATAGGCTATCATGTGGCATGTTTGATTGGGGGGAAATTAGAGAGCTATCCTAGGATTGTTTTTCATGAGATCACGCAAAATGCGATTTTAAACGCTCTAAAAACCCCACGACAAATTGACATGTCAAAGGTCAATGCCCAACAAGCCAGACGCTTTTTGGATCGGATCGTGGGTTTTAAGCTCAGCTCGTTGATTTCATCAAAAATCACTAAAGGTTTGAGCGCTGGGCGGGTGCAAAGCGCGGCTTTAAAGCTTGTGATTGATAGGGAGAGAGAGATTAAAGCCTTTAAGCCTTTAACCTACTTCACGCTAGACGCTTATTTTGAGCCGCATTTAGAAGCGCAACTCATTAGCTATAAGGGCAACAAACTCAAAGCCCAAGAGCTTATTGATGGAAAAAAAGCTCAAGAGATTAAAAACGAATTAGAAAAAGAAAGCTATATTATTTCTAGTATCGTTAAAAAATCTAAAAAATCCCCCACACCGCCCCCCTTCATGACTTCCACTTTACAGCAAAGCGCTTCCAGTCTTTTAGGCTTTTCGCCCACAAAAACCATGAGTATCGCTCAAAAATTATATGAAGGCGTAGCCACCCCACAAGGCGTTATGGGAGTGATCACTTACATGAGGACCGATAGCTTGAATATCGCTAAAGAGGCTTTAGAAGAAGCGAGAGCTAAGATTTTAAAAGACTATGGCAAAGACTACTTACCCCCTAAAGCCAAAGTCTATTCCAGCAAGAATAAAAACGCCCAAGAAGCCCATGAAGCGATCAGGCCCACTTCTATTATTTTAGAGCCAAACGCTTTAAAAGACTACCTTAAGCCTGAAGAATTAAAGCTCTATACTTTAATTTACAAACGCTTTTTAGCTTCTCAAATGCAAGACGCTCTTTTTGAAAGCCAAAGCGTGGTTGTGGCTTGCGAAAAAGGCGAGTTTAAAGCGAGTGGCAGAAAACTCCTTTTTGATGGCTATTATAAAATTTTAGGCAATGACGATAAGGACA
Source organism: Helicobacter pylori (assembly GCF_011175115.1). Classification (GTDB taxonomy): domain Bacteria; phylum Campylobacterota; class Campylobacteria; order Campylobacterales; family Helicobacteraceae; genus Helicobacter; species Helicobacter pylori_DF. The sequence goes on along the minus strand of NZ_SHOW01000001.1, from coordinate 381,031 downwards.
AATTGCTCCCTAATTTGAAAGAAAATGATCCCATTAAATTAGAAAAACTAGAGAGCAACGCCCATATTACAGAGCCTCCAGCGCGCTATTCAGAAGCGAGTTTGATTAAAGTTTTAGAAAGTTTAGGCATAGGCAGGCCCAGCACCTACGCCCCAACGATTTCCCTTTTACAAAACAGAGACTACATCAAGGTAGAAAAAAAGCAAATCAGCGCTTTAGAGAGTGCGTTTAAGGTGATAGAAATTTTAGAAAAGCATTTTGAAGAAATCGTGGATTCCAAATTCAGCGCTTCTTTAGAAGAAGAACTGGACAATATCGCTCAAAATAAAGCCGACTACCAGCAAGTCTTAAAGGACTTTTACTACCCTTTTATGGATAAAATTGAAGCCGGGAAAAAGAATATCATCTCTCAAAAAGTGCATGAAAAAACCGGCCAATCATGCCCTAAATGCGGGGGGGAATTAGTCAAAAAGAATAGCCGTTATGGGGAGTTTATCGCTTGTAATAATTACCCTAAATGCAAATATGTCAAACAGACTGAAACCGCTCACGATGGAGCCACACAAGAATTGTGCGAAAAATGCGGAGGGGAAATGGTGCAAAAATTCAGCAGAAACGGGGCGTTTTTAGCTTGCAACAACTACCCTGAATGCAAAAACACCAAATCGTTAAAAAACACCCCTAACGCAAAAGAAACAATAGAAGGCGTGAAATGCCCAGAATGCGGAGGGGATATTGCCTTAAAAAGGAGTAGGAAAGGCTCGTTTTATGGCTGTAACAACTACCCTAAATGCAATTTTTTATCCAACCATAAGCCCATCAACAAGCGTTGCGAAAAATGCCATTATTTGATGAGTGAAAGAATGTATCGCAAAAAAAAGGCACATGAATGCATCAAATGCAAAGAACGCGTGTTTTTAGAGGAAGATAATGGCTAAAGAAAATCCGCCTGTCGTTTTTGGGCCTGTTTTATCCAGGCGTTTTGGGAAGTCTTTGGGCGTGGATCTATCGCCCTCTAAAAAACAATGCAATTACAATTGCATTTATTGCGAGTTGGGTAAAGCCAAGCCCATTGAGTACATGGGAGAAGTGATCAAAGTGGAAACCTTGATTAACGCCATTCAAAACGCCCTAAACAACCTTGCTACCCCCATTGATGTTTTAACCATTACCGCTAATGGCGAACCCACGCTATACCCTCATTTATTAGAGCTTATCCAAAGCATCAAGCCTTTTTTAAAGGGCGTTAAAACCTTGATTTTAAGCAACGGCTCACTCTTTTATGAGCCAAAAGTCCAGCAAGCCTTAAAGGAATTTGACATCGTTAAATTTTCTTTAGACGCTATTGATTTGAAAGCCTTTGAAAGAGTGGATAAGCCTTATTCTAAAGACATTAACAAGATTTTAGAGGGGATTTTGCGCTTTTCTCAAATCTATCAGGGGCAACTGGTGGCTGAAGTGCTGTTAATTAAGGGCGTGAATGATAGCGCGAATAATTTAAAACTCATCGCCGCCTTTTTAAAAAAAATCAATACCGCCAGAGTGGATTTAAGCACCATAGACAGGCCCTCAAGCTTTAAAGCCCCTAAATTAAGCGAAGATGAATTGTTGGAACGCTCTTTGTTTTTTGAAGGGCTTTGCGTGAGTTTGCCTAAACGATCCATTACTCAAGCTAAAAAATTGATTTCTTGCGGTATAGACGAATTGCTCGCTTTAATTTCCAGGCGCCCTTTAAGCGCAGAAGAAGCCCCCCTAATCTTAGAGCCTAGCGCTTTTAAACATTTAGAAACTTTATTAAACCATAAGCAAATCACGATTAAAAAAGTCGGCTCTTTGGAGTTTTATTGCGCGTTTTAACCTCCATTGGTAACCCATAGTTTTACCTTACTTTAGGGATAGCTTAAGCTTTTAAAAAGGTTCTCTTTTATTACCAAATAACGCCACAATACCATAAAAAATCAAAAGCCGACAGATCATTAAAAACTTGGTGTAATGTTTTAATCGCTACATCCTTTTACTATAACCATAACCCGCTTTTTCTACTTTTTTCTCGGTATTAGCAACTGCTTCTATTTCTTTACTAACATCAGCAAATATTTTTTGAACGAACAAAAGGCTTTGAGAGGTTGAAAGGTGGGCTTGTGAGTCTGGTTTTAAACTCCTCATTTCAAGCATTTTAGCTTGAGCTTTAGAGCGTATTTTTAGATTTTCTTTTTGCCATTCTTCTGTAGCTTTAAAATCTCTAGGATCTAGTTCTAAATAAGCGATAGAACTTGGCCTGTAAAAATTCACTTGTTTAGCGATAGCTTTTTGTGAATAGGGCAGAGATTCTAGCTCTTTTTGCAAATAAGCTATAAGCTCTTGCGCTTTTGATCCTCTTTGAGAGCGGGGTTGTTTGGAGTTTGGGAGGTGTTTTGGCTGGATAGGGGTTTGATTGGTTTTTGTGGGTTTAGGGGTTTTGCATTCAGCTTCTACTTCTATAGCAATACCGGTAGTAATACCGGTCTTAATTCTTGCTTTTTTAATAAATAATTGGCCATGTTTTTCTTGGCAATTTTGTTCTGTTTCTTTAATGAAATCTTTCTGTTCTTTAATCAAATCTCTTTGTGTATTAATTGTCTTTTGTTTTTGCTGTTCTAACTCTATCTCACTCTTATTTGCTTTTTGTTTTTCTTGTTCTGTCTTTTGTCTTTCTTGTTCTAACTCTATTTCACTCTTATTTGTTTTCTGTCTTTCTTGTTCTAACTCTATCCCACTCTTATTTGCCTCCTGTTTTTCTTGTTCTAGTTCTATTTGTTTATCAATATCACCAGCACTACAAGCGGCTAATAATAAACTTGTCGCTATTGTGAGTCCTGAATATTTCCACCAATTGATTTGATTCTCTTTTTCAGCTTGTTTGGATTTATCTTGGACTTTATCGTCTAATTCTTTTGCCCTCTTGCATGCAACATGGGTCAATACTACTAATGCCGCATTGCTTTTCTTGGGGTGTTTTTTTACAAGTTCTCTAACTTTCTTTACAATTTTTGTAAAAATCCCACCAATTGATCTGAGCCCATTTGTAATGGCACTCACTTGTTTAAAATAAGTCTCTTTATTTGTCTTTGTGTTAGCCATCTTTGTGTTCTTGCCAACTTTATTTGTTTTTCCTGTTTTCACTAATTTCATCATCATTGTTGCAAGCATTACTAAAACTCTTATAATAGGCATTTAAATCCTTTCAAAAAACAATCTTACCCATCAAAATTAAATTATGGAAACTAATACGAAAAAATCCACTCAAGTTAGATCAACCCCTTCATTATCAATGCGCAGTTAAGACATGGTCTTTCAATTCTTTTTCTAACTTGGCTACAGCGTTCCAAGTGGGGATCACGCTATCAGGGTTTAAAGAAATGGAAGTGATGCCCTCTTTGACTAAAAACTCTGTTATTTCAGGGTAATCGCTTGGGGCTTGCCCGCAAATCCCGCAATATTTGTTGTGCCTTTTACAAGCTTCAATCGCTTTTTTAAACATTTTTAGCATCGCTTCATTCCTTTCATCAAAGACATGGCTGACTAATTCGCTATCTCTATCCACGCCTAAAGTGAGCTGGGTTAAATCATTAGAGCCAATAGAAAAGCCATCAAACAAGCTTAAGAAATCATCAGCCAAAATGACATTCACCGGTAATTCGCACATGATATAAATTTCAAGCCCGTTTTTACCGGATTCTAGATTGTTTTTTCTTAAGATTTCTAGGACTTTTTTACCCTCTTCAATGGTTCGCAAAAAGGGGATCATCACTTTCATGTTCGTCAAGCCCATTTCTTCCCTCACTAACGCTAAGGCTTCACACTCCCACGAAAACGCTTCATTATAGCTCTCTGAATAATACCGACTAGCCCCCCTATAACCAAGCATGGGGTTTTCTTCATTAGGTTCATAGCTAGAGCCACCAAGCATGCGCATGTATTCGTTGGATTTGAAATCGCTCGTTCTTACAATGACAGGTTTAGGGTAAAACGCCGCACTGATCATGCCAATGCCTTCAGCGATTTTTTTCACAAAAAAATCTTTAGGGTTAGCATAGCCTGCCATGAGGTTTTCAATTTCATTTTTTTCTTTCACGCTTTTTTTGTGGTGCAAATCCACTAAAGCTAAGGGGTGGGCTTTGATTTGATTTAAAATAATCATTTCCATTCTGGCCAGCCCTACGCCGTGATTAGGGAGCTGAGAAAAACTAAAGGCTTTTTCAGGGTTTCCAATATTAATGTAAATTTTTGTTTGAGTTTCTTGCATGTTAGAAAGCTCCACCCTTTCAATTTCATGCTCATAAATGCCTGCATACACATAGCCCTCTTCGCCCTCAGCGCAAGAAACCGTGATTTCCATGCCGGTATAAAGACTATCAGTCGCCCCGCTCACCCCAACAATGGCCGGCACACCAATTTCTCTAGCCACAATAGCGGCATGGCAAGTGCGCCCCCCACGATTGGTGATAACCGCGCTCGCTTTTTTCATGCAAGGCTCCCAGTCTGGGTCGGTGTTATCCGTAACTAAAATTTCGCCCTCTTTAAAAGAATTCATGTGTTCCAAATCATTGATGATGCGCACTTTCCCTGATCCGATTTTACTCCCAATCGCTCTGCCTTGTAAGATAATCTCTTTTTTTTCGTTAGGGTTTTTGAATTTGAATTTTTCAAAGACTTGATTTTCTTCTTTACTTTTTTGGCTTTGAACGGTTTCTGGGCGCGCTTGAACGATAAAGATTTCCCCGCTATCGCCATCTTTAGCCCATTCTATATCCATAGGGCGGTATTGTTTGGCTTCTTTAGAGTAGTGTTTTTCAATTTCAATGGCGTATTTGGCTAAAATCAGCACGTCTTCATCGCTCAATGAAAAGGACTGCCATTCTTTTTTGGTGGTTTTGATGTTTCTGGTAGGGTGTTCGCTACCTCTTGGGGCATAGACCATTTTTTGCGTTTTATTGCCGAGCTGGCGTTTGATAATGGGGCGTTTGTTTTGCTCTAAAGTGGGCTTAAACACATAAAATTCATCAGGGTTTATCGTGCCACCCACCACATTTTCACCTAACCCCCACGCTGAAGTGATAAACACCGCATCTTTAAAACCGGTTTCGGTGTCAATAGAAAACATCACGCCCGCACTGCCTTTATCCGCTCGCACCATTTTTTGCACCCCCACACTCAAGGCGACTTTTAAATGATCAAACCCACGACTCGCTCTATAGCTAATCGCTCTGTCGGTAAAAAGCGACGCCAAACAGGATTTGATATAGTGGATCAATTCGGTTTTACCCTTAATGTTTAAATAAGTGTCTTGCTGCCCGGCAAAAGAAGCGTCTGGCAAATCTTCTGCAGTAGCGGAACTCCTTACCGCCACATCGGCTTCTTTCATGTGGTATTGTTGGCTTAAAATCTCATAAGCTTGAAAAATCTCATCTCTCAAATCGCTAGGAAAGGGCGTGCCAAAAATAAGCTCTCTGATTTGTTTGGAGCGGATTTTTAACACATCAATTTCGGTGGCATCAACATTTTCTAAAAGCTCTATGATTTTTTGTTTAGCCCCCCCTTGCTCCAAAAGATACCAATACGCTTCGCTGGTGATCGCAAAGCCATCAGGCACTTTAATCCCAATTGGCACTAATTCTTGAAACATCTCACCAATGCTAGCGTTCTTGCCCCCAACCAGATTCACATTCTTATTGTTCAACTCTTTGAAAAACTTGATATATCGCACAAAACTCCCTTAAAATTATCATTAAGTCTTTTAAAACAAAAATCCAATTAATGAATGATAGCATGATAGAGCTTTAGTTTTAGCTAGTTTGTATTCTAAGCTTTCTAATAGGGGTGTATTCTTTTTGATTTATGATTTTATTGTATAATAGGCGATTAGTTAGGTATTTTTGAATATAGAAAGGGTAGTTTTGTATAGGCGGTTGTTATTGAATTTGTTTTGTATGGTGTTTTTACAAGCGTGTTTAAAGCCTATGAGCGACCCTAAAGCTGAGAAAGTGGATTCGCAAGTGCAATGCGGGTTTGGATCAAAAGATTGCTAAATTTTAAGGTTTGAAGAAAGGAAACATAAGTTTTAAAGAATGAGTGCGGAACTGATTGCTGTTTATAAAGACGAGCAAATAATAGATTTAGAGAGCGCGAAAGTCTTAGGGCTGAGCGATGGGATTAAAGCGTTAAAAGGGACAGAGCCGATATATTTTGATGATTCGCCTTTGGCTTTAGAAGTGATCAGGCATTCATGTGCGCATTTGCTCGCGCAAAGCTTGAAAGCCCTTTATCCGGACGCGAAATTTTTTGTAGGCCCTGTGGTAGAAGAGGGGTTTTATTACGATTTTAAGATTTCTTCAAAAATCAGCGAAGAGGATTTGCCTAAAATTGAAGCGAAAATGAAAGAATTTGCGAAGTCAAAGCTCGCTATCACTAAAGAGACTTTAACCAGAGAGCAAGCTTTGGAGCGTTTTAAGGGCGATGAATTAAAGCATGCGGTGATGAGTAAAATCAGCGGCGATATATTTGGCGTGTATAAACAAGGCGAGTTTGAAGATTTGTGTAAGGGGCCACATCTCCCAAACACCCGTTTTTTAAACCATTTCAAGCTCACTAAATTGGCCGGGGCTTATTTGGGTGGCGATGAAAACAATGAAATGCTCATTAGAATCTATGGCATCGCTTTTGCCACCAAAGAGGGCTTAAAAGACTATCTTTTCCAAATAGAAGAAGCGAAAAAACGAGATCACAGAAAGCTGGGCGTGGAGCTAGGGCTTTTTAGCTTTGATGATGAGATAGGGGCGGGTTTGCCTTTATGGCTGCCTAAAGGGGCAAGGCTTAGGAAACGCATTGAAGATTTATTGAGCAAAGCGTTACTTTTAAGAGGCTATGAGCCGGTTAAAGGCCCTGAGATTTTAAAAAGCGATGTGTGGAAAATCAGCGGGCATTATGACAACTATAAAGAAAACATGTATTTCACCACGATTGATGAGCAAGAATACGGCATAAAGCCCATGAATTGCGTGGGGCATATTAAAGTTTATCAAAGCGCTTTACACAGCTATAGGGATTTGCCTTTAAGGTTTTATGAATACGGCGTGGTGCATCGGCATGAAAAAAGCGGCGTGTTGCATGGGCTTTTAAGGGTTAGGGAATTTACCCAAGACGATGCACACATTTTTTGCTCTTTTGAACAGATCCAAAGCGAAGTGAGCGCGATTTTAGATTTTACGCATAAAATCATGAAAGCGTTTGATTTTAGCTATGAAATGGAATTATCCACAAGGCCGGCTAAATCCATAGGCGATGATAAAGTTTGGGAAAAGGCCACTAACGCTTTAAAAGAAGCCCTAAAAGAGTATCGCATTGATTATAAAATTGATGAGGGGGGAGGGGCTTTCTATGGGCCTAAGATTGACATTAAAATCACCGATGCTTTGAAACGTAAGTGGCAGTGCGGCACGATTCAGGTGGATATGAATTTGCCTGAACGCTTCAAGCTCGCTTTCACTAATGAACACAATCACGCTGAACAGCCGGTGATGATCCATAGGGCGATTTTAGGCTCGTTTGAAAGGTTCATTGCGATTTTGAGCGAACATTTTGGGGGGAATTTCCCTTTCTTTGTCGCGCCCACTCAAATCGCTCTCATCCCTATTAATGAAGAGCATCATGTTTTTGCTTTGAAACTAAAAGAGGCACTAAAAAAGCACGATATTTTTGTAGAAGTGCTGGATAAAAACGACAGCTTGAATAAAAAGGTGCGATTAGCCGAAAAGCAAAAAATCCCTATGATTTTAGTTCTAGGGAATGAGGAAATGGAGACCGAAATTCTATCCATTAGAGACAGAGAAAAACAAGCTCAATATAAAATGCCCTTAAAGGAGTTTTTAAACATGGTTGAATCTAAGATGCAAGAGGTTAGTTTTTGAGTAGAAGCGAAGTGTTGTTAAACGGAGACATTAATTTTAAAGAAGTGCGTTGCGTGGGCGATGATGGCGAAGTGTATGGGATTATTTCCTCTAAAGAAGCGCTAAAAATCGCTCAAAATTTAGGCTTGGATTTGGTTTTGATTTCAGCGAGCGCGAAACCCCCTGTGTGTAAGGTGATGGATTATAATAAATTCCGCTACCAAAATGAAAAGAAAATCAAGGAAGCCAAGAAAAAGCAAAAGCAAATTGAAATCAAAGAGATCAAGCTTTCCACTCAAATCGCGCAAAACGATATTAACTACAAAGTCAAGCATGCGAGAGAATTTATTGAAGCCAATAAGCATGTCAAATTCAAAGTGGTTTTAAAGGGTAGGGAGAGCCAAAACTCAAAAGCTGGGCTTGATGTGCTTTTGAGAGTCCAAACGATGATGCAAGATTTAGCCAACCCTGAAAAAGAGCCAAAAACCGAGGGGCGTTTCGTTTCGTGGATGTTTGTGCCTAAGGCTAAAGAAGCCCCCAAAAACGAAAAGAAACCTAAAGAAAATAACCCGCCTTTTAATCGTATTAACCTTATGAAAGGAGAAAATCATGCCAAAAATGAAGACTAATCGCGGCGCGTCCAAGCGTTTTAAAGTCAAAAAAAACTTGATTAAGCGTGGTAGCGCTTTTAAAAGCCATATTTTGACTAAAAAAAGCCCTAAGCGTAAAGCCAATTTAAACGCGCCAAAACATGTGCATCACACTAACGCACATTCTGTCATGTCGTTGCTTTGCAGGGCTTAGGAATGCTCATTAGAAAGTGGAGTTAATCCCCTTGTTTAAGGGAAAGTCGTTGTAAAAACGCACCTAAAAATATTTTAAAAAGAAAGGTAAAGAAATGAGAGTTAAAACAGGCGTTGTGCGCAGAAGACGCCATAAAAAAGTCTTAAAACTCGCTAGAGGGTTTTATAGTGGCAGAAGAAAGCATTTTAGAAAGGCTAAAGAACAGCTTGAAAGGAGCATGTATTACGCCTTTAGGGATCGCAAACAAAAGAAAAGAGAGTTCAGGAGTTTGTGGGTGGTAAGGATTAATGCGGCTTGCAGGATGCACGAAACAAGTTATTCGCACTTCATGCATGCCTTAAAAGTGGCTAATATTGAATTAGACCGCAAGGTTTTAGCAGACATGGCGATGAATGACATGCAAGCTTTTAAGAGCGTGTTAGAGAGCGTGAAAGAGCATCTTTGATCTCTATTGGCTGTTAGGTTTTAGTTTTAGCCTAAAAAAGGTGAGAGGATTTAGGAATTTTTACTAAAAAGTTCCTAAAATTGATTTTTGTTTCAATTTATTCTCATTCAATCGCTATATTTAATCAAAAAGAAAGCAATTTTATAGTAGAATGTAGCATTTAGAACTCAAGTAGAGAAAATGTAGAAGGAAGGAATACATGAAGAAATCTGTTATAGTAGGTGCTATCTCTCTAGCAATGACAAGCTTGTTGTCAGCAGAGACCCCTAAGCAAGAAAAAGCTATTAAGACTAGCCCTACCAAAAAAGGTGAAAGAAATGCTGCTTTTATAGGGATTGATTACCAGTTGGGTATGCTCAGCACTACCGCTCAAAATTGTTCCCATGGCAATTGTAATGGTAATCAAAGTGGGGCTTATGGCTCTAACACGCCCAACATGCCTACAGCGTCAAACCCCACAGGAGGGCTTACCCATGGCGCTCTAGGGACTCGTGGGTATAAAGGCTTAAGCAACCAACAATACGCTATCAATGGTTTTGGTTTTGTTGTAGGGTATAAGCATTTTTTTAAGAAATCCCCGCAATTTGGAATGCGTTATTACGGATTCTTTGATTTTGCAAGCTCTTATTATAAGTATTACACTTATAACGATTATGGCATGAGAGACGCTCGCAAGGGTTCTCAAAGTTTCATGTTTGGCTATGGGGCTGGCACAGATGTGTTGTTTAACCCAGCTATTTTCAATCGTGAGAACTTGCATTTTGGGTTTTTTCTTGGCGTTGCGATCGGCGGTACCTCTTGGGGCCCAACAAACTATTATTTTAAGGACTTAGCTGAAGAATATAGAGGGAGTTTCCACCCATCAAATTTCCAGGTCTTAGTGAATGGTGGGATCCGCTTAGGCACTAAACACCAAGGTTTTGAAATTGGCTTGAAAATCCAAACCATTCGCAACAATTATTACACCGCTAGTGCGGATAATGTGCCTGAAAGGACTACTTATAGATTCACCTTTCACCGCCCCTATGCCTTTTATTGGCGTTACATTGTAAGCTTTTAAGGTGTTTTAGGGTTAATCTTATGGGGGGCATAGAAAAGGGCTTTTGCTCTTTATGGCCTTTTATGACTTTCTTGTATCAAAGCCGTTGTTTAATCAATACGACCACTCATCAAAAATGAAATCGCAATCCTTACAAGCAATTGAACTTACCAACAACAGCACACAAACAATTCTTTGAAAAATCAAAAATAAATTGATTATTTTTGAAAATAATGATAGGGAATATAGGTTAGCTGTTTTAATGGAGTGCTGATCATAAAATCTAAAAATCAATTGGCTATTAAAGCACTATAAGTTATCTTTAATCAATCAGATGATAGAATTCATTTTTTATTTTTGAATTGGGAGCATTTGATGAAAAAATTGGCGTTTTCTTTATTATTTACAGGGACTTTTTTTGGGCTTTTTTTGAATGCGAGTGATTTTAAGAGCATGAATGATAAGCAACTATTGGAGCAAGCAGGGAAAGTCGCTCCTAGCGAAGTTCCAGAGTTTCGCGCAGAAATCAATAAGCGATTAGCGGTGATGAAAGAAGAAGATCGTAAAAATTATAAAGCGGATTTTAAAAAAGCGATGGATAAGAATTTAGCTTCTTTAAGCCAAGAAGATCGCAACAAGCGTAAAAAAGAAATCCTTGAAGTGATTGCTAACAAAAAGAAAACAATGACCATGAAAGAGTATCGTGAAGAGGGGCTAGATTTGCATGATTGTGCATGCGAAGGCCCTTTTCATGATCATGAAAAAAAGGGCAAAAAAGAGAAAAAATCAGGCCATCATAAGCATTAGCGCTTAGGGTGTGCTAACTTTTTTTGATTTTTGTAAAACCACGCCATAAGCCCCTAGCTTTTGGCTGTGGGGATTAGGGCGTTTTCGTGTTATAATTGTCATAGCGTTTGGGCGTTGACTCTTAAAATAGAGGCTATCTATCTGGTGGGTGGGCTTTGCTACTCTTAAAACCCTTTAGCTGTGAAGGGCATGCCAATTTTTTAGAGTTAAAGTTTTTGGAGTGTTTGTATTTTTTGGATATTTATAGTATCATACCCAAATGATAAATACCCTTTGAAAGTCTGTATTTTAAGATGATCAAAATAGCTTGAATTCTAAGTGGTTTTTATAAATAGAAGAAGATTTTAAAAGAGGGCTTCTTAATGAAGAATAGCGTTTGTTTTTGTTGCGGTTATGGATATAGGAGTTTGGTGTGAAACGGATTTTGTTTTTTTTAGCGGCTACGACTTTTTTGTTGAGAGCAGAAACGGCTTCTGCCACTATTAACACTACAGTTGATCCCAATGTTATGTTTTCTGAAAGCTCCACAGGGAATGTGAAAAAAGACCGCAAGAGGGTTTTAAAGAGCATGGTTAATTTGGAAAGAGAGCGCGTGAAGAATTTTAACCAGTATTCTGAAACCAAGATGAGTAAGGGCGACTTATCCGCTTTTGGAGCTTTCTTTAAGGGGAGTTTGGAAAGTTGTGTGGATCAAAAGATTTGTTATTATGAGCATAAAGATGGCAAGGTTTCTTTTGTGGTGAATGACAGGGAGAAATTTTATAAACATGTGCTTAAAGACTTAGGGACAGAGCTTTCACTCCCTTTGTTCAACTGGCTTTACAAAGGCTCGGATTTTGGGGCTTTGCATGAGCAGTTTGGGGATATGTATGATGGGTATATCAAGTATTTGATCAGCATGGTTAGGATAAGCCAAAAAGAAAAGGCTGGAAAAGTGGATGCAATCACTCTTAAAAAAATGGAAGAACAAGCTGAGAAAGACACTAAGGCAGCGTTTCAAAAGAGGAGCAGTGGGGAGCTTCAAAACCATACTGATAGCCCTGAATTTATAAGCTCTTCTAAGAGAACACAGAACGCTTCTAATTCGGATCTAGATTCTACGACTAATGCTAACGCACTCAAAGAAACAGCTTCAAAAGAGCCAGAGACTTCTTCAAAAAAAGAGAAAAAACCTAAGAAAAAACGCCGCCTTTCAAAGAAAGAAAAACAACAACAAGCCTTGCAACAAGAGTTTGAAAAGCAAATTAGCGACTCTAGTAAGTCTGAAAAATAGTAAGGAAAAATAGCTAGCTTACCTTTTTGAGTAGGGGGCTTTCTTTAAATAAGTCTCTTAAGTGCTTCTTTTCTAGGCTTTATAGCTCTCTATCGCTAAGCTCTGTGTCCTATTGGTTAGGACTATCTCTTTTAAAAACCACCGCTTTTTTGAAGTTTTTAAACTTTTCAGCTCTTTTTACGCTTAATGATTAGCTCTTTTGTTACGCAAAAATCTTTGAAACATAATGACGGATAGAGCCATGATAAAATAACCTTAAGATATTCCAATGCATTTTACATAAAAGCATGTGAAAATTTTTGGTTTTATTTTAGTGGGGTATTGGTAATCAAATTGATGCTTTTGAGTATTTTTCATATTTAAAAAAAGCTTGCAAAAAGCGAGTGATAGTTTCTCATGACGCGCTTTTATAGGGTTATGGGGAGTTTTGGGGAGTTAGGGGAATGATTTCAAAAGGCCTCCTATCCCCTTATGGGTTTGAATAAACTTTTTTACTATAAAATGGAATCCAAAACGATGGAATAACGCTTTAAAACCCTATTGTTTAAAATTTTTGAAGGATATTAAAGTTGGAAAAGCTTGTTCGCATTTGATAAAAACAAAGCCTTTTTTAGGAAATAAAACCCCTAAAGCTTAGATTTATCCTTTAGCATTTTAAGGTTTTGGCTAACCCCCCTAACGAAGTCTCTTTGTATTTTTCATTCATGTCTTTTCCGGTCGCATACATCGTAGCGATCACTTCATCCAGGCTCACTTTAGGCTTGTATTCATCTTCTAAAGCCAGTTTAGACGCGCTGATCGCTTTGATCGCTCCTAAAACATTGCGTTCAATGCAAGGGATTTGCACCAAGCCCCCCACGGGATCGCATGTCAATCCTAAATGGTGTTCCATAGCGATTTCACTAGCGATTAAAACCTGTTGCGTGGTCGCTTGGCACAAACAGGCTAACCCCCCCGCAGCCATAGAGCTTGCCACGCCAATTTCAGCCTGACACCCCGCTTCTGCGCCGCTCAAGGAAGCGTTTTTCTTGTAAAGATAGCCAATCGCTGCGCTAGTGAGTAAAAAATCATTGATGGCCTTTTGTGATAAATTTTCAAACAAATGGTTTTTAGCGTATAAAAGCACGCTTGGCACCACCGCGCACGCCCCATTAGTGGGGGCGGTTACCACCTTTCCTCCACTAGCGTTTTCTTCAGCAATAGCGCGAGCGTAAAGCGAAATGTAATCAATCAACGCTAAGGGGTCTTTCCCGCTTGTGGGGTGTTTTTCTAAACGCGTTTTAATGCTTGGGGCTAATCGTGTTACTCTCAAAGAACCAGGCAGATACCTTTCTTTAGAATTAGCCCCATTATCATAACACTCAAGCATCGCATGATAAATTTTAACCATCGTTGCATCAGGGCGGTTTTTCAGGGCATCTTCTCTCAAACGCACGATTTCAGCGATGTTTTTTTGGTGTTTTTGGCATAATTCGAGCAATTCCTTAGCGCTTGAAAAATCATAGGCAATACTTTCATTCCCGCCCTCTTCAGACAAGTTGTCTAATTCTTTTTCAGTATAGACAAACCCTCCACCAACAGAATAGTAAGTCTCTTCCTTTAAAACCTCATTTTTAGCGTTAAAAGCTTTTAGAATGAGGGCGTTTTGGTGTCTGGCTAAAGGTTTGTTGTCAAAAATCAAATCTTTAGAATAATCAAATTGAATGTTGCGTTGGTTAGCGAGTTTTAAAACTTTATTCTCAAGCACTTCATGCAATAAGGCTTTTTTGGTTGTTATCTCTAATTCGTTAGCATAAATGCCATGCAAGCCAATTAAAACCGCCTCATCGCTCAAATGCCCTTTACCGGTTAAAGCCAATGAGCCATGCAAGGTGATTTGAACGCGTTCAACCTGCTCTAAAATGCCTTTTAACAACCCGCAAAATCTCGCTCCCGCTTCCATAGGCCCTATGGTGTGTGAAGAGCTAGGCCCAACGCCGATTTTAAAAATGGATAAAATAGAAAAACTAGCCATTAAAATAGTCCTAAAAACACGCTCAAAGCCGTTAAGCTCCCAAAGACAAACACAAAAATATCCACTTTGAAGTTTCTAAAACGCTTCAAACTAGAAACGCTATAAAAAGCTATCATGGGCATCACAAACAGAATGAGCGCGATAATGGGGCCGCCTAAATTTTCAATAAAATCCAAGATATTGGGGTTAATATAAGCCACCAGCGTGATAGTCAGCCATAAAAAAATCGTTACGCTCACGCTCAAGGTTTTAGAAGCTTTTTTCAACTTTAAACTTTGAATGATAATGCCTTCTAAACCTTCCTTAGCCCCATAATAATGCCCAAAAAAAGATGAAAAAATCGCTAAAAAAGCCACCACAGGCCCCGCATAGTTGATTAAGGGGTTATTTAAGGTGTTAGCAAAATAGCTTAAAATGGGGATATTTTGTTCCCTTGCTTTCACAAAATCATCAGCATTCAAGCACATGACGCACGAAAACACAAAAAACATCACAAACCCTAAAAGCATCAGCGATGTCCCTAATTCAATTTGATTGAGTTTGTATTCTTTGAAAGCGCCGTATTCTTTTCCCACATTTTGGGTGAAGGTTGAAATAATGGGGCTATGGTTGAATGAAAACACAAGCACCGGTAAGGTTAGCCAAATGGCTAGCACAAATTCTTTAAAACTCGGCACCACAAAAAGATTAGCGCCTTGCCAATAAGGGATAAGATACAAAGAAAAAAGCAGTAAAATCAAGCATAAAGGATACACTAAAGCGTTACAAATGCGCGTCACAATCGTAGCGTTAAAAACCATCACCAACATCATTAAAGAAACTAACACCACAGCCAGTAAGCCCCGATGAAAAGGCGCTAAATGCAACTGGTTAGTGAAAAAGTGATCAAACACGTTAGTGATGCCCACCCCATAAGCCAAGCAAATAGGATAAATCGCCAAGAAATAAAGCAAAGTGATAAGAAAACCCCATTGAGCGCCAAAATGAGAGCGAACGACCATGGTAATGTCTTCTTTATCTTTAGATCCTATGAAATAAGCTAAAGCTCTATGCCCCAGATAAGTTAAAGGGAAAATAATCGCGCTCATCACCACAATAGCCCATACCCCATGCCCACCGGCTCTAATAGGCAAAAATAAAATCCCAGCCCCCACCGCCGTGCCAAATAAAGACGCTATCCAACGCAAATCAAACAAATTGAGTTTTTTAGGATCTCTTGGAACTGCTTTTTCTTGTGCCATGCTATTAAACCGCCCTTTTATCGTGTTAAAGAGCTTTCATTGTAGCATAAAGCTTTTTATGATTAGGGTTTTTTGAGATTGAGAGGTGGTTTTGGGCGCGCATTTATTTTCTAAAATCCACGATTTAACCCGCACAAGCTATAATAACGCTTAAAAAAAGATTAATAAAGGATTATAGAAATGTCAAACACAACCTGGTCGCCAACTTCATGGCATTCTTTTAAGATAGAGCAACACCCCACTTACAAAGATAAGCAAGAATTAGAAAGGGTCAAAAAAGAATTGCACTCCTACCCTCCCTTAGTGTTTGCTGGCGAAGCGAGGAACTTGCAAGAGCGTTTAGCCCAAGCCATTGACAATAAGGCGTTTTTGTTGCAAGGGGGCGATTGCGCGGAGTCGTTTTCTCAATTTAGCGCTAACCGAATTAGGGACATGTTTAAAGTAATGATGCAAATGGCGATCGTTCTCACTTTTGCCGGCTCTATACCGATCGTGAAAGTGGGGCGCATTGCCGGGCAATTTGCCAAACCTCGCTCCAATGCGACTGAAATACTGGATGATGAAGAAGTGTTGAGTTACAGAGGGGATATTATCAATGGGATTTCCAAAAAAGAAAGAGAGCCAAAGCCTGAAAGGATGCTTAAAGCCTACCATCAAAGCGTAGCGACTTTAAACCTTATCAGAGCCTTTGCCCAAGGCGGGTTAGCCAATTTAGAGCAAGTGCATCGTTTCAATTTGGATTTTGTCAAAAACAACGACTTTGGGCAAAAATACCAGCAAATCGCTGACCGGATCACGCAAGCTTTAGGGTTCATGCGAGCATGCGGGGTGGAGATAGAAAAAACGCCTATTCTTAGGGAAGTGGAATTTTACACCAGCCACGAAGCGTTACTGCTCCATTATGAAGAGCCTTTGGTGCGTAAGGATAGTTTGACTAACCAGTTTTATGATTGCTCCGCGCACATGCTGTGGATTGGCGAAAGGACAAGAGACCCTAAGGGCGCGCATGTGGAGTTTTTAAGGGGGGTTTGTAACCCTATTGGCGTGAAAATCGGGCCTAATGCGAGCGTGAGCGAAGTGTTAGAATTGTGCGATGTTTTAAACCCGCACAACATTAAGGGGCGTTTGAATTTGATCGTGCGCATGGGTTCTAAGATGATTAAAGAGCGTTTGCCTAAACTTTTACAAGGGGTGTTGAAAGAAAAACGCCATATTTTATGGAGCATTGATCCTATGCATGGCAACACGGTGAAAACCAGCTTGGGGGTTAAAACAAGGGCTTTTGATAGCGTGTTGGATGAAGTGAAAAGCTTTTTTGAAATCCATAGGGCTGAAGGGAGTTTGGCTTCAGGGGTTCATTTGGAAATGACAGGTGAAAATGTTACAGAATGTATCGGTGGCTCGCAAGCGATCACCGAAGAGGGTTTGAGCTGCCATTATTATACGCAATGCGATCCAAGACTAAACGCCACTCAAGCCTTAGAACTTGCTTTTTTAATTGCTGACATGCTTAAAAAACAACGATCTTGATTGAAATCAAGATAATAAGAGGTTTTAGTCAAGCGATCGTTTCTTGTAATGCGTTCTATAGGGGGATTTAGTTGGGGGTTGTAGGGGGGGAGTTATTTCAAAATACCCCAGTTATCCCCTTAAGAGAATGAGTTTTGTATAAAATAAAGTTTTAAAAATTAAAGGATAATAAGGTTAAATAAGGTTTTGAGTGCCGACATTTGATGAAAACAGAGCCAAATATTAATCTATCTTTAACTCTTTTTCTTTATAATTATCGTAAGCATTTTAATATTCAAAGGAGCTTGAAATGAGAATTTCTCTTTTAGCTGTAATTTTAGCGTTATTGTTTGTGGCTTGCCACGAAACTAAAAAACAAATCTTACAAAACGAAGCCGATAGCACCCCTTCAGAAAAAACCATTTGGCAACCTGAACAAAAATAAAAATTGTAAAAATACTCAAAAGCGTTTTTAAAATAACACAATCAAAAAGCTAGCGAGTGGTGGTTTCTTGTGATGCGATCTTAGGGTTGTAAGGGAATGATTTTAAAACACCCCCTATCCCTTATGAAGTTTGTTATCAAATAAAACTTAAAAAAAATATTTTTTAAAAGTGAGAGAACGGCTAAAAATCTCAAATTAAAACGGGCGAAAGCTAGAGAGTTAAACTACAAACTCTCTAAAACCTTTTGAGCATGGCCTTTCGCTTTGACATTGTAGAAGCATTTTTCTAAAACGCCTTGCGTGTTGATAATGAAAGTGGAGCGCATAATCCCCAAATGCTCCTTCCCATAAAGCATGCGTTTGCCATAAGCTTTGTAAAGATTGGCGGCTTTTTTATCTTCATCGCAGAGCAAAATCACATTCAAAGAGCATTGGCTGATAAATTTTTGATGCGATTGAGCGTTATCAGGGCTTACGCCTACGACAACAGCGTTTTTCTTTTCAAATTCACTAAACAGATCGCTAAAGTCTTTGGCTTCTAGAGTGCATCCGGGGGTGTTGTCTTTAGGGTAGAAATACAGCACCACTTTTTTATGGAGCAAATCTTTTAAAGAAATCTCTACGCCATCGCTGTTTTTCAACCTGAAATCAGGGGCTAATTGCCCCACTTCTAATTTTTCCATCCTTGTCCTTTAATAGAGAATGATAGCGACTTTTTGAGGCCCATGCACCCCAAAAACGGTTTTTAATTCAATATCGGCTGTCCGGCTAGGCCCGCCAATAAGGAGCATGTTCGTGGGTAATGCGCCGTTTTTACTCTGGTTTTTTAAAGCTTGCACGCCTTCGCTTAAATTGCGCACAATGGATTCTTTTTTCAATAAAATGATGCAATTAAGGGTGATGAGCGAAAGCAACCGTGGGCTTGCATGCGAAGAAACCGCTCCGATCATGCCCAAGCTTGAAATCCCACAAACCCCATGCAATAAAGCCGTATCAATCTCAAACAACTCTTCACGCATCGCTTCAATTTCTTTATCATAGGGCTGTAAAGTAAAATCCTTAAACGCTTCAAAATTCAAATTCAAATCCGTAGAGTGTAAGACTTTTTTGCTTTGAAAATTTTCTAAAGCCTTTAAGATTGCTTGCTCTAAATTTTCTTTAGTGCTTTCAATGACTTCAGCTTTATTCAACACCTGGAAATGCTTGTATTCTTCCACCAAGTCTTCAAACTCCACTTTAATGATATTCCTATAAATAGGGTTTGCTCCCTGAATAGCGTGCTTGGCTCTGGCTTCTTTAATGCACTTTAAAATAAGCTCTTTACTCATAAATCACCCCTTCTAAGTGTTGGACTTTGGCATGCAAGCTCGTGTCCATATTGGGTAAGGTCCTAACACTCGCCCACTCTTTGACTAAAGGCAGTATAGGCGCTAAAAGCTTGCCTAAAGGCGAGAAAAATTGAGCCATTTTCAATTGGAAACGCCACTTGACCCCATCGCTTGCCATTTTGGCAAACATTTTCATAGAGAATTTTTCCATCCCGCTGTGTTGGGTGCTTTTAGCCCCCCTAACTACACCCCTACCCTCGCCCACTTTATCGGCTCGTAAATCCCTAATGAGTTCGGCTAAAGGGATTTCTACGGGGCATACTTCAGTGCAACGCCCGCAAAGACTGCACAAATTAGGGATATGCCCGTAATTATTCAGTCCAAAGAGTTGGGGGGATACCACCACGCCTATGGGGCCAGGATAAGTGGAAAGATAAGCATGCCCACCGATTTTATCATACACAGGGCAGTGGTTCAAACAAGTCCCACAACGGATGCATGAAAGAGCGCGGTAATACTTTTCATCAGCCAAAATATTAGAGCGGTTGTTGTCTAATAAAATGATATGGGCTTCTTTAGGGCCGTCTAAATCATCGTTTTTTCTGGGGCCTGTGATAATGTTTTGATAGCAAGTGATAGGCACGCCCACCGCACTTGGAGCGAGCAAATTGTTTAAAATCGCCGCATCATCAAAGCTTTCTACTAATTTTTCAATCCCACAAATTGCGACATGCACATCGCATGCGGTGGTGCTCATTCTGCCATTGCCTTCATTTTCCACTAACCAGATCGCTCCCTCATTGGCGATAGCGAAATTAACCCCACTGATCCCCATTTTAAAGCTTTCAAATTCTTTGCGCATGTGTTTTCTGGCGATCGCGTTAAGCTTTTCAGGCTCTTCTTCATAAGCGGCGTTGAGTTTTTCTTCAAAAATCTTACCGATTTGCTTGCGGTTTTTATGGATAGCTGGCACGACAATATGCACAGGGTGTTCATTGATGAGCTGGATAATCAATTCGCCCAAATCCGTTTCTTGCGCTTGAATGCCCTTTTCTTTCAAGTAATGGTTCAAGCCAATTTCTTCGCTCGCCATGGATTTTTGCTTTAAAATGCGCTTGATATTCTTTTCTTTAGCGAGGTTGTAAATGATCTCATTAGCTTCATCGCCGTCTTTAGCGTAATGGATTTTAAAGCCGTTTTGAGTGGCGTTTTTTTCAAACAATTCCAAATACTCATCAAGCCTAGATAAGATTTTAAGCTTGACTTCTTTGCCTAATTCCCTTAAATTTTCCCACTCGCTGTAACGATTTTTAATCAGATTCTTACGATTAGCCCTTAAGGTATCCATTGCCGAACGCAAATTTTCCCTTAATTGCATATCGCCTAATTGGTCGGTGATGATTTCTTCGTATTCTTGGTCGCTATGATATTTTTCCATTGATTATTCCTTAAAACAATTCTTTAACGTTAAAGCCCAAGCCTTGAGGTTAAGAAGTCATAAAAATGCATGGGTTTTGTCAAAGAGCCCATTTTTTGCATAGCGGTGCTGATATTCATCAAACACCCCGCATCCGCTGAAACAATCACATCCACATGACGGCTTTCTATATCTTTAATCTTTTCTTTGACCATAACCGCTGAAATTTCAGGCTCTTTGACCGAAAATGTCCCCCCAAACCCGCAGCATTCTTCTTCTTTTTCCAATTCAATGAGTTCCACATTTTTAAGCTGTCTGATGAGGTTTTTCGCCGAGTCAATCACTTTAGCCACCCTTAAGGCATGGCAATTAGAATGCCATGTGATTTTAAGGGGTTCGCCCTTATCTTCGTATTTGACTTGCAATTTTTTATCCAAAAACTCGCTCAATTCATACACCCTAGAGCAAAAATCTTTAACCATGTTGAATTCCGCATGCCCTTCAAACAATTCCAAATAATCATGCCGCATCATCCCTGTGCATGAACCGCTAGGCAAGATGATAGGGTAGTCGTTATTGGAATAAAGTTTGATATTGTATAAAACGACTTTTTTCGTCTCTTCATAGTATCCTGAGTTATAGCTTGGCTGGCCGCAACATGTCTGGTCTTTTTTAAAAACCACTTCCAAATTTTCCTTGCGGAGTAATTTGATAGCGTTAAGCGATGCGTTGCTGTATATGGCTGCTCCTAGACAAGTGGCAAAGAAATTGACTTTCAAAGAAGGCTCCTTAAAATTCCAAATTAAGAGTTTCAAACACAATATAATACTCAAAATTAGTAAGATTGTAACCACAAGTTGATAAACCCACTCGCTCAAATGTTGTTACTAAAATAAACTACAAACCCATTAAATTTGACTTAATATTAAATGCTACTTAAAATTAGTTTTTTCTTTTAAGTAAGATAAAGAATACTTTTAATTATTCAAGGAAAATGCATGGAATTTTATCAAGTCTATGACCCATTAGGCCATATTTGGCTGAGTGCTTTAGTGGCACTATCGCCTATTGCGCTCTTTTTTATTTCTCTTATTGTCTTTAAACTTAAAGGGTATAGCGCTGGGTTTTTAAGCTTATTGCTTTCAATCATTATTGCGTTATTCGTGTATAAAATGCCCGCTCAAATGGTGAGCGCGAGTTTTTTCTATGGTTTTCTTTATGGCTTGTGGCCGATCGCATGGATTGTGATTGCTGCGATTTTTCTTTACAATCTTTCAGTGAAATCCGGGTATTTTGAGATTTTAAAAGAAAGCATTTTGAGTTTAACGCCGGATCACCGCATTTTAGTGATTTTGATCGGGTTTTGTTTTGGCTCGTTTTTAGAAGGCGCGATTGGTTTTGGAGGCCCGGTAGCGATCACAGCGGCGATTTTAGTCGGCCTTGGGCTAAACCCCTTATACGCTGCTGGGTTGTGCCTGATCGCTAACACTGCTCCTGTAGCTTTTGGCGCGGTGGGTATCCCTATTACGGCGATGGCTAGCGTGGTGGGTATCCCTGAATTAGAGATTTCTCAAATGGTAGGCAGGGTGTTACCCATTTTTTCCATTGGTATTCCTTTTTTCATCGTGTTTTTAATGGATGGTTTTAGAGGGATTAGAGAAACTTTTCCTGCAGTGGCCGTTACCGGGTTTAGTTTCGCTATCGTGCAATTTTTAAGCTCTAATTATCTAGGGCCGCAGCTTCCGGATATTATTTCAGCTTTAGTGTCATTGATTTCTACCACTTTGTTTTTAAAATTCTGGCAGCCCAAACGCATTTTCACCAGCAATGGCAAAGAGCCTACAATCAGCACAGAAAAACACCATATTTGTAAGGTGGTTGTGGCGTGGATGCCTTTTGTGTTGCTCACTATTACGATTATCATATGGACGCAACCCTGGTTTAAAGCACTCTTTAAAGAAGGCGGGGCTTTGGCGTTTTCTAGCTTTGCTTTTGAATTTGATTCTATCAGTCAAAAGATTTTTAAAACCATTCCCATTGTCACTGAAGCGACCAATTTTCCCGTCGTGTTCAAATTCCCTTTGATTCTAACGACAGGCACTTCCATTTTTTTAGCCGCTCTTTTAAGCGTGTTTTTGCTGCGCGTGAAGATCAGCGATGCGATAGGGGTGTTTGGGGCCACTTTAAAAGAAATGCGTTTGCCGATTTTAACCATTGGCGTGGTTTTAGCGTTTGCGTATGTGGCTAATTATAGCGGCATGAGCGCCACGCTCGCTTTAGCGTTAGCGGATACCGGGCATGTTTTCACTTTCTTTTCGCCTGTGGTAGGTTGGCTTGGGGTGTTTTTAACCGGAAGCGATACAAGCTCTAATCTTTTATTTGGCTCTTTGCAAATGCTCATCGCTACACAGCTTGGCTTGCCTGAAGTGCTTTTCTTAGCGGCCAACACTTCAGGGGGCGTTGTGGGTAAAATGATAAGCCCTCAAAGCATCGCTATCGCTTGCGCGGCGGTGGGGTTAGTGGGGAAAGAGAGCGAATTGTTCAGATTTACAGTAAAATACTCTATCGCTTTGGCAATCATTATGGGGATTGTCTTCACTCTTATTGCTTATGTCTTCCCCTTTATTATCCCCATCATTCCTAAATAAGGGGGTTTTTAAAGAGATCTAGCACTAAGAGAATATTTTTAAAAAGGGATTTTTTAGTGCTAGAATTTCATCAAGTTTATGACCCTTTGGGTAATATTTGGCTGAGCGCTCTTGTAGCCTTATTGCCGATTTTGTTATTTTTCTTATCTTTAATGGTTTTTAAACTCAAAGGTTATACAGCGGCCTTTTTGAGCGTGGCCTTATCAGCCGTTATTGCGGTTTTAGTGTATAAAATGCCTGTTAGCATGGTGGGATCAAGCTTTCTTTATGGCTTTCTCTATGGCTTATGGCCGATCGCA
Source organism: Helicobacter pylori (assembly GCF_011175115.1). GTDB lineage: Bacteria > Campylobacterota > Campylobacteria > Campylobacterales > Helicobacteraceae > Helicobacter > Helicobacter pylori_DF. The sequence continues at coordinate 357,837 of NZ_SHOW01000001.1, read as the reverse complement.
TGGATCATTATTGCGGCGATTTTTTTATACAAACTTAGCGTTAAATCCGGCTATTTTGAAATTTTAAAAGAAAGCGTCCAGTCCATCACTTTAGATCACAGGATTTTAGTGATTTTGATTGGCTTTTGTTTTGGCTCGTTTTTAGAAGGGGCGATCGGCTTTGGAGGGCCTATTGCCATTACCGCAGCGATTTTAGTGGGGTTGGGGTTAAGCCCTTTGTATTCTGCCGGATTGTGCCTAATCGCTAACACCGCTCCTGTAGCTTTTGGCGCGGTGGGTATCCCTATAAGCGCGATGGCGAGCGCGGTAGGGGTGCCAGCGATTTTAATTTCAGCCATGACGGGTAAAATCCTCTTTTTTGTGAGCTTGTTAGTGCCGTTTTTCATTGTGTTTTTAATGGATGGCTTTAAGGGGATTAAAGAAACTTTTCCGGCCGTTTTTATCGCGGCTTTTTCTTTCGCTGGCGCGCAATTTTTAAGCTCTAATTATTTAGGGCCAGAATTGCCTGGTATTATTTCAGCCCTTGTTTCACTGGTTGCGACAGCGCTCTTTTTGAAATTTTGGCAGCCTAAAGCGATTTTTAGAAGCGACGGCAAAGCGGCTTCATTCACTAAGAGTAACCATCATATTTGTAAGGTTTATGTCGCTTGGTCTCCTTTTGTGATTTTGGTTTTAGTGATTGTGCTATGGATACAGCCTTTTTTTAAAGCTTTATTTGAAAAAGACGGCTTGTTAGCTTTTTCTAATTTTTATTTTGAGTTCAATAACATCAGTAACCACATCTTTAAAAGCCCGCCTTTTGTAGAAGCCAATCAAAGCGTGAGTTTTCCGGTGGTGTTTAAACTCCTCTTAATCAACACGGTTGGCACTTCCATTTTTTTAGCCGCTCTTGTTAGCATGCTCGTTTTAAGGGTGCGAGTGAGCGATGCACTGAGCGTCTTTGGCGAGACTTTGAAAGAAATGCGCTACCCCATTCTCACCATTGGTTTAGTCTTAAGCTTTGCCTATGTGTCTAATTACAGCGGGATTTCTTCCACTCTAGCCTTAGCGCTCACCCATACGGGCTTAGCTTTCACCTTTTTCTCGCCTTTGATCGGGTGGGTAGGCGTGTTTTTAACCGGGAGCGATACAAGTTCTAATCTTTTATTTGGCTCTTTACAGCAACTCACCGCCCAACGATTGCACCTCCCTGAGGTTTTAACCCTAACGGCTAATACCGTGGGTGGCACTTTGGGCAAGATGATAAGCCCTCAAAGCATCGCTATCGCTTGCGCGGCAGTGGGATTAGCCGGGAAAGAGAGCGATTTGTTCAAATTCACGGTTAAATACTCCCTTATTTTTGTAGCGATCATGGGAGTCGTGATTAGCGCGATTGCGTATTTGATCCCTGAAGTGGTGCCTGCGATAAAGTAGAGCCATTTTGGATTTGGCAAACTTTAACCCCCAAATAAATTTTTTTGTTTTAAAAAATTCAAGATTTTAAGCGTCATAGAGCTTATGGGTAAAGTTTCTAAGTCTTTAAGGCTATAAAAACGAACGGGGTTTTTTAGATCCTTTATTGCAGCTGAATAGAGGTTTAAATGGAGCTTGAATTTAGTGTGGCTGTGTTTGATAGCACCTAAAAAGGGGAGTTTGCATTCTAAATTTTCTTTTAAGTCAGGGAAATGGTGCATCCCCAAATAGAGTTTTTGCTCTATTTTTTCTAAAGCGATTTGGTTATTTTGGATCACAACGCCTAAGTAACGCTCTTCTTGAATGATCTCTTGTTTTTTCTTAAGCGTGTGTCTTTCTAGGTGGTTTTTACCTAAACAATAAGGATTCAAGGGGCAAATCGCGCATTTGGGTTTAGGGGAGCAGATTAAAGCCCCTAGATCAATTAAGGCTTGGTTGTGATTAAAGCTTTCATTAGGATTGAGAAAGTCATTCGCTTTAATTTGTAAGTCTTTAGCGTGGATATTAGGATCCAAACCAAAAAGCCTTAAAAGCACGCGTTTGATATTAGCGTCCACGCATGCTCTCTTTTCTCTAAAGCCAAAACACAAGATCGCATTAGCCGTGTATGTGCCAATCCCAGGGAGTTTTAACAGGCTTTGATAGTCATTGGGTAATTGTGAGTTATGTTCTTTCACGCAAATTTCAGCGCTTTTTTTTAAATTTTTAGCCCTTGAATAATAACCAAGCCCTCGCCACAACAATAAAACCTCTTCTAATTGAGCGTTCGCCAAGTCTTTTAAAGTGGGGAAAGCTTCTAAAAAGGGGGAATAAAAACGCTCAACCACCGTGTTGATTTGGGTTTGTTGGCTCATCACTTCACTGATATAGACTTCATAAGGGGCGTTAATGCCCTTTAAATTCCTAAAGGGTAAATCCTTTCGCCCAAATTCTTCATACCATTTTAAAAGGGCGTTGTGTAAAGTTTCCAGCTACAACCACCTATAAGCGATGAATTTGACCCAAGGTGTGCACACGCTTAAAAACACGATTAAATACAAAAAGCCAAAAATAAACCCCCATTTCCAAAAATCCTTGCTTGGAATATACCCGCTCCCGTAATAAATGGTGGATGGGCCTGTGCCATAGGGGGTTAAAATCCCCATAATCCCTAAAGAAAGCATTAAAAACAAGCTCAATTCTTGCAAATTGACCCCTTGAATATGCGAACCAATCCCCACAAAAAGCGCAAACAACGCGCTCACATGAGCGGTGATGCTAGCGAAAAAATAATGCGACAGATAAAAGAGGGCTACAATAAACAATACCGCTATTAACGGATCCAAGTGAGCATGCTCTAAAAAATTTTGAGCCGCATTGCCGATAAAATTTAAAAAACCCACATTTTTAAGCCCGCCAGCCATTGTGAGTAACGATCCCAACAATAAAAAAATGTTGAACGCGCTCTTGTTTTTAATGATGTCTTCATAGCTTACAATCTTACAAAACGCCATTAACACCATGACAATCAAAGCCGTCGCACTCGCATGCAGGCCTAAAGATTTGCCAAAAATCCAACCTAGTAAAGCCAATAAAGTGAGGCTGAGCATTAAAATTTCTTTTAAAGAAAACCTCCCCATGCCCTCCAATTCTTTTTTAGCCCACAAACTCACTTCCTTTGAACCTTTTAAGGTGGGTTTGCAGGTTTTATACGCTAATAAAGGCACAAGCAGGATCAAAACCACCCCACAAGGCAAGAACGCTAAAAACCACGAAAACCATGAGATTTCATTCACCCCCATTTTGGCAGCGATTTCCATTGCTAGGGGGTTAGGAGCGAGTGCGGTTAAAAACATGGACGAAGTGATGCAAGTTGAAGCCAAAGCGACCCACATCAAATACGCGCCGATTTTGTCAGGGTTATTATTGGGAGTCGAACCCATTAAGGGCGGGATAGAAGAAACGATTGGATAGAGTATGCCCCCACTTCTAGCGGAGTTGCTAGGGATAAAGGGGGCTAGACACAATTCGCTCAAACCGATCGCATAGCCCAAACCTAAAGGGGTTTGCCCTAAAAACCTAATGAGTAAAAGAGCGATCCGTTTCCCTAACAAGCTTTTTTCATACCCTAAACCCAAAATAAAAGCGACAAACACAAGCCACACCGTTTTATTCGCATACCCGCTCAAACCCCACGAAATAGCCTTATTAGCGCTCGCTACTTTATCACTCGCTCCAATTTTTAACGCCACGCACAACACTAACGCGCTCAACGCTATCAAACCTGATGGCACCGGCTCTAAAATTAGCCCTATAATCATGCCCATGAAAATACAAAAATAAAGCCATGCGTTGGGGTTTAACCCATCTGGTGCGCCTAAAAAATACAATAGCGTTGCGATAAAAAAAGGGGCAAGGATTGAGAGAATTTGTTTAATCATGTTTAGCCTTTAGCCAAAGATAGTAATAATTTGGCTTAAAAATGTCATTCAAATGGGATTGAGTTATTACAATGTTACAGAAAAAGATTAAAAATTAAGCTTTTTGAAAAAGATAAAACTTTATAATTATGTTTGTCTTTGTTGAATTTACTACAAATAGGAGTATTGCATGCAAGAAAATGTGCCTTTGAGTTATGATTATTCCATTAGCAAATTGTTTCTTTATGCGATGGTTGCTTTTGGGATAGTGGGCATGTTAATAGGGATCGTGTTAGCCTTTGAGTTATCCTTCCCTAGTTTGAATTACATTGCAGGGGAGTATGGCGTTTTTGGCCGCTTGCGCCCCTTACACACGAATGCGGTGATCTATGGTTTCACTCTTGGGGGGATTTGGGCGAGTTGGTATTATATCGGTCAAAGGGTACTTAAAATCACTTATTACCAACACCCCTTTTTGAAAATTGTAGGGTTATTGCATTTTTGGCTCTGGATTCTTCTTTTAGTCCTAGGGGTTATTAGCTTGTTTGCTGGTCTTACTCAATCTAAAGAATACGCCGAATTGATGTGGCCTTTAGATATTATTGTGGTTGTGGCATGGGTGCTATGGGGGGTTAATATGTTTGGGAGCATGAGCGTTAGGAGGGAAAATACCATTTACGTGTCTTTGTGGTATTACATCGCTACTTATGTGGGTATAGCGGTGATGTATATTTTCAATAACCTTTCTATCCCCACCTATTTTGTCGCTGATATGGGGAGCGTTTGGCATTCTATTTCTATGTATTCAGGCAGTAATGATGCACTCATTCAATGGTGGTGGGGGCATAATGCGGTCGCTTTTGTCTTTACGAGTGGGGTGATTGGCACGATTTATTATTTCTTGCCTAAAGAGAGCGGTCAGCCTATCTTTTCTTACAAACTCACTTTGTTTTCCTTTTGGAGCTTGATGTTTGTTTATATTTGGGCGGGAGGACACCATTTGATTTATTCCACCGTGCCTGATTGGGTGCAAACCCTTTCTAGCGTGTTTTCAGTGGTGTTGATCTTGCCTTCGTGGGGGACAGCGATTAACATGCTTTTAACGATGCGTGGCCAATGGCACCAGCTCAAAGAAAGCCCCTTGATCAAATTCTTAGTTTTAGCTTCAACTTTCTACATGCTTTCCACTTTAGAAGGCTCTATTCAAGCTATCAAGAGCGTGAACGCTTTAGCACACTTCACCGATTGGATCATTGGGCATGTGCATGACGGCGTGCTTGGGTGGGTAGGCTTCACTTTGATTGCGAGCATGTATCATATGGTGCCTAGGCTTTTTAAAAGAGAGATTTATTCAGGCAGGCTTGTGGATTTCCAATTCTGGATCATGACTTTAGGGATTGTGCTTTACTTTTCGTCCATGTGGATTGCAGGGATCACGCAAGGGATGATGTGGAGGGATGTGGATCAATACGGAAATCTCACTTACCAATTCATTGACACGGTTAAGGCGCTAATCCCTTATTACAATATTAGAGGCGTTGGGGGTCTTATGTATTTTATTGGATTTATTATTTTTGCTTACAATATTTTTATGACCATCACGGCAGGCAAAAAATTAGAGCGTGAGCCCAATTATGCCACGCCTATGGCCAGATAAAGGAGGTTTAAGATGTTTAGTTTTTTAGAAAAAAACCCGTTCTTTTTCACTCTTGCGTTTATTTTCGTGTTTTCTATTGCAGGCTTGGTGGAAATTTTGCCCAATTTCTTTAAATCCGCTCGCCCCATTGAAGGCTTAAGACCTTACACGGTTTTAGAGACAGCGGGGAGGCAAATTTATATCCAAGAAGGTTGCTATCATTGCCATTCCCAACTCATCCGCCCTTTCCAAGCTGAGGTGGATCGATACGGCGCGTATAGTTTGAGCGGGGAATATGCGTATGACAGGCCATTTTTATGGGGATCTAAAAGGATTGGCCCTGATTTGCACAGGGTGGGGGATTATCGCACAACCGATTGGCATGAAAAACACATGTTTGATCCCAAAAGCGTTGTGCCGCACAGCATCATGCCCGCCTATAAGCATTTATTCATAAAAAAGAGCGACTTTGACACCGCTTATGCAGAAGCTTTGACGCAAAAAAAGGTTTTTGGCGTGCCTTATGACACCGAAAACGGCGTGAAATTAGGGAGCGTAGAAGAAGCGAAAAAGGCCTATCTAGAAGAAGCTAAAAAAATCACAGCCGACATGAAAGACAAGAGGGTGCTAGAAGCGATTGAGAGAGGTGAAGTCTTAGAAATTGTGGCTTTGATCGCTTATTTGAACAGCTTGGGTAATTCCAGGATCAACGCTAATCAAAACGCTAAATAAGGGGTGAATGATGGATTTAGAAAGTTTGAGAGGTTTTGCGTATGTGTTTTTCACTATTCTTTTTACGCTCTTTTTGTACGCTTATATTTTTAGCATGTATAGAAAGCAAAAAAAGGGTGTCGTGGATTATGAGCGATACGGGTATTTAGCGTTAAATGATGCTTTAGAAGATGAGTTGATTGAACCACGCCATAAAGAAGTTCATGATAAAGGCATAAAGGAAAGTTGAAATGGATTTTTTAAACGACCATATAAATGTTTTTGGCTTGATTGCAGCGCTTGTGATTTTAGTTTTAACCATCTATGAATCCAGTTCGCTCATTAAAGAAATGCGCGACAGCAAATCTCAGGGTGAGCTCATGGGAAATGGGCATTTGATTGATGGGATAGGGGAGTTTGCCAATAATGTGCCTGTAGGTTGGATCGCAAGCTTTATGTGTGTGATTGTGTGGGCTTTTTGGTATTTCTTCTTTGGGTACCCGCTGAACAGCTTTTCTCAAATCGGGCAATACAATGAAGAGGTTAAAGCGCACAACCAAAAATTTGAAGCCAAATGGAAGAATTTGGGTCAAAAGGAATTGGTGGATATGGGTCAAGGCATCTTTTTAGTCCATTGTTCGCAATGCCATGGCATCACCGCTGAGGGCTTGCATGGGAGCGCTCAAAATCTGGTGCGCTGGGGTAAAGAAGAGGGCATTATGGACACCATTAAGCATGGCTCTAAGGGCATGGATTATCTCGCTGGGGAAATGCCCGCTATGGAATTGGATGAAAAAGACGCTAAAGCGATCGCAAGCTATGTGATGGCAGAACTTTCTAGCGTTAAAAAGACGAAAAACCCTCAACTCATTGATAAAGGCAAGGAATTGTTTGAAAGCATGGGTTGCACAGGCTGTCATGGCAATGATGGTAAGGGCTTGCAAGAAAATCAAGTGTTTGCGGCCGATTTGACCGCTTACGGCACAGAGAATTTTTTGAGAAATATCTTAACGCATGGCAAAAAGGGCAATATAGGGCATATGCCATCATTCAAGTATAAAAACTTTAGCGGCTTGCAAGTTAAAGCGTTGGCCGAATTTATCCAATCGCTAAAACCCTTAGAAGATTAAAGGAAAAGAGATGAAATTTTTAAACGGATTAGCAGGGAATTTACTGATTGTGGTTATCTTGTTGTGTGTGGTCGTTCTTTTTGCATTCAAAGCGATCCATATCCAAAAAGAGCAAGCCACCAATTATTACCGCTATAAGGATATTAACGCTTTAGAGACAAAAAGCACCCAAAACCACGCTAATTATGAATTAGTCAATCAAGGGAGTAAAAAATGAAATTCACCACTTTAGAAAAAATATTAGCCTTAATGGTAGTAGCGACCATTTTAATGACCATTGTTATTTCTTTTGTGCCTAACTTGTTTTTGTTTAGCACATGAAGGGCTTATGGCTTGTAATTTCTTTAGCTTTTGTTGGTTTTTTGTGGGCTAATGAATCTTATGTTTTTAACAATTCTAAGGGGCGTTTAACAGAAAAAAGCGTTGCGTTTATAGAGGGCGTTTCTAAAGAGCTTTATCTTAAAACAGGCGTGCGTTTTGCGATTGACATGACGGATTTTGAAAAAAATCCTATCGCTCTAGCGACTAAAAAAGAGCGCCAAAGCTATCAAGAGGGCTTTTTAAAGCAGCTCAAACCCCCTTTTGTGGTATTCTTTTTCTACCATGACGCTCAAAAAATAGAATTAGTGGCTAACCCTAAAGATTTGCTAGACACTGATAAAATCTTTTTTGAAAAAATCGCTCCCTTACTCCCTACAAACGCTAAAGAATACACGCCTAAAAGGATTTCAGCCATGCTTATTAATGGCTATTCGGTCGCAGTAGACGCTTTAGCGGAAAAATATCGTGTGAATATCGCGCAAAATTTTAACGCTCCTAAGGGAGTAACTTTTGTAAAGGTGGTTGTTTATATTTTATTATTGACGCTTTTAGGGGCGTTTTTGGGGCTTTATTTTTTTAAAAAATCTTAAGAGGGAAAATCAATGAAAGAAAAAAACTTTTGGCCTTTAGGGATCATGAGCGTGCTTATTTTTGGGCTTGGGATCGTGGTGTTTTTGGTGGTGTTTGCCTTAAAAAATTCGCCTAAAAACGATTTAGTGTATTTCAAGGGTCATAACGAAGTGGATTTAAACTTTAACGCCATGCTTAAAACTTATGAAAACTTTAAGTCTAATTATCGTTTTTTAGTGGGTTTAAAGCCCCTTACAGAAAGCCCTAAAACCCCTATTTTGCCCTATTTTTCTAAAGGCACGCATGGGGATAAAAAAATCCAAGAAAACCTTTTAAACAACGCTTTGATTTTAGAAAAGTCCAACACGCTTTATGCGCGATTGCAACCGCTCAAACCCGCTTTAGATTCGCCAAATATTCAAGTGTATTTAGCGTTTTATCCCAGCCAATCACAGCCCAGATTATTAGGAACGCTTGATTGCGCAAACGCATGCGAGCCTTTAAAATTTGATTTGTTAGAGGGCGATAAAGTGGGGCGCTATAAGATCCTTTTTAAATTCACTTTTAAAAACAAAGAAGAATTGATTTTAGAGCAACTGGCTTTTTTTAAGTAGCATGGCTTGTATGGGTATATCAATTTTAAAAAATGCTAAAGCATTTTTTAAATACAAAAAATAAAAGAGCTTGCGAAAAAACAAGCGATAATTTTTAAAAAGCGGTCTTTATGGGTTAGGGGGATTAGGGGTTGTAGGGGGGATTTCAAAATGCCCCCCTATTTCCTTAAAAAAATGAGCTTATAATAAAGGGATCAAAATCCCATTTTTAAAAATTAAAGAGTGATCCAAAACAAACAAAAAACCCCCATAAACTCGCATCAATTTATTCTAAAAATTTAAAAAACCTTTCTTGTTGTAACGCTCTTTTAAGGAGGTTACAAAAATTAAAATGGCACTAGCTTTTAAAAAAGTTTGTTAAATTGTGAGACAATTAAGAGAGCATGGGATTTGGGGATTTGAAACCTTGAATACGCTCGGATTTTTCAAATTAACTCGCTTTGCGCGGTCGTTTAGAAATCGGTTTTTATTGTTGCCTTGAGTGGATTTTTTGGCTAATTAAGTTTTTTGTTTTGTGAGATAAAGAGCGATTAAAGTAAGACTTTTAGTTATCAGTATTTGATGATAAAAAGCCTGAATTTTCTATCCAAATGGGTATAATAATCGCATGGGTTTTTTAAAAGTTTTTAAACATGACGCTTTAGGGCAAGTAGGGAATATTGTTATAGGGAATTTTTTAATCACGCTCACTATTTTAGCGGTTTGTTTTTCCTCTCAAAGCGCTGAAGAAACGACCATGCTCACCCTAAGCTACACGCTCTTTTTTGTTTTAGGGGCGTTTTTACTGATTGCAATCAGTGTGGGAGCGATCAAAAATCTCAACGCGCTTTTTTCTAAAAGAGGGGTTTTAAGCTTTTCCTTACCCATTAGTTTGGAATCTTTATTGCTCCCTAAAATCTTGCTCCCTATGGTGTTTTTTATCTTCAGTTTGTTCTGGTTTGTGGCGAGCGTTCGTTTGGGCTATTACCTTTTTAACGCGCAATCCAGCGTGTTGTTTATCTTGCACACCGCTTTAAAAACCTTTGCGTTAAAACCCACTAAAACTATAGGCGTTGCGCTGTTTTTAGGGCTTGTTTTAATGAAATTTTTATTTGTTTTGAGCGTTTTAAACGCTGCTAGGATCAAAAAAGCGCGTTTTTTACTCGGGGGGTTGTTGTTCATTCTGGTGGGGGTTGTTTTGGAATTGGCGTTCAATTCGTTACTGCCCTTAATGAGCTCTAGTTTAAGCATCAATGAGGGGTTTTATTATTTCTTGCAACAACAAGAATTGCAAGAAAATAAATACTATCTTTTATGGGGGGTGGATTTTTTAAAAATCCTTTTATTGTATGGGGTGATCCGTTACTTGCTTACGCATAAATTAGAATTGGATTAAGGAAAGCGGTATTTTAAATATTCATCAGTGAGCAAGCAATCTTTAGTCTTTAACAAGTTAGCGTAAAACCCATGCTGATAGCCCAATTCAAAAAGCTTGTCTATGGCGAGAACTTGAATCTCGCTTAAGCGCGTTGAAGTCTCATTCGCATACAAGCTTAAATAAGTTTGTAACCGCTCTTTATTCACACGAATGAGCGAGCGCTCTAACAGCATGCCAGAGAGCAGATCCTGGTGTTTTAAAGCGGCTTCAACCGCTTTAATCAAAGCCTTTTTAATCAAAATCGCGCGATACAAAGGGATGGATCGCCTAATCGCCATGCCCCCCAAAGGCAAGGGTAAATCCACTTCAATGAGTTCTTTCCAAACATCCCACAATTCTTTTTCCACTTCTAATTCATCATGGAAATCCAAAATATTTTCATGGATGAGCACGCCCGCATGCGCTTTTCCTTCCAAAACCGCTTTTTCAATGTCTAAAAAATTCATGTAAGCGATACGCGCGTGTTTGTAATAGATTTTAAACAATAAGGCGTTTGTGGTGTGTTCCCCACTTAATGCGACTCTAAAATCTTTTTTCAATTTCACGCCCTTTTTTTTCACTAATTTAGGCCCATAGCCATTCCCAAAGCTCGTTGCCGTGGGGAGTAAGGCGTAATCGTTCGCAATTTTAGGGTATAGCCCAAAGCTGATCGCGCTCACATCATAAGTGTTTTTTAGGGCTTCTTGGTTTAGGGTTTCAATATCCAGGGCAATGTTTTTGAATGTTTTATTTTTAATGGGGCAATCTATCCAGCCAAACTTAATCGCATAATACATGAAAATATCATCAGCATCAGGGCTATGAGCGACACTAATCAAAGTAAAATCCTTTTGTGATAGGGTAAGTCCTTTTATTATAATAGATTTTAGGCTAGGATTTGATAGAATAAACAAATCAAATTCAATAAGGTGATTTAATGGCAATAGATGAAGACAAACAAAAAGCGATTTCTTTAGCGATCAAACAAATTGATAAGGTTTTTGGTAAGGGGGCGTTGGTGCGCCTTGGGGATAAGCAAGTAGAAAAGATTGACGCTATTTCTACAGGCTCGTTAGGATTGGATTTAGCTTTAGGGATTGGGGGCGTTCCAAAGGGTAGGATCATTGAAATTTATGGGCCAGAGTCAAGCGGGAAGACCACTTTAAGCTTGCACATTATCGCAGAATGCCAAAAAAATGGCGGCGTGTGCGCGTTCATTGACGCTGAGCATGCCCTAGACGTGTATTATGCCAAGAGGCTGGGCGTGGATACAGAAAATCTACTCGTTTCCCAACCAAGCACGGGCGAAGAAGCCTTAGAGATTTTAGAAACGATCACCAGAAGTGGGGGGATTGATTTAGTGGTGGTGGATTCGGTGGCGGCCCTTACGCCTAAAGCGGAGATTGATGGGGATATGGGCGATCAGCATGTGGGCTTGCAAGCAAGGCTTATGAGCCATGCGTTAAGGAAAATCACTGGTGTCTTGCACAAGATGAACACCACTCTCATTTTTATCAATCAAATAAGGATGAAGATCGGCATGACGGGTTATGGGAGTCCAGAGACCACAACCGGAGGCAATGCCTTAAAATTCTATGCGAGCGTTAGGATTGATATTAGAAGAATCGCCGCTTTAAAACAAAACGAACAGCATATTGGCAATAGGGCTAAAGCCAAAGTGGTTAAAAATAAAGTCGCTCCGCCCTTTAGAGAAGCGGAATTTGACATCATGTTTGGGGAAGGGATTTCTAAAGAGGGCGAAATCATTGACTATGGCGTGAAATTAGACATCGTGGATAAGAGCGGGGCATGGCTTAGTTACCAGGATAAAAAGCTAGGGCAAGGCCGAGAAAACGCTAAAGCCTTATTGAAAGAAGATAAAGCCCTAGCGAATGAAATCACTCTTAAGATTAAAGAGAGTATTGGCTCTAATGAAGAGATCATGCCCTTACCCGATGAGCCTTTAGAAGAAATGGAATAAAAAGGATTTTGATGCTAACCATTAAAGACATTCATGCTTTAGAAGTGATGGATAGTAGGGGCAATCCTACCATTCAAGCCAATGTGATTTTAAGCGATAACACTAAGGCGAGTGCGATTGTGCCTAGCGGGGCGAGCACCGGTAAAAGAGAGGCGTTAGAATTAAGGGATAATGACAAAACCCGTTTTTTGGGTAAAGGGGTTTTAAGGGCATGCGAAAATGTCAATAGCGTGATCAAACACCATTTAATAGGGCTTGAAGCGATCAATCAAGCCTTTGTGGATGAGAGGTTAAGGGCTTTGGATGGCACGCCTAATTACGCTAATTTAGGGGCGAACGCTGTTTTGGGCGTTTCTATGGCGTTAGCAAGGGCTAGCGCGAAGGCTTTAAATCTGCCATTATACCGCTATTTAGGGGGGGCTAACGCTTTGACTTTGCCGGTGCCGATGCTCAATATCATCAACGGCGGAACGCATGCGAATAATTCCATAGACTTTCAAGAATACATGATCATGCCTTTAGGGTTTGAAAGTTTTAAAGAAGCCTTAAGAGCGAGCGCGGAAGTCTATCACACGCTTAAAAAACTTTTAGATGGAAAGAATCAACTCACAAGCGTGGGCGATGAGGGGGGTTTTGCGCCTAATTTTAACAACAATGTAGAACCCCTTGAAATCATTTCTCAAGCCATTGAAAAAGCCGGCTATAAATTAGGCGAAGAAATAGTGCTCGCTTTAGATGTAGCGAGCAGCGAATTGGTGGATGAACATTTCAATTACCATTTAAAGGGTGAAAATAAGATTCTAGATTCGCATGAATTAGTGGCTTATTATAAAAAGTTGGTGGCAAAATACCCGATTGTGTCTATTGAAGATGGTTTGAGCGAAGACGATTGGGAGGGTTGGGCGTTTTTAAGCAAGGAATTAGGGCGTCAAATCCAATTAGTGGGCGATGATTTGTTTGTAACGAACGCGAGCATCTTGCAAAAAGGCATTGAAAAAAACGTTGCGAACGCCATTTTGATCAAACCCAATCAAATCGGCACCATTAGTGAAACTTTAGAGACCATAAGATTAGCCAAACACCATGCTTATCAATGCGTGATGAGCCATAGAAGCGGGGAGAGTGAAGACAGCTTTATCGCTGATTTTGCGGTCGCATTGAATACGGGAGAGATTAAAACCGGATCCACCGCAAGGAGTGAAAGGATCGCTAAATACAACCGCCTTTTGGAGATTGAGCATGAATTAAAAGGGGGGATTTATATCGGTAAAGAGTTGTTTAAGCATGGCTGAAAGCCTTTTTGAAAACGATGAAATCAAAAACAATAAAGCGCGAGATTTTTTTTATAGCCATAGTTCCCTTATTGTCTTTTTCCTCTTACTGCTTGGGTTTGGGTATTATTTAGGGAAGTTGCTTTTTGGGGGTTCTTCTTTAGAGGTTTATTTGGATTTAAGAGACAAGCATGAACGATTGCAACAAGAAATCACCGAATTGCAAAGCAAGAATGTGCGTTTGCAAAAGCGTTTGTTTGAATTGAGAGAGTTACGGCCTAGAGATTAGATTTAAGGAAATGGTAGTGTTAAAAAAGATGATAGGTTTGGTGGCGGTTTTAAGCGTTTTATTAGCCAGAGACAACCCTTTTGAGCCTGAAATCAATTCCAAGAATTTGCAAGGGGGCTTTAGCGGGATCTATGATGACTATCTCAAAGAAATCCATGTGGATTTGCCTACGAGCGCTAGGATTTTAAAACAAATCACGCTCACTTACCAGGATATTGATGGCTCTATCCATTCTAAAGTCGTGGGCATTGATAAAAGCATTGATTGGCACTACCCCTTAAAACTCTCCCAACACACCCTTAATCAAACCACCTTTGAAAAACGCTATCAGATCCAAGATTTTGATTTTTTAATGGCAAACAACACGATGATTTTGCGTTCCCCTTATAAAATTTTGCGCTCTTTTGTACTGGTCAATCCTTATAGAATCGTGTTAGACACGCAAAAAGGCCCTTTGGATATTTATCAAAATATGGATTTAAACCAGAAGTTTTTTTCTCACATTAAAGTCGGCACACACAAAGATTATTACCGCATCACGCTCATTTTAGACGGGAAATACCGCTATCTTTTGGAAGAAAAAAATGGGGCGTATGAATTAAAATTGAAATAAAAGCATGCAGCATTTAGTCTTAATCGGTTTTATGGGGAGCGGTAAAAGCTCTCTAGCGCAAGAATTGGGGCTGGCTTTGAAATTAGAAGTGCTGGATACGGATATGATCATTAGCGAAAGGGTGGGCTTGAGCGTGAGGGAGATTTTTGAAGAGCTTGGCGAAGACAATTTCAGGATGTTTGAAAAAAATTTGATTGATGAATTAAAAACGCTCAAAACCCCCCATATCATTTCTACCGGTGGGGGCATTGTGATGCATGAAAATCTTAAGGGTTTAGGCACAACTTTTTACCTCAAAATGGATTTTGAGACCTTGATTAAGCGTTTGAATCAAAAAGAAAGGGAAAAACGCCCCCTTTTGAATAACCTTACTCAAGCCAAAGAGCTTTTTGAAAAACGCCAAGCTCTCTATGAAAAAAACGCCTCCTTTATCATTGACGCAAGGGGTGGTTTAAATAATTCTTTAAAACAAGTGCTACAATTCATCGCATAAATTTTTTTTAAAGGCCTTGTGATGTTAAGTAGAGACATTGTCCAATATTCCAAGATCCGCACCGAGTTATACGCCTATCTCACTTATTTGTTTTCGCACAATATCCGCAACCACCTTCCTGAAATCACTTTGGATTATTTAAACAGGCAAATCAGTAAAATGCAAGCTGAAATCAAAATGGCAAAAAGTTTTTTTGTTTTAGACGCTAAGGGCATGCTCATGCTTAAACCAAGCCAATTTAAAGAGCATGGGCATAAGGAAGGGCTATTAGAGCATGATTTAACAGAAGGGATTGAATTAGAATCGCATGCCAGTTTTAGCGATAAGTATTATTTTTATCAAGCCGTGAATGAAAAGCGTTGCATTTTAACCGACCCCTATCCTTCTAAAAAAGGAAACCATTTAGTAGTGAGCGCGTCTTACCCGGTGTATGATCAAAATAACGATCTAGCGTTTGTGGTGTGCTTGCAAATCCCTTTGAGAGTGGCGATTGAAATCAGCTCGCCTTCAAAGTATTTTAAAACCTTTAGCGAGGGGAGCATGGTCATGTATTTTATGATTTCTATCATGCTCACTTTAGTGTCGCTGCTTTTATTCGTGAAATGCATTTCTAGCTTTTGGACAGCGATCGTGCATTTTAGCAGTTTTGACATTAAAGAAGTGTTCCACCCTATCGTGCTTTTAACCCTAGCCTTAGCCACCTTTGATCTAGTCAAGGCGATTTTTGAAGAGGAAGTGTTGGGTAAAAATAGTGGGGACAACCACCATGCGATCCACCGCACGATGATCAGGTTTTTAGGCTCTATCATTATCGCATTAGCCATTGAAGCGTTAATGTTAGTGTTTAAATTCAGCGTGAGCGAACCGGATAAAATCACTTATGCGGTGTATTTGGCTATTGGCGTGGCAGTGCTTTTGATCAGTTTGGCGATTTATGTTAAATTCGCTTATAGCGTGTTGCCCAAACGAGAACGCTAAGAGTTTAAAAACCTTTCTTTTAAGCGTTTGAAAATCTTACTCAATCTAAAAAAGACATATTCTAAAAGGGTTTTTGGATTGAGTAGGGGGGCAAGAAATTCAAAGGTTTTTTGTTTGTCTTTAAGGCTTAAACATTCTGTCATTTGCTTAAGGAATTTCACGGAATATTCAGCGTAAAAAAGGGTTTTTAAAAGAATCTCATGCCATTCTTTAGAATATAAAGCAATGGGTGAAATCCAAGGTTTTCCTACAAAATAAAAATGCAGCATGATAATTTCTTGTTGGCTAGGAATAAAGCGTTTTTGATTGGCCATGAAAGGGTGGGTGTTATAAATATAGGGTAATTGTAAAACTTTTTGATAGCATGCGAGCGTTAAAAGATCCTGTTCAGGGCAAAACACGCACTGGCCTTTTTGATGGGCTAAATCCAATAAGCACTCTTCTAAATGATCCATGCGCCATAGCTTTAGATTCACGATTAAAAACCCAACATTATAGTGGTTTTCACAAATGATTTTCATGTCTTTTTCTTTAAGGTAATGCTCATGGAGAAAAAATTTTTGGCGAGGCTCTCTCTCCCTTTCTGTTTGGAAATGTTTAAGGCTTTTAGGAGAAGAAAAATCTTTAGCCGCTCCAAAATAATAAGAATCTAGCGGGATAAAAAAACTCTCGCTCACATCGTTTAAAAACAAAGTGTCCGCATCAAACATGATGATTTTGTCGTATTGCGGGAATAAAGAAGCCAAAAACAAGCGGCACATGACCATTTTAGAAAAGCGAGTCTTAGCGTAAATGTTGAGCTGTGAAAAAGCTTCATGGATTTTATCAATGACAGAAGGTTCTGCTAGGGTAGTAGTAGGGTTATTGGGATCTGAAATGTCTAAAAAATCCACGCTCGCAAAAGTGCTAAAGGGGGCTAGAGTCTCTTTTAATTTTTGTTGGTTTTCAAGGCTTAAATTATCCACCAGGCAGTGGATTTTATAAAAAAGTTTTTTATCATGGTGTTTTGTTTTAGCGCAAGCCAGCATGGAATACAGGCTCACGCCAGCCGGAATGGCGTAATGATTGTCAAAGGCGATGACAATAGGAATAATGATACTCATTTTAAGTGGTTTCCCTAAAATAGGTTTTTTAAATCAATTTAATCCAAAAGTTGAATTTATTTTTTTAATAATTATACTATAATAGCCAATTAAATTGGGGTTTTACTGATTTTTCTTTGTGCGAGCTTGGCTTAGTTTTGTAAGGAATGAGATGATAAAGAGTTGGACTAAAAAGTGGGTTTTGATTTTATTTTTAATGGCAAGCTGTTTTGGTCATTTGGTGGCTACAACCGGTGAGAAATATTTTAAGATGGCTAATCAAGCCCTTAAGAGAGGGGATTACCATAGAGCGGTGGCTTTTTATAAGAGGAGCTGTAATTTGAGGATGGGGGTTGGTTGCACGAGTTTAGGCTCTATGTATGAATATGGCGATGGCGTGGATCAGAATATTTCAAAAGCCGTTTTTTATTACAGAAGAGGGTGTAATTTAAGGAATCATCTCGCTTGCGCGAGTCTAGGCTCTATGTATGAAGATGGCGATGGCGTTCAAAAAGACCTTCCAAAGGCTATCTATTATTATAGGAGAGGGTGCCACTTAAAAGGTGGGGTGAGTTGCGGTAGTTTGGGTTTTATGTATTTTAATGGTACGGGCGTTAAGCAAAATTACGCCAAAGCCCTTTCTTTTTCTAAATACGCTTGCAGTTTGAATTATGGCATCAGTTGTAACTTTGTAGGGTATATGTATAGGAACGCAAAAGGCGTGGAGAAGGATTTGAAAAAAGCCCTTATGAATTTTAAAAGAGGGTGCCATTTAAAAGACGGAGCGAGCTGTGTGAGCTTGGGATACATGTATGAAGTCGGTATGGATGTCAAACAAAATGGAGAGCAAGCCTTGAATCTTTATAAAAAGGGTTGTTATTTAAAAAGGGGGAGCGGTTGTCATAATGTAGCGGTGATGTATTACACGGGTAAGGGCGCTCCAAAGGATTTAGATAAAGCCATTTCGTATTATAAGAAAGGTTGCACTCTAGGCTTTAGTGGTAGCTGTAAAATGTTAGAAGAAGTGATTGGTAAGAAGTCTGATAATTTGCAAGATGACGTGCAAAACGACACGCAAGATGATACGCAATAAGCCAGAGTTTTAGGGGCTAATGATTAAAAACTCATCTTATAGAAATCTTTCTACTCTCTTGTTATCAAATAGGGATTGAGCGTCTCTATTGATGGGGTATTGAGACGCAATAAAATCTAAACGCTTAGAATTTGGATCCGCTCTCATCTGCTAATAACTAAAGTCTTATTGATTTTTTAATTTTTTAAAAAATGGGGTTTTGATCATTCTATTTTCAAACTCATTTCCTTAAGTAGGATAGGGGGGTGTTTTGAAATAATCCCCTTACAACCCTCCCTTAACCCCAAGACCGCTTCTAAAAAGCTATCGTTTGACTAGGAATCAAGCTCTTTACTATTTTTATTTTTAAAAATACTTTGAGTATTTTTAAACTCCTTAGCAGAAAGCCCAAATACCTTTAGCGTTTGAATTGAATGCTACTCATTCATAGTGTAATATCCCCATGCATTCGCATCTATGGTAGGAAGCGTTGGGAGTTACGCCTTTTAAAGGTATGGTGCGTAAAAGATTAAATGCACTTTGGACGCTCAAACTCTGTAAAATCCCTAATTATAGGGACACAGAGTGAAAGCCAAACTCTCCCCTAACATCAGTCTAAAAAAGCTTAATGCCTTAGCGTTTGGGCGTTCCACTTTCACTATGGATTGTAAAAATGCCTTTGAGCCTTTTAGCCTTTCACTCAATATTCGTATAAAGCGCGACCACATCATCATCGTCTTCAATCCTATCCAATAATTTTTCGGTAAGCTCCATTTGTTCGTCATTCAATTCAATGGGCGTTGTGGCGATGCGCTGCAAACTCGCTTTTAAAATGGGCAATCTCAAGCTTTCAAACCCCTCATTTAAGAGCTTGAAGCTGTTATAATCCCCCCTAATAATAATCCTGTCTTCCACTTCTTCTAATTCTTCCAAACCATAATCAATGAGAGCGAATTCTAAATCTTCTAGGCTGAGTTTTAAATTTTCCACTTCACTTTTCAAGCATTCAAACACGCTTTTTCGGTTAAACATAAATTCTAAAGAGCCATTAGGCACGATGCTCGCCCCTTGTGTTTTATTGAAATAGCTTTTAAGGTTAGCAATGGTTCTAGTGGGGTTATCAGTCATGCATTCTATAATGATTAACACGCCAAAATTCGCCTTACCCTCATAAGTGATTTCACTCAAATTCCCCTCTTTACTGCTCGCTCTTTTAATCGCTGCATCAATATTGTCTTTAGGCATGTTTTGCGCTTTGGCGTTTAAAATCGCCGTTCGTAGTTTGGCGTTCGTGTCCGGCTCGCTCCCGCCCTCTTTTGCTGCTAGAGTGATCGCTTTGGCGAGCTTGGGGAAAACCTTACTCATCTTATCCCATCGTTTTTCTTTAGCCGCTCTTCTGTATTCAAACGCTCGTCCCATTCAATTCCTTTGTAATAAGTTAGCCATTTCTTTAGCATGATAGCTAATAATCATATCCGCTCCCGCTCTTTTAAAACAAGTCATCGTTTCTAATAAAACGCTTTCATAGTTGATCAGGTTGTGTTTTTGAGCGAGTTTGAACATGGCGTATTCCCCGCTCACGTTATAGAGCGCTAAAGGGAGCAAAGTGTGATCCCTGATTTCTTTAACAATATCCAAATACGCCAAAGCCGGTTTCACCATTAAAATATCCGCGCCCTGTTTTTCATCTTCTAAGCTTTCTAAAAGCGCTTCTTTTTTATTAGCGTAATCCATTTGATAGCTTTTGCGATCGCCAAAACTCGGTGCAGAATTGGCTACATCTCTAAAAGGCCCGTAATAGCTGCTCGCAAATTTAGTGGAATAGCTCATGATGGGCGTGTAAAAATACCCGGCGTTATCTAGCGTTTTCCTCAAGTTCAAAACATTCCCATCCATCATGTTGCTTGGGGCTAGAATATCCACACCGCTTTCAGCCAAAATAAGCCCTTGAAGGTTTAAAATCTCTAGCGTTTTATCGTTAGACACAGAATCGTTTTCTAAAATCCCGCAATGCCCATGGTCGGTGTATTCACAAAAACACAAATCCGCTATAACGATTAAATCCTTGAATCGTTTTTTAACCTCTCTAGCGGCTTTTGCGACAATGTGATCCTTATTTAATGCATGGCTTCCTGTGGCGTCCTTATTTTTAGGAATGCCAAACAATAAAACGGCTTTGATGCCTAAACCCACTAATTCTTCGCATTCTTTTAAAAGAGGCTCTACACTCATTTGATAAACGCCAGGCATGGAGTTGATTTCATTTTTAATATAACTATCGCTTTCTATGACAAACAAGGGAGCGATGAAGTCATCAATATTCAGACGCGTTTCTCTTATCATCGCTCTTAAGTTTTCGCTGCTTCGTAATCTTCTCAATCGTTTGAACATGTTCTCTCTTTATTGTTTTTCTTTAACCCCATAATTGGCTTTTTCTATCCTCTTCATTGCGCTCACCTCTCTCAAATTTTCGGGGGGGGGGGGAGCTCTTCATCATCTTCTTCTAAATCGTAAAAACTATTAAAAACGCAATCATGGATAGTGAAACAAATTCTTCCATTGCTGTAATGATAGCTCAAATTCAATCCCATAGCCTCTAAAGCGTTTTTAATGATATACATGCCTAACCCAAACCCATGGGCTTGGCTGGGGTTAGAAGATTTAAAGTAGGGTTGCAAATACTTTTCAAAATCTTCTTTTAAAGGTTTGCTTTTATTAGACACCACCAAATCATTGCCGATGAAATCCAAAAACACCTGCTTGTCATCGCTGTATTTGATCGCATTATCCACCATGTTTTTTAACGCTATAGCAAACAATTCAAAATCCGCTTCAATGATGTAATTGGAAGAGAATACATGGATAGGGCTTTCTTTATCCTCGTCAATTAAAAGCATTTTTTCAATTTTATCGATCAAATCGCTCATTAAAAATTTTTCTTTATTGCTCCCATAGTTTTTGGAAGCGAGTTGCTCAATGCGGGCAAATTGCTCAATCAGCGTGTTTAGGTGATCAAAAATGGAAATGAAGCGCTTTTGTGGCAATTCTTCTTTGAGCATAGAGCTTAATATCTTGCCCTTAGTGATAGGGGTGCGCAATTCATGCATGATAGAGCGCAAAAATAAAACCCGAGATTCATTCATCGCATTGATTTTTTGGATGCAATTGTCAAATTCGTTAGCCAGATCCCCTATTTCATCTTTTTGCTTGCTTTTACAACTCACGCTTTTGTCCCCTTGAGCGAATCGCTTCACTTGAGATCTCAACTCTCTTAAGGGCAATAAACTCTGCAAAACGAATAAAAAGAGGAATAAAATCAATAATAAACCCACCGTAATCGCTAAGAAATAATTCCTATAAGAAACCGAATGCAAATCTTTATAAAGCACAAAATGCTCATCCTTTTTTAAAAGGATAAAAACCATATCGCTGAATTTAAACACTTCAGCATACCCAATATTCCTGTGGTGCAACTGGTGGCGTCTTTTGGCTAAAACCTTTTCTAAATTTTCTATTGTGGTTTCTCTAAAACCAATTTTATAGAGGTAATCTTCTATGGCTCTATAATCAGAGTAGTTATTTAAAATTTCATTGATAGTGGTAACAAACTGGTAATGGCGCATTTCGTTTTGATAGTTTTCGTGACTGATTTGAGAAGACACGAAATAGTAAGCGAACGCTCCAAAACTAAAGAGCGTTATCATAAACAAAGCGACAACTTTAAAAAAGATAGAGAAACGCAAAATCCCTTAACTCCTTATTAGAATATCAGTATTCTAATTTATAACCAATCCCTCTAACAGAGATGATGTATTGCGGCTGCTTAGGATTTTTTTCAATCTTAGATCGCAAACGGCCAATGATCACATCAATGCTTTTATTAGAGCTTTCAGGGTTGATGCTCTCGCTCTCAATCGCAATGCTTTCACGGCTAAACACATAACCTTTTTTGCTAATGAGGAGCGAAAGGATTTCATATTCAGCCCTGGTTAAGTCTAGCTTTTTTTCATGCATATACACTTCTCGGCTGTCCTTATCTACCCTAAAGATATTCGCATCGCCTGGCTCACTCACTTCTTCTTTTTTATGAGAACGCCTGAGTAAGGATTGGATACGAGCTAATAATTCCTTAGGATCATAGGGTTTAGGGAGGTAATCATCAGCCCCATAATCTAGCGCTTTAATCTTATCTTCCACATCGCTTCTTGCTGAAGAAATAATAATAGGGATATGTTTTTGTTTGGAGATGCGCCTACACACTTCAAGCCCGTCTAAATTAGGCAAAGTTAAATCCAACAACAACAAATCATAATTTTGTGTGTTAGCCGCACTAAGACCGGTATATGGCTCATCGTAATTGGTTACATGAATGCCATGTTGGAGCAAAAACTCGCTCAAAAACTCGGCTAATTCTATATCATCTTCTATCATTAAAACTTCTATCATACTTCAATTAACTCCTTCAATGATTTCTATAAAAACGATTAACTTTGTTAATGTTTTAAGGGCTTGATTTTAGCATTTTATTACTAAAGATACCTTAAAGATGTCTTAAAAATAAAAATTCAAAACATTATCATAGTTATTAATAGAAATTTAAGGCTTTGTTTTCATGGAATATTGAAAAATAAAGTCTTATTTTTTAATGTTTTTAAAAAATTCCTTTGATCGTTTTTCACTCTGTGTTTTCTCGCTCCAAAGATTCCAATCGTTTTTCAAGCACGCTCAATTGGTATTGCAAGAAACGCGCCACTAAATCCAAACGCTTCATGGCTTCTTTTTCTTCTAAAGCTTGCATGCCTTGAAATAACACTAAAGTTCTTTCTAGTAAGTTTTTTAAAAAAACCTTCTCGTTTGAAATTGGTGCTTGCGTGGGGTTTTTGGGCGTGATTTCTTCTGTAATGATTTCTTGTGCTTCTTCTTTTTCTTCTGCGATTTTTTCTTGCGTTTCTATTTTAGTAGCACTTTTTGGCTCTAAAGGGGTGTTTTGAGGGTTTGGGGTGTTTTGCAAATAGGGAGGCGTTTTAAAAAAAGAGGGCGTTTTTTGCGCCGCATCAAAGTTATTATCAATGGTTTTAGCCATTTTTTCAATTTCATTGAGGGTTTCTGAAATAATGTTTTTCAATTCCATTCTACCAGCCATTTTTCTAAATTTTCAACGCTCAAAAAATCCCCTTTGATAAAATTCAAATAGTGCCGCTCTAATGTTGCATCGTGTTTGAAAGGAGCGCCATTTTTTTGGATTTTTTCCAAGCGTTCCATTTGTTTTAACGCCTCTGCATGGTCAGGGGTTTTTTTTAAAATATTAGTATAAATTTGCAACGCTTCTTCAAAAAACCCTTGTTCTTCGTAAATACGAGCGAGCGTGATAGTTTCTAAGGGCATGCGTTTCTCTTAATCGTTTTTAATCCCTAATCTCTAAACGCCATTTTTAGACTCTACTTGGGTGCGCAAAAAACTAAAAGCTGGTAAGGGTGCGGGCAGCCGCACTAAATTCACATTCCCGCTATGGATAGTTTCTAACTCGGTGTTATTTTCTAAAAGGATTTTATACAGCACTAAATAAGAGCGTTTTTCAAAGGTGTAAATCTTGCCAATTTCATTGACTACGGGCGTGATAGCGGCATTTTTTGGGGCGATGATTTCATAAGCGGTGTTAGTGGTCGTGGTGAATTTGCATGCAAAAAAACGCCCGTCTTCGGTTATTTCGCCATTGACTTGAAAATCCCCTTCGCTAATGGCTGTTTGGTGGTTTTGAGTATCCAACCTTTCAAAAGGCCTTCGCATCAAATAGCCGTCCGTGAAACCCCTGTTTTTAAGCGTGTTCAATTCGCTAGCATAAAAACTCGGCTTTAAGGTGTTATGGTAAAAATCATCAACCGCTAAACGATAGATGCGCGTGGTTTGCGCGGCGTAATAACTGGACTTGGTGCGCCCTTCAATCTTAAGCGCGCTAATGGCGTTTGAACTTAAAATTTCAGCGATATGGTTAGAGAGATTCAAATCTTTAGCGTTAAAAATATGCGTGCCTACGCCCTCTTCTTCAACCAACCTCATCATCACGCCGTTATCTGGGTTTTTCACATAATATTCATAATCAAACCGGCAATCATTCGCGCAACTCCCTCTATTAGGCACGCGCCCCTTTTGTAAAGCCGAAATCAAGCAACGCCCTGAAAAGGCAAAGCACATGCTCCCATGCACAAAGATTTCTAATTCTAAATCGGGTAAGGCTTTTTTAATTTCAATCGCATCATTCAAGCTCAATTCCCTAGCGCACACAATGCGTTTAACCCCTAGATCATAAAACACTTGCGCATCTAGCAAATTCAAGACATTCGCTTGCGTGGATAAATGGATAGGGATATGCGGGGCGATTTTTAAAGCGAGTTTGATTACCCCAGGTGCAGCGATAATAAAAGCGTCTGGCTTCAATTCTGCCATTTTATCAATATGTTCTTCTAAAAGCTTGAGCTGTGAATTGAAGGGGAAACCATTGATCGTGGCATAGACTTTTTTATTTAGTGCATGGGCGTAGTCAATCCCTTCTTTGAAAGTCTTTAAAGTGAATTCCTTGCTTGCACGATTGCGTAAAGAAAAATGGCTCACTCCCCCATAAACCGCATCAGCCCCATAGTTGAGAGCGATTTTAAGTTTTTTTAAATTACCGGCTGGAGAGAGTAATTCAACTTGGTTCAAAACTACTTGGCTCCAAAAGAAGCGATCAAGGCTTCAATATCATCCGCGCTGGCTAAATCTTTATCGTCATCGCCGGTGATATAAGTCGCTGAACTCACGCGCTTAGAATCATCAATTTTGCCTTCAAAAAGCGAATTCATGTATTGGCTGAGCGCTCGCATGACATTGACCACTCGTTCAATTTTTTGGCGATGGATATCTTGAAACTGCATAATATCCATCGCTTGCATGGAGCTATCAGAGCAATTAGTGGCTTCTTCTTCAATGCTTTTAAGGGCGTTTAGGATTTCTTGTTGCTCGTTGAGCGCGGTTTTAAAAGATTCCACATGGGGGAAATGGCCATGCAAATTGTCAAAAATTTCTTGGTGTTTTTGCAAAGGTTCTTGGATTTTTTTAACCATTTTAGCGATCTTTTCAGCGCTAGCCCCAATCAGATCCAATTGATCAAAAATTTGCGTGGCCTTCACTTCAGAATCTCTTGTAACATCGTCTAATTGATGCACGACCTTATGCTCTTCAGTGGGGGGAGGGGGCGGCCATTCATTGGGGCTAATCTTGCCGTATTTTTCAGCGTCCTCCTTTTTGACGGTCATTTTTTCACTAGAACCGGAATTCTCTTTACTCTCTTTAGGCTCTTCTTTAGTTCCTTCTTTAGCCTCCTCTTTGGTTTCTAAGGCTTCCAAGTTTTCTAAATCGCCACCACTCATCAAAGCGTCTAATTCTTCTTGTGTCATTGTTGTTCCTTGCCAATTGGTTTTAAAAAGCGTTTTATAGTAACCATAATTGATTGGCTGTCATTTTAGCGCACTTAAGCTTTAGCAATCAAAACGCCCTCTAAAATCGCATCAATATCGCCGTCTAAAATCGCTTCCACATTGCTATAAGCAATATTGGAGCGCGCGTCTTTGACTTGCTGGTAGGGGGCTAAAACATAGCTTCTTATTTGATGCCCCCAACCGATCTCGCTTTTTTCTTCATTTTTGGCGCTGCTTTGTTGCTTTTCTAATTCCAATTCATAAAGCTTGGATTTAAGCATTTTTAACGCGCTCGCTTTGTTTTTATGCTGGCTCCTGTCGTTTTGGCATTGCACCACAATACCGGTAGGGAAATGCGTGATCCTGACCGCACTTTCTGTTTTATTGACATGCTGACCGCCTGCCCCACTGGCTCTGTAATAATCATAACGGACATCTTTTTCATCAATTTCTATATCAATATCATCGTCTAATTCAGGGCTAATTTGCACGCTCGCAAAACTCGTGTGCCGTTTGGCGTTCGCATCAAAGGGCGAAATCCTTACAAGCCTATGCACCCCGCTCTCGTTTTTCAAATAGCCATAAGCATTTTCGCCCTTAATGATAAAGGCGACCCCTTTAATGCCCGCTTCTTCGCCATCTTGATAATCTAAAATCTCGCTTTTAAAGCCCCTTCTTTCTGCCCACCTCAAATACATGCGATATAAAATACTCGCCCAATCTTGGCTTTCAGTCCCCCCCGCTCCAGGCTGAATGGTGATAATAGCGTTTGAGGCATCGTTTTCACCGCTTAACATGATTTCAATTTCCACTTTTTGGACGCTGTGCTCTAAAACAGGAGCCTCTTCATAGAGCAAGGATAAAGTAATCTCATCGTTATCGTTTTGAGCGAGTTCAAACAATTCCACGCTTTCATCTAAAGAATTTTTGGTTTTTTGATAGGTTTCTAGCAAGCGGTTCAAGCGTACTTTTTCTTTATTGGTGTCTCTAGCCTTTAAAACATCTTGCCAAAAATTAGGGTCTTCTTGCTCTTTTTCAATGCGTTCTAATTCTTGTTTGATCCTTTCAGGCTTGATGATTAAAGCGATATTATCGCATTTGTTTTGCAAGCTTTTTAACAATTCGCTATAGGTGTAGTTATCCACAAACAGAACCTTTATGAGTGGGGTTTTGAACTTGCCATTATAGCATTGTTAAAAGCCATTTTAATTTTCAAACCTTAAAATTTCAATTTCGCCCTGAACCAATCCCACTCCTTCATCAATTAAAGCGATAGAATCCACTCGCGCAAGGGCTTGAATCGCTCCTGATTCATAGCGGTTGTTGTTGTAAGGAATGAATTGGTGGTTTGAATAGTTGCCTAAAATTAAATACGCGCGTTTGTCTTTAAGCTTTAAAGGGGCATTGATTTGAGCCTTAAAGGGCTTTAATTCAAAGTCTTTATTTAAAGATAAGCGCTCCAATAAGGGTAGAATCAAAACTCGTAAAACCAATAAGCAACTCAAAGGATTACCCGGTAAGCCTATAATAATGCTTTGATTGAGTTGGGCTAAAGTTACCGGTTTTCCCGGTTTGAGATTGACTTTTTCGTAATAAAAAAGGGCGTTTTTTTCTTTCAAAGCGTCTTTAAAAAAGTCTTTATCCCCCACGCTCACCCCTGCGCTTGAAAGGATGACATCATAATCTTGTAATTCAAGTATTTTAAGTTGTAAATCTTTATCGTCTTTTAAAACCCCTAGAAAATGCGTGTTGTAGTTTTTAAGCATGTTAAAAACACCCACTGAATTAACATCATAAACCTGGCATTCTAGGGCGTTTTGCCCTAAAGGCACTAATTCATCGCCGCTGCTAAAGAGAGCGATTTTTAATTTCCTAAACGCTTTGATTTCTTTGAACCCTTGAGAGGCAATGAGTGCGATATGCCCATAATTCAAACGGGTATTTTTAGGGACTAACACGCTGTTTAAAGAAGCGTTCTCGCCCTTTTGACGGATATTGGCGTGAATTTTAAAATCTTTAGGAGCTAGGGCGAAATCTTTATGACTCTCTAGCATGCACTCTATAGGGACAATCGTTTCTATTCCCTTTGGCACCATCGCTCCAGTCATGATTTTAACGCATTCATTCTCTTTAACTTCTAAAGCACTCACATCATCTCCGGCAAAGATGTGCTGGATGACTTGAGTTTTTTGGCCCAAGTCTCGCATTTTAAACCCATAGCCATCCATTGCGCTTTGATTGAATTTAGGCAAGGCGTGAGTGCAAATAATATCCTCTGCTAGAATACGCCCTATGCTTTCAAACAAAGAGACAACCTCTACTTCTAAGGGTTTTAGGGGAATGCTAGAATGGATTTTTAGAGCTTCTTTAAAACTAATCATATTGATCCTTTAAAAGATTTTGCTAATGGCGCTAAAGGCCAAGCTGATTTCTTCTTTAAAACGCCCCATGATAGCCGAAGCGATTAAAATAATGCCCACAAACCCGATCGCAATTTTAACCGGAAACCCGATAGCGAGCAGGTTGAACTGAGGGTGGGTTTTCATGATCATGCCAAAAATAATATCGCTCAATAACACCAAGCATAAAATAGGGAACGCCATAGAAAACCCTATGACAAACAAATGCGAAAAGGCTTTGACAATGTTTTTAGCCAACGCTGGCTCAAAGACAAATTGCCCTAAAGGGACGGCTCTTAAGCTGTGATCCACAAACAAAATGATTTGATGGTGGAACGATAAATCCAATAAAATTAAAATCGCTAACAATAAAAGGGCTTGCCCCACAATGGGTTTTTGCGATCCTGAAATAGGATCATACGCGCTCGCCATCGTAAGCCCCATAGAAAAGCTGATGCTATCGGTTGCAAACACTAAGCTTGCAAAGACGATTTGTAAAAAGACAGACGCGCACACCCCTAAAAACAGCTCGCATAAACAAGCGATGATAAAACTCTCTGGCGTGTAAGCGGCGTTTGAAAACTCTAAAGTGGGGTAAAAAATCGCGCTCACATACAAGCTCAAAGCCCCACGCACCGACAAAGGCACTAAATGGTTTTCAAAAAAAGGGAAAAAAGATAACACCCCGCTAACCCTTAAAAACAACAAGAAAAAATCCCTAACATGGGGGGTGCTAAGCTCTTGGAGAAAATCTAACATTCTTTTTCTTTAAGGATAAAAAAGTAGTGTGCTAGCATAAGGGTTTGCAACAAGGTGGCAAAAAAATTAAAAAAAGGAATCAAGGAAAAAAGATAGCAAAAAAACGAGAAACGATAATGCTTCAATCGGTGCTGTTTGAGTAAATTTTGATAGCTTTGATAATTAAAAATCATGCTGGCTATATCCAAACTCATGGTGTTTTTGAAAAAAAGAAAATGCACAATTATGGAAAAAAAGACCCCAAAGACTCCTATAAAGGGAATGAAATAAAGGGGCGTTAAAACCGCTAAGAATAAAAGCATAAAAGCGAGCGATTTTAAAAAATATTTAATAGAAAAAAGGATAGAGCCAAATTCTTCTAAAACGACATGGGGATAATATTTTTGGTGCAAATAAGAGACCACTAAAGGGGTGTAAAAAATAGACGCAAAAATATTGATGACCAAACTCAAAAGAATCACGATCCAAAAAATAAGAAAATACACTAACGCTTTAAAAACCCATGCGAACACGCCAGCAAAAAAGCCTTGAGAATGGGAATAATCATTCAAAGATTGCGGTAATAAAGTTTGGCAATAACCCACAATACTCCCGCCATTGTAGTAAAAAACAGCTCCAAAAAACGCCAAACTCAAAAGGATAGGGCTAAGATTGATTAAAAGCATTCTGGCGCTTAAAAAATCATTAAAACTTTTTTTAAAAATGGATAGAAACAAAACCATAAGCCTTTTTTAAACTCACTTTTTAGGGGGTATTTAAGCGCAAAGTCCCTTAATCTTATATAGTAAGCTTATCAACATGAGATTGACTAAAGGTATAGAAATTACTTAATATGGAATAACATGCAATGCTAAAAAACCAAATATAAAAAATAATAACCATGGTAACCAAGGAAAGAGAATACATACAACAATAATTACGAATATTATATTCATAATTGCATCGAGAATTTTTGAATCCTTTTTAACATTCTTTTCCTTTCCAAAAAGAATAAAAATAACACCAAAAAAGATAATCAATATTATTACAACATCTGAGGCGAACATTTTTACCCACTTTGAATGGAATGAATAACTTTAAGCATTTCTTACCCCTCAATGTGAGTTTTCTATAATCATGATAGCTGATTTTGTTTTAAATTTGCTATAATGTAGATTTAATGATGAAAATTAGTTTAGAGTGGAGAACACACAATGAAAAAAAATATCTTAAATTTAGCGTTAGTGGGCGCGTTGAGCGCGTCG
The DNA here is from genome assembly GCF_011175115.1 of Helicobacter pylori. Lineage (GTDB taxonomy): Bacteria > Campylobacterota > Campylobacteria > Campylobacterales > Helicobacteraceae > Helicobacter > Helicobacter pylori_DF. The sequence continues at coordinate 327,973 of NZ_SHOW01000001.1, read as the reverse complement.
TTTTTGGTGGCTAAGCCGGTTCATAACGCGAATAACGCTACACATAACACGAAAAAAACGACTGATTCTTCAGCAGGCGTGTTAGCGACAGTGGATGGCAGGCCTATCACCAAAAGCGATTTTGACATGATTAAGCAACGAAATCCTAATTTTGATTTTGACAAGCTTAAAGAGAAAGAAAAAGAAGCCTTGATTGAGCAAGCTATCCGCACTGCGCTTGTAGAAAATGAGGCTAAGGCAGAAAAGCTTAATCAGACTCCAGAATTTAAAGCGATGATGGAAGCGGTTAAAAAACAGGCTTTAGTGGAATTTTGGGCTAAAAAACAGGCTGAAGAAGTGAAAAAAGTCCAAATCCCAGAAAAAGAAATGCAAGATTTTTACAACGCTAATAAAGATCAGCTTTTTGTCAAGCAAGAAGCCCATGCTAGGCATATTTTAGTGAAAACCGAAGATGAGGCTAAACGGATTATTTCTGAGATTGACAAACAGCCAAAGGCTAAAAAAGAAGCCAAATTCATTGAGTTAGCCAATCGGGATACGATTGATCCTAACAGTAAGAACGCGCAAAATGGCGGTGATTTGGGGAAATTCCAAAAGAACCAAATGGCTCCGGATTTTTCTAAAGCCGCTTTCGCTTTAACTCCTGGGGATTACACTAAAACCCCTGTTAAAACAGAGTTTGGTTATCATATTATTTATTTGATTTCAAAAGACAGCCCTGTAACTTATACTTATGAGCAAGCCAAACCCACCATTAAGGGGATGTTACAAGAAAAGCTTTTCCAAGAACGCATGAATCAACGAATCGAGGAATTAAGGAAGCACGCTAAAATTGTTATCAACAAGTAATTGATGAGGTGTTATCATGTTAGTTAAAGGCAATGAAATCTTATTGAAAGCCCATAAAGAAGGTTATGGGGTGGGGGCGTTTAATTTCGTGAATTTTGAAATGCTAAACGCTATTTTTGAAGCAGGAAATGAGGAAAATTCCCCGCTTTTCATTCAAGCGAGTGAAGGAGCGATCAAATACATGGGGATTGATATGGCGGTAGGCATGGTGAAAATCATGTGCGAACGCTATCCGCACATTCCTGTAGCCTTACACCTAGATCATGGCACGACTTTTGAAAGCTGCGAAAAAGCCGTGAAAGCGGGCTTCACTTCTGTGATGATTGACGCGTCTCACCATGCTTTTGAAGAAAATTTGGAATTGACTTCTAAAGTGGTCAAAATGGCGCATAACGCTGGAGTGAGCGTGGAAGCGGAGTTGGGGCGTTTGATGGGGATTGAAGACAATATTTCAGTAGATGAAAAAGACGCCGTGTTAGTGAATCCTAAAGAAGCGGAGCAGTTTGTCAAAGAATCTCAAGTGGATTACTTAGCCCCAGCCATTGGGACAAGCCATGGAGCGTTTAAGTTTAAGGGCGAGCCAAAATTGGATTTTGAACGCTTGCAAGAAGTCAAAAGACTCACTAATATCCCTTTAGTTTTGCATGGAGCGAGCGCGATACCAGATGATGTGAGGAAATCTTATTTGGACGCTGGAGGCGATTTGAAAGGCTCTAAGGGTGTACCTTTTAAATTTTTACAAGAATCTATAAAAGGGGGGATCAATAAGGTCAATACCGATACGGATTTAAGGATCGCTTTCATCGCAGAAGTGCGCAAGGTAGCCAATGAAGATAAGAGTCAATTTGATTTGAGGAAGTTTTTTTCTCCGGCCCAATTAGCGCTTAAAAATGTGGTCAAAGAGCGCATGAAACTTTTGGGTAGCGCTAATAAAATTTAACCAACAAGGAAAGAGTGTAACATGGCAATTGGGATGAGTGAGCTCAAAAAGGGCTTAAAAATTGAATTGGGTGGTGTGCCTTATAGGATCGTAGAATACCAACATGTCAAGCCCGGCAAGGGTGCGGCTTTTGTGCGTGCGAAAATCAAGTCGTTTTTAGATGGTAAGGTGATTGAGAAGACTTTCCATGCGGGGGATAAGTGCGAAGAGCCTAATCTGGTTGAAAAAACGATGCAATACCTTTATCATGATGGCGATACATACCAATTCATGGATATAGAGAGCTATGAGCAAATCGCTTTGAACGACTCTCAAGTGGGTGAGGCTTCTAAATGGATGCTAGACGGCATGCAAGTGCAGGTTTTATTGCATAATGACAAGGCGATTTCAGTGGATGTGCCGCAAGTTGTGGCTTTAAAGATTGTGGAAACGGCTCCTAATTTTAAGGGCGATACTTCCAGCACGAGCAAAAAACCAGCGACTTTAGAAACCGGTGTGGTCGTGCAAGTGCCTTTCCATGTTTTAGAGGGTGAGACGATTAAGGTGAATACCGAAACAGAAGAGTATCTTGAAAAGGTGAAATGAGATTATCTTTTTATTGAGTTAGCGTTTTTAAACACAGCCTTTTTGTCATAAGGGGTGTTATCAGCCCCTTATTTGAGCTTTGTTTAAAATGCGTGTGGAATCTGTGGTTAAAAATTATTTAAAATGGATTAGCTTTTTTATTGATTGTCAATAAAAATATTCAAAGGCATTTTTTAAGATTAAACATAAGAGATTGATATAAAAGATTGATATAATCAAGCGGATAATCTCTTAAAAAGCATTCTTTGGGGGTTAGGGGGATAAAAGAGAGAGAATTTTATTACCCCATTTAAAAGAGTGTGAGTTTAGACATAAGGACTTGCACCGAGTTTTATTGAAATAGATATAAAAATCCACTTAAATTATTTTGACCCAATTTATTTTGCTACAATCATACTAAAGCAGAAGATAGTTGGCGGATAGAATGAAACAAGAAATAAAATATCAAACAGACTTTACAATACCATGATGGCGTTAAGAGTTTAAATGAGCAAATATAATTGCATAGATTTATTTAGTGGGGCTGGCGGTTTATCATTGGGCTTTGCGAATACAAATAGATTCAATATTTTAGCCCACATTGAGTGGGAAAAACCTATGGTTGCTACACTGAGAAACGCTTTAAACAAACGCTTCAAGATTAGTGAAAAAGAAACAAAAAAAAGAGTTATTAAATTTGATATTCAAAAAACTGATGAATTGATAAATGGCTCTTGGAGTGATGAAACTCTTAAAATTTATGGATCTGATAATGATGAAAGCGTTAGCCAATTTGGGTTAAATGGCGTAATTAGTGGTAAAAAAATAGATGTTATCTTTGGCGGTCCTCCTTGTCAAGCTTATTCTCTTGTGGGTAGAGTGCAAGATAAACACTCTATGAAATATGATTATAGGAATTATCTTTTTGAAAGTTTTGTTAAAATAGTTGATTATTACCAACCACAATGCTTTGTGTTTGAAAATGTTCCTGGCATGCTTAGCGCAAAACCGGGTAATCAATTTGTAAAAGATAGGATTTATGAATCTTTTTCAAAAATAGGGTATGAAATTAAAAAACCAAATGAAATGAAAGAGATAATCTATTCTAGCGATGATCATGAAGTCCCACAAACCAGAAAACGAGTGGTTGTATTTGGCGTTCGTAAAGATAATAAAGAATGGTTATTCAAATTTTATCAAAATCTAGACAATCTCAAATCAAAAAACCCACCGCTTAGCGTTAAAGACGCTATTGGCCATTTACCCAAGTTTAGACCACTCAAAACGCCCTTAAAAATCAATAATAAAAACATTTCTCACGAACTTATTGGCACAAATAATTTGACACAAAATTTTCCACGATATAATAATTTACGAGATTTAAAAGCGATGAAATTTTGGATTGAAAACAACATGAATAACGCTTCTGCAAAAGAAAAGCTTGACTTTTACACTAAGATTACGGGAAAAGTCTCAAACCATAACAAATACAGGAATTTAGAATGGGATAAACCATCGCCAACCTTAGTGGTGCATTTGCAAAAAGATGGTTTTATGTTTATACACCCAGAAGCCAATCAAAGCCGCTCAATCACCATAAGAGAAGCAGCGATTTTGCAGACTTTCCCTAATGATTTTGAATTTATCGGATCGCAAGCGGCTTGTTTTAAAATGATAGGCAATGCAGTGCCAGTTAATTTTGCCAAAAATATAGCCCTAGCAGTGGCAAAGGTCTTAGATGAAAAAAACTAATATAAATATTTTAGTAGCTTGTGAAGAAAGCCAAAGGGTGTGCAATGAATTTAGAAAGCTTGGTTTCAACGCTTATAGTTGTGATTTATTAGAATGTAGTGGCGGGCATCCTGAGTGGCATTTTAATTGCGATGTTTTTGAAGTGATTGGAAATAAAGGCGGTGTTTTGCAAAATGGCAAACATGCAAAAGTTTCGCAATGGGATATGATGATAGCGCACCCGCCTTGCACCTTTTTAGCTGTTAGTGGAGCGAAGTGGTATTAACACCCTAAAGATAAAGATTTGCCCATAGAACAAAAAAGACCCCACCCCAAATTCCCCAACCGTGCAAAAGACAGAGAAGAAGCTTCAAAATTCTTTATGGATTTAGTGGAAGCAAAAATCCCTTATATTGCAATAGAAAACCCCATTGGCATAATGAATACAAGATACAAAAAGCCCAATCAAATAGTCCAACCTTACCACTTTGGCGATAGCGCATCAAAAAAGACTTGTTTGTGGCTTAAAAACTTACCACCCTTAAAATATACAAATATCGTTGATCCTGGCGAGTTTATAGAATTTAAAAGCGGTAAAAAAATAGTAAAATGGTATAGCGATGGACTGACCAAAACAAAATCAGCCAAAGAGCGTCAAATTTGGAGGAGTAAAACATTTCCAGGATTTGCAAAGGCGATGGCAGAGCAGTGGGGGGAGTTTGTAAAAAATGAGATGTTTAAAAAGGTGAAAAATGAAAGTTTATTTAAGGAAAATTGATAATCAAATCATTAATAATAAACGAATCAGTATTACAAGAGGTATTTTAGAGCATTTTTTTGATAAAGCCAACAACCAAGACGAAGTAGATATGAGTGGTATCTTATCTAACTATAACGATAAAGTTAGCATCCTCTTAACAACAGATCCCAGATTTGGTGGAGGCATTATGAGAATCATCAGGGCAGAAGTTGATAAAATAAAAGAAAACCGATCAAACTATGAATTAAATGTTGATGATATTCTGCTTTTTACTCACATATCTTATAAAAAATACACATTAGAAATCATTTTACCCACTGACACAAGATACAATGTTTTAAATGGCTTAATCAATAATAGCAAGCATTTATTGGTTTTTAGCGAGAATGAAACGAGATCTTTAGATGATGGTAAAATAGATGAAAGCGGTATAGTTAGTTATAAATTTAATCCTGGACCTTTTACAAATATCCTTAAAAAAGCGTATCATAACCCACAAACTAAACATGTTCTGGTGATTGATGAGATCAATCGTGGTAATGCACCTGCCATATTTGGAGAAATTTTTCAACTTCTTGACAGACTAAAACATGACAAAGATGGCTTTAAAAAAGGCTCTAGTGAGTATGCTATCAATAATACGGATATTGCAAATATTGTCCATAACGATAAAAATGCAAGTATAAGAATCCAGTCAAATTTATGGATAGTCGCTACAATGAATACGAGCGATCAAAATGTATTCACACTAGATACTGCTTTTCAGCGTAGATTTTCTATGCAACTCATTGAAAATTCCTTTGAAAATGTTGATGATGATTTTAAAAATATGAAAATTTTAGATACCGATATAACTTGGCAAAAATTTTGCACCACCATCAATGAAAAAATAGCTCAAAATAACGAGGGGCTGAGTTCTATGGAAGATAAGCGATTTGGCGTTTATTTTGTAAGTATTGATGATCTAAAGAGCAAAGAAAATTTTGCACATAAAGTTATAAAATACCTTTGGGACGATGTTTTTAAATTTGATAGAAATATAATATTTAACACTATAAAATTTAATACGCTTGAAGCTGTTGTAAAGAATTTTACCAGAGAAAAAGGCAGAACCCAATTTGATATTTTTAGCGATGATATAAAAGAACTTTTATTCAATGTTTAATTTAAAACAGCGCTGTTTTACAGACAATGAATTGAACGACAATTTTGTAGGTATTAGAAGCATCAATAATGACTTGCAAATTTGTTTCCCACTAGGATTTGATATAAGCGATGATAAAAACATTAGAGTAGATGTAAAAAAGCTTGTTTCTATTCTTTTAGAATACAATAAAACAATTGCATGTGACAATTTGTTAAATAATAAAAATGAGATTATAAACTCAAATTTTCCACTCACAGCGTATAAAAATGTCATAGAATATTTTTTATCGCATGGTTATTATATAGAAAATAAGAGCTATTATGAAAATAACGCAAAAGGCAGGATAAATTTTTCCAAAACGATTAAGAAAAATAGACCCATTATTCAAACTTTTAACAATAAAAACTCTTTTGTTTATACTCGTTTTCAAGTTAAAAGGAAAATGGTAAATGAAAATGAATTGATAACAGCTATAAACAAATATTGTGTGCATGAAGCGTTTTCTAAATTTGGCTTTGTTTTTAGCTCGTTTATGCCACCAAAATTTAACCTACCCACTGATAAAAATTATTGCATTTATCTGCTTGACAACAAGCTAAACAACACCTTTAATGATGACAGGAAAATCCTTTTTCAATCCATGAAAAATATTCTTTTACAAGATGATAATATTTTGGATAAGACTGATTTTAAATTTGGAACATATCATTTTTATGTTGTTTGGGAAAGAATGATAGACAAGGCATTTGGCATAAAAAATAAAGAAGTTTATTTTCCTAAAACAAAATGGAATTTGCGGTGCTCTAATCAAAACCCTGATTATTTATTGCAACCAGATAGCATAATGCTGTTTGACGATAGAATTTACATATTAGATGCAAAATATTATAAATATGGTATAAGTGGAGTTGCAAGCGATTTACCCAATAGTGCATCCATCATAAAACAGATTGTTTATGGTGAATATGCGGCAAAACTAGAGACAAAAAAAGAGATTCACAATATCTTTTTAATGCCATTCAACAGATTTAACAATCCGCTAAAATTGGGTAATATTTTTGAGAATATAGGCTTTGCAAATGGAGAGTGGAGAGACAACCTAAAGCAATATGAAAATATACAAGGAATTTTAATAGACACTAAATTTTTAATGCAAAACTATAATAAGAAATCCAATGATCTTTTAAAGTTACTAGCAAAAAATGTGGAAGAAACTAAAATATAATTTTTAAAATTTTTAATCAAAAACCAAATCTAAAACCATAAAACAAAATTTAAAACCTCCATTTTTCAATGAAAACAAACCTACAATGAGCGTTCTATATCATCAGCGCTTAAAGGGGTGTTGGCTTTTAAAAATTTTGATGCCTTTTGACCTAAAATTTCTTTATAGAATTTAGGGTGTAAGCCAAGGTTGGGGCGTAAGGCTTTGATATTGTCGCTAGTCAATGCCTCGCCTTTTTGAATATCCTTAATGACAAATAAAGAGCGCATAAAGAATCTCCGCTCCTCTAAAGTCTTTGGATTGATTTTAGGCTCTTCTTCGCCCAAGGCTAAAACGCTTTGTTTGATGGCTTCAACCATGCTTTTAAATCCGTTAAAATCCATGCTAAAAGCGCTGTCTGGGGTTTGTAAGGATTTGTTTAAAATGAAATGCTTTTCTATCATGCTCGCTCCTAAAGTGGTGGCTAGAATGGGGCAAAGAGAGCCAATCGTGTGATCGCTCAAGCCAAATTTAACGCCAAAGGTTTCGCCTAATTTAACCATATTCAATAAATTAGCGTCTTCTATTTTGCTAGGATAAGCGCTCACGCATTTTAAAAGGGTGATGTCAAAATTACCCACTCCTTTGCACAATGAGATAGCGTCTTGCAATTCGGTGTGTGTAGCGATACCGCTAGAAAGGATAATGGGCTTTTGTGTGCAAGCGGCCTTTTCAATCAAGTCCAAATCAACGATTTCAAAACTAGCGATTTTATACATGGGGCAATCTAGGCTCTCTAAAAGCTCTAAGGCTTTTGAGCTAAAGGGCGAGCTAAAAATGCCTAAATCAAGCTTTTTAGCCAACTCAAACAATTCAGCATGCCATTCTAGGGGGGTAGAAGCCTTTTGATACAATTCATACAGATTTTCTTTATCCCATAAAGTGCCTTGAATGATGAAAGGATCTTCTTTAGAATCTAAAGTCATGCAGCTTGGCGTGTAGGTTTGGAGCTTGACAAAATCCGCACCGCTTTCCTTAATGGCATGAAGGCTTTCTTTGGCTAGGTTTAGATCCTGGTTATGGTTAGCGCTCAATTCAGCGACAATTTTAGGGCGTTGCAACATTTCTTATTTCTCCTTAATCAAAACTTCTTTTTCTAATCGATAGACTTGAGAGCAAGTGAAAGCCAAATGCTCATCATGCGTGGCTAGAACTAACGCCCCTTCGTTTTCTGCAATGTAATTTTGCAGCATGCTGATGACTTGATTAGCGCTAATGGTGTCTAAATTCCCGGTGGGTTCATCAGCGATAATGATTTTAGGTTTTTTAGAAAGCACTCTAGCGATGCTTAAGCGTTGTTGCTGGCCGCCGCTCAATTCACCCACGCCTTGTTTTAGGGTGTGGGCTATGCCTAATTGCTCTAAAAGGGAATGATTTATTTCTTGCTTGGCTAGGATTGAAGCGACTTGCAAGTTTTCTAAAGCGCTAAAACCCTTAAAAAGGTAATGCGATTGAAAAATGATGCCCACTTTTAAACGTCGCAATTCCAAAAGCTTTTTGGAATTTAAGGCATAAATATCCTGGTGTTCTAACAAACTAACTGTTCCGCTATCCGGTTTTAGCATGGTGGCTAGATGGCTTAAAAGCGTGCTTTTACCGCTTCCGCTCACGCCTAAAATCGCTAGGCTTTCTTTGGGTTTAATGCGCAAATTCACGCCATTATAAAGAGGTTTTTCAAAAGCATGAGAAATATCAATCGCTTTAATCATGATCGTTTCCTAAAAAGAATATCGCCCAATAAACTAGGGCTTAAAATGTAAGAAGTTGAAAAATTCGCGCTGTGCAAGATGATTTTATCATAACGCCTTGCATAGTATTTTAAAAGCGTTCTTTGCAAGGCGGGTTCAATGCTTGGGCTAAACCATGCGTTATTGCTCATTAGGATAAAAACTTTTGAAGGGCTGTTTGAATAAGCGGCTTTGGAAGTGCCTTCATAGCAAATCAGGGGGCGGAAAGTAAAATCGTCTAATGTAAAATCGCTGAAATGAGGAGCGTTGCGGTATAAATAAGCGCTCTCGCCAAAAAAGAGTTTTTCAAGGGGTTTTTGAAGAAACTTGGGTAAAGGCATTGTTTCGCCAAAGGGGGCTAAGATCACTTTATCAGCGATCTGAACGCTTTCTTTAGAAAATAAAAACGAGCTGTTATAAAGGTTATAGCCTTGGGTGCGTAATGTCCCTATTAAAATAGCAATATTATCGCTTAAATCTTCTAGTTTAGCTTTAAAGGGGGAATTTTCTAAAGCGATGGGGTAGGCGGTCTCTGGAAAAACAATCAAGGTTTTTTGCTTGCTTTGAGCGAGCTTGATTTCTTTAAGAATGTTGTTTTCAATATCGTTAAGGTAATTTGAATCAAATTTCACATCTTGGGGCGTTTTTGTAGAGATTAATTCAACATTTCCAACCTCTTTTAAATCGCTTGTTTTAAAAAAATGAAAATCCAACGCGCCAAGCAGCAATAAAACCCCTATCATTCTGTATTTTTTAAGATTTTGAGTGCTCAAAAAAATGCAAGCTAAAAAAATAAGCCCTAAAGATAATTTATCCACTCTAAACACGCTATAAGAAAAAAAGCTATCCGGGACTAACCAATCAAATCCAAAAGGGTGGATAAAACTAGAGCCTAAAAAACTCAAAAGCCTAAAATAGGGGTTCTCAAAATAGAGCAACAAATAAAATAAAACCCCATAAACTAACGCTACTAAAACAATGATTAAGGGTAATAAATAAGTGAAATCCGAGTAGCGAAAGCTTAAAGCGCACCAATAAAACAATAACACCCCCACGAAAAACCCCAAAGCAAAAGCGCTATTTCTGGGGGTTTTTAAAAACGCTAAAATGCTTAAAGGGGCTAATAGGCTTGTGAGTATGATAGAAATATAGGGGTTTTCAACCGCATAAGCGTCTAAAACAGCGTTCGCATACACGCTTGAAACAAACATGCATGCCAATAAAAAAGCGTTTTGATTGAACAGAATAAGACGCATGGCTAGATTTTGAAACCTTGAGATTGTTTTAGTGTATTATAGCTATATTTTAATTTAAGAATTTTAGATTGATTTTTTTAAGGGTAGTTTTTTTTAAGTTGTGTTATTATTTTCAAATTTCAAGCCTAAAGAGCGTGAATTGGCATGATTTAAGAATGATGGGTGTTTGTTTTAAAACGCTACGACTATCCTTATATGAGATAGAGATAATGAGAGAAAGGTTTGGGTTTAGGGTTTGAACTATATTGATTTGGCGTTACTTGTGGTAGTGGTAGCCTTTGGGATTAGGGGGTTTTATCATGGCTTCGTGAGTGAAATAGCAGCGACTTTGGGGATTGTGCTTGGCGTTTATTTGGCGTCTCGCTATTCTGTGGCTGTTGGGAATTTATTTTCAGAGCATTTGTATGATTTAAGAAATGAAACCATGACCAATCTCATTGGTTTTTTACTGGTGTTGGCGTCCATTTGGGTGTTTTTTTTAGCTCTTGGAGTGTTGCTAGGCAAGATGTTAGTCTTTAGCGGTCTAGGCATTATAGACAAGGCGTTAGGGTTTATTTTTTCATGTTTGAAGACTTTTTTAGTGCTTTCTTTCATCCTTTATGCGCTCTCTAAAATGGATTTAATGAAAGACGCTAACGCCTATTTGCAAGAAAAGAGCGCTTTTTTTTCTACCATGAAAAGCATCGCCAGTAAGATCATGCGCCTTGATGGCGTCAAACATGTGGAGCAAAACCTTAAAGACAACCTTGAAGAAATGAGCGATGAAGTCAAAAATAAAGAATCTTTCAATAAAAATAAAGAGTCTTTTAATAAGGCTACGGATAAGGGCGTAGAAGCTTTAAAAGAAAAGGCTAAAGATTTGCCTAAAAACATGCTAGAGCCAAAACACAATAAACCCAACCAAACCCCACCAATCCCAACCCCATCTAATAAAGAACCCCTATAAAGGCACAACATGTTTTCTAACCAATACATCCAACAACGCATCCATAAAGCCAATAGCTTGAGAGAAGAAGGCAAAAACCCTTATAAAAATGGCTTGAAACGAAGCCTCACCAACGCCGCTTTTTTAGAAAAATACGCTTATGTTAAGGATTTAGAAGAGCCTAAAGACAAAGAAAAATGCGAGAGCGTTGTAGGGAGGGTCAAGCTCTTGCGTTTAATGGGTAAGGCATGTTTTATTAAAATTGAAGATGAGAGTGCGATTTTACAAGCTTATGTTTCGCAAAATGAATTGAACGATGAATTTAAAAGCTTGAAAAAGCATTTAGAAGTGGGCGATATTGTGTTGGTGAAAGGCTTCCCTTTTGCTACCAAAACCGGTGAATTAAGCATTCATGCCCTAGAATTTCATATTTTAAGCAAAACCATTGTGCCTTTACCTGAAAAGTTTCATGGATTGAGCGATATAGAATTGCGTTACCGCCAGCGCTACTTGGATTTGATCGTCAATCCTAGCGTTAAAGATGTGTTTAAAAAGCGCAGTTTGATTGTCTCTAGCGTGCGGAAATTCTTTGAAATGGAAGGGTTTTTGGAAGTGGAAACCCCCATGATGCACCCCATTCCTGGCGGAGCGAACGCAAGGCCTTTTATCACTTATCATAACGCTTTAGAGGTGGAGAGGTATTTAAGAATCGCTCCAGAATTATACCTCAAACGCTTGATTGTAGGGGGGTTTGAAGCGGTGTTTGAAATCAATCGTAATTTCAGGAATGAGGGCATGGATCACAGCCATAACCCCGAATTTACGATGATTGAATTTTATTGGGCGTATCACACTTATGAAGATTTGATTGAACTCAGTAAGAGACTATTTGACTACTTGCTAAAGACTTTAAATTTAGATTCAAAAATCATTTACAACGATATGGAAGTGGATTTCAACCAAACGAGCGTGATTTCTTATTTGGACGCTTTAGAAACAATAGGGGGCATTAGCAAGGGTATTTTAGAAAAAGAAGACAGGCTTTTAGCTTATTTGTTAGACCAAGGCATCAAAGTAGAGCCAAACCTCACTCATGGCAAATTGCTCGCTGAAGCGTTTGATCATTTTGTAGAGCATAAGCTCATTAACCCCACTTTTGTAACCGAATACCCTATTGAAATTAGCCCCCTAGCCAGACGCAACGATAGTAACCCTAATATTGCTGACAGGTTTGAATTGTTTATTGCAGGTAAAGAAATCGCTAATGGTTTTAGCGAATTGAACGATCCCTTAGATCAACTAGAGCGCTTTAAAAACCAAGTGGCTGAAAAAGAAAAAGGCGATGAAGAAGCCCAATACATGGATGAAGATTACGTGTGGGCCCTAGCCCATGGAATGCCCCCCACTGCAGGGCAAGGCATAGGCATTGACCGATTAGTGATGTTACTCACTGGAGCTAAAAGCATTAAAGATGTGATTTTATTCCCAGCGATGCGTCCTGTTAAAAACGATTTTAATATTGAGAGTGGAGAATAATGTCGTATTTTTTAGAACAAACGGATAGTGAAATCTTTGAATTGATCTTTGAAGAATATAAGCGGCAAAATGAGCATTTAGAAATGATAGCGAGCGAGAATTACACTTTTCCTAGTGTCATGGAGGCTATGGGGAGTATTTTAACGAATAAATACGCTGAAGGCTATCCTAACAAACGCTATTATGGGGGCTGTGAAGTGGTGGATAAAATAGAAAGCCTAGCCATAGAAAGGGCTAAAAAGCTTTTCAATTGCCAGTTCGCTAACGTGCAAGCGCATTCAGGCTCACAAGCCAATAACGCTGTCTATCACGCCCTTTTAAAGCCTTATGATAAGATTTTAGGCATGGATTTAAGCTGTGGAGGGCATTTAACGCATGGCGCTAAAGTGAGTTTAACCGGCAAGCATTATCAGAGCTTTTCTTATGGCGTGAATTTGGATGGCTATATCGATTATGAAGAAGCGTTAAAGATCGCTCAAAGCGTTAAGCCAGAAATCATCGTGTGCGGGTTTTCAGCCTATCCAAGGGAAATTGATTTTAAGAAATTTAGAGAAATCGCTGATGAAGTGGGAGCGTTACTACTAGGCGATATAGCCCATGTGGCAGGGCTTGTGGTCGCTGATGAGCATGCCCATCCTTTCCCGCATTGCCATGTGGTTTCAAGCACCACTCATAAGACCTTAAGAGGGCCTAGAGGGGGGCTTATTTTAACTAATGATGAAGAGATAGCGGCTAAGATTGATAAAGCGATCTTTCCAGGGACTCAAGGCGGGCCTTTGATGCATGCGATTGCTGCTAAAGCGGTGGGGTTTAAAGAGAATTTAAAACCAGAATTTAAAGCTTATGCAAAATTAGTGAAATCTAACATGCAAGTTCTCGCTAAAGCGTTAAAAGAAAAAAACCACAAGTTAGTGAGCGGTGGCACTTCTAACCATTTGCTTTTAATGGATTTCTTAGATAAGCCTTATAGTGGGAAAGACGCTGATATTGCATTAGGGAATGCTGGAATCACTGTGAATAAAAACACCATTCCTGGCGAAACGCGCAGCCCTTTTGTAACGAGCGGGATAAGGATTGGATCAGCGGCATTGAGCGCAAGGGGCATGGGAACTAAAGAATTTGAAATCATAGGGAATAAAATATCAGATATTTTGAATGATATTAATAATGTTAGTTTGCAATTGCATGTGAAAGAAGAATTGAAGGCGATGGCTAATCAATTCCCTGTGTACCACCAACCCATTTTTTAAGGGAGTCAAGATGACAGAAATGGAATTAAAGCTCATTAAGATAGACACAAGCCATTATTTTGAAAAAAAACCAGGCTTGGGGGAGAGAATGGATTATGCGGGGCGTTGCTATTATAATAAATTCCAAAGAGTGAATGCCATGCTCACAAGCTCGCTCATTCAAAAGCATTTGAAAAAAGAAATAGAAATCGCACACAACCTCATCTTGCGTAACGATAAGGTGGAAAACATCGTGTTTGATTATAACGGGAGGAACCCAGAGCGTTTTTATCATAAGGCACAGTTATTACTTCGTGAAGAGGGTTTTATGAATTTTACCGCTTATAACACCAAAACGCCAGGGCATTTGCATTTGTATGTGCATAAGGGGCATACGGAATTAGGCGAAGGTGAAAGGCTGATTAAAACTTTGTCCATGAAATTAGCGCAAGGGTTGCCTAAAGAATGGAAGGTCTTCCCTAGCAATGAATGGCCTAAGGAATTTAATATTTTAGCTTTACCTTATGAGGTGTTTGCAAAAGAGCGTGGGAGCTCTTGGGCGAAGCATTTATAACCATTTTTGAAAGGATTTTTGATGTCAGAAAAAGAAAGACTGAATGAAGTGATTTTAGAAGAAGAGAATAATGGGAGCGGCACTAAAAAGGTGTTTTTGATCGTGGCTATAGCCATTATCATTTTAGCGGTGCTTTTAATGGTGTTTTGGAAAAGCACGAGAGTCGCTCCTAAAGAGACTTTTTTACAAACCGATAGTGGCATGCAAAAAATAGGCAACACTAAAGACGAGAAAAAAGACGATGAGTTTGAAAGCTTGAATATGGATTCTCCCAAACAAGAAGACAAGTTAGACAAAGTGGTGGATAATGTTAAAAAGCAAGAAAATGATGCGTTTAACATGCCCGTTCAAACCGATCAGACTCAAACGGAGATGAAAACAACAGAAGAAAAACAAGAATCTCAAAAAGAATTAAAAGCTGTTGAACACACTAGCGCTCAAAAAGAATCTCAAGCTATGGCTAAAAAAGAAACCCCCCATAAAAAGCCCAAAGTAACCCCTAAAGATAAGGAAGCTCATAAAGATAAAGCTAAGCATGCGGTTAAAGAGCCAAAAGCTAAAAAAGAAGCTCATAAAGAAGTCCCTAAAAAAGCCAATTCTAAAACCACTCTTACTAAAGGGCATTATTTGCAAGTGGGGGTTTTTGCGCACACGCCCAATAAAGCCTTTTTGCAAGCGTTTAACCAATTCCCCCATAAGATTGAAGATAGGGGGGCTACTAAACGCTATCTCATAGGCCCGTATAAGAGCAAGCAAGAAGCCTTAATGCATGCTGATGAAGTCAGTAAAAAGATGACTAAACCGGTTGTCATAGAAGCACGGTAGGGGTTTGGGCTAAAAAATTCTTATTTTTTCTTGGGTGTTTTTAGCAGATCGCCCAAGCGCTAAAACGATGGGGTAGCTTTACTCCATCGGCTCGGATAATTTTAACAGAGAATCAAGATAAGCAGATTTTTTTGATCAATTTATTATATTAATGATATTAACCATATGTCTAATGATGAAAAAGTAATTTACTTACTTGCTGTTATATGTGGGTGTTTAATTTTATTGTGGTGACAGTATTGATTATTTCACAATATTGTTATTCACAAAATACAATAAATAAGAAATAACGATGAAGTCTAAACACATAAGTAGAGTATATACTCTACTTATGATAATTTTTTTATTTATTGATTACTTCTTTTATTTTTTTACTACTTCTTGAGTTTCTTTTTGAACCCAATTTTTCCAATAAATAGTAGCACCTCATACCTATTTGGTCTTTGAGAAATTCAGATAATTCTTGCGTTTGAATTCAGCCTTAAAGAGCATTCATTCGTTAAAGAATTTGTTTGTTGTTTGAAAACTACGGAGCGTTTAAATTTTATGAAGTTATTGTTTGTTGTTTAATCCCCCTCTAACCCTCCAAAGAAGAGAGCGTTTTGGAACTAGCTTTATGGGTGTGGTTGTGGGGCTAGAAGCAAGAGAGTGAGTGCGATCACTCTCTTTTAATCTCACGCTCTTTAGTGGGCGGCGAAATCCTTAAAGAAGGTGTTGATCAGCCATTTTTCCATTTCTTTATTCCTTTCTATCAAAACCTTTTTGTTGAAACCTTTTACATTAAAGCGTCTGTTGAAAGGGATCTCACTACTTTTGTAGATTTCATCTTTTTCATACAGATCCTTATCGCTTGCCTTACGATTGAGCGAACTTTCTAAGGAGATGAGGTTGCCGTATGTGTCAATGTAGTTTTCAAGATCTTTCTTGTCTTCAAAACCAAGTTTTTGGATCTCAATTTCATTATCCAATTCTAATAAATTGATGGGGATGATGTGCTCTTTTTCTTGGGAGAATTGCTTCCCAGGGATCAATTTTTTGAGATCGGCAAGACCCATCTCCTGGCAGTTTTTTTCAAAGAAGACATAGTGGAAGCATGATGAGTTGGACTCGTTGTTTACAAGCTTCAAAGAAGCCAGCTCTATATCCTTTATATCATTTCTGCATTGAGCAATCATCTCGCTCTTCAATCCCTCTTTGCCCTTTTTAAGATACGCATTAATCAGGTTGTAGGCCTTTGAGTTTAAATTTCTAGTAGCTTTGAAAAACACAATATCGGTTTTGGCAAAGAGTCTCAGCGTTTCATCGTCTAGTTCGTTATTGATTTTTAGGCGGATGAGCGAATTGAAAAAACGCGGGTTGATTTTGTTGATGAGCATGACCTTAAGGGTGGTTGGGTTAGTGTCAATCTCGCTCAATAGATCAAGGAAAGCCTGATAGAAATTTTTCAAATCGCTGACATAGGATCGGATGAAACTTTCCAATGTGCTTTTGGCGCTTTTGATTTTTTTTAGTTCATCTTTGAGTTTCTCGTAGGTTTTGTCCGTGCTTGCTTTGTAGTGCCCTAAAAACTCGATTCCATCAAATCTTTGGCTCCCTGCGTGGTAGCGGAAGATGTCGCCTTCATCAAAGCCTCCAACGCTGGAGATATGGTCGCTCTTTTTGATCTTGGCAAAGATCTTAAAGATCTCCCCAAAATGATCGTTGAT
This sequence comes from Helicobacter pylori, assembly GCF_011175115.1. Classification (GTDB taxonomy): domain Bacteria; phylum Campylobacterota; class Campylobacteria; order Campylobacterales; family Helicobacteraceae; genus Helicobacter; species Helicobacter pylori_DF. Next base: position 310,940 of record NZ_SHOW01000001.1, on the reverse strand, counting down.
GAATTGGTCTAGCCCGTTTTTTCCATTGCAAAAAGTGTTGGAGTAATAGATGAGAAGGGATTTTAGTTTGTCTAGCAAGAGGAGAGGCACGCCTCTGTCATTCACGCTTTGAAAGGTTCTGATGGCCCTTCCAGGATCGGGCTCTTCAAGCCGCATCAAAACCATTTCCAACAGCACCTCCAAACGCTCATTCACTTCTTCTTTACTCAATTTGCTGATTTTGTCCAAGATGGCCTTCAAAACTTCGAAAAGATTTTGCTTGCCCTCGGTGTCTGCATCTTTTTCGCAATGGCTGATATTCTCCTTTTCTGTCGCTTCCAAGAGCGTTTTGAAGAAGCTTTGGTTTTGAGGGGCGACTTTTAATTTTAATTCCCCCTTTTGGTATAGATATTTTCTTGTTTCTTGCTTGTCTTTCTCGTTTTGTTTGCTTGCCAAGACATGCAAGAGCATGAATATGGTGGTCGTTCGTTGCTGGCCGTCAATGATGTCATACAATTTTTTGTTGTTTTCATTCTTAGTGACAACCATGGTGCCTATAAAATGCCCATAACCCTTTTTGTTGTATCCTATCGCTTCTTCTAGATCTTCTTACAGATCCCTAAAATTCTTGTCCTTCCAGGCGTAATCCCTCTGATAGTTAGGGATGCTGTATCCTTCCTCTTGAAAGATCTCTTTTATAGTGGTTTTCATTCACTTCTCCTTTGTTGCATGCAGCAGTCAAATTTATACCATAAATACCATAAGAACGATCTGAGGTTTCACTCCATCAAGGCGTTCTGTTAGCCACTCGGGGCGTTTTATTAGCTATAATCAAGGCTTCAAAAAGCCATAATTAAAAGAGTTTGAACATGCTAGAAAAGTTGATTGAAAGAGTGTTGTTTGCCACTCGTTGGTTGCTAGCCCCTTTGTGTATTGCCATGTCGTTAGTGTTGGTGGTTTTAGGCTATGTGTTCATGAAAGAATTGTGGCACATGCTCAGCCATTTAGACACCATTAGTGAAACGGATTTAGTCTTATCGGCCTTAGGCTTGGTGGATTTGTTGTTCATGGCCGGACTTGTTTTAATGGTGCTGCTCGCCAGTTATGAAAGCTTTGTTTCTAAATTAGACAAGGTGGATGCTAGCGAAATCACTTGGCTAAAACACACGGATTTTAACGCCTTAAAGTTAAAGGTTTCCCTTTCCATTGTAGCCATTTCGGCGATTTTTTTGCTCAAACGCTACATGAGTTTAGAAGATGTTCTATCCAGTATTCCTAAAGACACGCCCCTATCGCATAACCCCATTTTTTGGCAAGTGGTGATCCATTTGGTGTTTGTGTGTTCAGCGCTGTTAGCCGCTGTTACCAATAACATCGCTTTTTCGCAAAACAAAGGGCATTAAAAGTTTTAAAGTTCTCTTTCAGGAAGGACTTTAGACCATTCTTTAATCAAACGTAAAAAGAAAGAGGTATCAGGTGAGTTTTTTTCATGGATTAAGATGCCTTCTTCTGTAGCTTCCCAAATCACTCTATGCCGATACAAGACTAAATGCCATGATTGCTGGGCATGATCTTTAAGCGACAAACGCACCCTTTTGGCAAAAGACGGGTTGTCAAACAAGACCGCGCTTTCAGTGTTGATGTAGGCAGAGCGTGGGTCAATGTTAAAGCTCCCTAGAAGCGTTAAATTGTCATCAAAAACAATCGTTTTGCCGTGTAAGGAATGTTTGGTGCTAAAGCGCCCTTTAATCTGGCGGTTGAAAAAATCGTTTCGTATTTCATAGACATTCGCGCCCATTCGCACTAATTGGTTGCGATACCTTTCCCACGCTCCATAGACCACTATCGCATCAGTAGATGAAAGGGAATTGGTAAGAATATTCAATTCAATCCCCTTAGAAATTTGATTTTTAAAGATTTTCATCATCTTTTTGCCTGGAATAAAATACGATGAAGCGATAAAAACGGAGTCCTTAGCGTTTTTAAGGGCTTTCTCAAAAGCGATTTTGATAGGCGAATACAAGGGCGTGTCAATTTTTTTGGGTGAATCGGCTAAAAAAATGGCATTCCCATAATAAATGGGGTATTGGTATTTTTGGAAACGATCTATAAAATCATTGACTTTTTTTTCAAACTGGTTTTTGTCTTCAGCGCTGATAGGGATTTTTTCATGGAGTTTGGCGATTTCTTTAGCGTTGTTTTTGAGTCTTTTGTGGGTTCTTAGTAATGAAACAGGGATAGAGCGGTGGAACCTCCAATAGCGTTCAAAGCTTTCTTTGGCCTTTGAAGCAACCCCCCCAAAAAACAAAGCGTCTAAATCTAAAAAATTCGTGTCTAAATCGTTATCAAAATAATTGTCCCCAATGTTGCGCCCCCCTATAATGACAGCGAAATTATCCACGATGAAAAGCTTGTTGTGCATGCGTTTTTTAATGCGTTCATAATCCGCAAGCATTTCAAAATAACGCAAGCCTTTATTGCGGATATAGTAGGGGTTAAAAATTTTTACTTCAATGTTTTTATGGAAATTTAAAAGCATGATGTCTGAAAAATCTGAATCTAACCCGTTGTCATCTAAAAGGATGCGCACTTTTACCCCACGATTGGCCGCGTTTAAAAGTTCTTTAGCGATCACTTGAGAAGAAAGGTCGTTTTTATAGATATAAGTTTGCATGTCAATGCTTTTTTGGCTCATTCTAATAAGACCCACTCTGTGCAACAAGGCGTCAAAGCCATCTTCTAAAAGAATGGCCACACTATGGTTGGGGTTTTCTTTCAAATTTTTAGCATACAAGCTCCCAATGGTGGTAGTGTAGGGGTCATAAGAGATAGGGGGGCTTGAAATGGGAGTCTTATAGACTAGCCCAAAACACCCATTAAAAAAAAAGACGCTTAGAATAACTAAAAAGATTTTCAAAAACGACCCACTAAAAAGAAATTAGCGGCTTTTACCCACTTTCAACATTCGGTTACGCAAAGTGGCGATACTGCTTTGCAAGGGTAATTCTTTAGGGCAAGTGTCATGGCAAGCGATCAAGCTCATGCACCCAAAAACGCCATCATCATCGCCGACTAACTCATAAAAATCGTCATCGCTTCTTTCATCGTGGCTGTCAATCATGAAACGCATGGCTCTGTTCATGCCAGCAGCTCCAATGAAATTAGGGCGCATGAGTTTAGTCCCGCAAGAAGCGATACAGCACCCGCATTCAATACACCTGTCTAGCTCAAAGACTTCCTGGGCTTCATCAGGCTCAATCCTTTTTTCCGGCTTAGTAATATCCACTTCTTCTTTAGAATGCGCCCAACTTTCCACCCTTTTAGTCATATCGCCAAACCAATCGCCCGTATTCACACTCAAATCTTTAATGAGCGTAAAACTGGGCATGGGCATAAGCGTGATCACGCCGCTTTCAAAGCTAGAAGTTAGGGTTTTACAAGCCAATCTCGGTCTCCCATTAACCATCATCGCGCAAGAGCCGCAAATCCCAGCGCGGCACACAAAATCAAAGCTCAAATCCGGATCTTGATGCTCTCTGATGAGGTTTAAAGCGATAAAGAGCGTCATGGATGGCGTTTCTTTCAATTGATACTCTCTAAAATGCGGCTTACTCACCGCGCTTTGAGGGTCAAATTTTAGCACTCTAATTACAATCGTTCGTTCATTATCACTCATGGTGTTCTCCTTTTAGGTTAGCGTTGTGTTTGTCCAATAAATCATGGACATTGAAAGAATACAAATGTTCCCCCCTAGCTCTCACTTCTTCATCTTCTAAACGCATGTTCCTAGCCTTGTATTTTTCTTGCAATTCAAAAGGCATGAGCGCGTGTTGGACTTCTACCCTATCTTTCCCGAGCTTTTCTAATTCTAAAATCGTTTTCAAAATCTCAGCGTCGCGCTCTTCTTTTTTGGGGTGGGGAATGAAATTGCCCTTTTTGCCATAGCCCCTAAAATCAGGGCTGATTTCCATTTTCATCACATCTAATTCTTCGTATTCAATCGTGGGCATGTCTTGCTCAGCGCTAGGCCAGCTCGCTAAAGTCCGATTAAGCCATTTTTCATCGTCTCTTTTAGGGTAGTCAATCCTAGTGTGAGCCCCTCTGCTTTCAGTGCGCAGTAACGCCCCTTGAGTGATGCAAAGCGCGAGTTTGAGCATTTTTTTGGTGCGGTAAGCGTCTTCTAATTCGGGGTTATTGTGTAAAACCTTGTTTTTCACGCAAATGTTTTTGGAGCGCGCATAAAGTTCTTGCAATTCTTTAAGGGCTTCTTCTAATTTTTTGCCTTCCCTAAAAACGCCCACTTTTTCATCCATGACTTCTTTCATGCGCTCTCTAATCTCATACACGTCTTCCTTGCCTTCATTATGCAACAAGAAATGCATATAATCCTGGCTTTCTTTAATGAAGGCTTCAACTTTTTGCGTGTTGATTTCAATTTGCGCTTCCAAACAATGTGAGGCGAAATAATCCCCTATGATCATGCCAGCGACAACCGCTTCGCTCACGGAATTACCCCCTAAGCGGTTAAACCCATGCAAATCCCAGCATGCCGCTTCACCGGCGCAAAACAAGCCTTTTAAATGGGTTTCGCCTTTAGGGTTTGTCCTAACCCCACCCATAGAATAGTGTTGCATGGGCTTTATGGGGATCCAGCCTTTTTGCTTAGCCATCGCTTGCCCGTATTCAGGCTCATTAGCGGGCGCTCCTTGCATGTTGTCTTTGGTTTGCTCCTCGCTATCCGCCGGATCAATGCCCGCAAAAGTCATGGCAATATCGCGCACATCTCTCAAGTTTTTTTCCACATGGTTACGCCCTAAAATAGCAATATCCAGCCACACATGATCCCCATAAGGCGATTTGGCTCCATAGCCTTTTTGGATATGCTCTAAAATCCGCCTTGAGACCACATCCCTACTCGCAAGCTCTTTTTTCTCCGGCTCATAAGCGGGCATGAAGCGTCTGCCAAACTTGTCTCTTAAAACCCCTCCATCGCCCCTACAACCTTCAGTCATTAAAATCCCGCTAGGCACTAAAGCGGTAGGGTGGAATTGCACCGCTTCCATATTCCCTAATTTAGCCACGCCGGTTTCTAAAGCGCTCGCCGCCCCGGCTCCATCGCAAATCACGGCGTTAGTGGTGTGTTTATACACGCGCCCATAACCTCCGGTAGCTAAAAGCGTGCCTTTAGAAACATACGCTGAAATTTCGCCTGTGATCAAATCCCTTACCACCGCCCCGTAACATTTATTATCATGATGGATGAAAGCGAGCATGTCTTTTCTGTCTTGAATATCCACTTTGTGGTGTAAGGCTTCATTAGCGACCGCATAAAGCATGGTATGCCCTGTAGCATCAGCTGTAAAACATGTGCGCCATTTTTTAGTGCCGCCAAAATCACGGCTTAGAATATAACCATGCCTGTCATCTCTTTCAGTGATAGTTACATGCTCACCATTGACGACCGCAGGCCTATCGCCCTTTTTAATCCTAGTCCAAGGCACCCCCCAACTGGCCAATTCCCTAATGGCTTTAGGAGCAGTGGTTACAAACATTCTGGCCACTTGTTGATCACACCCCCAATCGCTCCCCTTAACCGTGTCTAAAAAGTGCAAATCTTCATTATCGCCCTCGCTTTTTTTAGCGTTCGCAAGGCTCGCTTGCATGCCCCCTTGAGCGGCCGCCGAGTGCGAACGCCTGACGGGCACTAGGCTTAAAACGATGGTGTTTAAACCCTTTTGTTTGCATGCGATACTAGCCCTTAACCCGGCCAATCCGCCTCCAATAATTAGCGCATCACAATATGTTATTTTCATTTTCTACCCTTATTCTTTGTGGAATTTCCCATCAGCTTCTATGGCTTCTTGCATGGTTTTAATGCCATTGTCCTTATTTTCTAAACCTTTTTTAATGTAAGCCCCATAGGTGCAAAGCCCTAAAACAATGAAAAACACGCTCATCGCCCATTTGACTTTCCTCAAGCCTTGAATGCTCACGTTCTTAAACCACCCCCATTTAATCGCTAAGCGATACAACCCGATAGAGCCATGCAATTCTACGGCAAACAATAAGAAAATATACAAAAGCCAAAAGTTTTGCGTTACAAAACGATAGCTTGAGCCATGAGGCCCAATGCTTTCAGGCTCTGTGAGCATGACAAACAGGTGGATACTCGCTAAGAAAAACATCGCAAACCCAGTTAAAGCTTGAATAAACCACAAACTCGTATCGCCATGCTTCATCAAATGCTTATGGGTTTTAAAAACCTTGTATTGCCGATAATTGATAGGGAATTTTCTCAAGGCTAAAAAAGCATGCGCGACTAAAATAAGAATAACTCCTGCTGCAACCACGCTCACAATAGCCGGCTCGCCCGCTTTCAAAAACAGGCTCCCTTCAAAAAATTTCGCCACTTTATACATGGCTTCATCGCTAATCAAGATACTAGAGACCAAAAACATGTGCGCTATCATAAAGAGCGCTAAAATCAAGCCTGTAGCACTCTGTAAAAAATCCAGCTTAGCGTAAATACCGCTCTTTTTAAGCCCTTTACTAGCGCCATAATAACCCTCTATAATCTCTTCTTGTTGCATAAAAACTGCTCCTAAAAACTCAAATTTAACCTGAATCGCTTGACGCAAAAACACTGCCCTAATTTTACTACATTTGAAATAATTTTTCTTAATAAGCTGATCTTAAATTGGGAAAAAAATTCAATTCAAGGGGGCTATTGTTTAAAATTTACATTTTTTAAACGCTATATAGGTATAATAAGGGATAGTTACCACCTAATAAAATAAGGATCATTCAATGACAAAAATTGCCATGGCTAATTTTAAATCCGCTATGCCTATTTTTAAAAGCCATGCGTATTTAAAAGAATTAGAAAAAACTTTAAAGCCGCAGCATTTTGATAGGGTGTTTGTGTTCCCTGATTTTTTGGGGTTATTGCCTAATTCGTTTTTGCATTTCACTTTAGGAGCGCAAAACGCTTACCCTAAGGATTGTGGGGCTTTTACCGGTGAAATCACTTCCAAGCATTTAGAAGAATTGAAAATCCACACGCTTTTAATAGGGCATAGCGAGAGGCGAGCGCTTTTAAAGGAAAGCCCTAGCTTTTTGAAAGAAAAGTTTGATTTTTTTAAAAGTAAAAATTTTAAAATTGTCTATTGCATCGGCGAAGAATTAACGACCAGAGAAAAGGGTTTTAAGGCTGTAAAGGAATTTTTAAATGAGCAATTAGAAAATATTGATCTTAATTATCCTAATTTAGTGGTGGCGTATGAGCCTATTTGGGCGATTGGCACCAAAAAAAGCGCGTCTTTAGAAGATATTTACCTCACGCATGGTTTTTTAAAACAAATCTTAAATCAAAAAACGCCTTTATTGTATGGGGGGAGCGTGAATGCGCAAAACGCTAAAGAAATTTTAGGGATTGATAGCGTGGATGGCTTATTGATTGGGAGTGCGTCTTTGGAATTAGAAAATTTTAAAACAATCATTTCATTTTTATAAAGGAAAATCATGGGATTTTTAAAAGGTAAAAAAGGGCTTATTGTAGGGGTGGCAAACAATAAATCCATCGCTTATGGGATCGCTCAATCTTGCTTCAATCAAGGGGCTACTTTGGCTTTCACTTATTTGAATGAGAGCTTAGAAAAGCGCGTGAGGCCTATCGCGCAGGAATTGAATAGCCCCTATGTGTATGAATTGGATGTGAGCAAAGAAGAGCATTTCAAGTCGCTATACAATAATATTAAGCAAGATTTAGGCTCATTGGATTTTATCGTTCATAGCGTGGCCTTTGCCCCTAAAGAGGCTTTAGAGGGGAGCTTATTAGAAACTTCTAAAAGCGCGTTTAATACCGCTATGGAAATTTCTGTTTATTCTTTAATAGAGCTGACAAACACTCTAAAACCTTTATTGAATAACGGAGCGTCTGTTTTGACTCTAAGCTATTTGGGTAGCACCAAATACATGGCGCATTACAATGTGATGGGGTTGGCTAAAGCGGCCCTAGAGAGTGCGGTGCGTTATTTAGCGGTGGATTTAGGCAAGCATAACATAAGGGTGAATGCCCTATCGGCCGGGCCTATTAGGACGCTCGCTTCTAGTGGGATCGCTGATTTTAGGATGATTTTAAAATGGAATGAAATCAACGCCCCTTTAAGAAAAAATGTGAGTTTAGAAGAAGTGGGTAATGCTGGGATGTATTTGCTCTCTAGCTTGTCTAGTGGGGTGAGTGGGGAAGTGCATTTTGTGGATGCTGGCTATCATGTCATGGGCATGGGGGCTGTGGAAGAAAAAGATAATAAAGCTACGCTATTGTGGGATTTGCATAAAGAACCATAAGGGGTATTGATGAAATTAAGCGAATTGTTGAGCACCTATTCTATTGAAACGGAATTTTCAAACGATTTTGAAGTGCATGCTTTAGCGGAATTGGATAAGGCCACGCCTAATGATATTAGCTATATTGACCAAGCACGTTACCTTAAACTTTTAAAAGATTCAAAAGCCGGGGCGGTGTTTATCCGTAAAAAAGAATCTTCTAAAGTGCCAAAACACATGCAAGCTTTAATCGTAGATAACCCGCATTTAGCCTTTGCCAAAGCTTCGCATGCCTTTAAAATCCCTTTTTTTAAAAACCCACAAAGCGTGAATGAGCCTAAACATTTTGAAAAAGTAACGATCATGCCTAATGTGATGATTGGAGAGGGCGTAGAAATTGGCGAAAACTCTTTGATTTATCCGGGCGTGGTGATCGCTGATGGAGTCAAAATCGGTAAAAATTGTGTTTTGTATCCTCGTGTGATTTTGTATCAAAACACGATTTTAGAAGACAATGTTACTATCCATGCAGGCAGTGTGATTGGAGGCGATGGCTTTGGTTATGCGCACACCGCTTTAGGAGAGCATGTCAAAATTGAGCATGTGGGGATTGTTAGGATTCAAAAAAATGTAGAAATTGGAGCTAACACGGCGATTGATAGGGCGGTGTTTGGTGAGACTTTGATTAAAGAGGGCGTTAAGATTGATAACCTGGTTCAAATCGGGCATAATTGCGTTTTAGGCGAGCACAGCATCGTTGTTTCTCAAGTGGGTTTGAGCGGCTCTACAACCACCGGCCGTAATGTGGTTTTTGGCGGGCAAGTGGGCATTGGGGGGCATTTGCATGTGGGCGAATTCACTCAAATTGGGGGTAAAAGCGCGGTGGGTAAAGACTTGCCCCCTAACACTAATTTTGCCGGAGCGATCCCTGCTATGGAAATCCATGAATGGCACCATTTCCTGGCTCATTTACGAACGAATTTCAGAAAACAGCAAAAAACGAGTTTGTTGCAAAAAGCTAAAGGGTTTTTTAAGTCTTAAAGAATGAAATAAGCTATAATAAGCCCATTTTGAATACGAATGATTATTTTAATAAGGACAATCAATGAAAGATAGTTTTCTTTTCACTTCTGAATCAGTAACCGAGGGGCATCCTGATAAAATGGCTGATCAAATCAGCGATGCGGTTTTAGATTACATTATTGAGCGCGATCAAAAAGCCAAAGTCGCATGCGAGACTTTAGTTTCTAATGGTTTTTGCATGATCACTGGCGAGTTAAAAACTTCTGTTTATGCCCCTATGCAAGAGATTGCAAGAGAAGTGGTTAAAAAGATTGGTTATACAGACGCTCTTTATGGCTTTGATTACAGAAGTGCGGCGGTTTTAAATGGCATTGGCGAGCAAAGCCCTGATATTAATCAAGGCGTGGATAGAGAAGATGGCGAGATTGGGGCAGGGGATCAAGGGCTTATGTTTGGTTATGCGTGCAAGGAGACTGAAACGCTCATGCCCTTACCCATTCATTTAGCGCACCAGCTCACTTTCGCTCTGGCTCAAAAAAGAAAAGACAACACCTTGCCTTTTTTAAGGCCTGATGGCAAGTCTCAAGTGAGCGTGTGTTATGAAAACAACAAGCCTGTAAGCATTGATACGATTGTCATTTCCACCCAACATTCCCCAGAAGTTTCGCAAAAACATTTAAAAGAAGCGGTGATTGAAGAGATCGTGTATAAGGTTTTACCCAAAGAATATTTGCATGACAATATCAAGTTTTTTGTCAATCCTACAGGAAAATTCGTTATCGGTGGGCCGCAAGGCGATGCGGGTTTAACAGGCAGAAAAATCATCGTGGACACTTATGGGGGGAGTTGCCCGCATGGCGGGGGAGCGTTTAGCGGGAAAGACCCTAGTAAAGTGGATAGGAGCGCGGCTTATGCGGCCCGCTATGTGGCTAAGAATTTGGTAGCGAGTGGGGTTTGCGATAAAGCGACCGTGCAGCTTGCTTATGCGATTGGGGTGATAGAGCCGGTGTCTGTTTATGTGAACACGCATAACACGAGCAAGTATTCAAGCACGGAGCTAGAAAAATGCGTGAAATCGGTTTTCAAACTCACGCCAAAAGGCATTATTGAAAGCTTGGATTTATTAAGACCCATTTATTCGCTCACTTCAGCTTATGGGCATTTTGGGCGAGAATTAGAGGAATTTACTTGGGAAAAAACCAACAAAGCCGAAGAGATTAAAGCGTTCTTTAAGCGTTAAAAAAATGTTTTAAGGGTAATATTTTAAAAAATTTTTGTATAATCAACAATTCACAAGGAGTTTAAATTGAAACAAAGAACGCTGTCTATTATTAAGCCTGATGCACTTAAGAAAAAAGTGGTAGGCAAAATCATTGATCGCTTTGAGAGTAACGGCTTGGAAGTGATTGCGATGAAACGCTTGCATTTGAGCGTGAAAGACGCTGAAAACTTTTATGCGATCCATAGAGAGAGGCCTTTTTTTAAAGATTTAATAGAATTTATGGTCAGTGGTCCGGTGGTGGTTATGGTTTTAGAGGGCCAAGATGCGGTGGCTAAAAACAGAGATCTTATGGGAGCGACTGATCCCAAACTCGCTCAAAAAGGCACTATCAGAGCGGATTTTGCTGAAAGCATTGACGCTAATGCGGTGCATGGGAGCGATAGCTTGGAAAACGCGCACAATGAAATCGCTTTCTTTTTTGCCGCTAGAGAGTTTTAAGATTTAAGGGCGTTTTAATTAAGCATGCAATTTGAAATGCGTAAAATCGCTTTTAATGCGCCTAAAGCGTTTTCTTTAGAGCATGAGGGAGTGGTTTTAGAGGGCGAAGTTGTGCGGGTGGGAGCGAAATTGTTTCGCTTGAAAGCGTGCCTTAAGGGTGAATTGATGCTTGTTTGTGATACAAGCGGTAAAGAGTTTAAAAAAAGCCTTGATGAGTCGTTGGTTTTGCATATTTCAGACGGGTTGTGGGATACGCAAAGCCAAAGTTTGGATTTTGATAATTTAGATGTTATTGAATCTTTCAATGGTTTTATTGATTTGAGCGAAATTTTACGCTCTGAAGTGGAGTCTATTAAATTAGACTACCATTATGCAGATTGAAATGAAGGAGAATTTATGGCAGTACCTGATAGAAGAGTGAGTAAAACAAGAGCGGCAAAAAGACGCACGCATTATAGCGTTAAGTTGGCTAAACCTGTGAAAGCCAAAGATGGCACTTGGAAGCTCCCCCATCATATTAACAAATTTACTAAAGAATACTAAGATAAAAGCTATCTTTAATGATAGGGAGTATTTTAAAGGATTGCAACGGATTGCAACAAGCCTTTTAAGGACGCATGATGAAAATTGTAATAGACTTAATGGGGGCTGACCATGGGGTTTTACCCATTATTGAGGGAGTCTCAAGGGCTTTAGAGAATAAGAGTTTTAGCGTGGTTTTAGTGGGGGATAAAGACAAAGCGACCCCTTTTATTTCTAAAGAGTTAGCCAGCAAAGTGGAAATGATCCACACGCAAGATTACATTAAAATGGAAGAAGCCGCCACGGAGGCGATTAAGCGTAAGGAATCTTCCATTTACTTGGGCATGGATATTTTAAAAAATGGGGCTGACGCTTTGATTTCAGCGGGGCATAGCGGAGCGACTATGGGTTTAGCGACCTTGCGTTTAGGGCGTATCAAGGGGGTTGAAAGGCCTGCTATTTGCACTTTAATGCCTAGCGTTGGCAAACGCCCTAGCGTGCTATTAGACGCAGGAGCGAACACGGATTGCAAGCCTGAATATTTGATTGATTTTGCTCTTATGGGGTATGAATACGCTAAAAGCGTGTTGCATTATGATAGCCCTAAGGTGGGTCTTTTGAGTAATGGCGAAGAAGATATCAAAGGGAACATGCTCGTTAAAGAAACGCATAAAATGCTCAAAGCTTACGACTTCTTTTATGGCAATGTGGAGGGGAGCGATATTTTCAAAGGGGTTGTGGATGTGGTGGTTTGCGATGGCTTTATGGGGAATGTGGTCTTAAAGACAACTGAAGGGGTCGCTAGCGCGATAGGCTCTATTTTTAAAGATGAAATTAAAAGCTCTTTTAAATCTAAAATGGGGGCTTTGATGCTTAAGAATGCGTTTGGTATTTTAAAACAAAAAACCGATTACGCTGAATATGGGGGAGCACCGCTTTTAGGCGTGAATAAAAGCGTGATCATCAGCCATGGCAAGAGCAACGTTAGAGCGGTTGAATGCGCGATTTATCAGGCTATTAGCGCTGTTGAAAGTCAGGTTTGTTTGAGGATTACTCAAGCGTTTGAGAGCTTAAAGCCTAGCGTTTCTGCGCATCAAAGTGATCAGCAAGACGCTTAAAGATGACTATTTTAAGGGGATTGAATGGAATTTTACGCCTCTCTTAAATCCATTGCGATGCATGTTCCAAGCGAGTGTGTGAAAAATGCAGAGTTTCAGCAATTTTTGGATACCAGCGATGAATGGATAGAAAAAAGGACTGGTATCAAAGAGCGCCGTTTCGCTAACGATGAAGAAAAAAGCAGCGATTTAGGGGTAATAGCGGCTAAACAGGCCATAGAGAGAGCGCATTTAACTCCACAAGACATTGATTTGGTGGTTGTGGCGACTTTAAGCCCTGATTTTTTAGCCATGCCTTCAACCGCTTGCGTGTTGAGCGCGAAATTAGGCATTGAAAACAAGCCGGCGTTTGATATTTCAGCCGCTTGCACGGGTTTTATTTATTTATTATCGGTGGCTAAGGCTTATGTTGAGAGCGGGATGTATGAAAATGTGCTGATTGTGGGGGCAGAAAAAACGAGCAGCGTGTTAGATTTTAAAGATAGGGGGACTTGTATTTTATTTGGCGATGGGGCTGGGGCGTGCGTGATAGGCAGGACCAAGCGTTTAAAAGAAAGCGTTTTAGATGTGCAGATTTCAGCGAATGGGAATTTTTCTAATTATCTCTATACGCCAAGGACTCTAAAACCCACGCCCTTTAACTCTAAAGAAGAAACTTTAGAGCCTTTTTTATGTATGAAAGGCAATGAAGTGTTCAAACTAGCGGTCAAAACGCTTTTAAAAGATGTGGAAACGATCTTAGAAAAAAACGCTCTCAAACCTGAAGATGTGCGTTTGTTCATCCCGCATCAAGCTAATTTTAGGATCATTCAAGCGGTGCGAGAGCATTTGGATTTTAAAGATGAGCAAGTGGTTTTAACCGTGCATAAATACGGCAACACTTCAGCAGCCAGTATCCCTATGGCCATGTGTGAAGCTTATGAAGAGGGGCGTTTGAAAAAGGGCGATTTAATGCTTTTAGACGCTTTTGGTGGGGGATTGACTTGGGGTTCAGCGTTGGTGTATTTTGGAGGAAGTTAAGAAAAGATTGAAGGAATATTTTGATGAAAAAGGTTGTTTTTTTATTGTTAGTCATGCTAGGGGGTTTAGAAGCACAAAGTACTTATTGTAGTGATCATTGTGAAGGCACGCCAGATAGCCGTATCCCTCCTATGGGGTTTCATTTCAGTTTTGTGCATTCAGTGAAATATTACTTGCAAGACCCACAAGAGCGCGATCACAAGCTTAAAAAATGCCATGAAGCCTTTGATTCGACGCTTAAGGTTAATTTTATCACGAAGTCTTTTAAAAAGGATTGCAAGCATGCGCAAATGGCTTTAGAGCAAGCTCAAAAAGGGACTCCATAAAAGGGGTTTCTTTAGGGATTTTATTTCTTATAGCAGAAATTATTTTTAAAATAAAAGACAAATAATGTTTAGGGGCTAGTAGTTATTTTAATACCTATTGTTATTATTGGGTTAGTATTAACAGCTATTAGAGCTACCATAATGGCATTTAAGGGCGAGATACTGACGATGAAGTTGAGAGTGATGGGTTTTTTAGTAGAATATGGGATAAATTCGTTGAATATCTCGGCTCTATTCTAGTTGCTATAATAATGTTTTTTCCTTATATAATTGGACCAGTTATCGCTTTAATTTTTATATTTTTTTGAAACCAATTCTTCCAATGACTAGTAGCGCCTTAACCAAAAACTCAACCAACAACCCATTGAGAACCTAATATAGAAATTAATATTCTTTAGTCTGTTTTTTTAAAAAAGGGGGCTTTGGTTGATTTATTTTATGGCAAACTTTTAAAGGGATAGGGGGATATTTTGCACTTTAATATCCCTTTAACCCCCAACTAAATCCCCCCTAACCCCATAATACCGCATTACAAGAAATTACCGCTTGCTAAACAAACTTTTTGATATTAAAAAAGTTTTTAGCGTTTTTAAATTTTATCACCAACACCCCATTAGAACAAAAACCAAATTTTATTTGGAAAATTTGTGGTAATACTCGCCCTTGTCCGTGATGATTTTAACTTCTAACAATTGGTTAGGCTTGCAATCCAAGCGGTAAAATATCTGTTGTGAGTATTTTAACTCATGATCAAAGAGTTTTTCTTTTTTAAACTTATCGCCCAATTTGGGTTCTACTTTTTTAGTCGCTTCGCATGAATTTCCCCTATTGACAATAAGGTTTTTAATCACCACCGGTTCATCGTTCATGGAAGTGATGCTTAAAAGACTAGAATCCGTCATTTTCCCCATGAGTTTCCCCCCAGTCGCGCGATAATCCAGCTTGAAATCCAAATCCTTTGCCCCCGCATAAACACCGCTTATCATTAGCAAGCTCAAACACATCTTTTTAAACATCAAAATCCTTTCACTTTATAATATTTGTGGGGTATTATAATCAAATTTGATATATTCTTTTTTAATCGTTGGGTTATTGCACTCTTTTTTTATCCACTCAAACAATTTTAGAAAATTCTTTTTTGTTTCTTCGCTCACTACATCGTCTTTCCCGCTATACAAGAGCCTTGTTTTGAACGCCATGGCCAATTCCATGCGCTTGTTTTTGGCGTATTCTTTTTTATCGTTTACGCTGAAACAATTTTCAATTTGTTTGAAATTCTCATCGCATTTTGAGAGTTGTAAGATGGTGATGGGATTACCCAAATACTTATTAGCCCTTTTAAATCGTTCGCTCGTTGCGTTTTGGTCAGAATCGCATTTTCTGTCATCGTCTATCAAAACAATGGGGTGATTGTCTAACTCGCAGAGTTTTTGAATGGTTTCTTTCATCTCGTTTGGATTGTTTTTAAGCCCTGAAATGGGTAAGAAAGTGAAAGGAATGGGGTTGTCTTTGTATTCTTTGTAGCACTCATTGAAATGCAATTTAAAAGCGCTCAAATAGCAATAATCGGTGATGCCTTCTACAAAGATGATTCGGTGTTTTTGGGGGTTGTGAAAAACATGCTGACCCACCCCTAAAGAACGCTTGATTTGATACAAGGCATCGGAGTCTTTGCTCGCATTATTTAGGGGATAGTTAAAGTGATTCTTAATTACAGAGTCTTCTGTTTCTTTTTCTACAATCCTTATTTCATCTAAATGATCCGTATCCACCAAAAAGGGGTCATGGGTGGCTAAAACAAAAGTGACATGATTTTTATGAGCGTATTCTTTTAAAAATCTCCTGAATTCCTTTCTGGCTGGCACGCTCAAATGAGTGGCTGGCTCGTCCATGACATAGATGATATTCTTGTTAAAACTAAAATCTGATCCCACATTGTAGAGAAAACCAAACATGAAATTAAACGCCCATTGGAAGCCGGTGCTTTGCTGGCTTAAGATGATTGGCTCATTTTGATCGTGGGATTTTCTGCAATCATAAACTTCAAGTTTTATTTCATATGCCGTGTATTCCTTCTCTTCAGAAAGCTTATTATTGTGTCGGACATGAATTTTTAATTGGTAACTATCTTGAGGGCTATCTTGAGGACTATCTTGATCGATCGCTAAAAGCTCATTAAATTCTTTTGTAATTAAAGAATCTATTTTTAATTGCATGTTGTATTCTAAAATTTCTGCAAAACTTCCTTTAGCAAAAAGAAAACTTGTATCATTCTCAAAAAATTCAAGTTGCAGTATATCGTTATTATCATGCTTACTCTCTATTTTTTGAATTGGAAAAAAATCTTTTGATTGTTTGATCTTTTTTAGTGATTCTTGATCTATTTCTTGCAAGTATTTTTTAGAGATATTGAACGATCCATGACTATCAAAATAGATTTCTAAATCTTTATCAAACTTTATTTTTGATCTTTTATTGAACTCTAAAGGAATCCAAATTTTATTAGGATTAAAGTTTGTTTTATTAAATAACGAAAGCTGAAAAAACCAGTGCCCAGATAATTGGCTAGCAAGACCAGTCTCTTTGGTTGATATGGCTTCAAGGTCATTATCTGTGATTTTTGGCTCTTTGTATTCTTTCATGATTGGCACGAATTTTTCAAATTGATGAGATAAACCATTATTTATATTTAGATGAAAGTTGAACGCTGTATAGGGGTTACACTCTCGGCAATATTCTGCGAACTCAGAAACATTTTTGCTTTGTTTGAATTTTTCCTTGTTTGCTTCAAATTTATCCTTGATTTCACCAATATTTTTAGGGAACAAATAAATGCCACTTTCATTATCTAAAATTTTTATACTCTCCCATAAAGATCTTTGTATTGGTTCAAAAAGATTGCTGTATCTGTATCGCACAATTTCTGAATTGACTAATAAATCTATCTGTTTCAAATAAAACTGACACATCATGGATTTAATATCTTTAGACACATCATTAACGGCATGACTTTCTATATAATTTTTGCATATTTGTTGGATATTTTTGAGTAGATCATTAATCTTATACTCCGGCTCTTCTTCGCTATTGCATTCATTTTTGCAGTCATTTTCAATTTCTCGGATCAATCGCTCTTTTTTTCGCTCAAAATCCTCTCTTGTTTTTTCAAGGTATTTTAAAGAATTTTTAATTTTCTTTTTAAGGTTGCCTATATTTAACCGGAATGTTCTAAATTGCTGTTTAAAATTTTCATTGATAGGGTATTTTTCATCTATTTCTTTAATAATGTCTTTCACTTCAGTTTCTGGTGTGAATTTTGTAAAGTCGGTAGTCTTAAAAATTTCATCTAAACTTTTTAGCTTTTTTAAGATGTCTTCATTTTGTGGTTTGATTTCACCTTCACTAAGTTTTTTGAAATAAGAATAAATTTTTGCTAATTGATTTTATTTGTGTTGCCCCATGACAAAAAATTCATCTGTGTTGTATTTTTTATCAGGCGTATTGCGCTTTATAATTTCTTTGATGCACTGACAAAAATTTTTAATCCCTTCGCTATTACCGCTTACATGTTTGATTAATTCTTTGAAAAACAGATTGTTGGTTGCGTTGGCATATTCAGTTACAAGTTCGCTCAATTTTAATTTTTCTTTGTAAAAATGTAAAAATAATCCTAATGAATTGTAAGAAGTTATAAGATTTATAAAATTACTCACAAGAGTTCAAATATTTGAATAGTCGTTATTGTTAGTGGGAATATAAACGCTGTTGTTACATTGTTCCCCTAAAGCTTCTACATGTTTTTCAAAAGGATAACTGATTAATATTTTTGATAATTCCTTTAATCCCTCGCCAATCTCTTCAGTCTGAATCTTCAAATCCACGCAAGAAAAACCTGTGATTTTGTGATCAAGGATTGCTTCTTCTTCTAAACTTAAAAGGGAATCTTTTTCATGGGCTTTGAAACAATCGTTCTCACTACAAAGTTTAATATCCGCATCATTAAAGATTTTCAAAGCCTCTAAAACATTGCTTTTACCGACATTATTTTCCCCCACTAAAACCACCAACCCCCCATGTTTTTCATCAAAACTTGAATTTAAAAGCAATTCTGTAGGCAAGTTTTTACCCAAATTCCTAAAATGGTGCAATTTCAAAACACGCTTATAAAATTCCATGCTCTATCCTTTAAAAACGCAAACTTAATTTACAATGCAAAATTAAACAAAACATGCTATAAAGAAAATTTAAATACTATCATTTTAAGGATTAAAATGCTCACCCAAGAAGATGTCTTAAACGCGTTAAAAACGATCATCTACCCTAATTTTGAAAAGGATATTGTCAGCTTTGGTTTTGTTAAAAACATCACCTTGCATGACAACCAGTTAGGGCTTTTAATAGAAATCCCCTCAAGCTCTGAAGAAACGAGCGCGATTTTAAGGGAAAATATCTCCAAAGCGATGCAAGAAATAGGCGTGAAAGCTTTAAATTTGGATATTAAAACCCCACCTAAACCGCAAGCCCCAAAGCCCACCACTAAAAATCTGGCTAAAAACATCAAGCATGTGGTCATGATAAGCTCAGGCAAGGGCGGTGTGGGTAAAAGCACCACCAGCGTGAATCTAAGCATCGCTTTAGCGAATTTAAACCAAAAAGTGGGGTTATTGGACGCTGATGTGTATGGCCCTAATATCCCTAGAATGATGGGCTTGCAAAACGCTGATGTAATCATGGATCCTAGCGGTAAAAAACTCATTCCTTTAAAAGCTTTTGGCGTTTCTGTGATGAGCATGGGGCTTTTGTATGATGAGGGGCAGAGTCTCATTTGGAGAGGGCCAATGCTCATGCGAGCGATTGAGCAGATGCTAAGCGATATTATTTGGGGGGATTTAGATGTGTTGGTGGTGGATATGCCCCCAGGAACAGGCGATGCGCAGCTCACGCTAGCCCAAGCCGTGCCTTTGAGCGCAGGAATCACCGTTACCACGCCTCAAATCGTGAGTTTAGATGACGCTAAACGGAGTTTGGACATGTTTAAGAAACTACACATTCCTATTGCGGGCATTGTAGAAAATATGGGGAGTTTCGTGTGCGAGCATTGCAAGAAAGAGAGTGAGATTTTTGGCTCAAATTCCATGAGTGGATTATTAGAGGCTTATCGCACGCAGATTTTAGCCAAGCTCCCTTTAGAGCCTAAAGTGCGTCTAGGGGGGGATAAGGGCGAACCGATTGTGATTTCTCACCCCACTAGCGTGAGCGCTAAGATTTTTGAAAAAATGGCAAAGGATTTGAGCGCGTTTTTAGACAAAGTAGAAAGGGAAAAATTAGCCGATAATAAGGACATCCAGCCCACGCAAACGCATGCTTATTCGCATTAGTTTTGAAAGGGGGTTTAAAAAACCCTTAATTTTGAAAGGGGGTTTAAAAAACCCTTTTAATCAATCGTTTCACTTTTTGTTTGGCTTTAAAAAGCAAAAATTCTATAAGGAGTTTAGAAGAAAGCCTGGGCAGAAGGAATTCAAAAGAATACCGCTTGTCTGAAAAAGATAAGGCTTTCTTAAGAGCGTGGATTTCTTGGGTTTCTTTGTCTTTGTTTTGAAGGGATTCAAAGAGGTGATCTAAAAAGGGAGCGTTAAAATAGGCGTTTTTAAAAGGCGTTTCAATCAACACTTCATGCCATTTTTTCGCGCCAATGACGCTTAAGAGTTTCCAAGGTTTATCGCCCCAAAAATGCAGCATGCGCGCTTCTTTGATGCTAGGGAATGATGGCGTATCAAGGAAACTGGGGTGGGCGTTGTATGAATTAGGGAATGATGGCGTATCAAGGAAACTGGGGTGGGCGTTGTATGAATAAGGCAGTTCCAAAATCCTACCACGGCACACAAAACACAAAGCATCTTGATCGGTAAATAAAAGTTTTTCGTTTTTCAAAATGAAAAAGGCAATCAATTGGTTTTCCAGATTTTCTTCACGCCACAATTTTAAATTTAAGGCTAAAAACCCTGCGTTAAAGTAGTTGTCAAAAAGGATTTGCGCTTCTTCTAAGTTAGGGAAAGCGTCAGCAACGCCGATAGTTTTTGCGTGCATTTGGCGTAATTCGTATAAATCCTTAGCCGAATTCCTGTTTATAGCGATCAAATCTTTTTCCCTCACAGCCCCAAAATAATGCGTTTCAAGGGGGATAAAAAAGCTCTCGCTCATATCATTCACAAACAAAGTGTCCACATCAAACATGATCATCTTATCGTATTGGGGGAAAAGGGAAGCGAAAAAGAAACGGCACATGATCATTTTAGAAAAGCGTTTTTGCGAAAAAGCATTGAGTTTTAAATACAATTTTTTAATTTCACTCGCTATTAAAAGATCAAGTTTGCGGTAATTATGGCGTGGTTCTAATCCTTCATTAGAAATATCCAAAAACTCTATACTGGAAAAAGCGCTAAAAGGAGCGATCGTTTCTTCTAATTTGGCTATATTTTCTAGGCTTAAATCCTCCACTAAACAATGGATTTGATAAAAGAGTTTTACTCTCTCTCTCTCTCTCTCGTTTGGCGTGCGCTAGCATGGAATACAAGCTCACACCAGCAGGGATACAATAATTATTATCAAAAGTCACCACAATAGGGATAATCTCTTGCATGCGCAGTCCTTAAATCTTTAAATTGAACCCGCTAAAAAGGGGGTGATTTGTAATCTTATCGTTTTTTTTTTTTTTTCAAAACCAAAATGGTGAGTTTGTTTTATGGCATAATATTAGACTTCAATAAAAAAGGTGTTTGATAAAAGGGTGCTTAATCAAAAAGTTTGGCTAGGGTTTTTAGCTTTGCATGGGGTTTTTCTCAGTGCTTTTGAGTATCAAGTGAGTGCGAGAGTGGGATCGTTTTCGCGCATCGCTTTCAACCAATCAGTCATCAATTCCAAAAAAGGGATTTACCCTACAGGGAGTTATGTAACCACTACCGGGGCTTTACAAGTTGATTCTAGTTTGCTCCCTAAAGGGATTGAAAACCACAAATTGGGTTTTGGGGTGGGGGGCGAAATAGGAGCGTTAGCTTATGATTCCACGAAGTTTTTGATTGATGAAGCCAACCCTAAGGCAGGGTTTCAGCCGGCGAACTGGTATTATATGGGGCGATGGGAGGGCTATTTGATGCAACACAGCCAAAATTGGACCAGAGAGCAAAAGGCTCAAAACGCCAGGCCTTATGTGTTATACAATTTGTATTTAGATTATCAGTATAAGGATATTTTTGGGATTAAATTAGGGCGTTACCCTTCTAAGGCTTTGTTTTTGAGTGGGTTTAATCAAGGGTTTGAGCTTTTTTACCGGTGGAAAAAGTTTAAGATAGTGTGGTTTAGCACCTTTGGAAGGGCTTTAGCCAATGAGCAATACATTAGGGATTTTTACGCCCCTGTCAATTACAAGCAAAAAATCAACTACGGCATGCACAATTTCAATCTCATTTACGAAAATAAATACATTAGGATCGCGCCTTTTATTTGGTTTTACCCTAAGAATTTTAACGCTCCTGGATTTGAAATCACCCATGACACAAAGTCTTATTGGAAATCTCTTTGGCGCATCCAAACGACTTTTTACGCGTGGTTTCCTCTCTATAGCGATTATTTGTCTAAAGATTATTATAGAGCCGCTTTAGTGGGTAAAAAAAGCGCGGCTTTGTTTGTGTTTCAAAGAGTGAATTTCCGCTCTTATCGTTTTGGCTGGAGCGTGTATAAGAATTTTGGGAACGCGAGCGTTCAATTAGGTTGGAATGGCTCGCCCATTGATCCTTTTTATGATACGAAAGATGACACCCCTTATGAAGACGCTTATTCCAATTTTTACAACGCTAATTCCATAACGATTAACGCTTTTGTAGGGAAGAGCATTAAAAATCTTTTGGTGCAATTGTATGGGAAATTGACCTATTCCCCAAGGGCTGATGCGCAAAGCTTAGGGGTTACTTTTAAATATAACCTTAAAAAACATATCTATTTCATGCTAATGGTTAATGGCTATCAAATCACGATGCATAAGGGTTATAAGGTAGGGTTTTTTACAAGCGGTTACAACCCTGATTTCGCTCAAACCATTCAAAATAGAAGCTATTTGATGAGTTCTATGAGTTATCGTTTTTAAGGAATTAAACATTCTTTCATGTTCTTTTTTAAGCCATAGTATCCCCCTTTTAAGCGCGCTTTTATTGTATAATCTTAAAAATTTTATTAAAGGAAAAAGTTCAATGTCTAACCAAGAATACACCTTTCAAACTGAAATCAACCAGCTTTTGGATTTGATGATCCACTCTTTGTATTCTAATAAAGAGATTTTTTTAAGAGAGTTGATTTCTAACGCGAGCGACGCTTTGGACAAGCTGAATTATTTGATGCTAACCGATGAGAAATTAAAAGGGCTCAATACCACGCCTAGCATTCATTTGAGTTTTGATACCCAGAAAAAGACCTTAACGATTAAAGATAATGGTATAGGCATGGATAAAAGCGATCTCATCGAGCATTTAGGCACGATCGCTAAATCAGGCACGAAGAGTTTTTTAAGCGCTTTGAGTGGGGATAAGAAAAAGGATAGCGCCTTAATTGGCCAATTTGGCGTGGGCTTTTATTCGGCGTTCATGGTAGCGAGTAAGATTGTCGTTCAAACCAAAAAAGTTACCAGCGAGCAAGCTTATGCATGGGTGAGCGATGGTAAGGGCAAGTTTGAAATCAACGAATGCGTCAAAGAGGAGCAAGGCACAGAAATCACCCTCTTTTTAAAAGAAGAAGATTCTCATTTTGCGAGCCGTTGGGAGATTGATAGCATTGTTAAAAAGTATTCTGAGCATATCCCTTTCCCTATTTTTTTAACTTACACCGATACGAAATTTGAGGGCGAAGGGGATAATAAAAAAGAAGTTAAAGAAGAAAAATGCGATCAGATCAATCAAGCGAGCGCTTTATGGAAAATGAATAAGAGCGAATTGAAAGACAAAGATTACAAAGACTTTTACCAATCGTTTGCGCATGATAACAGCGAGCCTTTGAGCTATATCCATAATAAAGTGGAAGGCTCTTTAGAATACACAACGCTTTTTTACATCCCTAGCAAAGTGCCCTTTGATTTGTTTAGGGTGGATTATAAAAGCGGGGTCAAGCTCTATGTTAAAAGGGTGTTTATCACTGATGATGACAAAGAATTGTTGCCCTCTTATTTGAGGTTTGTTAAAGGCGTGATTGACAGCGAAGATTTGCCCTTGAATGTGAGCCGTGAAATCTTACAGCAAAACAAGATTTTAGCCAATATCCGTTCAGCTTCAGTGAAAAAGATTTTAAGCGAGATTGAACGCTTGAGCAAAGATGAAAAAAATTACCATAAATTCTATGAGCCTTTTGGGAAAGTGTTAAAAGAAGGCTTGTATGGGGATTTTGAAAACAAAGAAAAACTTTTAGAATTGTTAAGATTCTATTCTAAAGACAAAGGAGAATTGATTTCTTTAAAAGAATACAAAGAAAATTTAAAAGAAAATCAAAAAAGCATTTACTACCTTTTAGGCGAAAATTTAGACTTATTAAAGGTGTCTCCGCTTTTAGAAAAATACGCTCAAAAAGGCTATGATGTTTTGTTATTGAGCGATGAAATTGATGCGTTTGTGATGCCAGGCGTGAACGAATACGATAAAACGCCTTTTAGAGACGCTAGCCATAGCGAGAGTTTGAAAGAGCTTGGCTTGGAAGAAATCCATGATGAGGTGAAAGATCAGTTTAAAGATTTAATCAAAGCGTTTGAAGAAAATCTTAAAGATGAGATTAAGGGCGTAGAGCTTTCTAATCATCTCACTTCAGCGGTGGCTTTAATAGGCGATGAACCAAATGCGATGATGGCTAATTGGATGCGTCAAATGGGGCAAAGCGTGCCTGAAAGCAAGAAAACGCTAGAATTAAACCCTAACCATGCGATTTTACAAAAACTCTTAAAATGCGAAGATAAAGAACAGTTGAGCGCTTTTATCTGGTTGCTTTATGATGGGGCGAAGCTTTTAGAAAAAGGGGCTTTAAAAGACGCTAAAAGTTTTAATGAGCGTTTAAATAGCGTGCTATTAAAGGCGTTGTAGGAAAAAACCCTTTTTAAGGGTTTGAATAAAAACTGCTTAAACCCTTAAAATACCAATCTCAAAACGGCGTTTGGAATGAACGGATTCGATAAAAGTCTTTTATAATCATTAAAAGATTGGTTCGTGGGGTTCGTGTTTTTCATTAAAACATTAAAAAGTGTAAAAGCCAGCTAAACACCGCGTTTAGCTTAACTTCATTGAAATTAAAGTTCTATTTTTAATTCCTTGAGAGCGTCGCATGCTTCTTTAACGCTTGATTTGCAACTTCTTTTAAAGTTTTCTACCGCTTGCTTTTCGTCCTTTGCTGTGCCTTGGGCGTTGTATTGCATAACCCCTAAATTATAACACCCCCTACCATCTTTTAATTCGCATGCCTTAGAATAACGAACGATAGCCTCCTTAAAATTCTTCGCCACACCATACATGTATCCTGCATTAATGCACCCTGGGCTGTCTTTTAACTCACAAGCTTTTTCATACAAATCAAGAGCCTTTCTTAAATCCTTAGGCGTGCCTACGCCATAATGGTGTAGGCTTCCTAAGACCGTACACCCTTCAGCATGGTTCAATTCACAAGATTTAGAGTAATATTGTGAGGCTTTTTTGGCGTCTTTAGAAACGCCTTGTCCGTTATAGTATAAATTGCCTAGTAGGCGGCACCCATAACCATCATTTAATTCACAACCTTTAGTGTAAAATTGAATGGCTTTTTTCAAGTCTTTTCCCACTCCTTTCCCTTCTTCATAAAACGCCCCTAAAAAAACACACCCAAAACCTTCTTTTAACTCACACGCTTTTTCAAAATGCGTTTTAGCTTGAGCGAAATCTTGCTTCTTTGCGCTCTCTATACCTAAATTAACAAGTTCTTTAGCGTTTGGCTCTGCCATTAACCCTCTCAAACACAATGCGCCCAAACACAAGACCCTAAAAAGGGTTTTTTGAACACTTCCTAGCATGATAATCTCCTATTAAAAAAATGTAATCCTTTATAATTATAATCAAATATTGACGATTAAAGCTTTATTGAACCTTTATTGATGAGATGAAGAAAAAAATTATTTTTATTTTAACTGCGTGTTATTTGAGCTTAATTGCTATGCTAAAAGGGATACTTCTAAAGATAGGGCTTAAAAGAGTTTGTCTTAAAAAGTTGGTTGAGCCACCCCTTTAAGAGTGGTTTGGTAAGAGCTTTAAAGAATATTTTTTAACAAAAAAGGGGAACATTATTTAGCAAGCTTTGGTTACTTTGTCAAGCATGACCCCACTCTTAAGGCCATGATAAATGGATACTAGCATGCTAAAGCTTGAGTCGGTTTTGTATCGGCTAAAAAGGCGTTGGCGTTAAAAACAAAAACCCACTTAAAACGATTACTTTATTTCATTTATTTTTCGCTCAAATCCTCCAAAACCCCCAAAAACACTTTTTCCAAAAGCTTCAATTCCTTCAAGCTCACCCTTTCATCAATGGCATGGATTCTGTCATTAATCACGCCAAACTCCACCACTTCTATGCCATGAGCGCTAAAAAATCGCGCATCGCTCGTGCCTCCTTTGGTGTTTAAAATGGGGGTGGTGTGGCATGTTTTTAAAATATTTTCTTGTAAAACGCTGGTAAGCTTTGAATGAGAAGCCGTGATGAAAGGCGAACTGCTTGATTCTAATTCTAAAATGTGAGGCAAATCTTTTAAAACTTTTTCTAAATATTCTTTCAAACTCTCTTTAGTGGTTTTTAAAGAATGGCGCGCATTAAAGACAATTTCTACGCTCCCTGGAGTCACATTATTAGCCCCTAGCCCTGCATGCAAGTTGGTGATGACTAATTTTGAAGGGTCAAAACACTCATCGCCATTGTCTAAATGAACTCCTGAAATTAAGGGTAAAACCGAAGCGAGCGTATCAATAGGGTTTTGGCATTTTTGCGGGTAAGCCACATGCCCTTGAGTGCCTTTTAAAATGAGTTTGCCATTAATGGAGCCTCTTCGGCCAATTTTGATGCTATCGCCTAAAATTTTTTCGCAAGTGGGTTCAGCCACAATCGCCATATGAGGCAGCAAATCCTTTTCTTTGAGTTTTTCTAGCATAAGCCTAGTGCCAAAAATCCCTGGTCCTTCTTCATCGCTTGTGAGTAAAATAGAAAGCAAAAAAGGGGTTTTAGGGTTAAAATTTAAACTCGCGCTCAAAAACGCCCCCACGCCCCCTTTCATGTCTTGCGCCCCACGGCCGTATAAAAACCCCTCTTTAATGATGGGTTTAAAGGGATCGCTTTGCCAATTATCTCCAGGAGGCACGACATCAATATGCCCTGCAAAAGAAAAATGCAAGGGCTTAACATTTTCTTTTGCATGCTTTTCTTTTGCATGTTCTTTTTCTGCATGCTCTTTGGGGGGGTTAAAAATGCGGTATAAAAAAAGGTTTTTCACGCCATTTTTTTCACACTCTAGGGTTTTAAAAGTGGGAAAAAGCGATTTAATGTATTCAAAAATACCGCATTCTTTGGGCGTAATGGTGGGGTAGCTGATGAGCTTTTGGGTGATTTCTAAAGCGTTCATTAAAAATCCTTTAAGAGTTTTTTCGCAAATGGATGTATAAATGCAAAACGTCTAAATTCGCCGGGGTGATCCCACTGATTTCTGAGGCTTCAAAAAGGCTCTTGGGGCGGAATTTTTCTAATTTTTCTACCGCTTCTAAGCTAAGGCCTGGAATGCCTTTAAACACAAAATCTTTAGGGATAGAAACTTTGAGCATGGTATCCATTTTAGCGATATTTTCGTGTTGCTTTTCAATATAAATATTATACTTGCATTCAATTTTAATCTGCTCTAAAACCCGCTCATTCAAGGGGGCTAAAAAGCTAAAAAAGGAGCGCATTTTTTCTAA
Organism: Helicobacter pylori; assembly: GCF_011175115.1. Lineage (GTDB taxonomy): Bacteria > Campylobacterota > Campylobacteria > Campylobacterales > Helicobacteraceae > Helicobacter > Helicobacter pylori_DF. The sequence continues at coordinate 283,918 of NZ_SHOW01000001.1, read as the reverse complement.
ATTAAAACTATCGCGCGCTAAAAGGCTAACGCCATCCATTTTGTCATTGATAGGGTTTTCGTCTAATTCGTTCAAGCGTTTTAACGCTTCTTTGCTAGGGGTAAGGACGCATTCTTTAAGGCGTTTCAAGTTTTCTTGTATTGCTTGTTGGTCTTTTTTCAATTCCTTATAGAAATCCTCTTCCATAAGCCCTAAACGATAGGCATGTTCGCCTAATCTAAAAAGCGTGTTGTCTTCTCTTAAAAGCAAGCGGTATTCGGCCCGGCTAGTAAACATTCTGTAAGGCTCATTCGTGCCTTTAGTAACTAGATCATCAATCAAAACACCGATATAGGCTTCATTGCGCTTTAAAATAAAGGGGGCTTGATTCTTTAAGGCTAATACCGCATTAATCCCAGCCATAAGCCCTTGAGCCGCCGCTTCTTCATAGCCGGTAGTCCCATTGATTTGCCCGGCCAAATAAAGCCCTTTGATTTTTTTGGTTTCTAAAGTGTGGGTCAATTCCGTAGGCTGGATAAAATCATACTCTATCGCATAGCCATAGCGCGTGATGAGGGCGTTTTCTAATCCTTTGATAGAGTGAATGACCTTTTCTTGCACATCTAGGGGTAAAGAGGTGCTTAAGCCGTTGATATAATATTCGCTTTTATGGATGGTTTGAGGCTCTAAAAACAGCTGGTGGCGTTCTTTTTCACTGAAGCGGTTGATTTTATCTTCAATGCTAGGGCAATACCTTGGGCCTATGCCTTCAATTTGACCGCTAAAAAGGGGGGCTCGGTGGAAATTATCCCTAATGATTTGGTGGGTAATGGGGTTAGTGTAGGTGATGAAGCAAGAGAGTTGGGTGGGGTTAAAATCTTTGGTTTTATAGCTGAAATAGGGAGGGTTTGTGTCCCCAAAATGCTCTTCTAAGCCTTCAAAATCAATGCTATTGCCCGCCACTCTTGGGCAAGTGCCGGTTTTTAGGCGATCCACCTTAAAGCCAAGCTCCCTTAAATTTAAGGCTAAAGAATTGGAAGCGTTTTCCCCAAAGCGCCCGTTTTGGTTTTGATGCTCGCCAATATGCACCACCCCTTTTAAAAAAGTGCCTGTGGTGATGATCACTTTTTTAGCTCTATAAGTGTTGTTAATGTTCGTGGTTACGCCCACTACCTCATCGTTTTCAAGGATTAAACTTTCGGTCATTTCTTGAGAGACGCTCAAATTAGGGGTGTTTAAAACGAGATTTCTTGCAAAAATGCGGTAAGTATCCATATCAATTTGCGCTCTAGTCCCCCTAACCGCCGGCCCTTTAGAAGCGTTTAACACACGATATTGCAAGCCGCTATGATCCGTAATAATCCCCATAGCCCCCCCTAAAACATCCACTTCTTTAGTCAAATGCCCTTTACCCAAGCCCCCAATGGCCGGGTTACAGCTCGCTAAACCGATCGTGTCTATGAGCATGGTGATTAAATGCACCCTAGCCCCCATTTTAGCCGCAATCAAGCTCGCTTCAATGCCTGCATGCCCCCCACCAACCACTAAAATATCACTTTCTTTTACCACTCTTTTTCCTATTTTGATATGATTTTTCTAAAATCTTAGTTTTGAAAAAGTTTTATTGTAGCATGTAGGTTAGTAATTTTAAAGGGTAAAACACCATGGAAAATCATTCGCATGCCGATACGAATACTGATGATAAAAGCACCAAGATCGTTCGTTTGTTTGGTCTCATAGGAGGGGCGTTAATCGCACTCATTATCTATTACGCTTTAGACGCTCAAATGTCTCACATTGTAGAAGAAATCCCCAAGCTTAATTCCTTAAATTATAAGGCGATGCCTGTTGTGGCTGGGGTGGCTGTTTTAATGGGGATATGGTGGATGACTGAAGCCATTGACCTGCCTGCAACCGCGCTCTTACCTTTGGTGCTTTTTAGCATCTTTAGCGTGGATCAATTCTCTAGCGTTAGCTCTTCTTACGCATCGCCCATTATCTTTCTTTTTATGGGAGGGTTTATTTTAGCTTTAAGCATGCAAAAATGGAACTTGCACACGCGCATCGCTTTAAGCATTATTTTATTAGTAGGCACAAGCCCTAGGAGGTTGATTTTAGGTTTCATGATAGCCACAGGCTTTTTGTCTATGTGGGTGAGCAATACCGCAACAGCGGTGATGATGCTCCCTGTTGGCATGAGCGTTTTGCAATTAGTCGCTAAACTGGTGGGCAAAGAAAACGCCTCTCATTCATGGTATCAAAAAGAAGAAATCACCAAAGCGCATGGGGGTATTATGAGTAATATCGTGCATAAGGGCAAAGACATTACCCAAGTCATTCAAGAAAAGACTACTATCTATCGCACGAATTTCAGTATTTGCTTGATGCTTGGCATCGCTTATGCGGCTTCTATTGGCTCTTTAGGCACTTTGATTGGCACGCCGCCTAACGCTTTATTGGCCGGCTATATGAAAACCGCTTTCAATATTGAAATTGATTTCGCTCAGTGGATGGTGTTTGGAACACCATTAGCCTTTATCATGCTCATTTTAGCGTGGCTCTTGCTCACTTATGCGATTTTCCCTTTAAAGATTAAAGAAATCCCAGGGGGTAAGGAAGTCATTAGGGTAGAGTTAAAAAAATTAGGCCGCTTGAGTCAAGCGGAAATCTCTGTGGGCGTTATTTTTATTTTAGCGTCTTTAGGGTGGATTTTTTTAGGCGTAATGTTAAAAGCTTGGGGCGTTAAGATAGATAAAATTGATTCAGTGATCGCTATGGGGGTTTCTGCGCTTTTATTCATTTTGCCCGCTAACAATCAGGGCGATAGGCTCATTGATTGGGGTGTTGCTAAAAAACTCCCTTGGGATGTGTTGCTTTTATTTGGCGGCGGGTTAGCTTTGAGCGCGCAATTTTCTAAAACCGGGTTGAGTTTGTGGATCGGGCATTTAGTCTCTGGATTTTCGCATTTACCGATTTTATTCATCATTGTCATGGTCACTTTAATGGTCATTTTCTTAACCGAAATCACTTCTAACACCGCCACCGCTGCGGCGTTTTTACCGGTGATTGGAGGGGTTGCGGTAGGCATGGGTTATGAAAACCATCAGAGCTTGTTATTGACCATTCCTGTAGCCTTGAGCGCGACTTGCGCGTTCATGCTCCCTGTAGCCACCCCACCCAATGCGATAGCTTATGGCTCTGGGTATGTTAAAATAACGGATATGATTAAAGCCGGTTTGTGGCTTAATTTGGTGGGCGTTGTTTTGATTAGCGCGTTTAGCTATTTTTTAGTTTCGCTGATATTTAATTGATTAAGGAAAAAAGTGAAAGAAGAGTTATTTAAAGAAAAGTCTCGTTACATTACAGGGTTTGTTTTAATCATTGTGGCGGGCTTGATTTTGTATGCGGACAATTTGTTGTTGTTTTGGGCGGTTTTAGGGGGGATTTATGCGGTAGGGTTTTCTGAAGCGTTAAGGTTGTTCCAGGTTAAAGCGAGCTTTAGCCTGTATTTCATTTTAGTGTTGTCATGGGTAGCGGCGTATTTTAACGGGCGTCCTATAGAATGCGCTCTTATCAGCGCGATGGTCATGGCTAGCGTCATTGCTTATCAAAAAGCACACCACAGCGAAGCCATTTTACCCTTTTTGTATCCGGGCGTTGGGTTTTTTGCGCTTTTTGGAGTTTATAAGGATTTTGGTGCAGTAGCGATCATCTGGCTTTTAGTCGTGGTGGTCGCAAGCGATGTGGGGGCGTTTTTTGGAGGCAAGCTTTTAGGCAAAATCCCTTTCACGCCCACTTCACCGAATAAGACTTTAGAGGGTGCGTTGATTGGCGTTGTTTTGGCGAGCGTTTTAGGATCGTTTGTGGGCATGGGGAAATTGAGCGGAGGTTTTCTTATGGCGCTCTTTTTTAGTTTTTTAATCGCTCTTGTGGCGGTGTTTGGGGATTTGTATGAAAGCTATTTGAAAAGAAAGGCCGGAATCAAAGATAGCGGTAAGATTTTACCCGGGCATGGGGGCGTTTTAGACCGATTGGATTCCATGCTTTTTGGGGCTTTAAGCTTGCATGCGCTGTTGTATTTTTTAGAAGTTTGGAAAGAAACGGCGGTGTTTTTAGGGGATTGAATGGTTGTTTTAGGAAGCACCGGCTCTATTGGGAAAAACGCCCTAAAAATCGCAAAAAAATTTGGCGTAGAAATAGAAGCCTTAAGCTGTGGGAAAAATATCGCTTTAATCAATGAGCAAATCCAAATTTTCAAACCCAAGAAAGTGGCGATTTTAGATCCTAACGATTTGAATGATTTAGAGCCTTTGGGCGCGGAAGTGTTTGTGGGGCTAGAGGGCATTGATGCGATGATAGAAGAGTGCGCCTCAAATTTAGTCCTTAACGCCATTGTGGGCGTGGCAGGATTGAAAGCGAGCTTTAAAAGCTTACAAAGGAACAAAAAACTGGCCCTAGCGAATAAAGAAAGCTTAGTGAGCGCGGGGCATTTATTAGACATTTCACAAATCACGCCCATTGACAGCGAGCATTTTGGTTTGTGGGCGTTGTTGCAAAACAAGACTTTAAAGCCTAAATCCTTAATCATTAGCGCGAGTGGGGGGGCTTTTAGGGACACGCCCTTAGAATTTATTCCTATTCAAAACGCGCAAAACGCGCTCAAGCACCCTAATTGGAGCATGGGATCTAAAATCACCATTGATTCAGCGAGCATGGTCAATAAGCTTTTTGAAATTTTAGAAACTTACTGGCTTTTTGGCGCGTCTTTAAAGATTGACGCTGTGATTGAAAGGAGTTCTATCGTGCATGCTTTGGTGGAATTTGAAGACAACTCTGTCATTGCGCATTTAGCGAGCGCGGACATGAAACTACCCATAAGCTATGCTATTAACCCCAAATTCGCTTCGTTGAGTGCTTCCATTAAGCCCTTAGACTTATACGCTTTAAGCGCGATTAAATTCGAACCCATTAGTATGGAGCGCTACACTTTGTGGCGTTATAAAGACTTGTTGTTGGAAAACCCAAAGCTTGGCGTGGTGCTGAATGCGAGCAATGAAGTGGCGATGGAGAAGTTTTTGAATCAAGAAATCGCTTTTGGTGGCTTTATTCAAATCATCTCTCAAGCCTTAGAATTGTATGCTAAAAAATCTTTCAAGCTCTCTACTTTAGATGAAGTGCTAGAATTAGATAAGGAAGTTAGGGAGCGTTTGGCTTGAAGTATAGTAGAAGTGTAGTATAATAAGGTTTTGCTTGCGATAGCGTTTTTATTTCAATTAGGAGTTTTTATGGGGTTAAAGAATAAAATCAAGGGTTTTGTTAAAGAGAGGATGCCTTTTGTGGTGAGGTGCGTTCGTAGTTTAAAAGGGGCAAAAAACACCCATGAAAACGCCCATGATAGGGACGCTTATTATGAAATCAATCATGAAATTAAGGAAATGTTAGAGGCTAAAAAACTTCATTCTCTTCAAGAAAAAGCTTTATTCAACCATGACCATCAAGAAAGCGTGTTTTTAGCTATCGCTTCTTTAAATAATGAAAATTTCATGGAACGCAATAAGAGTATTTATAAAAATAGTTCTCTTAATTATAATTATGGGGGGGGGGGGGCATTTAGAAGATAGGGTTATCCATCCCACTTTAACTCTACCCAATCCCACGCATTCAGGTTATTTTGACTATGATAAAGAAAGTCAAAACCCTAAAAGCTCTCTAAACCCATGGGCTTTTATTAGAGTCAAAAATGAAATCGTTACTTTAGAAGAGAGTTTGTTTTCTATGCTTCCTGCCATTCAAAGGGGGGTCATTGGTTTTAATGATTGCGATGATGGCTCTAAAGAAGTGATTTTAGAGTTTTGTAAAAAGTTCCCCTCGTTTATCCCTATCAGCTATCCTTATGAAGTCATGCTAAAGGATTGCCCGAGTTTGTGGCACCAACTTTATCATTACTATAATTATACGCTTTCTTTTATCCCTAAAAATGAATGGGTAGTAAAAATTGATTGCGATCATATCTATGACGCTAAAAAGCTTTATGAAAGTTTTTATATCCCTAAGAGCATTAAAGAGGTTGTGATGTATTCGCGCATTAATTTTGTGGTGCAAGATTTTGAAGTGTTTGTTCGCAATGATGGGGATTTTGGGTTTTTAGACGCATGGGGGGATCATTGGCTGTTTTATAACGATTGCGAGCCTTTTGAAATTTGGCAATATAATGGTGATTTTTATGAAAATTTAAAACTTAAAGATAAACACCATATTAAGGATAAAGAACTCACGCAATGGCACTTCCCTTTAGCTAAAAAGAGGCGAAACGCTATCGTTTATGACGATTTGATCCCTTTAAAAGAATTTAAAAAACACCATGCCGATTTGATAGGCACAAGGATTGAAGAAAGCATGCTAGATGAAAAGAGGATTTTAGAGGTATATCAAAAATTCCGTTTGTAACCAATCATCGTTTTTTGCTCCCATGCTCTATTTGTAGGTTTATTGAATTAAACCTACAAACAAGCAGTTCATTTCCTTACAAACTGCTTGTATAAAAATTCCTTTCTCCCTATGGCGATGATATGGTTGCGCATTTTGTCATGCAAATCGCCTAAGAAAAAAGGGGCTTTTAATTCCAGTTTAGGAATGTCTAGGGCATACACTTGAATGAGGTAATGGTGATCGCCATTAGGGGGCATGGGGCCGATATAGACGCTATTATTGAGGTTGGAGCGTTGTTTTTCGCTTTCATTAAGCGGTGAACGGATAAAGCCTTGAGTGAGCGAATTGACCCCTTGAACAATCCTTTTATCCATCATGGAAGCGTTTTCTTCTAAAACATTGTAAGAAATATTGCCCACGACCCAATGGACAAACGGCATGCCGCACACTTTTTGCGCGTCATGATCTATTAATTCTAAAGCGTAGCTTTTAGCGCCTTCCACTTTTTGCCATGAGATTTTAGGCGAATAAGTGGGTAATCCGTTTGGATTGAGAAACCCTCTAGGAGCGTTACCGCCAAATTTAGCGTCCAAATACCCTTTCGAATCGGTTTGAATCATCACTTCAAAAGTTTTCATTTTAAGCCCTTTTTCTTTGAAATCGTTTTGTGTTTTCTTATTGTAGCATGATCATAAAAATACATCTTAATTTGGAGCATGGTATTAGAATAATCATTTTTAATGATTAAATAGTTATTTATTTTTGGTGGTTACCATTGAACGCATGGAAAGTAGAATAAATCGTTTGAGCGCCAAAATAGACGCACTATTGGAACAGCAAAAAAAAGTGATTTCGTTGTTAGAAACTTATTTGAGCGTTTACTCCACACCACAAGAGGCTTCAAATAAGTTTTTTAAAGGCGTTAGTCAAGGCATGGAGTTGGCCCCAGAAATCGCGCAAGAAGATGAAGAAAAACGCCTTTACGTGTTGCAATATTTAAGCCATGTGGATATTACCAAAAACAAGCAAGACTCCCAGCTCAAAAAAGATTGTTTGGAATTTATCCAAAGGTTTAATATCCCAAAACCCATTATCGTTACCGCTCTTTATAACCTTAAAGGCATTAAGCCCACTAAAAAAGAAGTGGCGAAACAATTGCAAAAACTCTATGTGTGGGAGAGGCGTTACCAACAAGGGGGGATAGACGCTTTGAAAGACAGGCGCGGGAGACCCCTTAAAAAACCTTAAGCGAGTTGATAATGGCTATGTTGGTTTTTAATGGAGGTATTCGTGTTTCTCAAAATGTTTTTTAAAATTCATCTTATTTTTAAGTTAAAATTAAGAAAATATCTTGTATTTAATCATAATTTAGACCTAGATAAGAAATCTATGTAAAATTTTAAGGAGAACACTCATTTGTTACAACGAATTTATTTAGACAATAACGCTACAACTAGGATTGACCCTAAAGTCAAAGAAATCATGGATCCTTTTTTAAGGGATCATTACGGGAACCCTAGCTCGTTACACCAGTTTGGCACAGAAACCCACCCAGCCATTGCAGAAGCGCTAGATAAGCTCTATAAAGGCATTAACGCTAGGGATATAGATGATGTGATCATCACTTCTTGCGCGACAGAGAGCAATAATTGGGTTTTAAAGGGTGTGTATTTTGATGAATGCTTGAAAAAAGGCAAAAACCATATTATAACCACGGTTGCAGAGCACCCGGCGGTGCGATCCACTTGTAATTTTTTAGAAAGCTTGGGGGTGGAGGTTACTTACTTGCCCATTAATGAGCATGGGAGTATCACCGCAGAGCAAGTCAAAGAAGCGATCACAGAAAAAACCGCTCTAGTGAGCGTGATGTGGGCGAATAATGAAACCGGTCTCATTTTCCCTATTGAAGAAATTGGGGCTATTTGTAAAGAAAAGGGCGTGTTGTTCCATACCGATGCGGTGCAAGCGATTGGTAAAATCCCTGTAGATGTGTTAAAGGCGAACGTGGATTTCCTTTCTTTTAGCGCGCACAAGTTTCATGGGCCTAAAGGCATTGGGGGGTTGTATATTAGAAGTGGGGTGGGATTGACCCCTCTTTTTCATGGCGGGGAGCATATGAATGGCAGGCGCAGCGGGACTTTGAATGTGCCTTATATCGTGGGCATGGGCGAAGCGATGAAATTAGCCGTAGAGCATTTAGACTATGAAAAAGAAGTGGTAGGGAAATTGCGCGACAAATTAGAAGAAGCGCTTTTGAAAATCCCTGATGTGATGGTGGTGGGGGATCGAATCCATCGTGTGCCTAACACGACTTTAATCAGCGTGAGAGGGATTGAAGGAGAGGCCATGCTGTGGGATTTGAATCGCTCTAATATCGCCGCTTCCACAGGGAGCGCGTGCGCGAGTGAGGATTTAGAGGCTAATCCTGTCATGGTAGCGATTGGAGCGAGTAAGGAATTAGCTCATACCGCTATCAGGCTTTCATTGAGCCGTTTTAACACGGAAGCTGAAATTGATAAAACGATTGAAGTTTTCTCTCAAGCGGCTACAAGGTTGAGAAACATTTCAAGCTCTTATTAAAAAGGATATAAAGGAATCAAAATGGCAAAACATGATTTAGTGGGATCAGTCCTTTGGGACGCGTATTCTAAAGAAGTTCAAAGGCGCATGGATAACCCTACGCATTTAGGGGTCATCACCGAAGAGCAGGCTAAAGCTAAAAACGCTAAGCTCATTGTAGCAGATTATGGCGCAGAAGCATGCGGTGATGCGGTGAGATTGTATTGGCTTGTAGATGAAAGCACGGATAAGATTGTTGATGCGAAGTTTAAAAGCTTTGGTTGCGGAACGGCGATCGCAAGCTCAGACATGATGGTGGAATTGTGTTTGAATAAAAGAGTCCAAGATGCGGTAAAAATCACGAATTTAGATGTGGAAAGAGGCTTGAGAGACGATCCGGACACGCCGGCTGTTCCTGGGCAAAAAATGCACTGCTCGGTGATGGCGTATGATGTGATCAAAAAAGCTGCCGGCATGTATTTGGGGAAAAACGCTGAAGATTTTGAAGAAGAAATCATCGTGTGCGAGTGCGCTAGGGTGAGTTTAGGCACGATTAAAGAAGTGATTAGACTCAATGATTTAAAAAGTGTTGAAGAAATCACTAACTACACCAAAGCCGGTGCTTTTTGTAAAAGCTGTGTGAGGCCTGGAGGGCATGAAAAAAGGGATTATTACCTGGTGGATATTCTTAAGGAAGTGCGCGAAGAAATGGAAGCTGAAAAACTTAAAGCTACCGCTAACAAATCTCAAAGCGGGGAATTGGCTTTCAGGGAAATGACTATGGTTCAAAAGATTAAAGCGGTGGATAAAGTCATTGATGAAAATATCCGCCCGATGCTTATGATGGATGGAGGGGATTTAGAGATTTTAGACATTAAAGAAAGCGATGATTACATTGATGTGTATATCCGCTACATGGGGGCATGTGATGGGTGTATGAGCGCGACTACTGGGACTTTATTTGCCATTGAAAACGCCTTACAGGAATTATTGGATCGCAGTATCAGGGTATTACCGATTTGATTTGTTTTGAACTTTTTAGGGGGTGGAGGTCTTTTTTAAGTGAAGCGCTAATAAACTCACAATGAGGAACGATTAGTGCTTGCAACATTGTTCGTTACGCACTACTTTTATGCTAACATGCTATTTTCGTTTAAAGCGATTTGCGATGATGATTGAAGGAACTTGATGAAAACGACAGAAAACACAGATGAAACTCACTTAAGGGAAACTAAAAATAAACTAGGACGCAAACCAAAAGCAGACGCTAATAAAAAAACTCGTGCTGTAAGCTTGTATTTTTCTGATGAACAATACCAAAAACTAGAGAAAATGGCTAACGAAGAAGAAGAAAGCGTGGGATCTTATATCAAACGCTATATTTTGAAGGCTTTAAGAAAAATAGAACAAGGTGGTGCTTTATAGCTTTTAACTTGTTTTTAGTTTAGCTTTATGAGTTTTGCTATAGAACAAAACCAAAACCCCATTTTTATCTGGTCTTTAGCTGTGTGATTTTAAAAAAGAGTGGTATCTTGGCTAAAAAAACTTCTTTATTTGAGTGTCAGCATTGCGGTTTTACAAGCCCTAAGTGGTTGGGTAAGTGCGTTCAATGCAACGCATGGGAGAGTTTTATAGAATTGAACCAAGCCCAAAAGGAAGTTTTAAACACGCTTAAAAATCCGATCCCAAAAGCGCAAAAAAGCGTTTCTATCGCTGCAATTGAACATGAAGAAGTCATCAAGTTTTCTTCCACTCAAAGCGAATTGGATATTGTTTTGGGTGGGGGGATCGCTAAAGGGGGGCTGTATTTAGTAGGGGGGAGTCCTGGGGTGGGGAAATCCACTCTGCTTTTAAAAGTGGCTTCTGGCTTAGCCAAAAACCAGCAAAAGGTTTTGTATGTGAGCGGGGAAGAGAGCTTGAGCCAGATTAAAATGCGCGCCACTAGATTAGATTGCATAGAAAAAGAATTGTATCTGCTCAATGAAATCAATTGGCCTGTGATTAAGGCTAATATGGAGAGCGAAAATTATTTTGCTTGCGTGATTGATTCCATTCAAACGCTTTATTCGCCAGAGATTTCTTCAGCGCCCGGCTCTATTTCGCAAGTGCGAGAGATCACTTTTGAACTCATGCGTTTGGCCAAAACAAGAGATATTGCTATTTTTATCATCGGCCATATCACTAAAGAAGGGAGCATCGCAGGGCCTAGAGTGCTAGAGCATATGGTAGATAGCGTGCTGTATTTTGAGGGCGATCCCAGTAGGGAATTAAGGATTTTAAGGAGTTTTAAAAACCGCTTTGGCCCTACGAGTGAAATCGGCTTGTTTGAGATGAAAGAGCAGGGTTTGGTGAGCGCTAAAGAGGCTTCAAGCTTGTTTTTTTCTAAAGAAGAGCCTATGGAGGGGAGCGCGATTACCATCACTTTAGAAGGATCAAGGGCGTTGATTTTAGAGATTCAGGCGTTGGTGAGCGAGTGCAGTTTCGGGGCACCCAAACGATTAGCGAACGGGTTTGACACTAACCGCCTTAACATGCTCATCGCTTTATTAGAAAAAAAGCTAGAAATCCCTTTAAACCGCCATGATGTGTTCATTAATGTGAGCGGGGGCATTAAGATTAGCGAGCCGGCTTGCGATTTAGCGGTCATTGCCAGTATTCTTTCAAGCTTTAAAAACAGAAAAATTGACAATAAAACCGCCTTTTTGGGCGAAGTGAGTTTGAATGGCAGGATTTTAGAAGCCCCTAATTTGAACGCCAGATTGAAAGAAATGGAAAATTACGGCTTTTTAAAAGCCATTTTGCCTAAAAAACCCAGTCAAAAAACCTCTATCAAATGCTATGAAGCCAATGTGGTAGGCAAGATTGTTGAATGGATGTGATTTTAACTTTTGTTACTTAATAGAACAAAGCCTTATTGAAATTTAAACTCAATTTAAAGAACAACTACCATTTTTTTTAGTTATAATGGCGAACACCATTAAAATTAAAACAAAGGTTATTTAATGAAGGTATTATCTTATTTGAAAAATTTTTATCTTTTTTTAGCGATAGGAGCAATTATGCAAGCGAGTGAAAGCATAGGGGCTAAACACCCTAAAACCGATGAAAAAGTGATTTACTTGGCTGGGGGGTGCTTTTGGGGGCTAGAGGCGTATATGGAGAGGATTTATGGCGTTATAGACGCAAGCTCTGGTTACGCTAATGGCAAGACTTCAAGCACGAATTATGAAAAATTGCATGAGAGCGATCATGCTGAAAGCGTGAAAGTCGTTTATGATCCTAAAAAAATCAGTTTGGACAAGTTGTTGCGTTACTATTTTAAGGTGATTGATCCGGTGAGCGTGAATAAGCAGGGTAATGATGTGGGCAGGCAGTATCGCACAGGGATTTATTATGTCAATAGCGCGGATAAAGAAGTGATAGATCACGCCTTAAAAGCGTTGCAAAAAGAAGTAAAAGGCAAAATCGCTATTGAGGTAGAGCCTTTAAAAAATTATGTGAGGGCTGAAGAATACCACCAGGATTATTTGAAAAAACACCCTGGTGGTTATTGCCATATTGATTTGAAAAAGGCGGATGAAGTGATTGTGGATGACGATAAATACACCAAACCAAGCGATGAAGTTTTAAAGAAAAAACTCACCAAACTCCAGTATGAGGTGACGCAAAACAAACACACTGAGAAGCCCTTTGAAAATGAGTATTACAACAAAGAAGAAGAGGGCATTTATGTGGATATTACCACAGGCGAGCCGTTATTTTCTTCAGCGGATAAATACGACTCCGGTTGCGGGTGGCCAAGCTTTTCTAAACCTATCAATAAAGATGTGGTGAAATACGAAGACGATGAGAGCCTTAATAGGAAACGCATTGAAGTATTAAGCCGTATTGGTAAGGCGCATTTAGGGCATGTGTTTAACGATGGGCCTAAAGAATTAGGGGGCTTAAGGTATTGTATCAATAGCGCGGCTTTAAGGTTTATCCCCTTAAAAGACATGGAAAAAGAGGGTTATGGCGAGTTTATCCCTTATATCAAAAGGGGTGAATTGAAAAAATACATCAATGATAAAAAGTCGCATTAAGGGGTAATGACTAAACCCCCTAATGGGGGTTAAAATAGGGGGTTTAAGCGTTTGGGTTGTCTTATGGGTTATTTTAAAAAACGCTAAAATACGCCCTAAATAATTCATTTTTTAATTACCCTTACTTTGAAGACATTCTTTTTTAAGTTTTGTGTTTTTGTTCTCATCAAATAAGGATAACTAAAACTTTTTATTTTTTTAAAAATGGGGTTTTTAATTTTATTTTTTGTTTCAAACTCATTTTTTAAGGGGGTAGGGGGTTATCCCATTACAACCCCCAAACTAAACCCCCTAACCCTAAAGAAGCGCTTTTTTAGAGATTACCGCTTGATTAGAATCAAGCTCTTTGCTATTTCATCTTTAAAAAATGCCCTTGATTTATTTTTAAATTTTTAACCCATAATGAGCTTGTGTAAAGTCGCTAAAATGCTTAAAGCATAAATGAGAAGCAATAAGATTTTATGCACCTTTTCATTAGCCAAAGCGATGAGTTTGATCCCAATACCCACCCCTAAAAACGCTCCAACACCGGTGATCACCCCGGCTTGAACGCTTGTATCATCAAGAACTTTCCCATTATAAAGAGAAATAACTCCAGATAAAGAAGCAAACACCACAAAAAATAGCCCCAAAGGCACGATTTTTTTAGAATCGTATTTCAAAAAATAGCCTAAAAACGGCACCATTAAAATCCCCCCACCCATGCCTAGCGGGATAGAAAAGATGCCGGTAACAAAACCGGCGAGCATCAAAACCCCATGCGTTCTATCCATAGACACAAAAGGGATTGTGCGCTTTTTTTCGGGCGTTTTGTTATTCGCATGCAAATCAAAATGCATTTCTTCAAAATGCTCTGGCTTCTTGTTGCTAGAAAAAGCGTATTTGATAAAGGTGTAGCACACCACCACCACAAACACGCTCATTAAAATTTTATCGTTAATGATTTTTAAGATAAAGCTCCCTAAAATCGCCCCCATTAGCCCTCCAAGCGCGGCAAAGGAGCCTTCTTTCAAATCCAATAAGCCCTTTTTGTAATTGATGATAGAGCCGACCACTGAAGAAAAAAGCATTTGCATGAGCGAAATACCCACCGCATGGCTATAGCTAAAATGGGCAAAAATCGCGCTAGGGACGACAATTTCCCCCCCACCAATACCAAAAAACCCGGCGGTGATGCCGGTGAATAGCCCTACAAGAGCCAAAATAAACGCTGTTGATTCTTCCATAAAAAACTCCCTAAATTCTAAATGATTACTTTATCAAAAAAGAGTGATAATCTTTAAAAATTTTTCTTTAATGATTGCAAAAATAGGGTTTTGATCACTTTAATTTTACAGCTTGAGAGCGATTATAAGAGATTATCCAAGCTCTCTTTATTTGCTTAATTTAAAAAGGCTTTTAAGCGTTTTTAAACAAACCCCTTTTTTAAAGAGGGTTTTTAGTAAGCAAACACATAATTGAGAAAAAGGCTATACATCCTTCTGTATTCTAGTTTAGCGCCCATGAAAGAGTAATAATCCGTGTTAATGGTGGGGATTTTCACGCCCAATTCAATGCCATGCTGAGCGGCATGATCGCTGTCTTTTTTCTTAGGCCTAGCGAGGTTCATTCTCAAGCCTAAATCAAACAAAAATTGGAAATTAGAAGTGCTGACATTAGCGTTATAAATGCCATTCATCATGGTCAAATTCACTTGTTGGGAATTAAGCCACGAAGTCCCAGCTAGCGCAAAGCCACCAAAAAGCCCCACAGAAAGCTTGTTATTTTTGCCTAAAAAGTTGGTGTTTTTATCGTTAATGAAGTTATAAAGCGCATCCATTCCCACCCCATAAGTCCACACATCAGAAGCGGAGTTGAAAAAATTGGATTTGATGAACGCATGGTTATAGTCAAAAAAGCCATAATACCTTAACCCCCAATTCCTTTTTTTGCCAAAGAATTGTTTGTAACCCGCTTGCACGCCGATCCCGTTCATCGCCCCGTTATTGGTTTGAGAACTGATCATGCCAAAGCGCCTGAAAGGGTTTTTGCCTAATTCTTGCGTGGTGGTTTGGAGCTGGTTGTATTTGTCTGCATTTAAAGAATAGGTGAGCAAACCTTCTGGGGAATTAGGGTTTTGAGTGGCATGCGTCATGTTTTGAAGAGATTTAGCGTTAGGCAAGTGAGAGATACCATCATTAATCGCTGTAGAGTCTTTATTCAGGGTATTAAGGGCTTCTTTAAAATTCAAAATGGTTTGAGCCAAGGCTTTATCTTGATTGACCTGGTTGCCGTAATAAGCGGTGTGTTGCTCTAAAGAATTGAGAGTTTCTTTCACAAACGCGCAACCTGAACCCCAAGTGTTGTCGTTAATCACGCCAGCTGATCCTGCCAAACATTCTTCTAGATCTTGTTGGATAGGCCCTTGAATGCTGTGGAAATTGTTCGCAACTTGCTGAGCTAAACCTAAAATCTCTGCTTGAGCGTTAGCTCTATTGAGCATTTCTTGAGCGAATTGCTTATTTTTAGAAGTGTAGGGGTTGAAATTGTCTGGTTGCGTGATTTGAGTGTTTTCATTAGCGTTAAGCTGCTTAGTTTTTTCTAAAACGGCTTGAGCGTTTTTAATCATCTCGTTAATCGCGTTGAAACTCTCGCCAAAAATATCCACTACACCCCCAGTCTTACCGCCAAACCCCCATGCCCCACCGCCACCATTCACATGCGGGTTTTGAGTGGTAAGGACTTGCATGATAGTAGCGGCTTGTTGCAAAAGGTTTTCAGCATCATTGACACTGTTAAACTTTAGCTGGATTGGGATTGGAGACCCGCCTGAATAATAATTGCCATTTCCATCGGGGTAAGTGTTTTCTGTGGTAGGGTTTCTTGTGAAAGTTTGGTTGATATTGACTACCATATTTTTGGAGCCGTTCAAGGCAGGCATTCCGCCCCCTTGATTTTGGTTTAAAGCGGTTTGGATAGTTTGATAAGCGGTATTGAGAGTCTGGTATTCACTGCTAGATAGGATACCATTTGGCCCTACATTGCTAGCTCCATTGCAAGTGGTGGTGGTCGTTCCGCTACCAGTGCTGTAGCTGTAGTTGGGCGTGTTACTAAACGATCGAACGCCCCCATTTTCTAAATGTTCTGGGCCAAGATTGGGGCCAGGACCACAGCTGATACCAAAGGCTATGACTTGCCACATGCCAACAGCGGCATTGAGCGCTAAAGCCACGGCTTGATAGGCGGGGGAAGTGGTGGTAGCGCTAGTGAGGTTAATGGCGCTTGAGCTTAAATTATCAATCGCACCGGTGATCGCGCTGGGTGTGCTGGCTAGATTGACTAAGGAATTTAAGTAATTGTATTGGTTTAAAAGGTTGCTCAAGTTATCGTATCTGTCTGCAAGATTTTGCAATGCTCCTGTGTTTTTCACTTTTTGAACCGCTTCACCGATCTGATAGCCCACGCTCATGTAAAATCCATCGTCTTCAGCCCTTGATAATGAGAGCATGAGAGAAAGAGAGAGCAAGAGAGATTTTTTGATTTTCATGTTTTCTCCTTTTAATAGATTTTTGTTGGTTTCACATTCCCATGATAGTCATGTTTATGAAATTTCGCCATTTTACCATAAAATGCTTATTCTTAACTTAAAATTTATATTTTGAAAAAAAAAAAAAACAATTTTAAGTATTTTTTACAATAAAATATCATAGAGATTGATTTAAGAAAAGGGATTTTATCCGGTTTGAAATTGGTTTTTAAATCTTTGGTTACAATCAAGCCATTCTAATGGGAAAGAAAGGCATGTTTGAAAAGATACAAAAAGAATGGCTGAGCAACGTTCAAAAAGATTTGTTGTCTGGTTTTGTGGTGGGGCTTTCTGTGATCCCAGAGACGGCTGGTTTTGCGATCATGGTGGGTTTAGATGTGGGCGTGGCGTTTTATACGACCTTTTATATGGCTTTTGTGTTGTCTCTTTTTGGGGCTAGAAAGGCGATGATTAGTGCAGCGGCCGGTTCAGTGGCGCTCATTTTAGTGGGCGTGGTTAAAAATTATGGGCTTGAATACGCGGGCGTGGCGACTCTTATGGCAGGAATATTGCAAATTCTTTTAGGCTATTTGAAAATAGGGAATCTTTTAAGATTTATCCCTCAATCAGTGATGTATGGCTTTGTGAACGCGCTAGGCATTTTGCTTTTAATGGAGCAATTCAAATTCCTTCAAAACCAAAATTTAGGGGTGTTTATTTTGCTTGCTATCGGGATACTCATCATTTACCTCTTCCCCTTAATCACTAAAAAAATCCCCTCTAATTTGATTTGTATCCTTATAGTGAGCGCGATCGCTTTGATTTTTGATGTGCATGCACCGAATTTAGGGAGCATTGAGCAAGGGGTTTCAGGCTTTCATTTCATCATTATCCCCAAAAATTTGGATTTTAAAATCGTTATAGAATTGTTGCCTTACGCTCTTTCTTTAGCGCTAGTAGGCACGATAGAAAGCTTATTGACCGCTAAAACTTTAGACGTTATTTTAAAAGACGGCGTGAGCGATAAAAACAAAGAAACTAAAGCGCAAGGCTTGGGGAATATCATCTCAGGGCTTTTAGGGGGAATGACAGGGTGCGCTTTAGTGGGGCAGTCTATCATTAACGCAAAATCCGGGGCTAAAACAAGGCTTTCTACTTTTTTTGCCGGCTTTTCTTTAATGGTGCTGATATTAGTGTTTAATGAATACGTGGTTAAGATCCCTATTGTGGCGGTTGTGGCGGTGATGGTGATGATTTCTTTCACCACTTTTAATTTCCAATCCATTATGAACGTTAAAAAAATCAAGCTCTATGACACGCTGAACATGCTTTTAGTCGTGGCGGTGGTTTTATACACGCATAATTTAGCGATAGGGGTTGTGGTGGGGGTGTTAGTCAATGCGTTATGGATCAAATCAAAAGGGATTGCATGAAGTTTTGCTATAAGAAAAAAGATGAGTCAAAAAGTATGGCTCCAGATGTAGGATTCGAACCTACGACCAAGCGGTTAACAGCCGCCTACTCTACCGCTGAGCTAATCTGGAATTTCGCTCAAAAATGAAAAGAAATTTTAGTGTGTTTTTTGTGAAAAGTCAAGTAAAATGATGCCGTTATTCATTGAGAGCCAAAAAGTTGGCTTTGTTCTCATTAATAATGAGAACCGATTCAATATCAATAAGCCAAAACATAATTGAAATACACGCTATAAAGTCTTCGGTATGCTAATTTGGCGCCCATGAAAGAATAGTAATTCGTGTTGATGGTGGGGATTTTCACGCCTAATTCAACGCCATGATGGATTCCTTGAAGCCTTAAACCGGTATTGAATAAGAATTGGAAATTGGTGTTGTTGATTTTAGCGTTGTAGATGCTAGTGGTGGTTTTTAAATTCACCAATTGGGAATTAAGCCATGTCGTGCCTGCTAGAGCGATGCCTCCAAAAATGCCAAAAGAGATTTTGCGGTTTTTATCGGATCCGCCATTGATGAAATTCAATAAAAGATCGCTGCCTGCGCCATAAGTGAAAACATTGGAAGCGGAGTTGAAAAAGTTGGATTTGATATAGGCATGGTTGTAATCAAAAAAGGCATAATAACGGATCCCAAAAAATTTATTTTTCCCAAAAAATTGCTTATAGCCTAATTGCACGCCCACGCCATTCATCGCCCCGTTATTAATTTGAGAATTAATTAATCCCACGCTTCTAAAGGGGTTATGGCCAAACTCTTTGGTGGTAGTTTGGAATTCAGAATATTGGGTTTCGTTGAGAGAATAACTATAGCTAGATCTGCTCACCAAACTTTGAAACCCTTTAGAACCGGGCGTTTTTTGAAGGGTGTTATAGATGGTTGCTAAATTGTCCCCTTTGAGATAAGAGATCGTGTCATTGATAACGCTTGATACTTGATTAAGGTTTTTATTGAAATCAGGGTTGGTAAACGCGCTTGGTTGGTTTGGATTTTCTGGGCTAGTTCTTCGGGCGTCTGCAGCGGCTTTTTTAGCGCTATTTATCATGCTAGTGATGGCGTTAAAGGTGTTGCCAAAAATAGCGCATGCGTTCCCGCTTGCATTAATGCCCCATGGTTTGCCATTGTCTCCGTCTATTCCTGGGCATTGAGTTTGAAGGGTATTAATAATGGTGCTAGCTTGAGTTAAAAGATGGTCATAGTCATTTCCAATCGTGAGATCATTGTTTTTATTTTCTAGGGTGTTTTGGAGCAATTGAGAAGTCGCTTTGAGTTTTTCGTATTCGCTAGTAGATAGCGAGTTATTGGCTAAATTAGAGGCGATCACTTGCCACATGCCTACCGCAGAGCTGAGCGCTGAGGACACGGCTTGATTGGCGGTATTGGGGGTCGTTTTCAATCGGCTAGCGCTCTCTTTTAGATTGTCAATCGCTTGAGTGGTGCTTGAATTAGTGTTAGAGGCCGTTTGTTTGAGTTCGTTATAGCGGGTTAAAAGGTTGTTTAAATTTTCGTAAGCGTTGGAAACTTTTTGGATTTCGCCGGTGTTTTTCACCATTTGAGCGGCTTCACCGATCTGATAGCCCACGCTCATATAAGCGCCGTCATCTTCAGCGAAGAGCGATGACGCCATGAGAGAAAGTAAAATCGTTTTTTTCATAAAATGTTCCTTAAAGTAATGTTTTATTTGTAAAATCGTATCAAATTGAGACTTTATTTACAATTAGTTTAAATTATGCCATAAATTTATTGAATTTTTAATAAAATTGAGCAAAAATCAAGAAATTTTGCTTTTTTTTGGATTTAAAAAGAGGTTTTTGATGGTGAAAAATGTTTTGAGTGTTTTTAAATTTCACCGCTCAAGGAGATCGGGGCTAAAAATTTTCAAAGCGTTTTGCAAATCTTCTTTGGTGTCAATGCCTATGCTTTCACTTTGAACGATTTTCACTGCAATCTTTTTTTGATAATACAAAGCCCTTAATTGCTCTAATTTTTCTATTTCCTCTAAAACGCAAGGTTTTAAAGCGCATAATTCTTCTAAGATTTCTTTATTATGGAAGCCATAAATACCGATATGCCCTAAAAGGGGGGTTTGGCGTTTTGCATCAAAATCTCGTAAAAAGGGGATAAGGGAGCGCGAAAAATACAAGGCATTATTTTGGCTATCTAAAACCACCTTGACTAAATTGGGGCTTTTGGCCTGCTCTTCATCAATGACTTTAGCGCAAGTCGCCATGAAAGGGGCGTTTTGGGTGGCTTCTAATAAGGCTAAAATGACTTCTTTTTCTAAAAAAGGCTCATCGCCTTGCAAGTTTAAAACCCTTTCATCGTTTTTTAACCCTAAAATTTGCGCCGCTTCCAAACAGCGTTCTGTGCCGCTATTATGGTGTTTGGAGGTTAGCACCGCTTTGATGTGGAATTTTTGGCATGTTTGCATGATGCTTTCATCATCGCAAGCGACCACGCATTCATCTACCAGATTTGCATTTTTAGCGCAACGCACCACCATAGGCAAGCCAAAAATATCTTCTAGCACTTTATTTTCAAAACGACTGGATTTTAATCTAGCAGGAATGATAATCATCTTTAAACCTTTTTAAGCCTTATGAAAATAGGGGATTTTATGGTATTATACCCATTTGAAACGCTTATTCCTTTTGTTGTAGGGATTTAGGCTATTGAACTTTAGGAGTTTTAATGATATTAAGAGCGAGTGTGTTGAGCGCGTTACTTCTTGTAGGCTTAGGGGCAGCCCCTAAACATTCAGTTTCAGCTAATGACAAACGGATGCAGGATAATTTAGTGAGCGTGATTGAAAAACAAACCAATAAAAAGGTGCGTGTTTTAGAAATCAAGCCTTTAAAATCCAGTCAGGATTTAAAAGTGGTCGTTATTGAAGATCCGGACACTAAATACAATATTCCGCTTGTAGTGAGTAAGGATGGTAATTTAGTTATAGGGCTTAGCAACATATTCTTTAGCAATAAAAGCGATGATGTGAAATTAGTTGCAGAAACCAATCAAAAAATCCAAGCCCTTAACGCCACCCAACAAAATAGTGCGAAATTGAACGCTATTTTTAATGAAATACCGGCTGATTATGCGATAGAGTTGCCCTCTACTAACGTTGCAAATAAGGATAAAATCCTTTATATTGTCTCTGATCCCATGTGCCCGCATTGCCAAAAAGAGCTCACTAAACTCAGGGATCACTTGAAAGAAAACACCGTGAGAATGGTTGTAGTGGGGTGGCTTGGGGTCAATTCGGCTAAAAAAGCGGCTTTGATCCAAGAAGAAATGGCGAAAGCTAGGGCTAGGGGAGCGAGCGTGGAAGATAAAATCTCTATTCTTGAAAAGATTTATTCCACCCAATACGATATTAACGCCCAAAAAGAGCCTGAAGATTTACGCACCAAAGTGGAAAATACCACTAAAAAGATTTTTGAATCTGGCGTGATTAAGGGCGTGCCTTTCTTATACCATTATAAGGCATAGTATAAGGCTACTCTCATGAAAAAACCCTACAGAAAGATTTCTGATTATGCGATCGTGGGTGGTTTGAGCGCGTTAGTGATGGTGAGCATTGTGGGGTGTAAGAGCAATGCTGATGACAAACCCAAAGAGCAAAGCTCTTTAAGTCAAAGCGTTCAAAAAGGCGCGTTTGTGATTTTAGAAGAGCAAAAGGATAAATCTTACAAGGTTGTTGAAGAATACCCCAGCTCAAGAACCCACATTATAGTGCGCGATTTGCAAGGCAATGAACGAGTGCTAAGCAATGAAGAGATTCAAAAGCTCATCAAAGAAGAAGAAGCCAAAATTGATAACGGCACGAGCAAGCTTATCCAGCCTAATAATGGAGGGAGTAATGAAAGCTCAGGCTTTGGCTTGGGGAGCGCGATTTTAGGGAGCGCGGCGGGGGCGATTTTAGGGAGTTATATTGGCAATAAGCTTTTCAATAACCCTAATTACCAGCAAAACGCCCAACGGACCTACAAATCCCCACAAGCTTACCAACGCTCTCAAAATTCCTTTTCTAAAAGCGCGCCTAGCGCTTCAAGCATGGGCACAGCGAGTAAGGGGCAGAGCGGGTTTTTTGGCTCTAGTAGGCCTACTAGTTCGCCGGCGGTAAGCTCTGGGACAAGGGGCTTTAACGCATAAAATCTATTTAAGGTTAAAAAATGCAAGTGATTCCTTTAAAACCTTTAGACAATAAGACTTTAGAAGAAATTGGCTTAGATTGGCACACGAATGATGACATGTCATCTTATATCGCTGATGAAATGGTGGTTGTCTCTCAAAAAGAAGCGGACGCTTATTATGACGCTTGTAATGAGCTTTATGACATGTTTGTAGAGACGGCTGAAGAGGCTATTCAAAACGATCGCTTTTTTGAATTGGATATTCCTAACGCGCTCATTCCTATGATCAAACAGAGTTTTGAAGAAGAAGTGCATTGGCATATTTACGGGCGTTTTGATTTAGCCGGGGGGCTTGATGGCAAGCCCATTAAATTACTGGAATTTAACGCTGATACCCCCACCATGCTCTATGAAACGGCGGTGATTCAATGGGCGTTACTCAAAGCGAATGGCTATGATGAAAACAAGCAATTCAATAACCTTTATGAAGCGCTTGGCGAGAATTTCAAACGCATGGTAACTTTGGGCGAAGACACGAGCCGTTTTGAAGAGTTGTATGAGGGGTGGAAAATCCTTTTTTCAAGCGTTAGGGGGAATATTGAAGAAGAGCGCACCATGCGTTTTTTGCAAGACGCTGCTCAGAGCGTGGGGTTTGAAACGGATTTTTCTTACATTGATGAGGTGGAATTTAATGCAGAAGAGGGCGTGTTTAAAAACGGCTTGAATTATGAGTTTTTATTCAAACTGATCCCATGGGAAAACATCGCTATTGATGAGCCAGAATTAGCCCTTTTGATGCAAGGCATGATGGAAAGTAAAAACACGATTTTTTTAAACCCGGCTTATACGATCCTTTTCCAATCCAAGCGTTTTTTAAAACTTTTATGGGACAGATACCCCAACCACCCCTTATTGTTAGAAACGAGTTATGAGCCTTTAGCCCATAAAAAGCAAATCAAAAAAGTGGCTTTTGGTAGGGAAGGGGCGAATAGTGAAATCTTTGAAGCTTCCATGCAATCGCTTTTAAAAACCGATGGCGTTTATTCTAACCACAAACCCGTTTATCAAGAGTTTTACGAGCTCAATTCGCATAACGGGTTGTATTACCAGCCTAATGTGTTTTTTGCTTATGAATCTTGCGCGCTAGGGTTTAGAAAAGGGGGGTTAATCTTGGATAATTTTTCTAAATTCGTGAGCCACAGGTTGCAATAATGACGGCAATGATGCGTTATTTTCACATCTATGCGACCACTTTTTTCTTCCCTTTGGCGCTTCTTTTTGCGGTTAGCGGGCTTTCATTGCTCTTTAAAGTGCGCCAAGACACTGGCGCTAACATCAAAGAGTGGGTTTTAGAAAAATCTTTGAAAAAAGAAGAACGATTGGATTTTTTGAAAGACTTTATAAAAGAAAACCATATCGCTATGCCTAAAAAGATAGAGCCTAGAGAGCATAGGGGAGCGTTAATCATTGGCACGCCTTTGTATGAAATCAACCTTGAAACTAAAGGCGACCAAACAAAAATCAAAACCATTGAAAGGGGTTTTTTAGGCGCGCTCATCATGCTGCATAAGGCTAAGGTGGGTATCGTGTTTCAAGCGCTTTTGGGGATTTTTTGCGTGTTTTTATTATTGTTTTATTTGAGCGCGTTTTTAATGGTGGCTTTTAAGGACACTAAACGCATGTTTATAAGCGTTTTGATAGGGAGTGTGGTGTTCTTTGGAGCGATCTATTGGTCTTTGTAGGGTTTAAAAAATTAGCTCTGTTTTGGATATTGGTTATGAAATCTAAAAAATACCTTTGGGTGTTTTGACAACCAAAATAAAAAAGCTTGCGTAAGCGATAATTTCTCATAACGCGCTCTTAGGGGGTTAGGGGGATTTTAAAAAAGGGGGTTGTAGGGGAATGATTTCAAAATACCCCTTATCCTTTTATGAGTTTTAAAAACCCCATTTTTTAAAAAATTAAGGAATAACTAAACCCACACAAAAAACCCCTAAAACTCTATCTTTAAACTAAAAGCGTTTTTATCTGTCTCATCTGACAACAATTTTTGAAAGAACGCTTGAAATTTAACTATTTTTCATTATTTTTATCAAGTCTTTTTATAGCACATGCATACCGCTCTGTTATCGTGTGATTCGTGTTTGTAGCGTGCTTATAATAATAACCACGCAAAGCCATAAATTAAAGCCATTGAAAAACACAACCAAATGCATATCTATCCATAGTGCAAAAAACACGCTAAAACATTTTTATAGGACTTTTAAACCTAAAACCCAATTCAAGCTAACCTAATAAAAATTTACATTATAAAAACACACTAACAAACACAACCAAACAACCACAAAAAACATTCAAAAAGTTTTCTTTTTGAAAATAGACAAAACCCTAAAAACACTAAAGATTAAAAATTAATAGGGTGGGTTTCTGCTTTAGCTCTTAAAACAGAGCCAAATCTTTGAAAAGTTTTGAGTTAAACACGATGATGATTATGGATTAAATTTTCAATACCCCCTAAGTTTAGTGAGGTTTTCGCATGCTTGTTTCATGCCTAGCTTACAGCCCTTGTCATAAATCATTATGGCGTTTTCTTTATCTTTCATGTTGTAATACATGCCCGCTAGAGCGAAGCAACCCACTTCATCGCCCATATCGCAACCTCTTTCATAATTATCAAGGGCTTTCCTCAAGTCTTTTGGAACAGAGTCCCCTTGCGAATACATAAAGCCCATCCTAGAGCAACTCACTGCGCTCCCCATATCGCATGCTTGTTTGAAATAATCAAAAGCCTTTTGGGGATCTTTTTTGACATACCTGCCTAACATATACATAGAGCCTAAACTCGCGCAACCACCAGAATTGTTTAAAGCGCAAGCTTTTTGCAAATAATCAAACGCCACTTCAAAATCTTCATCAAGCCCTGCATCGCCATTTTCAAACAAACTCCCTAACGCGCGGCAAGCCTGCCCCTCATCCAATCGGCACGCTTTCAAATAATAGATGACGGCTTTATGGTTGCTTTGTTTGACTTCTAAAAAGCCTTTTTCATAAGCCACGCCTAAAACATAACACCCCTTAGCCATATCAAAATTACAGCTTTTTTGGTAGTAGGTAACCGCTTGATCGGCATTGCCTTTGATTTTTCTATCATAAATGATGCCTAAATTGTAGCAACTCTCAGGGTGTTTTAAAACGCACGCCTTAGCGTAAGCGTCAATCGCTTCTTGATAATTTTGAGCCGTGCCTAAACCCTCATCATAAAGCCCCCCTAAACCAAAACACCCTTCCCTATCATCAGCTTGGCATGCGGTTTTATAATATTCTAGGGCTTTTTTATAATCTATTCTAGTGCCTTGCCCGTTTTCATAAATGATTCCTAATTGCGTGCAACCTTCACTCACCCCATCGTTGCATGCTTTTTTAAAATAAGACATTGCTTTAGAATAATTCCCGCTTTTATAGGCTCTTTCAGCAATCCCTAAAAAACTATTGTCTTGTTTCCCCCATAAATGGGTATTCAAGCTCCAAAAAAATAACCCACAAACGAATATTTTTAAAATTTTGATATTCATCTTTACCTTCTTTTATAATTTTAATCCTTGAAAGCGCTCAATCAGACTTTTTTAAATAACAAAAAAACAAAAATACAACGCCCTATTTTAACATAAATCAAGCGCTTTGATTAAGGCTTGGAAGAATTCTTATGTTCTTCTTTATGCTCTAAAGAGGTGATGTAAAGGTAGATCGCTTGGATTTCTTCTAAATTCAGGTTGTATTTAGGCATCATGCCTTTGCCTAAACTCAGGGCGTCTTTAAAGGTTTTAAAATCCAAATGGTTGATTTTAGGGGCGTAGAGGATTTTTTTTTCGCCTTTTTCATAATAAAAAGTGATTTCTTGTTTTTCACCCTTGATGCCATGGCATTTCGCGCACGCAACACCCCTAGGGTTTTTATAAAGAGCCAGCCCGTATTCCAAATCAGAGATGAAATCCGCTTCTTTAGCGTTCAAGCTTAACAAACTCAAACCTAACGCAATCAACAAACGCATTAAAACAACTGCGCCTTTTCTAAAATCTCTTTCGCCCCGCTTTGTAAAAATTCTTCTAAAAGATCTTGAACTAAATCAAACGCCTTAGTTTTATCCCCTTGCTTTTCTTTAGTGATGGCTTCTTTCCCGTTAGGCAAGCCTAAAACCGCCTGGATTTTAACCCTATCGCCCATTAAACTCGCATGCACGCCTATAGGGATCTGACACCCCCCATTAAGCCCCTTAATAAACTCTCTTTCTAAATGGCAGCAAAACGCGCTTTTCTCGTCATTAAGTTTTTGGAGCGTAATAAAATGCTTGTGGTTTTTGAGCATTTCTACCCCTAAAGCCCCCTGACCCATGCTAGGAATCATTTCTTCTACGCTAAAAGCCTTGCGGTATTTCGCTCCTTGAATGTTTAAGCGTTGCAGTCCGGCTTCAGCCAAAATGATAGCGTCAAATTCTCCGCATTCAAGCTTTTTCAAACGGGTTTGGACATTCCCCCTTAAGCTCTCTGTGTCTAGATCCTGGCGTTTCAGTTTGATTTGCATGGAACGCCTTAAAGAAGTCGTGCCAACCTTGGCCCCTTCAGGCAAGCTCATCAAATCAGGGAATTTCACGCTCAAAAAAGTGTCCCTCACATCAGCCCTTTTGGTGATGCATGCCAAGTCCAACCCCTTTTCAAACACGACCGGCACATCTTTTAAAGAATGCACCGCCAGATCAATTTCACCTTTTAAAAGCAATTCTTCTAGTTCTTTAGTGAATAGCCCCTTACCGCCAATCTTATTTAAAGGGGTGTCTAAGATTTTGTCGCCCTTAGTCTTAACGATTTGAATCTCGCTTTCTATCAAGCATTCTTTTTTCAGGCGTTCTTTAATGTGATTCGCTTGCCATAAGGCCAATTCGCTCCCCCTAGAGCCAATCACTAATTTTCCCACTCACTCCCCCTCATTCGCTCGCTAACATTTCTAAAATTTTTTCTTCTAATTCAATGTCTTTGATCGTTTGTTTTTCTAAATTAGCGCGTTTGATGCATTCAAATTCTTTATTCTCTAAAGTTTGCTTCCCAACAATCAACGCTAATCGTTCCCCAATCAATTCAAAATCCCTCATCTTCGCCCCAAAACGCGCGTCTCTGTCATCTAGCAGCGCATCAACGCCCTTTTGAAGCAGCCTTTCATACACTTCAAAAGCGAGTTTTTTTTGCGCTTCATCTTTCAGGTTAGAAACCACGATCACCACATCAAAAGGAGCGGTATTTTTCGTCCACACACAGCCTAGATCATCGCTTTTTTGCTCTAAAATCGCGCTGAGCAATCGGCTAATGCCTATCCCATAGCACCCCATTTCAAAAAATTGCTCCTTGCCATTCTTATCCAAGAAACTCGCCTTCAAGCTTTTAGCATAGCCTTGCCCGAGTTTGAAAATATGCCCCACCTCCAAACTCTTATGGTATTTCAACGCTCCTTGACAATCAGGGCAACAATCGCTCTCTTTAACCTGGACAATATCCGCATAAACAAGGTTTTCAAACCCTTTTAAATCCACGCCCACTGCATGAAAATCCTTTTCATTAGCCCCAACGATCAAGCAATCGCTATCTTTTAAATCTTCATCAAAGATAATATAAGAAACATGCTTTTTCAAGCCATAAGGCCCTATAAATCCCGCTATCAACCCTGCTTTGTCTAAATCTTCTTGACTGGCCTCTCTTAATTCCAAAGCGTTCGCTCCTATAATGTTTAAGGCGTTCAGGGCTTTAGTCTCTTCTAAATTGTCATCGCCCCTAACAAAAAAGCACGCTAGGGTTTCTTTATCTTTATGGATCACTTTTTTAATGATCGCCTTTAAAACAAAATAAGGCTCTGTTTTAAAAAACTCCGCCACGCTTTGAGCGCTAGTGGTATTAGGGGTAGGGAATTTCGCTAATTGCGCTTTGGGGACATTTAAAGGCTCAGGCCTTTTAGAGCGTTTAGCGATTTCAATATTGGCGGCATAATCGCAATTTTGACACACCACGATCGTGTCTTCCCCGCATTCTGTTAAAACGACAAATTCCCTGCTTTTACTCCCCCCAATTGCCCCGCTATCCGCTTCCACAATGCGAAAATCCAAACCCAAATCGCTTAAAATCTCTTTATAAGCGCTTTGCGTGTTTAAAAATTCCTTATCCAAGCTCTCAGCGTCTTCATGAAAGCTATAACCATCTTTCATGATAAATTCCCTCGCTCTCACTAACCCAAATCGTGGGCGGATTTCATCACGGAATTTCGTGTGGATTTGATAGAGATGGATGGGTAATTGCTTGTAGCTTTTAATGAAATTAGCAGCAATTTCGGTGATATTTTCTTCTAAAGTGGGGCTTAAAACAAAATCATTGTCTTTTCGGTCTTTAAAAACCAATAATTCCTTGCCGTATTTATCCAAACGGCCTGATTTTTCCCACAAACTCGCCAAAACCACAAAACTCATTAAAATATTTTGCGCCCCATGCTCTTGCATGCGTTTGTGCGTGATGTTTTCTATTTTGTCTAGCACTTTTTTAGCTAAGGGCAGGAAATTATAAATCCCACTGCCTACTTGATAAATGTATCCTGCTTGAGCTAGGTGCTTATGGCTTTTTAACACGGCGTCTTTTGGGGGTTCTTTGAGAGTGGGGGCAAAAAGTTTTGAAAATAGCATGCATTATTCCTCGTAATATTCGCATTTATAGAGATTCAAATTCTGGACATGGTTAGCGTTAGATTTGTCTAAATTAAACAAGTTTTTAATCGCGCCCACAAGCACATCGGATTCTTCTTTTTGGGCGTTCTTTTTTAAAGCGATGGTCGGGTGGTGCAAAAAGGTGTTGAAAGCGTTGTGCAAGATCTTTTCAATATTGCCTTCGTATTCTTTAGGCACATAGCGTTTTTTGAGCGCCTTTTGCAATTCCTTTTGGGCTGAAATCCTAGCCAATTCCCTTAAATCCTTAATCAAAGGCTCTACTTCTAAACTTTGGATCCATTGGTAAAATTCCATTGTAGCAAGCCCTACAATCTCATAAGCTTTCGTCCTGCTTTCTTGCCTGTTTCCCACATTTTCTTTCACCATAGGCTCTAAATCATCCACGCTGTATAAGAAAATATGATTTAGCGTCGGCTTTTCAATATTCCGTGGCACGGCTAAATCAAACCAAAAACGCCTGAAAATCGTCTCTTTTAACATGGAATTTCGCACGATAAAGTTCGGCGAAGAAGTGGCGCAAAAAAGCAGTTCGTATTCGTTGATATAAGTTTTTAAATGTTCTATATTTTGAAAGCTCGCTTTTTTAGGCTCTTCTAATTCCTTGACAAAATCTTCAAATTTAGCCGCATTACGCCCTAAAATAAGCGCTTCAAATTGCTTGTTTAAAAGGTGTTTGATGACCAATTGAGCCATTTCGCCAAGCCCTATCACAAGGGCTTTTTTATCCTTAATTTTTTCTTTTTCAAAAATATTAAGCGCTTCTTTGACTGCCACTGAAGAGATGGAAACCCCTTGCTTGGAAATGCCGGTTAAATTGCGCACTTTAGCGGCGCATTTGAAAGCAAAATGGAGCAATCGGGTTAAATCTTTGGAGCAAAATTTCTCTTCAAAAGCGAATTTATAGGCGTTTTTCATCTGCCCTGTGATTTGAGTTTCCCCCACTACTAGGCTATCCAAACTGCTGCACACGCTAAAGACATGATGGACTGCGCTTTCATCAGTGTTGATTAAAACGCATTTTTCTAAATCAGACACGCTCATTTTTTTATTTTGAGCTAGGATTTTTAATAACGCGCTTTTTTGCTCATGAGTATTAGCGCCGTGTTTCAGGCTCGCATAGATTTCAAAGCGATTGCATGTGGATAGCACCATGCACTCTTTGATATTGGGGCAATGGTTTTTAATCGTTTGTAAAAATTCTTTAAGCATTATGGGCGAATTAATAGCGAGTTTTTCGCGCATTTCTAAGCTCATGCTTTTATGCGTGAAGGCTAGGGTGAAATATTTTGACAAATGAGTTTCTAACTCCATTAAAAAGTCCTATAAATGACATCTTGCGCTAGTTTTTCTAAAATCAAATTGTTTTCCCCCTTAATGGCTTCAAGGGCCTTTTTAGAATAAACTTGAGCGATTTTAAGGGTTTCTTCTATGATACCATATTGCTTGAATTTTTCCTTAGTCCATTCTGTGATTTCATGACTATCTTGTTTGAAATAGGAAATTAAAAGCCCTTGTTCATGCGGATTCAATTTTTCATATAAAAGCAAGTAGGGTAAAGTGGTTTTGCCTTCTTTAAAATCGCTAAAATTGGGCTTACCTAGAGTGTTGGCGTCTTGAGTGATGTCTAATAAATCATCAATGATTTGAAACGCCATGCCAAAATGCAACCCAAAATCCGCATACATTTTGGCGTCTTTATTTAAAAGAATCGCCATGCTCTTTAGGCTCGCTTCTATGAAATGAGCGGTCTTGTCTTCTAAAATACGCCAGTATTTTTGTTTGTCGCTATTGAAACATTCCCCCACAAACACATCTTCAATCTCGCCTCTAGAGAGCCTTAAAACCGCATTAGAGAGGGTTTGAGCGATGGATTCACCCATTTTAGAGAGTTCAAAAAAGGCTTTAGAATAAAACACATCCCCAAGCATCACGGCGTTAAAATTACCAAAAAGAGCGTTAATGCTGGGGAGTTTTCGGCGCATGGTCGCCTTGTCAATCACATCATCATGCAATAAAGAAGCGGTCTGTATCATTTCTACAATCGCGCACAAATTGAATGCTTTATCCAATAAAATAGCGTCTGTTTTTCCATTTAATAAAGCGAGCATGAGTTTGGAGCGCAACATTTTTGAAGGGCCAATCTTAGAAAACAATTCATCTATAAAGGCGCTTTCTATTTCTTTGATCCAAGAAGCGATCTTGTTTTGAATGGCTTTGAGTTGTTTTTCTTGCATGCAAATTCCTTAAGGCTCTTTAGGAGAAAAAACAAGGGGCATAAGGGCTAAAAGCCTTAAAGCGGCTTTATCTTCTTTGAAATCTTTAAACACAAGCGACAGAACGCTGTTAGAAGAAAATTTTTCTTCAAAAACTTTGAGGTTATAGGTGTTTCTCGCATGATCGGTGTATAAAATAAACTGGTAAGGGAAATGGTTAAAACGCATGTTGATGACTAAACCTTTATTTGCATATAGCGTCCAATAGAGCATGATTTCTTTGGTTTGTTCGTTTGAAGTGTCTTTGATAATCGCTTTAAACACTTCATCTTTTTTTAATTCTAGCGTTTTATCTATCCCATAATCAAGCCCAAACGCCTTTAAAAAAAAGAGGAATATCAAGCCATAGCGGATAAGCTCATTCATTCCCACTAAGAATATTCGCCATGGATTGGATCACAATGTCTGTTTTTCTGCTCTCTATTTTTTGTTGCAACTCTTCATCAATTCTTAAAGCTTTAGCGAAAGATTCAAACTTTTCTTCTAAGTCTTCTTTTTCTATAAAAGTTTCCAAGAGAGCCAGAAGCTCTAAAAGCCTTTCTAGCTCTTTTTTAGAAAGCTTTCTACTCGCATGAAAAATAATGTCATTCCACTTGTCTAAGGGGTTTCCCTCAAAAATTTCAAGCTCGCTGTAATCTCTCATGC
The DNA here is from genome assembly GCF_011175115.1 of Helicobacter pylori. Classification (GTDB taxonomy): domain Bacteria; phylum Campylobacterota; class Campylobacteria; order Campylobacterales; family Helicobacteraceae; genus Helicobacter; species Helicobacter pylori_DF. Next base: position 252,090 of record NZ_SHOW01000001.1, on the reverse strand, counting down.
TGGCTTCTTTTTGGTCGCTTAAGCCAAATGGGCTTGCAACATCCAAATGGATTTTTGCAACTTGGCTAATTGATCGTCCGCATAAGTTACGGTGACTTTATCGCCTTCTTTTTCAGCGGTGTTAGAGAGCTCTTTAAATTCTTTTTCTAGGTGTTTGTAGTCCTCTAGAATTTCTTTAAAAATGTCTTTAGAGTGGAAGCTCGTTTTAGTTTCTTCTTTAACACGAGTGAGTTTGATCGCTTCGGATAAAGTGACTAAGGGGTGGTGTCCTAATTGAACAATCCTTTCAGCGAGATCATCAAACATGTCCGCAAATTCTTCATAAATTTCTTCAGTGGCTTTATGCACATTGAAAAAATCGGTGCCTTTCACATTCCAATGGAAGTTATGCACTTTCATAAACAACACGATCGCATCCGCTTGCAAATGTTTTAAAATTTCAAATGTTTTCATCAAAAGTCCTTTTTTTTATAAAATGTTTTTAGGCTTTTATTTTCATAAAAACCTTGATCGCTATCCTACACCAAAAGAGTTAATAAAAAAATTTTTTTGTCTTATTTTTGTCAAAAACTGATAAACCCTATTCAATTTAATGTTCTTTAATCTTTTTAAAATTTTGTTTTATCGTAAAACTCATTTTTGTAAAACTCATTTTTTAAGGGGGGATAATTATCAAAATTAAGAAGCGTTAAGAATCTTAATTTCAAAGGTTTTTTCTTGATTTTCTAATAGCGCAATGCTCCCTTCATGGGCTTTAACGACTTGCAAAGACAGGGCTAACCCTAGGCCATTACCCTTTAATTTAGTGGTTTCAAAAGGCTCAAATAAAGTGCTTTTGTTTTCCACTTCCTTGCCATTATCAATAACGGTGAAGACGATAAATTCATTTTGAATGAACGCTTCAATCTTCACTTGCCCCTGCTCGCTCTCTTCTAAGGCTTCAATCGCATCAATGGCGTTATACAAGAAATTTTGCAACACAATCCCCATTAAATCAAAGTCAAAAAACCCTTCTTCATCGCTAAAATTAAAAAGAAAATCAATGTCTTTAGAGTAAGTGTAGCAATTTAGGGCTTCTTTGAGATCGCTCTCTAGCGTTTTCAAACTTTGCTTGGTGCGGTTGGCTTGAATGCCTTTAGAAAAAAGCAAGGTGGCTTTAATGATCCTTTCTACGCGCCATAAAGCTTTTTGCAATTCTACAACAATGGGCTTAGTCTTTTCGTTCGCATGCTTTAATAACACCGAAGCTAAAAGAGAGATAGAGCCTACGGGGTTTCTGATTTCATGGGCTAAATGCGCTGAGATTTTCCCCATAGAAGCGAGCCGCTCTTGGCGTTTTTGAGTGCTAATATCGGTTGCGGTGATGATTTGCTTGCCTTGAATGCTGTTTTGCTGGACTAAATAGCTTTTATTTTCATGTTCAATTTCGGTGTTAAAATTTCCTAATTTAGCCTTATTGAACACCTCATGGCTTTGATTGGCTAAAGAATTTTTATAAAAAAAGCTCCCGTTTTCATTCACCACCCAAATGGCTTGCGGTAAAATTTCTATGACCCATTCATAAAGGGCTTTATAATCCTTAAATTCCTTTTCCACCTTGTAGCTTTGTAAAATGAATTGGTTTAAAAGCTCTAATAACTCTTGCATGTCTTTTTTGTTGGAAAAATTTTCTAATAAATCCTCGCTCTCTTTGGGTTTAAAATTTTCTAATGAAATCACATTGTCTTCTTTTTTTAACAACTCCTTGAAAGAAGAAGCCTTATTAGAGCGTTTCAAAGGGGAGTTTTTTAAATAAGGGCGTTTTAAATGCTTGGATTTTTTCATGGTTTTTGTTTTTCTTGCTCTTTTAAGAAATTAAACAGCATTTCGCTATAACCAAAATTCCCGCTCAATTCTTTAGAAAGGGTGTCCTTATACATGGATGTGTAAATCTCATCGCCTGGGGCTTTAGGATACAAAGGGTTATCCATTTTCATAGCGCTATCCAGCATGAATTTTAAAAGCAGCGCTTCAAAAGAATCGGTTTGTTCTTTGAGGAGCTTGTCGTTTTTATTTTGAGCCAACGCTTTTAATTTCTCTTCGCTCGCTAATTTAGAAACATTGTATTGCTCTAACATGGCTTTATTGTTGTTTATCATAATATCTCCATTTCAGCGCTAATCGCGCCGCTTTTTTTTAGGGCTTGCAAGATTGAAACCATCCCCTTAGCGCTCACGCCAATTTTTTGTAAGGCTTTTACCACCCCGGCAATGGTGATGCTTTTCCCGTTAGAGCTCAGCGTGTTGTGAGCGGTGTCTAAGGACATGTTATTGTCTAAATCCTGCGTGTTTTTGGAATCACTTAAAGGCTCTTTAGTGATTTTAAGCGTGATGTCTTGGCTTGTAACCACTATAGGATGCACTATTATATCCACTCCCGAAACGATCGTGCCTGATTTTTCATCTACAATGATCTTATTTTTCGCGCTGTAATTAATAGGGATTTCTTGCACTAAGGCTAAAAACTCTACCATAGAAAGACGCTCTGGGCGGGTGATTTGAATGGTTTTTGGATCTAGTGCTATGGCTACTTTATTGCCAAATACCTTATTTAAAGTGTTTTGCACTTGGATAGCGTTTTTAAAATTGGGGTTTTTCAGGCTTAAAGTCATGGCGTTTTTATGGAACAAATCATACGAAACCTCCCTTTCAATAGTCGCCCCGTTGATGATATTGGCTGAGAGCAAATTACTAGAATTACCCGAAACGATAGCCCCTTGAGCGAGGGCGTAAATATTCCCATCTACCGCATTTAAAGGGGTCATCACCAAAGTCCCTCCTTGAATGGATTTCGCATCGCCAATAGAAGAAATGTGAATATCAATTTTATCGCCCTGTCTTGCAAAGGGGGGCAAGGAGGCTGTAATCATCACTGCAGCGACATTTTTAGATTTAATATCATCTGCAGAAATTTTAACATTCACGCTCTCTAGCATGTTAGAAATGGATTGCATGGTGAATTTTGAGCCGGACTTATCCCCTGTGCCATTTAGGCCAATCACAAGCCCATAGCCAATCAGCTGGTTATCCCTTACGCCCACCACGCTCGCTATATCGCCTATTTTTTCGGCCAAAAGCTTGTGAAAGGCTAATACAAAAATAAGCCACAAAAACACCCGTTTCAATCAAACCCTTTCTTTATTCCTTAATTCTAATTATTTTAGCATAAGCCTTTTATAAAAACTTTAAACTTAATTGAGCGCATTTTTATGCTATACTCAAAAATCTTATAAACTTTAAATCAAAGATTTTAATTTTAGCCTTTTATTAACTTTTTATAAAGTTTCAAATTAAATTGAGGTATGAATCTCCCATGGAATTGAATCAACCACCACTCCCTATAGAAATTGATGATGACGCTTATCATAAGCCGAGTTTTAATGATTTGGGCTTAAAAGAATCGGTTTTAAAATCCGTTTATGAAGCCGGCTTCACTTCCCCAAGCCCCATTCAAGAAAAGGCCATTCCGGCTGTTTTGCAAGGCCGAGATGTCATCGCGCAAGCCCAAACAGGCACAGGAAAAACCGCCGCTTTCGCTCTGCCCATTATCAACAACCTTAAAAACAACCACACCATAGAGGCCTTAGTGATCACGCCCACCAGAGAATTAGCCATGCAAATTAGCGATGAGATTTTTAAATTGGGTAAACACACCAGGACTAAAACCGTGTGCGTGTATGGAGGCCAGAGCGTTAAAAAACAATGCGAATTCATTAAGAAAAACCCCCAAGTGATGATCGCTACACCAGGAAGGCTGTTGGATCATTTAAAGAACGAGCGCATCCATAAATTTGTGCCTAAAGTGGTCGTTTTAGATGAAAGCGATGAAATGCTGGATATGGGGTTTTTAGACGACATTGAAGAGATTTTTGACTACCTCCCTAGCGAAGCGCAGATTTTGCTTTTTTCAGCCACGATGCCAGAGCCGATCAAAAGGCTAGCGGATAAGATCTTAGAAAACCCTATTAAAATCCATATTGCCCCCTCTAATATCACTAACACTGACATCACCCAACGCTTTTATGTGATCAATGAGCATGAGAGGGCTGAAGCGATCATGCACCTTTTGGACACTCAAGCACCTGAAAAGAGCATTGTTTTCACGCGCACCAAAAAAGAGGCCGATGAATTGCACCAATTCCTTGCTTCTAAAAATTACAAAAGCACCGCCTTGCATGGGGATATGGATCAAAGGGATCGGCGCGCTTCTATCATGGCGTTTAAAAAAAATGACGCTGATGTGTTGGTGGCTACGGATGTGGCGAGCCGTGGGCTTGATATTAGCGGTGTAAGCCATGTGTTCAATTACCACTTGCCCCTAAATACCGAGAGCTATATCCATCGCATTGGCAGAACCGGGCGAGCGGGCAAAAAAGGCATGGCGATCACTTTAGTAACCCCCTTAGAATACAAAGAGCTTTTACGCATGCAAAAAGAAATTGATTCAGAGATTGAACTTTTTGAAATCCCCACCATTAACGAAAATCAGATCATCAAAACCTTGCATGACGCTAAAGTGTCTGAAGGGATCATCAGCCTTTATGAACAGCTTACCGAAATTTTTGAGCCGTCTCAATTGGTTTTAAAACTTTTGAGTTTGCAGTTTGAAACCAGTAAAATTGGCTTGAACCAGCAAGAAATTGATGCGATTCAAAACCCTAAAGAAAAAACGCCAAAACCCTCTAACCAAAAAACGCACCCGCATGAGCGAGCGCGTTCTTTCAAAAAGGGTCAGCACAGAGACAGACACCCTAAAACAAACCACCATTCTAAAAAACCCAAACGCCGTTAAAATATTTAAAAAGGAAATTCATGCCCATTGATTTGAACGAACATTTAAAAAAGAAAAATCCTCAAAGAGAAACCCCCACGCCTAATACGCCTAATAATGGGGGGCGTTTCATCCCGCCGTCTAATTCTTTTAATTCTAAAAAACTATCGGTTTTAATCGTCATTGTCCTTTTAGGCGTTATCGCTTTTTTGGCCAAGCCTTTTGAAGTGATTAGCTCAGGAGAAATTGGCATTAAAATCACCGCTGGGAAATACGAACCCACACCCTTACAGCCAGGAATCCACTTTTTTGTACCTATCATTCAAGACATTCTCATTGTAGATACAAGGATCAGAAATATCAATTTTTCACGCACCGAAGACATGGGCGTGGCGGGTAAAAATCAAGGGATTTTTAGAAACGACGCCATTAACGTGATGGATAGCAGGGGTTTGACCGTTTCTATTGAGCTCACCGTGCAATACCGCCTAAACCCCCAAACCACCCCCCAAACGATCGCTACTTATGGCTTGTCTTGGGAGCAAAAAATCATCAACCCTGTGGTGCGCGATGTGGTGCGCTCTGTCGTGGGGCGCTATCCGGCTGAAGATTTACCCATTAAGCGCAACGAGATTGCCGCTCTTATCAATAGCGGTATCAATAAAGAAGTTTCTAAACTCCCCAACACCCCTGTGGAATTAAGCTCTATCCAATTGAGAGAAATCGTTTTGCCCGCTAAGATCAAAGAACAAATTGAAAAAGTCCAAATCGCGCGCCAAGAATCAGAAAGGGTGAAATACGAGGTGGAGCGCTCCAAGCAAGAAGCTCAAAAACAAGCCGCTCTAGCTAAAGGGGAAGCGGACGCTAACAGGATTAAGGCTCAGGGCGTGGCGGATGCGATCGTGATTGAAGCTAAGGCAAAATCTCAAGCCAATTTAAGCATTTCACAAAGCTTGAGCGACAAGCTTTTAAGGCTGCGCCAGATTGAAGTTCAAGGCCAGTTTAATGAAGCGTTAAAAACGAACAATAACGCTCAAATCATGCTCACTCCAGGTGGGGCTGTGCCTAATATTTGGATTGACACTAAAAGCAAGGTTAAATCTAGCATTGCCGAGAGTAAAGAGCCTTAAAAACGCATGGCGTCTCTTGCCTTTATCCAAGCTTTTTTGGAGTCTTTTAAGGGATTTTTAAGCCAAGCGACTTTAATCAGCGTTTTAATAGCGAGCGTTTTAATCCTTTTTTGCGCGATTTTGCTCCTTTTGGCTTTGCTTTTAAGAAACCGCATAGCTAGCTATATGGCAACAACAGCTTTTTTGGGCGCGTTTTTAAGCATGCCTTTTGTTTTGAATATTTTACTCACTCAAGCGATCTACCCCATAGAAACACGCATTTTACACGCTAACCCTTTAAGTTATAGCAACGCCTTTTCTTTGCAAGTGGGAGTCAAAAACCATTCCAAATTTACTTTAAACAAATGTGTTTTACGCCTAGAAGTGCTTAAAAACCCTCACAATTTTGTAGAAGAGCATGCGTTTAAATGGTTTGTCAAAAAAAGCTATGAAAAAATTTTTAAAGAAAAGATTTTGCCCAAAGGATCTAAGGTTTTTTCATTCTTTATTGACAACTACCCTTATTCAAAAACAGCCCCTTATCAAGTTTCTTTGTTTTGTTTGTAGAAAAAAGCGATTAAAAAACATATACATACTAAAGGCATAAATTTTAAAATAAAGCTTTAAAGCCTGGATTCCAACAAACGCTTCGTATAAGCGTGTTTGGGGTTTTCAAACACCTCTTCAATAGCACCTGTTTCTACGACTTTCCCCTCACTTATCACTAACACCCTATCGCAAAACGCTTTGATCACATCTAAATCATGGCTGATAAACAAATAGCTCAAGTCTTGCTTTTCTTGTAAATTCAACAACAATTCCAACACGCTTTTTTGAATGCTCTTATCCAAAGCGGAAGTGGGCTCATCTAAAAGAATGATTTTAGGTTTTAAAGCGATTGCTCTAGCGATCGCCACCCTTTGGCGCTCCCCACCGCTGAGTTCATAAGCGTAAAAGTTAAGCAATTCAGGGTTTAAACACACTTCTTCTAAACAAAGTTCAGCTAAATGGTGCCATTCTTCTTTGGAAGCTTTAGGGTAAGCAAAGTGCAAAGCTTCTATTAAAATGCTTTGAATGCTTAAGCGAGGGTTTAATGAAGCGTAAGGGTCTTGAAACACCATTTGCAAGATCTTGCGGTAGGGTTTGAACGCTTTAGAACTTAAAAGCCCCACGCTTTGGCCTAAAATCTTTTCTTCCCCGCTGTTTAGAGCGAGTTTTAAAAGCCCTAACGCTAGAGAGCTTTTCCCGCTCCCGCTTTCGCCAATGATGCCGATGTTTTCTTTAGCTTTGAGGGAAAAATTGACTGATGCGATAAGGGGCTTTTTTAAAGAAGATCTAAAGAAGCGTTTTTGCAAGTAATAAACGCTAAAATCTTTCACCTCTAAAAGCGTCTCATCTAGCGCTTTTAAGTTTTTAGCGGGCAAGTTTGAAGCCTGAATCAAGAGTTTTGAATATTCGTGCTTAGGGTCATTAAAAAGCTCTTTGGTGGAATTGGTTTCTACGATCTCGCCTTTTTTTAACACATAAACCCTATCAGCCAAGCGTTTAACCGCTTTTAAATCATGGCTAATGAACAAAAGGGCGATGTTTTTTTCCACGCTCAATTGCTTGAGCAAGTCTAAAATCTGGTTTTGGATTTGCGCATCTAGCGCGGTGGTAGGCTCATCGCAAATGAGCAGTTTGGGCGCGTTAATAATGCCCATAGCGATACACACCCTTTGGCGCTGCCCTCCGCTCAATTCATAAGGGTAACGATCTAAAAATTTTTCATCTAATTGGACTTGTTTCATGGCGTTTAAAACTTTTTCTTTAAGGAGCGTTTGAGAAGCGTTTTTATGGTGTAAAAAATAGGCTTCATTCATTTGCTTGCCGATTTTATGCAAGGGGTTTAGGCTGGATAGGGGGTCTTGAGCGATGTAAGCGATAATATTTCCCCTTAAATGCTGCATAAATTCTTCGCTTTCTTTTAAAAGGTTGGTTGTTTCAAACAGCACTTCGCCATTATGAGGCTTGAATCTGGGGTTTAAACGCATGATGAGATTAGCGATAGAGCTTTTCCCGCTCCCGCTCTCGCCCACGATCGCCACCCTTTCGCCATAACTTAAAGAAATATTGATGTTTTGGAGCGAAAAATGCGCGTTTAAAACGCAGTTCAAGTTTTTGATTTCTAGCATGTAACCCCTTTATTTGAGCATGTTAGCGTTGAAAGCATCGCGCACCCCTTCGCCAATGAACACCAAAACAGAAAGCAACAAGCTAATGGCTACAAAGGCTACAACCGCTAAATGAGGCGTAGTGAGGTTATCCTTGCCTTGATTGACCAATTCGCCCAAACTCGCACTCCCTATAGGCATGCCAAAACCCAAGAAATCTAAAGACACTAAAGTGGAAATGCTAGCCGCCATTAAAAAAGGAATGTAAGTGATCGTTGCCACTAAAGCGTTGGGTAAAACATGGTAGAAAATGATTTTTAAATCATTCACCCCAAGCGCTCTAGCGGCTTTGGTGTAGTCCATGTTCCTTGCTTTTAAAAACTCCGTGCGCACGACTTGAGAAAGCCCCATCCAGCTAAAGAGCAAGACTAAAAACAAGATGATCCAAAAATTGGAATTGAACGCGCTAGAAATCACAATGAGTAAAAAAAGCATGGGGATCGCGCTCCAAATCTCGCTCAATCTTTGCCCCACTAAATCCACTAGCCCTCCATAATACCCCTGAAACGCCCCCAAACTCACGCCAATAAGAACGCTAAAAAGGGTGAGTAAAATCCCAAACACTAACGAAACCCGATAGCCATAAACCAGCCTGGCTAACACATCTCTGGCTTGATCGTCTGTGCCTAAAAGGTGTTTGAAGCTTGGAGGGTTAGGGGCAGGCGAGTCTAAATCCATAATGATCGTATCATAGCTATAGGGGATGAGCGCATGGATAATGAAAGCGTCTTTTAAAAGCGTGTTTTGCACATAAGGATCGTTATAGTCCGTAGGGGTGAAAAAATCGCCTCCAAACTCCACTTCCGCATAGTTTTTAAACATAGGGAAATACGCTTTACTATCTTTATAGATGAATAAGGGGCGATCATTCACCCACAAGGGGGCTAAAAGAGAAAGCGCTAATAAAGCGATAAAAAGATAGAGTGAAAACACCGCCCGCTTATTCTTTTTAAAACTAAGAATGCGCATTTTAAACAAACTGCTCACGCTCAAACTCCCTTGATGAAAAACAATTCCTAAGATTATAATTAATTATGGGTAATACTAGCAAGAAAACGGGTTTGATCAATAAAGAAAAAGGATAAGCGTAATAGATAAGCGTAATAAATGATGGTGGAGTGTAGGGGGTTCGAACCCCTGACCTCAACGCTGCCAGCGTTGCGCTCTCCCAACTGAGCTAACACCCCAAATAAAATTAAGCGAGTATTATAACATTTTGCTTAAAAGATGTCAATTTGATGCTTTTTTGAAACACTTAATAGCAAATTAAGAATGATTATCTTAAAATTAGAGAGTTTCTTTTATAGATTAAGTATAGATTAAGTAAAATCACTTATCAAAGCAAAAAGGATACTTTTGAAAAACCACTCCTTTAAAAAAACGATCGCTCTTTCCTTACTAGCGAGCATGTCTTTGTGCAACGCTGAAGAAGATGGGGCGTTTTTTGTCATAGATTATCAAACGAGTTTGGCCAGACAGGAATTGAAAAATCCAGGCTTCACCCAAGCGCAAGAATTAAAGCAGTTAATCAGAGATGGGGCTGTGAGGTTGCAAACTTCTGCCATTCCCTTATCTTATTATTTGGATATTTTAGGGAATAAAACAAAAATTCTTTTGAGTGAAAGCCTGAAAAATAATGCGCAACCATCACAGCAAAACGGACCATCAAACCAAGCCTTAGTCAATTTAGAAGAATCTCTAGGGATTTTAGGAAAACTATTAGATCTATCCCAACAATACGCTTCAGAAGGTGTCATTAAGCCTTTGGTGGTGGATGTAGGGAAAGAACAAATCGGTATCACGGATAGCATGCTCTCAGTGGCTCAAAACATCGTTTTAGCTTTAGGGCAAGTGGATTTGAGCAAAATCCAACAAAACAATAACCAACAGCTATACGAAAACATCATGAAAGTCATGCTTTTAGGCACGGGCGGGACTAATGGAGCGTATAATGGCGTGAGCGTGGGCGATATTGCCACGGGCATGCAAAATTTTTCTTCGCAAACGGGCTTGATAGGGGCTAATTCTACGGTTAGCGAGATCAACGCTTTGATTAAGAGCGGGATTTCTTTAGATCGTGAGACTTTGAGGTTAGGGAGTTTTATTGAAAAAAATATTTGTAGCAGTGCATCGTCTTGTTTTAGCGGGAGTCAGCTTATTTATAAGAAAGGGCTAGATAGAGTCATAAACATCATTAATACGAGCTTGAATCAGTTTGAATATTCGGCTAGTTCTCTTTATAAGATTTCTTATATCCCTAACCTCTTTTCACTCAAAGATTATCAGTCAGCGAGCATGAACGGCTTTGGGGCTAAGATGGGCTATAAACAATTTTTCACCCATAAGAAAAATATTGGCTTAAGGTATTACGGGTTTTTGGATTATGGCTATGCGAATTTTGGCGATACAAATTTAAAAGTGGGGGCGAATCTTGTTACTTATGGGGTAGGAACGGATTTTTTATACAATGTGTATGAACGCTCTAGAAGGAGGGAAAGGACTACAATCGGTCTTTTCTTTGGCGCTCAAATTGCAGGGCAAACTTGGAGCACTAATGTAACGAACTTATTGAGCGGGCAAAGGCCTGATGTCAAGTCCAGTTCGTTCCAATTCTTGTTTGATTTGGGCGTGCGCACCAACTTTGCAAAAACCAATTTCAACAAGCACAGGCTAGACCAAGGGATAGAATTTGGGGTGAAAATCCCTGTTATCGCTCATAAATATTTTGCAACCCAAGGCTCAAGTGCGAGCTATATGAGGAATTTTAGCTTCTATGTGGGCTATTCAGTCGGTTTTTAAGGAAGGCTCTTGATGAAAAATACCAATACAAAAGAGATAAAGAATACAAGAATGAGAAAAGGTCAATACCACGCACTTAAAAAGGGGCTTTTAAAAACCGCTCTGCTTTTTAGCCTTCCTTTAAGCATGGCGTTAGCTGAAGACGATGGCTTTTATATGGGAGTGGGCTATCAAATCGGTGGCGCGCAACAAAACATCAATAACAAAGGCAGCACCCTAAGGAATAATGTCATTGATGATTTCCGCCAAGTGGGCGTGGGTATGGCAGGGGGTAACGGGCTTTTAGCCTTAGCGACAAACACGACCATGGACGCTCTTTTAGGGATAGGCAATCAAATTATCAATACTAATACAACTGTTGGCAACAACAACGCAGAGTTAACCCAGTTTAAAAAAATACTCCCCCAAATTGAGCAACGCTTTGAAACGAATAAAAACGCTTATAGCGTTCAAGCCTTGCAAGTGTATTTGAGTAATGTGCTTTATAACTTGGTTAATAATAGTAATAATGGCAGCAATAATGGAGTCGTTCCTGAATATGTAGGAATTATAAAAGTTCTCTATGGTTCTCAAAATGAATTCAGTCTCTTAGCCACCGAGAGCGTGGCGCTTTTAAACGCGCTTACAAGAGTGAATCTGGATAGCAATTCGGTGTTTTTAAAAGGGCTATTAGCCCAAATGCAGCTTTTTAATGACACTTCTGCAGCAAAGCTAGACCAGATCGCAGAAAGCTTGAATAAGAGCGGTGGTGCAGGATCGATGCTTCAATCAATGCTTCAAAAGGATGTGAAAACCATCTCGGATCGAATCGCTACTTACCAAGAGAATCTAAAACAGCTAGGAGGAATGCTAAAGAATTACGATGAGCCATACCTACCCCAATTTGGGCCAGGCACAAGCTCTCAGCATGGGGTTATTAATGGCTTTGGCATTCAAGTGGGCTATAAGCAATTTTTTGGGAGCAAGAAGAATATAGGCTTACGGTATTACGCTTTCTTTGATTATGGCTTTACGCAATTGGGCAGTCTTAGCAGCGCTGTTAAGGCGAACATCTTTACTTATGGCGCTGGCACGGACTTTTTATGGAATATCTTTAGAAGGGTTTTTAGCGATCAGTCCTTGAATGTGGGGGTGTTTGGGGGCATTCAAATAGCGGGTAACACTTGGGATAGCTCTTTAAGAGGTCAAATTGAAAACTCGTTTAAAGAATACCCCACTCCCACGAATTTCCAATTTTTGTTTAATTTGGGCTTAAGGGCTCATTTTGCCAGCACCATGCACCGCCGGTTTTTGAGCGCGTCTCAAAGCATTCAGCATGGTATGGAATTTGGCGTGAAAATCCCAGCTATCAATCAAAGGTATTTGAAAGCGAACGGGGCTGATGTGGATTACAGGCGTTTGTATGCGTTCTATATCAATTACACGATAGGTTTTTAAGCTCTTTTAGGGCTTATAAAGAGGCTCTTTACTTTTTTTTGGTATTCTAACAAGCTTTTAAACCATCCAATCTACTTTGTTTTAAGGATAATATTTTATGGCAGATGTCGTTGTGGGGATCCAGTGGGGAGATGAGGGGAAGGGAAAAATTGTTGATAGGATCGCTAAAGATTATGACTTTGTGGTGCGCTATCAAGGAGGGCATAATGCCGGGCATACCATTGTGCATAAGGGGGTTAAGCATTCTTTGCATTTAATGCCCTCAGGAGTTTTATACCCACAATGCAAGAACATCATTTCTAGCGCGGTGGTCGTGAGCGTTAAGGATTTGTGCGAAGAAATCAGCGCGTTTGAGGATTTAGAAAATCGTTTGTTTATCAGCGACAGAGCCCATGTGATCTTGCCTTATCATGCCAAAAAAGACGCTTTTAAAGAAAAATCTCAAAACATCGGCACGACTAAAAAAGGCATAGGCCCTTGTTATGAGGATAAAATGGCCAGGAGCGGGATAAGAATGGGGGATTTACTAGACGATAAGATCTTAGAAGAAAAGCTAAACGCTCATTTCAAAGCCATTGAGCCTTTTAAGGAAGCGTATGATTTGGGCGAGGATTACGAAAAAGATTTGAGAGGGTATTTTAAAGCTTACGCTCCAAAAATTTGCCCCTTTATCAAAGACACGACAAGCATGCTGATAGAAGCGAACCAAAAGGGTGAAAAAATCCTATTAGAAGGGGCGCAAGGCACGCTTTTAGACATTGATTTAGGGACTTACCCTTTTGTAACAAGCTCTAACACCACGAGCGCTAGCGCATGCGTGAGCACCGGCTTAAACCCTAAAGCGATCAATGAAGTCATAGGTATCATGAAAGCCTACTCCACTCGTGTGGGTAATGGGCCTTTCCCTAGCGAAGACACTACACCCATGGGCGATCATTTAAGGACTAAGGGCGCGGAGTTTGGCACGACAACCAAGCGCCCAAGGCGTTGCGGGTGGCTGGATTTGGTGGCTTTAAAATACGCTTGCGCTTTGAATGGTTGCACGCAATTAGCCTTAATGAAATTAGATGTTTTGGACGGGATTGATGCGATTAAGGTGTGCGTGGCTTATGAAAGAAAGGGCGAAAGATTAGAGGCTTTCCCTAGCGATTTGAGAGATTGCGTGCCGATTTATCAAACTTTTAAAGGCTGGAAAAAAAGCGTGGGCGTGAGAAAATTAGAGGATTTAGAGCCAAACGCTAGAGAGTATATCCGTTTTATTGAAAAAGAAGTGGGGGTAAAAATTGGCCTTATTTCTACAAGCCCTGAAAGAGAAGACACGATTTTTCTATGAAAAAATTCGCTTCTGTGTTGGTGCAATTAAAAACCCTTGCGTTAGAAAAAATAGAGCAAAAGCTTGAAAGCAAGCGTTTAGAATTGCAACAAAACGAGCGAGAAGTTTTGGACAAACAAGCCCAATTGAGCGCGTTTAAAAACCCTGAGTTGGGGGGAATGAGCCTTTTTTTACAAACCCAGCAATTAAAAAGCGCTCTAAGAATGGAGATAGAATATTACCAACAAGAGGGCGAGAATTTAACTAAGGATTTAAAAGTTTTAGAAAAAGATTATCTTTTGGCTAACCAGGAATTAGAAAAAGCTAAAATCATTTTAGAAAATGAAAAGCAAAAAGAAAAGGAAATTTTGGAAAAAAAAGAGCAGGCTCTTTTGGACGAAAACGCCATGATTTTACACTGGCAAAAAGGGGGCTTGCATGCGTAAAATTTTGTTAATGGGCTTGATTTTACAAGCGCTCTTTGGCGAAGAAGCCGCACAAGAATTGTTGCAATGCTCTGCGATTTTTGAATCTAAAAAAGCCGAATTAAAAGACGATTTGCGCCGATTGAGCGAAAAAGAGCAGTCTTTAAGGATCTTGCAAACCGAAAACGCCCGCCTTTTAGATGAAAAAAACGATCTGTTAAGCAAAAAAGAAAAAGAAGTGGAAGAAAAACTGAAAAATTTAGCGGCTAAAGAAGAAGCCTTTAAAACCTTACAAACGGAAGAAAAAAAACGCCTTAAAAATTTGATAGAAGAAAACGAAGGCATTTTGAGAGAAATCAAGCAGGCTAAAGACAGCAAGATTGGCGAGACTTATTCTAAAATGAAAGATTCTAAGTCCGCCTTGATTTTAGAAAATTTACCCACTCAAAACGCCTTAGAAATTTTAATGGCGTTAAAACCTCAAGAATTAGGCAAAATTCTAGCCAAAATGGATCCTAAAAAAGCGGCAGCTTTGACAGAGTTGTGGCAAAAACCCCCAAAAGAAAATAAAGAAAATAAAGAAAATAAAGAAAATAAAGAAAATAAAGAAAGCCAAAAAACCACAGATCCCATGCCCCCCACACCACCCACGCCTTCAAAAGAGCCGATGATAAAAGATCCTAACACCAAAGAGCCTGCAGGGGTATGATGTTCATTGTAGCGGTTTTAATGCTGGCGTTTTTAATCTTTGTCCATGAATTAGGGCATTTTGTTATCGCTAGGATTTGTGGGGTCAAGGTAGAAGTCTTTAGCATTGGTTTTGGTAAAAAACTCTGTTTTTTCAAGCTTTTTGGCACGCAATTCGCTTTGTCTTTGATCCCGCTTGGGGGCTATGTGAAATTAAAGGGCATGGATAAAGAAGAAAATGAAACGAATGAAAGCGCGAATGATAGCTATGCGCAAAAAAGCCCTTTCCAAAAGCTATGGATACTATTTGGGGGGGCGTTTTTTAATTTTCTTTTTGCGATTTTAGTGTATTTTTTTCTGGCATTGGGTGGGGAAAAAGTCTTACTGCCCATCATTGGCGATTTAGAAAAAAACGCGCTAGAAGCCGGACTATTAAAGGGGGATAAAATCCTTTCTATCAACCACAAAAAAATAGCGAGTTTTAGAGAGATTAGAGGCATAGTGGCGCGTTCTCAAGGCGAGTTAATTTTAGAAATAGAGCGAAACAACCGGATTTTAGAAAAACGCCTGACCCCCAAAATCGTGGCGGTAATAAGCGAATCTAATGATCCTAATGAAATGATCCGGTATAAAGCGATAGGCATCAAGCCGGACATGCAAAAAACAGGCATTGTTTCTTATTCCTTAATTCAGGCGTTCAAGCAGGCCTTGAGTCGGTTTAAAGAGGGCGTTGTTTTGATTGTGGATTCTTTAAGGCGTTTGATTATGGGGAGCGCTTCAGTTAAAGAATTGAGTGGGGTGGTAGGCATTGTGGGGGCGTTAAGCCATGCCAATAGCGTGAGCATGCTTTTGTTGTTTGGGGCGTTTTTGTCTATCAATTTAGGGATTTTAAACTTATTACCCATTCCAGCCTTAGATGGGGCGCAAATGCTAGGGGTTGTTTTTAAAAATATTTTTCATATCGCTTTGCCAACACCCATACAAAATGCGTTGTGGCTAGCGGGGGTGGGGTTTTTGGTTTTTGTCATGTTTTTAGGGCTTTTCAATGATATTACTCGTTTGCTATAAAAGGGGGAGTTGGTGCATGTATTGAGCGTGAGCGAAATCAATGCGCAAATCAAAGCCCTTTTAGAAGCGACTTTTTTGCAAGTTAGGGTTCAAGGGGAAGTGAGTAATTTGACTATCCATAAGGTGAGCGGCCATGCGTATTTTTCGCTCAAAGACAGCCAATCAGTCATCAGATGCGTGCTGTTTAAAGGGAACGCTAACAGGCTTAAATTCGCTTTAAAAGAAGGGCAGGAAGTGGTTGTTTTTGGGGGCATTAGCGTGTATGTTCCAAGGGGGGATTATCAAATCAATTGCTTTGAAATAGAGCCTAAGGATATAGGTTCATTAACTTTAGCTTTAGAGCAATTGAAAGAAAAATTACGCCTTAAAGGCTATTTTGATGAAGCCAATAAATTACCCAAACCGCATTTTCCTAAACGAGTGGCAGTCATCACTTCTCAAAATTCAGCCGCTTGGGCGGACATGAAAAAGATCGCTTCCAAACGATGGCCGATATGCGAATTAGTCTGCATCAACACTTTAATGCAAGGGGAGGGGTGCGTTCAAAGCGTGGTGGAGAGCATCGCTTATGCGGATAGTTTTCATGACACAAAAAACGCTTTTGATGCGATTGTAGTGGCTAGGGGTGGGGGGAGCATGGAGGATTTGTATTCTTTCAATGATGAAAAAATCGCTGACGCTCTATATTTGGCTAAAACTTTCAGCATGTCAGCTATTGGGCATGAGAGCGATTTTTTATTGAGCGATTTAGTGGCGGATTTAAGGGCTTCTACGCCTTCAAACGCGATGGAGATTTTGCTCCCTAATAGCGATGAATGGTTGCAAAGACTTGATGGGTTTAATGTGAAATTGCACCGCTCTTTTAAAACTTTGCTCCATCAAAAAAAGGCGCATTTAGAGCATTTAGCGGCTTCTTTAAAACGATTGAGTTTTGAAAACAAGCACCATTTAAACACCTTAAAACTAGAGAAACTAACAATCGCTTTAGAAAATAAAACCCTAGAATTTTTACGCTTTAAAAAAACGCTTTTAGAAAAAATCTCTACTCAAACATTAACAAGCCCTTTTTTACAAACTAAAACAGAACGCTTAAACAGGCTAGAAAACGCCCTCAAACTCGCTCATGCCAATTTGAAATTACCCCAATTCGGGGCGTTGGTGAGCAAAAATAATCAAGCGATAGAATTAGAGGCATTAAAAAGGGGCGATAAAATTGAATTAAACAATGAAAAAGCCAGAGCGAGCGCTACTATTTTGAGCGTGGATAGGGTGTAGGGTTTGAAAAATAATATTTAAAACGCTATTTGTTTTATCTTAAAATTTCATATTCATGGCTTTTGATGATCTTTTCTAAACGCAATAGCATGATGTTTGAAATCGTGTTTTGATACCCCTTGTTCTTTAAAATGCTAGCAGCTTGCGGGTTATTTTTAATTTTTTCTTCTTTTTGGCACAAATAAAAAGACCAATTCAAACAATAATCCCTATTAACTTCCATAACCGCTTGCGCTGTTGTCCCACTGCCTGCAAAAAAATCTAAAATAATAGAATCTTTAGGGGTGGAGCATAACAATAAATATTTAATCAATCCTACAGGTTTTGGCGTCTTAAAAAGCCCTTTTAAGCCTAATTTTTCTAAATCTTTTGTGCCTTGTCGGCTATAAAAATCCAACACGCTCAAACAATTATCTTGCGATTCTTTTAGGTAATATTTTTCATAAGGGCGATTATTCTTAAAAATAAGTCTATTTTGATAATATAAATCCTTAAGCTTTTCATCGCTGCTCCACCCTCTGCTTTTTAAGGGTTCTAAAAAAAGATTGATTTCTTCTATCGCTACACTGCGTGGGTGTGAAGGCGTGGATAGATCTTTAGCGAAATAAATCTCACCTTTTTCATCCACCAAATTATAATTTTTTAAAAAATTAAAATGTTCTTTTTGAGATAATTCTTTGATTTGTTCTTTTAAGACAAGTTGGGCTTGAGCTTGTCCTTTTTGTTTAAAAACATTCTTAATCGTTCGCATTAAATCTTTTAATGGTTTAGCATAAATGGGCAAAAGCGTTCGTAAGATTTTAAAACCAGGAGCGAACGCTTTATTTTTGGCGTAGCTTAAAACATACTCATGGGTAATATTGATGTGTTTAGCGTTAGATCTTGTGGCTTGTTTAGTGATAAAAGTACCTAAAAAATTGCGCGTTCCAAAAATCTCATTGGCAATGATTTTAACTTCAGCCATTTTGTTATCGTCCATAGAAATAAAAATACAACCACTTTGTTTTAACACAGCCTTCGCTAAAATCAAATGTTCTTTAATCCATTTTTCATAGTCAGCATGAGCGTCTTCATATTCAAAGTTAGAATTCTTAGTGTTATAAGGGGGGTCTATATAGATAGTTTGGATGCTTTCTTTTTCTATTCTTTTCAAACACTCCAAAGCCTCCATAATAAAAACTTTATGCAAGATGGTTTTCCCAAGAAAAACGACCAAACTTGAGATTAAAAAGATTGACAAGCTCTTGTTTTTTTGAATCAATGGGTTTCATTTTAAAATCAAATTCTTTGATTAATTGACTTTGAAAGGATACTTGTTTGATTTCTAAAAATTCATCGTTCGAACTTCTTTTGGCATCAAGGCCAAAAATCCTAAAGACTGATTTAAAAATTGCATATCTAGCCCTCAATTAAATTCTGTCAATATTATAGCTTGTTTAAACACCAGCCATTATCAAAAAGTTTTGTATTATAATTTGATGGATTTCTATGGATTAAGGTGTTTGGATTGAGTTTAGCCGATATTATTTTAGAGCGTTTTAAAGATTTTGTGAGAGAATACCCTGAGCCTTACAAGTTTTTACAGGTTTTTTACGCACAAGAAAAAGAACGCTTTTTAAATGATAAAATGAACGATTATATCAAGCAAAATAAAAGCAAGGAAGAGGCCAGTATTTTGGCCAGACAAGGCTTTGTCAGCACCATAGGAAGGGTGTTAGAAAAAATCATAGAACTTTTATTAAAAGATTTCTGTATTAAAAACAATGTCAAAATGACGAACGATAAAATCTTAAGGGCTAAGCGCATTAATGGTGAGCTGGATAGAGTCAAACGGGCTTTATTGGTGCATTTTGGAGAATATAGCGTGTTACCTGATGGAGATATAATTCTTTATCAAACCAACAAGGATAATGTCAAAATCCTAGCGATTTTATCGGTAAAAAATTCGTTTAGAGAGCGTTTTACAGAGACGCCTTATTGGAAACTAAAGCTTCTGCAATCGCCCGTAACTTCTCACATTAAAGTTTTCATGATAACGCCGGATAACGATGATGAAATCAGCTTTAAAAATAAGCCTAAAAAGGCTAGGATCGTCATGGAGCATGAACTAGATGGTCTTTATTTAGCCAAAAGCCATTTTGATCAAAGCTCTAAGATTAAGGGCATAGAAAATTTATTAGAAGATTTAAAAAGGCTTTTATGAAACCTTATTTCAGTTTGGAAAAATTGGATTTATACCATGGCGATGCGAGCGTTTTAGAGACTTTTGAAAAAGGTTTTTATGATTTGTGCGTTACTTCACCGCCCTATAATTTGAGCATTGAATATCAAGGGAGTAATGATTTTAGGGCTTATGATGATTATTTGAATTGGTGTAAAAATTGGCTTAAAAATTGTTATTTTTGGGGTAAGGAACAGGCGAGATTGTGCTTGAATGTCCCTTTAGATACGAATAAACATGGCAAGCAAAGTTTAGGGGCTGATATTACTATAGTGGCTAAAGAATGCGGTTGGAAATACCAAAATACGATCATTTGGAATGAAAGCAATATTTCAAGACGCACCGCTTGGGGGAGTTGGCTGCAAGCTAGCGCGCCTTATGCGATCGCTCCTGTGGAATTGATCGTTGTTTTTTATAAAAACGAATACAAACGAAAAAAACAAACTTCTACAATGAGTAGAGAGGAATTTTTACTCTATACGAATGGGCTTTGGAATTTTAGCGGTGAATCCAAAAAGCGCTTAAAGCACCCAGCCCCATTCCCAAGGGAATTACCCAGGCGTTGCATCCAATTGTTTTCTTTTTTGGAAGACACGATTTTTGATCCTTTTAGCGGCTCTGGCACGACTATTTTAGAAGCCAACGCTTTAGGGCGTTTTAGCGTGGGTTTAGAGATTGAAAAAGAATATTGCGAGTTGTCTAAAAAGCGTATTTTGGAGAGTTTGTCGTTAGTGTGAGCGTTTTAAGAACCTTTGAGGGTTAAAATAGTGTAAAATAGTAAAGATTTTACAACTCAAAAAGGATTGATAATGAATTTATTTGAAAAAATGACTGACCAATTGCATGAGACTTTAGACAGCGCGCTCGCTTTAGCTTTACACCATAAAAACGCTGAAGTAACGCCCTTGCACATGCTTTTTGCCATGCTCAATAACTCCCAAGGCATTCTCATTCAAGCCTTACAAAAAATGCCTGTGGATATTGAAGCTTTAAAACTTAGCGTTCAAAGCGAGTTGAATAAGTTCGCTAAAGTTTCACAAATCAATAAGCAAAATATCCAATTAAACCAAGCTTTAATAGAAAGTTTAGAAAACGCTCAAGGCTTGATGGCTAAAAGGGGCGATTCTTTCATCGCTACCGATGTGTATCTTTTGGCGAACATGAGCCTTTTTGAAAGCGTTTTAAAACCTTATTTAGACACTAAGGAATTGCAAAAAACTTTAGAATCTTTAAGAAAAGGCACGACTATCCAAAATAAAAACGACGATTCCAATTTGGAAAGTTTAGAAAAATTTGGCATTGACTTGACGCAAAAAGCCCTAGAAAATAAGCTAGATCCCGTGATCGGGAGGGATGAAGAAATCATTCGCATGATGCAAATTTTGATTAGAAAAACAAAAAATAACCCTATTTTACTAGGTGAGCCTGGAGTGGGGAAAACGGCGGTTGTGGAAGGGTTAGCCCAACGCATTGTGAATAAGGAAGTGCCTAAAACGCTTTTAAACAAACGAGTCATCGCTTTAGATTTAAGCTTATTGGTGGCTGGGGCGAAATACAGAGGCGAGTTTGAAGAGCGCCTGAAAAAGGTGATTGAAGAAGTTAAAAAAAGTGCGAATGTGATTTTATTCATTGATGAAATCCACACGATTGTAGGGGCTGGGGCTAGTGAGGGGGGCATGGATGCGGCGAATATTTTAAAACCCGCGCTCGCTAGGGGGGAATTGCACACGATTGGAGCGACCACTTTAAAAGAATACCGCAAGTATTTTGAAAAAGACATGGCGCTACAAAGGCGTTTCCAACCCATTTTACTCAATGAGCCTAGTATCAATGAAGCTTTACAGATTTTAAGGGGGTTGAAAGAAACTTTAGAAACGCACCATAATATCACTATCAATGACTCCGCGCTCATAGCGAGTGCTAAACTCTCTAGCCGTTATATCACCGATAGGTTTTTACCCGATAAAGCGATTGATTTGATTGATGAGGGGGCGGCTCAATTAAAAATGCAAATGGAATCAGAGCCGGCCAAACTCTCTAGCGTTAAACGCTCCATCCAAAGACTGGAAATGGAAAAACAAGCCCTTGAAATGGAAAAAAAAGAGAGCAATGCCAAACGCATGCAAGAAATCCTTAAAGAATTGAGCGATTTGAAAGAGAAAAAAATCCAATTAGAAGTGCAATTTGAAAACGAAAAAGAAGTGTTCAAAGAAATTTCACGCTTGAAAATGGAAATGGAGGGCTTGAAAAAAGAGGCTGAAAGGTTTAAACGCAATGGGGATTACCAGCAAGCGGCTGAAATTGAATACTCTAAAATCCCTGAAAAGGAAAAGAAAGAAAAAGAATTGCAGCATAAATGGGAAACGATGCAGCAAAATGGGGCGTTGTTACAAAACGCTTTAACCGAAAACAATATCGCTGAGATCGTGAGCCAATGGACGCATATCCCGGTCCAAAAAATGCTCCAAAGCGAAAAAAATAGGGTTTTAAACATTGAAAGCGAATTGCAAAAAAGAGTGGTGGGGCAAGAAAAAGCGCTCAAAGCGATCGCTAAAGCGATTAAAAGGAATAAGGCCGGGCTTAGCGATAGCAACAAGCCCATAGGGAGTTTTCTCTTTTTAGGGCCAACAGGCGTGGGTAAAACCGAGAGCGCTAAAGCTTTGGCGCAATTCTTGTTTGATAGCGATAAAAATCTTATACGAATTGACATGAGCGAATACATGGAAAAGCACGCTATCAGCCGTCTTATTGGGGCCGCTCCTGGGTATGTGGGCTATGAAGAAGGCGGGCAATTGACCGAAGCGGTGCGCAGAAAGCCTTATAGCGTGGTGCTGTTAGATGAAGTGGAAAAAGCCCATCCGGATGTGTTTAACCTCTTGTTACAGGTTTTAGATGAGGGGCATTTAACCGATAGTAAGGGCGTGAGGGTGGATTTCAAAAACACGATTTTGATTTTAACTAGCAATGTGGCTAGCGGCGCGCTTTTAGAAGAGGATTTGAGTGAAGCCGACAAACAAAAAGCGATTAAAGAGAGCTTGAGGCAATTCTTCAAGCCGGAATTTTTAAACCGCTTAGATGAAATCATCTCCTTTAACGCCCTAGATAGCCATGCTATCATCAATATCGTGGGGATACTCTTTGAAAACGTTCAAAAAAAAGCGCTTGAAAGGGGCATTAATATAACCCTAGACGAAAAGGCAAAAAAATTGATCGCCGAAGCGGGATTTGACAGATTTTATGGCGCTAGACCCCTAAAGCGCGCACTCTATGAAATGGTAGAAGACAAGCTCGCTGAACTCATTTTAGAGGATAAAATTAAAGAGAATGGCAGCGTGGCATTTGTGGTAGAAAATAACGAGATTGTGCCTAAGATTAAGTGAAGTTTTGTTATTATAAAAAATATAAGAAACGATTATTTTAATATTTAAAAAAGGATTGGATGATGTTTGATAACACGCTTGTTAACCTCTTTGACACAGCGCCTCTTTTAACTTCGCTTTTAGCTGGGATTTTAACTTTTTTAAGCCCTTGCGTGTTGCCTTTGATCCCGGCGTATATGTCTTATATTTCTCAAATTTCTTTAGAGGATATTAAAGATGGTAAGGCTAAAAGGGTTTCGGTTTTTTTAAAATCCTTGATGTTTGTGGTGGGGTTTTCGCTCGTGTTTTTGGGCGTGGGCATGTCTATGGCCAAGCTTATCCATAGCTTTTCGTTTGCTTGGGTGAATTATATCGCTGGGGGGATTGTGATCCTTTTTGGTTTGCATTTTTTAGGCGTGTTCCGTTTTTCATTTTTGTATAAGACTCAAAGCGTTCGTTTAGCGAGTAAATCTAATAGCATGCAACGCTTTTACCCCTTTCTTTTGGGCATGAGTTTCGCTTTGGGTTGGACGCCATGCATCGGGCCGATATTCACTTCTATAGTGATCATGAGCGCGAGCAAGGATACTTATGGCTTAATCCTTATGGTGGTGTTTGTAATGGGCTTAGCGATCCCTTTTTTATTGGTGGCTTTAATGCTAGAAAGAGCGCTTTTATTTTTAAAATCATTAAAGAAATACAACCGCGCGATTGAAATTGTTTCAGGGTTGGTGCTTATTTTAATGGGAATATTGATCATGACAAATTCTTTAGAAAGCTTGACTAACTTTTTACAAAATTAGGAGGGTTTGATGCTGTTAAAAAACGCTTCGTTTTATGATGATGAGGTTTTAAAAAGAGCGGACATTCGCTTAAAAGATTCCCTCATTATAGAGATTGAAGAAAACTTAAGCCCTACTAATAATGAAGAAGTGATTGAGTGTGAAAAATTATTCGTGCTGCCAAGCTTCATTGATTTGAGCGTTACTGATTTAGAGGGTTATGAAAATTTAAAACAAAAGGCTTTTAAAGGGGGGGTGGGGTTACTCAATATTTTCAATGGCGATCAAAGCGGTATTAAAAATATCATGGCGCTCAAAAACAACCAACTAGCCGACATCGCTACGCTTAAAAATAAAGGGGGGGAAATTTTAATCGCGCAATCTGACGCTTTTTTAGAACTCATCAGCCACTACGCCAAATCCTACAACTTGCCCCTTTTAATTTCTTTGGAAAATTCTTTTGAAGCCCTAAATAGCGGGGCATTAGCCTATGAATTGGGGCAGAATTTTGTAGACAATGCGTTTGAAAACACGCGCTTGGTGCGTTTCATGGAAGTTTCTAGAGCGTTACAAATCCCCGTGCTTTTAGATAAAGTGAATAGCGCTACCACGCTCAAACTCATCAAAGCCTTTAACGATTTAGGAGCGAAATTACAAGCCCAAACGCCCTTAAGCCATTTGATCTTAGATGAGAGCGTGTATGAAGATTATGAACCCCGATTTAAAATCGCCCCTCCTTTAAGGGATAAAGAAGGTCAAAACGCCCTAAAAGAAGCCCTAAAGAATAACGAAATCGCCATGCTCACAAGCCTTCATGCTTCTAAAAATTCTAACGCAGAGCTTTTTGAAGAAAGCGCGTTTGGGTGTGAGAGCATAGAGGACGCTTTCAGCGTGGCTTACACTTTTTTAGTTCAAAAGAAGGTTATCAGCTTCCAACAGCTCATTAAAGTCATGGCGATCAATCAAGCGAAGTTTTTAAAACTCAATGCAGGCGAGGTTAAAGAAAATCAATTAGCCAATCTCATGATCGTAGATTTAAACGCTCAAACAAGAGTGAGTAATCAAAATTCGCCCTTTTATGGTTTAGAATTATACGGCGAAGTTCAAAGAATGATCTTAAAAGGGCAAACCACATTTATTAAGGAGAATGCATGCAAGAAATCATAGGAGCGTCTTTAGTTTTTTTGTGCAATGAAAAATGCGAAGTGTTAGAAGATTATGGCGTGGTCTTTGATGAAAAGATTGTTGAAATAGGCGATTATCAAAGTTTAACACTTAAATACCCCCACTTAAAGGCGCAGTTTTTTGAAAATTCCGTTCTGTTGCCCGCTTTTATCAACGCGCACACCCATTTTGAATTTTCCAACAACAAGGCGAGTTTTGATTACGGGAGTTTTTCTGGCTGGTTAGGGAGCGTGTTAAACAATGGGGGGGCGATTTTAGAAAATTGCCAAGGGGCTATTCAAAACGCCATCATTATGCAATTAAAAAGCGGGGTGGGGAGCGTGGGAGCGATTTCTAACCACTTGATAGAAGTTGATTTGTTAAAAGAAAGCCCCTTGAGCACTGTCGTGTTTTTAGAGTTTTTAGGGAGTAGCTATTCTTTAGAAAAATTAAAGGCGTTTGAGGCCAAATTTAAAGAGTTAAAAGATTTAGAAGATGCAAAACTCAAAGCCGCTCTCGCTGTGCATGCCCCTTATTCGGTCCAAAAAGACATGGCTTTGAGTGTCATCCAATTGGCCAAAGATTCACAAAGCCTGCTTTCTACGCATTTTTTAGAATCGTTTGAAGAATTAGAATGGGTAGAAAATTCTAAAGGGTGGTTTGAAAATTTTTACCAACATTTTTTAAAGGAGTCTCATTTCAAATCGCTCTATAAAGGCGCGAACGATTACATTGACATGTTTAAAGACACGCACACTTTATTTGTGCATAACCAGTTCGCTTCTTTAGAAGCGTTAAAAAGGATCAAGTCTCAAGTCAAAAACGCTTTTTTAATCACATGCCCCTTTTCTAACCGCTTGTTGAGTGGGAAAGCGTTGGATTTAGAGAGAGCTAAAGAAGCCGGTTTGAGCGTGAGCGTGGCCACTGATGGCTTGAGTTCTAACATTTCGCTGAGCCTTTTAGACGAATTAAGGGCGTTCTTGCTCACCCATAACATGCCGTTATTGGAATTAGCTAAGATCGCTCTTTTAGGAGCGACTAGGCATGGGGCTAAAGCTTTAGCTTTAAATAATGGCGAGATAGAAGCCAATAAGAGGGCGGATTTGAGCGTGTTTGGTTTTAATGAAAAATTCACCAAAGAGCAAGCGATTTTGCAATTTTTATTGCATGCTAAAGAAGTGGAACGCTTGTTTTTAGGGGGGAAAAGGGTGATCTAATTTGTTTTAAAGACAGAATGCGTTAAAATGGGAAATCCAAATCAATTAAGGAAAGAGTCAATGAAATTAGTTTTAGCCAAGAATACGAGAAAATCAGACGCCAAGAGCGTGGAATTAGAGGATTTGTACCACAAATTTAGTGAAGATAAGCGTTCTATTTTTTATTTTGCCCCCACAAACGCCCATAAAGACATGCTCAAGGCGGTGGATTTTTTCAAAGAAAAAGGCCATACAGCTTATTTAGATGAGGTGAGGGTCAGCACTGATGAAAAAGATTTTCTTTATGAATTGCACATTATTTAAAGGCTCGTATTGAAAGTTTATATTGAAACGATGGGTTGTGCCATGAATTCTAGGGATAGCGAGCATCTACTAAGCGAACTATCCAAACTGGATTATAAAGAGACTAGCGACCCTAAAACAGCGGATTTGATCTTAATCAACACTTGCAGCGTGCGCGAAAAACCTGAAAGGAAATTGTTTTCAGAAATCGGGCAATTCGCTAAGATCAAAAAACCCAACGCCAAAATCGGGGTTTGCGGGTGCACCGCAAGCCACATGGGAGCGGACATTTTGAAAAAAGCCCCAAGCGTGAGCTTTGTGTTAGGGGCTAGGAATGTGTCTAAAATCTCTCAAGTGATCCATAAAGAAAAAGCGGTTGAAGTGGCGATTGATTATGATGAAAGCGCGTATGCGTTTGAATTTTTTGAAAAAAAGGCTCAAATCCGATCGTTACTAAACATCTCTATAGGGTGCGATAAAAAATGCGCTTATTGCATCGTCCCGCACACTAGGGGGAAAGAAATTTCTATCCCTATGGATTTGATTTTAAAAGAAGCTGAGAAATTGGCGAGTAATGGCACTAAAGAGCTCATGCTTTTAGGGCAGAATGTGAATAATTACGGCGTTCGTTTCAGTAGCGAGCATGCGAAAGTGGATTTTAGCGATTTACTGGATAAATTGAGCGAAATTTCAGGCATTGAAAGGATACGATTCACTTCGCCTCACCCTTTGCACATGAATGATGCATTTTTAGAACGCTTTGCCAAAAACCCTAAAGTGTGCAAGAGTATCCACATGCCCTTACAGAGCGGATCTAGTGCGGTGTTAAAGATGATGCGAAGAGGTTATAGTAAAGAGTGGTTTTTAAATCGGGTGGAGAGGTTAAAGGCTTTAGTGCCTGAAGTGGGCATTAGCACGGATATTATCGTGGGCTTTCCTAATGAGAGCGATAAGGATTTTGAAGACACGATGGAGGTGCTAGAAAAAGTGCGCTTTGACACGCTCTATAGTTTCATTTATTCCCCACGCCCTTTCACTGAAGCGGGAGCTTGGAAAGAAAGAGTGCCATTAGAGGTTTCATCTTCAAGGTTAGAGAGGCTGCAAAACAGGCACAAAGAAATTTTAGAGGAAAAAGCCAAGTTGGAAGTGGGTAAAACGCATGTGGTGTTGGTGGAAAACAGGCGTGAAATGGATGATCAAATCGTGGGTTTTGAGGGGCGCAGCGATACGGGGAAATTCATTGAAGTAACTTGTAAGGAAAAAAGAAATCCGGGCGAGCTTGTAAAAGTGGAGATTATTTCTCATTCTAAAGGGCGCTTGATAGCGGCCATTAAAGGCAACTAATCAAAATAACCAATGAAAAAGCGGGTTTAAAGGCGAGAATTGAGCTTAAAATTTTTCAGGAAAAATATCGTTTTAAAGATTGTCCCTCGTTTGGCGTTTGGAGTCCTTTGGTTGTTGCATAAAACTTGCAAAAACCGCTATTTTTTAGCTCAAAATTTAAAAGAAAAACCCTTTATTGTAAGCTGTTGGCATGGGGAGCTTGGCATGATTGGGTTTGCTTATTTAAAACTTAAAAAACCTTGTATTTATGTGATCGCAAGCCAGCATTTTGACGGCTCTATTGCGGCGGGTTTGTTTGAAAGCTTTGGTTTTAAAAACATTAGAGGCTCTAGCAAAAAAGGAGGGGTTAAGGTTTTGATAGAGGGGCTCAAACGCTTGAAAGAAGGTTGCGATGTCGCTATCACTCCTGATGGCCCTAAAGGCCCACGGCACAGCATAGCGGATGGGGTGATCGCTTTAGCTCAAAAATCAGGCGTGGGGATTAGCGCTTGTCGGGTGGTTTGTAAAAACGCATGGCGGTTGAACACTTGGGATCAATTTGAAATCCCTAAGCCTTTTAGCGAAGTGCGCTATTACATGCTAGAATCTGTGATCATCCCTAAAGAATGGGAGCTTTCAAAGGCTAAAGAATATTTAAAGACGCGCATGGATTCTGTTGGATTTGAAGAATCTCAAAGGGGTTTGGGTGCTTAAAGGGTTAAAAAAAACATTTAAAGAGAGATTTTGCTCTCAAGTGTATATCTCTTTTAATGTGGATCACAATCTTTTATCCACTCAAGTCATAAGGATCAAAAACGATCGCATTAAAGAGAAATTTTTTAAAACTTTTGAGACTAAAGTGGAGACTAAAAATGGTGAAGTCCCTATTCAAGCCTTAAAAATCGCCAGAACTTATAGCCAAAAATACCCCTACACTTATTTCAGCGCGATGAGTAAAGCTAAAGAGGTTTTATGCGAAAAACAGGCGTTTGAACAAATCAAACAAGAAAATCAAGATTATCATGCTTGTGAAGTCAATCAAAAGTATTGCGTTTATGTGGAATCTAAGGATTTTTTAAAGGATTTCAAGCGTTTTAAAATCCAGGATGTGGATTTTTTGTTTTCGCCTTTTAGCCTTATTTATGATTTTGTGCGCGATCATTTAGAAAATAAGCCGTTGTTGTATTTGCTTTTGGAGCGTTCAAGATTTTATTTTTTGATTGCGGATAAAAAAGAGATTTTTTTAGCCAAATCCGTGTTTTTAGAAGAACAACCTGAAGAGTTTATAGAGAGCAAAGAAGAAGATTCTATGGGAATGGATAATGAGACTGTGAATTTGTTTTTGAGTGAAATCCAAGAAGATATTGACAGCCTTGAAGAAGCGATGGGGCTAGATAGCAGTAAGGATAGTAAAGAAAAAAATGAGGACGCTTATAGTTTGATTGAAGGCATGACGAATATCCCCTTAATTGCAGATGTTTTGCAAGAGGGATTGCGCAGCGTCTATCATTCTAGAGAGATAGACTTTGTAGAAAAGGTGGTTGTTTTAGACAGTTGTCAAATCCACCACAAAGCGTTAATGCATTTGCAAGAAACTTTGATGATAGAAGTGGATAGGCTTGATTTTTCTTTAGTGGAGCGCTTGAATATTTTAGCGCGCATGGAGAATGAAAAGCATGCGTTTTAGCTATATTGAGCCAAGAGCGAAATACCTTATCAGCAAGCTTTCTAAAATTTGGGTTTTTTACATTTTTTTATCTTTTGTGGTGATAGGGGGGTTAGTGTGGTTTATGCACAACGCCATTAAAAACACTCAAGACAATGTGTCCAGTTTGACGATCCAAGAAAGGCTCTACCGCCATGAAATCAGCCGCTTACAGGTTAAGACTGATGAAACCTTAAAACTCATTAAAGAAGCCAAAAAGCGTTTGAATTACAACGATGATATACGAGATGTTTTGCAAGGGCTTTTGAATATTGTGCCGGATTCCATCACTATTAATAGCATTGAAATAGACCAGCAAAGCGTGGTGGTTAGTGGTAAAACCCCTTCTAAAGAAGCCTTTTATTTTTTGTTTCAAAACAAACTAAACCCCATGTTTGATTATTCTAGGGCGGAATTTTTCCCTTTAAGCGATGGGTGGTTTAATTTTGTTTCCACCAACTTTTCTAATTCCTTACTGATAAAAAACCCGGAGTCTATTAAATGAAGCCATTGCATTTTTCACACTTAGACAGAGAACAATCAGGCGATGTAGGGTTTATCATCAAAAACCTTGTTTTTTTAGGGGTTTTTTCCTTATTGGGTTGGTTGAACACCGAGTATTTTCTGTGGCCTAGCATGCTGGAATTAAAAAAAATCCTTTTAGAAGAAAATCGTAAAAAAAGCGTTTTAGAATACGCGCAAAGGCATTTTGAAACAGCTCTAACAAACTATCGTAATCAAAAAGAAACAAGCGAATCCTTGTTAAAGATTTTTAATGATGAAGAGTCCAGGCGGATTTTAGAAAAGATTTTAAAAAAATGTTTTGATGCCTATAAAATCAAACCCTTGCTCTCTCAAAACCCTCTTCAAAAAACCCAGTTTTTTATCATGGCCAGAGCGAGCGAATTGGAAAAAACCTATCTTTTTTTCACCTTAATCAACAAATATTTACCGAGCGCTCAAAGCCAATTGCCCTTAAAAATTTCTAAAGATGATGAAGGGCTGTTGGTGCAATTTAGCGTGAGTATTGATCTCCAATAGGATAGGGGTAGTTTAATGCGAGATTTTGATTTCAGTTTTAATTCTAAGGCATGCGAGGGTTGTGGGGCAAAGTGTTGCGTGGGAGAAAGCGGGTATATTTTTGTAAGTATCCAAGAAATGCAAAAAATTAGCGCTTTTTTAAAATTAGAATTAGAAGAATTCAGTCAAAAATACGTTAAAAAGGTGGGTTATAAGTTCTCTTTATTAGAAAAAGACGCTAAAGAGTTGGGTTTGGCGTGCGTGTTTTTGGATTTAGAAACCAAAAAATGCCAGATTTATAGCGTGCGCCCTAAGCAATGCCAAACTTTTCCTTTTTGGGAGAGCGTGAAAACTTTCTCTAAAGAGCAAAAAGAAGCTTTTTGTCAAAGTTGTCCGGGCATCACACAAAAAACCAAAGAGACTAAAGTGCGCTAAAATTCACTTTAGTTACACAAAAAAGGAAATAAAATAATGGATATTCCAATAAAGAAAAGATTTTTAGCAAATTTATTGTTTTTGAGCTTGTTTTGCCTTAAGGCTGAAACCCTTTCAGAAGACCATCAAATTTTATTGAGTTCAGACGCTTTCCATAGAGGGGATTTTGCAGCCGCTCAAAAAGGGTATATGAATCTTTACAAGCAAACCAATAAAGTGGTGTATGCTAAAGAAGCGGCCATTTCAGCGGCGAGTTTAGGGGACATTAAAACCGCTATGCATTTAGCCATGCTCTATCAAAAAATCACCAATAATCGTAACGATGTTTCTATCAATAAGATTTTAGTGGATGGCTATGTGCAAATGGGGCAGATTGATAAGGCGATTGAACTATTACACAAAATCCGTAAAGAAGAAAAGACCATAGCCACAGACAATGTGTTAGGGACTTTGTATTTGACTCAAAAGCGTTTGGATAAGGCTTTCCCGTTGTTGAATAAGTTTTATAACCAAGTGCATGATGAAGACAGCCTAGAAAAACTCATTACGATCTATTTTTTGCAAAATCGTAAAAAAGAGGGCTTGGATTTGTTGCAATCTCATATAGACAGGTATGGTTGCTCAGAACAATTGTGCCAAAAAGCACTCAACACCTTCACGCAATTTAACGAGCTTGATTTGGCTAAAACGACTTTCGCTCGTTTGTATGAAAAAAACCCTATTGTTCAAAACGCCCAATTTTACATAGGGGTATTAATCTTGTTAAAAGAGTTTGATAAGGCCCAGAAAATCGCAGAATTATTCCCTTTTGATAGGCGTTTGTTATTAGACTTATACACCGCGCAAAAAAAATTCGCTCAAGCTTCCAAACAAGCTTCTTTGATCTATCAAGAAAAAAAAGACCCTAAATTCTTAGGATTAGAGGCCATTTATCATTATGAAAGCTTGAGCGCGAAAAATAAAAAGCTCACCAAAGAAGAGATGTTGCCCATCATTCAAAAATTAGAGCAAGCCACCAAAGAGCGCCAAGCATGGCTTGCTAAAACTAAAGATAAAGAAGACGCGCAAGACGCTTTCTTTTATAATTTTTTAGGGTATTCCTTAATAGATTATGACATGGATGTTAAAAGAGGTATAGATTTGGTTAAAAAAGCTTTAGCCCTAGACACTAGCGACTACAATTCAGCGATCTATTTAGACTCTTTGGCGTGGGGTTATTACAAATTAGGGAATTGTTTGGAGGCTAAAAAAATCTTTTCTAGCATCGCTAAAGAGTTTATCCAAACTGAACCCGAATTGAAAGAACACAATAAGATCATTCAAGAATGCAAGAAATAGGGATTTTAGAAAATTTACAAAAAAGCTTAGCCTTAAAAGAGGGCATGCTTTCTTATGAAATGTTAGGTAAAAGCCTGTCGTATAACCCTTACTTGCCTAGAATCATTCCTCAAACCAAAAATTGTGTTTTTGTAACCCCTGATGAGGTTTTAGAAAAGCTTTTGAAAGAAAACACCCACACCGATTGCGTCATTGTCAATTTCAAAGGATTATACGAAATAGGTGCGCCAAGCGTGTTTGATTTAGAAGTTTTAGGGTTGTTGCGCCGCCATGCGAACTCTTTGATTGTCCATGAGGATCTTTTTATCAGCCATTACCAGCTTTTAGAATCGCTTGTTCAAGGCTCTGATGGGGTCATTTTAGATGAAGAGCTTTTGAAAGAAGATTTAAAGGGCATGGTAGAATTTTCTTGGCGTTTGGGCTTGAGCGTGTTTGTAGAAACCCACAAGCCAGATTACACTCAT
Source organism: Helicobacter pylori (assembly GCF_011175115.1). Classification (GTDB taxonomy): domain Bacteria; phylum Campylobacterota; class Campylobacteria; order Campylobacterales; family Helicobacteraceae; genus Helicobacter; species Helicobacter pylori_DF. Next base: position 219,646 of record NZ_SHOW01000001.1, on the reverse strand, counting down.
TTAAAAGATTTAGGGGTTTTAGGCGTGCTAGAAATTAGCCCCCATTCTTATAATCAAAAAAAAATAGTCTTTTTAGATTGAATTTTAAGCTAATTTAGAGTAAAAATCGTATTCAAACTTTTTAAAAGGAGTTAGTCATGTCATTATTGGTGAACGATGAATGCATTGCATGCGATGCTTGCAGAGAAGAATGCCCTAGTGAGGCGATTGAAGAGGGCGATCCCATTTATAATATTGATCCAGACAGATGCACAGAGTGTTACGGGTATGATGATGATGAGCCGCGTTGCGTGAGCGTATGCCCTGTAGATGCGATTTTACCGGATCCCAACAACGCAGAGAGCAAAGAGGAATTGAAATACAAATACGAAATCTTAAAAGAGCAAGATTAAAGGCTAGTAATGGCTAAAATCACGACCGTGATTGATATAGGCTCTAATTCAGTGCGTTTGGCAGTCTTTAAAAAGACGAGCCAGTTTGGGTTTTACTTGCTTTTTGAGACTAAGTCTAAGGTTAGGATTTCAGAGGGTTGTTATGCGTTTAATGGAATCTTACAAGAAATCCCCATGCAAAGAGCCGTTAAAGCCTTGAGCGAATTTAAAGAAATCGCTCTCAAATACAAAAGCAAAAAAATCCTGTGCGTGGCGACCTCAGCGGTACGCGATGCCCCTAATCGGTTAGAGTTTGTAGCGAGAGTGAAAAAGGCTTGCGGTTTGCAAATCAAAATCATTGATGGGCAAAAAGAAGCGCTCTATGGCGGAATCGCGTGCGCGAATTTGTTGCATAAAAATTCAGGGATCACGATAGACATTGGAGGGGGTAGCACCGAGTGCGCGTTGATTGAAAAAGGCAAGATTAAGGATCTCATCTCGCTTGATGTCGGCACGATTCGCATTAAAGAAATGTTTTTAGACAAAGCCTTAGATGTCAAATTGGCTAAAGCCTTTATCCAAAAAGAGGTCTCTAAATTGCCCTTTAAGCATAAAAACGCCTTTGGGGTGGGGGGGACGATCAGAGCCTTGAGTAAGGTGCTGATGAAACGCTTTTGTTACCCTATAGATTCTTTGCATGGTTATGAAATAGATGCACATAAAAATTTAGCGTTCATTGAAAAAATCGTCATGCTCAAAGAAGACAAATTACGGCTTTTAGGGGTGAATGAAGAGCGTTTGGATAGCATTAGGAGTGGGGCGTTGATTTTATCAGTCGTTTTGGAGCATTTAAAAACTTCTTTAATGATCACTAGTGGGGTGGGGGTGAGAGAAGGCGTGTTTTTGAGCGATTTGTTGCGCCACCATTACCATAAATTCCCCCCCAATATCAACCCCTCTCTCATCTCTTTAAAAGATCGCTTTTTGCCCCATGAAAAGCACAGCCAAAAGGTCAAAAAAGAATGCATGAAATTGTTTGAAGCCTTATCGCCTTTGCATAAAATAGATGAAAAATACCTTTTCCATTTAAAGATTGCGGGGGAATTAGCGAGCATGGGTAAGATTTTAAGCGTCTATTTAGCCCACAAGCACAGCGCGTATTTCATTTTAAACGCTTTGAGTTATGGCTTTAGCCACCAGGATAGAGCGATCATTTGCTTATTAGCCCAATTCAGCCATAAAAAAATCCCTAAAGACAACGCTATCGCCCACATGAGCGCGATGATGCCAAGCCTTTTGACCTTGCAATGGCTGAGTTTTATCCTTTCTTTAGCCGAAAATTTGTGCCTAACAGACAGCCACCATTTAAAATACACGCTAGAAAAAAACAAGCTTGTGATCCATTCTAATGATGCGCTTTACTTGGCTAAAGAAATGCTCCCCAAACTCATTAAGCCCATTCCTTTGACGATAGAGTTTGCTTGAAAATAGCGATTGTCAGGCTTTCAGCGCTTGGGGATATTATCGTGAGTGCGGTGTTTTTAGCGGCTATTAAAGAGCGTTTCACTGACGCTCAAATAGAATGGTTCGTGGATGAAAGATTTAGCACGATTTTAGAGCATTCCCCCTATATTGATAAATTACACCCCATCGCTTTAAAAAGCGTGCTTACAACCTTGAACCCTTTGAAGATTTTCAAGCTTTTTAAAAATTTAAGGGCTTATGAATACGATACAATCATTGACATGCAAGGCCTAGTCAAATCCGCTCTCATCACGCAAATGTTGAAAGCCCCTAAAAAAGTCGGCTTTGATTACGCTTCGGCTAGGGAGGGTTTGAGCGCGTTTTTTTACTCGCAAAAAGTTTCTATCGCTTATGATGAACCTATTTTAAAGCGTAATTCCACGCTCCTTTCTCAAGCCCTAAACTTGCCAGAAAAAGAAATTTCACAGGGTTTAAGCTCTAGGGCTAAAGCGTTTTCTTACCAGCCTTCTCCAAAAATCAACGCGTTAAACTTGAATAAAAATAAACCAAAAATCCTTTTTGTTTTAGAAACTTCTAAAATCAATAAAACTTACCCCATAGAGCGTTTTAAAGAGTTGGCGTTAATTTTAGAAAATTTTCAAATTTGCTTGTTATGGCATGCTGATGAAAAGAAGGCCATTACGCTTTATCACGCTTTAAAACACCAGCGCAATGTGTTATTGCTCCCTAAACTCACTTTAAACGAGGTTAAGGCGTTGCTCTTTAAAATGGATGTGATTATTGGGGGCGATACGGGTATCACGCATTTAGCATGGGCGTTACAAAAGGCTAGTATCACCCTTTATGGCAACACGCCCATGGAGCGTTTTAAATTAGAAAGCCCGATCAATGTTTCGCTCACCGGTAATTCAAACGCCAACTACCATAAAAAGGATTTTTCTATCCAAAACATAGATCCTAAAAAAATTAAAGAATGCGTTTTAAACGTTTTAAAGGAAAAAGAATGACTTATAAAGAACGACTCATACACGAAAAGATATTGAACAAAGACGACAAGGGTTTTAAAACAGAACTGCGCATTTTGAATATTCTTATCGTGGAATCTTTAGTGAATATTCTGGGGTTTGTTTTAGCTAAAATGCCTCATTTTTGGTTTTTAAGGTGCATTAAAGCTTTAGCATGGCTCATGAAAACCTTTGATAGGCGCCGTTATTTTGACGCTAAGGCCAATTTGGATTTTGTGTTTGGGGATTCTAAAAGCGAAGAAGAGAAAAAAAGGATCATTAAAAAGGGGTATGAAAATTTTGCTTTCATCATTTTAGAAACCATTAGAGTGATCTTTATCCCTAAGGCTGAATACGACGCTCGTTTCACGCTCATCAATGAAGAAAACGTGTGGAAGTCTTTAAACAAGGAAGGCCAAGCGATCACTTTATGCATGCATTTTGGCTATTGGGAAGCGGTAGGCACGACTTTAGCGCAATATTATGAGAACTATGGTAGGGGGTGCTTGGGGCGTTTGACTAAATTCGCTCCCATCAACCACATGATCATGAGCCGGCGAGAGGCGTTTGGGGTGCGCTTTGTCAATAAAATAGGGGCGATGAAAGAACTCATTAAAATGTATAATCAAGGCAATGGCCTTGTGGGGATTTTAGTGGATCAAAATGTCGTTCCTAAAGACGGGGTGGTGGTGAAATTCTTTGATAGAGACGCTACGCACACCACGATCGCTTCTATTTTGTCGCGCCGTTACAATATAGACATCCAGCCAGTATTCATTGATTTTAATGACGATTATTCGCATTACACAGCGACTTATTACCCAAGTATCCGCTCTCAAATCACTGATAACGCACAAAACGATATTTTAGAATGCACGCAAGCCCAAGCGAGTTTGTGCGAAGAGGTGATTAGAAACCACCCGGAAAGTTATTTTTGGTTTCACAGGCGTTTTAAAAGCACCCACCCTGAGATTTATCAAAGATAGGGTTTTGTTATCCTTGAATGGATACTCAAAACCTTACATTTTTTCAAAAAATAGGGTTTTTAAATTTAATTTTTATAGTAAAAACTCACTTCCTTAAGGGGATAGGGGGTATTTTGAAATAATTCCCCCTACAACCCCCCTTAAATAACCCCCTAACCCAAGAAGACCGCTTTTTTTTAAAAAGTTATCGCTTACTCACGCAAGCTCTTTGTCATTGATTGTAAAAAATGCTTTTTAGTATTTTTTACATTTTACCACTCAATGCGAACAAGAGTGGTATTTTTCTAAAAATTCTTTTTTAAAACTCAAAAACCGCTTTTCTAAAATGGCGTTTCTGGCGTTTTTAACCAGCTCTAAATAAAAATGCAAATTGTGCAAGCTGGCTAAACGAGCGTAGGTGAGTTCTTTAGCCCTAAAGAGATGGTGCAAATAGGCTTTAGAATAGCGTTTGCAAGCATAACAAGCGCAATTTTCTTCAATAGGGGTATTATCCAATTTATAGGGCGCGTTTTTGATAGAAATTTTGCCAAAATGCGTGAAAAGGGTGGCGTTTCTGGCGTTTCTGGTGGGCATCACGCAATCAAACATATCCACTCCTAAACTGATAGCGTCTAGGATATTTTCAGGCGTGCCTACGCCCATTAAGTAGCGAGGCTTGTCTTTGGGGAGCAAGGGGGCGGTGTGCGCGATGGTTTCTAGCATTTCATCAGCACTTTCCCCCACCGCTAAACCGCCTATAGCGTAGCCATCAAAACCTTTATGCGTCAATTCCACGCTAAGGCTTCGCATTTTCAAATGCGTGCCGCCCTGGATAATGGCAAAAAGGTTGTTGCTCGGGCGGTTTTTTTCTTTGTGGTATTCTAGGCTAAGATTCGCCCATTTAGCGCTTCTTTTAATGGATTCTTCAAGGCGCTTTAGCGGAGCGGGCAAGCCCACCAAATCGTCTAAAACCATCATAATATCGCTATTCAAAGAATATTGAATGTCCAAAACTTTAGCGGGCGTGAATAGATGCTTGCTCCCATCAATGTGGGATTTAAAAATAATCCCGTCTTCTTGCAATTTGACATTATCGCTCAAACTAAAGGCTTGAAACCCCCCGCTATCGGTTAAAAAACTCCCATGAAATTGAGCGAAACGATGCAAACCCCCTAATTGTTCAACCACTTTCTCGCCCGGCCTTAAATACATGTGATAGGTGTTGGCTAAAATGAGTTTAGTGCCTAAAATTTCTTGCACATCTGTAGCGTCTAAAGATTTGATGCAGCCTTGCGTGCCTACGGGCATAAAAACAGGCGTTGCCACTTGAGAATGGGCTAAATTTAAAAGACCAGCTCGCGCGTGTTTGTCAATAGCTTGGAGTTGAAAATCCATCGTTTAAGCCTTAATCTTGGATATAATGGCGTAATCATTTTTTAGGAAGTTTGGAATTGAAAAAAATCGCCCTTATTTTAGATGGCATTGTAGCAAAAAATTTTTTAGACTTGGTGCTAAGGCATTATTCTAATCATAATTTTTATATAGTGGTCGTCAAAAATGAGAGCCTTATCCCTAAAAACTACCCGAGCACTTTCGCTTTTTATTGTTTTGATGCGACTTCTAGTTTCAGGCTTTTGCAAGTGTTAAACGATGAGGTGAGCGATGCGTTTTTAATCATACAAGATTTTAAAGAGCAACGCATCATTCATAAAATCATTCAAACCCATTTCAAACGCATGCGCGTGGTTTTGAGCGTGAAAAGAGATAGCGAAAAAACTTTAGAAAACAATGAAGAAAATAAAGATGAAAAGCTTATTTTGATTGATGAGTTTGAAGTTTTAGCCAATAAATTCATTTCTCGTTTGCCTAATATCCCTAGCACCCCTAGAGAGTTTGGGTTAGGCAAGGGCGAGATCATGGAGATTGATGTGCCTTTTGGGAGCATTTTTGCTTACAGGCATATTGGCTCTATCAGGCAAAAAGAATACAGGATTGTGGGGCTTTATCGCAACGATGTTTTGTTGCTCTCCACTAAATCTTTGGTTATCCAGCCACGAGACATTCTTTTAGTGGCGGGCAATCCAGAAATTTTAAACGCGGTGTATCATCAAGTCAAAAGCAACGTGGGGCAGTTCCCAGCCCCCTTTGGTAAGAGCATTTATTTATACATTGATATGCGTTTGCAGAACAGAAAAGCGATGATGCGCGATGTGTATCAAGCCTTGTTTTTGCACAAGCGTTTAAAGAGCTACAAGCTCTACATTCAGGTTTTACACCCCACTAGCCCTAAGTTTTATCATAAATTCTTATCGCTAGAAACCGAAAGCATTGAAGTGAATTTTGATTTTTATGGGAAAAGTTTTATCCAAAAACTCCATGAAGACCACCAAAAAAAAATGGGCCTAATCGTGGTGGGTAGAGAGCTTTTTTTATCTAAAAAACACCGAAAAGCCTTGTATAAAACAGCCACCCCGGTTTATAAAACCAACACTTCTGGCTTGTCTAAAACCACTCAAAGCGTGGTGGTTTTGAATGAAAGTTTAAGCATTAATGAAGACATGTCTTCAGTGATTTTTGATGTGTCTATGCAAATGGATTTGGGCTTGTTGCTCTATGATTTTGACCCTAACAAGCGCTATAAAAACGAGATTGTCAATCATTACGAAAATTTAGCCAACACCTTTAACCGCAAGATTGAGATTTTTCAAACCGATATTAAAAACCCTATCATGTATCTCAATTCTTTAAGAAATCCCATTTTGCATTTCATGCCTTTTGAAGAGTGCATCACGCACACGCGCTTTTGGTGGTTTTTATCCACTAAAGTGGAAAAATTAGCGTTTTTAAACGACGATAACCCTCAAATTTTTATCCCTGTAGCGGAGTGAAAGAATGCAAGAAATTGTAATCCCTTTAAAAGAAAAAAGCTATAAAGTGTTTTTGGGGGAACTGCCTGAAATAAAATTGAAACAAAAAGCACTCATCATTAGCGATAGCATCGTATCTGGGTTGCATTTACCCTATTTATTAGAGCGCTTGAACGCCTTAGAAGTCAGAGTGTGCGTGATAGAGTCCGGGGAAAAATACAAAAATTTCCATTCGTTAGAGCGGATTTTAAACAACGCCTTTGAAATGCAATTAAACCGCCATTCTTTAATGATAGCCCTTGGTGGGGGAGTCATAAGCGATATGGTGGGGTTTGCGAGCAGTATTTATTTTAGGGGGATTGATTTTATTAATATCCCTACGACTTTACTCGCTCAAGTGGATGCGAGCGTGGGGGGGAAAACGGGGATCAACACGCCTTATGGCAAGAATTTAATCGGATCGTTCCACCAGCCTAAAGCGGTTTATATGGATCTAGCTTTTTTAAAAACCCTTGAAAAAAGGGAATTTCAAGCGGGGGTTGCTGAAATCATTAAAATGGCGGTGTGTTTTGATAAAAACTTGGTAGAAATATTAGAAACAAAGGATTTAAAAGATTGTTTAGAAGAAGTGGTTTTTCAAAGCGTCAGTATCAAAGCTCAAGTCGTTGTTCAAGATGAAAAAGAGCGAAACATCAGGGCTGGGTTGAACTATGGGCATACCTTTGGGCATGCGATAGAAAAAGAGACTGATTATGAGCGATTTTTGCATGGCGAAGCGATCGCTATTGGCATGCGCATGGCTAATGAGTTAGCCATTTCTTTAGGCATGCTCACTCTAAAAGAATGCGAACGCATAGAAAATTTATTGAAAAAATTTGATTTGATATTCAATTACCAAATCCTTGATCTTCAAAAATTTTACGAACGCTTGTTTTTAGATAAAAAAAGCGAGAACCAAACCCTAAAATTCATTCTGCCTAAAGGCATTGGAGCGTTTGAGATTGCCTCTCATATCCCTAAAGAAACGATTTTAAAGGTGTTAGAAAAATGGCATTAAGGGTATTATTATTCTTTTGTTTTTTGTTTTTGCAAGCAGAGGATAAGAGCCAAGAATTATCCTCTATACAAAAACAAATGGCTTTGGTGGATAAAAAACTCGCCAAAGACGATAACGTGTGGTTGAAAAAATTTGAAAACTACAAGATTTACAATCAAATTTATACCGAAAAAGAGAGCGTGAGGCAGGAATTAAGGCGCTTAAAAAATAAAAAAAGCAAGGATTTATTAAAGATTAGCACCTTGGAGCATACCTTAAAGGCTTTAGAATCTCAGCAAAAAATGTTTGAAAGCTATGGGGTCAATCCTTTTAAGGACTTGATAGAGCGCCCCAATATCCCCAATATCCCTAATATCGCTAACCCTATTGCGATCATTGATGGCATTTCTTTCATTAAAAGCATGCGTTTAAAGCATGAAAATCTTAAAAATAACCAGACTTCTTTAGGAGAAGTTTTAAAACTTTTAGATCAAAAACACCAGCTTTTAAATGAGTGGCACGCTTTGGATAAAAGCGCGAAATTAAGCGATGAGATTTATCAAACTCAAGCCAAACGCCTGGAATTGCAAGGGGCTCAAAACATTCTAAAAACCACGATCGGGATTTTTCAAAAAGACAGCGATGAAGCTATAAGCATTGTCAAATCTCAAGTTAAAAACCAGCTTTTTAAATTGGTTTATGTGTTTTTAGCGGCCCTTTTGAGCGTGGTGTTTGCGTGGATTTTAAAAATCATTTCCAGTAAATACATTGAAAATAATGAACGCGTCTATACCGTGAATAAAGCCATTAACTTCGTGAATGTGAGCGTGATCATTTTGATCTTTCTTTTTTCTTATTTGGAAAACGTTACTTACTTGGTCACGGTTTTAGGCTTTGCGAGCGCAGGTTTAGCGATTGCGATGAAGGATTTGTTCATGAGTTTGCTTGGGTGGTTTATCATTTTGATTGGAGGGAGCGTGCATGTGGGCGATAGGGTGCGTATCGCTAAGGGGACGGATATTTTTATTGGCGATGTGTTGGATATTTCTATGTTGCACATTACGATTTTAGAAGATGTAACCTTTACCACCTACACGAACAACAGGAGAGCGGGCCGAATTATCTTTGTGCCTAATAATTATATTTTCACCACCATGTTCGCTAATTACAGCCATTTTGGGATGAAAACGGTTTGGGATGGCGTGGATTTTTGCATTACATTTGATTCTGATTTTAAAAAAGCTTCTAAAATTGCGCTCAACATCGCTACAGAATTGTCTAAAGAATACACGGATATTACCTATAAACAGCTCAATAAAATGCGCGACCGGTATTCTTTAAGGAGTTTGAGTGTGAAGCCTCGATGCTTTTTGATGCCTGAAAATAACGGGATAAAAATCTCGGTGTGGTATCAAACCAATTCGTATGCGACCATGTCTTTAAGGAGCAAGATTGTGGCTGAAATCGTTGAAGCCTTTTTGAAAGAAGAAAATATCCATATCGCTTATACTACCAGCAAGCTGCTTAAAGTGGATGCTGACGCTCTAGGCGATGGTTTTGGGAATAAAAGGGAACAAAAATGAAAAAAGTCTATTTCAAAACTTTTGGGTGCAGGACGAATCTTTTTGACACGCAAGTGATGGGCGAAAATTTAAAGGATTTTAGCGCGACTTTAGAAGAACAAGAAGCCGATATTATTGTGATCAATTCTTGCACCGTAACCAATGGGGCCGATAGCGCGGTAAGGAGTTACGCTAAAAAAATGGCGCGATTGGATAAAGAAGTGTTATTTACTGGCTGCGGGGTGAAAACCCAAGGCAAAGAACTTTTTGAAAAAGGGTTTTTAAAGGGCGTTTTTGGGCATGACAATAAAGAAAAGATTAATGCGCTTTTACAAGAAAAAAAGCGTTTTTTTATAGATGACAATTTAGAAAACAAGCACTTAGACACCACGATGGTGAGCGAGTTTGTGGGAAAAACTAGGGCGTTTATCAAAATCCAAGAAGGCTGTGATTTTGATTGCAATTATTGCATTATCCCAAGCGTGAGAGGGAGGGCTAGGAGTTTTGAAGAGGGGAAAATTTTAGAGCAAGTGGGCCTTTTATGCTCTAAAGGGGTTCAAGAAGTGGTTTTAACCGGCACCAATGTGGGGAGCTATGGGAAAGATAGGGGAAGCAATATTGCAAGGTTGATTAAAAAATTAAGCCAGATTGCTGGATTAAAACGCATAAGGATTGGGAGTTTAGAGCCTAATCAAATCAACGATGAATTTTTAGAGCTTTTAGAAGAGGATTTTTTAGAAAAACATTTGCATATCGCTTTACAGCATAGCCATGATTTCATGTTGGAGAGAATGAATCGAAGAAACCGCACCAAAAGCGATAGGGAATTATTAGAAAAAATCGCTTCTAAGAATTTTGCTATCGGCACGGATTTTATTGTGGGGCATCCGGGCGAGAGCGAAAGCGTTTTTGAAAAGGCGTTTAAAAATTTAGAAAGCTTGCCTTTAACGCACATCCACCCTTTTATTTACAGCAAACGAAAAGACACCCCCTCTAGTTTGATGCACGATAGCGTGAGTTTGGAAGATTCTAAAAAGCGTTTGAATGCGATCAAAGATTTGATTTTTCATAAAAATAAGGCGTTCAGGCAATTGCAACTCAAACTCAACACGCCCCTAAAAGCCTTAGTGGAAGCGCAAAAAGACGGCGAATTTAAAGCCTTAGATCAATTCTTCAACCCCATTAAAATCAAAAGCGATAAGCCTTTAAGGACCAGTTTTTTAGAAATCAAAGAGTATGAAATTAAGGAGAGGGAAAATCATGCCGTTTTCTAAATTTTTAGAAGACCTCACCGCTCCCTTTAAACGCATCAAAAACCGCTCGCTTGTTTTGGCGTTAGGGTTTTTGATCCTTACTTTTTGCTTGCTTCTTTTTTTAATTTTAAGCGATGTTTCTAGGCTCATATCCAGTAAGGATTTTTTTTATGTGATCCAGTCTCACCCTAAACAGACTCTAATTGAAGATGAAAATTATTTTTATGCTAACAAAGGTCTTTATAAAACCAACAAAGAAGCCTTTTTAAGGGTTTATAAAATCCCAGAAAGCATGCCCATAGAAAGACGAGAAAATTTAAGCAAGGTTTCTAAAATCTTTTTAGCGTTGCTTTTTTTCATTTCTAGCATGCTTTTTGGGATCTTTTGGCGCTTGCCCAAACGATTGGACACTAAAATGAGTTTAGAGAGCGCTCACAAAAACGAATTAGAAAATGCATTCCAGCGATACGATGCGCTAGGGGTGCGTTTTGAAGACATTGCAGGGGTGGATGAAGTCAAAGAAGAATTATTAGAAGTGATAGATTATTTAAAAAACCCTAAAAAATACCAGGATTTAGGGATTTTCCTCCCTAAAGGCGTGCTTTTAATCGGGCCTCCTGGAGTGGGGAAAACCATGATCGCTAAAGCCTTAGCGAGTGAAGCCAGAGTGCCGTTTTTTTATGAAAGCGGGAGCGCGTTTTCTCAAATTTATGTGGGGGCTGGGGCTAAAAAAGTGCATGAACTTTTCATGCACGCTAAAAGGCATGCCCCCTCTATTATTTTTATTGATGAAATTGACGCTTTGGGTAAGGCTAGGGGAGGGCATAGGAGCGATGAAAGAGAGGCCACGCTTAATCAGCTTTTAACCGAAATGGATGGGTTTTTACAAAACGATGAGGTGGTGGTGATAGGAGCGACTAACCAAATGGAAGTGATGGATGAAGCGCTATTAAGGAGCAAACGATTTGATCGGCGTATTTTCATTTCTTTACCGGATTTACTAGAAAGGCAGAGCATTTTAGAAAAGCTTTTAGAAAACAAAAAGCACACGCTCAATTATCTTAAGATCGCTAAAATTTGCGTGGGTTTTAGCGGGGCGATGTTAGCGACTTTAATCAATGAAAGCGCTCTAAACGCCCTAAAACACCAACGAAACGAAATCACTGAGAGCGACATTTTAGAAGTGAAAGACAAGATCGCTTACGGCAAGAAAAAGCCCCAAACTTTAGACGAAAACCAAAAGGAATTAGTCGCTTTGTATCAAAGCGCGAAAGCCTTGAGTGCGTATTGGCTAGAAATTGAATTTGATAAAGCGCCAATATTAGGGGAATTTATCGCTTTTAATGAAAATAAAATCCACAGCGAGAGCGAGATTAAAAATTACATTAAAGTGTATTTGAGCGGGACGATTATTTTAGAGTTGCTCTATAAGGAGCGTTATAGTCTGTCTAAACAAGACTTGCAAAAAGCGAAATTTTTGAACGAATTTATGGCCAGTGAGCTTCTTTTAGCCCCTACAAAAGAGTCTTTAAGCGTTCTTTATGAAGAGCAACTGGAGTTTTTAAAGCCGCAAATTGCAGCTTGCAAGCGATTAAGCGTTCTGTTATTGGAGCAAGAATATTTAGAACATTCTCATTTGTATGATTTGTTGAACGGATGAAAATGCGTTTTTTTAGTGGTTTTGGGTTCATTAATGAAAGCGTTTTGTTTGAAGAGTGGCTTTTAAAAGGGGCTTATGATATCTCAGGCTTTTCTATGGGGGCGATTAAGGCGATAGAATACGCTTATAATGAAATCTTACAACAGCGCCGCATCAATTCCTTGTTATTGTTTTCGCCTTGCATGCTAGCGCATAAGAGTTTAGCGTTCAAACGCTTACAACTTTCTTCGTTTCAAAAAGATCCGCAAAGCTACATGGATAACTTTTATAAGGAAGTGGGCTTGAACGCCCAATTGGAGCGTTTTAAAAAAGAGGGTTCTTTAGAAGAATTAGAATTTTTATTGGATTACAAGTATAGTGATTCTATAATTAGACTTTTATTAGAAAAAGGCGTGAAGATTGAAGTGTTTATCGGGTTAAAAGACAGAATCACTGACATTCAAGCCCTTTTAGAATTTTTTATGCCTTTAGTTCAAGTGTGGCAGTTTAAGGATTGCAACCATTTGTTGCAAAAATCTTAAAAAAGGTGGAAGATGAAAAAATTTGGTTTAGGGGTGTATTTGCTTCTTTTAGGTATTTTGGGCGGCTCTTTGATCATTTTAGGAGCGATAGTCGCACCCATTGTTTTCAAAGCTTCAAGTATTTTACCTGAATTGAATCTAACTCCCTTTGAGAGCGGGAAACTCATGGCGCAAATCTTTGTGCGTTTCAATTATCTTTTGGGTGCGATCGGTTTTGTGGTGTTACTTTATGAAATCATTTCGTTCATTTACTATAAAAGATCGTTAGTGTATTTGATCCTTGGCGTGGCGATAGGGGCGTTGTGCTTGCTCTTTGTTTTTTATTACACGCCTTATATCTTAAACGCTCAAAAAATAGGCGAAGCCGCGCTTCAAAGCGCTGAATTTGTCCGCTCGCACGCTCAAAGCGAATGGCTGTTTAAGGAATTGTTTGTGCTGGTGTGCGCTTTGTTTTTTTGGCGTTTGTTTGGAAAAAATGCGCTTTGATTTAAAGGGGAGATTTTACTATCTAGGAAATGAGAGGGTAGCATTTAATGAAAAAGTTTAAAAAGAAACCAAAAAAGATAGCACGCAAGCAAAAAACAATCTTAAAGCGTCCTTTATGGCTTATGCCTTTACTGATTGGCGGGTTTGCTAGTGGGGTGTATGCGAATAATCTGTGGGATTTGTTAAACCCAAAAGTGGGGGGTGAGTATGTGCATTGGGTTAAGGGCAGTCAGTATTGTGCATGGTGGGAATTTGCAGGGTGTTTAAAGAACGTGTGGGGGGCAAATCATAAAGGCTATGATGCTGGAAATGCCGCTAACTATTTATCTTCTCAAAACTATCAAGCTATTTTTGTGGGTAGCGGGAATGAAACGGGGACTTATAGTTTAAGCGGTTTTACCAATTATGTTGGGGGCAATCTCACGATCAATCTAGGCAATAGCGTTGTTTTAGATTTGAGCGGTTCTAATAGTTTCACTTCGTATCAAGGTTATAATCAAGGCAAAGATGATGTAAGCTTTAATGTTGGCGCAATCAATTTAAACGGCGCTTTAGAAGTGGGCAATCGTGTGGGATCTGGAGCTGGCACGCACACCGGCACAGCCACTTTAAACTTGAACGCTAATCAGGTCAATATCAATTCTAATATCAGTGCGTTTAAAACTTCACAAGTGAATATAGGCAATGCCAACAGCGCTATTACTATCGGTTCGGTTTCTTTAAATGGGGATACTTGCAGTTCTTTAGCTAGTGTTGGCGTAGGGGCTAATTGCTCCACTTCTGGGCCTAGCTATTCTTTTAAAGGGACGACTAACGCTACTAATACGGCTTTTAGCAATGCAAGCGGCAGTTTCACTTTTGAAGAGAACGCCGCTTTTAGCGGGGCGAAATTGAATGGGGGGGCATTCACTTTCAATAAAGAATTTAGCGCTACCAATAATACCGCCTTTAATAGCGGTAGCTTCACTTTTAAAGGCACAAGCTCTTTTAATGGCACGAATTTTAGTAACGCTTCTTATACTTTTAACAATCAAGCCACTTTCCAAAACAGCTCCTTTAATGGGGGGACTTTTACTTTTAATAACCAAACTAATCCAGCTAACAGCGCTCAGCACCCCCAAATTCAAAACAGCTCCTTTAGTGGCAGCGCTACCACTCTTAAGGGTTCTGTAATTTTCCAGCAAGCCTTTAACAATTCAAACCACCAACTAACGATCCAAAACGCTTCCTTTAATAACGCCACTTTTAACAATACCGGTAAAATCACCATTAATGAGAGCGCGAGTTTTAACAACACGACTTTTAACACTTCTATTAATACAAGCAACATGACCATTACCGGTGGCGTTACTTTAAGCGGTAAGAATGATTTGAACAATGGTTCAACCCTTGATTTTGGGAGTTCTAAAATCACTCTCACTCAAGGGACGACTTTCAATCTCACAAGTTTAGGGGATAAAAATAGCGTAACGATTTTAAATTCTAGCGGTGGGATCACTTATAATCATCTTTTAAACCATGCGATCAACGGCTTGACAAACGCCCTAAAAACGAACGAAAGCTCTTCAAAACCGCAAAGTTTCACTCAAGGTTTGTGGGATATGATCACTTACAATGGGGTTACCGGGCAGCTTTTGAATGAAAACGCTACAACCTCTAAACCCACTGACTCTTCGACCCCTAAATCCTCTACAAACCCTGCACAAGTCTATCAAGTGGGCTACAAAATAGGGGATACTATCTACAAACTGCAAGAAACTTTTGGCCCTAATTCCATTATTATCCAAGCTTTAGAGAGCGGGACTTACACGCCACCCCCTACAATCAGCGGATCACAATTTGACTTATCCGCTTCAAATTATATTAATGCTGACATGCCTTGGTATAACCATAAATATTATATTCCTAAATCTCAAAATTTTACAGAGAGCGGGACTTATTACTTGCCGAGCGTTCAAATATGGGGGAGCTACACTAACTCGTTTAAACAAACTTTTAGCGCTAGTGGTAGTAATCTGGTGATTGGGTATAACTCAACATGGACTGGAAATAGCGTTTCTTCTAGCGACACGGTGTCTTTTGGGGACACTTCAGGGAGCGCTCTTAATGGGCATTGCGGGCCTTGGCCCTATTACCAATGCACAGGCACGACTGATGGCACTTATAGCGCTTATCATGTGTATATCACAGCGAATCTGCGTTCTGGCAATCGTATAGGCACCGGTGGGGCAGCTAATCTAATCTTTAATGGGGTAGATAGTATCAATATCGCTAACGCTACCATCACGCAACATAACGCCGGAATCTATTCAAGCTCTATGACTTTTTCCACGCAAAACATGGACAATTCGCAGAATTTGAATGGCCTAAACGCTAACGGTAAACTTTCCGTGTATGGCACCACTTTCACTAACGAAGCTAAAGATGGGAAATTCATTTTCAATGCAGGGCAAGCGGTTTTTGAAAACACCAACTTTAATGGAGGGAATTACCAATTCAGCAGCGATAGCTTGAATTTTTCAAATAACAACCAGTTCAATAGCGGTTCGTTTGAGATTAGCGCAAAAAACGCTTCGTTCAATAACGCTAACTTCAACAATAGCGCTTCTTTTAATTTCAATAATTCTAACGCTACCACTTCGTTTGTGGGGGATTTCACTAACGCTCATTCAAATTTGCAAATCGCTGGGAGTGCTGTTTTTGGGAACTCTACCAATAGTAATGGTTCTCAAAATACCGCTAATTTCAATAATACCGGCTCTGTTAATATTGCAGGGAATGCAACCTTTGATAATGTGGTTTTTAATGGCCCTACGAACACGAGCGTGAAAGGGCAGGTTACTCTCAATAACATCACTTTAAAAAACCTGAACGCTCCTTTGTCTTTTGGCGATGGGACGATTGCTTTTAGCGCTCATTCGGTGATTAATATTGGTGAAGCTATCACTAATGGCAACCCTATCACCCTTGTAAGCTCTTCTAAAGAAATTGAATACAACAACGCTTTCAGTAAAAATCTATGGCAGCTCATCAACTACCAAGGGCATGGGGCAAGCAGTGAAAAGCTCGTTTCTAGCGCGGGTAATGGCGTTTATGATGTGGTGTATTCTTTCAATAACCAAACCTACAATTTCCAAGAGATTTTTTCACAAAACAGCATTTCTATCCGGCGTTTGGGCGTTGGCATGGTGTTTGATTATGTGGATATGGAAAAATCGGATCACTTGTATTATAAAGATGTTGTCGGTTTTATGACCTACATGCCTAACAGCTATAACAATAATTTAGGGAATGCAAACAACACCATTTACTATTACGACAACAGCATTGATTTTTATGCGAGCGGGAAAACTTTATTCACTAAAGCGGAATTTTCTCAAACATTCACCGGGCAAAACAGCGCGATCGTTTTTGGGGCTAAAAGCATATGGACCAATGCAAGCGATGTGCCACAATCCAATACAATCATTCGCTTTGGGGACAATAAGGGGGCAGGGAGTAATGATGCGAGCGGGCATTGCTGGAATTTGCAATGCATAGGCTTTATTACAGGGTATTATGAAGCGCAAAAGATTTATATCACCGGCAGCATTGAAAGCGGGAATCGCATTTCTAGCGGTGGGGGCGCGAGCCTTAATTTTAACGGGCTTCAAGGCATTCTTTTAACGAACGCGACTTTGTATAACCGCGCCGCTGGCACGCAAAGCTCATCTATGAATTTTACCTCTAAGAGCGCGAACATTCAGGCTCAAAACTCCTATTTTATAGATGATACCGCGCAAAATGGAGGCAACCCTAATTTCAGTTTCAACGCTTTGAATCTGGATTTTTCTAACAGCTCTTTTAGGGGCTATGTGGGGCAAACGCAATCTGTTTTTCAATTCAATGCCGTTAATGCGATCAGTTTCACTAACAGCTCTAATTTAAGCTCTGGTTTGTATCAAATTTCAGCTAAAAGCGTGTTGTTTGACAATTCCAATTTAAGCGTTTCAGTGGGGACAAGCAGCATTAAAGCCAATGCAATCAATCTTTCTCAAAACGCCTCTATCAATGCGAGCAACCATTCAACCTTGGATCTTCAAGGCGATTTGAATTTGAACGACACCAGCTCGCTCAACCTCAACCAAAGCACGATTAATGTTTCCAACAACGCCACGATCAACGATTATGCGAGCTTGATTGCGAGTAATGGCTCTCACCTTAATTTTAACGGGGCGGTTAATTTCAATTCAGCGAATATTACTACGAGTTTGAGTGATTCCTCTATCGTGTTTAAGGGAGCGAGCTCTTTAGGAGGGCAGTTTAATTTAAGCAATAACTCTTCTTTAGATTTTCAAGGCTCTAGCGCTATTACCTCTAACACGGCGTTTAATTTCTATGATAACGCTTTTTCTCAAAGCCCCATCACTTTCCATCAAGCCCTTGATATTAAAGCGCCCTTGAGTTTGGGGGGCAACCTCTTAAACCCTAACAATAACAGCGTGCTGAATTTGAAAAACAGCCAGCTTGTTTTTGGTAATCAAGGGAGCTTGAATATCGCTAACATTGATTTACTAAGCGATCTAAACGACAATAAAAATCGTGTGTATAACATCATTCAAGCGGACATGAATAACAATTGGTATGAGCGTATCAGCTTCTTTGGCATGCGCATCAATGACGGGATTTATGATGCTAAAAACCAAACTTATAGTTTCACTAACCCTCTCAATAACGCCCTAAAAATCACCGAGAGTTTTAAAGACAACCAACTGAGCGTTACGCTCTCTCAAATCCCGGGCATTAAAAACACGCTCTATAACATTGGCTCTGAAATCTTTAACTACCAAAAGGTTTATAACAACGCTAATGGCGTGTATTCTTATAGCGATGATGCACAAGGCGTGTTTTACCTCACTAGCAGCGTGAAAGGCTATTACAACCCCAACCAATCCTATCAAGCCAGCGGCAGTAATAACACCACGAAAAATAATAATATAAGCTCTGAATCTTCTATCATTTCGCAAACCTATAACGCGCAAGGCAACCCTATTAGCGCGTTGCACATCTATAACAAGGGCTATAATTTCAATAATATCAAAGCGTTAGGGCAAATGGCGCTCAAACTCTACCCTGAAATCAAAAAGATATTAGGGAATGATTTTTCGCTTTCAAGTTTGAGCGATTTAAAAGGCGATGCACTAAACCAGCTTACCAAACTCATCACGCCTAGCGATTGGAAAAACATTAACGAGTTGATTGATAACGCAAACAATTCGGTGGTGCAAAATTTCAATAACGGCACTTTGATTATAGGAGCGACTAAAATAGGGCAAACAGACACCAATAGCGCGGTGGTTTTTGGGGGCTTGGGCTATCAAACACCTTGTGATTATACTGATATTGTGTGCCAAAAATTTAGAGGCACTTATTTAGGGCAGCTTTTGGAGTCTAGCTCGGCTGATTTGGGCTATATTAACACGACTTTTAACGCTAAAGAAATTTATCTTACCGGCACTTTAGGGAGTGGGAACGCATGGGGGACTGGGGGGAGCGCTAGCGTAACTTTTAACAGCCAAACTTCGCTCATTCTCAACCAAGCGAATATCGTAAGCTCGCAAACCGATGGGATTTTTAGCATGCTAGGCCAAGAGGGCATCAATAAGGTTTTCAATCAAGCCGGGCTCGCTAATATTTTGGGCGAAGTGGTAATGCAATCCATCAATAAAGCCGGGGGATTAGGGAATTTGATAGTAAATACGCTAGGGAGCAATAGCGTGATCGGGGGGTATTTAACGCCTGAGCAAAAAAATCAAACCCTAAGCCAGCTTTTAGGGCAGAATAATTTTGATAACCTCATGAACGATAGCGGTTTGAACACGGCGATTAAGGATTTGATCAGGCAAAAATTAGGCTTTTGGACCGGGCTAGTGGGGGGATTAGCCGGACTAGGGGGCATTGATTTGCAAAACCCTGAAAAGCTTATAGGGAGCATGTCCATCAATGATTTATTGAGTAAAAAGGGGTTGTTCAATCAGATCACCGGCTTTATTTCCGCTAACGATATAGGGCAAATCATAAGCGTGATGCTGCAAGATATTGTCAAACCGAGCGAGGCTTTAAAAAACGATGTAGTGGCTTTGGGCAAACAAATGATTGGCGAATTTTTAGGGCAAGATGCGCTCAATTCTTTAGAAAGCTTGCTGCAAAACCAGCAGATTAAAAGCGTTTTAGACAAAGTCCTAGCGGCTAAAGGCTTAGGGCCTATTTATGAACAAGGTTTGGGGGATTTGATCCCTAATCTTGGTAAAAAGGGGCTTTTCGCTCCCTATGGCTTGAGTCAAGTGTGGCAAAAAGGGGATTTTAGTTTCAACGCGCAAGGCAATGTTTTTGTGCAAAATTCCACTTTCTCTAACGCTAATGGAGGCACGCTTAGTTTTAACGCAGGAAATTCGCTCATTTTTGCCGGAAACAATCATATCTCATTCACTAACCATTCTGGAACGCTTCAATTATTGTCTAATCAAGTTTCTAACATTAACATCACCGCGCTTAACGCTAGCAACGGCCTTGAGATTAATGCCGCTAGTAACAATGTTTCCGTGTCTCAAGGCGATCTATTTATCAACGCTAGTTGCGCGCAACAAAGCGATCCAACTGCAGCTAGCGTTACAAACCCTTGTGCGCTCACCACTCAAAATAACGCTTCTTCTAGTAATGCATCAAGTAACGCGCCAATCGCCTTAAACAATAACGATGAGAGCTTGATGGTTACGGCGAATGATTTCAATTTTTCAGGCAATATTTACGCTAATGGGGTGGTTGATTTTTCAAAGATTAAAGGTTCTGCAAACGTTAAAAACCTGTATCTTTACAATAACGCTCAATTCCAAGCCAACAATCTCACGATTTCCAACCAAGCGGTGTTAGAAAAAAACGCCAGCTTTGTAACGAATAACTTAAACATTCAAGGGGCGTTTAACAACAACGCCACGCAAAAAATAGGGGTGCTTCAAAATTTAGTGATCGCTTCAAACGCTTCTTTAAGCACTGGGATTTATGGGTTAGAAGTGGGGGGGGCGTTGAATAATTTGGGAACGATACATTTTAATTTAGAAAATATCCAAACGCCAACGCCACTCATTCAAGCAGAGGGGATCATTAATCTCAACACCACCCAAACGCCTTTTATCAATGTCAATAACAGCATGGCCAATAATACGACTTACACTTTATTAAAAAGCAGCCGTTACATTGATTACAATATCAACCCCAACAGCTTGCAATCGTATTTGAAGCTCTATACCTTAATCAATATCAACGGGAACCACATAGAGGAAAAAAACGGCGTATTGACTTATTTAGGCCAACGGGTTTTATTACAAGATAAGGGGTTATTATTAAGCGTAGCGCTACCTAACTCAAACAACGCCCATCAAAACAACATTTTAAGTCTTTCTGTTCTTCATGACCAGGTTAAAATGTCTTACGGCAACAAGATCATGGACTTTACCCCCCCTACCTTACAAGATTACATTGTGGGCATTCAAGGGCAAAGTGCATTGAATCAAATTGAGGCTGTTGGGGGGAATAGCGCTATCAATTGGCTTTCAACATTGATGATGGACACTAAAGAAAACCCGCTTTTTGCACCGATTTATTTAAAAAACCACTCTTTAAATGAAATCTTAGGCGTAACAAAAGATCTTCAAAACACCGCAAGCTTGATTTCTAACCCTAATTTTAGGGATAACGCTACCAATCTTTTAGAATTGGCGAGTTACACCCAACAAACCAGCCGTTTAACCAAACTCTCTGATTTTAGGGCTAGAGAGGGAGAGTCTGATTTTTCTTTGTTAGAGCTTAAAAACAAGCGTTTTAGCGATTCTAACCCTAGCACTTTAGAGGTTTTTGTCAAATACTCTCAACTCAGCAAACACCCAAATAACCTTTGGGTTCAAGGGGTGGGGGGAGCGAGCTTTATTTCTGGGGGCAATGGCACGCTTTATGGCTTGAATGTGGGCTATGACAGGTTAGTTAAAAATGTGATCCTTGGGGGTTATGTGGCTTATGGGTATAGCGACTTTAATGGGAACATCATGCATTCTTTGGGTAATAATGTGGATGTGGGGATGTATGCGAGGGCTTTTTTAAAAAGGAACGAATTCACTTTGAGTGCGAATGAAACTTATGGAGGCAATGCAAATAATATCAATTCTTCTAATCCCTTGCTTTCTGTGTTGAACCAACGCTATAGTTATAACACTTGGACAACGAGCGTGAATGGGAATTACGGCTATGATTTCATGTTCAAACAAAAAAGCGTGGTGTTAAAACCTCAAGTGGGTTTGAGCTATCATTTCATAGGCTTGAGCGGCATGAAGGGCAAAATGAATGATGCCTCTTACAAACAATTTCTCATGCATTCAAACCCTTCTAACGAATCGGTTTTAACGCTCAACATGGGGTTGGAGAGCCGTAAGTATTTTGGTCAAAATTCCTATTATTTTGTAACGGCGAGATTGGGTAGGGATCTTTTGATCAAATCTAAAGGCGGTAATATGGTGCGTTTTGTGGGTGAAAACACTTTATTGTATCGCAAGGGGGAAATTTTCAACACTTTTGCGAGCGTGATCACAGGAGGCGAAATGCATTTGTGGCGTTTGATGTATGTGAATGCGGGGGTGGGGCTTAAGATGGGCTTGCAATACCAAGACATTAATATAACCGGGAATGTGGGCATGCGAGTGGCGTTTTAGCTTTTTTGCTATAATGCTTCGTTCAAATTTTATGGCTAGGTTTTTCTATGTTTAATTATGAAGAGCTGTTTCAAACTTATAAAACCCCTTTTTACCTCTATGATTTTGACAAGATCAAACAGGCTTTTTTGAATTATAAAGAAGCGTTTAAGGGGCGTAAATCTTTGATTTGCTACGCTTTAAAGGCGAATTCCAATTTGAGTATCCTCTCTTTATTAGCCCATTTAGGGAGCGGGGCGGATTGCGTTTCCATAGGCGAGATATATAGGGCTTTAAAAGCTGGGATCAAGCCTTATAGGATCGTGTTTAGCGGGGTGGGTAAGAGCGCGTTTGAAATAGAACAAGCCCTAAAACTCAACATTTTATTTTTGAATGTAGAAAGTTTTATGGAATTAACAACGATTGAAACAATCGCCCAATCTTTAAGGATAAAGGCCAGGATTTCCATTAGAATCAACCCTAACATTGACGCTAAAACGCACCCCTATATTTCTACCGGTTTGAAAGAAAATAAGTTTGGCGTGGGAGAAAAAGAAGCTTTAGAAATGTTTCTTTGGGCTAAAAAAAGCGCGTTTTTAGAGCCTGTTAGCGTGCATTTTCATATCGGCTCACAGCTCTTAGATTTAGAGCCGATTATAGAAGCGAGCCAAAAGGTGGCTAAAATCGCTAAATCTTTGATAGCGTTAGGGATAGATTTGCGCTTTTTTGATGTGGGCGGAGGGATTGGCGTGAGCTATGAAAATGAAGAAACGATCAAGCTTTATGATTACGCGCAAGGGATTTTAAACGCGCTTCAAGGCTTGGATTTGACGATTATTTGTGAGCCGGGCCGATCCATCGTGGCTGAGAGTGGGGAATTGATCACGCAGGTTTTGTATGAAAAAAAGGCTCAAAACAAGCGCTTTGTGATTGTAGATGCGGGTATGAATGATTTTTTACGCCCCAGTTTGTATCATGCTAAGCATGCCATAAGGGTTATAACGCTCTCTAAGGGGCGTGAGATTTCGCCTTGCGATGTGGTAGGGCCTGTGTGCGAGAGCAGCGACACTTTTTTAAAAGACGCCCATTTGCCAGAATTAGAGCCAGGCGATAAAATAGCGATTGAGAAGGTTGGGGCTTATGGCTCTAGCATGGCCAGTCAATACAATTCGCGCCCCAAACTTTTAGAATTAGCCCTAGAAGATCACAAAATCAGAGTGATAAGAAAAAGAGAGGCTTTAGAAGATTTATGGCGGTTAGAAGAAGAAAGCTTAAAAGGGGTTTGATTAGATGCAAAAGAATTTGGATAGTCTTTTAGAAATTTTAAGGGCTGAAATTGATTTATTAGATAATGAATTGAGCGATCTTTTAGACAAACGCTTAGGAATCGCTTTAAAAATCGCTCTCATCAAACAAGAAAGCCCCATTTATTGCCCTAAAAGAGAGCGAGAAATTTTAAAACGACTCAGCCAAAGGGATTTCAAGCATTTGAATGAAGAAATTCTTACGGGTTTTTATGCAGAGGTTTTTAAGATTTCTAGAAAATTTCAAGAAAACGCCCTAAAAGAGTTAAAAAAATAAAAGAGAGTTGTTATGTTTGAAAAAATTACCCTAGCGCATAAGGACTTGTTTTCAAGGTTTTTAAGCGCTCAAAAAATCGTTTTATCGGATGTGAGTTTTACCAATTGCTTTTTATGGCAGCACGCAAGGCTCATTCAAGTGGCGGTGATTAGGGATTGTTTGGTGATTCAAACCACTTATGAAAATCAAAAACCCTTTTATTTCTATCCTATCGGTAAGAATGCGTTTGAATGTGTGGAAGAGCTTTTGAAATTAGAAAAAAATTTAAGATTCCACTCCCTGACTTTAGAGCAAAAAGACGATTTGAAAGACAATTTTGTAGGGGTGTTTGATTTCACTTACAACCGAGACAGGAGCGATTATGTTTATTCTATTGAAGAACTAATCGCGCTCAAAGGGAAAAAATACCATAAGAAAAAAAACCACTTAAACCAGTTTTTAACCAATTGCACGAATTTTGTTTATGAAAAAATTTCTTCTCAAAACAGAAAGGAAGTTTTAGAAGCCTCCAAGGAGTGGTTTTTAGAAAGCCAGACCGATGATCTAGGGCTTATCAACGAAAATAAAGGCATTCAAAGCGTTTTAGAAAATTATGAAAGCTTGGATTTAAAGGGGGGGCTTATTAGGGTTAATGGGGAAATAGTCTCGTTTAGTTTTGGGGAAGTTTTAAACGAAGAGACCGCGCTCATCCACATTGAAAAAGCCCGCACAGATATTGCAGGCGCGTATCAAATCATCAACCAGCAATTGCTTTTGAATGAGTTTAGCCATTTAACTTACGCTAACAGAGAAGAAGATCTAGGATTAGAGGGCTTAAGAAGGTCTAAAATGAGCTATAACCCGGTGTTTTTGATAGACAAATACGAAGCCATTGCTAGAAATTAAATGATTTTTGGGGATTTTAAATATCAAAAAAGCGTTAAAAAACTCACAGCCACTAATCTTAATGAGCTGAAAAACGCCCTGGATTTCATCTCTCAAAATAGGGGGAATGGGTATTTTGTGGGGTATCTTTTGTATGAAGCGCGCTTAGCGTTTTTAGATGAAAATTTTCAAAGCCAAACCCCTTTTTTGTATTTTGAACAATTTTTAGAAAGAAAAAAATATTCTTTAGAGCCTTTAAAAGAGCATGCGTTTTACCCTAAAATCCACAGCCCTTTAGATCAAAAAACTTATTTCAAGCAGTTTAAAGCCGTTAAAGAGCATCTCAAAAACGGCGATACCTATCAAGTGAATCTCACGATGGACTTATTTTTAGACACTAAAGCCAAGCCAAAGCGCGTTTTTAAGGAAGTGGTACACAACCAAAACACGCCTTTTAAGGCTTTGATAGAAAATGAGTTTGGGAGCGTTTTAAGCTTTTCGCCGGAATTGTTTTTTGAATTAGAGTTTTTAGACACAGCGATTAAGATTATCACAAAACCCATGAAAGGCACGATCGCTCGCTCAAATAACCCCTTGATAGATGAAAAAAACCGATTGTTTTTGCAAAATGACGACAAAAATAGAAGCGAAAATGTGATGATTGTGGATTTATTGCGTAACGATTTGAGCCGCTTAGCTTTAAAAAATAGCGTGAAAGTCAATCAATTGTTTGAAATCATCAGCTTGCCGAGCGTGTATCAAATGATAAGTGAGATTGAAGCTCAATTGCCCCTAAAAACAAGCTTGTTTGAGATTTTTAAGGCGTTGTTCCCTTGCGGCTCTGTGACCGGATGCCCTAAAATCAAAACCATGCAAATCATTGAAGATTTAGAAAAACGCCCTAGGGGGGTGTATTGCGGGGCGATAGGCATGGTTGGAGGAAAAAAAGCCCTTTTTAGCGTGCCTATCCGCACTTTAGAAAAAAGAGCATGCGAAGATTTTTTGCATTTGGGGGTAGGGAGTGGGGTAACTTATCAAAGTAAAGCGCTAAAAGAATATGAAGAGAGCTTTTTAAAAAGCTTTTTTGTGATGCCTAAAATAGAATTTGAGATTATAGAGACGATGAAAATTATCAAAAGGGATCAAAAATTAGAGATTAACAATAAAAACGCCCATAAAGAACGCTTAATGCATAGCGCTCGATATTTTAACTTTAAATACGATAACAATCTTTTAGACTTTGAATTGGAAAAAGAAGGGGTTTTAAGGGTTTTACTCAATAAAAAGGGCAAGCTCATTAAAGAATACAAAACCTTAGAGCCTTTAAAAAGCCTAGAAATCCGTTTGAGTGAAGCCCCCATTGATAAACACAATGATTTTTTATACCATAAGACCACTTACGCCCCTTTTTATCAAAACGCTCGAGCGCTCATTAAAAAAGGCGTTATGTTTGATGAAATCTTTTATAACCAGGATCTAGAACTCACTGAGGGCGCTAGGAGCAATCTTATTTTAGAAATCCATAACAAGCTTTTAACCCCTTATTTCAGCGCGGGCGCGTTAAACGGGACGGGTGTTGTGGGGTTGTTAAAAAAGGGTCTTGTTGAGCATGCTAGCTTAAAATTACAAGACTTGCAAAGAGCGGCTAAAATCTATTGCATTAATGCGCTATATGGTTTAGTGGAGGTGAAAATCAAATAACCATAAAAATAGAAGCGCCTAAAACCTCATTTTTCTAGAAATAGGTTACCCAATGGAGCAAAAAAGTTAAAACTCGCCTATAATAATTATAATGATTAAAGTTTTCACATTCATTATGAATCCATTTACACAATTATTTTATAAATTCAATAGAGGGTTTTTAGGAACTTTCATCAAAAAAAAACAAGGAACATAATATGAGACATGGAGATATTAGTAGCAGCCCCGATACTGTGGGTGTAGCGGTAGTCAATTATAAGATGCCTAGACTCCACACTAAAGAACAAGTGTTGGAAAATTGTCGCAATATCGCTAAGGTGATTGGTGGGGTCAAACAAGGTTTGCCCGGATTGGATCTGATTATTTTCCCCGAATACAGCACGCATGGGATTATGTATGACAGACAAGAAATGTTTGACACAGCTGCAAGCGTTCCTGGAGAAGAAACCGCAATCTTTGCTGAGGCTTGTAAGAAAAACAAGGTTTGGGGAGTGTTCTCTTTGACTGGGGAAAAACACGAGCAAGCCAAAAAGAATCCCTATAACACTTTGATTCTTGTCAATGATAAGGGTGAGATCGTGCAAAAATACCGCAAAATCTTGCCTTGGTGTCCTATTGAATGCTGGTATCCTGGGGATAAAACTTATGTGGTTGATGGGCCTAAGGGCTTGAAAGTTTCTTTGATCATTTGCGATGATGGGAACTACCCTGAAATTTGGCGCGATTGCGCGATGCGTGGGGCAGAGCTTATTGTGCGCTGTCAAGGTTACATGTATCCTGCTAAGGAGCAACAAATTGCGATAGTGAAAGCTATGGCGTGGGCTAATCAATGTTATGTAGCGGTAGCGAATGCGACCGGTTTTGATGGGGTGTATTCCTATTTCGGGCATTCTAGCATTATTGGTTTTGACGGGCATACTCTGGGCGAATGCGGGGAAGAAGAAAATGGTCTTCAATACGCTCAACTTTCTGTGCAACAAATCCGTGATGCGAGGAAATACGACCAAAGCCAAAACCAACTCTTCAAACTCTTGCACAGAGGTTATAGTGGGGTTTTTGCTAGTGGCGATGGGGATAAGGGTGTGGCGGAATGCCCTTTTGAGTTCTATAAAACTTGGGTTAATGACCCCAAAAAAGCTCAAGAAAATGTAGAAAAATTCACTCGCCCAAGCGTGGGCGTGGCCGCTTGTCCTGTAGGCGATTTGCCCACGAAATAAAGGGCAAAAGGAGGGGGGGGCTTCATAGAAGCTTAAAAGCATTTTTAATACCTCTTTTTAGAACGCTTAAAAACCACCAAAAGGTTACAAATATTTCGTTAAAGACAAATTATTGATTTTGTTCGTGGAAGCCAGAACGGCGTTATAGTTGTTAGTGAGATTGGAAAATTTGTTATAAGTTTCTGCCATATCCGTGCCGGTCGTTTCCCCACGAATGCTTTGAACTTGCGTTTTTAAAACTTCATTACGCCTGATAATGTTTTCAAACGCTTTGCCATGAGAGCCGTTTTTAGCGATCATTTTTTCTATGTGATCGCTCAAGTGATCTATAAGGGTGATGCCGTTTTGAATGCCTAAATTACGCATATCGCTAGAATAAGTATCCCCTAAAGCGTCCGGGCGATAAATCCCTTTTCTTACAGAAGTGATAATATTTTCTAATTGATCAAAAAAATTCACGCTGGGCTTGTCAATAATTAAAGCGTTATTAGCGTTTAATTTAAGGCTTGGTTTGTCGCTGTGCAAGGCGTTTTGAGAAAAATCATTCGCGTCTTTATCAAAAAGCATGAACTGCATTTTGGTGTTGGAATGCATGTTGTCTTGGATAATGACTTTTCCCTCTTCATTCAAATTGACAGAAAGGTTGTCTTTAGCTTGTTTTAACAATTCAATAAAGCGCTCCTTGCTTTCTTTGGAAGTAGGGTTATCGCTGATTTGTTGGTAGATGGCTGGGTCAGTATTGCTGTAATTGAGCGCGATACTCATCGCATCCATAAGTTGCCTGTAAGTGACTTCATTGGGTTTAGAAGCTTGAATATCAGTGCTTGTGGGGTCATAAAGCGGGATTTTAATGCCATTAGGCAAACTCAAAAAAGCCCCATTATTATCCAAGTTTATTTGCGCTTTTAAAAATAAGCCATTCACATCGTTTAATTTCATGTTAAAAACGCTATTTTCTAAACTCCCCTTAGCGACCTCACTCAGTTTAGTAGAGCCATTAGCCGCGCCATTTTGAGCGGTTTGAGCGACATTGCTTTCTAATTTTGCCCCTTCTTTATTGAAATAGGTTTTTTGGTATTCGCTCGCGTTATTGGTAGGGATACCGGCCACTTCTAGCCCTTTTTGATCTAGGGTGCTTAAAGCCAAAGAAATAGGCGATTCTTTAGAAGAATTGTCAATAATCCTCAAACGCCCGTTCGTTTCAATTTCCACATCCACTTCATTATTAAAGCGTTCTTTGATCGCATCTTTCAAATCTTTAATTGTAGAATTTTTCACATCTAAAAGAATGGGAATATCCAAATAAACAGGGAGGTTTGGGATTTTAATAGTGCTTGTTTCGTCCAAACGGCTGGCATTGATTTTTAAAGTTTCCACGCTATCGCCAAAAATCTCACTCAATTTAGTGTTTTTGTTGGCTAAAACATTGTCTTTAGTTACAAACACGCTAGGGATTTCAAGCGTTTTGGGATTATACATGTTAGGCACCGCTTTAACTTGGCTCAAACTCCTATCCGTTACAAACGCGCTTTTGACGTATTCAGTAACCCTTTTACCGCTCGATCGCAAGGCGTCTAAATCATCAAAATCCCCATCGCTAGAAATCAAATGAAAATCCAAATTTTCACTGCCAGGCGTTAGATTTTTGATCTCAATTTGCCCCCAATTATTCAAACTCACATCCACAACTTTATTTTGCGAAGTGTTCCCGTAAACATGACCGATTTTATCCAACAAATCGCTCACTTTAGTCGCGCTTTCTTTGTTTTGGTAGGCTTTAGAGAGTGCGAATTTTTCTTTAAAACTAGAGCCATCAGGCCTAACGCCCTGCAAATAAAAAAACTCTTTAGGGTCATTAGTGGGGTCTTTGTCGTTATCGCCGATGAGTTCTCGCAAGGTATCACCGGGTTTAATAAAAACTTCTTCAGGCAATGAAGAATGCTCTAAAGCGTCCATCACATCAGGGTGGAGCTTGTTTTGATTGAATAATTTAATGTTGGTGGTGATGAGCTTGTGTTTGTCTTTATCCGTGCCCAAAAACAAATCTTGCCCGCTGATATTATAAGGCACAAGGTTATCAGAGCTAATAAGCGCGTTTAAATCTTCGCCATTGCCATGGTATTTCCCCTCGCTATCAATGGGAGGTCTATCCACTTTACTGCCCCCAAATAAAAATTCCCCCCCTATAGAAGTGTTAGCAACATTCATCATATGCTCCCTCAAGCGTTCTAAATCGTTAGCGATAGCGGCGCGAGAAGTTTCTGAATGCACATCGTTAGCGGATTGGATGAGCTTGGTTTTAAACGCCTCCATCGTTTTAGAAAATTCTTGCAAGGCTTTGTCGGTATTGAGCGTTGAAGTGTAAGCGTTTTGAGCCACATCAATGCCTTGATCTAAGGTGTTTTCTTCGTATTGGAATTTTAAATTCTGGTTGTTAATGTCGCTGTTTTGATAACCATAACGGATTTTTAGCCCTGAAGCGATCTGCGTGTTAGCGTCGTTGATTTTATTTTGTAAAGCGTTTTGATAATTATTCATTTGGTTGTATTTTGAGCCAAAGGTAACGCGCATGATCAAATCCTTATTGGTTTTTTAACAAACAAGCTAAAAGTATTCCAAAACAAGTTAATAGCAATTGTGAGTGGTTTGAGTGGGGCAATGCGGGTTAATAATGGCGGGTTAAATGGGGTGTTTTTGAGTAAAAAAATTCTTTTAATGTGAATTTAATCTCAATTTAAAGTTACATTTTAGCAAATACTCACTATAATAAGCGTTTATTTTAAAAAGAGCGTTCAATTTTTAAGGAATAGAAATGTCATACGCAATATTCAAACATGGCGGTAAGCAATATAAAGTCGTTGAAGGCGATATTGTTTTATTGGATAAAATAAATAAAGAGCCTAAGGCTTTAGTGGAATTAGTGGAAGTGTTAGCCGTATCCAAAGAGGGCAAGTTCTCTTGCGGGAAACCCTTTGTGAATGGGGCTAAAATTGAAGCGGAAGTGATCAATGAAGGGCGCGGCAAAAAAGTCATCACTTTCAAAAAACGCCGCCGAAAAGACAGCAAAACCAAGCGTGGTTTTAGAAGAGATTTCACTCGTGTGAGAATCACTAAAATTGTAGCATAAAGGAGTATTAAACAATGGCACACAAGAAAGGTCAAGGGAGCACGCAGAATAACAGAGATTCTGCAGGAAGACGCTTAGGCGTGAAAAAATTTGGCTCAGAATTTGTGAGAGCAGGGAATATTATCGTGCGCCAAAGAGGCACTAAAATGCACCCCGGTAATAATGTGGGCATGGGGAAAGACCATACCTTATACGCGCTCATAGATGGCGTTGTGAAGTTTGAGCATAAAGACAGAAACCGCAAGAAGGTTTCTGTGGTTAGTCAAAATTTTGGGGAATAGGGTAACCTTTAAAGGTCAATTAAACCTTTAGGTGTTTGTGAAACACCTATAAACGCTATAAAATATTTATAATTTAGATCTCTACTCTTTGTAGAATATGTGTTGTGGAGACTAGTTTATGAATAGCGTTTTTATCAAGGGTTTATCCCTTTCTGTTTTATTATTGTTTGGGGTTTTTTTAAAAGCTTCAGAAAACACCACTCTTAATCCGTCCAATGTTTCTGTTGAAGAGCAAAAGCGTTTTGGAGGCGTTTTAGTTTTTGCTAGAGGCGCTGATGGCTCAAGCATGGATCCTGCTTTAGTAACTGATGGCGAAAGCTATGTGGCGACAGGCAATATTTATGACACGCTCGTGCAATTCAAATACGGCACCACAGAAATTGAACCCGCTTTAGCGACAAGCTGGGAAATATCCCCAGATGGTCTTGTATATACCTTTCATTTACGCAAAGGGGTTTATTTCCACCAGACGAAGTATTGGAATAAAAAAGTAGAGTTTAGTGCTAAAGATGTGCTGTTTTCTTTTGAGCGCCAAATGGATAAGGCTAAACGATACTATAGCCCAGGGGCTAAAAGCTATAAGTATTGGGAAGGCATGGGCATGTCTCATATTATTAAGAGCATTGAAGCTTTAGATGATTACACGATCAAATTCACGCTTAATGGGCCAGAAGCTCCGTTTTTAGCCAATTTAGGCATGGACTTTTTGAGCATTTTGAGTAAGGATTACGCTGATTATTTGGCTCAAAATAATAAAAAAGACGAATTAGCCAAAAAACCTGTTGGGACAGGACCTTTCAAATTCTTTTTGTGGAATAAAGATGAAAAAATCATTCTTCTAAAAAATCAGGATTATTGGGGGCCTAAAGCTTATTTGGATAAGGTGGTGGTGCGCACCATTCCTAATTCTTCCACTCGCGCTTTGGCGCTACGCACCGGCGAAATCATGCTAATGACCGGGCCTAACCTTAATGAAGTGGAGCAGTTAGAAAAACTTCCTAATATCGTGGTGGATAAAAGCCCTGGACTAATCGCCAACTGGCTTTCATTGAACACGCAAAAAAAGTATTTTAACAACCCTTTGGTGCGTTTGGCTATCAATCATGCCATCAATGTTGATGATTACAT
The DNA here is from genome assembly GCF_011175115.1 of Helicobacter pylori. GTDB lineage: Bacteria > Campylobacterota > Campylobacteria > Campylobacterales > Helicobacteraceae > Helicobacter > Helicobacter pylori_DF. Next base: position 187,820 of record NZ_SHOW01000001.1, on the reverse strand, counting down.
CAAGGTGATTTATGAAGGCTTTGCTCAAAAAATGGTCAATCCTTTCCCGCCCACTATATGGGGTTATAACTATAATATCAAACCCTACGAATACGATTTGAAAAAGGCTAAGGAGTTACTGAAACAAGCGGGCTATCCTAACGGCTTTAAAACCACCATTTTTACCACTTCCACTCGTAACCCAAAAGGAGCGGTATTCATACAAGCGAGCCTGGCTAAAATTGGCATTGATGTGAAAATTGAAGTGTATGAGTGGGGGGCTTATTTGAAAAGAACGGGCCTGGGCGAGCATGAAATGGCGTTTGCAGGCTGGATGGCAGACATTGCGGATCCGGATAATTTCTTATACACCTTATGGAGCAAGCAAGCCGCCTCAGCTATACCCACTCAAAATGGTTCCTTTTATAAGAGCGACGCCTTTTCCGATCTGCTCATAAAGGCTAAACGGGTTTCGGATCAAAAGGAGAGGGAAGCCCTTTATTTAAAGGCTCAAGAAATTATCCATAAAGACGCACCCTATGTGCCTTTAGCCTATCCTTATTCAGTGGTGCCGCACTTGTCTAAAGTCAAAGGCTATAAAACGACCGGAGTGAGCGTGAATCGCTTCTTTAAGGTGTATTTAGAAAAATGAAAGGGGTTGCATGCTGAGTTTTATCATTAAGCGTATTTTGTGGGCGATTCCCACGCTGTTTGGAGTGAGCATTATCGTGTTTATGATGGTGCATTTAGTGCCAGGAGATCCGGCGTTAGTGATTTTAGGCGAAAAGGCCAATCAAGCCGCTATTGACGCTTTAAGGGAGCAGTTTGGCTTGAATAAGCCCTTGATAGAGCAGTATTTTTTCTTTATCAATAACGTGTTGCATGGCAATTTTGGCACTTCTATCATGACTGGTGAGCCTGTGATGCATGAGTTTTGGCAACGCTTCCCGGCTACGGTGGAATTAGCCTTGATCGCTTTGTTTATGGCTCTTGTTTTGGGTATTAGCGTTGGCGTGTTGGCTGCGATCAAACGCTATAGCGTGTTTGATTATTCCAGCATGACTTTCGCTTTAGCCGGGATTTCTATGCCGGTGTTTTGGCTAGGGCTCATGCTGATTTATATCTTTAGCGTGCAATTGGGGTGGTTGCCTGTTTTTGGGCGTTTGAGCGATGTGTATTATTTAGATGGCCCCACAGGTCTTTATTTGATAGACAGCTTGATCGCAGGAGATTATGGGGCGTTTGTGGATACGATTAAGCACTTGATTTTGCCTAGCATTGTGTTAGCCACGGTTTCTACCGCTGTTATTGCGAGAATGACTCGCGCGAGCATGGCAGAAGTGTCTAAAGAAGATTACGTGCGCACCGCTAAAGCTAAGGGGTGCAGCTCCTTTAGGGTGATTTTTGTGCACACTTTGCGTAATGCGTTAATCCCTGTAACGACTGTCGCAGGCTTGATGTTGGCCGGGCTTTTAGGGGGGAGCATGATAACTGAAACGGTTTTCTCATGGCCTGGGATTGGCAAGTGGATCGTCAATGCGCTCAACCAGCGCGATTTCCCCATTATCCAGTCCATGTCTTTGATTATTGCCATGATGTATATTGGGGCTAATCTCTTAGTGGATATTTTATACGCTTTTATTGATCCTAGAATAAGGTTGTCATAATGGAGTCTTTTAGAGAATTTATCCAACAATTCAAAAAAAATAAGGCGGCGGTCGTTGGGGCATGGATTGTGCTTTTATTGGTGGTTTGCGCTGTTTTTGCGCCCCTTTTAGCCCCTTATGATCCTTATGCGCAAAACGCGCAAGATCGCCTTTTAAAACCTATATGGGAGCATGGGGGGAATGCTAAATACCTTTTAGGCACCGATGATTTGGGGCGCGATATTTTGAGCCGCTTGATCTATGGGGCTAGGATTTCTTTAACCATAGGGATTGTGTCTATGGGGATTGCAGTCTTTTTTGGCACGATACTAGGGCTGATAGCGGGGTATTTTGGGGGGAAAACGGATGCGGTTATCATGCGTATCATGGATATTATGTTCGCCTTGCCCTCTATTTTATTGATCGTGATTGTGGTTGCGGTGTTAGGGCCCTCACTCACTAACGCCATGCTCGCTATTGGGTTTGTAGGGATCCCTGGGTTTGCAAGATTGGTGCGCAGTTCTGTGTTAAGCGAAAAAGAGAAAGAATACGTGATCGCTTCTAAGATCAATGGCTCTTCGCACCTTCGTTTGATGTGTAAGGTGATTTTCCCTAATTGCATTATCCCTTTGATCGTGCAAGTTACAATGGGTTTTGCTTCCACGGTTTTAGAAGCGGCCGCGCTGAGCTTCTTAGGTCTTGGGGCGCAACCTCCCAAACCTGAATGGGGGGCGATGCTGATGAACTCCATGCAGTATATCGCTACCGCTCCTTGGATGCTCGTTTTCCCTGGGGTGATGATTTTTTTAACGGTCATGAGTTTTAATCTGGTAGGCGATGGCATCATGGACGCTTTAGATCCTAAACGGGCCTCTTAAAAGGAGCTTGCATGATTTTAGAAGTTAAAGACTTAAAAACTTATTTTTTCACCGATAAGGGCGTGAATAAAGCAGTAGATGGCGTGAGTTTTGGCTTGAAAAAGTCTCAAACGCTTTGCATTGTAGGGGAGAGCGGGAGCGGGAAAAGCATCACTTCGCTTTCTATTCTAGGGTTGATTGAAAAGCCCGGGAAAATTGTAGGGGGGAGCATTCAATTTTTAGGGCAGGATTTGTTGCAACTCAAAGAAAAACAGATGCAAAAAGAAATCAGGGGCAAGAAAATTGGCATGATCTTTCAAGAGCCTATGACGAGCCTAAACCCTTCCTACACGGTGGGGTTTCAAATCAATGAAGTGTTGAAAATCCACCACCCTAACCTTAATAAAAAAGAACGATTAGAAAGGGTGGTCTATGAGTTAGAACGCGTAGGCATTCCCCATGCCGGGGATAAATACCATGAATACCCTTTCAATCTCAGCGGGGGGCAGCGCCAAAGGGTGATGATCGCTATGGCTATGGTGTGTGAGCCTGAAATCTTGATCGCTGATGAGCCGACGACAGCCTTAGATGTAACCATTCAAGCGCAGATTTTAGAATTGATGAAAGAATTGCAACAAAAAAAAGGCACTTCTATTTTGTTTATCACCCATGATTTAGGCGTGGTGGCACAGATCGCTGATGAAGTGGTGGTGATGTATAAAGGGCATGTGGTGGAGCAAGCGAGTGCCAAAGAGCTTTTTGCTGATCCAAGACACCCTTACACGAAAGCTCTTTTAAGCGCGATCCCTAAACCGGGCAAAGAATACCGCAAAAAACGCTTAGAAACCGTGGATGAAAATACAGATTATTTGAGTTTTCCAAAGGAGTTGCGATGAAGCTCTTAGAAATTAAAGAATTGAAAAAATCCTATGCGATAGACAGGGGGTTATTCAAGCCTAAAAGAGTGATCCATGCACTCAATGGGATCAGTTTTGAAGTGGAACAAAATGAAGTTTTAAGCATCGTGGGGGAGAGCGGTTGCGGGAAAAGCACGACAGCTAAAATTTTAGCCGGGATTGAAAGGCAAGATAGCGGGGCGATTTATTTCAATGGCAAGCGCCATTTGCATTTTAGCAAACAGGATTGGTTTGATTACCGCAAAAAGGTGCAAATGATTTTTCAAGATCCTTATTCTAGCCTAAACCCTCGCTGGAAAGTGGGCGAGATTATCGCTGAACCCTTGCTGTTAAATTCTCACTTTTCAAAAAAAGAAATCAAAGCAAAAGTGCTAGAGATCATGCAAAAAGTGGGCTTGAAATTAGAATGGATCGATCGTTACCCCCACCAATTTTCAGGCGGTCAAAGGCAACGAATCGGCATTGCTAGGGCGCTCATTTTGCATCCTAGCGTGGTGATTTGCGATGAGCCTGTGTCTGCGTTAGACGTGTCCATTCAAGCGCAAGTGTTGAATTTGCTCTTGGATTTGCAAAAAGAAATGGGGCTGACTTATATTTTTATCAGCCATGATTTAGGGGTGGTGGAGCATATTAGCGATAAAATCATCGTGATGAATCAAGGGCAAATCGTAGAAACCGGGGATGTGGATAGCGTGATAAGCGCTCCAAAGCACCCTTATACGCAGAAATTACTCAATGCGGTGCCGCATTTGGAAAAATCCATGCAAAGGTTTGCTGAATAAAAGAAAGGGTATTTAAGCTGTGTTTGTAGATAGCGTGGAAATCATCATCGCTTCGGGTAAGGGGGGGCCTGGAATGGTGAGTTTTAGGCGAGAAAAATTTGTCATCAAAGGAGGCCCTGACGGAGGCGATGGAGGCGATGGGGGCGATGTGTATTTTGAAGTGGATAACAATACCGACACTTTAGCGAGTTTTAGAGGCACTAAACACCATAAGGCTAAAAACGGGGCTCCAGGAGGCACACGAAATTGCGCGGGTAAAAAGGGCGAAGACAAAATTATTGTCGTGCCGCCAGGAACGCAGGTTTTTGTAGGTGATGAGTTGTGGCTTGATTTGGTGGAACCTAAAGAAAGGGTGTTAGCCTTAAAAGGAGGCAAGGGGGGGTTAGGGAATGCGCATTTTAAAAGCGCGACTAAACAGCAACCCACTTACGCGCAAAAAGGCTTAGAGGGGGTTGAAAAATGCGTGCGTTTGGAATTAAAGCTCATCGCTGATATAGGGTTAGTGGGCTTCCCTAATGCGGGTAAATCCACGCTCATTTCCACCATCTCTAACGCTAAGCCTAAAATCGCTAACTATGAATTTACGACTTTAGTGCCTAATTTAGGGGTTGTGAGCGTGGATGAAAAAAGCGGATTTCTAATGGCGGATATTCCTGGCATTATTGAAGGGGCTAGTGAGGGAAAAGGCTTAGGGATTAGCTTTTTAAAGCACATTGAACGCACCAAAGTTTTAGCCTTTGTTTTAGACGCTTCCAGGCTGGATTTGAGCATTAAAGAGCAATACAAACGCTTGAGGTTGGAGTTGGAAAAATTTTCACCCACTCTGGCCAATAAGCCTTTTGGGGTGTTGCTCAATAAATGCGATGTTGTAGAAAACATTGATGAGATGACTAAGGATTTTTGCGCCTTTTTAAACTTGGAAGCGCAAAAATTAGAGGCGTTTGATTTAGAGCCGTATTTAGGATTTTTACACCCCAATTTAACCAGCGATTTTGAAAATAGCCCTAATGAACAATCAGCGCTCTTTGTCTTGCCCCTTTCAGCGGCTAGCGCCCTTAATACGCATGCGCTCAAATTTGTGTTGTTGAAAACGTTACAATGAAGCCCTGTTGTATTTGAAAATAGTTTAATCAAGCCAGATACACTCCACTAAATTATAGCGTGTGGGGTGGGATTATAGAGGGTGTTTCATAAGATGCACAAAGACACACGCATAATGTAATGGCGTGAAATTTCTGTTGTTAAAAGCGTTGCCATAAAACGCTATTTTTTAATCAATTCAAGCAAAGGCGAGAGATGAAAAGATTTGTTTTATTCTTATTATTCATATGTGTTTGCGTTTGCGTTCAAGCTTACGCTGAGCAAGATTACTTTTTTAGGGATTTTAAATCTATAGATTTGCCCCAAAAACTCCACCTTGATAAAAAGCTTTCCCAAACAATACAGCCATGCGCGCAACTTAACGCATCAAAACACTACACTGCTACTGGGGTTAGAGAGCCTGATTCTTGCACCAAGAGTTTTAAAAAATCCGCTATGGTTTCCTATGACTTAGCGCTAGGCTATTTAGTGAGCCAAAACAAACCATACGGCTTAAAAGCTATAGAGATTTTAAACGCTTGGGCTAATGAGCTTCAAAGCGTGGACACTTATCAAAGCGAGGACAATATCAATTTTTACATGCCTTATATGAACATGGCTTATTGGTTTGTCAAAAAAGAATTTCCTAGCCCAGAATATGAAGATTTCATTAGGCGGATGCGTCAGTATTCTCAATCGGCTCTTAACACTAACCATGGGGCGTGGGGGATTCTCTTTGATGTGAGCTCTGCTTTAGCGCTAGACGATCATGCCCTTTTGCAAAGTAGCGCTAATCGGTGGCAGGATTGGATATTTAAAGCCATAGATGAGAACGGGGTTATCCCTAGCGCGATCACTAGGAGCGATACGAGCGATTATCATGGTGGCCCTACAAAGGGCATTAAGGGGATAGCTTATACCAATTTTGCGCTTCTTGCGATAACTATATCAGGAGAATTGCTTTTTGAGAACGGGTATGATTTGTGGGGTAGTGGAGCCGGACAAAGGCTCTCTGTGGCGTATAACAAAGCCGCAACATGGATTCTAAACCCTGAAACTTTCCCCTATTTCCAGCCTAACCTCATTGGGGTGCATAACAACGCCTATTTCATTATTTTAGCCAAACATTATTCTAGCCCTAGCGCGGATGAGCTTTTAGAGCAAGGCGATTTGCATGAAGATGGCTTCAGGCTGAAACTCCGATCGCCATGAATTTTTCTGCATTCAAGATCATAGCGTAGAGGTTGTTCCCTTTTCTTAAGTCATGCGCTCCAATAAAAATATTTTTTTACTGATTGAAAATGTTTGGTTCAGTGCATTATTTACAAAAAGAGTTTAAAATAAACGCAATTGTATCTTTAAGTCGTATTTAGAGTGCAAATGATTATCAAAATGAATCATTTTAGTTGTAAGCATGCGTATTTTTACACTAAAATAATAGGCGTTTTTGATAAGACCACATTAAAGGATAATGAATGAAAAAAATGGTTTTGGTATCGGTTTTACTAGCAGGGTTTTTGCAAGCGGTGAATTTGGATCTATCTTCAGCTAAAACGACATGGACAGCCTTTAAAACTAAGGCTAAAACGCCAGTGAGTGGGAGTTTTGAAAGCATCACTTATAAACTAGGCAAATCTCAAGATAGTTTGAAAACCCTTTTAGAAGGGGCGAGCGCGAGCATGGATAGCTTGAAAGTCAATTTGGGCGATGACACTAAAAACAAAAACGTTAAGGAAGCTTTTTTCGCTCTTTTTAAAAACACTAACATTAAAGTAACTTTTAGGAATGTGATAGAAGGCGATCATGCAGGTTCTCTTACGGCTTATGTGAGGATGAATGAAAAGCTAGTGAAAGTGCCTATGCAATACACGATTGCTGATGATAAGCTCGTGGTTAAAGGGGTCTTGGATTTATTGAATTTTGGCTTGAAAAACGAATTAGCGAGCTTGGCTAAACGATGCGAAAGTTTTCATGAGGGCTTGACTTGGTCGCAAGTGGAAATCCAATTTGAAAGCATGATTAAGGGATAATGTAAAATCATGGAGTTGTTGCACAGCATTAATGATTTTAATGAAGCTAAGCAAGTGATCGCTGGGGGGGTCAATTCACCAGTTAGGGCGTTTAAGAGCGTTAAAGGCACTCCACCCTTTATTTTAAAAGGTAAGGGGGCGTATCTTTATGATGTGGATAACAACCGTTATATAGATTTTGTGCAAAGCTGGGGGCCTTTGATTTTTGGGCATGCTGATGAAGAAATTGAAGAAAATATTATTAATGCATTAAAAAAAGGCACTTCTTTTGGCGCTCCCACGGAGTTAGAAACCACTTTAGCTAAGGAAATCATTTCTTGTTATGAAGGCTTAGATAAGGTGCGTTTAGTGAATAGCGGCACAGAAGCGACCATGAGCGCGATACGACTCGCTAGAGCTTATAGCCAAAAAGACGATTTGATCAAGTTTGAAGGGTGCTACCATGGGCATAGCGACTCTTTGTTGGTGAAAGCGGGTAGCGGGTGCACTACTTTTGGCTCTCCTTCTTCTTTAGGCGTGCCGAACGATTTTAGCAAACACACTCTGGTGGCTCGTTATAACGACTTGAACTCCGCAGAAGAATGCTTTAAAAAAGGCGATGTGGGTTGTGTTATCATTGAACCCATTGCTGGGAATATGGGGTTAGTGCCGGCTCAAAAAGAGTTTTTACTAGGCTTAAAGGCTTTGTGTGAAAAATACCAAGCGGTGCTGATCTTAGATGAAGTGATGAGCGGTTTTAGAGCGAGTTTGAGCGGTTCGCAAGAATTTTATGGCGTCGTGCCGGATTTGGTAACCTTTGGTAAAGTGATAGGCGCGGGGCTTCCTTTGGCGTGTTTTGGGGGGCGTGCGGAAATTATGGACTTGCTTTCGCCCATTGGAGGCGTGTATCAAGCAGGCACTTTGAGCGGTAACCCCCTAGCGGTGTGCGCGGGGTTGAGCGCGCTTTATAAAATCAAAAGAGACAAAACCCTTTATACTCGCTTGAACGCTTTAGCCGTTCGTTTGACTCAAGGTTTAAAAAAGAGCGCTCAAAACTATAACATCGCTTTAGAGACGCTTAACATGGGGAGCATGTTTGGCTTTTTCTTTAATGAAAATGCGGTGCGTGATTTTGATGACGCTTTAAAAAGCGATACGGAGATGTTTGCAAAATTCCATCAAAAAATGCTTTTTAAGGGCGTGTATTTGGCATGTTCAAGCTTTGAAACCGGCTTTATTTGTGAGCCTATGACTGAAGAGATGATTGATTTTACGATCGCAAAAGCCGATGAAAGTTTTGATGAAATCATAAAGGGCGTGTGATTTTTTTGAAAAAGCCAAAGTATTATAAATTCATAGAGGGGGCGAATTATTTGAGCTTAGGGCTGTCTATGGTGGTAGCGATCCTTATGGGCGTGGCTATAGGCTATGGGCTTAAAGAGCTCACTCATATTTCGTGGCTTTTTTGGCTTGGGGTTATTTGGGGCGTGTTAGCGAGCTTTCTTAATGTCTATAAAGCTTATAAAAACATGCAAAAAGACTATAAAGAATTAGCCAAAGACCCTAAATACACACAAAACAAAACAAAATAAATACCATAAAAGCCCATGTGCCAAATCCAATGCTTGCTTGTTTTACTTTCTATCAATATAGTTAGCGCGATCATCGTTTATTTTTTCCAAGCATTTCAAGGGGTTTTGAATTTTGAGGGGGGGTTTTTGGGGTTTTTTATCGTGGCGTTGTCTTCGTATTACGGCGTTAAAAAGCGTTTGGATTTAAGGAAACAAAATTCAGGAGAAAAAGAAGAAAAGCAAAAATTTCAAAAATTCGCCCTGGGTTTGGAAATGTCTTTCAATGTGTGGCGTTTAGGGGGGTATGGGGTTTTACTAGGCATTTTAGGAGCACTTTTATTCTTGCATCTTTTTAATGGGTTAATCTTTCTTATCGGCGTGTTTGTGAGCTCGCTCTCTAGCGCGTTATTACGATTCTTAAACAATAATGGTAAGTTTTGACACAAACGCATGCGGATTTTAACCCCTTTAACCCTCTTTTAATTTTTAATCCTATACAATAAAAACAAAAATGGGAGTGGATCTTGAAAACAAAAAATCCCGCTAAAAGAATCCTAAAAACCGCCGTGATTCAAATGCAATCCAAACCCTACGCCTTAAATGAAAACCTGCAATTAGCGCTCAACCTAGCCAAAGAAGCCCACGACAAAGGCGCGAATCTCATTGTTTTACCGGAATTGTTTGATAGCGGTTATTTCGTGAATGATAAAGACGCGGATTTTGGGTTGGATTTTAAAGCGATAGAGCATGGCGAGCTAAAAAACGAGTCGTTGAGCGCGTTAAGCGATTTTGCAAAATCTAATAAAGTGCATCTAGTGGCATGCAGCATTGAAAAAACCAATCAAAAACTTTACGATAGCGCTTATATCATTCCACCAAAAGGTAAAATCGTTGGCAAACACCGTAAAATCTATTTGTGGGGCGATGAAAAATCGCGCTTTAGAAGGGGCAAAAAATACGAGGTTTTTACGCTGGATTTTGGGGATTTTAGCGCGAAAGTGGGTTTGCAAATTTGCTATGAAATCGGCTTTGGCGTGGGTGCGAATCTTTTAGCGTTACAAGGGGCTGAGGTTTTAATCTATCCTAGCGCGTTTGGCAAAGCTAGGGCTTATAATTGGGATTTATTGAGCAGGGCTAGAGCGTTGGAAAATGGCTGTTTTGTGTGCGCGTGCAATCATAGTGGGGAAGAAACTAACGCTAAATTAAAACAAACGCTAGAGTTTGCCGGCGATTCAAGAATCATCGCACCCAATGGGAAAATCATCGCGCAAGCCACCAAGCTTAATGAAGTCATTATCGCTGAAATGGATTTAAACGAAGCGGCACTGCAACGCCAAAAAATCCCTTATTTACAAGATTTTGACACCAAACTCACCAAAAAGGGGTTTGGAAAACTCACTTAAAAAGGAGCGATTATGGCAAAAGAAATTTTAGTGGCTTATGGTGTGGATATTGATGCGGTGGCTGGTTGGCTGGGGAGCTATGGTGGAGAGGATTCGCCTGATGATATTTCGCGCGGGCTTTTTGCGGGTGAAGTGGGGATCCCACGGCTTTTGAAATTGTTTAAAAAATACCATCTCCCTGCGACTTGGTTTGCACCGGGGCATTCTATTGAAACTTTTCCAGAGCAAATGAAAATGATCGTGGATGCAGGGCATGAAATGGGCGCACATGGGTATTCGCATGAAAACCCTATCGCTATGAGCGCTAAGCAAGAAGAAGACGTTTTGTTAAAAAGCATTGAATTGATTAAAGATCTCACCGGCAAAGCCCCCACAGGCTATGTGGCGCCGTGGTGGGAGTTTTCTAATATCACTAATGAATTGCTTTTAAAACACGGCTTCAAATACGACCACTCGCTCATGCACAATGATTTCACGCCCTATTATGTGCGCGTGGGGGATAGTTGGAGCAAGATTGATTATAGTTTGGAAGCCAAGGATTGGATGAAGCCTTTAATCCGTGGGGTGGAAACAAATTTAGTGGAAATCCCTGCGAACTGGTATTTGGACGATTTGCCACCGATGATGTTTATCAAAAAATCCCCCAATAGTTTTGGTTTTGTAAGCCCGCACGATATAGGGCAAATGTGGATCGATCAATTTGATTGGGTTTATCGTGAGATGGATTATGCGGTGTTTAGCATGACAATCCACCCTGATGTGAGCGCCCGTCCGCAAGTGTTGCTCATGCATGAAAAAATCATTGAGCATATCAACAAGCACGAGGGCGTGCGTTGGGTAACATTCAATGAAATCGCTGATGATTTCTTAAAACGAAACCCTAGGAAAAAATAGCGATAACGCCAAAAAGATTTTTGGCGTTTGATTAAAAGGTTGGAAGATGTGCGTTTTATGCGGGGAACTTATCAGCTCTTTTCATTGGAGTGATGAAAATTTGAAAGAGCCAAATGCACTTATTAGCACGAATGAAAACGCCAGAGAACGCAAAAGAGCGAGGCTCAAACGGGTGGGGTTGCTCAATCAAATTTTGGCGTTTTATGGGCTAAAAATTGATGATTGGCAAGGCGCAAAATTTGTGCTGCGCGATAAAAAAGGGCAGAGCGTGATCGTGAATGATTTAGGCGATTTATGGGGTAAGGCACAAAACTTATCCAAAAAAGAAATGGACGCGCTAGATTCTAATCTGTTAGCGTTTTTAAATCAAAACCCACACGCCACTCACTGATGCCTAAAATCCCTATCACGCTCATCACCGGTTTTTTAGGCAGCGGTAAAACGAGTTTTTTAAGCGAATATTTAAACCAAATGGATCACCAAGGCGTCGCCCTCATCATCAATGAAATCGGGCAAGCCGCTTTGGATCAGCGCATCTTAAGCGTTCAATATTGCGGTGAAAAAATGCTCTATCTTAACGCAGGGTGCGTGTGTTGCAACAAACGCTTAGATTTAGTGGAGTCTCTAAAAGCCACGCTCAATAACTATGAATGGCGCGGCGAAATTTTAAAGCGCGTCATCATTGAAACCACCGGTTTAGCCAACCCGGCACCGATTTTATGGACGATTTTGAGCGATGTTTTTTTAGGGGCACATTTTGAGATTCAAAGCGTGGTGGCTTGCGTGGATGCATTGAACGCTAAAACGCATTTAACCAACAACGAAGCTAAAGAGCAAATCGTTTTTGCTGATAGCGTTTTATTGACCAAAATGGATTTGCAAAACGACAGCGTGGATCTAATAAAACTAAAAGAGCGAATACAATCCCTTAACCCTAGCGCAGAAATTTTTGACAAGAAAAATATAGATTACGAAAGCTTTTTTTCGTGCAAAAATAGGGCGCGAAATTTTATGCCAAGAATGCCAAAAGATTCACACTCGCAAGGCTTTGAGACTTTAAGCATCAGGTTTGAAGGGGTGATGGAATGGAGCGCGTTTGGGATTTGGCTGAGTTTGTTGTTGCATCAATACGGCACGCAGATTTTACGCATAAAGGGGATTATTGATATTGGAAGCGATCTTTTAGTGAGTATTAACGGCGTGATGCATGTCATTTACCCGCCTAAACATATTTTAAAGGATCAAAACGGCTCTAACCTCGTTTTTATCATGTGCCATTTAGAGCGTGAAAAAATCTTAAATTCCTTAAAGGGTTTTAAGGATTTTCTCGGCATCAAGGGTTTTGAAACCCCATAATTTTTCTATTTATTGGTAGCTGTTTGCATTTTGATAGGGAAAAGAACGATGAAGCTTAAAACCAAACACACCCCACAAATAACAAAAATCAAAACATAGCCCAAATCCCCTAAAAAGATCGTAAAAAGATACGAAAAAAGCGCTTGGAAAATACCAAAAGAAAACACCACCCACGAAGACGCTTGAGCGAAATGCTTCGCGCCTGCAATTTTTAAAGCCATCATGCTGAATAAATTGATATTGGCGGTTGTGGCTGCTCCCATTATAAAGATGCTTAAATTGAGTAAAGAGATTTGGTGGAAAAAAATGGGCAAAAAGCATGCGATAGATTTTAAAATGAGGATAAAGATATTGGCGTTTTTAGCCCCTAGCTTTTGAGCCATCGGGCCGCTGATTAAAGAGCCAAGCGTGGCTCCAAAACCAAAAAACGCCCATGAAGTCCCAGCGATAGTGGGGGAGATATTCAAATGACGAATCAAGTAATCCACCCAAAAAAGCGTGTGCGGTAAAAAACCAATCGCATTGAGCGCGCAAGAAATGAGCAATAACCACAAATGAAAGGGGATTTTAAACGCGCTTTCTTCTTTTTTAACGGATTTTTTCCTTAAAGAACGGGTTTTTAACCCCACTAAGGAAAGGATAAAGGCTATCAAACAACTGCCCCCTAAAAAAATCCATGCCCATTTGATATTATAAGAGCTGATCCAAGGCAGAACAAACCCGCTAAAGACAGATCCAATGCCTACAGCGCTAAAAATAAGCCCTCCCACTAAGGCTTTTTTATGTTCTTTGACATAGGGCAAAGAGAGAGGAGCGACTAAAATCATTAACGCGCTGCTAGCCACACCGGCGATAAAACGCCAGATCCAAAGCCAAAAGAAAGGGATACTATCAAAATAACAGACTAAAAAACTCAAAGCGATCAAGCCAAAACTGATTTTAGCGATGCTTTCTAATGACATTAACGGGCTTAAAAATTGGATTAAAAAACTCCCAAAAACATAGCCCATTAGCACCGCAATACCCAGTTGGAAGCTTTGGTGTGGGGTTAAACTCCCTGATAAAATGAGTAGGGGGATTAAAACCACATAGCCAAAACGAGCCAAGCCGTTAGACACAAAAACCCCTAAAAAGCAAACAAACACGCGCATTTTAATCCTTAACAAAGTTATAAAAAAACAAGATCTTATATTATATTGAAACTTGTTAATTGATAGCGCATAATGGGAGCGAGATGAGAATAAATTCAAGGAGCGTTCATGCTATTTAGTGAGCGTGTATCATTAAAGAGACCCCATGATTGAATGAAAAAGAGTTGGTTATTAGCGTTACAGAGCTTGTTTCAAAAGCGCTTCATAAAAACAAGGCTTCTACTAGAATAAGGCTTCTTTGCGGTGGTGATCAATTGATGAAACAGAGATTTAACTATGGGCTAGGCTTAAAGGAGAGCATCACTGAGAAAAAGTAGAGTTGAACGCTTAAGTTATTTTTTATAGCGGTTTAGAGTTAACTGCGATTGTTGTGTTCTTTTTAAGCGTTATGGGTAGTTTATAAAACAGCTCGCTATGACTGCCTAACCTTACTAAAAAGAGGGTGTTTTCTTGTTTTTTGATTTGATAGACAAGCAATAAATCCGGTTTTAGGTGGCATTCCCTAAAATCTTTTAAACCGCCTTTGAGCGGGTGGTCTTTGTATTTGGGAGCTAGGGGTTGCTCTTTGGCTAAATTTTCAACCACTTTATACAAAAGCTTTAAATCAAACCCGTTTTTAACAAGAATTTTAAGATCCTTATCAAATTTTTTACTGGTTTCAATTATCAGCATTTTTAAATCTTAAGTTTTCACAATGCTTTTTAAAATCCTCTATGCTTTTAAAACAAAGGTGGTTCTTGGTATCTTCAGCCCTTGCTAAGATTTCTCGCTCTTCTTCTATGGTGTATCCGTTTTCGGTTAAATGGAGTGCTTTAAATTGGAGCGCTTTTTTGATTCTTTGTTTTTGAGCTTGGATTTCCTTCAATTTTTCTAACGCTCTTTTTTGCTTAACCTTGATAGAATTTAAAAAGTTAAAAAGCTGTTTTTCGCTGTATTTTGTGTAGTCTTTTTTGGCGGTGGTGTTAGGCATGCTTATTCCTTTTTTAAAATATCAGCTCATTATAGCGCAAGCGATAGAGTGGGATAAACTAGAAATCAAAACTTAAAGATTAAAAAGCGGATTGGGAAGTTAATGAAAAATTAAAGATCAAAAGATTAAAAAGCGGATTGAAAAATCAGTGAAAAGATCAAAAGATCTGTTAGTAAAAAATTTTAAAAAAGTTTAAAAGAATAAAAGTTTTGTGAGTGAAAAATAATCGTTTTAGATTTGATTTTATAATAAAATGCATTTTCTTAAAAGTGTAGTGGGTATTTGAAACCATTCTCACCCTTTTAACCTCCAACTTAAAACCCCTAAAGAAGCACTTTTTTAAGAGATTACCGCTTGAATTAACGCCAAGTTTTACACTAACAATACAAAAACGCTAAAAAAAGATTTTTTCATTTTTAAAATTATCTCTTGCTTTTGGCAAGCTCTTTTATCATTGGTTATAAAAAATACTAAAAAAGATTTTTCATCAAATCCCCCCAAAAAAACAAAGAATTTAAAAACAAAGAATTTAAAAACAAAGAATTTAAAA
>NZ_SHOW01000001.1:29914-172442 GCF_011175115.1 Helicobacter pylori | reverse complement strand
TTCAAAACAAAGGAATTTAAAAAAAAAGGAATTTAAAAAAAAGGGAGTTTAAAAAAAGAGGGTTCAAAAAAAATCCCCCCAAAAAAGAGGGTTAAAAAAGAGAGTTCCACAAAGGGCTAAACATTAATAAGCGAACACGTAATTCAAATACACGCTATAGAGCCTTCTGTATTTGAGTTCAGCCCCCATAAAGGAATAGTAGTTTGTGTTGATGGTAGGGATTTTCACGCCTAGTTCAATGCCATGCTGAGCGGCATGATCGCTGCCTTTTTTCTTAGACCTGGCTAAATTCATCCTCACTCCCATGTTGAATAAGAATTGGAAGTTCGCCACATTCATTTTAGCGTTATAGACATTATTCACGGTGGCTAAATTCACGTATTCAGAATTAAGCCACGAAGTGCCCGCTAACGCAATACCGCCAAAAAGCCCCACAGAAAGCTTGTTGTTCTTGCCTAAGAAATTGGTGGCTTTATCGTTGATGAAGTTATAGAGGGCGTCCGCTCCAAAACCATAAGTCCACACATCAGAAGCCGAGTTGAAGAAGCTAGATTTGATGAACGCATGGTTGTAGTCAAAAAAGCCGTAATACCTAGCGCCCCATTTCCTTTTTTGGCCAAAGAATTGTTTGTAGCCCACTTGAATACCGATCCCATTCATGGCACCATTATTGGTTTGAGAGCTGACGATGCCCAATTTCCTAAAGGGGTTACGCCCTAGCTCTTGATTGATGGTTTGGATTTGGTTGTAAGTGTTTTGATTGAGATAGTAATTGGTTTCTATGCCTTGCGGGCTATAGGGGTTGTTCTTTTTGCTCACCGCATTTTGCAAGCTTTGCGCGTTAGGGATGCTTGAAAGCGCAGTAGTGATGCTGTTATAAGTGTTGCCTAATTCATTGTATCTAGATTTGAAATTCACCAAAGTGTCAGCGATGTTTTCGGCTTGCTGTATTTGCTGCTCTTGAGTGCCAAAATGAGCGATGCTGTTGGTTAAATTCGTTATGGTTTGTTCCACATAGGCGCAACCGGCCCCCCAAGTGTTAGAAGTTGTCTGACCTGGATTGGTGCCCCTACGCTCACCCCCTTCCACTTGATAACACACCCCTAAAGAGCCATTTACAAAGGCTGTAGGGATTTTTTGAAAGTTTTTCACCACTTGTTCGGCTTGGTTTAAAATCTCTGCTTGGGCTTGAGCGTTTTTGAGCATGCTTTGTGCAAAGCTAGCGTCTGTGTAAGGGTTGAATGGTTTTCCAGTGTCCAAGTTGTTTTGATTTTGCACATTTTCACTAACGATTTTACTTTGCGCGACAGCTTCTTGCGCGTTAGCGATCATGCCTTGGATAGCGCTGATTTCATTCTTAAACATCCCACACATTGTCCCATTGCCGCTTATCCCTGGCCAATACCCGTTACCACCATTCTGGAAGTTTGGGCATGCCTCATTTAAGGTAGTGATAATGACGCTCGCTTGTTTTAAAAGCTCTTGAGCACTATTGGTTGTATTGATCTGTTCTGTTGTTGATGTTGTTGTTCCTCCAATCCACGAGGTTGAAATAGCTTTCCCATGACTCCAGTGGTATACTAAAGGTTCATTTGGTTTGCCCCCCGTTCTTTTGTCTCCATTGATAGTGAAATCAAGTTTTGTAGTGGTGTTGCTTAAAACGGGAACCCCATCTCCATCAGATCCATTCGCTGTCAAAGCCTTTTGAATGATTTGATAGGCTTGATTGATTTTCGCATAATTTGCAGTGGATATAGGCCCACCATGTCCTGGCTCATAATACGAATTGCAAGTGATGGTCGTCGTATTTTGTCCTGGCACATTATTAAAAGTTTGGATACCTCCATTCGCGTTCTCGTTACTGCCAGGACCACAAGCAGTAAAAGCGTAGCTTGTAACTTGCCACAACCCCACCGCCGCATTCAACGCTAAAAGCACGGCTTGATACGCCGGGGAGTTGGTTTTGACATCAAGCAAATTCCTAGAGCTTGAGCCTAGATTATCCCTTGCGTCGTTAATCGCGCTCGGATCAGCGGATAATTGGATAAGGTTGTTTAAGGTGCTGTATCTGGTTAAAAGATTGTTCAAACTTTCATACTTATCCGAAAGCTTTTGTATTTCTCCTGTGTTTGTTACCATTTGAGCGGCTTCACCGATTTGATAGCCCGCACTCATGTAAAAGCCGTCGTCTTCAGCGTGGAGCAAAAACGAGAGAGAGAGAGAGAGAGTAAAAGGGTTTTTTTCATGTTTTTTCTCCTTTTTTGAAACGAGTGTTTTAATGTATTAAACATGGGGCGTATTATAGCATGAAAGCGTTTTTTTTTGTCATTTTCTTAAAAATTTTGTCATTTTTTTGATTTTTAGCGTTTTTTGTGGTGCTTTTTGTTTGGTGTTAGCCCATAAAAAGGCTTTTAGCATTTTTTAAGGTTAAATAGTAAAGAGCTTGATTTTGCCATAACCTCTTTAAAAAGGGTCTTTTGGGGCGTTTGCCCCTTATGAGTGAGAAAGTTTATTTTTTGTGGGGGAAATTGTGTGGGTTGCCTTTATCCCCAACATAAGCGATTTTATCGCCTAAAATGTCATAAGCTTGACCAAAGCCTTTCACAAAACGCCCTTCTTTGAAATCCAATGCGATCAAATGGAAATCTTGCATGGCGCGAATGGTTTTAATGCCCCCAGCACCGCCGGTTTTTTCAATGAAAGAATCAAACGCTTTGTCAAACTCTGCCCCTCTTTCAATAAATCTTGCGTTGGTTTTATAACGCAAACGTTTCCTCAAAATAGCTGATTTAGCCTTGCTTTCATCTTCTAAAAACATCACTTCCACATTGTGGGGGTTGTTTTTAAGGCCCGCAAAATGCTCAGCCACTTCGCTCACATAAATGTAATATTGTTTGCCATCTGTCATTAAGGGGGCATAAGAGCATACCACATGCCCATTAGGGTGCAAGGTCGCTAAACAAACAGAATCAAAGCTTTCTTTAAAAGCTTTAACTTCTTCTTCCACGCCTTTTAAATCATGGGTTTTTTCCACGCTTTGGCACAATTCAATGATCGCATTTTTGTAGTCTTTGGGGTCTTTAACTTCGTGGTTAAATTCAATCCTTAAGGTTTGATTGTTATTGTAACCAATCACAATGCCTTGTGGATCCACGCTTTTAAAGGCGACATTTTCAGCGTGATAGACTTGCCCGAATTTTTTCAACAAACCTTTCATGTCTTCAACATGGTGAGCGTTCATGTGCTCTATAATACGATTAAGCAAAACATTCTCCTTAGTTTCAAAAAATAAGGGGAATGTTATAACAAAAAATTAAATATTAGCTTAATCTTTAGCGGAAATTTTGGTTTTGATTTCTATGCCTAAAAGTTTGAAAGCGTTGCTTAAACTCAAGCTCACCATTAAACAAATTTTTAAAAGCTCTTTCGCTTTAGGGGTGTCTAAGATTTTGCCAGCGTTATAGAAGCGGTGGAATTCTGAAGCGAGGGTTTTTGCGTATTCGCACATTTTTTGCAAGCCGTATTCTTCAAAAGAAGATTCAATTGCTTTAGGCAAGCTTAAAGCGCTAAAAAGCAGGTATTTTTCCTCAGCGTTTAAATTTTTTAAAGGGGTTTGCAAAATCTCTTCTTTAGAAAAGGGCGATTTTTCTAGCATGGTGTGGATGCGCGAATTAGCGTAATGGATATAGTAAATGGGGTTTGAGCTGTCTTGCTTTTTTAAGGTATTGACATCAAATTCTAAATGGGTGTCAAGCCGTTTGCTCAAAAAAATAAGCCTCAAAGCGTCTTTACCCACATCATCAACCACATCTTTAATCAAAATAAAATTACCCGCTCTTTTACTCATCTTGTAAGGCTCGTTATCTTTGAGCAAGCGCACCATTTGAGCGAGTAAGACTTCAAGCTTGTTGGAATCATAGCCCAAAAACTCAAGGCTGGCTTTCACTCTAGCGATATAGCCGTGGTGGTCTGCCCCCCAAATGTTGATGTATTTGGTGTAATTTTGTTGGAATTTTTCATCATGATAGACAATATCGCCGGCTAAATAAGTGTAGCTTTTATCTTCTTTAATCAGCACCCGATCGCTTTCATCTTGGTAGAGTGAAGATTTGAGCCAGATTTTAGAATCCTTTTCATAAAGGGCGTTCGCTTTTTCTAATCGTTCAAACACCGCATCTTTATGTTTAAAAATTTCTTTTTCGCTCGCATAGGAATCAAAATGAATGCCTAAAGCGTCTAAATTATCTTTAATTTCTAAAAGCATTAGATCCTTAGCATAGCCGCTCAAAACTTCAATGATAGTTTCTTCGTTTTCTTTAAAAAGGCTTGGCTCTAAATCGTTGTTCGCTTTTTTAGCGATTTCAATGATGTATTCGCCTTTGTAAAAGACTTCTGGGTAAGTTACGCTTTCTTTTAAAACATGCTCTCTGTAAGCGAGCCATACAGAAAGCCCTAACAAGCGGATTTGAGATCCCATGTCATTGACATAATATTCGCATAAAACTTCATGCCCTAAAAAGCGAGCGATTTTAGCCAAACTATCGCCAAACACCGCCCCTCTAGCATGCCCTATGTGTAAAGGCCCTGTGGGGTTAGCGCTCACAAATTCTAAAAAGATTTTTTGAGAACGTTCGCTTTTAATTTGAGAGCCAAATTGTTCTTTTAATTCTAAAGCCTTTTGGGTGAAACGCTCTAAAAGATCTAAAGAAAGCGTGAAATTGATATAGCCCTTACAAGCCACTACGCTGTCAAAAAGCCCTTGAGTTTTTTCATGCGTGCTGATTTTAAGGGCTAACTCTTCAGCGATAACTAAGGGCGATTTTTTAAAAACTTTGGCGAGATTGAAAGCAATGGGCGTAGCGTAATGCCCATGCTCTCTGTCTTTAGGGTATTCAATAATGACTTCAGCTTCTAAAATCTCTTCTAAAACGCCCTTAATGAGAGTGTGCATGTTCAACTTTCTTGTTTGCTTTTAATCTCGCTACTCTCATGCACTTTGGCTTGCGTTGCTTGAGCGTCTAGGGTTTTTGGCTCGTTTTTAGCCTCTTCTTCATCGTCTTTCACGGCTTTTTTGAAATTCTTAATCCCACTGCCTAAACCTTTAGCCAACTCTGGGATCTTTTTAGCCCCAAATAACAACACAATCACTAATAAAACAATGACCCAATGCCATATGCTTGTGAATCCGCCCATACTTTACTCCTTAATCTTATTGGTTGGTTTTTATTTGAATTATAGCTTTTTTAAAAAATAATTGATAGGTTTCATAAGGATTCGTTTTTCCAAGCCTTACAGATTTTTTCAAAATTAAACGCTTTTAGGCGATGGACTAAAGTTTTAGCGATGCTTAAGATGATTTCTTTGGATTTTTCTAAATCTTCATTGATGATGAGGTAATCAAAGCTTTCCAAGCACTGCATTTCTTTATAAGCGTTGATCAAGCGTTTTTCTATCGTCTCTTTAGAATCCGTTCCCCTTAAAAGCAAGCGCTCTTTTAAAATCTCTTGGTTTTTGGTGCTAATAAAGACTGAGCATGCGTTAGGGTAATGCTTTTTAAGGATTTCATGCCCTTGCACATCAATATCAAAAATGACGATTTTGCCCTCTTTTAAGGCTTTTTCTACAGGGATTTTAGAAGTGCCATAGTAGTGGTTATGCACGATCGCCCATTCTAAAAACTGCCCTTTTTCTATGCCTTGTTTGAATTCTTCTTCGCTGACAAAATTATAATGCAAGCCATCAACTTCGCCCTCTCTGGGTTTCCTCGTGGTGGTGGAAAGGGAAAAATGGGTTTTTGGGATTTTTTCTTGCAAATACTTTGTAAGGGTGCTTTTACCCGCTCCGCTAGGGCCTGAAAGGATGAGTAAATTAAAATCATTATGCATTAGGTTTTTTATCCTCTAAAGTGATTTTAATGCTTAAGGTTTTGTTTTCTAAAAGGCTTTTTAAGGACTCTTGATTCAGGCTTTTTAATAAATCTTGCAAATTCAAGCGCAATTCTAGGGGGCTAGAAGTTTTATCGCTTTCTTCTTTTTCTTGCGGGGTTTCTGTGTCGTTCTCATTCTTGGAGGTTTCTGTAACGCTCTCTTTAGGGGTTTCTGTGGCGTTTTCATTATTAGGGGTTTTTGCAACACTTTCATTCAAAAAGGGCAATTCTTCCCCCATCGCTTTAGCCATCACCGGCTCAGGAATGTCTTCAATGCTTTCGTAATGGTCTTCTTGGGGTTTTTCATCTTGGGTTTGTGGCGTTTCTTTTTCTTGGGTTTCTTCTTGTGGGGTTTCTTTTTCTTGTGATTGGGGGACTTCTACATCTTGCGGGGTTTCTGAGTTTTCTTCTTTTTCTAATTCTTGTGCTTGGGTTTCTTGGAGAGCTTCTGCGCTTTCTTGCGCTTTTTCTTTAGGAACTTCTAATTCTTGCACTTGGGTTTTTTCGGTAACAACTTCTTGGATTTCTTTATCTTGTGGAATTTCTGCACTTTCTTGCGTTTTTTCTTTATTCTCTTGGTCGTTAGAGTTTTCTTGGATTTCTTTGACTAATTCTTGCATGGCCTCTAATTCTTGCACGCTTGGGGAATCTTGTGTTTTTTCTTGTTTTTCTTCCTTATTTTCTTGCGTTTCTTCTTTGATTGGCTCTTGTTCTTTGACTTGCTCTTCTTGCGTTTCTTCTTTAACTTCTTCTTGCGCTTCTTCTTTGATCTCTTCCTTAACTTCTTCTTGCGTTTCTTCTTTAGGAATTTCTAATTTTTCTTGCGTTTCCAACTCTTTAGAAACTTCTTCATCTTTAGGGGTTTCACTCTCTTGCGTTTCATCATCTTTAGGCTTTTCTTCTTGGGGCGTTTCTTTAACCTCTTCTTTTTCTTCTTGCACATCTAAAGTGGGGAGTAATTGCTCTTCGTTGTTAGGCTCTTCTTTGGCTAGGGCTTCTAAATCGCCTAGATTTTCCAACTCATCCCAATTGGTTTCTAAAATTTCTTGAGTTGGGTCTAAATTCTGGCTAGGCTCTAGCTCGCTTGCGTTAGAGCCAAGCTTTTTTTGAAGGATTTTTAAAACTTCAGTGGGTAAAAAAGGTTTTTTGATTTTCATCTC
This sequence comes from Helicobacter pylori, assembly GCF_011175115.1. Classification (GTDB taxonomy): domain Bacteria; phylum Campylobacterota; class Campylobacteria; order Campylobacterales; family Helicobacteraceae; genus Helicobacter; species Helicobacter pylori_DF. The sequence goes on along the minus strand of NZ_SHOW01000001.1, from coordinate 165,356 downwards.
AAAGCCCTCTAAAAAGGGCTGCATTTCATTGCCCTTTTTATACATGCACACGCTGTTTTTATTTTGAGAGATGGTTTCTTTTAACTCTAGCCAATCCACTTGATCTAGCTTTTCCAAACATTCATCATCGGCTATCAAAAGCCATTCTGGATCTCCTTTAAGGCGTGCGGATAACTCTTGATAGTGGTTAAAATTTTCTATAGATAATTCTAATTTCTTAGAAACACTCTCAAGCAGCTTTTCAATCATGGGGTTTTGGTTGAATAGAATCATTTTCATTTTAGGAACTCCTTATTTACAAGAAACGCTTTTTAAGCCTATCAATTTTCATCGCTTTTTTTAAATTTTTTATTATAATCAAAAATACAATCAAAAATCCACTGGGTTGGTTATTTTTATCGCATTATTAATAAGGATCATTTGATGTTAAACAAGTTTAAAAAAATCGTTGGCGTGGGCGTGTTAGTGAGCTGTTTAGGGGTTTTGCAAGCTAAAAACAGCTTATTTGTCTTACCTTATGAGCAAAGAGACGCTCTCAATTCTCTAGTTTCTGGCATTAGCAACGCCAGAGAGAGCGTGAAAATTGCTATTTATAGTTTCACGCACAAAGATATTGCAAGAGCCATTAAAAGCGTAGCGAGTAGGGGGATTAAGGTGCAAATCATTTATGATTATGAAAGCAATCACAATAACAAGCAATCCACTATTGGTTATTTAGACAAATACCCTAACACGAAAGTGTGCTTATTAAAGGGGCTTAAGGCTAAAAACGGGAATTATTACGGCATCATGCACCAAAAAGTGGCGATCATTGATGATAAAATCGTGTTTTTAGGCTCAGCGAATTGGAGCAAAAACGCTTTTGAAAACAATTATGAAGTGCTTCTAAAAACCGATGATACAGAGACGATCCTCAAAGCCAAGAGTTATTATCAAAAGATGCTAGAAGGTTGCGTTGGGTTTTAAAAGCCCTTTAGAAGTGGTAATTATACCCCACATAAAAGGCAAAAACCCTACGCATTTGAACCCTAAGCGCGTCGGTGGTGTAGTATTTGTTGTTAAGAGTGGGGAATTTAAACCCGATTTCAAATTCATGTTCATCTACGAATAAAGCTTTGAAACCAAAGTTAAAGAGGAATTGAAAAGAGGTGTTATCAACCCTACTACTATTAGTGATGCCTAATAATTCCTGCCCTTTATTGCCAATATACCAGCTATTCCCAGCAATCGCAATCCCCCCAAAAACGCCAATATCCACGCCAATATCATCTTGATAAAAACTCCCTTGGAAGAAATTCCATATCGCATCCACGCCCACGCCATAAGTGATCATGTTGTTGCCCCCATAATAGCCTTTAGGGTATCTCATGCCATAGCCTTGCCAATCTAAAAAAGCAAAATAGCGCAAACCCAAGACTTTATCCGGATGGAAAAAGTGGTTATAGCCCATGACTAAGCCAATCCCATTAGAACCCATGTTGGTGAGTTTTTTAACGCTATTAATGCTAGTCATTACATTGGTGTAACCGGTTTGATAGCTAGTCACTTCTCTAACTTCGTGAATATCAGTCATTAAATTGATAGAACCTGTTTGGTAATTGAATCCCATATACAAATTTTTTGTCCAAGAAGGGGCAGCGCTTTCTTCTGTAGCCATTAAAGCGTGTGCTAGTAAGCTCACACCAACCAACATTTTTAACAAGGTTCTCAATTTTATCTCCTGCATAGTAAGTTTCATTATAAAGATCTTAAAGATCTAAATTTTACAACAACTTGCTCAAAATTAAGCATTTATTCTTTATAAGAGAGTATAATTTAGGGCTTAAAATAACTCAAAAGTAAGGCTAGTGGATGAAAAAAGCGCTTTATTTAGGGGCTGTTGCGTTTGGCGTTGCATTCAGCATGGCATCAGCCAATGAGCCAAACATTGATTTTAACCCTCCTAATTATGTAGAAGAAACCCCCTCTAAAGAATTTATCCCTGAATTGAACAAGTTAGGGAGTTTGTTTGGGCAGGGTGAGCGCCCCTTATTTGCGGACAGGAGGGCGATGAAGCCTAACGATTTGATCACAATCATTGTCTCTGAAAAAGCGAGCGCGAATTATTCTAGCTCTAAAGATTATAAAAGCGCTTCAGGGGGTAATTCCACGCCCCCAAGACTCACTTATAATGGGCTAGATGAAAGAAAGAAAAAAGAAGCGGAATATTTGGACGATAAGAATAATTACAATTTCACCAAATCCAGCAATAACACGAATTTTAAAGGCGGTGGTTCGCAAAAAAAGAGCGAAGATTTAGAGATCGTGTTGAGCGCTCGCATCATTAAGGTGCTAGAAAACGGGAATTATTTCATCTATGGGAATAAGGAAGTGCTAGTGGATGGGGAAAAGCAAATCCTCAAGGTGAGTGGGGTGATCCGTCCTTATGATATTGAAAGGAATAACACTATCCAATCCAAGTTTTTGGCTGATGCTAAGATTGAATACACGAATTTAGGGCATTTGAGCGATTCCAATAAAAAGAAATTCGCTGCTGATGCGATGGAAACCCAAATGCCTTATTAAAAAGAGCAAAGCCTAGCATGAGAGCGATCGCTATTGTTTTAGCCAGAAGTTCCAGTAAAAGGATCAAGAATAAAAATATTATTGATTTTTTCAATAAACCCATGCTCGCTTACCCTATTGAAACAGTGCTAAATTCCAAGCTCTTTGAAAAGGTGTTTATCTCTAGCGATAGCATGGAGTATGTCAATTTAGCCAAAAATTATGGGGCGAGTTTTTTGAATTTACGCCCTAAAAATTTAGCGGACGACAGGGCCACGACTTTAGAAGTGATGGCCTATCACATGAAAGAATTAGAGTTAAAAGATGATGATATTGCGTGTTGTTTGTATGGCGTTTCAGTATTTTTACAAGAAAAGCATTTACAAAACGCTTGTGAAACTTTAAAACAAAATCAAAATACGGATTATGTTTTCACATGCTCTCCCTTTAGCGTTTCGCCCTATCGTTCTTTTAGCCTTGAAAACGGCGTTCAAATGGCTTTTAAAGAGCATTCAAACACGCGCACGCAAGATTTAAAAACGCTCTATCATGACGCAGGGTTGCTTTATATGGGGAAGGCTCAAGCCTTTAGGGAAATGCGGCCTATTTTTAGCCCAAATTCTATCGCTTTAGAATTATCGCCCCTAGAAGTCCAAGACATTGACACTTTAGAAGATTTAGAATTAGCCAAGATCAAATACAGCCGTTTGAAAAACGCATGCCAGTAAAAATTTTGTGCGATGCGTTTGTAACAAGCGGTTTAGGGCATGTGAGGCGTTGTGAAAAAATCCTTTCTTTTATAGAAAAATTAGGGGTTGAAGCGAGCCTTTATTTACACAAGCAAGATAATATAAGCGCTTTTTTAGAGGGTGTTGGTGGTAATGATTTTTTGATTGCAGACAGCTATTGTTTAAATTCAAAAGATTTTTACCTTTTAAAAGAAAAAGCCAAAAGCCTTATGGTCATAGAAGATGAAGAGCATGCTAAGGGGTTTTACCCTAAAAACACCAAGATCATGAATTTCACGCTGAACGCCTTAAAACACTATAGCCATGTATCTAAAGATCATTATTTGGGGGTGGGGTTTTACCCTGTTGATGCTCGTTTTATTTATGATCGCCCTATCAATACAGCAAATAAAGAAGTGCTGATCACTTTAGGGGGGAGCGAGCAAAAAACGCTCAAAGAGATAGTCAAAATTTTAGAAAATAAGAATGTGAATTTGCATATCATTTCACCTTATATCCCTAAAAATCCTCCCAAAAACGCACGCTATTACAGCCCTTTAAGCCCTTTAGAGTTCAGTTCTTTGATGAAATTTTGCACTTATGCCATTAGTGCTTCGGGCCAAACCCTCTATGAATTAGCCCTTTCTCAAACGCCCTCTCTTATCCTTCCCATTGCTTCTAATCAGATCGTTCAAAGCAAGGAATTTGAAAGCTTGGGTATTTTCAAGCAAACGAGTTTAAAAACTCTGGCTAAAGATTTTGAAAAATTGCGAATTCAAAAAAATCAAGCCTGGGCAAAAAACCTGGCCTTTGGGAGTGAGCTAGAGGGCGCATTGAGGGAGTTTTTAGAAATTTGAAAAAAAATTATTCTTATAAAAATATCCAAGCGATTGATTTTACCCAATTAAACGATGAAGAAAAGCTGTTGGTTTTAGAGTTTCGTAATCACCCAAACACTGCCTTATGGATGTATAGCGCTTTTATTTCTTTAAAAACGCATTTGCAATTCATAGAAGATCTCAAAAACTCGCCCAACCACCGCTATTTTTTGTTTAAAGAAAAGGGCGTTTATTTAGGGGTTGGCTCTATCACTAAAATCAATTTTTTTCATAAGCATGGGTATTTGGGGATTTATAAAAACCCTTTTTTGAAAAATAAGGGAGAAACGATTTTAAAAGCTTTAGAATGCATCGCTTTTGAAGAACTCCAATTAAATTCTTTACACTTAGAAGTGATGGAAAACAATTTCAAAGCGATCGCTTTTTATGAAAAAAACCATTATGAGTTAGAGGGGCGTTTGAAAGGCTTTATCTTTAAAGATAAGGAATTTATAGACGTTCTTTTGTATTATAAGGATAAGAAAGGATATAACGATCAATCTCTTCTAAAACCTTAGGGCAAATTTCTAGTTTTAAATCCAATACGCTTAAAAGCAAGTTGCAATCTTGTAATTTGACGAGATCTTTTGAAGTAACCAATAAGGAAGTGGCGTTATTTTGATAAAACTCTTTTTCTAAAAGATTCAAATCAAAAGGGGCATGGTCTCTAAAATACAATTTTTTAACCACTTCTTTGGGTAAAAACGCGTCAAGCCTGCTAGGGTTAGCGATAGCCGTTACTAAAAGCATGCGTTTGGTGGGGTGGGCGATAGAGGTGATTCTTTTATAATCCTTATCTTCTGTAACGACTAAATGGGCTTCTTTGTAGCTTTTAATATTTTCTCTATACAACCCGCTAGGCAAACAAAAAGGGTAGTAGGGGGGGACTTTAGGCTTTAAAAGCAAATTGAATTGGTTGAAATTAAACCTAAAACCATCGTCTAAAAACACGATCTTTGCCCCTAATTCAAGGGCTTTTAAAACGCCTAGCTCTCTTTTTTCGCTCACAATCACGCTCGCTTGTTTTAAATTTAAGGCTAAAAGATAGGCTTCATCGCCCGCTGTTTTTTGAGGAACTAAAATGTTTCCTTTAACGCTCACCACCACTAAACCTTTAGAATCCCGTTGATACCCTCTAGAAACAACCGCCACTTCTTGGTATCTTGGAGCGATTTCTAAAATAAAGGGCGTTTTACCGCTTCCCCCGGCGATCAAATTACCTATGCTGACAATGGGGATTTTAAAATCATGCCTTCTAGCGGTTTTTCGTTTAATTGTGGCAATAAATTGATAGATTAAAGAAAAAGGATAGAGCGCGAAAATCAACCCCTTTTGCAGGAGAGTTGGGTCATAAAAATAGCGCTCTAAAAAGGGTTTATCGCTTTTCATTCAGGGTTAAATCGTTTGGCGATGGTGGGTAATTCCAATTTAAAAGCGTTTTTTTGGATACGGCTTGTGATGTTTTTTACTAAAATTTCATCATAGCCTAATTGAGTGAGCGCTTCTGCATCAATGGGCTTGTTTTTGAACAACGCTTCAATATCCTTCAATAAAGGATCGATCACGCTATAAGGATAGCCCAAATCTTTTTCATCGCTTTGCCCCACAAATAAATCCGCGCTAGGGGGCTTATTTAAAATCTTTTTAGGGATATTTAAACGGCGAGCGAGTTCATAAACTTCGGTTTTAAATAATTCCCCAATCGGGTTAATCGCGCACGCCAAATCCCCAAATAAAGTGCCATAGCCTAGCATCCTTTCGCTTTTATTGCTCGTGCCAATGACTAAAGAATCGCTTTTTAAAGAATAGTCGTATAAAAAAGCCATGCGTAATCTTGCGCAAAAATTCCCCTTTCTAGTAAGGCTTGCATCTTTAAAATGAGAGCCAAAAATTTTATCATAGGGAGCGATAGAATATTCTGTATAAGGGATAGAAAACGTTTCGCACAAAGTTAAAGCGTCTGTTTTACTTTCTGGCATAGAGACTGAAGAGGGCATTAAAAGGGCATGGGCGTTTTCTTTAAAAACCTTTTGGCACAGCACCCCAACGACCGCGCTATCTAGCCCTCCGCTCAGCCCGTAAACGACTTTTTCAAAGCCTTTTTTTTGCACTTCTTTTTCTAAAAAATCGCATAAATAAGCGATGAGTTTTTGGTAATCTTTTTGCATGCCTTAAATTATAATAGAAAAAACACATCGTTTAAGTGAAAAATTAGCTTTTCTTGCTATAATCATCGTTTCACTTCTTTAAAAGTGCTCGTAGCTCAGCTGAATAGAGCAACAGGTTGCGGTCCTGTAGGTCGGGGGTTTGAATCCCTCCGAGCACACCATTTTTTAACATTCTGTATGTTTTTAAACATTATCGCTCCCATTATGGTAAAATAAATACTTGCTTAAACACGCTAGGAGATTTGATTTTGGCATTACCCATTTATTATGATAAAGACATTGATTTAGGCGTTATCCAATCCTTGCAAGTGGGCATTATTGGTTATGGCGCTCAAGCAAAAGCCCAAGCGCTCAATTTGAGGGACTCTAAAGTGAAGGTGCGTATTGGCTTGTATCAAGGGAGTTTGAGCGTTTCAAAAGCAAAAAAAGAGGGCTTTGAGGTGCTAGGAGTCAAGGAATTAGTCCAACAATCGGATGTGATCATGGCGTTACTCCCGGATGAATTGCATAAAGAAGTGTTAGAAAAAGAAGTGATCCCTTTTTTAAAAGAGGGGCAAATTATAGGCTTTGCTCATGGTTTTAGCGTGCATTTCAATCAAGTTGTTCTTCCAAAAGGCGTGGGCGCAATTTTAGTCGCGCCAAAAGGGCCTGGGAGCGCTTTAAGAGAAGAATACCTTAAAAATAAGGGCTTATACCATCTAATCGCCATAGAGCAAGAAAGTTCAAAAAATAACGCTAAAGCGGTGGCTTTAAGCTACGCCAAAGCGATGGGTGGGGGGAGAATGGGGGTTTTAGAAACGAGCTTTAAAGAAGAATGCGAGAGCGATTTATTCGGCGAGCAAGCGGTTTTGTGCGGAGGGTTAGAAGCGATTGTGAGAATGGGGTTTGAAACTTTAATCAAGGCAGGATACCCTGAAGAATTAGCCTATTTTGAATGCGTGCATGAAGTGAAATTAGTGGCGGATTTATTGCATTATAAGGGGGTAGAGGGTTTAAGAAAACACATTTCTAACACCGCTGAATTTGGGGCGATTAAAGCTAGAGAGCCTATGGGAAATCTGTTAGAAAAACGCATGCAAAAAATTTTAAAAAAGATTCAAAACGGCGCATTCGCTAAGGATTTTTTACTAGAAAAGAGCTTGAATTACCCCAGGTTAAACACAGAGAGGAAAGCCCTTAAAGAGACTAAAATAGAACAAATTGGGGAAATTTTACGCGCCCCATTCAATCATAAAAAATAAATCATTAAATTAAAAGGAATCATATGGCAATAGTAGTTACTATCACTTCAGGCAAGGGGGGCGTGGGTAAAAGCACCACGACGGCTAATTTAGCGATCGGCTTGGCTGAGAGTGGTAAAAAAGTCGTAGCGGTTGATTTTGACATAGGCCTTAGGAACTTGGATATGATCTTAGGCTTAGAAAATCGCATTGTTTATGATGTGGTGGATGTGATGGAAAAAAATTGCAACCTTTCGCAGGCTTTGATCACGGATAAAAAGACTAAAAACCTTTCTTTTTTAGCGGCCTCACAAAGTAAGGATAAAAATATTTTAGATAAGGAAAAAGTAGCGATTTTAATCAACGCTTTAAGGGCGGATTTTGACTATATTTTGATTGACTCACCGGCTGGGATTGAAAGCGGTTTTGAGCATGCGATTTTGCATGCGGACATGGCGTTAGTGGTGGTAACGCCGGAAGTGAGTTCCTTAAGGGATAGCGACAGAGTGATTGGCATTATTGACGCGAAGTCTAATCGGGCTAAAAGGGGCGAAGAAGTGCATAAGCATTTGATAATCAATCGCTTAAAACCTGAGTTAGTGGCAAATGGTGAGATGATTTCTATAGAAGAAGTGCTTAAAATTTTATGCTTGCCTTTAATTGGGATCATTCCTGAAGATCACCATATTATTTCAGCGACCAATAAGGGCGAGCCGGTGATTCGCACGGATTGCGAGAGCGCGAAGGCTTACCAACGCATCACCAGAAGGATTTTAGGCGAAGAAGTGGAATATGTGGAATTTAAGGCTAAAAGAGGCTTTTTTGGGGCGTTAAAAGGGATATTTTCATGAGTTTGTTTGATTTTTTTAAAAACAAAGGGAGCGCGGCCACCGCAACCGATAGATTAAAATTGATTCTAGCCAAAGAGCGCACCTTAAATTTACCCTACATGGAAGAAATGCGTAAAGAAATCATTGCCGTTATTCAAAAATACACTAAATCTTCAGACATCCATTTCAAAACCCTTGACAGCAACCAGAGCGTGGAAACGATTGAAGTAGAGATCATACTGCCCAAATAGTTTAAAATGAAAAGCCATTTCCAATACAGCGTGCTAGAGAATATCCCTAAAGCCTTTGACATTCTCAAAGACCCCCCTAAAAAACTCTATTGTGTGGGCGATACCAAGCTTTTAGAAGCGCCTTTAAAAGTGGCTATCATCGGCACAAGAAGACCCACCCCTTACAGCAAGCAACACACGATCACTCTAGCCAGAGAGCTTGCTAAAAATGGCGCGGTTATTGTGAGCGGGGGAGCGTTGGGCGTGGATATTATCGCTCAAGAAAACGCCTTGCCAAAAACGATCATGCTTTCGCCTTGCAGTTTGGATTTGATCTATCCTGCGAACAACCATAAAGTGATCCAAGAAATCGCGCAAAACGGCTTGATTTTAAGCGAATATGAAAAGGATTTCATGCCTATTAAAGGCTCTTTTTTAGCCAGAAACCGCCTGGTGATCGCTTTAAGCGATGTAGTGATTATCCCCCAAGCGGATTTAAAAAGCGGCTCTATGAGTAGCGCGAGATTAGCCCAAAAATACCAAAAACCCTTGTTTGTTTTACCCCAACGCCTGAATGAGAGCGATGGCACTAATGAGCTTTTAGAAAAAGGGCAGGCTCAAGGGATATTTAATATTCAAAATTTTATAAACACCCTTTTAAAAGATTATCATTTAAAAGAAATGCCTGAAATGGAAGATGAATTTTTAGAATATTGCGCCAAAAACCCTAGCTATGAAGAAGCGTATCTCAAATTTGGGGATAAACTTTTAGAATACGAGCTGTTGGGTAAGATCAAGCGCATCAATCATCTCGTGGTGTTAGCATGATTTTAGCATGCGATGTGGGGCTAAAACGCATTGGAATCGCTATGCTTTTAAACGGCGTTATCTTGCCTTTAGAAGCGATTTTACGCCACAACAGAAATCAGGCCTCTAGGGATTTGAGCGATTTATTGAGAAAAAAAGACATTCAGGTGCTAGTGGTGGGCAAGCCCAATGAAAGCTATGCGGACACCCACGCCCGCATTGAGCATTTTATCAAGCTTGTAGATTTTAAGGGCGAAATCGTTTTTATTAATGAAGATAATTCTAGCATAGAAGCTTATGAAAATTTAGAGCATTTGGGTAGGAAAAACAAGCGGCTCGCTATCAAAGACGGCCGGTTAGACTCTTTGAGTGCTTGCAGGATCTTAGAGCGCTATTGCCAACAGGTTTTAAAAAATCATTAGATCTGATTGTAATTTGATTATAATAAAGTCTAAATTTTTTAATAAAGAGAGAAGCGTCATGCTAGAAAGTTTCAAAAAAGCGATTTGCAGGGTTTTGTGCTTGTGTTGTGTGTTTATTGGGGGGGGGGGTTAATGGCAGAGCTAAACCCTGAAGAGCTTTTTGATCAGGGCAAAGAGATTCTTGATTTTGCCGTGAGTGGTGGGGGTGGCGCATTTAGAGGAGATAGTCTTGAGGCTAAGAAATATTATATTCAAGCTAAGGAATACTTTGAAAAAGCTTGTAATTTAAACTATGCTAAGGGGTGTGTTAGTCTAGGGGGTCTATATGATGGTGAAAATCTGGTAATAGGAGAAGATCCTAGGTTAAAAGAGCGTTTGAAAAAAGCCATTCAATACTACTCTAAAGCGTGTGATTTAAAAGATGGTGAAGGGTGTTTTAATTTAGGGTATATATATGAACTAAATGGGTATGGAGTAGTAAAAAAGGATTTGAAAAAAGCCGCTCAATACTACTCTAAAGCGTGTGAATTAGATTATTATGGAGGGTGTGTAATATTTTTAGCAAGAGAAGATGGAAAACTAGCGAACAAACAAGAAGTTTTCTCTAAAGCTTGTGAATTAAATAGTGGTAGTGGGTGTTTTTTGTTAGGGGGATTATATCATGATAGGGAAGACTTAAAAAAAGCCATTCAATACTACTCTAAAGCTTGTGGATTAAATGATCAACATGGGTGTTTAATACTAGGAGCTATGCAATATATTGGCAAGGGTGTAGTCAAAAATGAAAAACAAGCGATGGAAAAATTTGAAAAAGCTTGCAAACTAGGAAAGCAAGAAGCATGCGAGATGGTTACTTATAAAGGGCTTTGCGAATTAGGACATAAAGAAGCATGCGAGATATTTAGCCTTGAAGTGCTTTGCGAATCATCAGATCAAAAGGCATGCGGTATGTCCTATGACAAGAAAAAAGCCTTAAGTTTTTAAGGGGGTTAAGGTATCGCCAAAATGCCCCTTATTCTTTTAAGAAAATATTTTTACTAGAGAGTTTTAATCTTTTTTTGGTATCCTTTTAGGGGTCATTAGTCTTAAAAACTCTTTAAAAACGGATAACCATGAAAATTATGCATCAAGTTAGGGATTTTTTAGATTTTTGCAAGCAAACGATCCACAAAAATTCTAGTGAAGCGTTTCAAAAAACCAAACGAGTGCTTTTTAAAGAAAAATCTCAAAAAATCAGGGAGCAAGCGGTTAAAATCGTAGAAAAACGCTTGATAAAAGAGAGCATGCAACTGAGCGATTTTAATGAAGAAGAATTAAAAATCATGTTTGAAGCTGAAGAAAAAAGGTTGTTAGAGCAAATCCACGCTAAAGAATTGAAAGAAAAACAAGAAAAAACCACCAAGCATTTTAAAGAAGTTTGGGAAAAGGGCGAGAATGAGCAAGAAAAATAGCGTAATTTCTGGTTTGATGAATTTTTTTAGCGAAAAGAATGAACGCTGGCTGTTAGCCCACAGGCACACGAGAGGGTTTGTGATCGTGGCGTGGCTTTTTAGGTTTAAAAGCATTGCGTTTTCTATTTTCATCACTTTGTTGGTTATTTTAGTGGATATTTGGGTTTATAGCGATGTGCGCCAGTTTTTATTGGACACTTCTAGCTCTTTTATTTGGCTTTTAATCGCTTTACTAATCAAGTGGGGCGTGATTGTCATAAGCACTCGTAAATGCTACCAATTCAGCCAAAAAATGTTTGCGTTAATCCAAAGAAAAAGGCAAATCAGAGAGAATTTAAAAAACCGCTCCACTCGCAAAGACACTAAAAATTTTGAAAAACTCTCCAATATCGCTGAAGAAATCATTTCAAAAAAACAAGAAGAGTCCCGCCATAAAGAAGATTCTAATAGCGAAAACCATAAAGACAAGCTTTCTAGTATTACCGAAGAAATGATTCTTAAAAAACAAGAGGAATTGAAAACTAGAAAGGATAAGGGGGATTAAAAAAGGCGTATAGAAAACCTTAATCAAAAAAACCCCCCAAAAAGAAAATAGTCAATAAAATAATCAATAAAATAATCAGGGGGTAATCAATAAAAAAGGGGGTCAATCTTTTAAAAAGGGCATGAAGCGTTCGGGCATGGGGGAAGCGATTTGATAGATCGCCCCTTTAAATTCAAATTCTAAACTAGCGGCATGGAGCATGAGGGTTGGGGCGTTATTTTCACGCTTCAATTGAAGGTATTCTCTGGCGTTTTCATCTGCCACCCCATAAAGCCCCTCGCCCACGATCCTGTGATCCACGCTGCTTAAATGCAAGCGGATCTGGTGCGTGCGCCCGGTGAGTGGGGTTATTTTAAGCAAGCTTATATCCAAAAAAGGGTTGTAGCTTAAAGGCTCAACAAGGGTAATTGAAGGCTTGCCTAAAGGAGAAATTTGAGATCGAATGCGCAAATCTTTTTGAATGTTTTGTGGCGTTAGAATGGGTTTGTCTATGATGATACTTTTATCCACCAACCCATGCGCTAGCGCTAAATAAGTTTTTTTCACTTTTTTTTGCATGAAAAGCGCTTTTAAATCTTTGGTGCTTTGTAAGGTTTTACCCGCTAAAACTAACCCGCTCGTTTCATAGTCCAATCTGTGGGCTGGGTGGGCGTTTTTACCCAAATGCGATTGGATACAATCTAATAAGCTTTCATGGTAAAAATAGCCTTTAGGGTGGGTATAGACTTGAGCGGGTTTGTCAAACACGCCAAAATCCTTAGTCTCAAAAACAAGCTTTTCTTGTTTTTCATTAGGCTTGAAATAAATCAAACGAACGACCCCTTGAATGATTTGAGATTTACGCACGGCTTGTTGGTTTTGTTTTAAGCGTTGCTTGTCAAGGTGCCGTTGGGCTTCTTTTAGAGAGCATTTTAAAACATCGCGCACAAAAAACAAGGCTTTTGTGGGTTTTAAAATTTCAAATTCTTCTTCAACAAAAGGCACTACAACAAACTTTTAACAAACATTTTAGGCTCATTAGAATACTCGTCTAATTCCACGCTAAAAAGCACGCTCACCTTTTCGCCCGCTTTCAAAAACCGCTCAGCGTTAAAATAAATAGCCTCTTTGACGCATTCTTTATCCTTAAAACGCAAAACCTGGTGGCTTTCTTTAATGATTTTTTCTTCTATGACTTCTAAATTTTTTGCTTGGAATAGGGGTTCAGGGTTTTCTTGCCCATAAGGTTCGCCCATCTCTATAATCTCTAAAAGCTCTCTGTCAATGTCTTTTAATTTGAGCGTTAAAGGGGGTTCTTCTTCACAAAAAGGCAAGACTTTAAAATCAAAATTTTCTAAAGTTTCAAAGAGCGAGACGATATTGTTTTTTCCAACGCTCAACCCGCACGCTTGCCTATGCCCTCCATAGCCGAGTAATAAAGAAGAAACACCATTCAAAGCGTCAATCAAGTCAATATTTGGAGAGCTGCGTCCGCTCCCTTTATACACCCCTTCTTTAAAGGTGAAAACCAGGCTTGGCTTTTGAGTGGCTTCCACTAATTTTGAAGCCACGATCCCAAGCACGCCTTCATGCCAATTATCCTTAAAAGCGACGATGATTTTTTCTCCAACCATCGCATGCTTAAAGGCTTCTTCAAAAACCTGCTGTTGGATCATTTTGCGCTTCATATTGCATGTTTTCAAGCGTTCATACAAAGAATAACCATCTTGAAAATTATTCGTGCTTAAAAAATCTAAAGCCATTTTAGCGTCTTGCATGCGACCTGCGGAGTTGATTAAAGGAGCGATATTAAAAGAAATATCGCTCGCTTTTAAAGAGCGTTTTCTAAAAACTTCTCTTTGGCGTAAAAACCCCATCGCCCCTAAGGATTCTTTTTGCAAAAAATACAAGGCTTTAGAAACTAAAAAGCGGTTAAAAAAAGTCAAAGGCATCATATCAGCGATAGTTGCCACGCCCGCTAAACACAACAATTCACTAGAATGGCTTTTTTCTTTTCCTAAAAGCTGGTGGATTCCATAGCACAAATAAAACGCCACCAACGCCCCGCACACTTCCTTTTGGATAAAATCACAATCCGGTCGCTTGGGGTTGATCACCGCATAGGCGTCTGGGATTTTATCATGGTGTAAGCAATGGTGATCGGTGATGATTAGGGTGTAATTTTTTTCCTTGCAAAATTGAGCGGCCTCAAAGGCGTTGATCCCGTTATCCACCGTGATGATTAAGGGGGCGTGGTGTTTTTCTAAAAATTTTTTAGAAATCCCATAGCCATCCATGAAGCGATTAGGGATTGCAATACGAACATGCTTGTAATCTAAACTTTTAAAGAATTTTGCCATGATAGCAGAGCTAATCACGCCATCAGCGTCATAATCGCCCACCACTAAAATTTCTGTGTTTGCACGCATGGCTTCTATGATTTTGAGCGCGGCTTTTTTCAAGTCTTTAAATAAAAAGGGGCTAGGAAACCCTTTTTCATTATAGGCGATAGAAGCCAATCGCTCTTTGATTTGAGCTTTAAGCTTTTGTTTCATTCTTTTAGATTAGGATTTATGAAGAGCGCTCTTAATGAAATCCAAAATGATAGGGTTAGGGCTTTGCAACCTGGAAGTAAATTCCGGATGGAATTGCACCCCCACAAAGAACGGGTGATCTTCTAATTCAATCGCTTCAATCAAATGATTCGCCCCAAAGCCCACCACTTTCAAGCCCTTATTTTCCCACTCTTGGCGGTATTTGGGGTTGATTTCATAACGATGGCGGTGCCTTTCTTTAATATTAGGCTTTTTATAAGCTTTTTCTAGCAAGCTATTAGGCATGATTTCGCATTCGTATTCGCCTAATCGCATGGTGCCACCCAATGGCGAATTATAGGTGCGCACCTGTTTTTGGTGGTTTTGATCCATAAAATCTTCAATCAAATACACCACAGGGTATTCGCAGCGTTGGTTAAACTCCGTAGAGTTAGCCCCTTTCAAGCCTAAAACATTCCTGCAAAATTCAACGATCGCTAATTGCATGCCCAAACAAATCCCTAAAAAGGGGAGTTTTTCTAACCTAGCCCTTTGAATGGCGCAAATTTTGCCCTCAATCCCCCTTTCTCCAAAGCCCCCAGGCACTAAAACCGCATCAACGCCCTCTAAATCCGTCTTTTCGTTAAAATTCTCGCTATCTAGCCATTCAATATTGACTTGCGTGTCCAAATGCGCGCCCGCATGGATTAAGGCTTCAATCAAGGATTTATAAGATTCTTTTAAGCTTAAATACTTGCCCACAAAACCAATTTTGACTTTGTGTTTAGGAGCGATAATCTTTTCTACTAAAGTGTTCCAAGCCGCCATTTTGGGGTGTAATTTATTCAAATTAAAGCGTCTGGCAATGGGGGTTAAAATGCCTTCTTGCAAGAAAAGAATGGGGCATGCGTAAATGCTTTTAGTGTCTGTAGCCACAATCACGCTGTCTTGCTCCACATCGCAACTCAAAGCGATTTTATTTTTCAATTCTTTATCCAAAGGCTTAGGCGATCGCGCCAAAATGATTTGAGGGGTTACGCCAAGGCGCCGTAATTCTTGGACGGAGTGTTGCGTGGGTTTGGTTTTTAATTCGTTAGTGGTTTGGATATAGGGGATCAAGGTTACATGCACATTGATGACTTTTTCATTCCCTAATTCCAATTTAAGCTGGCGGATCGCTTCCAAATAAAACATGCCCTCCATATCGCCCACGGTTCCGCCCACTTCCACGATTAAAAAATCCAACCCCTTAGCCGCGCTTTTAATGCGCCTTTTGATTTCATCGGTTACATGGGGGACGATTTGAATGGTTTTGCCTAAATATTCCCCTTTCCTTTCATTTTCTATCACGCTTGAAAAAATCTGCCCGGTAGTGAAATTATTCAATCTCGTTAAATTCCTGTTCAAAAAGCGTTCATAATGCCCGATGTCTAAATCCGTTTCAGCGCCATCGCTAGTTACAAACACTTCCCCATGCTCTAAAGGGCTCATGGTGCCTGGATCAATATTAATATAAGGATCGATCTTCAAAATGGAAACCTGGTAATTGCAATGCTGTAAAAGCGTAGCGATTGAAGAAGATGAAATCCCTTTCCCTAGAGAGCTTAACACGCCCCCTGTAACGAATATAAATTTGGCTCTATCCATAAGTTATTGCGTTCCTTTGATTTTTACTTCTTAAAATTGTAGTCTAAAAAGGGTTAAAAAGCTTTAAAAGAGGGCAAAAATTAAAGCGATTTCAAAAAAAAAAAAAAACAATTTCAGTTTCTTATTAGTTAGGTTTGATTAAAATAAAAAGCTTTTATGCGTTTAAACTTCATTGTCTTAAAACTTTTAAGAGCAATTTTAAAATTCGTTGGCGTGTAATATCCGTTTTGAATGAACTGACTAAAAGGGTTTTAAATAATGGCTGAAAATTCTTTCAAAAATGTTTCCACACAACCCAAACCATTTTTCTTACTGCAAGTTAAAACCCTTTTTCTTTTAGGGGGCGTTTTTAGCGCGTTTTTTATCCTTATTTTTGGCTTGGTTTTTTTTGATTACGCTAATCCAATGGACCATGCGATTTTTAGCTTGATGCGTTTAAATTCTTCTAACCCTATCTTAGATCAAACGCTCCGACGCGTTGTTTTTTTAGGCTCTTCTCAATTCGTGTTGCCTTTGAGTTTGTTAGTGGGGGTGTTTTTAAGCCTGTATCGCAGAAATTTAGCGCTTGGGGTGTGGTTTGTGCTAAGCGTGGTTATATTTGAAACCCTTTTAAAATCTTTAAAGCACCTTTTTTTGCATTCTTTTCAATGGCTTTCGCACAGCGCTAATTTCCCTAGCGCTATTGCGTTCTCTTTGACGCTATTTTACGGGTTGCTTATCTTATGGATACCCCATTTCATCGCGCATCAAATATTTCAAAACATCCTCTCTTATAGTTTGCTTGGTTTGATTCTTTTAATAGGCTTAGTGCTCATTGTTTTAGGGGTTTCTTTTAGCAGTGTTTTAGGAGGGTTTTGTTTAGGGGTGTTAGGGGCTTGTTTTTCCATAGGGATTTATTTGAGCGTGTTCCAAAAGATCTAAGCGAACGGCTTAAAAGAATGAGAATTTTATCAAGGTTTTAAGATTGGATTTAAAGGTATTATTGCAACGGATTGTTGATTTTTTCATCAAGCTCAATAAAAAGCAAAAAATCGCCCTGATCGCAGCGGGGGTTTTAATCACCGCTTTACTCGTGTTTTTATTGCTCTATCCCTTTAAAGAAAAAGACTACGCGCAAGGGGGTTATGGGGTTTTATTTGAAAGATTGGATTCTAGCGATAACGCCTTAATCTTACAACACCTCCAGCAAAACCAAATCCCTTATAAAATCTTAAAAGACGACACCATTCTCATCCCTAAAGATAAAGTGTATGAAGAAAGGATCACTCTAGCTTCTCAAGGGATCCCTAAAACGAGCAAAGTGGGCTTTGAAATCTTTGACACTAAAGACTTTGGGGCGACTGATTTTGATCAGAATATCAAACTCATTCGCGCCATTGAGGGCGAATTGTCGCGCACGATTGAAAGTTTAAACCCCATTCTTAAAGCCAATGTGCATATTGCAATCCCTAAAGACAGCGTGTTTGTGGCTAAAGAAGTCCCCCCTAGCGCTTCAGTGATGCTCAAGCTTAAGCCTGACATGAAGCTTTCACCCACTCAAATTTTAGGGATTAAAAATTTAATCGCTGCAGCTGTGCCTAAACTCACGATAGAAAATGTGAAAATCGTGAATGAAAACGGCGAATCAATAGGCGAAGGCGATATATTAGAAAACTCCAAAGAATTAGCCCTAGAGCAATTGCATTACAAACAAAATTTTGAAAACATTTTAGAAAATAAGATTGTCAATATCTTAGCCCCTATTGTGGGGGGTAAAAACAAGGTGGTCGCAAGGGTCAATGCGGAGTTTGATTTCAGCCAAAAGAAAAGCACCAAAGAGACTTTTGATCCCAATAATGTCGTAAGGAGCGAGCAAAATTTAGAAGAAAAAAAAGAAGGCGCTTCTAAAAAACAAGTCGGCGGTGTGCCGGGGGTTGTGAGCAATATCGGGCCTGTGCAAGGATTGAAGGACAATAAAGAGCCAGAAAAATACGAAAAGTCTCAAAACACGACCAATTATGAAGTGGGTAAAACCATTAGCGAGATCAAGGGCGAGTTTGGCACTTTAGTGCGTTTGAATGCGGCGGTTGTGGTGGATGGCAAGTATAAAATCGCGCTCAAAGATGGGGCAAACGCTTTAGAATACGAGCCTTTGAGCGATGAATCGCTTAAAAAAATCAACGCTTTAGTCAAACAAGCCATTGGTTATAATCAAAATAGAGGCGATGATGTGGCGGTGAGTAATTTTGAGTTTAACCCTATGGCGCCCATGATTGATAACGCTACTTTGAGCGAAAAAATCATGCACAAAACTCAAAAAATCTTAGGCTCATTCACGCCTTTAATCAAGTATATTTTAGTGTTTATAGTGCTATTTATTTTCTATAAAAAAGTGATTGTGCCTTTCAGCGAACGCATGCTGGAAGTGGTGCCTGATGAAGATAAGGAAGTGAAATCCATGTTTGAAGAAATGGATGAAGAAGAAGATGAATTGAACAAACTCGGCGATTTGAGGAAAAAAGTAGAAGATCAATTAGGGCTTAATGCAACCTTTAGCGAAGAAGAAGTAAGATACGAAATCATTTTAGAAAAGATTAGAGGGACCCTTAAAGAGCGTCCTGACGAAATCGCCACGCTCTTTAAGCTCTTAATCAAAGATGAAATTTCTTCAGATAGCGCGAAAGGTTAAAAGATAAAAGGTTAAAAATGGCAACCAAGCTCACCCCCAAACAAAAGGCTCAATTAGACGAACTCTCCATGAGTGAAAAAATCGCCATTTTACTCATTCAAGTGGGCGAAGACACCACGGGCGAGATTTTAAGGCATTTAGACATTGACTCCATTACAGAGATTTCTAAGCAAATCGTGCAATTAAACGGCACAGACAAGCAAATCGGCGCGGCGGTTTTAGAGGAATTTTTTGCGATTTTCCAGTCTAACCAATACATCAATACCGGTGGTTTAGAATACGCTAGAGAGCTTTTAACCAGGACTTTAGGGAGCGAAGAAGCTAAAAAAGTGATGGACAAACTCACTAAAAGCTTGCAAACGCAAAAAAACTTCGCTTATTTAGGCAAAATCAAGCCCCAACAACTCGCTGATTTCATCATTAACGAACACCCTCAAACCATTGCCTTGATTTTAGCCCACATGGAAGCCCCTAATGCGGCTGAGACTTTGAGCTATTTTCCTGATGAAATGAAAGCCGAGATTTCTATTAGAATGGCGAATTTAGGCGAAATATCGCCCCAAGTGGTTAAAAGGGTTTCCACGGTGTTGGAAAACAAA
Source organism: Helicobacter pylori (assembly GCF_011175115.1). GTDB lineage: Bacteria > Campylobacterota > Campylobacteria > Campylobacterales > Helicobacteraceae > Helicobacter > Helicobacter pylori_DF. The sequence goes on along the minus strand of NZ_SHOW01000001.1, from coordinate 146,107 downwards.
CTAGAATCGCTCACTAGCTATAAAATTGAAGTGGGTGGCTTGAGAGCGGTGGCTGAAATCTTTAACCGCTTAGGCCAAAAGAGCGCTAAAACCACGCTCGCTCGCATTGAAAGCGTGGATAACAAACTCGCCGGTGCGATTAAAGAGATGATGTTCACTTTTGAAGACATTGTGAAATTGGATAATTTTGCTATCCGAGAGATCTTAAAAGTAGCGGATAAAAAAGATTTGTCTTTAGCCTTAAAAACTTCCACCCAAGATTTAACCGATAAATTCTTAAACAACATGAGCAGTAGGGCTGCAGAGCAATTTGTAGAAGAAATGCAATATTTAGGGGCGGTTAAAATCAAAGATGTGGATGTGGCCCAAAGGAAAATCATTGAAATCGTGCAGAGCTTGCAAGAAAAAGGCGTGATCCAAACCGGTGAAGAGGAAGATGTCATTGAATAGCCGTAAAAACTTGATCCAAAAAGATCATTTGAATAAGCATGACATTCAAAAATACGAATTTAAGAGCATGGCAAACTTACCCCCTAAAACTAATCCTAATGGCGCGTCTTTAGAAACGCCTAACCTGGAAGAGCCTTTGGAAAAAAAAGCGATAGAAAACGATTTGATTGATTGCTTATTAAAAAAAACCGATGAGCTTTCAAGCCATTTGGTGAAATTGCAAATGCAATTTGAAAAAGCCCAAGAAGAGAGCAAAGCTTTGATTGAAAACGCTAAAAACGATGGCTATAAGATCGGCTTTAAAGAGGGCGAAGAAAAAATGCGTAACGAACTCACTCACAGCGTGAATGAAGAAAAAAACCAGCTTTTGCATGCGATCACGGCTTTAGATGAAAAAATGAAAAAATCACAAGATCATTTAATGGCTTTAGAAAAGGAATTGAGCGCGATTGCGATAGATATAGCTAAAGAAGTGATCCTTAAAGAAGTGGAAGACAACAGCCAAAAAGTAGCCCTTGCTTTGGCTGAAGAGCTTTTAAAAAACGTTTTAGACGCAACGGATATTCATTTAAAGGTCAATCCCTTGGATTACCCTTATTTAAACGAGCGTTTGCAAAACGCTTCCAAAATCAAATTGGAGAGCAATGAGGCTATTTCTAAAGGAGGCGTTATGATCACTAGCTCTAACGGGAGTCTTGATGGGAATTTGATGGAGCGCTTTAAAACGCTCAAAGAAAGCGTGTTGGAAAATTTTAAGGTGTGATTTTGCAAAATAAAACTTTTGATTTAAACCCTAATGATATTGCAGGCTTGGAGTTGGTGTGTCAAACGCTACGGAGTCGTATTTTAGAAGTGGTGAGCGCTAATGGAGGGCATTTAAGCTCTTCTTTAGGGGCTGTGGAGCTGATTGTGGGCATGCATGCCTTATTTGATTGCCAAAAAAACCCTTTTATTTTTGACACTTCGCACCAGGCTTACGCTCACAAGCTCTTAACCGGGCGCTTTGAAAGCTTTAGCACTCTAAGGCAATTCAAGGGTTTGAGCGGCTTTACTAAACCCAGCGAGAGCGCATACGATTATTTTATCGCCGGGCATAGTTCCACTTCGGTGTCTATAGGCGTGGGGGTGGCTAAAGCTTTTTGTTTGAAACAAGCGTTAGGCATGCCTATTGCTTTACTAGGCGATGGGAGTATTAGCGCAGGGATTTTTTATGAAGCCTTAAACGAACTGGGCGATAGGAAATACCCCATGATCATGATTTTGAACGATAATGAAATGAGTATCAGCACGCCTATTGGAGCTTTATCCAAAGCCCTTAGCCAGCTGATGAAAGGCCCGTTTTACCAGTCTTTCCGCTCTAAAGTTAAAAAAATCTTAAGCACCTTACCTGAAAGCGTGAATTACTTAGCGAGCCGTTTTGAAGAATCTTTTAAACTCATCACCCCGGGCGTGTTTTTTGAAGAATTGGGCATTAACTATATAGGTCCTATTAACGGGCATGATTTGAGCGCGATTATTGAAACCTTGAAATTAGCCAAAGAGCTTAAAGAACCGGTGCTAATCCATGCACAAACCTTAAAAGGCAAAGGCTATAAAATCGCTGAAGGGCACTATGAAAAATGGCATGGGGTGGGGCCTTTTGATTTGGATACCGGTTTGTCTAAAAAATCCAAAAGCGCGATTTTATCGCCCACTGAAGCGTATTCTAACACCCTTTTAGAATTGGCCAAGAAAGATGAAAAAATCGTAGGCGTAACCGCTGCGATGCCTAGCGGCACAGGATTAGACAAACTCATTGACGCTTACCCTTTGCGCTTTTTTGATGTCGCTATCGCTGAACAACACGCTTTAACTTCTAGCAGCGCTATGGCTAAAGAGGGGTTTAAACCTTTTGTGAGTATCTATTCTACTTTTTTGCAAAGGGCTTATGATTCCATTGTGCATGACGCTTGCATTTCTAGCCTACCGATTAAATTGGCCATTGATAGGGCTGGGATTGTGGGCGAAGATGGCGAGACGCACCAAGGACTTTTAGACGTGTCGTATTTGCGCTCTATCCCTAACATGGTCATTTTTGCCCCACGAGACAATGAGACTTTAAAAAACGCCGTGCGTTTTGCTAATGAGCATGATTCAAGCCCTTGCGCGTTCCGCTACCCTAGGGGGTCGTTTGCACTAAAAGAGGGGGTTTTTGAGCCTAGCGGTTTTGTTTTAGGCCAAAGCGAATTGTTGAAAAAAGAGGGCGAAATTTTACTCATTGGCTATGGTAATGGCGTGGGGAGAGCGCATTTAGTCCAACTGGCTTTAAAAGAAAAAAACATAGAATGCGCACTCTTGGATTTGAGATTCCTTAAACCTTTAGATCAAAATTTAAGCGCGATTATTGCCCCTTATCAAAAGCTCTATGTTTTTAGCGATAATTACAAGCTTGGGGGGGTGGCTAGCGCGATTTTAGAATTTTTGAGCGAACAAAATATTTTAAAGCCTGTTAAAAGCTTTGAAATCATGGATGAATTTATCATGCATGGGAACACCGCTTTAGTGGAAAAATCCTTAGGCTTAGACACAGAGAGTTTGACTGACGCTATTTTAAAAGATTTAGGACAAGAGAGATGAAAGAAAAGACGCCTACGCCAATGAAGAATATCCGCAATTTTTCCATTATCGCCCACATTGACCATGGTAAAAGCACTTTAGCGGATTGTTTGATTTTTGAATGCAACGCTATCAGTAACAGAGAGATGACGAGCCAAGTGATGGACACGATGGATATTGAAAAAGAAAGGGGCATTACGATTAAGGCTCAAAGCGTGCGCCTAAATTACACTTTTAAGGGGGAGGATTACGTTTTAAACCTCATTGACACCCCAGGGCATGTGGATTTTAGCTATGAAGTGTCTCGCTCTTTGTGTTCGTGTGAAGGGGCGTTATTGGTGGTGGATGCCACTCAAGGCGTGGAAGCGCAAACCATTGCAAACACTTACATCGCTTTAGATAACAATTTAGAGATTTTACCGGTGATTAATAAAATTGATTTGCCTAATGCGAATGTTCTAGAAGTCAAACAGGATATAGAAGACACGATAGGGATTGATTGCTCTAGCGCTAATGAAGTGAGCGCTAAAGCTAAGCTAGGCATTAAAGATTTGTTAGAAAAAATCATTACCACCATTCCTGCCCCTAGCGGTGATCCTAACGCTCCCTTAAAAGCGCTCATTTATGATTCATGGTTTGACAATTATTTAGGGGCGTTAGCACTAGTGCGTATCATGAATGGGAGCATTAATACCGAGCAAGAAATTTTAGTGATGGGGACGGGTAAAAAACACGGCGTTTTAGGGCTATATTATCCTAACCCTTTGAAAAAAATCCCTACCAAAAGTTTAGAATGTGGCGAGATTGGCATTGTGAGTTTGGGGCTAAAAAGCGTTACGGATATTGCGGTGGGTGATACGCTCACAGACGCTAAAAACCCTACCCCTAAACCCATTGAAGGCTTTATGCCGGCTAAACCCTTTGTTTTTGCGGGGCTTTACCCTATAGAAACGGACCGGTTTGAAGATTTAAGAGAAGCGTTATTGAAACTCCAGCTTAACGATTGCGCTTTGAATTTTGAGCCTGAAAGCTCGGTGGCACTTGGCTTTGGCTTTAGGGTGGGCTTTTTAGGGTTATTGCACATGGAAGTGATCAAAGAAAGACTGGAAAGGGAATTTGGCCTTAACCTCATCGCTACCGCTCCCACGGTGGTGTATGAAGTGCATTTGACGGATAATAGCATCAAATACGTCCAAAACCCTAGCGAATTGCCCCCTGAAAACCATATCGCTTGCATCAAAGAACCTTTTGTTAGGGCGACGATCATCACGCCGAGTGAATTTTTGGGTAATTTAATGCAGTTATTGAACAATAAAAGAGGCATTCAAGAAAAAATGGAATATTTAAACCAGTTTCGTGTCATGCTTACTTATTCCTTGCCGAGCAATGAAATTGTGATGGATTTTTATGACAAGCTCAAATCTTGCACGAAAGGGTATGCGAGCTTTGATTATGAGCCTATAGAAAACAGAGAGGCTCATTTGGTGAAGTTAGATGTGAGGGTGGCAGGCGATGTGGTGGATGCGCTTTCTATCATTATAGATAAAAACAAGGCGTATGAAAAGGGGCGCGCTTTAGTGGAAACGATGAAAGAGCTTATCCCAAGACAGCTTTTTGAAGTCGCTATCCAAGCGAGCGTGGGGAATAAAATCATCGCCAGGGAGACGATTAAATCTGTCGGTAAGAATGTAACGGCTAAGTGCTATGGGGGCGATATTACACGAAAAAGAAAACTCTTAGAAAAGCAAAAAGAGGGCAAGAAACGCATGAAAGCTATCGGTAAGGTGGAGCTTCCCCAAGAAGCGTTTTTAGCGATATTAAAGATTGATTAGGGCGTTTAGCTTCTGTGGCAAAACACAAGAACTATGAAATTTTAAATCTCATAGGCTATGCTTTGGCAAAATTTGATAATGACTTTATTAAAGAATTTGGCTTTTCTACTAAAAACGCTTTTTTTGAATATTGCGTCCAAATTGGCCTAGCTGACACGACTGGCGTTATCAAAAATCGCATGGATTTATTTGATTATTTTTTTCCTAACAAACGCAAAGGTTGGTGGCAAAAAGGCGATGCCTATATCCATAGAAAATTATGGATTGATAGTTTGTTTAAAGATGAAGACGCTAAAGGTTTTAGCCATATTGTGAAATTGTTTTTGCAAGAACAATACGGAATCAAAGATTTAGGCATTACCCCTAACGCTTACCTTAAAACCCGCTATAAAAGCATGCAAGAAACGGGTTTAGAAGCCGAATTGTATTTTTTAAACCACTATAAAAATATAGAAGTGTTTTCTTGTGGGAGTTTAAAAGACATGCGTCTTTTTGGCGATGGGTATGATTTCTATATTCAAACCAACAAGCAGGCGTTTTTAGTGGAAGTTAAGGGGATTAGAGAAAAGCAAGGGGCATTGAGATTGACCCAAAAAGAATACGAACAAGCACAAACTTATAGCCATGATTATGTGCTTGTGGTGGTATTGAATTTAAGTGAAAAACCCCATCTTTTATCCATTGCTAACCCCTTAAAGCATTTAGAATTTAAGGCATGCGAGAGGAAGCAAAAAAGCATTTTAGAATACCATTTAATAGGGCAAATAAAATAACTTTGAATTTTACAGGGGGCTATAGGAGTGGGGTTCAAATTGATAGGAATGCTCTTAAACGCATTTACAAATACACCAAAAAAGATTGCGATTTGATTTTAGGGATAGACACTCGCACGAGCGAATGCTATATTATCCCTATTGAAGACATACAAGAATGGGGCAACACAAAGAGCTTGTCGCAACTCCAACACTATAAAGAGAATTGGCAGATTTTGATTGACTTGGCGTTGGAGTAAAAATATAAAATCACATCCATGAGCAAGAAAATTGATAATAAAAAAGCTTGATTTTAACGGGGCGATAAAAACATTAAGGGAATTAGAGACCAAGCCGACACTCTTTAACCATTACAGAAACGGCTATAGCGTCTCAAACCTTAATGAGATTAGATCTTATCACAAACGAGCTTAAAACACAAGAACCATAACAAGAAAAATGGGGGCGTTTGCTTACAGAATACCACAAAAAAGAGCGTTTTAAACAACAAACGAAATAATAAATAATTAAAATTGAATTATTGTTGAATAGTTAGCAACTATAAAGAGAAGCTTGCGTTACCGTCTACTTTGCAAGCGATTACAAAAGAAAAGGCATTTAATTCTTTAAACTCTTTTAAAACTAATGCTATACAAAAAAGATTAATAAGGCTTTTAAAAAAGCGTTATTAGGGAGTTAAGGTATCGTAAAAACTCTCCTATGGATTTTAAAATCGCCAAAAGTTTAAGCTTTTGTGGCGAGTTTGTTGATCGCTTCAGCGTTCATGTCATCTTGATGGGTTTTTAGCACTTTAGAATACATGTCTAAAAAGCGGTTGATTTCAATCAAAGCGCTCATCTCACGCACCGCATTGACATTGCTTTTTTCTAGCATGTATTGCCTTAACGCGCCAGAGTCAGAGACTTGATGGACGCCTTCGCCTTGATAGGTATAAAGGTTTTGCCCTATTTTTTTAAGGTTTTTTGGTTCGCTAAAACTCACTAAAGCCAACGCGCCCGCTTGAATCTGGGCTTCATTATCCCTAAAAGTGATTCCGCCATTTTGATCCACTTCAATTTCAGCGTCAGGCATGAGCATGATCCCTCCTTTTTCGTTCAATCCAGAGCGTGAAAGCACCTTAAAGCCATTAAGGGTTACCAAAAAGCCGTCTTTATCCACGCTGAAATGCCCGTCTCTGGTATAAACGACGCCCTCATTAGTTTGTATCGCAAAATAGAGGTTAGGGCTTGTTAGGGCAAAATCTAGGGGGTTATTCGTCCCTTCAAACGCACCAAGACTCCTATCGGTATAGATTTCTGATAGGATAGGCACACGATTGAGATTGCGGTTTAAATACTTCGCGCTCGCTTTAGTTTGATCTTCTAAGGGCAGTTGCTCTCGGTATTGTTGGTAAAGCCTTAAAAAATCGCCTGTAACCGCATCGTCTCTTTTAAAGCCATTGGTGTTTAAATTAGCCAAATTATTAGAGGTTAAATCCAAGCGGTTAAATTGTGTCGCCATAGCTCCTGTGGCTGCATAATACCCATTCTGCATACAAGAATCCTTTTAAAAGGAAAAATTATAGCAAAAATTAAATAAAAACCAGGATTTATTCCAAATAGGTTTTTTTAGGGAATAGGATAACCATAACCATAAAGATAACAATACTAAACATGACATAGCCCACAAACCCCCATTCAAAACCATGTTGTTTGAATTGCAACGCTGCATAACTCGCGCTCCCTCCAAAAAGCGCATTTGCAATTGCATAGGCTAAACCCACGCCAAGCGCTCGCACATGTTCAGGGAATAATTCCGCTTTAACGACCCCAGCAATGCAAGTGTAAAAACTCATCGCGCTCAATGCAAGCATTTCATAAAATAGGGCTTCATACACGCCACTAGCATGCTTGATGCCATAAAAGACAACGGGCGTTACAATAAGCCCTGCGATAGCAAAAACCATCAGCATTTGGGTGCGCTTGATTTTATCAGCCAGCATCCCGCATAAGGGTTGTAAGAAGATAAAATAAGAGAGCGCTAAAAGCATGATAAAACTGCTTTCTTTAGAGCTGAATGATGAGCTGTTGGTTAAAAAGATTTTTAAATACACCGTAAAAGTATAAAAACACAAACTCCCTCCCATAGTTAGCCCAAAGACTATTATTAAGGCTTTTTTATGGTGGAGCAATTCCTTTAAACTGCCTCTTTCTTCTTTAATAATGGTTTTGGAAGTTGTTTTGCTATCCATGGTTTCTTCCATGATATTTCTTAAAAAGAGCGAGAGCAAGGCTAATATACCCCCTAAAGCGAACAAATAACGCCAAGCGAACGCGCTGATTTGCTCATGCGTGTAAATGTTTTCAACGATAAAGAGCGAAAAAATAGCTAAGAGTTGCCCTCCCACTAAAGTTACATATTGAAAAGAGCCATAAAAACCTTTTTTACCATTCTTGCCTAATTCAGAGAGGTAAGTAGCGACCACGCCGTATTCTCCTCCAACGCTAAAGCCTTGTAAAAGCCTAGCTAATAATAAAAACAAGAACGCCCATTCCCCTACGATTTCTTTAGTGGGGAGCAATGCGAGCAAAAAAGAGCCTAGCACCATAAGGATAATGGAATACACCATAGAAGTTTTACGCCCCTTTTTATCCCCCAATTTACCAAAAAACAAACTCCCCAAAGGGCGCATGAAAAACCCTAGCATGAAAACCAAAAAAGCTGAGATTAGTGCTAAAGTGGGGTCGTTCGTGTGGGTAAATTCCTTAGCGAAATAAGGCGCTAAGAACGCATAAGCGTAAAAGTCATACCATTCCACTAAATTACCGGAACTAGCGGCTAAAAGGGATTTTAAGGGTTTTTTGGTGGCGGGTTGAATCTGGGGACTCATGGCTATCCTTGAATATGAAATTTTTAGGTAATTTTACTAGGAGTTAGGGAAACCACAGATAATATTTGATTAATAGATGGAAGGTTGGTATCGTTTGTATCATTGAGAAAAGTTTTTTAAAAATTAAAAATAATGTTTTTATTGCCAACATTCAATGAAAACAAAGCCTAAAAGTTTTGCAAAATCTCTCTGTTGCCTTTGGCGTTTCTTGGGGATAAAAAGCCTTGAGCTTCTAATTCGTCAGTAATGGTAGCGGCTTGGTTGTAGCCGATTTTTAATTGGCGTTGTAAAAAACTCGTAGAAGTGATCTTTTTTTCTAAAATCACCGCTTTAGCCCTTTCTAGAATGTCATCGCCTTGATAGTTAGGGGTGTCTAAAGGCATGCGCGATTCTTCTAGCAAGAAATCTTTATCGTATTGCACTTCTTTTTGGGCTTTAATAAAATCCACGATTTTTTTGATTTCATCTTCAGTGGCAAAGGGGGCATGTAAGCGCACTAACCCGTTTGTTCCTGGGGGGGTAAAGAGCATATCGCCCCTTCCTAACAAGCTTTGCGCCCCATCGGTGTCTAAAATCACTTTAGAATCAATCTTAGTACCTACCCTAAAACTCACCCTTGAAGGCAAGTTGGTTTTAATCAAGCCGGTTACGACATCCACGCTTGGGCGTTGGGTCGCTACAATGAGGTGCAAGCCGCTCGCGCGCCCCATTTGAGCGATCCTAGCGATAGGAAACTCCGCTTCCTTGCCCCCTGTCATCATGAGATCCGCTAATTCATCAATCACCACAATCAAATAGGGGAACGCTTCAACGCCGTTACTTGGGGCTTGTTCATTATAAGAATCAATGGTTTTAACCTTGTATTCGCTCATTAAAGAATACCGGCGTTCCATTTCTTTAGCCACGCTTTGCAAAGCCCCGATAGCTTTTTTAGGGTCGGTGATAATGGGCGTGAGCAAATGAGGAATGTCCGCATAAATGCTAAATTCTACCATTTTGGGATCGATCATCACTAATTTGAGTTGATCGGGGGGGTTTTTATAAAGTAAGGATAAGATCATCGCATTCACGCCCACGCTCTTACCGCTTCCTGTTGTGCCAGCGATGAGCAAGTGGGGGAGCTTTTTTAAATCCGTGATGAAAGGGTTACCCACAATGTCTTTGCCTAAAGCTAGGGTTAAGGGCGAGCTGGATTTTTGAAACAATTCGCTCTCTAAAATTTCTCTTAAATAAATAATTTGGCTTTGGCTGTTAGGGATTTCAATGCCAACGACATCTTTACCCTTAATGGGGGCTTGAATGCGGATGGATTCAGCGCATAAAGTCATCGCTAAATCATCGCTCAAGCCTAAAATGCGACTCACCTTAACATTAGGGGCTGGGCGGAATTCAAAAGTGGTTACAATAGGGCCTGAATAAGTGCGGATAATATCGCCATCAATTTTAAAGGTGCGCAGCTTGCTCAATAGATCCTGGATTTTTTGGTCAATCTCGTTTTCGTCTAAAGAAGTGTCCTTCAAACAAACCGCATTCAATAATTGCGTTGTGGGAAGCTCATAATCTTTGGGTTTTTGCACTTCGCCATAATCCAACCCGTCTAATATCTCTTTATTTTCGCTCAATTCTTTAACCATAACGGATTTTTTAGCGCTGGTGGGGGTTAGTGGGCTAAAGTTTGGAGCGTTTTGCGTTTCTTTTTCTTCTTCTTTGAGATTTTCTTGTATCGTTTCTTCTATCATTTCTTCTTGCACGTTTTCTTGTGGGCTTTCTTCTTTTTTAGGGTGGTTGGGGGTTTTTTGGTTTTCTGTTTTGTTGTCATTTTCTGTGTTGGGTGCAGGTGCGGGCATGATAGGTTTGGGCGTGGCGGGCGTAAGAGTTTCTTGTTTAGGCATGGGTTCTCTTTCTTTGGTTTCTTGTTGGGTTTTTTTTAAAGTGGGGTTAGTCAAATCATCAAATCGGTTTTTTTTAGGGTAAATGGTGTAATGAGTGGGGGGGTTTGGGGAAATTTGGACTAAGCCTTCTTGCGGCTCTAGATCGTTTAAAGTCGTGTTATAGGGGGTAGGGATCGCTAGAAACGATTCTTCGTTAGGGGTTTTGTGGTTTTCATCAATAAGGTTTTCTTTAAGGTTTTCTTTTTCGTTTTTGGTTTCTTTTTTTTGAGAATCTGATGGGGTGTTTTCAAAACCCTCTTTTTTTGGGCTAAAATTAGGGCTAAAAGCCTGTAAGCATTGTTTGTAAATCTCTTTTAAAAGGCTTTGTGTCTTGTTTATATAAGGGTAAAAAACGCTTTTAGGGGGCAATTTGAATAAAATCAAATAAGAAATAACTACCATAAGCATTATCAGTGCATAAAGCCCAAAGTCCCCTATAAAAGGGTGTAAAAACAAACGCGCGCTGTTGCCGATTTCCCCTTGATTCAACAGGCTAGATTGTAAAAAGAGCAAAGATAAAATGCCTAATAGATGCCCTAAAGTTTTTTCTAAAACGATTTCTGTAAAAGGGTTTTTAGTCTTGTATAAAAGGAATAAAACCCACGCTAAATAGGGTAAATTAATGAATGAAAGATACCCAAAATATTTTTTATTGAGTGCGGCAAACCATACCCCAAAACGCCCCACTAAACCGCTATTACCCAGCCATGAAGATAGGGTTAAAAACGCTAATAAAACCCCTATGATTAAAGCCAAATAAAGTTTTTTAGATTTCATCGGTTGCACATGTCTTTAAAAGAGCAATACTCACAATCTTTAACTTCTAAAGTTTTTTCAAAATCAATTTCTTGTTTGAGCTTGGGGATAAGAGAAAATTCCAAATGATCCATTTTAGCCTGTAAAATAAGCTCGTCTTCTTCTAGCAACTCGCCCTTTCTTAAGTCATAAAAAAAGGCTTTTATAGGCTCTTTATAACCCAGATTTTTAAGGGCAAACGCGTAGATGGCCATTTGATAATCGGTGCTGATTTGAGCGATTTCTATGGGGCTTAAGCCTCTTCTTTGTGTTTTACTCATGTTGTCTAATTTCAAATCGCTTTTGAATTTGTAATCCAATAAAATAATCTCATTGTCAGCCGTTTTGTCAATCCTGTCTATGCGACCTTTAAACGCAACGCCTTGAATGGTTGTTTCAAAGCTTTTTTCAAGATCAAGGATTTTGATTTTTGCCTTAAAGCGTTCTTTTTCTTTAAGATAAAAAGCTTGGATTTTTTTGAGCGCTACAAGAGTGTCTAAACGCTCTTTAGGGGTAATGTTTTCTCTTGTTTCTAAGAGCCAAATAAGCCTCTCTTCTAATGCATAGGGGTTTTTGTCTTTTTCATAAGATTCTTTTAAAAGTTCATGGAGCAAACTGCCCACAGCACTATTATTTTCATCTTTAGGGCTTTCTTTGAAGCGTTTAATGTAATGGTAATAAAAACGGCGCTTGCAAGTTAAAAAAGCGTTCAATGAGCTAGCGCTAAAGCTAAAATCTTTAGGGATAGCGGCTTTGATTTCTTCTTCTTGGTAGTCTTTTAAAGGACTTGGTGCAAAAAGTGTGTAAGCGTCTTTGATAGGCTCTATATGCAAATTTAATTCCAAAAGCATATTAGAGACTTTTGAAGTTTCGCTCTCTATATAAGAAAGCGTTATTTCTTTAGAGTTTTTAAAGAGCTGGTAGTAATAGTGTTTTTGCAAATTTTTCTTATCCAATAAAGTGGGGAGGTTGAGCGATTTCCTTAAAGCAGAGTTCAAAAACAAATCGCAATCTTTAAGGCTTGGCACGCAAGTTTCATTGAAATCTACAATAACGATTTTATCAAATTGCATGCCCCTTGTCTCTAAAGTGTCCATGACTCGTATTTTGCCTCCACTAGAATCGTCTAAGCGGAAGTTGGCTTCAAATTCTTGCAAATACAAATGCAATAAATCTTTAAGGCTGTAGTTTTGAAGCGTGTCTTTTAGAAGATGATACTGGTGCATGATTTGAGAATGCGCTTCTTTCAAGGGCACTTTTTCTTTAGAGCTTTGTTGTTCTAAAAGCGCAAGGGTAATATTTTCTAAATCTAATAGAGCAGATCCGCTTAAATTAAAATCGCTTGTTTGTAAATCTTCTAAGATTTTTACAAGCTCTGTATAATAAGGGCTGTTTTTAGCCCCTAAGCCCATAGCGAAATTCAAATTGTTGTTTTTGTCTAAGAGTTTTAAAAAAGGTAAAAAATCCGCATTAGGCGTGATGATCGCCATTTTATTAGGGTCGTTATCTTTTTGCAAATACTCTTCTATGGTTTGTAAAACTAAAGCACCTTGTTTTAAATAACTGGAGTTAGCATAAAGCTTTGGCTCTATTTTTTGATCATTAAAAGTTTGAGAAAGGATCTTTTGGGTTTTAAAATCAATGGAATAATCGCAATCTGTCTCTAATTTGAGATTGAGAAATTCCAAGAATTTTTGATTGTATTTATCGCATGACAGGTGTAAAGTGATAGGCACTAATTCGGCCACTTCTAATAGGCATTGCCTTTCAAAAACGCTCATAAAGCCATCTAAATGCCATTCAATGGAGGAAAAATGCTCAAAAAATTCTTTTAAAATGGCGGGCTTTTCTTGCATGATTTTGTCGTAAAAGCCTAATTCTTCTAGTTTTTTAATGTAGCGGTCATAAATCATTTCTAAGACTTCTAAATGCTTTTCATAATCCAAGTAAATGTCTTTAGAAGAAAGCTCATTGAGTTTGATATAAGCAGAACTTAACTCATCAAACAAATCAAACAAAAAAGAAGTGCTTTCCAAATACCCTAAAAAGCTGTTTTCAAAAAGCAAAAGCCCTTCAAGAATGGATTTTTTTTCTTTAGCGATGGCTTTAATGGTGTCTATCATTAAGATTTGGCGCGCGTTTTTAGGGATTTTCTTTTTATTAGGGATGTAAAAAGCCTGTTCAAAAAAACTCCCCATGCTCATTGCGCTAGGCAAAAACCCTTCGCCTTGCTCTAAATAGAAATGTTTTAAACGCCTAGTGGAGCTAAAAACAAACAAGGGGGTTTTTTCTAAAAAAAGTTTTTCTAAGTTCATGCGTTGAGTAATCTTTTCGCTTGAGCGGTAATGTTTTCAACGCTAAAGCCAAATTTTTCAAAGAGTTTATCGCCCTTTGCTGAGCTCCCAAAAGAATCCATGCCAATGATTTTATCCGCAAAACGATACCACTCTATCGCACGGCTCGCTTCAACCACTAAAACCTTACCCTTAAAGAGTTCTTTAAGATAGCTTTCATCTTGCTCTATCAATAAATCAAAGCAAGGCGCGCTCACCACTTGAGTGGGGATGTTTTCTCGCTCTAAAATTTTAGCGCTCTCTAAAGCCAAAGACACCTCGCTCCCGCTCGCAACGAGCGTGATAATGGGATCTTTAGAATGGTGTTTAACATACGCCCCTTTTAAAACCTGCTCTTTAGAAACCTCATCAAGCACGGGTAAATTCTGTCGTGATAAAATAAGCCCACTAGGAGCGTTCAAATTTAACGCTATTTGCATGCAAGCGGTATTTTCAAAAGCATCGCTAGGCCTGAAAGCATAGAAGTTGGGCAAAGCGCGCAAATGGCTCAATTGCTCTATGGGTTGGTGCGTGGCTCCGTCTTCGCCCACACCAATGCTGTCATGCGTGAAGATAAAAAGGGCTTTCAGTTTCATTAAAGCGCTCAAACGAATGCTGGGCATCAAGTAATCGCTAAACACAAAAAAGGTCGCGCAAAAAGGCACAAACAAGCCATACGCCGCTAAAGCGTTAGTGATAGCCCCCATGGCATGCTCTCTGATCCCAAAATGCAAGTTTTGCCCTAAAGGGAAATCGCCAGAGTGTTTTAATTGCGTGTTGTTAGAGGGGGCTAAATCCGCGCTCCCCCCTAAAAAGCCCTCGCATTCTTTAGCGATAGCGTTTAAAATCATGCCGTTACTCACTCTCGTGGCTAAAGATTCGCCTTTTTTAAAGGTGGGGTAATGGATGGCGCTAAAATCAAAATCCTTTAACGCATGGATTTTTTCTTTTGTTTTAGGGCTTAAGGATTTTTCCCATAAGGCTTCTAAACTAACGCCCCTAACTTTCACTTCTTCAAAATGCATTTTGTTTTTTGGGCTAATGATAAAGCTTTCACTAGGATTGATTTGAGCGTTTTCTTTGGATTGTTTTAACACTTCTTTATTTAAAGGCGAGCCATGCGTTTTTTCACTCCCCTCTAAGCCAACAGCCCCCTTACCAATAATCGTATGAGCGATTAAAAGCGTGGGTTTATGGGATTTTTTGGCTTCTTCTAAAGCATCATAAATCGCTTGATAGTCATGCCCATCGCATTCTAGAACTTCCCAATTTTGCGCTAAAAAGCGTGTTTTAACCTGTTCGCTAAAACTAATATTAATAGCACCTTCAATGCTTATCTGATTACTATCATAAATCACGATGAGGTTATCAAGGCGAAGGTGCCCAGCTAAAGAAGCGCTCTCATAACTAATGCCTTCTTGCAAATCCCCATCCCCACACAAGCAATAGACTTTATGAGAAATCGCTTCTTTATCTAAAAGGGTTTGAGCGTATTGGCTCGCCATGCTAAAACCCACAGCGTTAGCAAAACCTTGCCCCAAAGGGCCTGTCGTGATTTCAATGCCTTCGGTGTGGTGTAATTCGGGGTGTCCTGGGGTTTTAGAGTGTAATTGCCTGAAACGCTTTAAATCTTCTAGGCTCAAATCAAAGCCCCACAAATGCAACAAACTATACGCTAACGCGCTCGCATGCCCTCCGCTAAAAACCAACCTGTCCCTATTGAGCCATTTAGGGTTAGTGGGGTTAGTGTTGAGATGCAAACTTAAAACCACCATCACATCAGCTAGCCCCAAGCACACGCCCGGATGCCCGCTATTAGCCTTATCTATCATGTCCGCGCACAAAAAGCGAAGCGTGTTCGCCATGCTTTTTAATCGTTCTAAGTCAGCGTTACTCAATCGCATCAAATTTTTCCATTTTTAAGGTTTTTAAGAGCCATTTTAACACAAATTATCTCAAAATCTCTTTGGCCATTAAGATGTCTTGTTGGATCTGATTTTTAAGCTCTTTTAAAGAATTAAAACGCTTGTTGTCTCGTATTTTTTGAACCCAACGCAAAGCGATTTCTTTAGGCGGGTTTTCTATGATAGTGTCAATTGCATGGCATTCTATGGCGAAATGTTGATCCGTGCTTAAGCGATCGCCTATAAAACTCACGCTTTTTTGATAAATTTGATCTTTTATTCTCACTAAACTCGCATACACCCCAAAGCTAGGGAGGATAAAATCTTTGGTTTTGATATTTAAAGTAGGCGCTAATTCTTTATGCCCTAAACCTTGATCGCTAATGACTTCCCCACACACTTCATAATATCGGCCTAAGAGCTTGTTAGCTAAAAGTAAGTCGCCATGACTTAGAGCTAGTTTGATCATCTTAGAATGCACGCTAATGTTTTGGACTTTCACTTCAGGCACAATAATGGTTTTTTCAAAACGCTCTTTTAAAAATAAAGCGTCATTTTGTCTCCCATGCCCAAACCTGAAATCATAACCCACGACCAGGCGTTCTAAGTTGGGGAATTTCTTTTTTAAAAGTTCTAAAAAATCTAGGGCGTTTAATTGTGAAATCTCTTCTAAATACACAAAAAATAAAGGCATGCCCACGAGTTTAGTGCGGTATTTTAGGGGGGTTAAATAGCCTTTAGTGTAATGTTTTTTTTCTATGATTAAAAGGGCTTTGGGATCTTTTAATTCCTTAAAAAGGGCTTGATGCCCTAAATGCAAGCCATCAAATTTACCGATAGCTAGGCTTTTAATCTCAGGTTCGCTTGAAATGGATAAAAAATTCAACATTCCCGTTTTTCCCTTTCACTAAGCTTTCTTGGATCGTTAAAATTTGAAAATCCTTTGTTTTTAAATGGTTTTTAAAGTTTTCTAAAGCGTTCAAAATGGCTTCTTTATCCATCACTACCCCCTTTTTATTGCGTTTTACTGCTTTGCCCACTTCAAATTGCGGTTTGAAAAGCGCTAAAAATTCACCGCTTAAAGGCAAAATCGCTTCTAAAATACAATATAAAGAAATAAAGCTCACATCACAAAGCGCTAAATCAATTGTTTCTGGCGTTTTAAACCCTCTAATATCGCATTCTTCATAACATTCTATGCGTTGGTCGTTTTTCAAACTTTCATCTAATTGCATTTTCCCCACATCCACGCAAAGCACCTTTTTAGCCCCTTTTAAAAGAGCCACTTGACTAAAGCCCCCCTTACTCGCTCCCACGTCTAAAACAACCTTTTCTTTAAAATCTATAAAATGATCTTCTAAAAAAGCCCCTAATTTTTCCCCAGCCCTGCTAACGAATAGATTGGGAGCGATGAGTTCAATTTGATCACCCTCTTTAACGATAAAAGAGGGTTTAGAAACCACCATTTTATTGACTAAAACCTGATTTTTTAAAACCAACGCTTTAGCTTTTTCTCTGCTATTTGCTAAATGCTGGTTGAATAGGGCGTAATCTAGGCGCATTAAAATTGAGGTAAGGGGACTTGGTAAGCGAAATTAAAAACAATTTTGCCTAAACTATAGGCATCAAGCTCTAGTTTGGCTTCTTGCACCGCTAAATAATCCAATTTGTCAAAAGCGAGCAAAAAGGCTCGACTCCACCTGTTCGTGGTTTCTAAAATGCCATCAAATTCATCTCTTGTGATTTCTCGCACCCATAAAGGCTCTGAGCCTGTAGGTTTTGTGCCAAAAAGTTCATAAGAAATATAGCCATCATCTATCCAGTCGTTATTTTGCGTGAAAATCTCCACTAAAAAATACTCATGATCGTAGTAAGTGCCGCTATCCACATCGTTTAAATGCGTAGCGATAGCCGTGATAATAGGCACATTATCTTGGGTGATTTCGCCTTTCCTGCTGGCTTGGATCTTTTTTTCTAAAACTAAGTCTAGCGTGTAAGTGTCTTCATTAAAATTGCTCACACACCCCAAACAAAAGAATAAAAACACCAGAAGTATTGAGAGATTTTTCAAGCCCATTCCTTGCTAAAACCCATGCCATTTTTAGCTAAAATAAAATCTATATTATAACTAAAAGGGGGTTTTATGCCAAAAAAATGCCGACACTTGCTCCAAACCAGCGATTTAAGCTTGGATGAAATCAAGCTTTTATTGAACAAAGCGAGCGTTTATGCGAACGATTTTAACGCCGTATCTTTAGAAACGAAAGAAAAAATGCACAATAAAATCATCGTGGCTTTATTTTTTGAAAATTCCACCAGAACGGTGTCTAGTTTTGAAATCGCAAGCTTGAGGTTAGGGGCAAAAATAGTGAAATTAAACATGCAAACGAGCTCCACTTCAAAGGGTGAAACTCTGATAGACACTTTTAAAAATATCCATGCCATGCAGCCTGACGCTATCATCACACGGCATGCTTTTTCAAGCACGCCTTTTAAATTGGCTGAATTTTCACAATGCCCCTTGATTAACGCAGGAAGCGGCACAAGCGCTCACCCTACCCAAGCCTTATTAGACTTGCTCACCCTTTATCGGCATTTTGGCAGTTTGGAAAATCTAAAAGGGAAGAAAATCGCTTTCATAGGCGATGTGAAAAATTCAAGAGTGGCTAATAGTAACATTAAATTGCTCCAAAGACTAGGGCTTGAGATCATGCTGTGCGCTCCAAGCTCCATGCTCCCTAGCGTTTCTTTAAAAACGACGCATAACGTTGAAGAAGCGATAGGATTTGCTGACATTTTAATGAGTTTGAGGACCCAAACCGAACGGCACAACGCGCCCATTTTTGCGAGCTTGAAAGATTACGGCAACGCTTATTGCATCACCCAAAAACGCCTAGATGATCACGCTAAAAATAAAGAGGTCATTATTTTACACCCAGGCCCGGTGCATAGGGATATTGATATAGAAAGCGCGGTGTTAGAAGACAAGCGATCTAAAGTTTTAGAGCAAGTCAAAAATGGCGTGGCGATGCGCATGGCGGTGTTGGAGTTTTTATTAATAAATTAAGTTTTAAAAACTTAAAAAAGGCTTTTAGCATTGTTTAAAATCAATATAAGAGTTTCACAAGAGTTTTTGTATGAAGAAAATGAGTTTGGTTGTAAAATAGTGCAAAAATCCCACTTTGATTAAATTTTGATTTACTCTATCTCATTTTATGATGAAACTAAAAAAATTTCGTTATAATCTAAAATAGTTGAGTTAATTAAAGTAAATAAATAACTTGATTACGCTTCTTTGTTTTTAGATCAATTGTATAGTCTTTAAGTCATAATCTTTAAGATGTATTGGCTATTAAAAGGGAAAAAATGAAAAATAGCACGCTTTTAAAGAATAAAGTTTTTTGTGGGTTATACGTTTTGAGTTTGAACGCTTCTTTGCAAGCGTTTGATTATAAAATTGAAGTTTTGGCGGAGTCCTTTTCTAAAGTTGGCTTTAATAAAAAAAAGATTGATATTTCTAGGGGGATTTATCCTACAGAGACTTTTGTAACCGCTGTAGGGCAGGGCAATATCTATGCGGATTTTTTATCCAAAGGCCTTAAAGATCAAGGGCATGTTTTAGAGGGAAAAGTCGGTGGCACAATCGGTGGGATTGCTTATGACAGCACGAAATTCAATCAAGGCGGATCGGTTATTTATAATTACATCGGTTATTGGGATGGCTATTTAGGGGGTAAAAGGGCCTTGCTGGATGGCACAAGTATCCATGAGTGCGCGCTTGGATCTGATGGCAAGGTGATTGATTCTATAGCGTGCGGGAACGCTAGAGCCAATAAGATCCGCCGTAATTACTTGATGAATAACGCTTTTTTAGAATACCGCTATAAGGATATTTTTTTAGCTAAAGGGGGGCGTTACCAATCTAGCGCTCCTTACATGAGCGCTTACACGCAAGGTTTTGAAATCAGCGCTAAAGTCAAGGATAAAAATGAAGGAAGCCACAAATTATGGTGGTTTAGCTCATGGGGTAGGGCGTTCGCTTATGGGGAGTGGATTTATGATTTTTACTCTCCAAGAACCGTGATTAAAAACGGGCGCACTTTAAATTATGGTATCCATTTAGTGGATTACACTTACGAAAGGAAAGGAGTTAGCGTCAGCCCTTTTTTCCAATTTTCGCCCGGGACTTATTATAGCCCTGGGGTGGTTGTAGGCTATGATAGTAACCCTAATTTTGATGGCGTGGGCTTTAGATCAGAAACAAAAGCTTACATTTTGCTCCCTGTCCATGCCCCCCTTAAAAGGGATACTTATCGTTACGCTGTGAAAGCGGGTACTGCCGGGCAAAGCCTGCTCATTAGGCAACGATTTGATTACAATGAATTTAATTTTGGGGGAGCGTTTTATAAAGTGTGGAAAAACGCAAACGCTTACATAGGCACGACAGGAAACCCTCTAGGCATTGATTTTTGGACCAATAGCGTTTATGATATAGGGCAAGCCTTAAGCCATGTGGTAACCGCTGATGCCGTCTCTGGCTGGGTTTTTGGTGGGGGCGTGCATAAAAAATGGCTGTGGGGGACTTTGTGGCGTTGGACTAGCGGCGCTTTAGCCAATGAAGCGAGCGCGGCTGTTAATGTGGGCTATAAGATCAGTAAGAGTTTGACAGCGAGCGTGAAATTAGAATATTTGGGCGTGATGACGCATTCAGGCTTTACGGTGGGGAGTTACAGGCCCACGCCCAGCTCTAAAGCGCTTTATTCAGACAGGAGCCATTTGATGACAACCATTAGCGCTAAATTCTAATCAATCGCTTTAAGCTGTTTATTAAAGCGTTAAAAATCCCCTAATAAAAACACTATAATAAGAGTTCAATCAAATCCAAAGGTTAAGCATTTGAAACTCTTTTTCAAGCGTTATTCTAAATATCTTAAAGAGCATTATAAAAGTTTTATAGTGGTTTTATTTTCTTCTTTAGTGGTGGCTTTAAGCACGGCTTGGGGGACTTATTTGGTCAAGCCCACTTTAGATGAAATTTTTATCAATAAAGACACTCACATGCTCAAAATCCTACCTTTTTTAGTGATTTTGGCGTATTTGGGTAAGAGTGGGGGCATCTATGTTGGCACTTATTTCACTAACTTTATTGGGCTTGATATTGTCAAAAAAATACGCAACGCCATGTTAGAAAGCCTTCTCAAAATGGAAATGGATTTTTTTAACAAGACTAAAAAGGGCGAATTGATCGCAAGGATCACCAATGATATAGGTTTGATCAGAGCGAGTTTGTCCAATTACCTTTCAGAGAGCCTAAGAGAAGGGCTAACGATTATTGGATTAGTGGGGGTGGTGATCTATCAAAGCCCTAAATTAGCGCTAGTGGGGCTAGTGATCATGCCACTAGCGGCCGTTCCTATCAGTAAAATCATTCGTAAGGTTAAAAAACTCGCTAAAGCCCACCAAGAGAGCAACGCCAAAATCACCGCTCGTTTGAGCGAAGTCTTTAACAATGTGGAAGCGATTAAAATCTCTAATGGCGAAAAATTAGAGCATAAGGCTTTTGTGAAAGAAAATGAAGCGTTTTTTAAAATCGGTATCAAAAACATCGCCGTGGCTGAAATTTCTTCGCCTTTAATGGAATTTTTAGGCTCTATTGCGATAGCGTTAGTGATCTATTTAGGGGGGAATGAAGTCATTAAGGGTCATATTAGCGTGGGGGCGTTTTTTTCTTTCATCACGGCCCTTTTTATGCTTTATACGCCGATCAAACGCCTAACTAGGATTGTTTCTAATTTTCAAGAAGCCTTAGTCGCTAGCGATAGGATCCATGAGATTTTAGAAAGAGAGCCGGTCATTATTGATGGGGAATTGACGCTGGATGACGCCATACACACCATAGAATTTAAAGAGGTATGGCTGGCTTATGCGCTAGAAGATCAAGAGCGTTATGTTTTAAGCGATATTAGTTTGAAATTCCAGCAAAATGAAATCATCGCTTTAAAAGGCGAAAGCGGGAGCGGTAAAAGCTCGTTAGTGAATTTAATCTTGCGCCTTTATGAGCCAAGCAAGGGCGAAATTTTCATCAATGATCAAAAAATAGAGAGCATCACTCAAAAATCCTTGAGGGAAAAGATTAGCGTTGTCACTCAAAGGGTGTTTATCTTTAACGGGAGCGTGGCTGAAAATGTGGCGTATGGCTTAGAAATTGATGAAATAAAGATCAAAGAATGCCTAAAAAAAGCCCAAGCCTTAGATTTTGTGGAAAAAATGCCTCATGGGATAGAAAGCGTTTTAGATGAATTTGGCACTAACCTTAGCGGCGGGCAACGCCAAAGGATCGCCATTGCAAGAGCTTTGTATAAAGACGCTCAAGTTTTAATCTTTGATGAAGCCACTTCCGCTTTGGACAACAACACAGAAGAGAGCGTTAAACAAAGCATTTTAGAATTGAAACAAAACCGCTTGATTATTCTCATCTCGCACAACCCAAGCACGCTAAAATTAGCCACTAAGCATGTGAAATTAGAGCATGGGCGTTTGACAGAATGCTAAGGGTTTTAAGCGTTGGTGTTGTTTTTATTTTACTAGGGTGTCAGTTTTTCAACAAAACGACTCTGCATTTAAAATATAAAAATTACCCCAAAAATAGTGCTTTAAAAACCGCTTCCACTTTAACCCTCCCTAAAATCTTTTTTAACGCCCATTTTGTGCCGCCCTTTTACCAAAAAGAATTTAAAAAAGCACTCGCCCAGCAAATCGCTTATTTTTTAAAAGATAAAAGCGCTTTCACTTTCAATGTTTCAGGCAATGTTTTTTTTTCTTTTGAAGAGAGTCCTAAAGATTTAAAAGCCATTAAAGAAAGGCTTAAAAAGACGATTGAGCCTAACGCTGACCCAAAATCCGTCATGCGTTTTTTAAACCTTCAAGCGAGCTTGATTTTAGAATGCGTCCCGCAAACCGCTTGCCCGTTTGACACCCTTTTGATCCCCACCGTTTTCAGCGTGCCTGTTTATTACGCCAATCGTTTGGGCGATAACCCCTCTCTTTTTCCCCAAGAAGACAAATCCTATCATAACGCTTTAATCAAAGCCCTTAATAAGGCTTACTATTCTCTTATGGAGGGTTTAGAAAAGCGTTTGAACGCTATAGAAAATGCAGAGTGGCTTTAAGGCATGAAAAAGATTTTATTCTTTATTTTTGTCATTTTGTTTTCAGTAGGGATTTATTTAATTTGGCATGTTTTATTGGAAAAAGCCTTAGAATTGAAATTAGCTACTTCAGCTAATGACTTGCTTTTAAAATTGTTGTCAATTCTTGGCGTTTTTTCAATATTAGTGCTTTTTCAAGGCGTTATCTCTTCGTATAAGAAGCGCCAACTCAAACGCATTTTGCAAAAAATAGACGCCATGAACGGCTTTGAATTTGAAGAATATTCCAAAATCTTTTTCACTTCAAAGGGTTTTGAAGTTACAATCACTCAAAAAAGCGGCGATTATGGAGCGGATTTGATTGTAGAAAAAGATGGCGTCAAATGGGCGGTTCAAGCTAAACGCTACTCGCATAAAGTTTCGCCCAAAGCCATTCAAGAGGTGGTCTCTTCTAAAGCTTACTACGCTTGCGAAAAAGCTTGCGTGATCACCAACAGCTACTTCACGCAGGCCGCTCAAAAACTGGCTCAAGCTAACGGAGTGCTTTTGATTGATAGAGACGAATGGGTCAAATTTTTGGGTGGGAAAAACTAATCCAAATAGGATAATTTATATAATGTTTTTATTTTTATGATTTCTTATTTATTTCCTATTAAATTTTTTCGTAATCGCATGCGTTATAATATGAAAATTTAGCATCAATTTTTGTTTGGATAAAGGGGTTCGATGATTCAATCTGTTCGCATTAAAAATTTTAAGACTTTTAAGGACACTCAAATTGATGGTTTTACCAAACTTAATATTATCACCGGCCAAAACAATGCGGGCAAATCCAATTTGTTAGAAGCGTTGTATTATTTGGTAGGTAAATCCATGCACCCATGCACTAATGTATTAGAAATTTATGACAATATACGCAAAGAGCCTTTAACATCAGAATCAAAAAGCTTAATGTTTTATGGTTTAGACACTAAGGAAGAAATACAAATTGTTACAACTTTAGACAACAATCAGACCTTGGACTTGCAAATAAAATTCATAGCCAGTGAAAACCAAAAGGTAATAGAGTCGCAAATAATACCTACAGCAGAACAAACTCAAATGCCCTCTCAGCTTAATTTCACTCTTAAAAAAAATAATGAAGAAATCTATAACGATCATTTAAATATTGCTAAAGTTCCTAATTTCCCACCAATTCCTAATCAGTCAGGCTACAACAGGCAATTTAAGAATTTTGATCCTAATCAATTGCAAAAACTTTTACCCTTTGAAAGCGCTACCATAATACCTAGCGATGTTGTTTACAGGCAAGCTCATATGATTCAAGCGGTGAGTAAAATTTGCAGTAACAACCAATTAGAAGAAGAATTAAATAAACATCTTAATCAATTTGATAACAATATCCAATCTATTAGCTTTAACACCAACAACCAACTCAAATTAAAAGTGAAAAATATCAAAGAAAAAGTCCCACTATCTGTATTTGGCGATGGTTTGAAGAAATATTTGTATATTGTAAGTGTTTTTATGGTTGATAACGCAAAAACGATTTATATTGATGAAGTAGAGAATGGCTTACACTTTTCTCGCATGAAATTATTATTAAGGTGTGTTATTGATTTTATCAACGACAACAAAGATGGTAATTTGCAAGTGTTTATGACTACCCACAACCAAGAATTTATAGAAATTTTAAATCAAGTTATCAAAGAAAAGGATTTTGCACATCAAACTAAGTTGTTTTGCTTAGAACAATACGATGATTTAATCGTTGCAGAGCCTTATTATGGAGAAAATTTATCTCTTTATTTCAAGAATGGTGCCAATCTTTTTGGAGGTAAAGAAAGGTTTAAGGAAAATAATTATGAGTAAAAAGACACTCATTTATACAGAAGGAGAAAGTGATAAAAAATTTCTAAGTTGGTGTCTTGATGTTTGGAAAAATGAAGATCATTTTGATCAAGCTCATTTTGATATAATCCATGTAGAAGGTAAAGATAAATTATTCTCAGATGAATTTTGTAAAAGAATCGAGAATATTTTAAAGAATAAAAACCAAGAATATAGACAAGTGTGCATTATTTTTGATGCAGACATAAAAAAAGAGAACCAAGAAAGAGATGCAGGTTTTGATAACAAGCTTAAGCATATTCGTAAAGAATTCAAAGAAAAAGGGATTGATTTTCCAAAAGAACAAATCTTTTTATTCCCTAACAATCAAGATGATGGCGATTTAGAAACCCTATTATTAGAAATTGCTAAACACGATGAATTTCTTAAATGCTTTGAAGGATACTTAGAATGCATTAAAAGTAAAGAATATTATAAACCGATTAAGAACATAAGAAAAAGTAAGTGGCATGCCTATTTAGAAGCACTTGGATTAGAGAATTTAGATATTTTTGATAGTAAAGGTAAAATAAAGGAAAAATACAAAGAAGAATATGAAAAACTAAAAGAAGCGATTGATTTTAACTCAAAATCTCTCATTCCCCTTAAAAATTTTTTAGGGCAATTTGCAGAAAATAAACAAAAAACAAATCTTTTCTAATTTAACAAAATATATTACAATCATTCAAAAAATATTATTTTTACAAAAAGGCGCGTTATGAAATTGTGGTTTCCCTATTTTTTGGCGATTGTGTTCTTGCATGCATTGGGTTTAGCGTTACTTTTTATGGCTAATAACGCTTCGTTTTATGCGGCGGCGTCTATGGCTTACATGCTAGGGGCAAAACATGCGTTTGATGCGGATCACATCGCTTGCATAGACAACACCATTAGAAAGCTCACCCAACAAGGCAAAAACGCCTATGGTGTGGGGTTTTACTTTTCTATGGGGCATTCAAGCGTGGTGATTTTAATGACCATCATCAGCGCGTTTGCGATCGCTTGGGCTAAAGAGCACACGCCGATGCTAGAAGAAATAGGGGGGGTAGTGGGGACTTTAGTTTCTGGGCTTTTTTTGCTCATTATAGGGCTATTGAATGCGATTATTTTAATAGATCTATTAAAAATCTTCAAAAAATCGCATTCTAATGAAAGCTTGAGCCGGCAACAAAACGAAGAGATTGAACGGCTTTTAACGAGTAGGGGCTTACTCAACCGCTTTTTTAAGCCCTTGTTTAATTTCGTTTCCAAGTCGTGGCACATTTATCCTGTGGGTTTTCTTTTTGGGCTAGGCTTTGATACCGCTAGTGAAATCGCGCTTTTGGCTCTCTCTAGCAGCGCGATTAAAGTGAGTGTGGTGGGCATGCTCTCTTTACCCATTCTTTTTGCCGCTGGCATGAGTTTGTTTGACACTTTAGATGGGGCGTTCATGCTCAAGGCGTATGATTGGGCGTTCAAAACCCCTTTAAGGAAAATCTACTATAACATCTCCATCACCGCCTTAAGCGTATTTATCGCGCTTTTTATTGGGTTGATTGAGCTTTTTCAAGTTGTTAGCGAGAAACTCCATTTAAAATTTGAAAACCGCCTTTTAAGCGCCCTACAAGGCTTGGAATTTACAGACTTGGGCTATTACTTGGTGGGCTTATTTGTGATAGCGTTTTTAGGCTCATTCTTCTTATGGAAAATCAAATTTTCTAAATTAGAAGGCTAGATTTTAAGCCCTCAAGTTATCGCTCAACAAATCTTTAAGGCTTTTATTTGAAAAACTTGGCGTAAAGGCTTTAGGGTTTGAAAGGCTTTCGCTCAAATAACCTAATAATTCCTTAATTTCGTTTAATTTTTCTTCCAAATAAGCTTGAAAACCGCCCACATTTTCCAATAAATCCAAAGGATTATCCACAATCATGGAAAAAACTTCATCGTTAATGGCAATGTTGAGCTGAGTGTCAAACAAAGGGGAGGCTAAAAACTGGCAATTTTTTACAATTTCTTGCAATTCTTGTTTGATGATAGAAGCTTGCAAAGCGTCTTTATCTTCTAAACCCATGCTCTTATTGAAAAGCTTTTTGCAAGCGATTTGCAAGACTTGTAACGCCCCAACGCTCTCGTTTATATTTTTCATGTCTCTACTGAATTTAGCGATTTGTTGGGATTTTTCTATCGCATTGGTTTTGAAATCGCTTGTTTCAACATCGCCCAAATGCTTTTGAAGAGTTTTTAAAATATCCATAAAAAACCTTTTAAATAGAATTGATCATTCACAAGCATTTTTCGTTCCTTTTTCATAGAAACTTTAAAAAACACCCTTAAAAAGGTTTTTAGGTATAATTAGCGATCTTTTAGTTTCAAAGAGTAGAGAGATTGGATGAAAAAAATATGGCTTTTGGTGTGGGGCTTGTATTCTTGGGTGTTTTTGCATGCGATAGAAACGATAGAAAAAGCCCCTACAAATGTAGAGGATAGAGACAAAGCCCCCCATTTGTTGCTTTTAGCAGGGATTCAAGGCGATGAGCCTGGAGGGTTTAATGCGACTAATTTGTTTTTAATGCACTATAGCGTTTTAAAAGGCTTGGTGGAAGTGGTTCCGGTATTGAATAAGCCTTCCATGTTAAGAAATCATAGGGGCTTGTATGGGGATATGAACCGCAAATTCGCCGCTTTAGACAAGAATGACCCTGAATACCCCACTATCCAAGAAATCAAATCCTTGATTGCAAAGCCTAGCGTGGATGCTGTCTTGCATTTGCATGATGGCGGTGGGTATTATCGCCCTGTTTATATTGATGCGATGCTCAATCCTAAGCGTTGGGGGAATTGCTTTATCATTGATCAAGATGAGGTTAAGGGGGCGAAATTCCCTAATTTGCTTGCCTTTGCTAACAATACGATTGAGAATATTAACGCCCATCTATTGCGCCCCATTGAAAAATACCATTTAAAAAACACGCACACTGCTCAAGGCGATACAGAAATGCAAAAAGCCCTAACTTTTTATGCGATCAACCAAAAAAAGAGCGCTTTTGCCAATGAAGCCAGCAAAGAACTCCCACTAGAATCAAGGGTGTTTTACCATTTGCAAGCCATTGAGGGCTTACTCAATCAGCTCAATATCCCTTTTAAGCGCGATTTTGAGCTTAACCCTAACAGCGTGCATGCCTTAATCAACGATAAAAGCTTATGGGCAAGAATCGGCTCTCTGCCTAAAATGCCCCTTTTTAACTTACGTCCTAAACTCAATCATTTCCCTTTACCTAGCAACACTAAAATCCCACAAATCCCCATAGAGAGCAACGCTTACATTGTAGGGCTAGTCAAAAACAAGCAAGAAGTGTTTTTAAAATACGGCAACAAGCTCATGACACGATTATCGCCCTTTTACATAGAGTTTGATCATTCTTTAGAAGAAGTGAAAATGCAAATTGACAATAAGGATCAAATGGTTAAGATAGGGAGCGTGATTGAAGTGAAAGAGAGTTTTTATATCCATGCTATGGACAATATCCGTGCGAATGTGATTGGTTTTAGCGTTTCTAATGAAAGTAAGCCTAATGAAACGGGCTATACGATTAAATTTAAAGATTTTCAAAAACGCTTTTCACTGGACAAGCAAGAAAGGATCTATCGCATAGAATTTTACAAAAACAACGCGTTTAGCGGGATGATCTTAGTGAAATTTGTGTAGGAATGGGTGAATCTTGCCAAAAGAGCTCATAGCGTTTTAAAGCAACGCCTGATAAAATATGATAGCCGCAAATAAAGGATAGTCATGCCAGACATTAGAAATCTTTATTTATCATTACCTGACTTAACAAAGAGGCTATGCAAAATAAGCAACAGACTTTACAAGCATGCGTTCATCTTGTTCTTTTTCAGCAAGGGAATATTGTGTTTTAGAAAGAATGCATGAGGTAATCCAAAAGGGCATGGATAGCTTAACACAGCGATTAGGCAATGACTTAAAAGACGAACACTCCCATATTCTTGTCCCTATTGAATACATACAAGGCTTATGCCTTATTGGCAACATGAAACCTGACGAGCTATGCATGTTGTTTGTTAAAATCTGTGAACTGATTCGTTCGCAATGCAGAAGCAATCTGTCTCGTAGCTCCCTTTCTTTTATTGGTGGTGTAATTAGCGGCTTGAACAAGCAGATTCGTTTGTATCAAAAATGGAAATGAGAAAAGGAAAATGCGATAATTTCTTTCCCTTATTGTTATGATAAATCATCATTGAAGGGCGTAAAAACACCCAAACAAAGTATTAAAAGACAACAACCCTTCTGAATGTTGCGTTTTTTAACCCGATACTTCTATATCACACACCTTTATTATATTACTTCTTGCCCCGCATCTAGTAAGGCTTCCTTAATCAAATCCTGTGTCGCTGGAGCGTCAAATTCTACAACCACGCTCTTTTTTTCCACGCTCGCATCAATAAAGCTCACGCCTTCAATTTCGCCCACAAATTTTTCAATTTTATCCACGCAATGGCTGCAAGTAATGCTTGGCACCTGAAAAGTAACTTTCATTCAATGATCCTTAATTTTAAAATTCCTTAGCCTTTGGGAGTTTAAGACCACACTCACAGAGCTTAAGCTCATCGCTAAACCCGCAATCGCCGGGCTTAACATGATACTAGCCTTATAAAGAATCCCACAAGCTAAAGGGATAAACACGCTATTATAACAAAAAGCCCAAAACAAATTTTCTTTGATATTTTTAATGGTCGCCTGGCTTAATTTAATCGCGCTATAAACCGATTTGATGTCGTTATTAAAGCTCACAATATCCGCTGCTTGCACGCTCACATCGCTCCCTTTAGCCATCACCACCGCCACATCGCTCATAGCAAGGCTAGGGGCGTCATTCAAGCCATCGCCCACCATCATAACGATCCGCCCTTTTTCCTTAAGTTCTTTAATCTTGTTGAGTTTGTCTTGTGGTTTAGCGTTGCTGATATAACCATCTATCCCTAATTCAAGCGCGCATTTTTTGACATTTTCCCTATTGTCCCCGCTTAAAAGAAAGGTGTTAATGCCTAAATTTTTGATTTGAGCGACATGCTCTTTCACGCCTTTTTTGGGCAAATCCTCTAAAACAAACGCCCCTAAAAGCTCGTCTTCTTTTTCATTGATCGCTCTACCCACAAACACTAAAATCCCGTTTTCTTGAATTTCTAGCGTGTTAATAGGGTTAAAAAATTCGCTGTTACCCACTTTGATGATTTCTTTAGCGCCTTGATAATCTACTTTAGCGCTGATGCCAAAGCCCGTTTTCACTTTAACTTCGCTTATTTCTTTTAAGGGGGCGTCATGCTCTTTGGCGTATTCTACAATCCCTTTAGCAATGACATGTTCGCTGCTCTTTTCAATGCTATTCGCTAAACTCAATAGCTCTAATAATTCTATGTTAGAATGGACGCTTTTAACGACAGGCTTGCCGTTAGTGAGCGTGCCGGTTTTATCAAAAACGATCGTATTGACTAGCCTTGCCTTTTCTAAACTTTTAGCGTCTTTAAAAAATAAGCCTAAAGAACTCGCTTTTTGGTTCGCCACTAAAATACTCATAGGCGTAGCCAACCCCAAAGCACAAGGGCAAGAAATCACTAAAACCGATACAAACACTTCTAAAGCGATCCCAAAATTCCACCAAAAATCAGGTTTAGGCGCGATGATGAGCCACACCACAAACGCTAAAATAGCGATAGCGATCACGCTTGGCACAAACACGCTTGAAACCTTATCCGCTAAGCGAGAAATCTCTGCCTTTGAGCTTTGGGCGTTATGGATCATTTCTATAATTTGAGACAAAGTGCTGTTTTTGTTATCTTGCGTGGCTTTCATTAAAAAACTCGTGTTGCTGTTGAGCGTCCCTGAAAAGACTTTATCGCCGACTTTTTTATAAACCGGCAACGCTTCACCGCTTAACATGCTCTCATCTAATTCCCCTTCGCCCTCTATGATTTCGCCATCCACCGCAATCGCGCTTCCAGGGAGGACTTTTAGAATATCCCCCACCACAATGCTATCCACTAAAACTTCAATCTGTTGGTTATTGTGCATTTTAAGGGCGGTTTTTGGGGCGTTTTTCATCAAAGCTTGCATAGCATCTAAAGCTTTGTCTTTAGAAACATTTTCAATGCGTTTGCCCACCATCACAAACGTTAAAATCACGCACACGCTTTCAAAATAATAATGCCCATAAGACCACTGATTCGTATAAACGAAATACAATTGCCACAAGCTTGAAGCTAAAGCAGCGCTTGTGCCTATGGCGATAAGGCTACTCATGTTAGGCTGTCTGTGCCATAAGGCTTTAAACCCTTGAATGTAAAAATCCCTCCCCCAATGCATGACAATGAGCGTGCCTATAAGCTGTAAGCAAGCGTTTAAAAAATTACTATGGTTGTTAATCGTAAGCAAGCTTTCAGGTAAAAGGCTAGGACTGAGCATCGCCCCCATAGAAAGATACACCACAAAAAGCGTGAAAATAACCGCCAACGCTAATTTAACATTAGGGCTAAAAAATTCTTTTTTTTCTTTTGTGAGGGTTTTTTTAGGGCTATAACCCAGTTTTTCAATGAGCTTAAAAATCTCATCTAAATTGGTTTCATTTTCGTTAAATTCAATGTTAGCGCTCTTATTTAAAAGGCTCACTTCTATTTTTTTCACAAAACTCTTACGCCCCAAAGAGCGTTCAATCCCACTAGAACACGCCGTGCAAGTCATTCCCTCTATGTAAAAAGATTCTTTCATGCGCTTTTATTTTTATTAAAAATAATTTTTACCATTAAAAAGAGCCACCGAATGATGCCATAAATCAAATACAGCCCCATAAACACGCTCAAAGCCTCTAAAGGGCGCACAAACACTAACGATAAAAAGATCAACACTAAGATGAAAAGCTTGAGATTCCACTTGACTTTTTTAAAATTAGGGTAGCGGATATTGCTCACCATAAGCACCCCTAATAAGACAATAAAGCCCAAAAATAACTTTTCGGTATTGCTTTCTAAAAAATGGTATTTGTTATCTAATAACACGCAAAGCACCACCAATACCGCCGCCGCAGGAATGGGGATACCGATGAAAGAATAGGGATCGCTTGTGTTGGTGCTGATATTGAATCGCGCTAATCGTATCGCCCCAAAAATCACAAACAACGCGCTCACCGCCATGCCTATACGCCCAAAATTATACCCCACATAAAAGTAAGTAATAAGGCTTGGGGCGACTCCAAAAGCGATTACATCAGCTAAGGAGTCAAATTCAATACCAAACTTGCTGGTGGTGTTGGTAAGCCTTGCGACACGCCCATCAAGTCCGTCTAAAATAAGACTCGCTACCACTAACCAGCATGCCATGACAAATTGGTAACTGGAAGCGTAAAAAATACTCATCATGCCTAAAAAAATACTGCTAGCGGTGAAAAGATTGGGGAAAAGATAGAGAGGGTTAATAGGCATTAGAGATTCTTTTTAACTTGGCTTTTAGACTAGGAATAAAAACGATTTTAAAATCAATTGCGAGAAGAAAAATCTTACAAGCGTTAAGAAACTCACAAAAAAAGAGCGTTAAAACAAACGCTTTATAACGCTGTTGATAAGTGCGGGTTTTTAGAAAACAAAATCTAAAAAAAAGCTTTAAACAAACAGAATGTTTATCATAAGGCTTTAAACCCTTATCAAAAATCTGTTTGTAAGCTCGCACTCTTAACTCGCTTGCTCTTCTAAAGGGATCAAACGGCTTTCTAAATTGTTGGCGGCTTCGTATTCGCTGATGATTTCACGCACCCTTTCGCCTGTAATGACTTCTTTGTCAAACAATTCTTTGACCATGATTTCAATCGCCTCTCTATAGTCGCTTAAGGTTTGTTTGACATGCTGATAGCGTTCTTCTAGTAGGTTTTTAATGAAAAGATCCATTTCTTCTGCGGTTTTTTCGCTAAATTCCCTACTGCTTCCATAACCGCCTCCTAAAAAGGCGTTCCGTTGCTTTTCTAGCACCATAAGCCCGCTGACACTGCTCATGCCGTAGTAACTCACCATGCCTTTAATAATATCAGTCGCTCTTTCTAAATCGTTGCTCGCACCGGTAGAAATTTCTTCCAAAAAGACCTCTTCAGCCGCCCTCCCGCCTAAAAGCACATCAATTTCAGCGATGAGTTCATGCTTTTGCATCAAGTATTTGTTTTCTTCAGGCGTGTTAAGGGTGTAGCCTAAAGCCGCCATGCCCCTTGGAATGATAGAAACTTTATTCACCCTAGCACTCCCTTTAGTCATTTCAGAAATCACGGCATGCCCGCTTTCGTGGTAGGCGACGATTTTCTTTTCTTTAGGACTGATACGCCTGCTTTTCTTTTCTAGCCCAGCAATCCCTCTTTCAACCGCTTCTTTTAAATGCTGTTGTTTGACTTCTTTTTGGTTGTTTCGTCCCGCTAAAAGCGCGGCTTCATTGATGATATTCGCCAAATCCGCCCCTGCAAGCCCTGCGGTGAGTTTGGCGACTTCTTGCAAATTCACATCATTAGCGAGTTTCACGCCTTTAATATGCACTTTTAAGATTTCTACCCTGCCATTAAAATCAGGCTTATCCACTAAAACCTGCCTGTCAAAGCGCCCTGGACGCATTAAGGCCGGATCCAAGATTTCAGGGCGGTTCGTTGCGGCTAAAACAATGACAGGCGCATTTTCGCTCCCAAAACCATCCATTTCGGCTAAGAGCTGGTTTAAGGTTTGCTCTCTTTCATCATTCCCGCTTATCATGCCTCCAGCCGCTCTGCTCTTACCTATGGCATCAATTTCATCAATAAAAATGATGCTAGGGGCTTGTTTTTTAGCGGTTTCAAACAAATCCCTAACCCTGCTTGCCCCTAAGCCCACAAACATTTCAATGAAACTGCTCCCTCCCATAGAGAAAAACGGCACATGCGCTTCGCCGGCTACTGCCTTTGCTAAAAGGGTTTTACCGGTTCCTGGAGGCCCTACTAACAGCACGCCTTTAGGGATTTTAGCCCCTAAATTGGCGTATCGTTCAGGGTATTTTAAGAAATCTACGATTTCTACCACCTCTTCTTTGGCTTCTTCATTGCCTGCCATGTCATTAAAACGCACATTGGGTTTTTCAGCGTTAATGAGTTTTTTCGCGCTCCCCATGCCAAAAATACCCCCACCCATATTTTTTTGCATGCGGTTTGCCATAAACATCCATAGCCCTAAAATCACTAAAATAGGCATGAGCCACCCTAACATGTCGGTAAAAAAGTTAGATTCGCTAAAACCAGAATAATTGATTTTTTTCTCGTCTAACAAAGGCACTAAGGTTAGATCAGGCACTCGTTTAGCGATATAAATCACACGATTGTTGCCCTCTTTGTGGCTGGCTTTGATCAAAGTTTGACCGATACTCACATTTTCCACTTCGTTATTGCTGATGAGCTGTTTGATTTCATGGTAGCTCACATTTTTAGTGCTAGAAGCTAAGAAATTGTCCGAAAAACTGCCATCAGAATTGAAAGAGCGTAGAAAAAAAATGAGTAAAATCCCTCCAAGAACCGCAAGGACAATGGGACTTTGAAAAAAAGGTTTTTTAGGTTCGTTCGTTGGTTTCATTATAATCCTTAATTTATTGATTGTTTTTTAAGCAATTTTAGAGCGACCCATTCGTTACGCTGTCGTTGCTCTAAAACCTCAAACCCATTATAATAGATCTGTAAAACAGAGTTTAAATGGGTTTCTAAAATCCCTGATAAAATAAGAGTGTGGTTACAAAGCCGCACAAATTCACTATACAAACTCTTAATCACATCAGCGACAAGGTTCGCCACAATGATATCAAAACGCCCTTCAATTTTTTGCGTAGATCCATAAATGACTTTATCTTGCGCTAATAGGGGTATTTGATTCAAGCTAAAATTTTTTAGGGTTTCTTCAACGGCTAAACTATCCGTATCGCAAGCTACTAAAGCGCTAACGCCTTGTTTTTTTAAGGCGATGCTTAAAATCCCGCTCCCACAACCCACATCTAAAGCGTTTTTGCGCTTTAAATCAAGATCAGAGAGCAATTCCAAACACATAGAAGTGCTTTCATGATGACCTGATCCAAAGGCCAAAGCCGGATCGATCATTATGCAATCATCTATAGCGGTATGGCTTGGTTTTTGGTGCCAGCTAGGGTGTATGTAAAATTTGGCGCATTGCACCGGCAAAATAGCTTGTTTGTAGGCTTCTAGCCAGTCTTTTGAAGCCAGATTGCGTGAAAGGTAGAAAAAATCAAACTCGCTTTGCAGGTTTTGTTTTAAATTCAAACAAAACGCTTTTAACGCCGGAAAAAGCGAATCGCTCAAATTTTTTTCAGAGCGTAAAATAACGAAATTTTTGAGGTGTGGGGGTTTTTCTTTTAAATTTTCTTTTAAATTTTCCTTTAGGGGGTCATGAGTGGCGAAATAACGCCAACTGGATTGGCTTATAAATTCAATGGTTTCTTTATCGTCAAACGCTTTTAAATTTTCTAAGCTTGATTCTTCTAAGGCTAGGTGTGTGGTGTCTAAAAGAAAGCTCTCAAAAAGCTCTCGCTCCTTAGGGAAGATAAAGAAAAACTCATAATACATTGATTCTAACACTCAATCGTTTGTCCCTAAAACAACCTCTAATTTTTCTTTCAAAACTTGGGGGGTAAAAGGTTTCACAATGTAGTTATTCACGCCCGCTTTCAAAGCCGTAATGACCTCAGCTTTACCGCCCTCTGTGGTGATCATAATGATAGGGATTTCTTTAAATCGGCTATCAGAGCGCACCTTTTTAACGAGATCCAACCCGTTCATTTCAGGCATGTTCCAATCCGTAATAAGCACCTTAGTGTCCGCATTAGCGTCTAGTTTCTCCCAAGCCTCCACCCCATGCTCAGCTTCTAAAACGTCTTCATAGCCTAAGCGTGAAAGTGTATTTTTAATAATTCTTCTCATAGTTGAGCTATCATCTACTACCAGTAGTTTCAAAGTGCTTCTCCTTTTAAGATTGCATTTAAATTAGGCTCTTTTTAAACAGCCAAAGCGTCTCTAACGCCTTATAATAATAAATCATTCCAAATAATAGCATGTTTTGATTAAAATTACCTTGACCGACAATAATCATTGGCTAAATGGAGCGTTCAATGAGCGTTCTCATTTGTAAAAAAATTCAGTTTGTTTGCTATCATAATAGTTTAAAAGTAATAAAATAACTTTTGAGCGCGATAAAGGGTATTGGATGGTTTGAAAAAAGAAAGACAAGGATTTTACAAGTAAGTGTATTATTTAAGAATTTTAATACTGGGTATAAGTTTTTTAAATATTTTAAATGCTGAAAATTTGAGTTACATGTCTTCTTCTTATCAAATAGGCACGGTGTTTATGCGTCCCTTAAACACCAACAAACTTTTACAAGGGGCTTCAATCCTTCAAGGCTATGAAGTGAATCCTAAAAACGATTGGGCTTATTCTAGGTATTATTTCTTTATAGATTATGGTAATGTGCTTTTCAATAATGATTCCACTTTGCAAGCGAACATGTTCACTTATGGGGTGGGAGGGGATTTTATGGTCGCTTACGCTAAAAACCCTATCAACCGCTGGGCTTTTTTCTTTGGTTTGCAATTGGCCGCTAACACATGGATACTCAATAATAAGGTCAAAGATTTGGTGGTGAATACTTGGGATTCATTGAAAGATTTCAATTTTCATAACACTTATTTTAGGGCTATCGGGAAATTTGGGGTGCAGTTTCGCACGATCGTTTTGTATCATAAGGTGGATGTGGAAATTGGCATGAAAATCTTTCTAACCCCTGAAAGACGCAGTTTGTTTGAAAGGAGCTTTTTGTTTTTTGTTTCGCATTCGTGGCATTTTTAAATGGCGGAGAGAGAGGGATTCGAACCCTCGAAGGCTTGCACCTTACACGCGTTCCAGGCGTGCTCCTTCAACCACTCGGACATCTCCCCTTAAAAAGGGCTTATTATAACTAAGATTTGTTTAAAAAGGGCTTATTTCAAAAGGAGTGAATCTTTAGAAATGACGCCATCTATTTGATTTTTAGCGCAAATTTCCCACGACTCTGTATCGTTAAAATCCATAGAAAACAAGATTTTGCTATCTAACAAGTAATTAGTGGCGTGTTGTTGGGCGAGTATGGCTTGCTTAATATCCTTAAAAATACAATAGAGCGGTTTGAAAGCGTTGAATAAAAAAAAGGCGTCCGTCTCTATCTTGTGCGATAAAAAGATCACGCTAAAATGGACACCATTTTCACAGCAATACTTAGCTAATTCCAAATTTTTTGGGTTTGCTTCAAAACACACTATATCGTTATTGGTGTTGGAATGAATAGCATCGGTGTCTTTAATGAAAACAAAACGAGCGCTAGGGATTAAAGGGTGTCCTAAAATAAGCATGTTTACCTCTTATCCTTCAAACAAGTTTCACTGCAATAGGCTACCGCTCCGCTGTAAATAGCGTCTTTGCTAGAGACATAGGTTTGGCATTTAGAGCATACAATCATGTGATCTTCTAATTCTTTGGGGGTTTGTTGCGTGTAAGAGTGGTTGTCTCTGTGGTCGTTTTTGTGGGGTTTTTGCCTCAAAAACAAACGCCATAAAATCCATGCGATAATGAGTAAGGGGATTAAGATTCTTAACATAAACTTTCCTTTGATTTGTAAAAATAAACACGCTTTTGATGCATAAAGCATTCAGTGGTTTTATAAGCGATTTCATTCTTTAACTGCTCGCCTTTATAGAATAAAAAATACCCCTTATCTTTTAGGAATCGTTGGCTTTTTTCTATCAAAAAAGAAGAGCTAGCGACCGCTCTAGAAGTGATTAAATCCACTTGTAAAAGATTTTGATAATCTTCTAAACGCTTTTTAATGATTTCAATGTTTTTTAAAGGCAAAACGCTTTTAAGGTAATTTAAAAAAGCCGCTTTTTTTATTCTTGGCTCTAAAAGAATGAATTGCGTTTCAGGTTTTTCAAGGGCTAAAGGGATAGCAGGAAGTCCCGCCCCGCTCCCAATATCCAAGCAGCTTTTAAAATCTTTGACAAATTCTAAGGGCTTTAGAGCGTCTGTGATCTGGGGTTCTAACTCGCTTAAATTTTTCGCACCGCTCAAGTTGTGCGTTTGATTCCATTCTAAAAGGATGCGCGCGTAATCTTGCAATAAGGGGTTCATAAAATCAGCATCCCATCGCCATAAGAATAAAAACGATACTTCTTTTCTATGGCTATTTTGTAGATTTCTTTGGTTTTTTCTAAGCCTATCATGGCGCTCACAAGCATTAAAAGGCTTGATTTGGGCAAATGGAAATTAGTGAGCAAATAATTGACATGCTGGATAGGATTGGCAAGATGCAAGAATATATCGCATTCAAACGATTCTTGATTAGGGTTTTTTAAACGCTTAAAGTATTCCACGCTCCTTAAAGCGGTCGTGCCGATGCATAAAATCTCTTGGGATTCTTGCAAAATTTCTTGGCTCTTTTTAGGAATATGCAAAACTTCTGTATGGATTTGATGCTCTCTAATATCCTTAGTTTCTACACCAAGAAAAGTCCCGGCCCCCACATGCAAGGTTAAAAAAGCGTGCTTGAAATCTTTCAATAATTTTTCTAAGGTATTTTGAGAAAAATGCAATGACGCCGTAGGGGCAGCCACCGCGCCGATGTGTTTAGCGAACACGCTCTGGTATTCATGCGCATCCAAACTCTCATCCGCTCTTTTAATATAAGGGGGTAAGGGCATATGCCCGTATTGTTCTAAAAGCTTTAAGATATTTTCTTGATTTAAGGGGGTTTGATTGTCATAAAAAGCGATCAAGCGCTGGCCGTTATGAAGCAATTCTAAGACTTCAGCGTAATAATTTTCATCAAAAAAAATCTTATCCCCCGCTTTGATCTTGCCCTTGATTTGAGTCAGAGCGGTGTTGCCTTTAAAAAAGCGGTGGAAAAACACTTCGGTCGTTTTTGATGGCAAAAAGGCATGCTTAGATCCAAAAAGCCTAGCCTTAATCACTTTAGTGTCGTTCAACACAATAAGGGCGTTTTTAGGGAAAAAGTCTAAAACATGCTCAAAAGTGGTGTGCGTGATTGTTTGCAAACGCCTTTCATAGACGAGTAATTTAGCCTTTTCTTTGGGCAAAACGGGATAATTTGCGATCAATTCCTTAGGCAAATAATAATCATAGCTTTCTAAATCAAATTCTCTCAACTACGACTCGCTCTTTGTATGCTCTTTGGTGTCATTTTCGTGATCGCTTTCGTTGTCTTTAGGAGCCGGATTGACCATTTTGGCAATCAAAATAGAAAGCCCATAAAGCCCCACTAAAGGCAATGCCATAAAGATTTGACTCACCACATCAGGGGGAGTGATAATCGCTGCTACAATAAAAATCACTACAATAGCGTATTTAAAATACGCTTTCAAGCTCGCATCGGTAATCAAGCCCACTTTAGCCAAAAAATACGCTAAAACAGGCAATTCAAACGCCACGCCAAAACCTAAAATCAAGCGCGTGAAAAAGCTCACGTAACTGGACGCAGAAATATTAGCCGCAAACACATCGCTCCCAAAAGTGGCTAAGTATTCAATGATAAAAGGGAACACCACATAGTAAGAAAACGCCGCCCCCATTAAAAACATACCGCTCCCAAAAAACACAAAAGGCAAAATCACTTTTTTTTCATTTTTATAAAGCCCTGGAGCGATAAAGAGCCACAATTGCCAAAAGATAATGGGCATGGAAATGACGATAGCGGCTGAAAAACTGATTTTAACCGCTACCATGACCCCTTCAATAGGGGAGAGCTGAATGAGCGTGCCTTTATAAGAATTTTTAACAAATTCAAAAATATTTTTCCAAAAATGAAAGCACCCCAAAAACGCCACTAAAATCGTTCCTACAGAAACCATCAAACGCTTTCTTAATTCCTGTAAATGCGGTTTTAAATCTTCAAACATGCTCTTTTTCTTTGTCGTGTTCTTTGGCGTTGTTATCGGTTGCTAATTGGACTTCTTTAGGAGGTTCATCGCTTGAAACTTCTTTATTTAAGGCTTCTTCATTGGAAACTTCTTTATTGGAATGGTTAGGGGGTGCGTTGTTTTCTAGGCTTTGTTGGTAATCTTGCATCAAATCCTGAATGCTTTTAATCTCATTTTCTGCAGTTATTTTAGCGTCTTCTAATTCTTCAATCTTAACGCCTTTAAGACTCTCCACTTTATTTTCAAAGAGTTTTTGATACTCTAGGGTTTCTTTTTTGATTTCTTCAATATTGATTTCTTTATCTAAAGTGTCCTTAGCGTCATTGAGCGTTTTTTTAACCGCACGAAAAAACTTCACCACATCCACGACAGCCTGGGGGAATTTTTCTGGCCCTAAAAAAATAATCGCTACAACCAACACCACAAGGATTTCAAAAAAGCCCATGCCAAACATAATAATCTACTTTCACACCCTTTAAAATTTTATCGTTATTGTAGTGTAATTTTCTTTCTAAACAAGATTAAAATAAAGTTTGGGGGTTTAAAGTGGGGATTTTTAAAAGCGCGTGGGTTTTAGGCGTGGCGATCCTACCTTTAGCCGTGCGCTCTAAATAACCATTAGCGAGCAAAAAAGGCTCAATCACGTCTTCAATCGTGCCTTCATCTTCTCTCATAGACGCTGCAATCGTGTTCAAACCCACCGGTCGTCCTTGAGCGTTAGCCAACAAAGATAAATACGCCAAATCCGCTTCATCAAAGCCCAATTCATTCACGCCTAGTTCATTCAAGGCATGCAAAGTGATGTTCAAATCCATCAAGCTTGAATTTTTGACTAGCGCAAAATCGCGTACCCTTTTTAAAAGCCTTAAAGCGATCCTTGGCGTGCCTCTACTCCTTTTAGCGATTTCATCAGCGCTTTCTTCTTTGATGTCTTGGTTGAGTTTAACGGCGGCTTTTTTGATGATGAGGGCTAGTTCGCTAGGGCTATAAAATTGCATTCTAAAACTCATGCCAAATCTGTCTCTTAAGGGGTTAGAGAGCATTCCGGCTCTAGTGGTAGCGCCAATAAGGGTGAAAGGGGGTAAATCAATTTTAATGGTTTGAGCGGCTGGGCCTGAGCCTATGATAATATCCAGCCTGAAATCTTCCATAGCCGGGTATAAAACCTCTTCAATCGCTGGGCTAAGCCGGTGGATTTCATCAATAAAAAGAATGTCTTTAGCTTGCAAATTAGTCAAAATGGCGGCTAAATCACCGCTTTTTTCTATCATGGGAGCGGCGGTGATTTTGATATTGGTTTCCATTTCTTTAGCGATGATATGGCTGATTGAAGTTTTACCCAAACCGGGCGGGCCAAAAAAGAGCATGTGATCCAAACTTTCTTGGCGTTTTTTAGCCGCGCAAATAGAAATTTGCAAGTTGCTTTTAATCTTTTCTTGACCGATAAAATCTTCCCAAAGATTGGGGCGCAAACTCACTTCTTGAGAAGTTTCAAAATCCAAGGTTTCTAAATTGACTATCCGTTCTTTCATTTAATGGTAACTTTCTAATTCGTTAGGGAAGTTTCCCTTTTTCACATCATCAGCGTATTGTTGAATCGCGTTTTGAATCAATTCTTTCCCTTTAAGGTATTCTCGCACGAATTTAGGCTTAAAGCTATCAAAAAAGCCTAACATATCGCTCCACACTAAAATCTGCCCGTCGCAATCTTTGCCGCTCCCTATGCCGATCGTGGGGATTTTGATTTTTTGCGTGATCGTTTGAGCGATAGGGGTGGTTATGCCCTCTAAAACCAACAAACCCACTCCGGCTTCTTCTAAACTCAACGCGTCTTCTAAAAGCTTTTTTTGTTGCTCTTCATTTTTGCCCTTAATCTTATAACCTCCATCAAGGCGCACGAATTGGGGCATCAAGCCGATGTGTCCTACCACGATAACGCCCTCATCAGTGAGCGTTTTAACCAGTTTCGCTTTTTCTTTCCCCCCCTCTAATTTGATCGCGCTCGCTTGGGTTTCTTTATAAACTCTAATGGCGTTTTTTAGGGCTGTTTTTTCATCTTTATAGCTTCCAAAAGGCATGTCTGTGATGATAAAAGGAGTCTTAGCGCCCGCGCACACGGCTTTAGTGTGATAGAGCATCATTCCCACACTCGCGCTTAAAGTGTCGTTTTGATTGAAAAAACTCATATTCAAACTATCGCCCACTAAAATCACATCCACTAGCGGATCAAATATTTGAGCGAATAGCGCGTCATAAGCGGTAATAGCAATGATTTTTTCTTGATTTTTTTTAGCTTGGAGGTGGTTGAGAGTGGTTTTTTTAATTGGGGCGGTTTGCATGCTCATTAGAAATCCTAAGTGTTAAATATAGTGGCATTGTAGCATGACTTTATTGGGGTGGGTAAAAATTTTACTCCATTTTAACCGGTCATTTTAATTATTTTAGTATAATTGAAAGAAACTTTTAACAAACAATTCAAGGGATTTAGCGATTTTGGGTCTTAAAAAACATGTTATTTTATGGTCTTTAATGGGATTTTGTGCAGGATTGAACGCACTTGATTATGACACCCTAGACCCAAAATACTACAAGTATATCAAGTATTATAAAGCCTATGAAGATAAAGAAGTTGAAGAATTAATCAGAGACTTAAAAAGAGCGAACGCTAAAAGCGGGCTTATTTTAGGGATCAATACCGGGTTTTTTTACAATCATGAAATCATGGTTAAAACCAATAGCTCTAGCATCACGGGGAATATTTTAAATTATTTGTTCGCTTATGGCTTGCGTTTTGGCTATCAAACTTTCAGGCCATCGTTTTTTGCGCGCTTGGTCAAGCCA
This sequence comes from Helicobacter pylori, assembly GCF_011175115.1. GTDB lineage: Bacteria > Campylobacterota > Campylobacteria > Campylobacterales > Helicobacteraceae > Helicobacter > Helicobacter pylori_DF. The sequence goes on along the minus strand of NZ_SHOW01000001.1, from coordinate 103,736 downwards.
AATATCATTGGCAGGCGTATTTATATCCAATATTATGGAGGGGCTCCTAAGAAAGCGGGCTTTGGGAGCGTGGGGTTTCAATCGGTCATGCTGAATGGGGATTTTTTATTGGATTTTCCTTTGCCTTTTGTGGGGAAATACCTTTATATGGGGGGGTATATGGGTTTAGGCTTGGGGGTTGTAGCGCATGGGGTGAATTATACGGCGGAATGGGGGATGTCTTTTAACGCAGGATTGGCTCTAACGGTATTAGAAAAAAACCGCATTGAATTTGAATTTAAAATTTTGAATAATTTCCCTTTTTTGCAATCCAATTCTTCAAAAGAGACTTGGTGGGGAGCTATAGCAAGCATTGGGTATCAATATGTGTTCTAAAAAAATAAGAAATCTCATTTTATGCTTTGGTTTTATTTTAAGCTTGCGCGCTGAAGAGAATATCGCCAAAGAAAACATGACTGAAACGAACACGACTGAAGAAAACACCCCTAAAGACGCTCCCATTCTTTTGGAAGAAAAACGCGCCCGAACGCTAGAGTTTGAAGAAAAAAATGAAGTGGCAAAAAAGATTGATGAAAAAAGTTTGCTTGAAGAAATCCATAAGAAAAAACGCCAGCTTTACATGCTCAAAGGGGAATTGCATGAAAAGAATGAATCCATCTTATTCCAACAAATGGCTAAAAATAAGAGCGGTTTTTTTATAGGCGTGATCCTTGGCGATATAGGGGTTAGCGCTCATCCTTATGAGAAGTTTGAACTTTTAAGCAATATTCAGGCTTCTCCCTTGCTGTATGGTTTAAGGAGCGGGTATCAAAAGTATTTCGCTAACGGGATTAGCGCCTTACGCTTTTATGGGGAATATTTAGGGGGGGCGATGAAAGGGTTTAAAAGCGATTCTTTGGCTTCTTATCAAACTGCAAGCTTGAATATTGATCTATTGATGGATAAGCCTATTGACAAAGAAAAAAGGTTTGCGTTAGGGATATTTGGAGGCGTTGGAGTGGGGTGGAATGGGATGTATCAAAATTTAAAAGAGATTAGAGGGTATTCACAGCCTAACGCCTTTGGATTGGTGTTAAATTTAGGGGTGAGCATGACGCTTAACCTCAAACACCGTTTTGAATTAGCCTTAAAAATGCCTCCCTTAAAAGAAACTTCGCAAACCTTTTTATATTATTTTAAAAGCACTAATATTTATTATATTAGTTACAACTATTTATTGTAAAGGCTCAAGGGTTGAAACTCAAATACTGGTTAGTTTATCTGGCGTTCATTATAGGACTTCAAGCGACAGATTATGACAATTTAGAAGAAGAAAACCAACAATTAGACGAAAAAATAAACAATTTAAAGCGACAGCTCACCGAAAAAGGGGTTTCACCCAAAGAGATGGATAAGGATAAGTTTGAAGAAGAATATTTAGAGCGAACTTACCCAAAGATTTCTTCAAAGAAAAGAAAAAAATTGCTCAAATCTTTTTCCATAGCCGATGATAAGAGTGGGGTGTTTTTAGGGGGTGGGTATGCTTATGGGGAACTTAACTTGTCTTATCAAGGGGAGATGAACGATAAATACGGTGCGAATGCCCCTAGTGCGTTTAAAAACAATATCAATATTAACGCTCCTGTTTCTATGATTAGCGTTAAATTCGGGTATCAAAAATACTTTGTGCCTTATTTTGGGACACGATTTTATGGGGATTTATTGCTTGGGGGAGGGGCGTTAAGAGAGAACGCGCTCAAGCAGTCTGTAGGCTCGTTTTTTTATATTTTAGGGGCTATGAATACCGATTTATTGTTTGACATGCCTTTAGATTTTAAGACTAAAAAGCATTTTTTAGGCGTTTATGCGGGTTTTGGGATAGGGCTTATGCTTTATCAAGACAAGCCTAATCAAAACGGGAGGAATTTGGTAGTAGGGGGTTATTCAAGCCCTAATTTTTTATGGAAATCTTTGATTGAAGTGGATTATACTTTTAATGTGGGCGTGAGTTTAACGCTTTATAGGAAACACCGCTTAGAGATTGGCGCAAAATTACCGATTAGCTATTTGAGAATGGGAGTAGAAGAGGGAGCGATTTATCACAATAAAGAAAATGATGAACGATTGTTGATTTCAGCTAACAACCAGTTCAAACGATCCAGTTTTTTATTAGTGAATTATGCGTTCATTTTTTGAGGCTTGATTTTGGGGTTAGGGTTTAAAATTTTAGCGTTAGTCGTTTTGATTTTAGGGGGTTATTTGATTTTTAACGCTTTAATCACAAAAACCAAAGCTTTAAGTTTTAGTTTAAGCAACAAAGAGGGTGTGCTCAATGACAATAATGAAGCGCTTTTTTGGGATCTAAAAAAACCCATTAAGATTAAAATAGCAGCCCCAAAGGGCATCAAACGCTATGAGATAAAAGTAACCACAAAAGACAATTTGATCTTATATAAAAAAGAAAGTCTGGTATTGGATAAACCCAAGTCTTTAGAAGTGCCTTTAATTAGGCCTGAAATCATGGGGTTAGAAGACAAGTGCCTTTTATATGAAATTCAAGCTAATGATTGGAGCTATGCTAATTTTTTCAATGGCAATAAGGCGTCTTTCAAACAAGAAGTGTGTATTGATACGATAAAACCCTTAATCACGATTTTATCTCGTTCCCCAAGCATCGCTTATGGAGGGAGCGCGATAGTCATCTTTGAGGCTTTGGATAAGAATTTGTCTCAAGCGTTTGTGCGCGTCAAAAAAAAGGATTTTAAAGCGTTCAGGCTTTTAGAATTCAAACAGCGTAATGTCTTTATCGCTCTAGTGCCTTGGTCTTATGAGAATAAGGATTTTAAGGCGTTCATTGTCGCTAAAGATAAAGCCTATAACTCTAATACCACCCCTTTATTGTTCAAACGAAAAACCCATCGTTTGAGGGAAAGGGATATAGACTTAAACGCCTTAAAAGATAAGGTTGCAAAGCAAGAAAAATTTCAAAATCACACTGAACAAACTTTATTAGAAATATTTTCCAACACGCACTTAAAAGATTTAGAAAAAATCCAAAAGATCGCTTTAGAACAGGGGGATTTTTATAAGGATTTTTCCCATTTTCAAGCGCTAAAACCCTTGAATGGGCCTTTTAAAATGACAAGCAATTTTTTAGAAAATCGGCGGTTTTTAAAGGACAATCAGGTGTTGTTTAAATTCTTGCATTTAGGGGTGGATTTGATACCCAGTAAGGATTTATCTTTAGCGTTTGATCCATCGGTGAAGAGGGTTTTTAAGGGGGAATTGGATTTTTATGGTAATAGTTTAATGGATTGCTATGGCTTAGGTTTGTGCGTTTTTTTAGCGCATTTAAAAGATGATGAAAGCGTAGGGAGTAGTGGTTTGAAATTAGGGAGCGGGTTGCATTTAGGGATGCTTTTGCAAGGGGTTTTTGTTCGGCCTAATGAATGGCTTAATGAGCAATGGATAAAAACCAATATCATTGCCCCCATAGAGCAAGCCAAACGGCTTTTAATGAAAGGATAGTCATGTTAAAAACGAATCAAAAAAACGTGCATGCGTTTGAAATTGAAAAGCAAGAGCCTGAGGCGGTCATGGAATTTTTAGAAAAAAACCATGCCCTTTTGCAGTATTTTCTCATTATATTTAAATACGATATTGAATCAGAAGTCAAAGCCGTTTTGCATAAACACCAGCTTTTGTTTTTAGAAACGAATCGCGCTTTAAACGGGCGTTATATCAAAACCATGCCTTTAAAAGAAGAAACCAATCATTCAAAACCCAATCATTCTAAAACAGAACCTAAAACAACGATTTATGAGCGCCATATCAGGAGCGGGGAAGAGATTTATAGCGCTAATCACCTTATTTTTTTGGGTAATATCCACAATGGAGCGAAGATTATTTCAGAGGGCTGTGTGTCGGTTTATGGGGTTTGCGAAGGGGCGATTGTGTGCTTTGGAGAGTGCTTGATTTTGAAAGAAGTCAAGAGCGCTCAAATCGTTTTTCAAAATAAAATTTTGTCTCTAAAAGAGGTTGAACGGCTTTTGGTAAATAAAAATATTAAAATAATCACTAAAAATGACGATATACTAGAAATAAAGGAAGTATTATGAAACAAACAACCATTAACCACTCTGTGGAATTAGTAGGGATAGGCTTGCACAAGGGCGTTCCTGTGAAGCTTGTTTTAGAGCCTTTAGGAGAAAATCAAGGCATCGTTTTTTACCGCTCTGATTTAGGCGTGAAGCTTCCCTTAAAACCTGAAAACATCGTGGATACCAAAATGGCAACCGTGTTGGGTAAGGATAACGCTAGAATTTCTACGATTGAGCATTTGCTTTCAGCTATCCATGCGTATGGTATTGACAATCTTAAAATCTCTGTGGATAACGAAGAGATCCCTATCATGGACGGGAGTGCTTTGGCTTATTGCATGCTTTTAGATGAAGCAGGGATTAAAGAATTAGACGCTCCTAAAAAGGTGATGGAAATCAAGCAAGCTATTGAGGTTAGAGAGGGCGATAAATTTGTTAAAATTGAGCCAGACAGCCAACTTTCTTTGAATTTTGCGATTGATTTTAACCATCCGGTTATCGCTAAGCAAGCCCATCATTTCGTTTTTAGTAAAACCGCTTACAAAGAGCAAGTCGCTAAAGCTCGCACCTTTGGGTTTTTGCAAGAAGTGAATTACTTGCGATCCATTGGTTTGGCTAAAGGGGGGAGTTTGAATAATTGCATCGTGCTGGATGAAAACAGCATTTTGAATAAAGAGGGCTTGAGGTGCGAAAAGGAATTCGTGTGCCACAAGATTTTAGACGCTATGGGGGATCTAATGGTCTTAGGCATGCCTGTGATGGGCAAATACACTTCTTTTTCAGGGAGCCATAAGCTCAATTCCATGTTGGTTAAAGCCATTTTAGCGGACGCTAAAAATTACGAAGTTTTGATCGCTACGGATCCGGCTAAAGAATTTGCGTTGCAAAAGGCTTTCGCTTAATCCTAAATAGGGCTTATTTTTTGGAATTGGATTTAGCACTTATCTCTTTAGGCGAGAGAGTTTTGCTTGGGGTGTATCAAAACAATTTTTTATGTGCTTCTTACACTTCCAAACTAAAAACAAGCGAAGCTTTAGTGGGAGTTTTTTCACAATTATTTGAAGATTTTAAAAACCCCGCCATTTACCCCACGATCTACCCTGATTTACCGGCGATTAAAGGGGTTTATTACGCTAAAGGGCCAGGCAGTTTCACTAGTTTAAAACTCACGCATGTTTTCTTACACACTTTGGCTTTAATCCATGGCTTTGAACTCTATTCAACTACAGGCTTTGATTTTAACGACAACACGCCCATTTTGGCGTATGTCAATAAATACTTTGTTTCAAAAGAAAGGGAAAGCCTGACCGATTTTAAAGATTTGAAAATTGCGCCAAAAGATTTCAAGTTACCCTCTTTTTTAGAGAAAGACAAATTCACCCAATTGAACACGCCGTTTTACATTTTGCCTCCTATTTAGTGTATAATGCTAGTTTTAAAAATGAAAGGGTATCAACAATAGGGGTTTAAAATTTGGTAGTGAGTGTTCCTGCAACAAGTGCGAATTTAGGTCCCGGTTTTGATTGCTTGGGTTTGAGTTTGAATTTACGCAATCGTTTTTTTATTGAGCCTAGCAGTTTTCATGCGGTGAAATTGGTTGGGGAGGGTGAAGGGATTCCTAAGTTTTTAACCAACAATATTTTCACCAAAGTGTTTTATGAGATTTTAAAAAAGCATGGGAATGACGGATCGTTTAAATTTTTATTGCATAATAAAGTCCCTATTACAAGGGGCATGGGGTCTAGCTCGGCAATGATTGTGGGTGCGGTTGCTTCAGCGTTTGCGTTTTTAGGGTTTCCTTTTGATAGAGAAAACATTCTCAATACCGCTTTAATTTATGAAAACCACCCGGATAATATCACCCCGGCGGTGTTTGGGGGGTATAATGCGGCGTTTGTGGAAAAAAAGAAAGTGATAAGTTTAAAAACCAAAATCCCTTCTTTTTTAAAAGCGGTGATGGTGATCCCTAATAGGGTCATTTCTACCAAGCAATCGCGCCACCTCTTGCCCAAGCGTTACAGCGTGCAAGAAAGCGTGTTTAACCTTTCGCATGCGAGTTTGATGACGATGGCGATTGCGCAAGGGAAATGGGATTTGTTGCGTTGTTGTTCTAAAGACAGGATGCACCAGTATAAGCGCATGCAAACTTATCCCGTGTTGTTTGCGATCCAAAAGCTCGCTTTAGAAAATAACGCCTTAATGAGCACGCTTTCAGGGAGCGGTTCGTCGTTTTTTAACATGTGTTATGAAGAGGACGCCCCTAAATTAAAGCAGGTTTTGAGCAAGAAATTCCCTAAATTTAGGGTAGCGGTTTTAGATTTTGACAATGATGGAGTCCTTATTGAGAAAGACTGAAATTAAGATCCGCATGTGCGTGGCGTGCAGAATGCGCCAACCTCAAAAGGGTTTGTTGCGTTTGAAAAGCTTTGAAAATCAAATTGTGGAGTTTGACGGGAAGGGTCGTAGTTTTTATGTGTGTGGAAATTGTTTGAAAAATGGAGAAAAAAAGTTGTTGAAAGCGGTTTCAAAAATAAAGAACGCCCCAAAAGATACCAAAAATATCATTACTTGGATTAAGGAGAGAAGCATAGCATGAGTGGTATGGTTGATTTAAAAGAATTTTTAGCCGAGCTTGGCAAGACCCAAAAAGAGCTTAAAAATGTGATCGAGCAAGCCAAAGACATTGGTTTAGAGCTTAAGACAAATTCTAAAATGACCCCAGAGCAAGCCGGTAAGCTATACAAATACATTGTGGATGGCATTAAAGAACAAATACAAGCCAATAAACCCACTAAAAATCCTGAACAAGACAATAAAGATGATTTGAATATAACCGCTACACCCAAACCTCTTAACAAAAAGGTTTCCAAAACGCCTAAAAAAGAAGAAACAAAAAGCCAGCCAAAGCCCAAAAAAACTAAAGAAAAGAAAAAAGAAGCTCTTGCGCCCATTGCCAAAAAAAAAGGAGGGATAGAGATTGTCAATACTTTTGAAGACCAAACGCCCCCTGTAGAAAACACCCCTAAAGCGGTTAGCCACTCTCAAATAGAAAAAGCCAAGCAAAAGCTCCAAGAAATCCAAAAAAGCCGAGAAGCCCTAAGCAAGCTCACCCAAAGTAACGCTAACAACGCCAATAACGCTAATAATATTAATAATGTTAATAATGTTAATAATGTTAATAATGTTAAAAAAGAAATCAGCGAAGTTAAAAAGCAAGAGCAAGAGATCAAACGCCATGAAAACATTAAAAGGCGTACCGGTTTTAGGGTGATTAAACGCAACGATGAAACAGAAAATGAAACTGAAAACAGCGTAGCTGAAAGCAAAAAACCCACTCAAAGCGCGGCGGCTATTTTTGAAGACATTAAAAAAGAATGGCAAGAAAAAGACAAACAAGAGGCTAAAAAAGCCAAAAAACCAAGTAAGCCCAAAGCCACCCCCACAGCCAAAAACAACAAATCCCATAAAATTGATTTGAGCGATGCGAGGGATTTTAAGGGCAATGATATTTATGATGATGAAACCGATGAAATCTTATTGTTTGATTTGCATGAACAAGATAATCTCAATAAGGAAGAAGAAGAAAAAGAAATCCGCCAAAATATCAACGACAGGGTGCGTGTCCAAAGAAAAAACCCTTGGATGAATGAAAGCGGGATCAAACGACAATCCAAGAAAAAGCGTGCATTCCGTAACGATAACAGCCAAAAAGTGATCCAAAGCGCGATTTCAATCCCTGAAGAAGTGCGCGTCTATGAATTCGCGCAAAAAGCGAATTTGAATCTGGCTGATGTGATTAAAACCCTCTTTAATTTAGGGCTTATGGTAACTAAAAACGACTTTTTGGATAAGGATAGCATAGAGATTTTAGCCGAAGAGTTCCATTTAGAAATTTCTGTTCAAAACACTTTAGAAGAATTTGAAGTAGAAGAAGTGCTAGAGGGGGTGAAAAAAGAGCGCCCGCCTGTGGTGACTATCATGGGGCATGTGGATCATGGTAAAACTTCACTGCTGGATAAAATCCGTGATAAAAGAGTCGCTCACACGGAAGCTGGGGGGATCACTCAGCACATTGGCGCTTACATGGTAGAAAAGAATGATAAGTGGGTGTCTTTCATTGACACCCCAGGGCATGAAGCCTTTAGCCAGATGCGTAATCGTGGGGCTCAAGTTACAGATATTGCAGTGATTGTGATAGCGGCTGATGATGGGGTGAAGCAACAGACTATTGAAGCTTTAGAGCATGCAAAGGTTGCTAATGTGCCTGTGATTTTTGCGATGAATAAAATGGATAAGCCTAATGTGAATCCGGACAAACTCAAAGCCGAATGCGCTGAGCTTGGCTATAACCCTGTGGATTGGGGCGGAGAGTATGAGTTTATCCCTGTTTCGGCTAAAACGGGTGATGGCATTGACAATCTATTAGAAACCATTCTTATCCAAGCGGATATTATGGAATTAAAAGCCATAGAAGAGGGTAGCGCTAGAGCGGTTGTTTTAGAAGGAAGCGTGGAAAAAGGGCGTGGGGCAGTGGCCACTGTGATTGTCCAAAGCGGGACTTTGAGCGTGGGGGATAGTTTTTTTGCCGAAACGGCGTTTGGTAAAGTAAGAACGATGACTGACGATCAAGGCAAGAGCATTCAAAATTTAAAACCCTCTATGGTGGCTCTCATCACAGGCTTGAGCGAAGTGCCGCCTGCGGGATCTGTTTTAATAGGGGTAGAAAACGATTCTATCGCGCGCTTGCAAGCTCAAAAGAGGGCGACTTATTTACGCCAAAAAGCCTTGAGTAAAAGCACTAAAGTGTCTTTTGATGAGCTTTCAGAAATGGTCGCTAATAAGGAATTGAAAAATATTCCTGTAGTCATTAAAGCGGACACGCAAGGAAGCTTAGAAGCCATTAAAAACAGCTTGTTGGAGCTCAATAACGAAGAAGTAGCGATTCAAGTGATCCATTCAGGGGTGGGGGGCATTACTGAGAATGATTTGAGCCTAGTTTCTAGCAGTGAGCATGCCGTGATTTTAGGCTTTAACATCCGCCCCACCGGTAATGTGAAAAATAAGGCTAAAGAATACAATGTGAGCATTAAAACTTACACGGTGATTTATGCCTTGATTGAAGAAATGCGATCGTTGTTATTAGGCTTGATGAGTCCTATCATTGAAGAAGAGCATACCGGGCAAGCGGAAGTGAGGGAAACCTTTAATATCCCTAAAGTTGGCACGATAGCCGGTTGTGTGGTGAGCGATGGGGTGATCGCCCGTGGCATTAAGGCACGTTTGATTAGGGATGGCGTGGTGATTCACACCGGCGAAATCCTTTCTTTGAAACGCTTTAAAGATGATGTGAAAGAAGTTTCTAAGGGCTATGAGTGCGGGATCATGCTAGAAAATTATAATGAGATTAAAGTGGGCGATGTGTTTGAAACCTATAAAGAAATCCATAAAAAAAGAACCCTCTAATGAACGCCCATAAAGAACGCTTAGAATCCAATCTTTTAGAATTGTTGCAAGAAGCTTTAGCGAGCTTGAATGATGGCGAGTTGAATTCTTTAAGCGTTACTAAGGTGGAATGCTCTAAAGGGAAACACCACGCTTTGGTGTTTGTGCTTTCATCAGATCATAAAATCCTTTCTAAACTAAAAAAAGCTGAGGGTTTGATCAGGCAATTTGTTTTGCAAGCGAGCGGGTGGTTTAAATGCCCAAAACTCAGTTTTGTTTTAGACAATAGTTTAGAAAAGCAGCTCCGCCTAGACGCCATATTTAATGAAATCGCTAAAGGGAAAGATAATGACTAAAAGAATAGAAGAGAAAATAGAGGGCGTGATTGAAAGCTTGGGTTATTTGCTTTATGATGTGAGCTTGGTTAAAGAAAATGAGCAGCATGTTTTAAGGGTGAGCCTTAAAAACCCTAATGGGGCGGTCAGCTTGGATATTTGCCAGCAAGTGAGCGAGGTGATTTCGCCCTTATTAGATGTGTGCGATTTTATTCAAGACGCTTATATTTTAGAAGTGAGCTCTATGGGGTTAGAAAGAACGCTTAAAACCCCTAAACACTTCAAGCTTTCTTTAGGCGAAAAAGTGGAAGTCAAACTCACAAATAAAGAAAGCTTTCAAGCTGTCCTTAAAGACGCTAACGATTGGAGCGCGGATTTTGAATTAGAGAATCACGCTATCAAAAGCGTGGAATATAAAGATTTAAAGAAAGTTAAAACGCTTTTTGAGTGGTGAAATAACGCGAAACGGTAGCGTTTCTGCACTCTATAAGAGATGCTTGATTAAAATTGACTCTTATTATTTAGCTAAAAAACGCCAAAAAGCATTTTTTAGATTTCATTCCTCCATTTGAGCGATGCTCATTATTTCTTTAACCACATTCACATCTTCTAGCGTGCTTAAATCTTGAGTGATGGGCTCCTTTTTGGCGATAGATTTCAAAAGCCTTCTCATGATTTTCCCGCTTCTGGTTTTAGGTAAACCCGGCACATACATGACATTGTCTAATTTCGCGATCTTTCCAATCTCAACGGATAAGATATGATTCATTTCTTTTAGCAATTCTAAACTCTCGCCAAGATTGCATTTAGCCCCATCGCACAGCACCACAAACGCAAACAAGCCCTCTCCTTTAATCGCATCAGGGATACCCACTACCGCGCATTCAACCACCATTTCATGTTTAGAAATAGCGCTCTCCACTTCAGCCGTGCCAATCCTATGCCCACTCACATTCACAATATCATCTGTGCGCCCAATAATAGTGATGTATCCGTTTTCATCCACGATAGCGCCATCTCCAGAGAGGTAGACATATTCCCCATTCAACTTGATCTGAGAAAAATAGCTATCAATGTATCGTTTTTCATCGCCCCAAATGTTTCTTACCATAGAAGGCCATGGCTTAGTGATGCATAAAAACCCTTGCTCTCCAGGCTTTGTTTTGGTGCCGTCTTCGTTTAAAACTTCTGCATGGATTCCAGGCAAAGGTAAAGTTGCACAGCTGGCCCTTATAGGCGTAGCTCCCGGTAAAGGGCTGATGATATGCCCGCCTGTTTCTGTTTGCCACCAAGTATCCACGATACTGCATTTTGAGTTACCGATTTTTTCATAAAACCATTTCCATGCCGTAGGGTTAATGGGCTCTCCCACCGTTCCTAAAACTTTGAGCGATTCTAAATTATACTTTAAAGGTTCGTTTTCGCCTTTAGCATGCAACATTCTTATAGCGGTGGGGGAAGTGTAGAATTTATCCACGCGGTATTCTTCTATCATCCTCCACCATCTCCCATAATCCGGATAAGACATCGTGCCTTCTAGTATCAAAGTCGTTGCCCCGCAAGCTAAAGGTCCATAAACCACATAAGTGTGCCCTGTGATCCAACCAATATCAGCGGTGCACCAAAAATTATCGTTATCTCTAATATCAAAAACCCACTCCATCGTCATTTGCGCCCATAACAAATACCCTGCACTGCTGTGTTGAACGCCTTTAGGTTTCCCGGTTGATCCGCTTGTATAGAGCAAGAATAAAGGATCTTCAGAGTCCATCATTTCAGGTTCACATTTATCGGATTGGTAATGGACCATTTCATTATAGACAAAATCGCGCCCTCTCACATAATCAATCTCTTTGGCGTTTCGTATCACAATGAGCGCTTTTTCCACACTAGGGCAGGCATTATTTTCTAGAGCCTTGTCAAGGGCTGGCTTGAGCATATAGGGTTTGCCTTTTCTAAAAGTCCCGTCCGCTGTGATAACTAATTTAGCTTGAGTGTCGTTGATCCTATCCCTTAAGGCTTCAGGGCTAAACCCAGCAAAAACGATGCTATGGATCGCTCCAATCCTAGCGCATGCGAGCATCATATAAACGCTTTCTACAATCATAGGCATATAGATAATGACTCTATCGCCTTTTTTGACATTGAATTCGTTTTTTAAAAGGTTGGCTGTTTTATTGACTTCAGAGTGGAGTTTTCTGTAGGTGATGACATTATAATCCCCCATTTCCCCTTCAAAAATGATCGCTACTTTATTTTTTTTGTCTTTTAAATGCCTGTCTATGCAATTGTAAGAAACATTGATTTTGCCGTTTTCAAACCATTTGAAAAAAGGGGCGTTATCGCTGTTTAAAACCTTATCAAAAGGTTTAAACCATGTGAGTTTTTGCTTGGCTAACTCGCCCCAAAAATGTTCATAATCTTCATTGGCTTCATGCACTAAATCTTTATATTCGCACATGTTTTTAATCCTGGCTTGCTTGGCAAACGCTCTGTTAGGGTTAAAGATTTTTTTAGCGAATTCTGAATCATTGTCTAATTGCATCGCATCTCCTTTTTCATGGTTTTAAGCACACTTTTTATTATTATATCCAAACTCACACTCTTTTAAATGGAGGGATACTTTTCTCTTTTCTGTGTGGATTGAGACTGATAAAAAAGGAAATAGCACGATGAAACCTAAAGGGTGTATTAGCGTTAATATGCTAATATAGTAGAACATTATGACTACAAAAAGGGTGGTATGCTGATCTCCATAGCGTTTTTATTGGTTTTGTGTCTTTTGAATTATAGTTCTTTTAGGATGTTGAAATCGTTTTTAACCTTAAAGAAAATCTCTCAATACGCTTATTTAGGGTTTTTTATCCTTTTGAGTGCGGGCGAGGCGGCTTTTGCTTTTTATAGAAATACTATGCCTAGCCATTTGTTTGTTTTGACTTCAGCGTGTTCGTTTGTGTCTTTTATTGTGTTTATTTTTTCTTTAAGTTTTTACGGGTTTTCCTACTCTGTAGAAAAAATAGATTTCTTACCTTCAAGGCGTAAAGGTTTAAAAAACTTTTTAAAATTAGGGTTTTATCTGGCGTTATTAGGGTATTTTTGGCGCGGCTTTTATGAAGGGTTGGCCCGCCCTAAAATCAAAGAAACCCCTATTTATTTAGACAAGCTGGATAAAGAATTAAAGATTATTTTACTCACAGACATGCATGTGGGGAGTTTGTTGCAAAAAGATTTTGTTGATTACATTGTAGAAGAAGTCAATCAAAAAGAAGTGGATATGGTGCTGATTGGGGGGGATTTAGTGGATGAAAGCATTGAAAAAGTCAAATCTTTTTTACTGCCCTTAAACAACCTTAAAAGCACGCATGGCACTTTTTATGTGCCAGGAAATCATGAGTATTATCATGGCATAGAGCCGATTTTATCGTTTCTTAATACGCTTAATTTGACGATTTTAGGGAATGAATGCGTGAATCTAGGGGGGATCAATTTGTGCGGCGTGTATGATTATTTCGCACGGAAGCATCAAAATTTTGCCCCTGATATTGACAAAGCTTTAAAAAAGCGCAATGAGAGTAAGCCCACGATCCTTTTAGCCCACCAGCCCAAACAAATTAGAAGCCTCAAAGAAAGCCACTCTGTAGATTTAGTGCTTTCAGGGCATACCCATGCAGGGCAAATCTTTCCCTTTAGCCTTTTAGTCAAGTTGGCGCAAACCTATTTACATGGTTTATACAAGCACAGCCCCACCACTCAAATTTATGTGAGCAGTGGGGCAGGGTATTGGGGGATTCCTTTAAGGTTTTTAGCCCCTAGCGAGATCGCATACCTTAGGCTTTTACCTAAAAATCAAGCTTAGTTAAACAAAATCTTAAAATCGTAATCAAGCGGTTAAAAACAGGGATTAAAACAAGGAGTTAAAAACAACCGCCAAGACAAAGGGAAAGGAGGGGGAGGTGACCCTTCAATCTTAGCGGTGCCAACCAAACCATAAGGAATGGTTGGATTTGTAATTATACAATAAAATGGTGATTTTTAGCAAATGATTTTAAAAATTGTCCATAAAAACGCTCAAAGGCATTTTTTACAACCAATAATCAAGGGTTTTTGATCAAGCGATAACTTTTATTAATATTTTCTTAAACTAATTTAAAATTATGATATAATCAGTGCTTGAATTACTCTTAAATGCAGGAGTCCATACACCATGCGCGTTCTACTGATTGAAAAAAATTCTGTTTTAGGTGGAGAAATTGAAAAGGGCTTAAATGTTAAAGGCTTTATGGCTGATGTAACAGAGAGTTTAGAGGATGGGGAATACCTTATGGATATTAGGAATTATGACTTAGTTATGGTTAGCGATAAAAACGCTTTAAGTTTTGTTTCTAGAATCAAGGAGAAGCATTCTTCTATCGTTGTTTTAGTTTCTTCGGATAACCCTACAAGCGAAGAAGAAGTCCATGCGTTTGAGCAAGGCGCGGACGATTATATCGCTAAGCCTTACCGCAGCATTAAAGCTTTAGTCGCAAGGATTGAGGCTCGTTTGAGATTTTGGGGTTCTAATGTGATTGAAATTGGGGATTTGACCATTAGCCCTGATGAAGAAAAGATTATTTACAAGGGGCGTGAGGTTGAAGTTAAAGGGAAGCCCTTTGAAGTGCTGACCCATCTTGCCAGGCATAGGGATCAAATCGTCTCCAAAGAACAGCTTTTAGACGCTATTTGGGAAGAGCCTGAAATGGTTACCCCTAATGTGATTGAAGTGGCTATCAATCAAATCCGCCAAAAAATGGATAAACCCTTGGGGATTTCCACGGTTGAAACCGTGAGGCGCAGAGGCTATCGTTTTTGCTACCCCAAACCGGCATGTGAAGAATAAACTTCGTAATTTTTTGCTAAAAAATGCGATTGGTTGTCATGGGGTGGAGTGGGTGCGAGATCATTGACAATATTTTAATAACGATAGCAATAATATCATATTATGTTTGGCTGGGTGGTGTGATTATTTTATCTGTAGTTGGGTTAGTGGGGTATTTTGGTTAAAAAACACTCAAATAAATTCATATCAATTCATGGATTTAAATATCCATCAAAATACAAAAATATAAGATTTGGCTCTGTTTTCATTGGATATTGACAAAGTCTTATTTTTGTGGGATTTTTATGGGACACAAGAAAAATACACAAAGAAAACGCTGGCAAGATTTTAAGCTTGTGCTGAAATTTTAGTGTAGTGGCGTTGCGAGAACCATTAAAACTATGACTAATCGTTTCATAGTTGGTTATCTCGTTTTTAAGATAACCACCCGCTATTACCCCAAACCCTAACATGCTCCAAATACCCGCAACATAAAAACAATAACATAGAGGGATAATTTAAACCACTATTGGCTGTGATTACGGATTAAAAAACCTAAAAATATTAAAAAAACATTTTTTACAATCAATAATAAAAGGGCTTGATTTTAACCAAGCGATAGCTTTTTAAGCGGTCTTTTGGGGGTTAGGGGGTTTGTAGGGGAATATAGGGGAATAGTTTTTAAAATACCCCTTTACCTTAAAGGAATGAGTTTATACAAAATGATAAAATAGAAATTTTTAAACCTTTCAAAAAGAGTTTTAAACTCTTAGTTTTTATAACCAACGCTTTTTACAAACAGCTAACTTTAGCGTTAGGCGTTATTGAAAATTTCTTCAACTTGCTCTTTAATGTCCTTATAATTAAAGCTTTCTTTAAAGCCATCAATCTTGCCCCCGCTCGCATTCCTATGCCCGCCCCCATTGAAACACATTTGACTGAGTTCGCACACATCGCAATTCCCATTCGCCCTTAAGCTCACATTCCCTTTAGCGTTCACATCCATATAAAAATCAAAATCCGGATTTTGCGTTAAAAAAAGGTTAGCCAACACGCTAATACCCCCCATAGAATAGCTTAAAAACCCTTTTTTATCCTGGTAATAAACGCTGCAATCATGCTTTTTTAAAGAGAGCAAATGCGTTTGCGCGTTTGAAGAGATATTGTCCATCGTTTCTGTAGTAGGGTCGCCCCCTAGAGCGATTTTTTTAAGCCTGAACAAATCGTTATCATAGGCTACAGGGGCGTTTTCTAAAAACAAATAGTTTTTAACTTCTTCTAAAAGCTTTAATTTATAATCGCGGTTTTCATCATCAAACATGAAGCGGTTCAATTCAGAGCTTTGAGTGATCATGCGCATGCACACCTTGCCTAATTCAAAGCCATAACCTTGCGTGTCCCAAATATCCACAGAATTGACCATTTCCACTAAAGGCTCTAGCCATAGCGTGTTTTTTGGCTCTAAAATAGCGTAATGTTTTTTCAAAAATTCATACACGATTTTAGTCGCGCAACGGTTCGTGTCTAAAAAATACCAATGGAAACTCTCAGCCACTTCCTTACCGCTGATATGGTGATCCAAAAGCTGGATTTGAATGTCTTTATTTTGCAAGCGGTGTTCTTGGATTTTATCTTGCAAATACTCTGCTTCGCTTAAATTCAAATTCAAATCGCTAATCAAAATAAGGAATTCACTCTCTTTAGATTGAGCGATCGCGTTTAGAATCTCATAAATTCTCGCTGAGACTTCACGCCCGTAATTAGCGTTATAGCATTGGATATTCTTAAAAAATTGTTTTGAAACAAGCTGGCATGCATAGCCGTCTAAATCAATGTGTGAAAGGTGGTAAACTTGCATCATTCTCCTTTTTTATCAATTATTTATCCATTAAAAGTTAATATGGATCGTGCCTAAGGCTTCAAAATTAGAGTTAGGATCCAATTCCGCATGGCTTAGCACGACCACATCAATCCTGGCCTGCTCCATTTGATTGGAAAGGGCTTTTCTTAAATTAGGCTCTACGATCAAAATCACCGGAGCGATCCCTTTTTGCAAGACTTTCATAGCCTCTTCAGAAACCCCTTCAATGAGTTTTTGCAATTCGCCCACATTGAGTAGCAAGCTCTTAGAAGCGCCATTTTCTCGCAATTTATTGAGCAAAAATTGTTCGCTATCGGTAGAAAAGGTTAAAAATTTCAAACGCCCGTCTTCAGATTTAAAAGCGTTAGTGATCACCCTAGAAAGCCTCGCCCTCACTTGTTCGGTTAAGATATTCACATCGTTTTGAACCAATGGGGCAATATCGGTAATCGTTTCTAAAATAGTGAGCATGTCTTTAATGGGGATTTTTTCATGCAACAAGGCTTGCAAGACTGAGCGGATCGCGCCGGTGGGGATTTTTTTACTCTCTTCTACAATCGTAGGATAGTCTTTAGCCAAGCGCTCTAAAAGGGATTTCACTTCATCTTTAGTGATAAAATCTTCAGCGTATTTTTTCACTAATTCGCTGGTGTGCGTCGCAATAACGGTGCTTGGATCAATGATAGTGTAGCCTTGAATGATGGCTTCTTCTTTATTTTTAGCGTCAATCCATAAAGCGTCCATTCCAAAAGCCGGCTCTTTAGTAGGAATGCCTTCAATTTCTTTATTCACAAAACCGGTATTCATGGCTAAAAACTTATCCGGCATCACCATGCCCTCACCAATCACAATGCCCTTAAGCTTGATTTCATAATGCGTTGGGGGGAGTTGTAAATTATCCCTAATTCTAATTTGAGGCATCAAAAACCCATAATCGCTCGCTATCTTTTTTCTAATGCCCCTAATCCTTTCTAACAAATCGCCCCCTTGTTTCATGTCCGCTAAGCTAATGAGCTGATAGCCTAAAGCCAGTTCTAAAAATTCAATTTTTAACACTTCATCAATGGCTTGCTCTTCTTCTCTTTTAATCTCTTCTTGGGTTTTAGTTTTTGTGGTGGGGGCGTGGGGTTTGATTTTGGAGCTGTGGGGTTTTTCGCTCAAATCCAAGCCGAATTTTTGACTCAAATAATTTTCTAATTTAGTGAGCAGCCCGTCCTTTCCCTCCCTACTAATCAGCCATGCGATGAATAAAAAGAGGGTCCCTACAAACGCTAAAGAAAAGGTAGGGAGTCCAGGAATGGTGGCAAAAAGCAATAAAATCGCCCCCACAATCACTAAAGTTTTGCTTTTATTCGTAAGTTGCGTGATGAGCTTAGAAGCGAAGTCCTCTTCTTCGTTTTGCGTGGTGCGAGTGGCGACGATACCGGTCGCTGTCGCAATGATTAAAGCAGGGATTTGCCCCACAAGCCCATCGCCAATGGTTAGGATAGTGAAAGTGCTAGCGCTAAAGCTTAGGCTCATATCCCTTTGGAACACACCCACTAAAAACCCTCCAATAATATTGATAAGCGTGATAATGATAGAAGCGATCGCATCGCCTTTGACGAATTTAGACGCGCCATCCATCGCACCATAAAAATCCGCTTCTTGGCTTAGAGCGGCGCGCCGTTTTTTGGCTTCCTTATCATCAATAAGCCCTGAGTTTAAATCCGCATCAATCGCCATTTGCTTTCCTGGCATAGCGTCTAGGGCAAATCGTGCCCTCACTTCAGTCACCCGAGTAGAGCCATTAGTAACCACTAATAGATTCACTAGCACTAAAATACTAAAGATAATCGCCCCAATCACATAATTCCCGCTCACGCTAAATTCCCCAAACGCCGTGATAATATCGCTCACCGCGCTAGGCCCTTTATAGCCTTGGGTTAAAATCATTCTAGTGGTCGCCACATTTAAAGCCAAACGGTATAAGGTTACAATGAGAAGCAAAGTAGGGAAAGCGCTAAAATCAGTAGGCTTGTCAATATAAAGCCCGATTAAAATGATTAACACCGATAGCGCGATAGAAATCGTGAGTAAAAAATCCAACACAAAAGGCGGTAACGGCACGATAATGATCGCTAAAATAGCGATCACAAAGACCACGAGGGCTAAATCTTTGGATTGCAAGAAGCGTTTAAAGACAGGGAAAGCCTTTTTAAAAGCTAATTTGGAGCGTTCGTTTGCCATAATCTAAAATCAATGCCTTAATTTGGTAGGTGTGTTTGTCTCTTATTATAATATAAAGTTTAAGAGTATGGCGCAAAAAAGCTTATTTTACGCTATAATGCGATCTTTATTAAATTACCAATTAGGAGGTCGTTATGGCTTTGAATCTGGAGAAAAAACAAGAAATCATTAAGGCGTTTGCCACTAAAGCAAACGATACCGGTTCTTGTGAGGTGCAAGTGGCGTTGTTGAATGAAAGGATCAAGCTTTTAACCGAGCATTTAAAAACTAACCCTAAAGATCATTCCAGTCGTTTAGGGCTTTTAAAATTAGTCGCTCAAAGACGCAACTTGTTGAAATACATCAAACGCACCGATCATGCCCGTTATGTGGTTTTGATTGAAAAGCTAGGCATTAAAGACAGGTAGTTTTTATCGGTTTTAGGGGATTTTAAATCATGGCGAGTTTGTGTTGAAAGAGCGTTTGAAAGCCTTTTTTAGTGCGGACTCTGTTTTCACTCTAATCTTTGCCCTTTTCTTTCTCACTTCGTTTAAAAAACCTTTAACGCAAGTCTTATTGATTGTTTTAATGGTTTTTTTGTTTTTTAGGTGTTATTTCCAAGCGTCTTTGAAAGAAACCTTCACGATTAATCATTTAAAAACCATGCCCTTTAAATGGCTCACTCTGGCTTTTTTAGGCGTGTTTTTAAGCATCTTCCCTAACATGTTTAACATGTATGATAGCCAAACTTTCCGCTACAATTTATTCGCTCTAAACATGTCTTTAACTTACGCTTGTGGGGCGTTATGCTTGCTTTTTGCTAGCCGTTTAAGGATCAAATTGGATCAAAAAATCCTTTTTTATAGCATGGCTGTGGCAAATTTCATCAACGGCCTGCTTTCATTAGTGCAAAAAATTTATTTTAACATGCCCAGAGCGCAAGGGTTTAGCACGGTTAAGGAGTATGTGGTTTTAGTGAGCGTGTCCATTTTAGGCTGTTATATTTATGCGCTCTATTCGCACAATCAAAAAGAGAAACTTTTTTTCACCCTTTCTGTTTTCGTGGGGTTTTTAGTCGTTATTTTAAGTGCCACAAGGAGCGCGACAATCGCTTTTGTGGCTACTTTTTTAATCCTTTCTTGCTTTATTTTATACGCCAAAAAATCGTTCAAACCATTAGGTTATATGGTGGTTGTGAGTCTGATTTTGAGCGCTTTGTATGTGGGGAGTAACGCTTTAGAAAAACGCAAAGTCATAGAGCAATCTAGGGTTCAAAATCAAAGCTTTGAAGAGGATTTGAAACGCTACGCTAAAAAGGACGCTGATAGCAGCATCGGGTGGCGTTTGGAGCGCTGGAAAGAAGCCCTAACGGTTTTGCGTTTAAGGCCCTTTTTTGGTATGGCCGCTAGCGAGAAATGCCAGAGGTTAGAAGAGATTTTATCCTTATCAAAGTCTTATAGAGCCAAAGATTTGATTCTTTGTTATGAAAGGTATGACAATCAAATCATTCATGTTTTAGCCACTAGGGGGATCATAGGCTTTTTAATCTGGCTCTTTTTTTTATTAGTTATTGTAAAGATTTTTTGGAGCGGGATCAAGCAAAATTCTTTAATATCGTTTTTTATATTAACGACACTCACTTTTTACCTCATTTTTGGCATCGGGTTTGACCCCTTTGATTTCTTCATTACGGGAAGTTTTTTTGTAGGAATGACCATGATGGCTGTTTTTTTAAAAAAGGATAAAAGCGCTTTTTAGCATCAAAAAATTTAACGCTAGTCAAGCGGTAGTTTCTTGACAATGCGTTCTTAGGGGATTTAAGGGGTAAGATAAAAACTTATGCTATAATGCGGTTTCATTCCATATTCAACAAGGAGAAATAAATTAATGAAAATTTTAGTGATTCAAGGGCCTAATTTAAACATGTTAGGACACAGAGACCCAAGACTTTATGGCATGGTAACCTTAGACCAAATCCATGAAATCATGCAAACTTTCGTGAAACAAGGCAATTTAGATGTGGAATTAGAGTTTTTTCAAACCAATTTTGAGGGCGAAATCATTGACAAAATTCAAGAGAGCGTGGGCAGCGATTATGAAGGGATCATCATTAACCCTGGAGCGTTTTCGCACACTTCTATTGCGATTGCAGATGCGATCATGCTAGCGGGCAAACCCGTTATTGAAGTGCATCTCACTAACATTCAAGCCAGAGAAGAGTTCAGGAAAAATTCTTACACCGGAGCGGCTTGTGGAGGCGTGATCATGGGATTTGGCCCGCTTGGTTACAACATGGCTTTAATGGCAATGGTGAATATTTTAGCTGAGATGAAAGCTTTCCAAGAAGCCCAAAAAAACGACCCTAATAACCCCAATAACCCGATCAACAATCAAAAGTAAAAGGGGTTATTGATGAGAGGATTAGAAATAGAAAGAGAATCGCATTTCACGCTCAATGAAAATGCGATGTTTTTTGAATGCGCTTATAGTTGCGATAACGCTTTGTTTTTGCAATTAGAGGATCGCTCGTTCTTTATCACTGATTCTCGTTACACCCAAGAAGCTAGAGAAAGCCTTCAGCCTAAAAAGGGCGTTTTAGCGGAAGTGATAGAGTCTAGCGATTTAGTCCAAAGTGCGATTGACTTGATCACAAAGAGTTCGGTTAAAAAGCTCTTCTTTGATCCCAATCAAGTGAATTTACAAACCTACAAGCGTTTGGATTCAGCGGTTGGGAACAAGGTTATTTTAGAGGGCGTGCCTAGTTACCACCGCCAAAAACGCATCATTAAAAACGAACATGAGATCCAACTCCTCAAAAAATCTCAAGCGCTGAATGTTGAAGCTTTTGAAAATTTTGCCGAGTATGTGAAAAAGATTTTTGATGAAAAAGAGTCATTGAGCGAGCGGTATTTGCAGCATAAGGTTAAAGACTTTTTGACTAAAGAGGGGGTTTATGATCTGAGTTTTGAGCCTATTTTAGCCTTGAATGCGAACGCGAGCAAACCCCATGCCTTGCCTAGCGCGAAGGATTTTTTAAAAGCGGATCATAGCATTCTTTTGGATATGGGGATCAAATACGAACGCTATTGCTCTGATAGGACTCGCACGGCTTTTTTTGACCCTAAAGACTTTGTGTTCAAAAGGGAGCAGAGTTTCAAGGATAAAGAGCGTCAAAAGATCTATGACATTGTGAAAGAAGCGCAAGAAAAGGCTATTTTAGGCATTAGAGCGGGCATGACCGGTAAAGAAGCGGACAGCTTAGCTAGGGGGGTGATTAGCGATTATGGTTATGGGCAGTATTTCACTCACAGCACCGGGCATGGCATTGGCTTAGACATCCATGAGCTTCCCTATATTTCATCGCGCAGTGAAACCATTTTAGAAGAGGGCATGGTGTTTTCTGTAGAGCCTGGGATTTATATCCCTGGGTTTTTTGGGGTGCGCATTGAGGATTTAGTGGTGATTAAAAATTCTAGGGCAGAGCTTTTGTGATGCGAGAGATCCTTACTAACCGCTTTTTCCCAAGCCTTTTTAAAAAAAGGCTTGATTTTTCTAACAGGGTGGTTTTAGGGTTGGGATCTAATCTTAAAAATCCTTTAAAAATATTAAAAAATTGTTTTTTATATTTTAAAAATCATAGTAAGATTGGGAAAATTTTTTCTTCGCCCATTTATATCAATCCGCCTTTTGGTTACACTAATCAACCTAACTTTTATAACGCTACGATTATCCTTAAAACATCTTTAAGTTTACGCCATTTTTTTGCTTTGGTTTTTTATATAGAAAGGCGTTTTGGGCGCAAAAGGAAGCGCGATTTTAAAGACGCTCCAAGAACTTTGGATATTGACATTATCGCTTTCAACCAAGTCATTTTAAGGCAGAACGATTTGACTTTACCTCACCCTAAATGGAGTGAAAGAGACTCGGTGTTAGTGCCTTTAACTTTACAACAAATCCTTTTTAAAAGAGGGGAGTGGTGAAATTCTATACCTAT
The DNA here is from genome assembly GCF_011175115.1 of Helicobacter pylori. Lineage (GTDB taxonomy): Bacteria > Campylobacterota > Campylobacteria > Campylobacterales > Helicobacteraceae > Helicobacter > Helicobacter pylori_DF. The sequence continues at coordinate 80,962 of NZ_SHOW01000001.1, read as the reverse complement.
AGTGGGGAGACGGCCGCTGAAGCTTTAAAGATCGCTCAAAGCCACCATGGGGTGGATACGCTGGTGTTTAAAACCCAAGAAATCCGTAAAAAAACGCTCACTTCTTCTGGGCTTTATGAAATCGTTGTGGCGGTTGAAGAAGAGAGCGAAAACAAGCCCCCTAAAGCCCCCCTCATTCCAGAGAGTTTGTATGATGAAGAATTGAATGAAGAAGATGTGGTCATGCAGCTTTCAAGCACTGTAGAAGAAATGCGCAAACTCGCCGGGGTTTCATCTAATCAGCGCAACTATAGTTTTTCAAAAAATAAAACTCTTTTAGAAAAAGACGCTCCGTTAGAGGATATGCCATTAGAGGCTAATAAGCAGGACGCTTTATTGCAAGCCTTAAAAGATGAAGCTAATCATAAAAAAGAAAGAGAAAAAAGAGAAGTCAAACAAGAAGAAGAAATTAAAGATATTAATGCGCAATTAAGTAAAATCAGAGACAGCTTAAAACTCATTCAAAACATGTTTTGGGATGAGAAAAACCCCAATTCTGTCAATATCCCTCAAGAATTTGCCGAAATTTACAAACTGGCCAAACAAAGCGGCATGAAACCCAGCCATTTAGATGAAATCATGCAATTGAGCCTGGAATTGATGCCTTTACGCATGCGGGAAAATTCCGTAACGATCAAGCGCTATTTTAGAGAAGTGTTGCGTAAAATGATCCTGTGTCGCCCTGAAGATTTGAATTTAAGGCAAAAACGCATCTTAATGCTTGTAGGGCCAACAGGCGTGGGGAAAACGACGACTTTAGCCAAATTAGCCGCACGCTATTCTAGGATGCTAGCGAAAAAATACAAGGTGGGCATTATCACTTTAGACAATTATCGCATTGGGGCTTTGGAACAATTAAGCTGGTATGCTAATAAAATGAAAATGAGTATAGAAGCGGTGATTGATGCTAAGGATTTTGCTAAAGAAATTGAAGCTTTGGAATATTGCGATTTTATTCTAGTGGATACGACAGGGCATTCGCAATACGATAAAGAAAAGATTGCCGGTTTGAAGGAATTTATAGATGGGGGTTATAATATTGATGTGTCCTTAGTGCTTTCAGTTACCACTAAGTATGAAGACATGAAAGATATTTATGATTCTTTTGGGGTGTTAGGGATTGACACTTTAATCTTTACGAAATTAGATGAGAGTAGGGGGTTAGGGAATTTGTTTTCTTTAGTGCATGAAAGCCAAAAACCTATCAGCTATCTTTCTGTTGGGCAAGAAGTGCCTATGGATTTGAAAGTGGCTACTAATGAATATTTAGTGGATTGCATGCTAGATGGCTTTAGTAACCCTAATAAGGAACAAGCATGAACAATCAAGCGAGCCGCTTGGATAATTTGATGAATCTTAAAAACCCCAAAAGTTTTTTTGATAATAAGGGGAATACCAAATTCATCGCTATCACAAGCGGTAAGGGGGGCGTGGGGAAATCCAACATTAGCGCTAATTTAGCTTACTCTTTATACAAGAAAGGTTATAAGGTAGGGGTGTTTGATGCGGATATTGGTTTAGCGAATTTAGACGTCATTTTTGGGGTGAAAACCCATAAAAATATCTTGCATGCCTTAAAAGGTGAAGCCAAATTGCAAGAAATCATTTGCGAGATTGAACCCGGGCTTTGCTTAATTCCTGGGGATAGCGGTGAAGAAATTTTAAAATACATTAGCGGCGCGGAAGCTTTAGATCAATTCGTGGATGAAGAGGGGGTTTTAAGCTCTTTAGATTATATTGTGATTGATACGGGCGCTGGGATTGGAGCCACGACACAAGCGTTTTTGAATGCGAGCGATTGTGTGGTGATTGTTACCACACCCGATCCTTCAGCGATTACGGATGCGTATGCATGCATTAAAATCAACTCCAAGAATAAAGATGAATTGTTCCTTATCGCTAACATGGTAGCCCAACCTAAAGAGGGTAGGGCGACTTATGAAAGGCTGTTTAAGGTGGCTAAAAACAATATCGCTTCATTAGAATTGCATTACTTAGGAGCGATTGAAAACAGCTCCTTATTGAAACGCTATGTGAGGGAGCGCAAAATTTTGAGAAAAATAGCCCCTAATGATTTGTTTTCGCAATCCATTGATCAGATAGCGGGTCTTTTGGTTTCTAAATTAGAAACCGGCGCTTTAGAAATACCAAAAGAAGGTTTGAAAAGCTTTTTTAAAAGGCTTTTGAAGTATTTGGGGTAGACTGATGAGAGTTCAAAATTTTATCCATTTTTCTGTTGTGGTAGGGTTTTTTTTAGGGTTAGTGTTTTCGGTGTTGAAATTCAATGAGCCAGAGAGCATTTTATTATGGACGGTGTTATCCACGCTTGGGGGATACTTGATCGCGTTGTTGTTTGCGTCTATTTTTATCGCTTGCACGGATTTAGATATTTGTCTTTTTGACAAAAAAGGCACTGAAGAGAGCTTGCTTCGTTTCAACCATGAGTTTAAGAACAGAGAAAAAGAAGTGGCTAGTATTTTAGAATACATTAGAAGTTATGATTTTGATGATGGAAAATAGAATGCCCAAAGGAATTCAAAAAACTGAAACCAGCGAAAAAAATATAGAAAAGGTTTTGAACGCCTATGATAAGCAACAACACCACCATCAAGACGATCTCGCTATCCAGTATTTACCGGCCGTGCGCGCGATGGCGTTTCGTTTAAAAGAGCGCTTGCCCAGCTCTATTGATTTTAACGATCTGGTTTCCATTGGCACTGAAGAATTGATTAAATTAGCCAGGCGTTATGAGAGCGCGTTAAACGATTCTTTTTGGGGGTATGCTAAAACTCGTGTCAATGGGGCGATGCTAGATTATTTGCGTTCTTTAGATGTGATTTCTCGCTCTAGCAGGAAACTCATTAAAAGCATTGATGCTGAAATTACCAAACACCTTAATGAGCATGGGAAAGAGCCTAGCGATGCGTATTTAGCAGAAGCTCTAGGAGAAAATATTGAAAAGATTAGAGAAGCTAAAACGGCTTCAGATATTTATGCGTTAGTGCCAATAGATGAGCAATTCAATGCGATTGAGCAAGATGAAATCACTAAAAAGATTGAAGCAGAAGAGCTGTTAGAGCATGTCCAAAAAGTATTGAATCAAATGAGCGAACGAGAGCAAATCCTTATCCAGCTTTATTACTTTGAAGAGTTGAATTTGAGCGAGATTAAAGAGATTTTAGGCATCACTGAATCGCGCATTTCTCAAATCATTAAAGAAGCGATTAAAAAGGTGCGTAAATCCTTAGGAGTGGATCATGGCTGATATTTTAAGCCAAGAAGAAATTGATGCGCTTTTAGAAGTCGTTGATGAAAATGTGGATATTCAAAATGTCCAAAAAAAAGATATTATCCCGCAGCGTAGCGTAACCCTCTATGATTTCAAACGCCCTAATCGTGTGAGTAAGGAGCAACTGCGCTCTTTTAGGAGCATCCATGATAAAATGGCTAGGAATCTTTCCAGTCAAATTTCTTCTATCATGCGTTCTATTGTAGAGATCCAGCTCCATAGCGTGGATCAAATGACTTATGGCGAATTTTTGATGAGTTTGCCTAGCCCTACGAGTTTTAATGTCTTTTCCATGAAGCCTATGGGGGGAACGGGGGTTTTAGAGATTAATCCTAGTATCGCTTTCCCTATGATTGACAGGCTATTAGGGGGCAAGGGGAGTGCGTATGATCAAAATAGGGAGTTTAGCGATATTGAATTGAATTTATTGGATACGATTTTACGCCAGGTGATGCAAATTTTAAAAGAAGTGTGGTCGCCTGTGGTGGAGATGTATCCTACCATTGACGCTAAAGAATCCAGCGCGAATGTGGTCCAAATCGTCGCTCAAAATGAAATTTCTATCATGGTGGTTTTAGAGATTATCATTGGGCATAGCCGTGGGATGATGAATATTTGTTACCCGGTGATTTCCATTGAGAGTATTCTTTCTAAAATGGGGAGTAGGGATTTGATGCTTTCAGAGACGAACTCCAAAAAGAGCCGTAATAAGGAATTGCAAGCGCTATTGAGCGGGGTGAGCGTGGATATGATGGTGTTTTTGGGCGCGGTGGAATTGAGTTTGAAAGAAATGCTGGATTTAGATGTGGGGGATACTATCCGGTTGAATAAAATCGCTAACGATGAAGTGAGCGTGTATGTGCATAAAAAAAAGCGTTATTTAGCGAGTGTGGGGTTTCAAGGGTATAGGAAAACTATTCAAATTAAAGAAGTGATCTATAGCGAAAAAGAACGCACTAAAGAAATTTTAGAAATGCTAGAAGAGCAGCGCAGAGGCAAAGTGGGCGATATTATGAAAATAGAAGAAGAGTGAGAAATGCAAGATTTTATTAAAATTTTTATTCAAGAGGTTGTCTCTACTTTAGAAGGGTTAGTGGGTAAGGCTCCAAGCGTGGGATTAGAAAAAGAAATTTCTAGTAGCGACGAATCTTTTTTGAAATTAATCAGCGTGCCTTATGCAAGAGTTAAAATTAGCGCGATTGAAAAAGAAGAGAGTCCTGTTGAGTTATTGGCTCCGGTAGATTTAGTTACCGCTTTGAGCGATTTGATGCTAGGAGGTGAGGGAGCGAGTAAGGAAGAAATGGATAATGACGATTTAGACGCTTTTAAAGAAATGGCTTCTAATATTTTTGGCGCGATCGCTACAAGTTTGAAGTCTCAAGAATTGCTCCCCAAACTCAATTTCACTACCACGAACGCTGAAATCGCTAAAGAGATTCCTAAAAAAGAAGATTATACTAAAGCGATGGTGTTTTCTTTTAAAATGGAAGCCATCAAAGAAAGCCAAATCGTTTTATTGACTACGGAGGCTTTTGAGCGCCAATTTGAAAAAACGCATAAAGAAGAAAAAGAAGAAACGACAAAGAGTGCTACTGAAGAAGCTAAAACCCATGACGCGTCTTTAGAAAACATAGAGATCCGCAATATCAGCATGCTTTTAGACGTGAAATTGAACGTTAAGGTGCGTATCGGGCAAAAAAAGATGATTTTAAAAGATGTGGTTTCTATGGATATAGGGAGCGTGGTAGAGTTGGATCAATTGGTGAATGACCCTTTGGAAATTCTTGTAGATGACAAGGTGATCGCTAAGGGCGAAGTGGTGATCGTGGATGGGAATTTTGGCATTCAGATCACAGATATTGGCACTAAAAAGGAACGCTTAGAGCAACTGAAAAATTAAACCATTTTAAAGTAAAGAAGGAAGGATTATGGCTATTTTTGGGGAATTAAGCTCTCTTGGGCATTTGTTTAAAAAAACGCAAGAATTAGAAATTTTGCATGCGTATTTAAAAGAGATCATGCAAAAGGGTAGTAAAGCGAATCAAAGGGTTTTAAACCTCGATCCTAATACAGAATTTCAAGTGCCTTTAGGGCATGGCATTTTTAGCATAGAGCAGAGTTATTGTTTAGAGCATGCTAAAGAAAGCGAGAAAGGCTTTTTTGAAAGCCACCGACAATATGTGGATTTCCAATTGATCATCAAAGGCATTGAGGGGGCTAAAGTGGCAGATATAAATAGGGCTGTCATTAAAACCTCTTATGATGAAAAAAGAGATTTGATCGTTTATGAGCCGGTTAGTGAAGCTTCTTTTTTGCGTTTGAATGCGGGCATGCTGGCTATTTTTTTTGAAAGCGATGCGCATGCGTTGAGGTTCTATGGGGAGTCTTTTGAAAAATATAGGGAAGAGCCGATTTTTAAAGCGGTCGTTAAAGTGCCTAAAGGATTGATCAAATTAAAATTATGAAATTGGTGAGTCTTATTGTAGCGTTAGTTTTTTGTTGTTTTTTAGGGGCTGTAGAGTTGCCTGGAGTTTATCAAACTCAGGAATTTTTATACATGAAAAGCTCTTTTGTGGAGTTTTTTGAGCATAATGGGAAGTTCTATGCCTATGGTATTTCTGATGTGGATGGCTCTAAAGCCAAAAAAGACAAGCTTAACCCTAACCCAAAGCTAAGGAATCGCAGCGATAAAGGCGTGGTGTTTTTAAGCGATTTGATTAAGGTTGGAAAACGATCTTATAAAGGCGGTAAGGCGTATAATTTTTATGACGGCAAGACCTACCATGTGAGAGTCACTCAAAATTCAAACGGGGATTTGGAATTCACTTCAAGCTATGACAAATGGGGGTATGTGGGCAAAACCTTCACCTGGAAACGCCTGAGCGATGAAGAAATCAAAAATCTAAAGCTCAAGCGTTTTAACTTGGACGAAGTCCTTAAAACCATTAAAGATAGCCCTATCTAAGCTAGCTTTTTTAAAACCTTTTAACATTCACTCTCTTGGCATTCTTTACACCACACAAACATTTTCATGTCATGGCTAATCAGCTTGGCTTGATATTTTTTAACGACTTCATTCTGGCGGTTTTCAATTTCAGGGTCTGCAAATTCAATGATCTTACCGCAATGCAAACAAATGATGTGATCATGGTGTTCTTTAGCCGCAATTTCATAGCGCCGACCGCTTTTTGAAGTTTCTAAAACACAGATAAAATTTTCTTTTTCTAAGAAATTCAAAATGCGATAGACTGAAGAAATGCTGGTGTTTTTGTCCTTTTGGCGGATAGAATGCGTGATTTCTTCAGGGCTTAAGTGTGTGCCGCTGCGATACAAAACGCTCACCACTTCTTCTCTTTGTTTTGAATTTTTGAGTCCGTTTTTTTTGATAGACATCCTCAAGCGCTCTAAAATGGATTCCAAAGTTTCTAACCTTCTCATGCTGATATTTTCCTTATCCGTAAAATGATTTTTATAACTAGAATATTATTATACAATAATAATGCGATGAAACATAGATAAAACTCATTATTATTTTAATTTAATCAAAAAATATTGATTTTTTATTACTATTGTCGCATTTTAATGTAACTTATAAGATCAATTTCTTATTTTATCAAGCCATTCTAAAAGGGTTTTTTCAAATCCTATGCCTTGAGAAGAAACCAAATTGAGGGGTTTTTCTAAATAATCTTGTTTGACATAGCCGTTATAATCATGTGGGTAAAGATAGTCTTTAGCGTTAGGCAGTAGGTGTTTAGGAATAGGGTAGAGCAAGCCCTTTTGAACGCAATCCAAAGCCTGATTGATCGCTCTATAAGCCGTGTTGGATTTAGGCGAACAAGCCAGATAAATCACGCATTGGCTTAAAATGATGCGCGCTTCAGGGTAGCCGATTTGTTTGACTGAAAGCAAGCAAGAAGCGGCTAAATTAAGGGCGTTTGGGTTAGCGTTACCAATATCTTCGCTCGCAAAAACCACCAGCCTTCTGGCGATAAATTCCGGGTTTTCCCCGCCAGCAATCAAGCGCACCAAATAATAAATGGAAGCGTTTTCATCGCTCCCTCTTAAAGACTTGATTAAAGCGCTAGTAAGATTATAATGCGTATCATCACTATAAGATCCGTCATTTAGGCTATGAGGCCGTAAGGATTGCAGCGTTTCTAAAGTGATAGGATCTTCTATTTTAGCGCTCAAATCTAAAAGGTTTAATAACGCTCTGGCATCGCCAGCGCTGTTGTTTAAAAGATAGGTTTTAGCGCTAGGCTCTATTTGTTTTTTGAGCAATGTTAAAGCTTTAGTGCAAAGCTTGTCTAAATCGCTCTTGTTTAGGGGGGTCAATTCAAAAATAAAACTTCTTGAGCGGATCGCATGGCTTAGGCTGTAATTAGGATCTTGCGTGCTAGCCCCTAAGATTAGAGCGTGATCTTTTTCCATAATGGGGAGTAAAAATTCCTGTTGGGTTTTATTCAGTCTGTGGGTTTCATCAATAAAAACAACAGGCTTTAAAAGGGTGTTTTGGTAATTTTTAAGCTTAAGGCGTAAATCCTCTAATTTGAAATCCGTCGCATTAAATGAAAGAATGGGGCGCTCTAGGGAGCGAGCGATGATTTGAGCCAGGCTTGTTTTACCCACGCCAGGAGGGCCATAGAAAAAGGCATGGGGGAAGTGTTTGGATTTTAAGGCTTTAAATAAGGGGGTGTCTTTCCCTATTAAATGCTCTTGGCCTAAAAAATCTTCTAGGCTTTTTGGGTTTAAAAGCACAGTCAGGCTCATTTTTTAAATAAAATCAATTCGTAAAAATTCGTAGGGGTGTTCAAATTTTTCGTTGGGGTTTTGGTGTTTTTAGAGTGTTTGTGCAGAGCGTCTTGCAGTTCTTTATTGAGATTGTCTAATTCATCAAGCTTTTCTTTTAAGCGCAAGATAATATCCACGCCCGCTAGATTAACCCCCATATCCCTTGTAAGGCGTAAAATCGTTTTGATTTTGTCCATGTCTCGTTGGGAATACAAACGCATTTTCCCATCAGTCCTGCTAGGCTCTATCAAACCCTCTTTTTCATACTGGCGCAAGGTTTGAGGGTGCACGCCTAAGATTTTAGCCACAACACTGATTAAATAAAGCGGTTCATCATAATCGCACACGATTCCTCCTTACAATTCTTTTTCTAATAACGCTTTTAACTCATTAGAAAGCGTCTCCGTTTTAGGTAAGATCAAACGAGCTTGCAAATACAAATCCCCCACATGCGAAGTTTTTCTGTTTTTGATCCCTTTTTCTTTAATGCGGAATTTTTGCATCGCTTTGGTGTTGGGGGGAATGGTTAGGGTTAAGGTTTTATGCCAAGTAGCGATTTCAATTTTCCCTCCAAAAAGAGCCGTCTTTAAGGGTAAATCAAAGATTTGGATAATATCGTCTTTCTCGCGCCTGTAAATTTCATCTTCTTCAATATGGATCTCTAAGAGCAAATCGCCCTTACCCGTTCGCCCCGTTTTCCCTTTGTTGCGAACCCTGATTTTTTCGCCCTCTTCCACGCCGATAGGGATTTTAAGGCTAAAAGTCTCATTATTGACACTCACTTGTTTTTTATTGCCTAAAAGGGTGTCTAAAACAGAGACATTTAAAGTGGCGGTCATGTCTAAATTTTCAGGGGCGAAATTGGAAAAATTAAAGCCAGAAAAGCCTTGCGAGTTTTGAGAAAATCTTTGCGAAAAGCCTCCTTTCCCAAAAATAGAGCTTAAAATATCGTCTAAATCTTCACTAGGACCACGGCTTCTGGCAAAATCGCTGAAATTCTGCCCCCCAAACATGTTGTCGCCAAACTGATCGTATTGGCGGCGTTTTTCTTCGTCGCTCAAAATTTCATAAGCGGCGTTGATTTCTTTGAATTTCTCTTCGGCTTCTTTGGTTTTATTCAAATCCGGGTGGTATTGCCTGGCTAAACGGCGGTAGGATTTTTTGATTTCATCTTGGCTGGCGTTTTCGCTCACGTTTAAAGTTTGGTATAAACTCTTACTCATGGATCACCTTTAAAATAGTTTTATTAGAATACTATCATAAATCTTTAGTGTTAGTCAATCAAGTTTATTGATAATGTTTAGTGGTCATTGAGATTTTAAACCCGTTTCAGCGCAATTAAAAGGAATTTTAACTAAAATATTGAGTTTAAATCCACGATGAGTTTTTAATGCAATATAAGAAAAATAAGAAAAGATATTATTATTTAGCGTTAGGGATCCTTTTTTGTAATGGCCTGTCTTTGAAAGCTTTAGAAATCGCCATCAAACCTTTTGGCTATCTGGGGCTATTGTATAATCAAGGGACGCAAAAAAACCCTCATAGCTATGTGGGGGCTTTAGCGCGTCTTGGGGTGGATTTTTCTTATAGCAATGGGTGGTCCTTTGGTATTGGGGCTATTGGGGCTTGGAATATTTATAACAAACAGCGTTTGGCTAACCTTTACATCAGTCTAGGGAATTTTTTTGGTAACCCTAACAACGTTAAACCTTATTTGAGCGCTGGCGATGTTTCTGATGCGTATCTTCAATACACTAACCAGCGTTTTAAAATCGCTTTAGGGCGTTTCAATACCGATTTTGTGGATTTTGATTGGATAGGGGGCAATATTCAAGGGATCTCTGTGGCTTTTAAGCAAAATTCCATGCGTTATTTTGGGATTTTTATGGATAGCATGCTTTATAATGGGCATCAGATCAATAAAGAGCAAGGGAATCGGATCGCTACTTCCCTAAACGCTCTAGCGTCTTATGACCCTGTGTCTAAACGCTTGTATGTGGGGGGGGAAGTGTTTGTTTTAGGCACAGAATACAGGCATGAAAATCTTAAAGTGGTTCCTTTTATTTTAACGGACACCCGCTTGCCTTTGCCCACTCAAAATGTTTTAGTGCAGGTGGGGGGTAAGTTGGAGTATGACGCTTCTTTAGCTAAGGGTCTCACTTCGCGCACTCTAGTGCATGGCATGTACCAATACGGCAACACTGATGCGGCTACAAGCACTAAAAATGCCGGCTTGTTTTTGATCGATCAAACTTTTAAATACCAAATTTTTAATTTTGGAACGGGTTTTTATATCGTTCCGGCAAGGAACAATAAGGGCTATCTATGGACTTTTAACGACAGAACCAAATTCTATGGTCGTGGGATCAACGCGCCCGGTGTGCCAGCGATTTATTTTGCTAATTCTAGCATTTCAGGCTATGTTTTTTTAGGGCTTAAGACTAAAAGGGTGCGTTTAGATGCGATGGTGGCTTTTGGGGATTACCAAGAATATTCTTTGATGAGCAGTTTTAGGGTTTGGACTTATAGGGATTTGTCTTTTGATATGGGTGGGGGGTATGTGTATGCTTATAATTCTAAAGCCACGAGAAAAAGCCTTGGAGATAGTTCTTTTGTCTTTTTTGGGAAGTTTTTGTTTTAAAAAATGCCAACAATCAATAGCAAAGGGCTTGCCAAAAGCAAGCGATAATTTCTTTTTTAAAAAATCAATATTAAAAGAAGTTTTTGTTTTAAAAGTGTTTTAAGAAATTCTTTTAAAATCAGGTCTTTGGGGTTTTTTAGGGAAAAAAGCTTTTTTAAATTCAGGCTCCCATAGTTTGATCACGCCATGGTGGGTCATCTGGTGCATATTGACTAAACGCATGTTTAATAGAGCCTTTTCTTTGGCTTCGCTGTCGCTCAAATCTTCTTTAATTTTGAACGCTTGAATGATCTGCTCCCATAGTTCATGCTCTTTAGCGTCTTCGTTTAAAAAATCTTTATAGTTGAAGCCGCCAATCCCTTTAACCCCCTTAATATTATCCCCCTTATCCCCCACAACGCATTGGTAATAAGCAAAAAAATGGGCTTCTTTTTGACTCACATTAAAAAAGGCGTTCGTTTTGAGGTTGAAATGAGAGCCTCTATTGGAATACAAAATATCCTTATCCATGCTGGCTATCACATAATTGTTGGGGTCTTTCTTTTTGTAAAAAGAGATAATATCATCGGCTTCATATTCAAAACAATGTTCGCCCTGGATTTTAGCCCCTTTTTTTAGAGGGTATTTTTCCACTAAAGCGATTTTGAGAGCTTTTAAAAGGGATCTAAAACCTTCATCAAATTGGTGGCGTTTTTGTTTGTAATGATCGCACAGCTGGTAGCGGAAACTCTCTCTGCCCCTAGTGATAAAAAAAAGCGTTTTAGAGCAACGGGTTTTGCGCATGATAGATAAAATTTGAGTGGTGAGAAAAATAACGCCCACTTCTTGCAAGCTATAAGCGGCGAATCTTTTGGGGAGCGTTTTATTAGAGAGCAAACGCCTAACAATATTAGGGATAACGCAATCAATGTCCAGTAAAAGAGTTCTTGAATGCGTGAATCTTGTTTTGTTAAACGCTTGTCTAATGGTTAATCCTTAAGTTGAATTTCTCTTTTCAAAAGTTAAACTATTATAGTAAATATATAGCAAATAATAAGTTATTTTAATAATAATTAGCTCTATTCTCATTAAATACGCTAAATTTTAAGAGATTATTGCTTGTTTTAGCTCTTTTGATATTATGTAGCAAACGCACCTAGATTTTAATTACTTTTACCGCTAAAATTCCTTTTAAATTTTAAAAAAAAATCAAAAGAAATAAAAAATGCTACAATCTCACATTATTTCAGCCCTTGCAGCCAAGCATTCAGAGCTCCAAGGGCAAATCACGCACCAAAAAGAGCTAATAAAAACGCTTATAAACGATCTTGAAACAATAGGTAAAACAATACTAATATATTCGAGCCAAATTTTAAACTAAATGAAATCAAAAGTAAAAGCGTTAGAGCTGTTTCGTATTTTAGGTGTGGTGAGCTAATCAAAAAAATCTTAGAGTGTCTTAAAAACAAGCCTAGCACCATAGATGAGATAAGTTGATTATCTATTCGCAAATTCTACCGCAGATAACCATTTTATAGCCAAATTTAGACAAAATATCTACTATGCAATAAGCAAACTAAAACAAAGAAACATAATAAAACAAGACTTCTATAACTTATAAGATTATTTAAGCACCAGGCTTTTCGCTTACTCTATAATTGCCTTGCTAGTATCCACAAAATTCATTTGAGATAGGTTTATTAAGGCATTTACCTAAAATATCTTTAAAGATAGCTCCATTATTAAGTCGTCTAGTGTTCTCTCTATAACTTATCTCATTTGCATAGTTTAATAAATATAGCGTGCTTAGTTTATGGCATTGTAGTTCTCTGCCTGATTGTTATTCTCGCCACTACTTCCCATATATTCAATAGCGTGATTTACCACCTTGTGAGTATAGTGATCTGACAAATCACTATACCATACATTTTCATCGGTATGCACTTCACTACCACGCAAGATATACTTACGAACTATGTTGTTTATGTCAAAAGCATTTTCGCTCTTTAATACGAAAGTCCTACTCTTATTGGCACTACTACCTATCTCATCTCTTTGACGAAGTGAGATGACCACTCTCTTATTAGGCTTAAATGTCTTTCGTCTGTCTATTCTATCATTTATATTATTCTTTGGTCTTATGTAGTTGCCTACATATACACCATCTATCTCGCACACTTCATTAAATGGCTCATCGCTTTGATAATTAATTAAGCTCTCACGAAGTTTATGCAATAATACAAATGCACTCTTATACTGAATATCCAAATCATGGCTTAGTTGTAATGCCGAAATACCCTTAACTGCATTTACAAATAACACGATAGCACAAAGCAGAATTTGAAGTGGTAGTTTATGAGAGTGAAAAAGCGTTCCTCTTGTTACGCTAAATCTCTTATGGTACTCATTGCATTTATATTCGTTTCTTGTAGTGATGAGATAAATTTTACCTGCATTACCACAGTGTGGGCAGATAGGATTTCCACCATTGCTATGCCACCTAATATCAGCAAATGTTTTTAACGCCTCACTATCGCTCATCTTTGCTATTTGTAGAAGTGAAAGTTGTTTAGCTCTTGATGATAGCAAGAAATGTTGTGTCATTTTGTTTTCTTTTAGTGTAGTTTAATTATTTTATAATTTTTATATTATATATATTAAATAAATCTAAATTATCTACATATAAATGTAATAAATTTAAAAACTTATGGATTTTTTATATTTAAAAATGTATAATCACAAAATTATAAAAGGAAAGATATGAAATTAGCACAAATAATTCATAAAATTCATAAGCTTATAGAAGCAAAAGAGATAAAAAATATAACTAAAAGAGAAATGGCGAGCAGACTAGGAATTTCAGAGCGAACATATATGGAGTGGCTAAGAGAAACAAACGAGCCTATTGCTATGAAAGCAGTGCTTGATATATTATCATAACCAAAAGATGATGATATAATTCAGGTGGTTGATACTTGGAGGCAAGAAGTGGTTGGTAAAAAATGAACAACGAAACACTTTGGAACAATATACGAACAAATAGTTACCAAGCAGAAAAAGAGATAGAAAGCTTAACAAAAAAAAGGACAGGTAGTTATTACACAGATTTATATTTAACAGATGTGATGATGTTTGAACTGGTTTCTAAGTTAGATGTGAAGCCTAAAAAGATTTATGAATTTACTTTTTTAGAGCCTTGTGTAGGTTCAGGTAATTTTGTTTTTTCGTATCTAAAAGCAGTTCGGAATATGATAAAAACACAAGAAGAAGCAAAAAAACTAATCAATAATATATATGTAGCCGATATAAACAAACAGGCATTGGGGTTTTATAAAAAATCATTACAGCTTATCGTTTATGATTATTGGAAGATTACGCTAGATGATACTTATTTTGATTCCCATATAGCTTCGGGATTGGTTTTTGATATGTCAAAAAATAAAATTGAATACATAAATATTGATGATGTTTTTGAAAATAAAAGATTTGACATCATAGCAACAAATCCACCATATAAAAATCTTAAAGCTGAAATAAAACAATATAAGAGAGAAGCTGATTATAATAGCGATAAAGAAAAATATAGAGACATTGCAAAAATTGTTAAAAAGAATTTTAAATATTCAAATACTGGTGTTTTAAATTTATATAAAATTTTTATAGAAGAAATCTTAGAAAAATACAGCAATAGCAATTCGTTTATATCACTACTTGTTCCATCTTCGTTGCTTGCTGATAAAAGTTGTGAAAAATTAAGAATAAACATATTGACAAATAATTTTCTTCACTCTATAAAAATAATTCAAGAAAATAATAAATTTGTTAATGCAAAACAAGCATTATGTTCCTTGCTGATTTCTAAAACAAAAAAGACAAAAACCATTGATATAGTTACAGATTTTTGCAATAAGCCAAATGAAACAATATCAGTTAAAATAAAAAATATTATCAATAAAAATAATGGAAATGCTATTATTGCGATTTCAGAAAATGACTTTTTAACGCTAGACAAATTGCGAAAATTTCCAAGCGTTAAAGATTTGGATTTTATTATCAATTCTAGAGGTGAGCTAGATTTAACTGCCGATAGAAAATATTTTAATGAAATAAAGAATGGCATTCCGTTGGTTAGGGGAAGAGATATTGGGTTGTTTAGCTTAAAAGAAAATAGTATAATAAACTATGTGTCGCAAGATTTTATAAAAAAAACACAAAAAAAAGAATATATAAAATGTGTAAGAATAGCGTGTCAACAAATTGCAAATATACATAAAGATAGAAGAGTTATTTTTGCTCATATTCCAACAGATTATATATTAGCAAATTCTTGTAATTTCATATATATTACACCAAACAAATATAATATAGATACTTATTCAATTCTTGGGTTGTTTAATTCAAAAACTATAAATTGGTTATTCAAACTTACAAGCACAAATAATCATATAAATAACTATGAAATAGATAATTTCCCAATTCCTATCAATTCAAAATTTTTAGAACAAATATCTAAAAAAACAAAAAAATATCTTGAAACAAAAAATGATAAACTACTTGATGAAATAGAAAAACTATCTATTTTAGCATACGAGCTGTAAAATATAAGGAAACAAAACAATGAAAAAATATACAATAGAGTTTTATAATGATATAAAAAATATAATTCCAACATTCACGATTGAATACGCTGAAAGCATACTGAAAAAAGGCGTGGAAACTTATAATTGTTTGGATAACTTGAACGATTTTGAATCAAAGGTTGCTATGATGATAATAAAAAAATATATCGCATTATATAATGGATATATATTAAATCACACAACATCTAAATTAAGCGATTTAGATATAGAAATGATAGAAACGGTTCCACAAGGTGGAAACTGGAAACATATTAGACAAGAAACCAGACAGAAATCAAAAAGACTTCAAAAAATAGCACAAACTGGTGGGAGAACTACATTGTATGGTAGAATTGACTACAACAAACCAAGTTATACAATAACAACTTGCTTTAATAGACCAGGAAACGGAACTTATGTTCATCCTATTCATAATAGAGTAATTTCAGTTAGGGAAGCAGCAAGATTTCAAACTTTCCAAGATGATTATTATTTTTATGGAAATAAAAAAGAAATTCTTAATCAAGTAGGAAATGCAGTTCCTGTTTTTTTAGCTTATCAGATTGGAAAAAAAATAAAAGATAAAATAGGTTGCTATAAATCGGTAGATTTATTTTGTGGAGCAGGCGGAATGACGACAGGATTTAAAAAGGCTGGAATTATATCGCTACTAGGCAACGATATAGATAAAAGTGCTTGCATTACGCTAAAAGTTAATAATCCTGAAATCAATGTTTTGTGTGGAGATATTACTCAACAAGCAATAAAAAATAAAATAAGTAGTATTGCATTAGAACAAGGTGCGGATATTATTTGTGGTGGGCCGCCTTGTCAAGGGTTTTCTATGGCAGGTTTTAGAGCTGATAATGACCCAAGAAATCAGCTTTTTCGTGATTTTATCGATGTTATAAAAAAGGTTAAGCCTAAAATAATAGTTTTTGAAAATGTAGAGGGGCTTTTGAGCTACCAAAAAGGGAAAATATATAAAGAAATTCATCAATTATTTTCAGAATTAGGATACAATACAAATGGTAGAGTTATGTCTGCAAACGAGTTTGGTGTTTCACAAAAAAGAAGAAGAGTTATAATTATATGTGCAAGAGATGATTTAAATATTATGCCGAGCGAACTTTTTCCGCAACCAATTACAATTGAAGCAAAAAAACAAATTACGGCAAAAGACACAATAAAAGATTTAGAAATAATTGAATGCAGTGAAAGTGCAAAATATAAATCAAATAATGTCAACACTGCAACTATTGATTTTTTAAGAAATCACTTATCGTATGAAGATTATATAGCAAAAATACAAGATTGATTTAAAGTTCTTGATATTTACTAATCAATCTTATTTGTATCATCGCCATAAGTTCATTAAATAATGTAATTACCTGTGCATTTGGAGCATTTGCTTCAATATATTGACGAATTTGAGCCAATTTAACACATTCACCGCTATTTAAATCGCTATTGTTTTTACGATTATCTTTTTTGTTATATTCGAATACGGATTCTAATGCTATTCTTTTATACCTATCAAACTCATCTTGATTTCTCACAGTAAAATGTCTAGGTTTTTGAGAAACAATTTCCCCCATATTGTTAAAGTTATAAGTCCAGTTAAAATAATTGCGTTTTGGTTCTAAAAATGCTTGAATTAGAAAATTCTTACCATTTTTTGGGCATAAAGTCAAAATAGAATATAATATAAACATAAAATTCATCACATTTTGTTTCAGCATATCCCTATACAGCAATAATGTTTTATCTGACTTGTTTTTGTAGTTATTCTGTATATAGTCCCATAATCTTATTGAATACCACGATATTGGATACACGCCTGTTCTATTTTGAATTTTTATTATATTTTCTATATCTATTATTGTTAATCTGTCTCTTTTTGATGAATTTTCTCCACTTAACATTGGTTGCAAATATAAAGGGTCGTGTATAAAACCGAGAGAAATTGGTCCTATATGGTCGGCTGATATTCCATTAAAAAAATTACTTCCCATAAATTGGTTTGCTGCGTGAATATTGCCATCACTCCAATATTCATAAGCTCTCCTATCTTTTGTATAGGTTCTTAAATTTTCTTGCGACCTACCTAAATCTTGTATTTCTCTACAACATCTATTGTAAGAATGAAAACCATCAAATCTATCTGGAAAATTTGACATAGCACCTGGACCAAGACACTTTTTATTGCCTTTTCTACAAGCATATTCAAGACTATTAATTATTTCATCTTTTGTTGCTGTTTGATGATTTAAATTTAAATCGCCTTTTTCAATAAAAAAACTAGCCAAATCTATTTTGTTAACCATTCATCATAAGGTCATCCCATATAAAAGAAATATGGTCACATATTGTGTAGTAGCTATTAAATGTGTCGTTCAATGATTTTAGAAAATTTTTGCTAGGATAATGATAAAATAAAGACATACTCTTTCCACAAATTTGACAAATTTTATATTTTGTAGGATGAATTTTCAACATCACATCAGCATATATTCCTGGATATGATTGACTTATATCACCAATAAGTTTTAGCTCATATGCTTTATTAATACACCATTTTATCCTGTCTTTTCCTATTTCAGTATCAGCTGGTGCAAGCCATATATATTCTCCATTGTTTTTATTTTTTATTGGAAGACCGCTGTAATTTGGATGGTTTATAATAGAATACATGTAGTTAATAAAATCTGGATGTAATAATTTTGTATTTCGTGGCACATCAGTCCTTTAAGGATTTATTTAATTAGATAGGCAAGAAAATTTGATTTATTTTAGGTTTTGAAATAGTGTTTCAAGAGAAACGCCAAGACCATCGGCAATTTTTTTAATATTTTTCAAAGAAATATTTCTTTTACCGTTTTCTACAGAAGCATAATATGTTCTATCCATATCGATTGACAGTGCAAATTTTTCTTGACTTAAACCAGTTTTTTCTCTTAACTGTCTTATTGCTGTGCCAAAATTTTGTAAAATCATCATTAGCTCGCATTTCTCTAAATTTCGGCAATTGTAATGCTTTTGGTGTTTTTAATGCAACGGATTATAAGTAACAGTCGTTATTTTTTATAGATATAATAGAATTTTATTTTTTAAAAGTAATTAAAATCTAGGTGCGTTTGCTACATAATATCGGTAAAAACGCTTTTGGCATTCTTGCATTTTATGATCAATGTCCCACAAAAAACAGGGCTTAAGGATTTTCTTTTATTTGCGAGGTAAGTTATACTTCCGGCGTTTTTCCCAAAGGCTTTTGCGGCTAATGCCAAGCTTGTTGGCTAATTCCGTGTCCGTGCAGGTAGAAGAAAAATGCCTGATCGCTTCCTTTTCGTATTCTTGAATGGAAAGAAAGGTCGTGTTATTGCTGAACAAAGATAGGGGTTTATTGCCGCATTCAATGCTCACAATTTTAGGAAATTCTAGGGGTTCTTTATGAGTATAAGACAAAACAATAGGGCATGAACGGGCCAATTCTAGCAATTTCAATTGCTCGTCTTTTTTAAGCTCTTCTAAATGCATGATGTAAAAAGGGCGTTCTAGTTTGTCTTTATTCTTGTATAGCTCTTTCCAAGTGGTATCCTTTAAAGAGAAAAAAGAAAAATCCATTTGCCTTTCTTTAGCGTATTGCAATAAATAAGCGTTCGCAAGCTCTTGAGAGGGCGTGTGGATGATAAAGGGCGGCCTGTAAGAAAAATCTTTAGGCAAGGGCAATTCCGCATGGATAAAATCCAAGTAATTTTCATAAAATCCCAAGCGAGCGGTCATTTCTTGATAAGCTCTGTGGTATTGGATCTTACGCAACAATTCATCCATTTTAAAAGGTTTTAGAATATAATCTCTCGCTCCCGCTTGAATGGGTTTATTCACGCCATCTTCATTGACATGCGAAGCCATCATGATAATGATTTGCTTGGAATTATAACGCACAAAATGTTCGCAACGCCCTTGAGTGCAAACTTTAGAAGAAACTAAAATCACATCATAAGGCTCTTTATTTTCTTCTGAAATGCTAGAGATGATCTCGCAAAAATGCCCCAAATCATGCAAATTATGAGAGATACTCCTAGCTAGCGCTAAATCATCTTCAATGATTAAGATTTTCATCAATTCTTCCTTTTATCGCATTTAAAGTTTTTGTTTATAACGCATGCTCACATGCACTTGGACTAACAGCCCTTCTTGTTTGCCAATGAACCCCATTTTTTCCATTGTGGTGGCTTTCAAGCTGATTTGAGATTTTTCTAAACCTAAAAGTTGGCTCAAATTCTCTAAAATCGCCGGTTTGTAAGGAGTGATTTTAGGGATTTCGCTAAAGATGGTCGCTCCCATTTCAAGCAATTCAAACCCAATGCTTTGAGAAAAATCCAACACGATTTTTAAAAGCTCTTTAGAAGAGGCGTTTTTGTATTGCGGGTCATTATCAGGGAACCATTCGCCAATATCCCCCCCTTTAATCGCTCCTAAAATCGCATCAATAACCGCATGCAACAAAGCATCGCCATCGCTATGGGCCTTTAACCCAAACTCGCAATCTAAAACAACCCCCCCTAAAACCATAGGCTTATCTTTAATGAATGCATGCGTATCAAAACCCATGCCTATAAAAGTGTCCTTTGCTGGGTTGAAAAAGAGCGCGAAATGTTTCAAATCGTCGCTTGTGGTGAGTTTGTGCAAATTTTTACTGCCTTCAATATAACTCACATGATCAGGGAAAGCTTGCAAAATCGCACTGCTTTCATCTTTAAAATCCCCTTGATTTAGGGCTGATTGGAGCGTTTTGGTGTGGCTTAATTGCGGGGTTTGAATGAGTTTGATCGCTTCTCTGTCTAAAGCTTCGTTATAATAGATCGCTGTGTCATAGCAAGGCAAGTAAGGAGCGATGCAATAATGACTCGTTTGTTGGAGGGTCAAAAACAAACTTTTAAGCGCTTCCATATTCGCTAAACCCCTAGCCACATCGCTGGTGAGCGTGTAAGCGCTATCAATTATTTTTAAAGCGTTGCACACGGATTCTTGCCTTGATGCCCCGCCTTTTACAAGCTTGATTTCAGGGTAATGGCGTTTGATATAAATATAATCCAATTCGCTTACGACTAAAAGGATTTCTTTAAAGTCTAGGGCTTCTTTAAAGCTTTCATAAACGCTGAGCCATAAGGGGGTATGATTAGAGCGCAACCATTGTTTTTTGATTGTTTGAGAAAAACGCCTAGATTCCCCAGCGGCCAATAAAACAACGCTCGTTTGTTTAACAAGCGTTTCTAGCGTTTCTTTAGTTTCAAAAGAGTCTTCTTCCAAACTTTCTAAAGAGAGTTTAAAAGCTTCCCCATTCACTCTAATCAAAGACATGCGACTAACAACCCACCTCTATCATTTCACCAAAATGATCCTATAACCTTGATTCAAATCTAAAACTAAGAATCGTTTGGGTTTGCCTTTATACTTTTCTAAAGCATGGTTAAAATCCGCAACGCTTTTAACTTCAACCTCTTCAATTTTTGTGATAATGTTGCCTTGCCTAAAGCCGGCTTGTTCTGCTGGAGAATTTTCATTCACTTGAGAGACCAAAACCCCTTGAACATCATCGCTCAAACGCATAGACCTTTTGGTTTTTTGAGTTAAATCTTCTACTTGAAGCCCGTTCAATTGGCCTTGTGCACCGTTTTGAGCAGAAATTGTTTCTTTTTTGTTGGGGTTTTTCCTTTCAGCAAGAGTGAGAGTGAAGGTGCGTTCTTTTTTATCTCTAATGACTTTTAAGGTTACTCTTTGATTGGGTAGCATAGAGCCGATTAGATTCCTCAATTCGTTCGTGTTTTTAACCTTTTTCCCATTGACTTCGGTGATCAAATCCCACACCAAAATCCCTGCTTTTTTAGCCGGAGAGTCTTTTTCTACGCTAATGACTACCGCCCCTTCTTTATTGTCATAAGAATTTTGCAAATCGCCACTCAAATCTTGCAAGCCCACGCCCAAGTAACCTCTCTCAATCTTACCGGTTTTAATGAGTTGGGTTACAATATCTTTAACCATGTTAGAAGGGATGGCAAAGCCAATGCCGTGGTTACCCCCAGTTTTAGAGATAATAGCGGTATTAATCCCTACTAACCCTCCACGGCTATCAATCAAAGCACCGCCGGAATTTCCAGGATTAATAGAAGCGTCTGTTTGAATGAAATTCTCATAGCTGTTGATCCCAATCCCGCTTTTATTGAGTGCTGAAACAATGCCTTGCGTAACGCTTTCGCCCACGCCA
The DNA here is from genome assembly GCF_011175115.1 of Helicobacter pylori. Lineage (GTDB taxonomy): Bacteria > Campylobacterota > Campylobacteria > Campylobacterales > Helicobacteraceae > Helicobacter > Helicobacter pylori_DF. Next base: position 59,333 of record NZ_SHOW01000001.1, on the reverse strand, counting down.
AAAGGGTTACCAATCGCAAAAACCAAATCGCCCACTGAAATATCGTTAGAATCAGAGAATTTGATCGTGGGCAGATTGTCTTTAGTGATGCGAATCACCGCTAAATCGCTTTCAGAATCCGTGCCTACTAAAGTGGCGGAATATTCTTTATTGCTCCCTGGAATGGTAACTTTAATCTTATCTGCACCATCAATCACATGGTTATTAGTTACAATATAGCCATCTTTAGAAATGATTACGCCGCTGCCTAAAGCCCTTTCCATTCTTTCTTTAGGGATCATGCCGCCCAAATCCCCAAAAAATTGTTGGAAAAAGGGGTCATTAAACACACCGCCACCTATAAAGCTATTTTTAATCTTCTTTTCAGTAGAGATATTCACCACCGCTTTAATAGAATCCTTAATAGAATCGTGGTAAGAATAGATCGTATCCTCTTTAGAGGGGACGCTTATTCGCTCTTTCACTTTGGGCATGTTTTGGATTTGGATATTGCCCGCATTCAAGCTTAACGCTAAAGCCAAAGAGATAAAAAGGGTTTTTTTCATCATGGTTACTTCCTTGATTGATGTCAATTTCAAAATTAAAAAAAGATTATATCAAATCTTTCTTGTTATTTTCATTAGCTTTTTGTGTAAAATAGTATCCAATGTAACACACAACAGCAAAAACAATCGTCAAAATCATCCCGATGCGTTGATCCTTATCCATAGCCGAACCGATCACGCCGATAATACACCCAGTGATCCCTATGAGTTGCAAAAAGGGCAGGAAAGGGGCTTTATAGGGCAAATCCTCTAAAGAATGCCCGGCTTTTAAGTATTGCTTACGGAAAGAATATTGCGAAATGGACACGCTAACCCACACGATAATCACCGTGAAACTGATCACATTAATCAAGGCTTCCACGACATTTTCTTTGGCATAAATTTGGACTAAAAGCCCTATGAGAGAAAAAGAAAGGGAAAAAAGCATCGCATAAGTGGGCGTGCCTTGTCGGTTGAGCTGGGAAAAAACCTTAAAAAACATCTTTTGTTTGGACAGCCCATAAATCATGCGGCTCGCTCCATAAAGCCCTGAATTAGCGGTAGAAAACATCGCCGTAATGATAACAGCGTTCATTATATCAGCCACATAAGGGATACCCATGCCAATAAAAGGCAAATTAACGCGTTCTAAAACGCTCACAAAAGGGCTTTGCGCGATAGAAGAATCATTCATGGGTAAAAAAACAGAAATGACAAACACAGAGCCTAAAAAGAAAAAGACAATCCGCCACAAGGTCGCTTTAATCGCTTTGGGCATCACTTCGCTAGCGTTTTTAGTCTCTCCCACAGCCACCCCAATCACCTCTGTGCCAGTGAAAGCAAAAATGACAGCGAGCATTGCGCTAAAAACCGCCGCGCTCCCGTTAGGGAAAAACCCCCTATCGCCAAAATGGAAATTATCAAAAATAGAACTAAACCCATGCAAATAGATTTGATAAATGATCCCAATTACGCCAATGCCTATAAAAGCGATCACCGCTAAAACTTTAATCAGGCTAAAGAAAAACTCGCCCTCGGCAAAAATTTTAACCGAAAAAAAGTTCAATAAAAAAACTAACGCAATGCATGAAATGACCCAATAATGGATGGGAATATTTACAAACCAGCGTTGCATGAGCATGCCTATAGCGATGTATTCTAACGCCACCGTGATTACCCAGCCAAGCCAATACATCCAAAAAACCATATAGCCCGTGCCAGGGCCTATGAATTTAGCCGCATAATCCCCAAAACTTCCCGTAGTGGGATAAACGCTAGCCAATTCGCCTAAAGAGAGCATGATGCAATAAACCACAAGCCCTCCAAAACAATAAGCGATCAAGGTCCCTAAAGGGCCAGCGCTCGCAATATTACCTCCAGTGCCTACAAAAAGCCCTGTGCCAATCGCTCCCCCAAATGCAATCATTAAGAGATGGCGCATTTTCATGTCTCTTTTAAGCTCGCCTTGTTTTTGCGCGATATTTTGATGCGTTATCTCTTGATTGTCCATGCGACACCTCCTTAGATTGAAAATAAAAATAGCTTGAATTATAACAAAAATAAAATAAAATGATTTTTTTTAAATAAAAATAAGGATTTGTTTTAATCAAATTGGATAAGCCTTATTAAATTTTAATATTTTTAATTTTTTAAAAATGGGATTTTGGTTACTTTATTAAACTCGTTTTCTTAAAAAGCTATCGCTTGACTGGCATCAATTCTTTTGTGTTTTATTATCAGTATTATAAAATCAATTTAAAACTTAAGATTTATAATATTTAATCGTGTAATCTATCCCCGAATAAAGGGTTAAAAAAACCGCTATGGCCACAAGCACATAAGAGTAAGTTAAGTTAGCCAATAAAGCGCCAATCGCCACGACTTGAGAAACGGTTTTATACTTGCCTAGTGCATTGACAGGAATATCCTTTTTTTCATTAGCGGCTAAAACCCTAAGCCCTGAAATAAAAAATTCACGCCCTAAAATCACAAACGGGATCCACGCATTCACACGATCCAAATAAACTAGCCCTAAAAACGCGCTCAAAATAAGGATTTTATCCGCTAAAGGGTCAAAGATTTCCCCAAAGCGCGATTTGGCTTTATAGCTTCTAGCGATATAGCCGTCCAATAAATCCGTGAGCGCGGCAAACAAAAAAACCAATGAAGAGATCATGTTAATGTGAAAGGGGGTTAAAAAACTAAAATAAGTGCGCGTGTTTAACAATAAAAATAATAAAAATAAGGATAAGACAATGCGTAAAATCGTTAAAAAATTAGGCAGGAGTTTTAAAACTTTCATGCTTTCAAAAAGACTTGTGAAAAATTCAAAAACGCACGCCCTAAAAAACTGAGCGCCACACACATTAAAATCACAGCCACCCCTAAAAAGATAACGCCTAAGGCTTGCGCTAAAACCCCTAAAAGAGCCAGCATGAAACTAAAAAGCAATAACCTAAACCCGCTTAAAAAAAACCTTTCTTGCGTGTAAAGGCTCAATTCTCTATAGAGTTTGTGCAAATAGAAAATAGAAACGCCATTACCGATTAGCGAAAGAGCGTTACTAGCGTTAGGGATAAGATAGCTTAAAAGAGCGCATAAAATCACCGCTAAAAAACTGAAAGCAAAATTTTCAAAAAAACTCAGATGGCGTGTGATTTTAGAAAGCCTATAAAAACCAACCGCCCCCACAATAAACCCAAGTGCGCATAAAAAAAGAGATAGTAAGACGATATAAGCCGATTGACTACTAAAGAGATTAGAAACTTGGAGCGGTTTCGCACCGCTTAAAGCGATAGAAAAAACCAAAAGGATAGCCCCACACAAAGGGGCGAAAAAATAGCCCAACAAGCATTTTTTAATGAATTGCAACTCTTTATTTTGGTGGATATGGATAATGTTTTTCAAAAAAAATCTTTATTTAAAAGTAGTCCCACCATCCACAACGATCGTTTGCCCTGTAAGCCAACCGCTTTGGGTTTCATCGCATAAAAAATAAGCCGCTCCGGCTAGATCGTTAGGATTGCCCATGCGTTTTAGGGGCGATTGCTCTTCTACTTTTTCTTTAATCTCCACATAATCAGGGAAGGCTTTCAAAGCGTCTGTATCAATAGGCCCGCCACTCACTGCATTCACTCTAATGTTAAACTCGCCTAAATCAACAGCAGCGTATTTGACTATGGTTTCTACGGCGTTTTTAGAATTGCCATGCCCGGCGTAATTAGGCATATAGACCAAATTCCCGGTAGAGCTTAAGCTCACGATCGCCCCGCCGCCTATTTTTTGCATGCGTTTTGCCGCTTCTTGAGCCCCCACCACAAACGCTAACACAGTGGCTGTGTAAATATTGTTTAACCCTTTAGGTTTTAATCGCATGAACGGTGCAAATCCGCCCACGACAGAACGCCCATAAATAATAGCGTTAGAAATAAAAAAATCCACTCTGTCAAAATCCGCGTCAATTTGTTTGAAAAGCTCCGTGTATTGCTCAGGCTCTAAAACATTAAGGGGGTAGGCTTTGGCTTTAATGGAATATTTTTGCTCCACATCTTCTATGATTTTGTTGGCTTCTTCAACATTTCTATTGTAAGTGAAAGCGATATTCACGCCGCTTTGAGCGAAGCGATACAATATCGCCTTACCAATCCCTCTCGTCGCGCCGCTGATCACTAGGGTTTTATTTTTCATGTGGTTGGAATGATTCATGCAATTACCTCATATTGTTGTAAAGTTTTTTCTAAAAGTTGAATCGTTTCTTTGCTTGGGGCCACTAAAGGCAGTCTGTAGCTTGGGTTTTCAATCAAGCCGGCTAAATGCATAGCCATTTTAATGGGGATGGGATTTGTTTCTACAAAAAGGGCTTGATGCAAACTAAAAAGCTTATTTTGGATTTCTAGGGCTTGTTGGTATTCAAGTTCGAGTGCGCAATTGACCATCTGTGAAATCAAATTGGGCATTAAATTACCGGTCACTGAAATCACGCCACACCCCCCTGAAAACATGATAGAGTGGTTGAGCGAATCTTCCCCGCTAAAAATTTTAAAATCTTTTTCATAGTAATGCAATTCTGTTACTCTTTTCAAAGAGCCAGAGGCTTCCTTAATGGCTTTAATGTTAGGGACTTCTCTAAAGAGTTTAAGGGCGGTTGGGATTTCAATAGACACGCCCGTTCGGCTTGGCACATCATAAAGCATGACAGGGATTTCCACCGATTGAGCGATAGTTTTATAATGTTCAAACAAGCCTTGCTGGGTGGGGCGGTTATAATAAGGGCTTACGCATAAAATCGCATCCGCACCGATTTTTTGAGCGAACTTTGCTAAAGAAAGGGACTCGCTCGTGGCGTTACTGCCCACGCCGGCCAACACTTTCATGCGTGAATTGGAGAGCGTTTTAGTGCTTTTGCAAGTTTCTATGGCGATTTCAATGCAACGCATATGCTCTTTGTGGGTGAGCGTGGCGGATTCTCCTGTCGTGCCAACAGGCACGCATGCGTCCATGCCCTGAAAAATTTGGCGCTTGATCAAGGTTTCATAAGCGGCCTCATCAACGCTCAAATCTTTTTTAAAAGGCGTAATTAACGCGCTAGATGAATGAAATTGCATGCGATAAGGCTCTTTTAAGGTTTCAAAAACACGGTGGTTGATTGGGTGTCTTTAAAATATTCATTAGCCACGCGCACCAAATCGCTCACTTTCAAATCCAAAAATTGTTGCTGATAATCGGTCAAGCCTTGAAGATCATTTTGCACTAGATAGTCTGCAAAAAGCCCCGCCACATCGCTAGAACTTTCTAAATTAGAAATAAAATCAGCTTTTTGATTGATTTTGATTTTGTCTAATTCCGCTTGAGTGATTTCGCCTTTTTTAAGCTTTTCTAAAAGCGCTACGATTTCTTTTTGTAAGGCTTCAGCTTTGACATTAGGGTTACCCCCCGCAATGAATAAAAACACGCTTTCATCTTGTAATTGCATGTTGTGTGAGAAAGCTTGAGAAGCTAGGCGTTTTTTATCCACTAATTCGCTTTGCAACCATGAGCTTTTGCCTTCGCCTAAAAGCTTGCTTAACGCGTCTAAGGCGACTTGATCTTTATGCTTGAAAGCAGGCACTTTATACCCTAACGCTACCCATTCTAAATGGACCCCATCTTTATGCACGACTGCCATTCTTGCCCCATCTTGTTTAGGTTCTTTCATGTAAGGGGTGGGGATAGCTTTTTCATCAAGGTTCTTTAAGGATTCAAAATGCTTTTTAGTCAGTTCAAAAACCTTTTGGGAATTGACATCGCCCACCACTAAAACGATAGCGTTTTTAGGCTGATAATAGAGCGAATGGAATTTTTTAATGTCTTTTAAAGTCCAATTTTGAATATCGTCCATAAAACCAATGGGCGTCCAATGGTAGGGGTGATAAACATAAGCGGTGTTAAAAAAGCGGAAATAAAGCATGCCGATAGGGGAATTATCGGTGCGCCATCGCCTTTCTTCAGCGACCACTTGACGCTCAGGCAAAAATTCATCTTCTTTTAAATTCAAAGACCCCATGGTTTCAGCGAACAATTCTAAAGACTTATCCAAATTAGCCTGACTGGTTTTAATGAAGTAGCGCGTAATATCAAAACTCGTAGAAGCGTTACTCACGCCCCCAAAACGCTTAACGATCTTATCAAATTCGCCGGCTTTAAGGTTTTTGGTGCTTTTAAAATTCAAATGCTCTAACATGTGAGCGATCCCGCTCTTGCCCATGACTTCGTTTCTAGAGCCGACTTTATAAAGCACATCCACTTCTATAACCCCGGTTTTATTTTCTAAGGGGACGCTTACGACTTGCAACCCGTTTTTTAAGGTAACGCTCTCATGTTTGGGTAAGTAAGATTGTGCGTGCATGCTCGCTCCTAAAGTGACTAACAAGACAGAACTAAGCCTCAAAAGTCTTTTAACAGAAAAATGTTTCATCTTAAATCCGCTCCTATAGCCTCTTTAACGCTCAAAAATCCATCTTTTTGGAGTAATTTTACCAAATCTTTAAGAATATTTTGGCATAAATTTGGCCCATTGTAAATAAAAGCGCTATAAATTTGTAACAGACTCGCTCCCATTTTAATCCTTTCATAAGCTTCTTTCGCATCGCTAATCCCCCCCACAGAAACAAGAACGCTTTTATTAAAAAAAGCTTTAGCCAATTCTTTAAAGATTTCACGGCTTTTTTTAGTCAAGCATTTCCCGCTCAAGCCCCCCATTTCTTTAGGAGCGAACACCAGGCTTTTATTAATCGTGGTGTTAGTCGCAATAATCCCATGCGCTCCTGCTTCAATAGCGCTATTGACGATTTCTAGCATGTCGTTTATTTCTAAATCCGGGGCGATTTTTAAAAATAAAGGCTTATGGGTCGTTTCTTTCGCCATGCAAAAAAGCTCATGCACAAACGCCTTGTTTTGTAAATCCCTTAAATTAGGGGTGTTGGGCGAAGAAAGGTTGAAGGTGTAATAATCGCCAATGTTTAAACATTTATTTAAAACCGCCTTGTAATCTTCTAGGGCATGCGCTTGCTCTATGTGTTTGTTTTTGCCTAAATTGATGCCAATAGGGGTTTTATAGGGGGCGAAGCGATTGAACGATCTCGCTCCTAAAACCGCCCCATGATTATTAAACCCCATCGCATTTTGTAAGGACTCTTCTTCAATGTGTCTAAAAAGCCTTGGTTTTTCATTCCCGCTTTGCGCAATATTAGTCAATGTGCCTGCTTCTAAATAGCCAAACCCAAAAGCGATCAACGCCCTAAGCATGGAAGCGTTTTTATCAAAACCAGCGGCCAAGCCCAAGGGGTTAGGGAAATTTAAGCCTAAAATTTCGTTTTCAAGCTTTGGGTTTTTATAACCCCATTGAGAATGGATCAAACTACATAAAAAGGGCGATCTAGAAAATATTCTTAAAATTTGACAAACCTTTTCATGCGCGATTTCAGCGTCTAGGCTAAAAAGATATTTTTTTACTAATGAATAAAGCATTTTAATCCTTAATATTTGATGATTTGAACGATAACCCTTTAAAAGGTTTTAAGGGCTTGTTTTTCAAAATAATCCTGTGAATTTAAAGGATCGTTAGGGTTTGAAACTTTAGCGTAACGGCCTTTAGAATTTAACTCGTAGCGTTTTAAGGTGTCTTTCAATTGGATTTCTAAAATACGCAACAATTTATTGGCGATCTTTGGGTTTGTGGCGGGAATGAGCAATTCCACGCGCCTTTCTAAATTCCTAGGCATTAAATCCGCGCTAGAAAAATAAATATTTTCATGTTTAAAATAATAAATGCGTGCATGTTCTAAATATTTCCCCACGATAGAATACACCCTGATATTTTCGCTCAAGTCCTTGACTTGGGGTTTTAAACAGCAAATCCCTCTGATAATGAGATCGATTTTAACCCCTTTTTGCGAGGCTTGATAGAGCCATTCAATGATTTCGCTATCCACTAGGGCGTTGGCTTTTAAAATGATATAGCCTTCTTGCTTGTGATTCATTTCGTTTTGAATGAGTTCAATGATTTTAGGCTTGATCTGTTTGGGCGCCATGAAAAGCGTTTCTAATGCGTTACTAGTCGCACTGCTCGTCAGCAAGGAATGGAAAAGCTTGATAATGTCGTTAGCGATTTCATTTTTAGCGCTAAAAAAACTCACATCGGTATAGATTTTAGCGCTCAAAGGGTTGTAATTGCCCGTGCTTAAATGGGTGAAGTGGCGTAACTGGTTGTCCGTTTTTTTAGTGATCAATAGCATTTTAGCATGCACTTTGAGTTTGAAAACGCCATAAACGACTAACGCGCCCGCCCTTTCTAAAGCTTTTGCCCAGTGCAGATTGCTTTCTTCATCAAAACGCGCTTTTAATTCCACTAAAACGCTCACTTGAATCTTGCTCGCCGCTTCAATCAAGGCTTTGACAATGGGGGAATGCTTGCCCACACGATAAAGCGTCATTTTGATAGAAAGGGTGGTCGGATCATTAGCGGCTTGCTCTATTAAATCGATCACAGGTTCAAAACTTTCATAAGGGTGGAACAGCAACAGATCCTGTTTTTCTATGGATTTGAAAAGATCGTTTTCATTGAAATGAGGGTGGATTTTGGGCGTGAAATTGGGTGATTTAAGGGTTTTAAAATCGCTATGATTGACCAATTCCCACAAATCCCCTAAATTGAGCATGATCGTGCTTTTATAGATATGCATGCCGGTGAGCTTGTGCTTTTTGTAAGAATGGGTTTGAAAACTCCTTAAAGACGCTAAAAGGGTTTTTAAAAGCTCTTGACTCCCTTTTTGGGTTTGCAAGCGCACGATTTCGCCTTGGTTTCGTTTCCTCAAACTCTTACTCATCAAATCCGCATAATCATGCGCTTCATCTTCAGTGATGGCAATATCCGCATCGCAAGTTACCCTAAACGCCATGCAATCTAAAATCTCATGCTCTAAAAACAATTCTTCTAAATGCGCTTCTACGATTTCTTCAGCCAGCACAAACAAGCCTTTTTCTAGCTCTACAAAACGGAAGATAAAAGAGGGGAGTTTGATGAGCGCATAGGAGATGGTTTGGGTTTCTTTGTCTTTAATGCGGGCAAAAAGCGCGAAAGTCAAATTCGCTAAAGGCGGGAAAGTGTGCGAAGAATCCAACTTAAAAGGCAAGACTAACGCATAAAGTTGCTCTTTAAAATAGGTTTTAGCCTTAGCTTTTTGCTCCAAATTCAATTCATTATAGGGGGTGATACAAAGCCCTTTTTTAAAGAGTAGGGCTTGGATTTTTTGGAATTCCAACTCCCTTTCTTCAATTTCATGCGCTAAATAATGCTTGATTTTTTCTAATTGTTCTTCAGGGTTTGTGCCATCAATGCCTTTAGAGGCGATTTTATGCTCATAGAGTTGTTTAAGCCCGGCCACTCTTATCATGTAAAATTCGTCTAAATTCGTGTCATAAATGGCTAAAAATTTCAAGCGCTCTAATAAAGGCAAGCTCTCATCTTTGGCTTCGTTTAAAACCCTTGTGTTAAAAGCTAACCATGAAAGCTCTCGGTTAAAGAAACGATTCAATAGAAATCCTTTAAATCATCATGTTTAAAAATCAGTTTGCTTGGTGTGATTATATAATGAAATGATAATAGTTGAAGCTTTTTTAAAAAGTCATGGTCGGAGTAGCGGGATTCAAACCCACGACCTCACCCACCCCAAGGGTGCGCGCTAATCAGGCTGCGCCATACTCCGCAATCAAAAAGAGAGATTGTAGCGCGAATTTGCTTAGTTGTTGTTTAAAAACTCTTTTTTGTAAAACTTCATTTTTTGAATAAAACTTCATTTAACCCTGAAAGATCGCTTAAAATTTTTTTAGCGTTTTTTGGGTTGATTTATTCTATAATAAACGAACGCAAGTAGTAATCCCTTGGTTTTCTCTTTGGTTGCGGTATTTGGAGTATGTTAGGGTTGGGGGTAACAGTGGGTGGTTACCTCGAAAGGAGATAACCTAACATGAGATTACTATTAGTAACCATAGTTTTAATGGTATCCGCAACGCCATTATACTAAAATTTTGGCTCTGGCACAAGAGCGCTGGGGTCAAATCTATGGTTACTATTTGTTTTAAAATTTTTCATTGGGGTTTGACTTGTTGTTTTAGGAGTAGGGGGAGCAGAAAATCTCTGAGCGCGGTTAGGGTTTGGGTTGATTGCATGTTGGATACAAGTAATTTAATGATATTTTCGCATGTTTTTGAGTATTGCTTGATTATTTTATGGTTGAAAGGGATTTGAATTTTTAAGGTGTCAATAGGGCTCAAATTTTGTTGAGATGATCCTATAGCGTTTCTCTGTAGTATGGCTGAGAATAGGGGATTTCTTATCAAAGAATAATAAAAGGGGTTTAGTTCTTTTTCTTTTGGTAAAACTACGCCGACACGCTGATTTAAAATGCAATTTTTTGAAAACACTAAGGCACAGCGTCCAATATGTCCTGTTAATGTGATTAAAATATTTGTTGGCTTTAATAGGCAATATTTAGGGAGTTTTTTCGGTAAAAATAAAAGGTTAGTTGTAATGCTTAAATCAACTAATGAATGTTGAACATTTTTATTTGTGATTAAAATATGATCATTTTTGTTGTTGCTGTATGTATTTGATTGAAAAGAATAACCGCTGAAAATATCCATTAATTCTCCTAGCGTTTTAACTTCAAAATCGTTAGGGATAAGGCGGTTTAATTCTTTAGAAAATTTCATTTTTCCGCCGCTAGTTTGATAGGGTTTGTTGTTTTCATCTAAAAAATCAAAACGAACGAAGTATTGCTCATAAAGAAGTTCTAGGATTTTGTGTAAAAGCTCATTGATTTTGTGGTTGTTCTCTATTTTTTGGTCTAGGATAGAAAGCGTGCGGGCGATTTTTTGTTGTGTTTCTATATTTGGCAATAAGACTTCTATTTCTTGAAAAATTGTTTTTGGAATAATTGGCACAACTGTAGAGAGAGCTATATTTTTAAAAAGTTCTTTTTTATTAGATAAATAGTAGTACAAGTAGTATGGATTACAAAAATCTTTAATGTCTGTAATAGAATTTATTTGTTGATTTGTTGCGCATTTATCAAAACACATGCGAACCATACCCACATCACCTATACACCCTACAAGAATGCTTATATTATTTATTGTGTTGTTCTGTATGCTTTTTAAACCACTATCACTAAGCGTTCTTAATGTTTTAATAATACGATATGTGCCATGCAAATCATTTGGCGTAATAAACATGTATTTGCCATTAAAAAAATCTAAATTAGAAGTTTTAGGGGTTTTTCCTGTTACGATTTTTCCTAAATCTTTTAAACAAAATGTTTGCCACTCACTCAAACCTAACCCCTTTTAAAGTTTCTAAAATTTCTTGTTGCAAGCTCTGGCTTTCATCAAAAAGGCTTGTCAATTCGCTTGAATATTGTTGCATTAAGTTTTCAAACTCTGCTTGGCTTATTTTCTCGCTTGTGTCCTCTATAGTGAAATACTGCCCGGGGTTTAGGGAATAATTTTTTTCTATGATTTTATCAAAAGAAACCAGAGCGCAAAAATCCGCTTTTTGGGTTTTATTTTGAAAAGTTTCTAAAATTAAATCAATATCGCTCCCTCTTAAGCGCGTTTTTTTGTTTTTGTTTTCGGTGTATTCTTCGCCGAGTTTGGAAGCGTCAATCAAAACCACTTCATTTACACTTGGCGTTTTTTTAAAAAAGATGATGCTCACATTAGTGCCGGTGTTGGCAAAAACTTGACTGGGCATGCAAATCACCCCATAAACGAGCTTTTCATCCACTAAATGCCTGACAATCTTATTTTCTATCCCGCTTTTAGCACTAATGAATCCGGTTGGCACGATTATAGCCCCCTTACCCTTATAGCTAAGCATGTTCAAGCAATGCTGGAAAAAGAGCGTGTAAATGGGCATTTTGCTTTTATCGTTTTTAGGGATATTAGGCACGCCTAAGAAAAAATCGTTTTTGTTTTGCGAAATCTCGGCATGCTCGTTGGAAAAATCCAGCTTGAAAGGGGGGTTACTCACGATGTAATCCATTTTCCCTTTACATTCTTTAGAATGGTAGGGGTTGGTTAAAGTGTTTCCCTCAATGGCGTATTTTAAAGAGTGGGTCAAGTCGTTTAAAATGAGGTTGAGTTTGAGCATTTTTAAGGATTTTTGCGAAATGTCTTGGGCATAAAGGGTGCAAGAATCCGTGCCTATTTGGTGGGCTAATGCCATTAAAAGCGTTCCTGTGCCTGCACTTGGGTCATAGATTTTGACATTTTTAGTTGGCTCATTAACTAAAAGCTTAGCAATGATGCTAGCGATGCTTAAAGGGGTGTAGTATTCGGCGTATTTGCCTCCGCTGGCGTTATTGTAATCTTTGAGTAAGTATTCAAAAATGGGGGCGAAAAAATCATAGCCTTGTTGGTTTTGCAGGTTTAAAAAAGCTTGTTTGAAATCAAAATTTTTGAGTTTGTCTAGTAAAACTCTGGTGAAATTAGCCCTTTTAGACTCTTCATTAATGTATTGTGAGATGCTTTCAAATAGGGCGATATTGGTTTCATCCGTGCTTTTGGTGTTGAAAAGCTCGGCATTATTGCTAGAAATACGATTAAAAATAGTGTCTAGCTTTAGGTGCAAATCGTTATCGTTAAAATGTTTTTCAAAAAGATAGCTTAAAAGATCATCATAGGCGAGTTTGGGGAGTCTTTTATCTATTAAGGTAATGAAAAAATCTTCTTTTTCTTCTTCGTTAAAGTCTTTGTAATCTTGTATTGTTTGGTTAGGAAATTCTTGTTCAAAAAGGAATTCAAATTTATCGCATAAGAATTTATACAAAAAGCATTGCGTGATGATCTTGTATTCGTTGCCGTCGTTCCCTAAACCAAAACTCGCGCAAGTGACTTTTAAATCATCAATGAGGCTTAGGGTGTCTTGTTTGATTTGCAATAAAGCGTTATTAGGCATTCAAATTTCCTTGATGGTGGTTTTGTAGCTCGTTAAAAAGGGTTTGAATGATAAGTTCTTTTTCTTTTTCTAAATCTTTTAAGGAGGGGTTTTCTTTGAAAGCGTTCCTTAATTCTAGTCTTATGGCATTTTTTAGGTGATATTCTTCGTTTAAGATTTCTTGACGCTTAGAAATACGCTCATCAATAGCGCTTTTTAAGGCGCTTAAAAGCGTGAAAATTCCCTTAGAAATGTTTTTTTCCATGAGGCGTTCGTGGAGGCGTTTGTGCGTGATCGCATAAGCTAAAGCATTATCGTATTTATTTAATAGGTGGGTGGTTTGTTGGTTGTGTCGTTTGAGTTGTGAAATGATCGCGCTATAAGAACGAGAAATCCCATCAAAATTCTGGCTTGTTGCGGGCGTTTGGAGCAGTTTTGAAAAGTCTTTATAAATCTTTTGGATTTCTTTATCTTTTTGATCCGGGATTTTTTCTAAAATCTCTTTAGCTTGCTTTTGTTTGGTGGTAATTTCTTCGCTTTCTTTGAAGTGTAATTCTTTGCTTTCTTTATACTCTATTTTAAAGTCTAAAAGAGCGATGAGGTCTTCTAAAATGATTAAATCGTTTGGGTTTTTAGGCTCATTGATATTTTTTAACGCATGGAGGTGTTTGGCTTTTTTATGAAGCGTTGAAGAGATTTTATTGATCTTTTCAATATCAATTTTTTCTTTTAATGAAAGGATTTTTTTATCATTAGAAGTGCGGATTAAATTGTAGCGCTCTTTGAGCATGTTGATGGCGTGTGAAACTTTTTGCAACTCGTTAATGTCGCTCATATTCACAATGGCGCTAGTCATGTCCCCTATATTGTCAATGGGGTAATCAAAAAGATCACCATAGGCGTTTTTAATGTCTTGTTCTAAAACCTCACGATCCGCAAAAATGTCTTTGAGATTATCTTTAATATTAAAATCGCTTTGATTGAATTGGTTTAATTCTTTCAAATAATCATCAGTCGTTTTGTCATAATTTTCTTTAATCCCTACAAAATCTATAAGGTAGCCAAAAGATATGTTGTTATAAGGGCGATTCACTCTGGCTAGGGCTTGGAGCAAATTATGATCTTTTAATTCTCTGTGGATATAAAGGCGTTTGAGATTGGGTAAATCAAAGCCGGTTAAAAGCATGTTAAACACAAAGACTATATCCGTATCTCCATGTTTAAAAGAATAAATCTTTTCTTTGACTTCTTGTTCGTCATGCAAAATCAGGCTGGATTGGAGTTTGTTTAAAATCCTTAGGTTGGGGTTTTCTTGTAAGACTTTTTCTTGGATTTCATTAAAAAGACAATTAGCTAACCTGGCTTGATCACTTGAAAAACAAACCACCATAGCCTTTAAATGTTCATCATTATTTACACGCCTGAAATTCAATAAATCTCTGATGATATAATAGAGCATTTCTTTAATGTATCTTTCATGATTAAAAATAAATTCTTTTTTAACCTCTACATCTTCAATAGTGATGCTTTCTTGTAAAAGGCGATAGATTGCTTGTAGTTTTTCTTTGTAGCTCTTTTCAATGATTTCTAACTGGAGTTTTAGGGTGTGTCTGTCTTTAATGGATTCTGTATAAGAATAGGTGTGCAAGTAGTTGCCAAAAGTGTTTTTAGTGGCTTTATCTTGCGCGTTGTCTTCTAATAGGGGCGTGCCTGTGAGGGCGATTTTTACCGCTGTTTTGTCGCATTCTATCAAATTGGCGTAAAAGCAACCTTTAGGATCATAGCTCCTGTGGGCTTCATCTATGATAAACACCCTTTGTAAATTGCGGCTGTCTTTTGCTGCTTCTTGTAATTCTGTTTTAGAAATAATTTCTTTAGGAGCACTAGAAGGGTCTTCATTGGGGGCTTTTTCTTCATTGGGGGCTTTGAATTTTTGGATATTCACAACGATGATTTCATCATTCCCTTGAGAGCCTTCAAAAACGCTAGAGTTTTTTAATTTTTGGCTCAAATCCTCTTTATTTTCTGCCTCATGCACACAAAGGCCTCTTTTTAAAAACTCGTTTTTGGCTTGCTCTAATAAATCCAACCTATCCACAATAAAATAAAATTTAGTCTTTTTCCCTAGCGGGCTAAAAAAATCTTTTATGAGTTTGGTTAAATGATAGGTTAAGGCGGTTTTACCGCTGCCTTGCGTGTGCCAGATGATGCCTTTTAGGGGGTCTTTGGGGTTATTTTCATAATGCTTTTGCAATTCTTTTAAAACGTTCAAGCTCGCAAACATCTGCGCATAACGCCAAATGTGTTTTTTAAACTCTGATTTTTCTTTTAAGAAACTGATGCCGTATTTTAGGATAAAGCAAAGCCTTTTTTGAGAGCAAAACGAAGTTAAAAGGGAGTTTGTGGGGGTGTCTTTGGGGCTTTCTTGGTAGTCGGTATCTTTAAGGTTAAATTCGTTTAAGACGCGTTTTTGAATTTCTTCAAGCGATCGATGGTTTTGATGGTTTTGATCATTTTGATGATTTTCGGGGGGGGGGGGGTAATATCTAGCTTATTGGCTTCAACAAAGCGTTGGAAAATGGGCGAATAAGAAGCGCTATAAAACGCACCTTGATCGGGGTTGTTTCCATCATAGGGCAAGTTATCGCTAAAAAGCCAGATTTGCGCGAGGTTATAAAAAACTTTGTTTTCAGGGTTTTCATAGCGTTGGATATGGCGATCTTTTTCCTCTTTAATGCCTTGTCCGGCGTAAGGCTGCTTAACTTCTATATTCACCAAAGGCAAGCCGTTGATAAAAAGGGTTATATCAGTTCTTAGGGATTTATAGGGTAATTCAGCCATCATTTCATAAAGATTGTTGTTAGGGTTATCAAAGTCTATGATCTGATTCTCGCTTTTGAGCAAGTATTCATAAAAGCTTTTGCCTAGATCATCGTAATTCAAGCGTTTTTTGATTTCAGCAAGCGAATCTTTTGCGTTTTTAGTGGGGTTAGGGTTTAGTTGGTTAAAGGCTTGAGTGAAACTATCGGTTAAAATATTGGTGGCGGTGTCTAGGTTGGGCTTATTTTCTTTAGAATTAGTAGGAATAAAATCATAGCCCAACTTGGCTAAATACATCAAGGCAGGGACTTGAACCCTTGTGATTTCATTGTATGGCATGAACACCCCTTTGATTTAAGGTTGCTATTATAGTGTAAAAATAAAAATCATGGTTGTTTGAGTTGCATTTGCAATAACAAACAAGCTTCTTTAAGGAATTGTTTTAAGGTGTTTTGAGAGAATTTGATAAAATGCGTCAGCTCATTTTCTTTAAGATGCAATGAAACGATTAAGACGCTTTGTAAGATATGAGCGACACTCCCTTCAAATAAAATGCCTATGGTGGGGGTTTTAGTGCTGGCTGTTTGGCAAAACCCACTCAAGCTATCCACCCATTCAAATACTTCTTGCTTGGTTTTACAGGGCGTGTTTAAATGCGTGAAAAAACTTTCTTTAAAACTCATAAGATTTTTTTGTAAATTGTTTAAATCTTTAGCATGGTTATCTCTAGGGCTAAACATGCTTTTAATGCGAGCGATAGCTTCTTGTTTGTTGATTTGTTTCAATTTCACTTGAGAGCGATTGAGGCTAACAGCGTGCTTGATTTTAGCCCCATAACTTAAATTATAGACTTTTTTAGGCTGGTAATAATGAAGGGCTTCTTCAATCCTTTCTTTAGAGAGCAAAAAAAGCGAGTCGCTAAAAGTTTCATAACCTTTAAAATTGCCCTCTACGCTGATTAAAGATGAAGTGTCAATTTCTTTTTCATTTTCATAATAGGAATTTTTAGCGTGCTTTTTAAACCCTTTGATATAAGCACAATCTAAAGCGCACAAATAGATTTCATCGCTCATCAAACCCGCTAAAGCCACCCCGGCATTGCCCACAAAAGGCGCTGCGTATTCTATACTTAAAGGGCTTATATACGCGCAAGCGCTCCCCCCACGCATAAACATTAACGCTTCTTTGGCTAAATTAAAAGCGTTAGGATTGAGCATGTTAGCCCCCATTAAGGGGGTGTCTTCTAGGGGGGCTTTTTCTAAAACCTCTTTAAGATAGTCTATGCGCTCCACTTCTATTTGAAAATCCACTTTAACGCCATGCGTTTTTAAAGGCTTTAAAGCGGTTCCGCATGAAAAAATAATGAAATTATCTTCATTTTCTTTTAAAAAATCCAACAATAAATCCAAGCTTGGCCCATTACCCACCACGCAAATGGGGGCGTTAATCTTTTTAGGTTTAATCTTTAGAGTTTGGTATAGGGGTAAGTTTTTAAGCGTGTTTTTTAATCCCAGTAATTCATCTTCAAAACTCCCCCAACCCCTTAAAGCTTGTTTGTAATAGCTTTGAATGTTTTCTCGCATGCGTGAATTAAAAGCGCTTTTATAGGGCATGATTTCTAGCTTTAAAAAAGAATGCGTGATAGGGCGTTTCAAAAAATCCATTTTTAATTCATTAGGGTTAAAAAACCCTTGAATAAAGAGTTTAGCCCCTTTTTTAATCAAATCTTCATAACGAACAAAATAACAGCTGATTTTAAACAAATCTAAATTTTCTTCAAACAAATAAAGCGAATGGAAGCGGTAATTTTGAGCCTGTAAAATGGCCAAAAACAAGCCGTCTAAAACGCCATAAATCATGGTTGGGGGTAAGAATTTCTCTAAAGAGCAAGGCGTTTGATGGTTATTTAAAAAATTTAAGATCGCATGCGTGGCTTTAAGGGTTAGGGGGAGTTTGGGGTTGTTTTGAGATTTTAAATAATTTAAAGAGAGGTGGTTATTGTCTAATGACCATCTGGGGTTATTTAGGGGGTTAGAAGCCATGTTAAAAGCGATTTCTATCATTTGATTTTTAGGGTAGCTTAAAGCGTTTGTGGGCGTGTATAAGAGATTGAAGTGGTTTTTTTCAAAAAGCAATTGATAATTTTTAAAAGGCGTATTGAGAGCGTTAAACAGATGGGGATTATAAGATTTGAAAAAAACTAAATTATCCCTAAAACGCTTTGAAATTTCTTTTTCTAAAAAGGGCGCATCAAAAGATTCTAGGGCTTTTAAAAAGGGCATTCAATAGCCTTTTTCACAAGACCCCTTAGGAGTCTTTTCAATCATTTTCTAAGAGTTGGGAAGCGATGGCGATCTTTTTCAAAGAGATAAAATCTTGTTCGCTGTAGCGTTTGTTGTCATTTATTTTGTGGTAGTAGGGGGCGCTTAAATTTAGGGCTTTTTCCTCTAAATCTTGCTTGGTTATATTAGTTTGGATTTCAAAAAGATTTTTTGCTTCTTCTAAAGACATAGGGATTTCTATTGCATTGAAGCGTTCAAAATTATCATAAAGCTCGTTAAAATCTTTATTGTCTATCTGTAAAAACGCCCCAACATCTAAAAACAATTCTTTTTCTTTGCTATCCAAAATCCCATCAGCATAGGCTAATAACATAAGAAATTCCACTAATTTCAGGCGTTTGGTGTATTCTCCATGCGTGTGGTCGGCGATTTCTTGGCATAAGGATTCAAAATTTTCTTTTTGATCCACAGGCTCATTGAGAAGCTCTTTGGCTAAATTTTGCTGTTCGCTGTTTAAGGGCTGCTCTAATTCATGGATAAAAAGCGTTCTTAAAGCGTTATCCAAAGCGTTTTTTTGAATGTCTAAAAATTTCAAAAGACGCATATACGCGCCTATTTGGGTTTGCTTGAATTTGTCTAGGGGGCTAGATTGCGCTAACAAATAGGGGTCATTTTTCAAGTCGTATTCTTCGGTTTTGGTTTTAGGGTTTAGGGGGTTTTTCAAATATTCTTTGAGAGTGTTGTAAAAATAAAACAACACAACCGCCGCAACAATTAATAAAATGATTTCCATGATTTTCCTTTATGAGTATTTTTTCATTTGTTCTTTGAGGTCTTGTTTTTGCCTGCTCTCTCGCTCTTTTTTGGCTTGATAAAGACGCATTTGCTCTTCTTTTTGCTTGTCTTGTAAGATCATTTTCCTCTCATGGTTTTTTTTAAGCCGTTCTATGTATTCTTCTCGTTTTTCTGGGTCTTGGAAACTCACAGGGCGGATGAAAAAAACAAACAAGATCAACACAAAAATCCCTATAGCGACAATCTCAGAGCCTTCGCCATTGAAAGCATACCAAAGCCCTCCCATCAAAGAAGCGAGCGCGAGTTTTAAAAAAGCGTTCATCTTAAATGAAAGTAACTTGATGATAATGCGTATCAAGCCCTAAATCTTGCTTATTTTTTTCCCCCATAGCCATTAGCGCGATTTGAGGTAAAAACAAAGTGGGGGTGTTGTCATTATCTCTTTTATAAATCTTTGAAGCTTTTAAGCTTAAATTTTCAAAAGCGTGAAAAAGCCCCAAAGAATGCGCGATTAAAAAATCCGCCCCCAAATCAATCCCCAAATAGCGTAAATGCGCGCACTGGAGTAATCCGCTTGCTTCATTGACTTCTAAAAGGGGGGCGTAATTTTGAAAGGATTCTAAAAAATGGGGGGCTTTTAAATGGATTTTATTGAAAAAATGATCGCTTGGTTTGATGCGAGAAAATTCAGCCCCTAAAAACGCGTCAAAAGGGCTTTTCAATTCCCATGCCAAAAATTCATTAACCCACTCATTAAGATAGACGACCTCAACGCCTTTTTCATAAACAAGCTGGTATTTTTTTAATTTTTCATTGACGGAGTTGGTGATTTCAGGGTTGTTGTCTAAAACTTCTTTAGCATGCAAAATATTCAAATACGAATCTTCTTCGCAAAAAATGAGCGAAACGCCATTGGCTTTAGCTAGAGATAGATTATACGCAGAGGCCGTGAGGAAATCATGCGTGCTTATGATCTTCCCATAATAGCCCCCATCATAACAAAAAGGCAGATCAATGACTTTTTGCCCCATTCTTTCTAAATAGAGCTTAGCGCTTTTGAGAAGCGCTTGGGCGTTTAAATGCTTCGCATAAGCGTTAAAGAGCGCGCAAGTTTTAGGGGGGTTAGGCGTTTTGGGGGGGTTAGAGTTGTATTGAAAAAGGCTTAAAAGGTTTTTAGAAAAATCTTTCCATGGCTTGATTTTGGAATTGGTTAGGATTTCTTGCAATTCATAGATTTCATGGTCAATATTATCATCGTTTTTATAGAGGCAATGCGCCACGCTTAAAAAATTCATCACGCCGCTTTCAGGCTGAGAGATCATCTCTAATAACCGATTCCGCTCTGTGGGGTAGCGTTTCATCAGCCATTTAACATACAAGAAAAAGCCATCGCCCAGATATTTAGGGTTCGTTTGGGGGTTGATAAAATTGATTTGAATAAATTTTTCTAATTCTTCTTTTTCGCCTTTAGTGATGTAGGGGACTTGTTTGAAAAAATCTTCATAGTTTTTTAAAACCGCCTTTTCATCAATCATTAAATCTTTTAAAGCGTATCGTTTGGATAGGGGATCTAGCACCCATTCTTTAGAAAAAAACGCCACTAAATCGCTCACTTTAGCGTCTTCAAACACCGCAATTTGGTTGATTTTAAGCGCGATATTTTCACTATAGCTCACGCCTTTGAGTTGTTTTAAAAGATCCAAAAGGTATTGATCTTCTTGGTATTCTAAAAAATAAGACTCATAAGCTGGATTGTAATCTTTATTGGTTTCAAAACGAAAGACTTTTACATGCAATTTCAAAACGCTCATCCATCAGTCCTTTAGCTTTTGTGTAGATTTTCTAAAATCGCGCGGTTTTTGGAATTGGAAAAAAGAGCCTCTTTAGAATCCAACCATTCTTTAGACTCTCGTTCGTCTTTCTTTGGCTCTTGCATGAGCGACTCTTCTTTTTGGAACAATTCAAGCGAATCGCAACGATTGAATAAAACGATATTTTCATTTTTTTCTTTGATAAGGATTTGAATGATGCCAGGAAGTTTTACTTGAACCACGCTGCCAATATTGTTAGGGCCAAACCCAGCTTCAAACTGCACGCTTTTTGCATCAATCATCAAGCTTTCTAAGGTGTATCCGGCTAAAACAAACAGCACTAACGCGCCAAATTTTTCATGGATTTCTTTAGGGAGCTTGGGGGAAAAATCAATCGCATCTCTTTCGCACAAAAGGTTGAAACTCAAATGGTTTTTGGACAGAAATTGCAAGTATTCAATGCAATGCTTGTTGTTTAAAAGCCTTAATTCTCTTTGCATGCGAGCAACCTTTCAAATTCTTCTAACAAATGACGCACCTCTTGGATGCCAATTTCCCAAAATTCTTTGCTATCAATGTCAAAGCCAAACATGGACACTAATTCTTTAGGGCTTTTTGACCCTCCTAAGCTCAAAAATTCCGTGTAAGTTTTAACAAATTCTTTAGCGTCGCTTTTTTTATAAAGCCCATAAAGCGCTAAAGTCAAAAGCTGCCCGTAACTATAAGCGTAGCAATAAAAAGGCGAATGGATAAAATGGGGGATATAGCTCCACCACAAATGGTAGTTTTTAGTGAGTTTCACGCTCTTTTCAAACATTCTTTGATTTTCTTCAAACCAGATTCGATCAAAATCTTTGGTGTCTAATTCTTCATCAATTTCATGGATTCTTCTTTCAAAATTAGTCATCACCACTTGCCTAAAAAGGGTAGAAAAAATATCTTCTAGCTTGCCGGCCAGCATGAAAAGGAGTTCATCAGATTTTAAACCCTTTTTCAAATGCTCAAAAAACAACATTTCAGAAAAGACAGAAGCGGTTTCTGCGGTGGTTAGGGGCGTATCCATGTTCAATACGCCTTGTTTTTTGGATAATTCTTGGTGGATCATATGCCCAAATTCATGGGCGATAGTGAAAGCGTCTCGGCGGTTTCCTGTGTAGTTTAACAACACATAAGGGTGAGCGCTAGGCACCGCACCATGGCTAAAAGCCCCGCCTTGCTTAAAATCTTTAGGGTGTGAATCCACCCAACCCTCTTTGATCGCTTTAGAAGCGATTTTGTGAAATTCAGGGCTAAAGGCTTTAAGGGTTTTAAGCACTTCTTCTAAAGCTTGAGAGTAAGTCATGGTGATGCTTTCATCGTTTAAAGGAGCGTAGCGATCGTAATCTTTGAGTTTATGCCCTAAAATTTGCGCTTTTTGATGATAATAACGATGCACTAAAGAAAAATTAGCGTTCACAATCTCTATCATGCTATCCACGCTCTCTTGCGAGATCTGGTTGTCAATGTGGCGGAAACTCTCTTTTTTGTCGTATTTTCTCAGCTTGGTTTCAATAAGCAAGTCTTTACGCACCATGTTTAAAATGTAAGTGAGCAAAGGGCGGGATTTTTCTAACGATTTGCTGAAAGCTTTTTGGGATTTTTTACGGATCTTGCGTTTGGAGTTGTGCAAGAGGGCTAAAATTTCTTCTTCGCTTAAATTTTGCTCTTCAAAAGGGATTTTTAAAGAAGAAAAATGCTCATCAAAAAGACGGCTAAACGCGCCCACTCCCACAGGTGAAAGGGCTAGAGCGATCTTTTCTTCATCTAAATTTAAGGTGTGCTTTTTCTTTTCTATGAGGTTGTTTAGATAAAAAGCATGGTCTTTGCATTTTTTAATGAAAGCAAGTTGTTTTTTGGCGTCCAAATTCTTAAATTCAATTTCAAAGAATAAAAGGTGTTGTTGGATGTTTGCGCAAGCCATTTCGCATCGCGAATAAAACTTCGCTTCTTTAGTGTTCTTAGCAAAGAGTAATTGAGCGTAAGTCATCGCTCTAGAGATTTTTTCTAACAAATTTTCGTAATGTTTAAGAGTGTTGGCAAATTTTGTAGCGTCTAAATTCTTAAGGTTATTTTGATAAGCACTCTCAAATTCTTGCGCTTCTGTTTGTAAGGTTTTTAAAAATTCTTCTGCGCGTTCTTTATTTTCAAATAAAGCACTCAAATCCCATTCTTGCTCTTTCATGAAATCCTCTTTTTATATCAATTTGGAGTTAAAATACGCTTGTATTTTAACATAACACTGACAATACAAGCAAACTTATCATTTGGTTTTTGCGCCATTATTTTTTAGCCGGCTCATTTTCTTGGCTCTTTTGGTGCAAAATAAATTGAGCGATAGATTCTAGGTATTTTAAAATAAAAGGGGTTGCTAACATAGAAAAGACCACCATAAGAATAAGGAGCTGGTGGATGTCATTTTGAGCGATATTTAAGATATTCTTTTGGTGTAAAAAACCAAGAATCCCTTTTTTTTCTTGCAAATTAAAGAGCTGGTGCGAGCCTGAATTTAAAAAGATCACGAAAGAAAACTCCCCGATTTGCGCTAAAGAAAGAGCGGTTTTTATGGCAGTTTTAGCGTCTCTAAAAAAACGCAATAGCGCATAAATGATGGCCGTCTTAAAACTCATCACTAAAATGAGTAAAAAGATGACAACAAAGAACTTCTCCATAAAGAAACTCACATTAATTTGCATCCCTATCGTGATGAAAAAAAGGGCTAAAAAGAGGTTCTTTAATTGCGCGAATTCTTCTTGGACATTGATTTTATAGCGCGATTTAGAAATGGCCATGCCCACAATGAACGCCCCTAAAGACATAGAAAACCCAAAAAAATGGCTCAACCCCGCCGCGCTACAAACAATCACTAAGATCGTGCCTATAAAAATTTCAGGCAGGCGCGTGTCTTTTGCTTGCTCTAAGATGAGATTAGCCCCTTTTTTTCCAGGCAATAACAAAAGAACTAAAATAATCCCTGCTGAAATAAAGGTTTTAAGAATGAGTAAATTAACATTAGAATCTTTACTGCCTAGAATAGTCAAAATTAAAAGCATGGGAATGGCTGCAATATCTTGGAAAATCAAAATCCCCACCGCGCTCTTTCCCATAGGCGTGCTAAGCTGTTTGGAATCTTCAAAGAATTTCAGCACAATAGCGGTTGAAGAGAGCGAAAGCCCCATGCCTAAAACAAGGGAAAAAATGGGTGAAAGACCCAAAATAAAATACCCCACTAAAAAAGCGATTAAAGCGCATAAAACCACTTGTAAAAGCCCAAAAACCAGCACTTCTTGTTTGATGGATTTGAGTTTGTCAAAATTAAACTCAATGCCTATCATAAACATTAAAAAGACGATACCAAATTCACCAATATCAGACAACAAATTAAAATCATTAATTTTAAAAAAAGCCGCTAAGACCGTTCCTGTGCAAATGTAACCAATGATAACCGGCATGTCTAATTTCTTTAAAAAGATTCCAAAGCCTACAGCAAGCCATAAGCCAGCAATAACAATATAAAGTGTGCTGTTTTCCATAAAAACCTTTCCCCAGTAGAATCAATTTGTTCTAAAGAAATAAAAGCGAAACTATCTTAATAAATTGATCTATTAAATAACACTATTAAATAAAATAATATCTATCAAATATATATAAGTAATTTATTATTTAAATCTTACTAAACCCGCTTTCAAACGCAAACACCAAACACCCTATTGAGTAAAATAAAAATTGAAACGCTAGGATTATACCGCGTCAAGGCAAACTTTCTATTTATGAAAAAGATTTTTGAACCCCAACCTTTTAAGAGTTGGCTAGGGTTTAATTTGATGAAGAAGAGCGAACGAAAGAATGAATTAGAAAGTAAAGACATAATCCACATACCAAGAATAGTAGCGGATAAGCCCTACATCTTTACTGCCCTGATTAACCATAGGGAATTTCACGCCCGCTTCAAACGCACTGCGATCCCCAACGCGCATTCTTCCGCCTAAATTCCATAAGAACTGGAATCTCGTTTGATTGACATCATAAGGGAACATCCAAGTGTTTCCGGCTAATTGAACGCCACCGATGAGACCTAGAGCGAATTTATCCAAAGGAATGAGATTGACAATCAAATCGCCACCGCCACCATAGGTGAGCAAATTGGTTTTGGTGTGTTCAGTCCCTGAAGTGTTAAACCAATCTAAAAAGCCATACACCCTAGCCCCAAACCATTTATTGGCAAAGCCTACAAAACCTAATTTGAAATTCAAACCATAAAGATCATTGCCATGACGCCAATCAGAGTAATTGCTGTTATAAGGGCCATAGCGACCTTGCTGATAACCCGCACCCATGAAAAACCCATTCACTTCGCCAGCCAGTGCTAAACTCGCGCTCAAGCTTAAAATACAAGCAATTCTTTTAATCATAATAAATCCTTCTTGTTGAATTAAAGTTACACCCTAAGATCGGTTATTTTTCTAAAAGATTTAATTTTTTATCAAAGATGAGGGTTTTAGGGTGAAAATGTTGATTAAATCATAAGTGGGATACACCTACAAAACCACCTCAAACTTTTAAAATACAAATTTTTAAGATACAAATAGGTATAATCACCAACTTCAATCATTTAATCAAAGGGAGTTCTATGAAAAATACTTTCAAAGCGTTTGCCTTTTTAATCGTATTTTTTTCAAGCGCTCTGTTGGCACAGGATTTAAAAATCGCTGCTGCTACTAATCTCACACGCGTTTTAAAAGCCCTTGTTAAAGAATTTCAAAAAGAACACCCCAAAGATGCTGTTAAGATTAGCTTTAATTCTTCAGGCAAACTCTACGCTCAAATCGCTCAAAACGCCCCTTTTGATTTATTCATTTCAGCGGATATGATTAGACCCAAAAAGCTTTATGATGAAAAAATAACCCCTTTTAAAGAAGAAGTCTATGCTAAAGGCGTGTTGGTTTTATGGAGCGAAAATCTAAAAATACATTCTTTAGAAATTCTTAAAGACCCTAAAATTAAATATATCGCTATGGCTAATCCTAAACTAGCCCCTTATGGAAAAGCCAGCATGGAAGTATTAGACAATTTAAAACTCGCTTCCAGTCTTAAATCTAAAATCATTTATGGCGCTTCTATTTCTCAAGCCCATCAATTCATCGCTACTAAAAACGCTCAAATAGGCTTTGGAGCGTTATCCTTGATGGATAAAAAAGATAAAAACCTCTCTTATTTCATCATTGATAAAGCCCTTTATAACCCTATTGAACAAGCCTTAATCATCACTAAAAATGGGGCTAATAACCCTTTAGCCAAAGTTTTTAAAGATTTTTTATTCAGCCCTAAAGCTAGAGCTATCTTTAAAGAATACGGCTATATTGTGGATTGAAACGCATAAAAAAGGCGAACAATGGATCATGAGTTTTTGATTACCATGCGTTTGAGCTTTTCTTTAGCTTTGATTACCACCCTTATTTTACTCCCTATAGGGATTTTTTTAGGCTATTTTTTAAGCCTTAAACGCAATCTTTTAACGAGCTTAACAGAAACGCTTGTGTATATGCCTTTAGTTTTACCCCCAAGCGTGCTAGGGTTTTATCTCCTTTTAATCTTTTCGCCTTCTTCTTTTTTGGGAGCGTTTTTACAAGATGTATTAAATGTGAAACTTGTTTTTAGTTTCCAAGGGCTTATTTTAGGGAGCGTGATTTTTTCCTTACCCTTTATGGTAAGCCCTATTAAAAGCGCATTAATTTCCTTGCCAACTTCTTTAAAAGAAGCCAGTTATAGCTTGGGTAAGGGGGAATATTACACCCTTTTTTTTGTCCTACTCCCCAACATCAAACCCAGTGTGTTGATGGCTATCATTACAACTTTTACGCACACTATAGGCGAATTTGGCGTGGTGATGATGCTTGGGGGTGATATATTAGGAGAAACAAGAGTGGCTAGCATTGCGATCTTTAACGAAGCTGAAGCGCTCAATTATTCTAAAGCCCATCAATACGCCTTAACGCTCACGCTTATCAGTTTTAGCCTCTTATTTGTTACCCTATTTTTGAATAAAAAACAAAGCTCGTTTTTATGATAAAAGCGCGATTTAAAAAACGCCTTTTAGGATCTAGGGGCGCGTTTGATTTGAATATAGACTTAGAAATTAAAGAAGCAGAAGTTGTGGCTTTATTAGGAGAATCGGGAGCGGGTAAAAGCACGATTTTACGCATTTTAGCGGGGCTTGAAGCGGTGGATAGCGGCTACATTGAAGTCAATCATTCAGTATGGTTAGACACTCAAAAAAAGATTTTTTTAAAACCACAACAACGAAAAATCGGCTTTGTGTTTCAAGATTACGCCCTATTCCCTCATTTAAACGTGTATCAAAACATCGCCTTTGCTCACCCTAAAAATACAAATAAAATCCACGAAGTGTTACGCTTGATGCGTTTAGAAAATCTAAGCCAGCAAAAAATTCTTCAACTCTCTGGCGGGCAAGCCCAACGAGTCGCTTTAGCAAGAGCTTTGATCGCAGCCAAGAATTTATTGCTTTTAGATGAGCCTTTAAACGCCCTAGATAACGCCTTAAAAAACGAAGTGCAACAAGGTTTGCTTGATTTTATCAAGCGTGAAAATTTAAGCGTGTTATTGGTAAGCCATAACCCCAATGAAATCACCAAACTCGCGCAAACTTCCCTCTTTTTAAACAATGGCGTTATTGATTCTAATCAAGAAAATCGGCTTTTTTCAAACCGCTTATTGATAAAACCTCTCTTTGAAGATGAAAATTATTGCCATTATGAGGTTATTCCTCAAACGATTAGTTTGCCCAAAGATTGTCTGAACCCAACTTTTAAGCTTGATTTCAATCAAGGCAAAAAATTTTAGAAATATTTTTTTCATTTTTCTCTTAAAACCCTCTTATTTTTAAACTTTATGCACCCATTTTAGTATTAGAAACAACGCTAAAGTTTTAGGGAGTCGCTCTCATAACAACCGCTAAAATCAAACTCTTTTATGACTAATACCCAATGAAAACAGAGCCAATCTTTTAGTTTTTCAAAAATTCTTCTATTCTTTTGACGCTCTCTGTTTTGCCTAAAATAAAAAGCGCTTCTTTAAGGCCTATCCCGCCCCCCTTACCCAAAAGGGCCAATCTTAAAGGCTGCATAAAACTACCCGCTTTAATCTTTTCTTCTTCAATGATTTTGTGCATGGCGTTTTCTAGTGCACTTTCATCGTTGAAATTGACTTCATTTAATTCCAGCTTAAACTTTTCTAACAAAGGCATAACGAGCGCTTGATTGATCTTTTTAAAAACCTTTTCTTCATACTCCACAGGAGCGATTAAAACCTCATCTATTTTAAGCGCTAATTCTTTTAAAGTTTGAGATCTCTCTTTGAGAGCGTCCAACAAGCGATCCAATTGAGCGGGGTTTAAATGAGAAAGATCGCTAAAACTAAAAGGCTTTAAAAGTTCTAACAATTCTTGCGTGCTTTGGTTTTTTAAATAATGAGCGTTGAGCCAATTAAGCTTGTGCCAGCTAAAGCAACTGGGCGAAGAATTTAAATCTTTAGGGTCAAACCATTCCAGTAATTCTTGCATGCTAAAAACCTCTTTATCGTGATAGCTCCACCCCAAACGCGCTAAAAAATTCACTAACGCTTCCTTAAGATAGCCCATTTCTTGATAGTCCATCACATTAGTGGCCCCATGGCGTTTGCTTAATTTTTGCCCTTCTTCATTCAAAATCATCGGCACATGGAAAAAATTAGGGATTTTAAAATTTAAAGCCTTATAGAGAACGATTTGTTTAGGGGTGTTAGAAAGGTGATCATCGCCTCTAATCACATCAGTAATCCCCATTAAAGCGTCATCAATAATAACCACAAAGTTATAAGTGGGCGTTCCATCGCTCCTGGCGATAATAAAATCGTCTAATTCGTTAGTATTCACTTTCACTTCGCCTTTAACCCCGTCATTAAAAACAATGATTTCATTTTGTGGGACTTTAATCCTTACCACAGGCTCTATGCCTTTAGGGGGCGTGCCTTTAAAGTCACGATAACGATTGTCATAGCGTGGGTTTTCTTTCCTGGCCTTTTGTTCTTCTCTCAAAGCGTCCAACTCATCTTTACTCATGTAGCAGTAATAGGCTTTGTCTTCATCTAAGAGTTTTTGGATATATTCCTTATAAATTCCAAAGCGTTTGGATTGGTAGAGGATTTCTCCATCGTATTCTAGCCCTACCCATTTGAAAGCCTCTATAATGGCGTTAGCCGCTTCTATAGAGTTACGGCTCAAATCCGTGTCTTCAATGCGTAAAAAAAATTTTCCTTGATTGGCTCGTGCAAAAAGATAATTGAAAATGGCTGTTCTTAAGCCTCCTATGTGGAGATAGCCAGTGGGCGATGGAGCGAAGCGCGTAACGATCAAACTCATTATTCTAACCTTAAAAATAAAATACTCTTATTGTATTCAAAAATGGCTTAAAAATGGTTTCACTTTTTTCTATTAAAATTAGTGTATGATTGAGATTATTTTTGATTAGGATCAACCCATGCAAAAAACCTTATTTTCTTTTTTATCTTTGTCTTTATTTTTATCTTTTTGTATCGCTGAAGAAAATGGGGCGTATGCGAGCGTGGGGTTTGAATATTCCATCAGTCATGCCGTTGAGCATAATAACCCCTTTTTGAATCAAG
>NZ_SHOW01000001.1:0-29801 GCF_011175115.1 Helicobacter pylori | reverse complement strand
CGGGGGCGTTGCATCTAACCCACAATTAGCCCAAGCGTTAGAAAAAATGCAAGAACCCATTACTAACCCTTTAGAATTAGCAGAAAACTTAAAAAATTTAGAATTGCAATTCAATCAATCTCAAAACCGCATGCTTTATTCTTTATCTTCTCAAATCGCTCAAATTTCAAATTCCTTAAACGCGCTTGATCCTAACTCTTATTCTAAAAACATTTCAAGCATGTATGGGGTGAGTTTGAGCGTGGGGTATAAGCATTTCTTTACTAAGAAAAAAAATCAAGGGTTTCGCTATTATTTGTTCTATGACTATGGTTACACTAATTTTGGTTTTGTGGGTAATGGCTTTGATGGTTTAGGCAAAATGAATAACCATCTCTATGGGCTTGGGATAGACTATCTTTATAATTTCATTGATAATGCAAAAAAACATTCGAGCGTGGGTTTTTATGTAGGCTTTGCTTTAGCGGGGAGTTCGTGGGTAGGGAGTGGTTTGAGCATGTGGGTGAGCCAAACGGATTTTATCAACAATTATTTGACCAATTATCAAGCTAAAATGCACACGAGTTTTTTCCAAATCCCTTTGAATTTTGGGGTTCGTATGAATGTCAATAGGCACAATGGCTTTGAAATGGGCTTGAAAATCCCTTTAGCGGTCAATTCCTTTTATGAAACGCATGGCAAAGGGTTAAACACTTCCCTCTTTTTTAAACGCCTTGTGGTGTTCAATGTGAGTTACGTTTATAGTTTTTAGGGGGGTAGATGCCTTCAAACGCTCTTTTGATTGAAGAAATCGCTCATTTAATCAATGTTTCTCATAGCAGCGTGCATAATTGGATCAAAACCAATCTTTTAGAGAAACTAGAAATTGATCATAAAATTTATGTGAAAACGAGTTCTTTTTTAGATTTTTGCCGCAACCATTTAGGGAAAAACAAACTTAACAAATACGCTAACAAATCCTTAAAAGGCGCGCATAACCATCAAGAATTGATTTTAAAATACCTAAAAATATTAGAAAATAGCTCTGATTTAGAAAAGTTGGGTTCTCATTATGAAGAAGAACTTTCTAACACCACCAGAAATTTAGAAAGCATTTACTACACTCCTAATAGGATAGTAGAGCAACTTTTCACTCTCCCTAAAGATTTTGATGCCTCTCAAGCGATTTTTTGCGATCCGGCTGTGGGGAGCGGGAATTTTATCATGCATGCTTTAAAACTGGGTTTTAAGGTTGAAAATATCTATGGCTATGATACAGACGCTTTTGCTGTCGCTTTGACTAAAAAGCGTATTAAAGAGCGTTATCATTTAGATTGCCCTAATATTATGCAAAAAGATTTTTTAAATTTAAAACACACCCCGCAATTTGATTGCATTTTCACTAACCCGCCATGGGGTAAGAAATACAACCAAAACCAAAAAGAAACTTTCAAACAGAAATTCAACCTCTCTCAAAGCCTAGATAGTGCGTCGCTCTTTTTTGTAGCGAGTTTGAATTGCTTAAAAGAAAACGCTCATTTGGGGCTATTATTACCCGAAAGTTGTTTGAATATTGATGCGTTTAGCAAAATGCGAGAAATGGCTTTAAAGTTTCAAATTAGAAGCCTGATTGATTTTAACAAACCCTTTAAAAATTTAATGACTAAGGCTGTGGGTTTGGTGCTTAAAAAAACCCCTAACAAGGATCAAAAAATCTCATGCTTTTATCAAAATAGCAAGTTCAAACGCTCGCCTTTTTCTTTTTTAAACAACCCTAAAAAGGTTTTTAATATCCATTGCTCTAGCAAAGAAAATAAAATTTTAGACCACCTTTTTTCCATTCCCCATATCACTTTAAAAAATAACGCTCATTTTGCTTTAGGGATTGTTACAGGTAACAATAAAGAAAGATTACACTCCAAACAAGAAAAAAATACCATTCCTATTTTTAGAGGTTCAGATATTTTAAAAGACAGATTAAAAGCCCCTAGCCAATTCATTAACGCTGATTTAAAAGACTGCCAGCAAGTCGCTCCCTTAAGCCTTTATCAGGCTAGAGAAAAAATCGTGTATAAATTCATTTCTTCAAAACTGGTCTTTTTTTATGACAATGAGCAACGCCTTTTTTTAAATAGTGCGAACATGTTTGTTTTAAAAGAAAATTTCCCCATCAACGCTCATGCGTTAAAAGAACTATTAAACAGCGACTTAATGCAATTCATTTTTGAATCGCTTTTTAAAACGCATAAAATTTTAAGAAAAGATTTAGAATGTTTGCCCCTATTTGCGCAATTTATTAACAATAGTTTTGATGAAAAATTTTATTTAAAAAATTTAGGGATAGAAAAAAAATACCCTAAATATTTCACAATCAGGAAAAACCATGCATGTTGCTTGTCTTTTGGCTTTAGGGGATAACCTCATCACGCTTAGCCTTTTAAAAGAAATCGCTTTCAAACAGCAACAGCCCCTTAAAATCCTAGGCACTCGTTTGACTTTAAAAATCGCCAAGCTTTTAGAATGCGAAAAACATTTTGAAATCATTCCTATTTTTGAAAATGTCCCTGCTTTTTACGATCTTAAAAAACAAGGCGTTTTTTTAGCGATAAAGGATTTTTTATGGTTATTAAAAGCGCTTAAGAAGCACAAAATCAAACATTTGATTTTAGAAAAACAAGATTTTAGAAGCGCTTCTTTAGCCCCATTTGTTTCCATAACCACTCCAAATAAAGAAATTAAAAACGTTTATCAAAACCGCCAGGAGTTGTTTTCTCAAATTTATGGGCATGTTTTTGATCATTCTCCATATCCCATGGATTTAAAAAACCCCAAAAAGATTTTGATCAACCCTTTCACAAGATCCATAGACCGAAGTATCCCTTTAGAGCATTTAAAAATCGTTTTAAAACTCTTAAAACCCTTTTGTGTTACGCTTTTAGATTTTGAAGAACGATACGCTTTTTTAAAAGATGAAGTTATGCACTATCGCACTAAAACCAGTTTAGAAGAAGTTAAAAACCTGATTTTAGAAAGCGATTTGTATATAGGGGGGGATTCGTTTTTAATCCATTTGGCTTACTATTTAAAGAAAAATTATTTTATCTTTTTTTATAGGGATAATGACGATTTCATGCCGCCTAAGAATGAAAATTTTCTAAAAGCCCATAAAAGCCATTCTATAGAACAAGATTTAGCCAAAAAATTCCGCCATTTGGGGCTATTATAATATTGTGTTATACTTCTAATTTCAATTTTGCTTGTTAGGACATTTATGAAAAATATTAGAAATATCGCTGTAATCGCGCATGTTGATCATGGGAAAACCACTTTAGTAGATGGCTTACTTTCTCAATCTGGCACATTTAGTGAGAGGGAAAAAGTGGATGAAAGGGTGATGGATAGCAATGATTTAGAAAGAGAAAGAGGCATTACTATCCTGTCTAAAAACACCGCTATTTATTACAAAGACACTAAAATCAATATCATTGACACTCCCGGGCATGCTGATTTTGGGGGCGAAGTGGAGCGCGTTTTAAAAATGGTGGATGGGGTGTTGCTTTTAGTGGACGCTCAAGAAGGGGTCATGCCTCAAACTAAATTCGTGGTTAAAAAGGCTTTGAGTTTTGGGATTTGCCCTATTGTGGTGGTGAATAAAATTGATAAGCCTGCCGCTGAACCGGATAGAGTGGTGGATGAAGTTTTTGACTTGTTTGTAGCGATGGGGGCTAGCGATAAACAATTGGATTTCCCTGTCGTGTATGCCGCTGCTAGAGATGGCTATGCGATGAAAAGTTTAGACGATGAAAAGAAGAATTTAGAGCCTTTGTTTGAAACGATTTTAGAGCATGTGCCAAGCCCTAGCGGGAGCGTTGATGAGCCTTTGCAAATGCAAATTTTCACGCTTGATTATGACAATTATGTGGGTAAAATCGGTATCGCTAGAGTGTTTAACGGCTCGGTTAAAAAGAATGAAAGCGTGCTGTTGATGAAAAGCGATGGGAGTAAAGAAAATGGCCGTATCACTAAACTTATAGGTTTTTTAGGGCTGGCTAGGACTGAGATTGAAAACGCTTATGCGGGCGATATTGTAGCACTTGCTGGGTTTAACGCGATGGATGTGGGCGATAGCGTCGTTGATCCCACTAACCCCATGCCTTTAGATCCCATGCATTTAGAAGAGCCTACGATGAGCGTGTATTTTGCCGTCAATGATTCGCCCTTAGCCGGGTTAGAAGGAAAGCATGTTACTGCTAACAAATTGAAAGACAGGCTCTTAAAAGAAATGCAAACCAATATCGCTATGAAATGCGAAGAAATGGGCGAGGGCAAGTTTAAAGTGAGCGGGCGTGGGGAATTGCAAATCACTATTTTAGCTGAAAATTTGCGCCGTGAAGGGTTTGAATTTAGCATTTCACGCCCTGAAGTCATCATTAAAGAAGAAAATGGCGTTAAATGCGAGCCTTTTGAGCATTTAGTGATTGACACGCCCCAAGATTTTAGCGGGGCTATCATTGAGAGATTAGGCAAAAGAAAAGCCGAGATGAAAGCGATGAATCCCATGAGCGATGGCTATACAAGATTAGAATTTGAAATTCCTGCAAGAGGGCTTATCGGTTATAGGAGCGAGTTTTTAACCGACACTAAGGGCGAAGGCGTGATGAATCATAGCTTTTTGGAATTCCGCCCTTTCAGTGGGAGCGTGGAATCGCGCAAAAATGGGGCACTCATTAGCATGGAAAATGGCGAAGCGACCGCTTTTTCCCTTTTCAATATCCAAGAAAGAGGCACGCTTTTTATCAACCCCCAAACGAAGGTTTATGTGGGCATGGTCATTGGCGAGCACAGCCGGGATAATGATTTAGATGTCAATCCTATCAAATCCAAGCATTTAACCAACATGAGAGCGAGCGGGAGCGATGATGCGATCAAACTCACCCCGCCTAGGACTATGGTGTTAGAAAGGGCGTTAGAATGGATTGAAGAAGATGAGATTTTAGAAGTTACCCCCTTGAATTTAAGGATCAGAAAAAAGATTTTAGACCCTAACATGAGGAAAAGGGCGAAAAAATAAATAGAATTTTTTGGAATGCATGCCAATTTATTCAACCAAAACGCTAGTAAAAAAGATATTTTTTTGCACAATTTACGCTCTAATAATGGGCGTTACAAACGCTACATAAAAGCCCCTTTAAGATATGGTGGGGGCAAGTCTTTAGCTGTGGGGTTAATAGTGGAGTGTATACCTAATGGTGTGCGTAGGATTATTAGCCCTTTTATAGGTGGAGGGAGCGTAGAAATTGCATGCGCGACAGAATTGGGTTTAGAAGTGCTAGGCTTTGATATTTTTGATATTTTAGTGAATTTTTATCAAGCACTGCTCAAAGACAAACAAGCTCTTTATAGTAGCTTGCTCTCTTTAGAACCTACGCAAGAAACTTACAACACCATCAAGCAAGAGTTAAAAGCCCATTATAAAAAAGAATGCGTTTTAGACCCTTTAATTTTGGCTAGAGATTATTACTTTAACTTTAATTTAAGCTATGGGCCGGGATTTTTGGGGTGGATGAGTAAAATTTACACTGACAAACAACGCTATCTAAACGCTCTTTTAAAAATTAAAGATTTTAACGCCCCTAGTTTAAAGGTGGAATGCTCTAGTTTTGAAGAAGTGTTGCTCGCTTATCCTAATGATTTTTTCTATCTTGACCCCCCTTATGTGTTAGAAAATTCTAAAATGTTTAAGGGGATTTATCCTATGCGTAATTTTCCTATCCATCATAATGGTTTTAAACATGAAGTGTTAGCTCACATGCTAAAAAGGCATAAAGGGCCATTTATTTTAAGTTATAATGACTGCGAATTTGTAAGGAATGCTTATAAAGATTTTAAAATTTTAGAACCATCTTGGCAATACACTATGGGACAAGGCGAGATCAGAATGGGTAAAAATCGCTTAGGAAGAGGCGATAATAACCATGTCAAACAATCTCATGAGTTATTGATTATCAAGGAGTAAAAATGCATATTAGCGAAGTCAAAACTGCCTTTAAAATCGCTGATGTAGAATACGTGAAAGACAGCACAAAGTTAAATTTCAACTATCTTAAGGATTTAAAAGATGAAAACAATCAATCTTTATCTCAAAATATTTTGACTCAAAATGTGGCTAGAGTGTATTTAATTGTAGTGGATGGTGAGATTAAAAAAATTGGTGGCTCTCAAGCAGATGGTGGGATTAAAAGCACGCTCAATATTTATAAAGATGGGGGAGTTAAAGGGAGGCCTAGTATTAGAAGTTTTGGCGTGTGGTATTTTCTTTACCATACGATACTCACAGGGGCTAAAATAGAATTTTACATGATTTATCAGCCTAATTTTGAAACTCAAGTGAAAGGCTTGTTTGGTTTTCATGCAATCAAAGACGCAAGCATCAGTTATAAACTTTTAGAGCAAGCTTGTATGACGGATTATAGAAACAATAACAATGACGCATTACCCGAATGGAATGCGCAAGAGCAAGGCAAAGATTGGCCAAACGATATTAAAGATGAGCATGCCAATATCACTCAAAAAGCTCAAAACAGAGAAAAGGCCGTCCATAGAAAGGCGATTGACAAACCTAGCAAAACTTAAAAGATTGAATTGGTTTTAACCTAATTTCAAAAAGGGTTTTAAGTTTTACTCCATTTAAAAAGTGTGGGTTTAGATGAAAGGAAAAAATAAAACTTGTATAAAGTAGCCGATATTTTTTGTGGTGCTGGAGGGTTGAGTTATGGCTTTTCTGTGCATCCCCATTTTGAATTAATATGGGCTAACGATATAGACAAAGACGCTATTTTAAGCTATCAAGCTAACCATAAAGAGACACAAACCATTTTATGCGATATTGCGCAACTTCATTGTCACAACTTGCCACGCGTTCCAATTGACATTCTACTAGGCGGACCACCATGCCAGAGCTATTCTACCCTTGGCAAAAGAAAAATGGATGAAAAAGCGAATCTGTTTAAAGAATATTTGCGGCTTTTAGATTTAGTGAAACCAAAAATATTTGTTTTTGAAAATGTGGTGGGTTTGATGTCTATGCAAAAAGGGCAATTGTTCCAACAAATTTGTAACGCTTTTAAAGAGAGAGATTATATTTTAGAGCATGCCATTTTAAACGCCCTAGATTATGGTGTGCCTCAAATAAGAGAGCGAGTGATTTTAGTGGGCGCGCTTAAAAGTTTTAAACAAAAATTTTACTTCCCCAAACCCATAAAAACGCATTTTTCTCAACCAATTTATATTGATCCACCCTATCTTTTTTATTGCCTCCTGCTAAAAGTGATCCCATAAACTTCATTCCTGATTTGAAACAAGGGATCAGTAGGGGCTTCTACGCCTTTAGGGAGATCAGCTGGGAAATACACGTCTTTATTGCAACCCGTTCCTTCGTATTTTTCAACTTTCAAGGTTCCCACCAATAATTCCTTATGCTTGCCTTTCCAAAGTGCGGTCGTGTCGTTGGTGGCATCATTTTTATTCGCAAACACCAAATACATTTGGTATTCTATGGGTTTAGTTTTAAGGTGTTGTTGGAATGAAGAAAGCAGATAATTTGAATCTTTTTGCTTTAATTCTTGGGGGTTAAGATACTTGATGCCGTCTTTAGGCACAAATTTCCATCTCGCAGGCAATAATTTTTCTTTCTTATCTTTAAACTTGAATGCATGCACGCTATAATAAGGCGTGTTAGCCACGCTTGAGCTAATCCCTATCGTTTTGGTGTAAGCGGCAAAATTCTTATAAGAGGGGACTTCTTCATAAAGCTTTTTGATTCTTGCTTCATCCACCTTGCCATTTTTAGGGATTCTCATCTCAAAAAATTGAGCGAATTCGTTAGGGTTTTTGGCAAAATTGATTTCTGTATTGAGCATCACCATTGTCCAGCTAGCGTTTTGGTTTTCTAATTTTAACGCCATTCCCCTAACTTTGCTTTTATCGTCCATCGCCACGCCTCCTAAAGAATACCTTACAGACGCAGGGATTTCTTTTTCATTGAGTAATGGCACATCTAAATCCTTTTTTGCTTGCGGGTTAGGGAGGAACACGCCTTTAGCACAAAACCCCTTAGTGTGGTTGATTTTCATTTTAGGCTCTTTGGCGTTGAGTTTGTAGAAAATATCCGCAATCTCTTCAGCGCTCACTTCATGGGCTTTTAAAAAACCCAAGCTAAAAACCAAAC
The DNA here is from genome assembly GCF_011175115.1 of Helicobacter pylori. Taxonomy (GTDB): domain Bacteria; phylum Campylobacterota; class Campylobacteria; order Campylobacterales; family Helicobacteraceae; genus Helicobacter; species Helicobacter pylori_DF. Next base: position 21,595 of record NZ_SHOW01000001.1, on the reverse strand, counting down.
ACAAGCTCAAACCAATTTTTTTCATTCTTGATCCTTATTATTATTTTTGTATAAAACAATGCTTTTTATTGTATCAGTAAATTCCCTATTGAGCCTTAAAAAAGCCTTTTTTAAATATCTTATTAGGATATTAAAAGATTATCCTATCCATTTGCATGCGATGAGCGAGCTTTTAAGGATAAACTTGTGTTTTAAATTTTGTGATTTTTAAGAAAAATTAGCTTGATTTTAAACTAATTCTATATTCTTTTATGCTACAATTATTTCTACAGAGTAATTTATCTATTCTCAGGTAAAGTAAGGAAGAGGAATGAAATTAAAGAAACGAAAAGTTGTAGCTACATTGCTAAAGCGTTTTACCTTGCCACTATTGTTCACTACGGGTTCATTAGGGGCGGTTACTTATGAAGTGCATGGCGATTTTATCAACTTCGCCAAAGTGGGTTTTAACCATTCGCCTATTAACCCTGTTAAAGGTATCTATCCCACAGAAACTTTTGTTAACCTTACGGGTAAGCTAGAGGGGTCTGTGCATTTAGGTATGGGATGGACCGTGAATGTAGGCGGTGTTTTGGGCGGACAAGCTTACGATGGCACTAAATACGATAAATGGGCAAAGGATTTTACCCCCCCAAGCTATTGGGATAAAACTTCTTGCGGCACTGATTCTATGAGCCTTTGTATGAACGCCACTAAAATGTGGGAGCAATCAGGGCCAGGTGGTGTCATTAACCCTAGAGGTATTGGCTGGGAATATATGGGTGAGTGGAACGGCTTGTTCCCCAACTACTATCCGGCTAACGCTTACTTGCCTGGGGGTTCAAGGCGTTATCAAGTCTATAAAGCGAATCTCACCTATGATAGCAGTAGAGTCCATATGGTAATGGGGCGTTTTGATATTACCGAGCAGGAGCAAATGGATTGGATTTATCAATTGTTCCAAGGTTTCTATGGGACTTTCAAGCTCACGAATAAGATGAAATTTTTGCTCTTTAGCGGTTGGGGTCGTGGTATCGCTGATGGTCAGTGGTTGTTCCCCATTTATCGTGAAAAGCCTTGGGGGGTTCATAAAGCGGGTATTATTTATCGCCCTACAAAGAATTTATTGATCCACCCTTATGTGTATCTTATCCCGCAAGTAGAAACAGATCCCGGTATTAAAATAGAGTATGATACCAATCCGGGGTTTAGTGGTAGGGGCATTAGGAATAAAACGACTTTCTATGCGTTATACAGCTATCGTTGGAATAACGCTGAATACGGCCGTTACGCACCCGCTCGTTATAACACTTGGGATCCTTTCTTGGATAATGGTAAGTGGCGTGGCTTGCAAGGTCCTGGCGGTGCGACGCTTCTTTTGCGCCACCATATAGACATTAACAACTACTTTGTGGTTGGGGGTGCTTATCTCAACATCGGTAACCCTAACATGAACTTAGGTACTTGGGGTAACCCTGTAGCTTTGGATGGTATCGAACAATGGGTTGGCAGTATCTACAGCTTAGGGTTTGCGGGGATTGACAACATTACCGATGCTGACGCGTTCACCGAGTATGTTAAAGGTGGAGGCAAGCATGGTAAGTTTAGTTGGAGCGTTTATCAGCGCTTCACTACCGCTCCAAGGGCATTGGAATATGGTATTGGTATGTATCTAGACTATCAGTTCAGCAAACATGTTAAAGCGGGTCTCAAACTCGTGTGGTTAGAGTTCCAAATCCGTGCGGGTTACAACCCTGGAACTGGTTTCCTTGGGCCAAACGGTCAGCCGCTCAACTTGAATAATGGTTTGTTTGAATCTTCGGCGTTCGCGCAAGGCCCTCAAAACATGGGTGGTATCGCAAAAAGCATCACTCAAGACAGAAGCCATTTGATGACACACATCAGTTATAGTTTCTAAGGGAGTTCCCCTATTCTCTTAGATATGCCTTTTTTTGTATTTTTTTTAGTATCTTTGGGAGTTAGGGTTTTGGAAATTAAGAAATATTTTCTTTGCACTCTATTTTTTTTGCTTTTTTCTGGTCTTTTTTTATCCAAACTTCAAGCTTATAAATTTAACATGAGTATTGTTGGAAAGGTGAGCAGCTATACTAAGTTTGGCTTTAACAACCAAAGATACCAGCCTTCTAAAGACATTTATCCTACAGGTAGTTACACTTCTTTACTCGGCGAATTGAATTTGAGCATGGGGTTATACAAGGGCTTGAGGGCAGAAGTGGGGGCTATGATGGCAGCGCTCCCTTATGACTCTACCGCCTATCAAGGCAATAATATCCCTAATGGCCAGCCCGGCTCTAGGACGGATCCTTTTGGGGCGGGTATCTTTTGGCAATACATTGGCTGGTATGCAGGGCATAGCGGTTTAAACGTGCAAAAACCTCGTTTAGCCATGGTGCATAACGCTTTTTTGAGCTACAACTACAAAAAAGACAAATTCAGTTTTGGCGTGAAAGGGGGGCGCTATGATGCTGAAGAGTATGATTGGTTCACTTCTTACACTCAAGGGGTTGAAGGCTTTGTCAAATACAAAGACACCAGGTTAAGGGTGATGTATTCAGACGCTAGGGCTTCAGCATCAAGCGACTGGTTTTGGTATTTTGGGCGTTACTATACAAGCGGTAAGGCTCTAATGGTGGCTGATTTAAAATACGAAAAAGACAACCTAAAAATCAACCCTTATTTTTATGCGATCTTTCAAAGAATGTATGCGCCAGGCATTAATATCACTTACGACACCAACCCTAATTTTAACAATAAAGGTTTTCGTTTTGTAGGCACTTTCGTGGGGTTTTTCCCCATTTTTGCCACTCCGGCTAATCAAAATGATATTATCCTCTTCCAACAAGTGCCATTAGGCAAGAGCGGGCAAACTTATTTCTTCCGTACTCGTTTTTATTATAACAAGTGGCAATTTGGGGGCAGTGTCTATAAAAATATCGGTAATGCTAATGGTGATATAGGTATTTATGGCGACCCTCTAGGGTATAACATTTGGACGAATAGTATTTATGACGCAGAAATTAACAATATCGTTGGCGCTGATGTGATTAACGGGTTTTTGTATGTAGGCTCGCAGTATAGGGGGTTTAGTTGGAAAATTTTAGGCCGTTGGACGGATAGCCCAAGGGCTGATGAAAGGAGTCTCGCGCTCTTTTTGAGCTATTTTTCTAATAAATATAATATTAGAATGGATTTGAAACTAGAATATTATGGCAATATCACCAAAAAAGGCTATTGTATTGGGTATTGTGGCATGTATGTTCCAGTCGATCCTAATGGGCCTGGCACGCAACCTTTAACGCACAATGTGTATTCTGATAGGAGCCATATAATGTTTAACATTACTTATGGTTTTAGGATTTACTAGCATTTTATCCTTAATGGATATTTTTGATTAGCCTTTTTAAAATATTGAAAGGCTCTGCTCCAATCAAATATCAATACTCAAAAAGCCTTATTTAATTTTATTATTCAATATTTAATACACTAGAACAAAACACCACACCCCGTGCAGTTTTTAAACAAGCTAAACGAGTTTAAGAGCGATGTTTTTACCACGCCTAAAGCTAAAGAATACATTGATATAGCGAGCGGTTTTCATAAGCTTTTCAAAAACGACTCTAAGATCGCTTTAAGCCTAAAGCCCGCCACAACGAAAAATTTAAGCCAAGGTTTAGCGACCACTTTAAGCGGAGCGTTAAAGTATCAATGGACTAAATTCACGCTAGGGACTTTATACCGAAACGCGCCCGATCGCATTTTAGGTGTGAAATTACCCAAAGCTTTAAACGAAGCCACCGCAGGCGCGGCCTTAAAGTATCACATTAAACGAGCGCTTGAACGAAGCCACAGCATAAGCGAATTTAGTAAGAATTTAGAATTAAGCGCGCAAAAATCACACTTTAGCAACAACACGCTTAAAATCATTGAAGAGCTTAGTAACTCAATCAAACAAGCGAGCGAAGAAATCAAAGAGAAAGCGTTTGATTTTTCTAATCAAAAACTCACTAACGAGCAAATCAAAGAATTATTAAATAACGCAGAAATCCCCACAAGCGGGAGAGATGCGATCACTTTTGGAGTGAATAACCTAAACCCTGAAATCGTTGAATTCCTACACAAAAACAACAAAAAAATGATTATAGAAAAAGCCTCTAACAAAGAATTAGAACTTTTAAAAGACGCTAACTTTAAGCAAAACATAAGAGCGAGTTTAGATCATGATGCTATCGCTCACATACTCAAAAGGAATGGCGTTAATTCTGTTAATGTTAAAAATGGAGAAAGCCCTATTACTTACGATGATATAGCGAATTATAGGTATATCGTCAATAATGCTGATGCGATTCTTAGGACTTTAGACAACGAGGATAAAGAAGTTATAAGCGCGTTTAAACAAATCAATGGCTATGCGGTAGTGGTAGAGCAAGCGGTCAATAAGAAAAATGAATTAGTTTTAAAAACGATGTTCAAGAGTAACGGAGATTATAAGAATAATGATGTTTATAAAGAATTTTCAAGCACCTCACTCGACGCTAACGCGAAAGTGCGCCATAGGTTGAGTTCCCATGGTGGTGCTGAAAAGAACAATACTTAAAAAACTTGAAAAAGTCAAGGATTAAAAAATGAATTACCCTAATTTGCCTAATAGCATGTTAGAAATAACCGAACAGCCAGAAGTGAAAGAAATCACTAACGAATTGTTAAAACAATTACAAAACGCTTTAAAAGGTAATCATCTTTTCACTGAGCAAGTGGAATTAAGCCTTAAAGGCATCGTTAGGATTTTAGAGGTGCTTTTGAGTTTGGATTTTTTCAAAAATGCGAATGAAATTGATAGCAGTTTAAGAAATTCCATTGAATGGCTGAGTAACGCCGGCGAAAGCTTAAAAGCGAAAATGAAAGAATACGAGCACTTTTTTAATGATTTCAATACGAGCATGCGAACGAGCAAGAAGTAACCAACACCTTAAACGCTAACACTGAAAACATCAAAAGCGAAGTTAAAAAGCTAGAAAATCAAATTATTGAAGAAGCGAGAATGCTTTTAGAACAAGAAACTCAAAAAAGCGTTAAGGCTTACAATGCAATGATGGGACGCCAACCATAGAATAGCTTACATGGTTTGAAAAATTTCAATAATCCTTTGAGTAAAGAGGGCTAAAAGGTTTGAATGGGTTAAAATACCAACTTTTATTGGCTTATGGGCGTTAGAAAATAAGCGTCAAATCCATTCAAATTTTGGCTCTGTTCTCATCAAGCATGGATAATTAAAACCTTTTTGACTAAATTCAAGCCCTTTACTATTGATTGCAAAAAATGTTTTTAGCATTTTTTAGATTTTATTATCCATATTTGATGAGATCCAAACCTTTTTTATTTTATAAAAAGGGCTGTGTGAAATCACAATGAAATGTAATCCACTTCTTTGGGTCTTTGATGGTTGGCAATGAGTTGCTTACAGGTTGCAACGCCTTCTGAAGTGCCAACCATTAATAGCTTGGATTCGCTTGCAATGATCGTTTCTCCATCAGGCATGGGGATGTATTTGCCATCTTTTTGAGTGATACCAATCACAAACGCTTTAGCGATCTCTCTGAAATGGGCTTCTTTTAATTTCCTTAACACAAGCCAGCTGGTTTTAGGGACAATCACTTCTTCTAAGTCTAAAAGCGTGTCTTTTTTATTGATAAAGCGCTCTAAGATATTTTCCATATCCGGACGCACCGCCATAGCGCTCACTCTCTGCGCCATGAGTTTTGTAGGGGAAACCACCATATCAGCCCCTAATTTTTTTAATTTTTCTAAGCCTTCATCGCTATGCGCACTCGCAATGATGTAGTAAGGTTTGCGCTTTAATTCCTTTTCAAACAAGCGCACGCTCACCATTAACGCCACATTCACCGGTAAAATCTTAGACAAAGCCACAACGCCCCTAGCGCTGCTTAAGTGGGTTTTCAGCATGGCTAAATTGGTGTGCGGATCGCCTATGATATAGTAGGGGTATTTGTGCTTAATGGCTTCTCCTTCAAAATTAGGATCATTATCCACGACCACAAAGGGGATTTGAGCGGAGCGGAACTGCTTGCTCAATTCAATGGTGTATTCGTTGTGGTAACAAATCACATAATGATCCTTAAGGCGCGCGATTTTATAAATCATACCTTTCTCCTTAATCAATCGGGTAAGCGTGCCTTTATTGACCACGCTAACTAAAATAGCCACGCTAAAGGCAATGATTCCTGCCCCAAAAAACATTAAAATGGAAGTTAAAAAAATACTTATAGGCCCAAACTGGCTTTCATTTAAAGCGCCAAACCCTGTAGCTGTCATGGTGTAAGTCGTTTGAAAAAAAGCTTGCATAAGGCTATAATTTTCTAGGGCGAAGTATCCCAGAGTGCCTAAAAGCACGAGCAATTGGATTAAAATAAGCGGGAGTCTAAAGACCTTAAATTGCTCATAGATTTCAGAATTTAAATTGACTTCTGGCTGAATTTCATCGTCTTTTTTGATTTTAAAAAATTTCAACTTTTCAAACAAAACCAATTCCTAGATCAAAATAAATTCTTTTGAAAGCGTTCCATTTTTAAACTCCCTTAAAAATATCAAACCCAATCGCACTAGAATTGATGCTTAATAAACTTAATAAAGAAGTTTAGTTTTAAGGGTTTTTAAAGATGTTATAAAAACCCTAAACGGCTAAGCCCCTTTACGCATGGTTCTTAAAGTGGAAGCAGCCACCTTAATGCGTTTAGTCGTGCCGTCGTCTAATTGGATCTTAATGGATCGCAAGTTAGGGAGTAAGCGACGCTTATTTTTGTTGTTCGCATGACTGACATGATTGCCTATCATAGGCCCTTTAAAAGTTAAAGCGCATCTTTTTGCCATTGTGTATCCTTAAATATTGAAATGAATTTGACACTATACCTAAATTAGCCTTTAAAAAGGCTGATTTTAAGGCTAATTTTTAAATGGTTCGTTTAAGAACTACTTTTTTTGAGGCATAGAACTTTTAAAGCCTTTCATTCTATCAATAGCGTCTCTGTATTTGGCGATATTTTCTTCTGTAAGTTCTGTTACAGCTTTTCTCATGACAACCGCATACATTCTGTTTAAAATCTTATGTATCGCGTCTTCTTTATTCTTTTCCAAATCTTCATGGATAATGCTGTTTGAAGAATTAAGCCCTCCAGAATTACTATGTTTGTAAGTATAGGTCATTGCTTGAAAAGTTCCCACTTCCACAGCAAAATCATGGACGACACGATTGCTTTCTGGCTCATAAAAATTAAACCATACAGAGCCTGAGCTTTGATCCACTAGCGCGTCTAAATTAGGATTATTGGGATCTTTTAAATTCATTTTCAAATCTTCTAAGATTCCTACCCACCCTTTCAAATCCAAAACGCAAAAAATCTTTCTTTTATCTTGCGCATTCAAAGCTTTTTCATCTTGAAAACGCAACACTTGATAGCCTCTTTTTTCAAAAATAGTTTGGATTTGATTGGCTAAAGCGTCTTGAAACTTATCAATATAGGGTTTTAGATTATCGCTCACTTGAATGCGCGGCACTAAAATACCTACAATATGGTGGTTTTGTGGGGCTTGAACAATATGTATCGGATAATTAAAATCTAGCGGCGTAACATATTCAGAGCTTGTTTGTATTTTTTCATGAGTTTGAACTTGATTTTTGGCGTCATTTGATTTTTTTGTCTCAGCGCTTGGATTCATTGCACAACCGATCAACACGCCTGAAAGCCCTAAAGCCACTAACATTTTAGAATAAATTCTAACTTTTTTAAAAATAAGCGAACGCTCCACAAAAGACTCCTAAAAATAAAAATTGAAACCATAATTATACTATTTTTAAGTAAATCAATTTGCGCTACAATTTTCTTTTTTCTAAATTTCAAGCATGGCGATTTTAGGGGATTTTATGCTCTATTCTTTATTATATGGCTATTTTAATATCAATCTTTTCCAGTATTTGACCTTTAGAGCAGGGTTAGGGTTTTTCATAGCCTTTTTCCTCACGCTTTTTTTAATGCCTAAATTCATTCTATGGGCCAAGGCTAAAAAGGCTAACCAGCCCATTTCTAGCTTCGTGCCAAGCCACCAGAATAAAAAGGATACCCCTACAATGGGGGGGATTGTTTTTGTTTTTGCAACCATTGTTGCGAGCGTGTTGTGCGCGTCTTTGGGTAATCTTTATGTGCTGTTAGGGATGGTAGTGTTAGTGGGCTTTAGTTTTGTAGGTTTTAAAGACGATTACACTAAAATCAACCAACAAAATAACGCCGGAATGAGCGCGAAAATGAAATTTGGCATGCTTTTTGTCCTTTCGCTTGTGGTGTCTGTTTTATTGAGTCTTAAGGGGTTAGACACTTTTTTATACGCGCCTTTTTTGAAAAACCCTTTGTTTAAAATGCCCACGGTGTTAGCGGTTGGTTTTTGGGTGTTGGTTTTTTTATCCACGAGCAATGCGGTGAATTTAACCGACGGGTTAGACGGATTAGCGAGCGTTCCTAGCATTTTCACCCTCTTAAGCCTTTCTATCTTTGTGTATGTGGCAGGGAATGCGGAATTTTCTAAATATTTGCTCTATCCTAAAGTCATAGATGTGGGGGAATTGTTTGTTGTCTCGCTAGCGTTAGTGGGATCGCTCTTTGGCTTTTTGTGGTATAACTGCAACCCGGCAAGCGTGTTTATGGGCGATAGCGGGAGTTTGGCTTTAGGGGGGTTTATCGCTTATAACGCTATTGTTTCGCACAATGAAATCTTACTCGTTTTAATGGGGTCTATTTTTGTAATAGAAACTTTGTCTGTGATCTTGCAAGTAGGGAGCTATAAAACCCGTAAAAAACGCCTTTTTTTAATGGCACCCATCCATCATCATTTTGAGCAAAAGGGTTGGGCAGAAAATAAAGTGATCGTGCGTTTTTGGATCATTTCTATGCTGAGTAATTTAGTCGCTCTTTTAAGCTTGAAGGTGCGTTAAAATGAAAATCTCTTTATTGGGGCATGGCAAAACCACTCTAGCCCTAGCGCGTTTTTTTAAAAAAAACCATAACGAAGTCAAATTTTTTGATGATCAATTCACTTCATTTCATAAGGATAGCGAGGGTTTTCTTTGCTATCCCAGTAAGGATTTTAACCCTAATGATTCCCAACTAGAGATAGTCAGCCCTGGCATTAGTTTCACGCACCCTTTAGTGATAAAAGCCAAGCATTTAGTGAGCGAATACGATTATATTGATAGCTTGTTTGATCACTCTTTCACGCCTACTATAATAAGTGTTAGCGGCACTAACGGGAAAACCACCACGACAGAAATGATCACCATGCTTTTAGAAGATTTTAAGGCTGTGAGTGGGGGGAATATCGGCACGCCCCTGATTGAATTGTTTGAAAAGCAATCGCCCTTGTGGGTGTTAGAAACAAGCTCTTTTTCTTTGCATTACACGAACAAGGCTTACCCTTTAATCTACTTGCTCATCAATGTGGAAGCTGATCATTTGACTTGGCATTGCAATTTTGAAAATTATTTGGACGCTAAACTCAAGGTTTTAACATTGATGCCTAAAACTTCGCTCGCTATTCTCCCTTTAAAATTCAAAGAACACCCTATTATTCAAAACTCGCAAGCGCAAAAAATCTTTTTTGACACAAGCGAAGAGGTTTTAGAGCGTTTAAAAATCCCTTCTAACGCTCTTTTTTTTAAGGGAGCGTTTTTATTAGATGCGGCTTTAGCCCTTTTAGTTTATGAGCAATTTTTAAAAATAAAGAATTTAAAATGGCAAGATTATAGAGAAAACGCCCTTAAAAGACTGAACGCTTTTAAAATCGGCTCGCATAAAATGGAAGAATTTAGGGATAAACAAGGGCGTTTGTGGGTAGATGACAGCAAGGCCACAAACATTGATGCCACCTTGCAAGCCCTAAAAACCTTTAAAAACCAAAAAATCCATTTGATTGTAGGGGGCGATATTAAAGGGGTCAATTTAACCCCCCTTTTTGAAGAGTTTAAAAACTATAAAGTAAGCCTTTATGCCATAGGATCAAGCGCTTTCATCATCCAAGCCTTAGCGTTAGAATTTAATGTTTCTTGTCAGGTTTGTTTGGAGTTAGAAAAAGCGGTTCAAAAAATTAAAAGCGTTTTATTGCAAAATGAAATCGCTTTGCTTTCACCCAGCGCAGCCAGTTTGGATCAATTCTCTTCGTATAAAGAAAGGGGTGAAAAATTTAAGGCGTTTGTTTTAAAAGATTAAAGCGCATGCACCACAACCTCTAATTGTGAAATTTTTTGAAAAATCTCGTTCCGTTCTTCTTCGTTTGAAACTTCCATAGAAACATTGAAGCTATAAAATTTAGCGTTTTTAGAAGTGTTTTTAAATTCCAATTTAAAGGGGCGTTGGTAGGTTTCTAAAAGCTCTTTTAACGCACTTGTATCTTTAGTGGTCATAATCACCCTATAATCCCAAAGACAAGGGTAAATAATGGTGGGTTTTTTTGAATCAGACGGCATTGAACAGCTCCTTAAACAATTTAGGAATGGCAATAGGGCTGTATGTAGAGCGATTGACAAAGCCAAACTTGATTTCTGAAGCAAAGACTTTAAAAGGCTTCATAGGCTCTAAAGAAGCGTTTTGGATACAATAAATTTCTTGAAAAAGCACCACAAAAACCTTTCTTAATTCTTTAATTTGCGTTCTTATTTCTAAGACTTGTCCCAAACTCGCAGGAGTGAAAAAATCCGCTTTGATAGAGCGGATAACAAACACGCCTTCTTCATTTTCTGGCAAGACATTTTTTTTAAAAAAAAACTCGCTCCTAGCCCTTTCGCAATATTTCAAATAATTCGCATGATAGACCACGCCTTCAGAGTCGGTATCTTCGTAATATACCCTACAGCGCATTAATTCCCCTTACTTAAATAATGAAATTTTCTTAAAATTATACAATATGTAACTTAACTATAGTATAATCTAGGGGCGTTGCTTTATAATTTTTAGGTATTTTTGAAGCGGGTTTTTCCTTAAATCTTAAGATCTTTAAGGATTTTAAAAAACTAATACAGCAATAGTTGGACGATTAAGGACATAGCCCCTTAATTTTAATCATTGACAAGGAGTTTTGTAGTTAAGAATGGGTAATCATTTTTCTAAATTAGGATTTGTTTTAGCCGCATTAGGGAGTGCGATAGGTTTAGGGCATATTTGGCGTTTCCCCTATATGACTGGGGTGAGCGGTGGGGGTGCTTTTGTTTTATTATTTTTATTTTTATCCTTAAGCGTTGGCGCGGCAATGTTTATCGCTGAAATGTTACTAGGACAAAGCACGCAAAAAAATGTAATAGAAGCTTTTAAAGAGCTTGACATTAACCCCAAAAAACGCTGGAAATACGCAGGGCTTTTGCTTATTTCTGGACCTTTAATACTGACTTTTTATGGCACTATTTTAGGCTGGGTGCTTTATTATTTGGTGAGTGTTAGTTTTAATTTGCCTAACAATATCCAAGAATCTGAACAAATTTTTACTCAAACTTTGCAGTCTATAGGGTTACAATCCATTGGGCTTTTTAGCGTTTTATTCATAACCGGATGGATTGTTTCTAGGGGGATTAAAGAAGGCATTGAAAAGCTCAATTTGGTTTTAATGCCCTTACTCTTTGCCACTTTTTTTGGTTTGCTTTTCTATGCGATGAGCATGGATTCTTTTTCTAAAGCTTTCCATTTCATGTTTGATTTCAAGCCAAAAGATTTGACTTCTCAAGTGTTCACTTATTCCTTGGGGCAGGTTTTCTTTTCTTTAAGCATCGGTTTAGGGATCAATATCACTTATGCTGCGGTTACGGATAAAACGCAGAATTTGCTTAAAAGCACGATTTGGGTGGTTTTATCAGGGATTTTAATTTCTCTTGTGGCAGGGCTTATGATTTTCACTTTTGTGTTTGAATATGGGGCGAATGTCTCACAAGGCACAGGGTTAATTTTCACTTCTTTACCGGTGGTTTTTGGCCAAATGGGAGCGATAGGCGTTCTTGTTTCAATTCTTTTCTTGCTCGCGCTCGCTTTTGCTGGCATCACTTCTACGGTGGCTTTATTAGAACCAAGCGTGATGTATCTTACCGAAAAGTATCAATACTCTCGTTTTAAGGTTACCTGGGGTCTTGTAGCGCTAATTTTTGTGGTAGGCGTGGTGTTGATTTTCTCGCTCCATAAGGATTATAAAGATTACCTCACTTTCTTTGAAAAAAGTCTTTTTGATTGGTTGGATTTTGCCTCAAGCACCATTATCATGCCTTTAGGCGGGATGGCAACCTTTATTTTTATGGGCTGGGTTTTGAAAAAAGAAAAATTGCGTCTCTTGAGCACACACTTTTTAGGCCCTAAATTGTTTGCAACTTGGTATTTCTTGCTTAAATATATCACCCCTTTAATTGTGTTTTCTATTTGGTTGAGCAAGATTTATTAAAACATTTGGCATGGGAAAATTTTCTAAATTAGGCTTTATTTTAGCCACTTTGGGTAGCTCTATCGGTTTAGGGCATATTTGGCGCTTTCCCTATATGGTAGGTCATAATGGGGGGAGTGCGTTTGTGCTTTTATATCTGGTGCTAACCTTGAGTTTAGGCATTGCTATGCTTTTAGTGGAAATGCTGATTGGGAATTTGGGTAAAAAAGACGTTGTTTCTAATTATCAAATACTAGATCCTAAAAGGAAAAAATATTACCCTTTCACTTCTTTTTTTATTTTAGGCGGCCCTTTCATTTTATCTTTTTATGCGGTGGTGTTAGGCTGGGTGCTCTACTATCTTTTTGTAGTAACTTTTGATTTGCCTAAAGATTTAGAGCAAGCCAAAATGCAATTTAGCATGCTCCAAAATGGCAGTTTAATCTGGCCTGTTATTGGCTTTAGTGCATGCTTATTGCCGACAATATGGTTTGTTTCTAGGGGGATTGAAGAGGGGATTGAAAAATTAAATGTCGTGCTGATGCCCTTATTGTTTGTGATTTTTATAGGGCTTTTAATCTATGCGATGACTTTAGAAAGCATGCCTAAGGCTTTGCGCTTTTTATTTAATTTTGAGATTCAAAAGATTGATTTTAAGGTTGTTATGGACGCTTTAGGGCAGATGTTCTTTTCTTTGAGTTTGGGGGTAGGCACGATCATTACTTATTCGGCTTTCACGCCCAAAAAAGAAAATTTATTCAAAAGCTCTTTATTTATTGTTTTACCGGGTATTTTAATTTCTCTCATTGCCGGTGTGATGATTTTCACCTTTGTGTTTGAATACCATGCAGATGTGTCTCAAGGGCCGGGGCTTGTTTTTATTTCCTTGCCTTTAACTTTCGCTAAAATGGGAATCAGTGGGCAGATCGTTTCGCTCTTTTTCTTTATGGCGCTTGTTTTTGCCGGGATCACTTCTACGGTTTCTTTGATAGAGCCTTTAGTGCTTTATTTAATCAATCGTTTTAATTTTTCGCGCACTCAAGCGTCGCTATGGATAGGGATTGTTGTGTATGTTTTGGGCGTTTTAGTCATTCTTTCTATGAATGAACGATACGCTAAGTTTTTGAGTTTTGCTCATAAGAGCGTGTTTGGGTGGCTGGATTTCATCACTTCTTCATTTTTAATGCCTTTGGGAGGCTTGTTTTCAGTCTTGTTTGTAGGATGGATTTTAAATAAAAAGCGCTCTTTTTTAGCCACGAAGCATTTCTTTAACGCAAACGCTTTTAAAGCGTGGCATTTTAGCGTTCGTTTTATCGCGCCTGTAGTGATTTTAGCGATTTTCATCTTGCAATTTAAGTGAAATAAGGATGCTTGATGAAAGGCATTTTGCTCTTTATGATTTTTGTAGTTTGTCAGTTAGAAAGCAAAAAATTTTCACAAGATAATTTTAAGGTGGATTATAACTACTATTTGCGCAAACAGGATTTGCACATTATTAAAACGCAAAACGATTTATCTAATGCCTGGTATCTCCCTCCACAAAAAGCCCCCAAAGAACATTCTTGGGTGGATTTTGCTAAAAAATATTTAAACATGATGGATTATCTAGGCACTTATTTTCTGCCTTTTTATCATAGTTTCACCCCCATTTTTCAATGGTACCACCCCAATATTAACCCGTATCAACGCAATGAGTTTAAGTTCCAAATTAGTTTTAGAGTGCCTGTATTTAGGCATATTCTTTGGACTAAAGGCACGCTTTATTTGGCTTATACCCAAACTAACTGGTTTCAAATTTACAATAACCCTCAATCCGCCCCCATGCGAATGATTAATTTCATGCCTGAACTCATTTATGTTTATCCTATTAATTTTGAACCTTTTGGGGGTAAAATAGGGAAATTTTCTGAGATTTGGATAGGTTGGCAGCACATTTCTAATGGCGTGGGAGGCGTGCAATGTTACCAACCTTTTAATAAAGAAGGCAATCCTGAAAACCAGTTTCCAGGACAACCTGTAATCGTTAAAGATTATAACGGGCAAAAAGATGTGCGTTGGGGGGGGTGTCGTTCGGTGAGCGCGGGGCAACGCCCTGTGTTTCGTTTGGTGTGGGAAAAGGGAGGCTTGAAAATCATGGTCGCTTATTGGCCCTATGTCCCTTATGATCAATCCAACCCTAATTTGATTGATTACATGGGGTATGGTAACGCTAAAATTGATTACAGGAGAGGGCGCCATCATTTTGAATTGCAACTTTATGATATTTTCACGCAATACTGGCGTTATGATCGTTGGCATGGAGCTTTCCGCTTAGGCTATACCTATCGCATTAACCCTTTTGTGGGGATTTATGCGCAGTGGTTTAACGGCTATGGCGATGGCTTGTATGAATACGATGTTTTTTCCAATCGTATAGGGGTAGGAATACGCTTAAACCCTTAAAAAAGCGTTCTTTTATGCTATAATTAAGACCAAAAATTCAAGGGGATTATTTTAGCTATGAAAATCAGTGTTAGTAAAAACGATTTAGAAAATGCTTTGCGCTACTTGCAAGCTTTTTTGGATAAAAAGGACGCTTCTTCTATCGCTTCACACATCCATTTAGAAGTCATTAAAGATAAGCTTTTTTTGAAAGCTAGCGATTCAGATATTGGGCTAAAAAGCTATATTTTTACGCAATCTAGCGATAAAGAGGGCGTTGGCACGATCAACGGGAAAAAGTTTTTGGATATTATCTCATGTTTAAAAGATTCTAATATTATTTTAGAGACTAAAGATGACAGCTTGGTGATCAAACAAAATAAAAGCTCTTTCAAACTCCCCATGTTTGACGCTGATGAGTTCCCTGAATTCCCTGTTATTGAGCCAAAAGTGAGTTTAGAAGTCAATGCCCCCTTTTTAACAGATGCGTTTAAAAAGATCGCTCCTGTGATTGAGCAAACCAGCCATAAAAGGGAATTAGCCGGTATTTTAATGCAATTCAATCAAAAACATCAAACCCTTTCAGTGGTAGGCACGGATACCAAACGGCTCTCTTACACGCAGTTAGAAAAAATCTCTATCCATTCCACTGAAGAAGACATCTCTTGCATTTTACCTAAAAGGGCTTTATTAGAAATCCTTAAGCTTTTTTATGAAAATTTCAGTTTTAAAAGCGACGGCATATTAGCGGTGGTTGAAAACGAAACGCACACTTTTTTCACCAAGCTCATTGATGGGAATTACCCTGATTATCAAAAAATCCTCCCCAAAGAATACACTTCTTCTTTCACTTTAGGTAAGGAAGAATTTAAAGAGAGCATTAAGTTGTGCAGTTCTTTAAGCTCCACCATTAAACTCACTTTAGAAAAAAACAACGCTTTGTTTGAATCTTTAGATTCTGAGCATAGCGAAACGGCTAAAACCTCTGTTGAGATTGAAAAAGGTTTGGATATTGAAAAAGCCTTTCATTTGGGCGTGAACGCTAAATTTTTCCTTGAAGCCTTGAACGCTTTGGGGACAACGCAATTTGTTTTAAAATGCAATGAACCTTCTTCGCCTTTTTTGATCCAAGAGCCTCTTGATGAAAAACAAAGCCACTTGAGTGCTAAAATTTCCACTTTGATGATGCCAATCACACTATAAAGGCTGATTTGAATGCAAAATTACCAGAGCCATAGTATTAAGGTTTTAAAAGGCTTAGAGGGGGTTAGGAAACGCCCTGGAATGTATATTGGCGATACCAATATAGGCGGGTTACACCACATGGTGTATGAAGTCGTGGATAACGCTGTAGATGAGAGCATGGCGGGTTTTTGCGATACGATTAATATCACTTTGACTGATGAGGGTTCATGCATTGTAGAAGATAACGGGCGAGGCATTCCTGTAGACATTCACCCCACGGAAAAAATCCCCGCTTGCACCGTGGTTTTAACGATTTTGCATGCGGGGGGCAAGTTTGATAATGATACTTATAAAGTTTCAGGCGGTTTGCATGGCGTGGGCGTTTCGGTTGTGAACGCTTTGAGCAAACGCTTGATTATGACCATTAAAAAAGAGGGTCAAATCTATCGCCAAGAGTTTGAAAAGGGTATCCCCATTAGCGAGCTTGAAATCATTGGCAAAACCAAAAGCGCTAAAGAAAGCGGCACGACTATTGAATTTTTCCCTGATGAGAGCGTGATGGAAGTCGTTGAATTTCAAGCGGGTATTTTACAAAAACGCTTCAAAGAAATGGCGTATCTTAACGACGGCTTAAAAATTTCTTTCAAAGAAGAAAAAACCCAGTTGCAAGAGACTTATTTCTATGAAGACGGCTTGAAACAATTCGTTAAAGACAGCGCTAAAAAAGAATTGCTCACCCCTGTTATTTCGTTTAAAAGCATGGATGAAGAAACGCGCACTTCTATAGAAGTCGCTCTAGCGTATGCTGATGATTACAATGAAAACACTTTAAGCTTTGTGAATAACATCAAAACTTCTGATGGCGGCACGCATGAAGCGGGCTTTAAAATGGGCTTGTCTAAGGCGATTTTACAATATATTGATGAAAACATTAAGACAAGAGAATCGCGCCCCATCTCTGAGGACATTAAAGAGGGCTTGATTGCGGTTGTGAGCTTGAAAATGAGCGAGCCTTTATTTGAAGGGCAGACTAAATCCAAACTCGGTAGTTCGTATGCGCGCGCGTTGGTTTCAAAATTAGTCTATGATAAAATCCACCAATTTTTAGAAGAAAACCCTAACGAAGCCAAAATCATTGCCAATAAAGCCCTACTAGCTGCAAAAGCCAGAGAAGCCAGCAAGAAAGCCAGAGAGCTTACAAGGAAAAAAGATAATTTGAGTGTCGGCACTTTGCCTGGAAAATTAGCCGATTGCCAGAGTAAAGACCCCTTAGAGAGTGAAATCTTTTTAGTGGAGGGCGATAGCGCGGGCGGGAGCGCTAAACAAGGGCGCGATAGGGTTTTCCAAGCGATCTTGCCCTTAAAAGGTAAGATTTTAAATGTGGAAAAAAGCCATTTGTCAAAAATCCTAAAATCAGAAGAAATTAAAAACATGATCACGGCTTTTGGGTGCGGAATTCAAGAGAGTTTTGATATAGAAAGATTGCGCTATCATAAAATCATTATCATGACCGATGCTGATGTGGATGGGAGCCATATCCAAACCTTGCTGATGACTTTTTTCTATCGTTATTTACGCCCGCTGATTGAGCAAGGGCATGTTTATATCGCTCAAGCCCCTCTTTATAAATACAAGAAAGGCAAAACAGAAATTTATCTTAAAGACAGCGTCGCTTTGGATCATTTTTTAATTGAGCATGGCATCAATTCGGTGGATATTGAAGGGATTGGCAAGAACGATTTGATGAATTTGTTAAAAGTGGCGCGCCATTACCGCTACGCGCTTTTGGAATTAGAAAAACGCTACAATTTGCTAGAAATTTTACGCTTTCTCATTGAAACTAAGGACGCTTTAAGCTTTGATATGAAAGTTTTAGAAAGAAACATTTTGGAAAAATTAGAGGGCTTGAATTATCAGATCTTACGCTCTTTTGCTACTGAAGAAAGCTTGCATTTGCATGCGCAAACCCCTAAAGGCTTGGTGGAATTTAACCTAGATGACAACCTTTTTAAAGAAGTGTTGTTTGAAGAAGCGAATTACACTTACCAAAAGCTTATGGAGTATAATTTAGATTTCTTAGAAAATAAGGATATTTTGGCGTTTTTAGAAGAAGTGGAAAATTACGCTAAAAAGGGAGCGAATATCCAGCGCTATAAGGGGCTAGGCGAGATGAACCCTAATGATTTATGGGAAACGACCATGCATAAAGAAAACCGCAGCTTAATCAAACTCAAAATTGAAGATTTGGAAAAAACCGATGCAGTCTTTTCGCTTTGCATGGGCGATGAAGTAGAGCCTAGAAGAGCCTTTATCCAAGCGCATGCTAAAGACGTGAAACAGCTAGATGTGTAAGGGATTTTGATTAGAACCCCTAAACATTTAACCAAGCAAGAGAGCGTGAATTTAGGGGCTTATTACACGCCCCCTTATTTAGTGGATTGCGCTTACAAGCTTTTAAAAAAGCATGTTGGTATTGAAAAATACACGCTTTTAGACACCGCATGTGGCAATAAAGAGTTTTTAAAACTCCACCACCCTAAAAAAATAGAAGCGGATATTGACCCTAAGTGTGGTGCTTTAATGATAAACGCTCTAGTTAATCCTAAAAGAAAAAATTATGGCATTAGCCAAGATGAGCCTTTAATTATCGTGGGAAATCCCCCCTATAACGATAGAACTTCTTTTGCCAAACAAAAATTAAAAGATAAAAACTTTCATTTTGAGATAGACCATCATTTGAAATCCCGAGATTTAGGGATAAGTTTTTTAAAATCTTTTGCAATTTTAAAGCCGGCGTTTATTTGCGTGTTACATCCTTTATCTTATCTCATCAAAGAAGCTAATTTTAAGCAATTAAAGCTATTTAAGGATCATTACAGGCTTTTAGACGCTTTGGTTGTTTCTTCTAAATCTTTCACTAAAAGTAACAAATTTCCTATTGTGATAGCTTTATATGAGCGAGGGCGAATGGACTATGCAGAGATTAGGCGTTTTATTTTTCCAACTGATTGCGATACAACGCTATGCTTAAACGATTTTGATTATATAGCCAATTATGTGGATAAATACCCTAACGCTAAAAAGGTTGGTGCATGCGTAGGCTATTTTTTCCCTATGCGAGACATTAACGCTCTCAAACGCAACAAGACTTTTTTAAACGCGCCAAGCGAAAATGCGGTGCGAATCAGTCAAGATAAATTGATTTATTACCAATATATCCATTATTTTAAGGAAATCGCTCCTAAAATCCCGTATTATTTTGGTAATTTGGATATTATTATCGATCATTTTGCTTTTTTAGAAATTAAAGACGCTTTTTTAAAAGATAAAAGAGTGCGTTTAGAATATTTTAAAAAATTGTTTCAAGGACACCCTTGTGAGTTTGATTAAAGTTAGTGGTGATAAAAAAGTGATTGAGGTTTCTGTTCCTTTAACTTCAATTTCAGGCAAAGCGCGTGTGAAAATCAGACATGCCTTTAGCGATTATGGTATTTCAACAGCGACTAGAAAAATCCCTTTTAGTTTAAAACATTATGTAGAGTGGCAGATCGGTTATGATGTCCCCATTAAAGACAAAGAAAAATTGGAGCTCACTACCCTAAAAGATGAAAAATATCATTTTTTAGGGGCTAATAATAAAGTAAAGACTCTTTATGAATTGAGCGAAATGATTTATTACGCTAAGCGATTGGGTTTAATCAGTTTAGAAAATTTAGAAAATACTTTAAAATATTTAGAAAAACAAAAACAATTTATAGAATATAATTTCACGATTACAAGAGAAAGATTTAGATCGCATCAATTTGGGGGCATGGATTTTGAACTTTCACGCATCTCTTATCCCTTACTCATTCATTCTTAAGAGAATGTAATTATTTATAAAACTCTTATCTAAGCTTCTTTTTAAAGGAAGTTTATGAAGTTTTTTAAAATCCCTAAACTGCACTTAAATTCTAAAGAGTGCCAAGAAATGTTTTTAGACAATGTTAAATTTTCCAAAAAGACACAACAATTTTATTTCCAAAACTATCCAGATGTTAATGTAGAAATCTTTAGAAAAGTTGTTGAAGATAGGTTTTATAGCACTTTATTTGGTGGGGTTGGTGCTAGAAGGCTTTACAGAGAGCTTTGTGAGCTTGCAATAAGTTCAAAAAGCAATAAAATTGCATTAAGTAGGCACTATTACACGCAAGTGCATCAGTGTGTAGATAGGTCTTTAAGAAACGCAATCAATGATTTGGAAGCTCAAAGGTTAATTGAAGCGGTGAAAAATAAGCCAGGCTATGTGTATATCTATTTAAAAGACTTCACAAAAAATAAGGAGTTTCAAGGGAGCAAATTCAATAAAAACACACTCCCTTCCCTTTTTTTTTAAAAATTATTAACTTTTTACAAAAGAACACACAAAGGCTAAAAAGCGTGAAGTATAGAGTTAATAATCAAATTTGCGAGCTTAAAGAGATTGTTTTTAGTAAATTCAGACAATTTAACGACTTACTTTTTAGTTTTAACCCTTTGAATGACACACAGACAATTTTTACGCTTAATTATAAAAACTTGAGTAAAAAAGCGCTACCTAGTAACAAATGTCCTTATCAAAAAGCTATTGTATTGAAAAATTTGCAAAGAGCTTTTAATAGATTGAGCGTTAAATCTAAAGATTTAAGAGGATGCGCATGAAGGCTTGATTATGGCTTATGTAAAGAACGCTATACACTTACCACTAGATAGCCTTTTAGAAAGAAATGGTTATAGATTGAACGCACAAAAAAGCACTAAAATTTGGAAAGTTTATAGTAATAGCAATGAAAAGCTTCTTGTAAGACAAAATGCTAATTTTCAATGGTTTTATTTAAACTGCAACAATAAAGCTGATAGTGGCAATATTATCAATTTCTGTAAGAACAGAAATTTAGATTTAATGGGTTTTACGCAAGGTTTAATCATAAACGACGATACCATAAAAGAAAATGCCTCTAAACTAACTAGTAAAGAAGCAGATAAATTTAAAGAGCAACAAAAAATTATTGATAAATTCAATCAATTTGAACTTTATGATTTAACCAATTCCAAAATGTTAGAAAAAAGAGAGCTTAATGGTAATCTTTTTTTAGCCTATAACCACTCTTTAAAAAGAGACAAGCATAACAATATGTGTGTACCTAACTTCTTATATTCTAAAAATAGCCATTCTAATAAAATCATTTCTTACACTAGACGCTTAGAAAATCCTATGACTAGCTTAAATAATCAAGTATTAAACAGACCGCTCAATGCCTTAAATAAGGGGGAAAAAGGTATAGAAATGCTGGCCCCTAAGGATTTAAAGCTGGTTAAAAATATTGTTTTGAGTGAAAGCATTATTGATAGCATGAGTTATTTGCAATTAAGAAAGCTCAATGCTTATGAAAGTATTCTATTAAGCTGTAATGGGCAATTTAACCACCCAAGCAGAAATCCCAATCGTCTTTAGCGTTTGGGATGAATGCTACCAATTCGTGGTATAATATCCCCATACATTCGTATCTAGCACAGG